>DASXDS010000031.1:0-306939 GCA_036490455.1 Rhizomicrobium sp.
AGAGCTTCACCGGCGCGCTCAACATCGAAGGCGCATTCACCGTGCGGCTTGGCGGACTGGTCGCCGAGACGGTGAACTTCACCGCCAGCGGTGCAACCCTGGTGCTGACGACACCGGCGAACTTCACCGGTCTGATCGGCGGCTTCCAGTCGGGGACGGCGATCGATCTGCGCAACATCAACTTCGCGGCCGGCGATACGCTCGCCTACAACACCACGACCCACATCCTCACCGTGAGCGACGGCACCAACACCGACCAGCTGCACTTCAACGGCAGCTTCGTGCAGGGCAATTTCGGCAAGATGAACGACAGCAACGGCCATCTCGACGTCATCTGGCAGACCGCCCCGGCGGCGCCGCATGCGGACGTCAGCGTGGCCAGCACACACGACACGAGCGTGGCGGACTTGAGCGCAATCGATTTCAACCACCAGATCCAGCACACCGGTGACTGGATCGGATAGAAAGCCGGACGACCGCTGTAATGCGAGGGTCTCTACTGGCCCTGGATACCAGCGCGGCGCTGCGCCCATTGCTGGATGCGGGCTTCGATCTCGGTTTTCTTGGCCGGGGGCAGGGCGTTCCATTCCGCCTGGAGCTGGTCGCGCCTGGCTTCGCGCTGCGACTGGGTCATCGCCATGAGGTTGGCGACCGCGGTGTGATGTGCGGCGCGCCGCTGGTCCTGGCTCATGCCGGCCAGTTGCTGATGCATCTCCCGGCCCAGCATGATGCGCTGTTCGGGCGAGAGGAAGCCACGCACGCCGCCGGCGTGGTCGTGCACCATCGGCGCCGTTTGGGCCTGCGCGGAGATGGATGCGAGCGCGAGACCTGCGGCCAGCAGCAAAGCCGAATGAAAACGTGTCATCGGTTTATCGCTCCGAAAAGGGCGCCGGGCGTTTGCCCGGCGCCGGTTCGTTTTCCCCGCCCGTTTTGGTTTGCCTGACTATTCCGGCGGACCGTCTTCGTCGTCGTCAGGGCCGCCTTGCGGCATGTTGTGATCATAGGAGGGACGATCCGGTGGACCGTTGTAGCCAGGCGGCGGTCCATATCCTTGCGGACCGTCCTCCTGATCCTGCGGTCCGTAACCCCGCGGGCCATCCTCTTGATCCGGCGGTCCGTACCCTTGTGGACCATTGTCCCGGCGATCGTAGCCCTGCGGGCTGTAGCCTTGCTGGCCGTAGCCTTCGTCACCGCCGCCGCGGCGTTTTTCGAGTTTCGCCAGCATGCGCTGCTGCTGGTCTTGCGGCAGCGCATTCCACCGCTGCTGCAACTCGGCGATCTTCTGCTGTTTTTCCTGCGGCGACATCGCCATGAATTGCGCGCGCTGCTGCTGGATGAAAGTGCGGCGCTGCGCTGTCGGCATGTCGCCCATCCGGTCCCGCATCTCCATATGCCATGCGAGCTTCTGCTCCTGGCTCAGATGCAGCCCGCCGTGCTGGCGCGGCGCACCGTATTGATCGTTGTATTGCGGTTGATCGTAACCGTTGCCGGGCGGCGGCGGTCCATAATCGTCCGGCGCCGGCTGCGCGTATGCCGCGGACGCCATAAGAAGGGCTGCGGCCGCGCCGAGCGTTACTCTTGAAAACATGTCGGTCTCCGAGGTGAGTTGCCCCTCACGTCACGGCTTGCTGACCGCCGAACCTTCCCATAGAAACACGCGGTTTACGGCCTTTCCGTGTCGGGGAGATTAAATGACCGCCATTATCGATATCGTCGGCCGCGAGATCCTCGACAGCCGCGGGAACCCGACGGTGGAAGTTGATGTGCGGCTCGAAGACGGAACGCTGGGCCGCGCCGCGGTTCCGTCCGGCGCATCGACCGGCGCACATGAAGCGGTGGAACTGCGCGACGGCGGTTCGCGCTACGGCGGCAAGGGCGTCGAGAAGGCGGTCGCTGCCGTCAACGGCGAACTCTTCGACGCGCTCTGCGGCCTCGACGTGACGGAGCAGGTGCGCATCGACCGCATGATGTGCGCGCTCGACGGCACGCCGAACAAGGCGCGGCTTGGCGCCAACGCGATCCTCGGCGTGTCTCTGGCGGTGGCGAAAGCGGCCGCGGCGGCGTCCGATCTGCCACTTTATAGATACGTTGGCGGCGCGAAGGCGCAGGTGCTGCCGGTGCCGATGATGAACATCATCAATGGCGGCGTGCACGCCGACAATCCGATCGACTTCCAGGAGTTCATGATCATGCCGGTCGGCGCGCCGAGCTTCCGCGAAGGCTTGCGCATGGGCGCGGAGGTGTTCCACACCTTGAAGAAGGCGCTGCATGACGCCGGCCACAACACCAATGTCGGCGACGAAGGCGGCTTCGCACCGAATCTGAAGAGTCCGGACGAAGCACTCGGTTTCATTATGAAATCGGTCGAGAAGGCCGGCTACAAGCCGGGCGAGGACGTCTATCTGGCGCTCGATCCCGCGTCGACCGAGTTCTTCAAGGATGGCAAATACGTGCTCGAAGGCGAGGGCAAGACGCTGGCGCCCGCCGACATGGCGAAGGTCTATGAAGACCTCTGCAAGCGCTATCCGATCGTCTCGATCGAAGACGGCATGGCGGAAGACGATTGGGAGGGCTGGGCCGCGCTCACACAGGCGATCGGCAAGACGGTGCAGCTCGTCGGCGACGATCTGTTCGTCACCAATGTGAAGCGGCTCAACGAGGGCATCGCCAAGGGTGTCGCCAATGCAGTGCTGGTGAAGGTCAACCAGATCGGCACGCTCACCGAAACGCTCGACACGGTGGAGACCGCGCACAAGGCCGCCTATCGCGCGGTGATGTCTCACCGCTCCGGCGAGACGGAGGATTCCACCATCGCCGACCTCGCGGTCGCAACCAATTGCGGCCAGATCAAAACCGGCTCGCTCGCGCGCTCCGACCGCCTCGCGAAATACAACCAACTGTTGCGCATCGAAGAGCTGCTGGGCGACACCGCGATCTATGCGGGGACGAGCGTGTTGAAGGGGTGAGCAGGTCGCACCGTCAGGTGTTCGACTTGATTTGTGAGATGACGTGTCGGGCCGCAGGATGCACCGACACCCGGCAGAAATACCCTGAACCCAGGTTTTGGGCACTCATCGAGCGCGCTGGTGAGTTGTACGTACTGGTGTTTTGCCGCCGCGGCGATGCGACTCGCATCATCAGCTTTCGCGAGGCAACGAAAAAAGAAAGGGAAGTCTATGGTTAGGAGAGCTCTCAAATTCGATCCGGATGAAATGCCCGAACTGACGGCTGAGGATCTTCAGAAGTTCCGTTCGCTGAAAGAGGATATGCCGGAGGTTGTAGCCGCGTTTAAGCGTGGCCGGGGCAGGCCATCCCTTGGTGATGAAGCAAAGACGCGAATTTCTCTACGGCTTCCGCCGAAGGTTATTGCTGCATATCGGGCGACGGGCGCTGGATGGCAGCAGCGGATCGGCGATGTTCTGGCGAAGCATGCGCCCACGAGGCGCGGGCAGGCGAAGACAACTGTTTCGGGAAGCGGCAAACCGCAAGCAAAACAATCCCAGCGGACAAAACGAAAAAACCTCTTCGTGCCGGTTCAAGCGCGCGGAAAGGCTCAGCATAAACAACCCTGAGAACGCTCGCCGAAATCTGGACCCGCTGCGGCGAAGTGTTAATTCACGCGAGCGTCGCTTTAACGATAAAATTCTTGACCGGACGAATCGGTCTGTGATTCGTTCGGCTTATGCGGATCAGGCGTAGTGTGACACGGTTTTTTACGGCTTCCCTCGGCCCAGCTCTCTGCGCCGCGATCGTTGGATATTTCGGCTACTACGCCATCTGGGGCGAGCGCGGCGCGCTTGCGCTCGCCGACACCCGCGTGGCCATCGGCATCCAGCAGGAACAACTCGCGCAGGTGCGCGATGCGCGCGTCCGCCTGCAGCACCGCATTGCGCTGCTCCAGCCGGGGCATGTCGACCGCGATCTGGTCGAGGAACTTGCGCGGGAAGACTTGATGGACGGTCAGCCCGGGCAGGTCGCCATTCCCCGCGACGCGCACTAGGAATTTTCCGGCAAACCCGCGGGCTTCGTGACGGTTCGTCAAAGCTTGCCAACCCGGGCTGCGCTTGCCACAAAACTCCGGCAAAACCCGAGACCGTCCCATGGCCGATCCTGAGGCCAAGGTTGCGCCCGCCGCCACGCACAACCGCCTGAAACAGTTCTACCGCGACATGCTCCTGATCCGCCGCTTCGAGGAGAAAGCCGGTCAGCTTTACGGCATGGGCCTGATCGGCGGCTTCTGCCACCTTTATATCGGGCAGGAAGCCGTGGTCGTCGGGATGACCGCCGCCGCCGGACCGGACGACGAGGTGATCACTGCCTATCGCGACCATGGCCACATGCTCGCCTGCGGCATGGACCCCAAGGGGGTGATGGCGGAACTCACCGGCCGCCACTCCGGCTACTCCAAGGGCAAGGGCGGTTCGATGCACATGTTCAGTGCGGAGAAGCGGTTCTATGGCGGCCACGGGATCGTCGGCGCGCAGGTGCCGCTCGGCACCGGGCTCGCCTTCGCCAACAAATACCGCGGCAGCAATGCGGTCAGCTTCACCTATTTCGGGGACGGCGCCGCGAACCAGGGCCAGGTCTACGAAGCGTTCAACATGGCGGAACTCTGGAAGCTGCCGGTCGTCTATGTGATCGAGAACAATCAGTACGCCATGGGCACGAGCGTCGAGCGCTCCAGCGCCGAGTCGCATTTCTACAAGCGCGGCGCCTCGTTCAACATTCCCGGCCGCGAAGTCGACGGCATGGATGTCGAAGCGGTGGCGGCAGCCGGCGCGGAAGCGGCGGAATGGTGCCGCGCGGGCAACGGGCCGATCATCCTGGAGATGAAGACCTACCGCTATCGCGGCCATTCGATGAGCGATCCTGCGAAGTACCGCACCCGCGAGGAGATCGACGAAGTGCGCAAGAAGCGCGACCCGATCGAACATGCCGGCGCGAAACTGGTGGAGGAGAAACTCGCGACCGAAGACGACCTGAAGGCGATCGACAAGGAGATCCGCGGCATCGTGAACCACGCCGCCGAGTTCGCGACCGAGAGTCCGGAGCCGGACCCCGCAGAGCTTTATACCGACGTGCTGGCGTAGATCCGATGCGGAGCGAAGAGGAAATCAGCGCCGACGTTCTGTTCGAACAGGCGCAAATCCAATCGGAAAAAGACTTTCTGGGAAGCTATTTTCGCTGGCGCGGCGAAACATTTCATTCAAGAGCCGGTGTGGATGCGGCCATTCGCCAGGCTGTTGCGCGCGACAGCTATGTTCGCAACGCGGCAAGGCCAAACGCCGCCGTCCAGCAATCGCCCGTCGTAATCCCAACGGAGCCGCAATCACCGTTCGTGATCGTCGCCTTGAAAATCATTGCCTGGATGAATCTGATCGGTTCACTTTTCTGGCTTTTCGTCCTCGAGAACAAGGTGGTCGCAATCAACCTGATCGTTTTGTCGATCGTCGGTTTCATCATGCTCTACGCCTTCGCGACAGTCGTAGAAATCTTGTGGGATATCCGTGCGCTTCTTTCTGGAAACCTGGCTGCTGCAGGCCGGCAAAATCGGGTAGAAGGCCAATGATGCGATACGCGCCGCTCCATTGTGTGTTTGGTGTATGGCAATGAGCACGGAAATCCTCATGCCGGCGCTTTCGCCGACGATGGAAGAAGGCAAACTCGCCAAGTGGCTCGTCAAGGAAGGCGACGAGGTCCATTCGGGCGACATCCTGGCCGAGATCGAGACCGACAAGGCGACGATGGAGTTCGAAGCGGTCGACGAAGGAACCATCGGCAAGCTGCTCATCGCCGAAGGCACCGAAGGGGTGAAGGTCAACCAGCCGATCGCAACGCTGATCGGCGACAATGAGAACGTCGGCGGGGCGGCGGCGACCAAGGCGCAAACGTCCAAAGGCGAGCCCAAACGCGATGCGGTCGCGAGAACGGCTGTACCGGAAACACCGGTGGCGGTGACGCCGCGGCCGATCGCGCCGCGAGCGGACGCCAACAGCGAAGCGGTTGCGGCACTTGCGGAGCCGGAGGTGCCTGAGGGCACCGAAATGGTGACCATGACGGTGCGCGAGGCGCTGCGCGATGCGATGGCGGAAGAGATGCGCCGCGACGACACCGTATTCCTGATGGGCGAAGAGGTCGCGCAATACCAGGGCGCCTACAAGATTTCGCAAGGCCTTTTGGAAGAGTTCGGTGCGCGGCGCGTGATCGACACGCCGATCACGGAGCATGGTTTCGCGGGCCTCGGCGTCGGCGCAGGATTCGCCGGGCTGAAACCCATCGTCGAGTTCATGACGATGAACTTCGCGATGCAGGCGATCGACCAGATCATCAATTCGGCAGCGAAGACGCGTTACATGTCCGGCGGCCAGATGGGCTGTTCGATCGTGTTCCGCGGTCCCAACGGACCGGCATCGCGCGTCGCAGCCAAGCACAGCCAGGATTATTCCGCGTGGTACGCACAGGTGCCGGGGTTGAAGGTGATCGCGCCCTATTTCGCGGCCGACGCGAAGGGCCTGTTGAAAGCCGCGATCCGCGATCCGAACCCTGTCGTATTCCTGGAGAACGAGATCGTCTACGGCCGCTCGTTCCCGGTGCCGAAGCTCGACGATTTCGTGCTGCCCATCGGCAAGGCGCGTGTGGTGCGACCGGGCAAGGACGTGACCATCGCGGCCTATTCGATCTGCGTCGGGCTCGCGCTCGAAGCGGCCGAAGCGCTTGCGAAGGAAGGCATCGATGCCGAGATCGTCGATATGCGCACCTTGCGCCCGCTCGACACCGCGAGCGTGATCCAGTCGGTGCGCAAGACCAACCGGCTGGTGACGGTGGAGCAGGGCTGGCCCACCTGTTCGATCGGTTCGGAGATCTGTGCCGAGGTCACGTATGAGGCGTTCGACTGGCTCGACGCGCCGCCGACCAAGGTGACCGGCAAGGACGTGCCGATGCCCTACGCCGCGAATCTCGAAAAACTCGCCCTGCCGCACGCCGACGAGGTGATCGCGGCGGTCAAAGCCGTGTGTTATCGGGAGTAGCGATGCTAAAGCCAACGACAACTCCGCCGGAGGAACGTCTAAAGGAGTTTGAGGCGACGGGTTGGCTGGCGGCCATAATCACAATGGTGATTTCGTTTGTTTGTCTGATGATCATCGGTGGCAACGAAAGCGCCGGAGCCGCAGGCGCTTTCATAATCGCATCTACAATCGTTTCGGGTTGGCTTGGTGCTTTTGTTTTCGTGCCGCTGCTGAGTTGGATTGCTCATTTGTCTTTAAGGGAGGCAGCGAGCGGAATTGCTCGACCTGAGCAGAACCCGGAAAAATTCGAGATGGTTTTGGCGAAGTTGTGGGAAAATCAGATGGCGATCAATCTGTTTTCGGGGCTCTTTCAGGTCTGTTTCTGTGTGGGGGCTTATAAGATCATCGCTCCGAGACTTGGATGGCTTTAACAGTGTGCGAACCGGTCTGATGGCAAAGAAACCGAAGAAATCCTGGCATACCGGCGGCTGTCACTGCGGCGCGGTGCGCTTCGAGGTGAATGCGCCGGCGGAGATCGAACTGGTCGACTGCAACTGCTCTATGTGCCATCGCACCGGTTATCTGCATCTGATCGTGGCGAAGGACGATTTCCGCATCACCAAGGGCAAGACCAAGCTCTCGCGCTATACCTTCAACACCGGCAAGGCGATGCATCTGTTCTGCTCGGTGTGCGGGATCAAGGCGTTCTATGTGCCGCGCTCGCATCCCGACGGTTATTCGGTGAACTACCGCTGCCTCGACGACCCCGACGCATTCGCTTCCGTGCTCACGACCGAGTTCGACGGGCGCGAGTGGGAAAAGAACGCGGACGACCTCAAGCCGCTGGAGAAGGCGTAGTGGTCACGAAAATCCTCATGCCGGCGCTGTCGCCCACGATGGAAGAGGGCAAGCTCGCCAAGTGGCTGGTGAAGGAGGGCGATGAGGTTCATTCCGGCGACATCCTGGCCGAGATCGAGACCGACAAGGCGACGATGGAATTCGAAGCGGTCGACGAAGGCAAGATCGGCAAGCTGCTCGTGCCGGAAGGCACCGAAGGCGTGAAGGTGAACGCGCCGATCGCCGAACTGCTCGGCGGCGACGATGAGGAAGGCGACGAGGAATCCTCCGGCAGCGGCAACACCGATGTCGAAGCCGCGATGCAGTCCATCAAGTCGGCTGTCGATGCACACACATCACCCTCGCCCCCGCAGGGGGAGAGGGTTGGGGTGAGGGGGAGCGCCGCACCGGCAGAGGAAGCAAAGGCTCCCGTCACATCCCAAGACGAAAAAACCAAACCGGAATCTGCGCCATCGAGCGCGTCGCGCCCCCTCACCCCGGCCCTCTCCCCCTCCGGGGGCGAGGGTGCTCGTGGCGTACCCAAAGGGGGCGAGGGAGATCGTGTGTTTGCCTCGCCACTGGCGCGCCGGATTGCGGAACAGAAAGGTCTCGATCTTTCGGCACTGAAAGGCTCGGGGCCGCGTGGGCGCATCGTCAAAGCCGATGTCGAAGGTGCGAAGCCGCAGCCCCAAAAGCCGTCCTTCGGGGCTCGCGCTGACGCGCGCGCACCTCAGGATGACGCGAGCGGTGCCCGTCACCCTGAGGTGCAGGCACAGCCTGCCCCGAAGGGCGGAATGGTTGCGCCGCTGCCGGATGCGCGTGCGTTCTTCAAGGAGGGCGACTACGAGGAGGTCCCGCATGACGGGATGCGCAAGGCGATCGCCAAACGGCTCACCTCGTCGAAGACGCTCATCCCGCACTTTTATCTGACTATCGACTGCCGCATCGACAATTTGATGGAGACGCGTGCGCGGCTGAACGCGGCATCGCCGAAAGAGAACGGCTTCAAGCTCTCGGTCAACGATTTCGTGGTGAAGGCGTGCGCGCTGGCGCTGATGCGCGTGCCGGAAGTGAATGCGAGTTGGACCGATACCGCGATCCTGCGCCACAAGCATGCCGATGTCGGCGTGGCCGTGGCGCTCGATTTCGGCCTCATCACGCCCATCGTGTCCAACGCGGAGGGCAAGGGGCTCGGCGTCATCTCCAACGAGGTGAAGAGCCTCGCCGAACGGGCGCGCGCGAAAAAGCTGAAACCGCAGGAGTTCGAAGGCGGATCGTTCGCGGTCTCCAATCTTGGCATGTTCGGCATCCGCGATTTCACCGGCGTCATCAATCCGCCGCACGCCGCGATCCTGGCGGTCGGCGCGGGCGAACAACGCGCGGTGGTGAAGGATGGCGCCGTCGCGGTCGCCACGGTCATGACGGTCACCATGTCGTGCGATCACCGCGTGGTCGATGGTGCAACCGGGGCGCGCTTCCTTGCCGCGTTCAAGGGCTTCATCGAAGAACCGGCCTCAATGCTGCTATAAGGGCGGCACGATGAGCGACAGCACGACGACGATCCACGATCTCAGCCATACCAGCGTGGTGGAGCATGCCGCGTCGGTGGTGGCGGAACGCGGCGCCCATGTCGTGCGCTGCGCCAATTGCGAAAGCTCGACCATCGGTCCCTATTGCGCGATCTGCGGACAGGAGCGCGACACCCATCGCCGGTCGGTGATGATCCTGCTCAAGGATTTCGTCATCGACCTCGTCAACGTTGACAGCCGCATCGTGCGCACGCTCGTCGCGCTGCTGTTCCAGCCGGGGGAACTCGCCTGTGCGTTCCGGATGGGACGCACGCAGCGCTACATCCCCGCGATGCGGCTCTATCTCTTCACCTCGGTCATCTTCTTCCTGCTGCTGGGCGCGACGAACATCGCGCTGGTGCAGTTCGACATGCATGTGCAGAGCTATAGCTTCACCCACGACAGCCAGGGACATGTCTTCCGCGTCGCGAACGGCAAGCAGATCCTCGAGCCCGGCCTGCGTGCCGATGCCAAGGGCACCATCCATGCCGGCGGCGACCTGGACGACGATCCGGCCGCGAAGGATATAACGATTCCCGGCATGAAGGCCGACGGCAAGACCAACAACAACGTCATGCCGGTGCCGCGCTTCTTCGCGCCGATCCGCAGCGGCCACAGCAGCCTGACGCCGCAGGCCAAAGCGGTTCTCGCCAAAATGGCGGCGGACGAAACCAAAAAGGCGAAGAAGAGCGCGGCAGAGGGCAAGATCGTCGACCCGATCTTCGCGATGTTCGAAAAGCTCGCGGTCGATCCCGCGGCGCTCAATGGACCGGTCACCACCTGGCTGCCGCGCATCATGTTCCTGCTGCTGCCGGCTTATGCCGTGCTGCTGATGCTGTTCTATTTCCGCAAGCGCAAGGATTTCTACTTCGTCGATCACCTGGTGTTCTCGCTCGGCATCCACACCTTCGGCTTCGTGATCCTGATGGTGGCTGCAGCCATGGCCCAGGTTGTGGGTCCGGGCTTCGTCGCGATGGGTATGGTGCTCGTGTCGATCGTCTACACCTTCATCGCGATGAAGCGGTTCTACCAGCAGGGCTGGATCCTGACCGCGGTGAAATTCGCCAGCGTCTCGTTTCTTTATGTGAGCTTCTTTGCGTTGCCGGCCCTGATCGGCGCGATCGTGCTCAGCATCTATGGAGGCTCGCTTGGCTGAAGCGTACGACGTCGTGGTGATCGGCTCGGGGCCGGCGGGGTATGTCTGCGCGATCCGCGCTTCGCAGCTCGGTCTCAAGACCGCCATTGTCGAACGCGACCGGCTGGGCGGCATCTGCCTCAACTGGGGCTGCATCCCGACCAAGGCGCTGCTGCGCTCGTCGGAGATCTGGCATTTGATGCACCGGCTGAACGAGTTCGGCTTCTCCGCCGACAATTTCGAATTCGACATCGGCAAGATCGTGGAGCGTTCGCGCAAGGTGGCGCAGCAGCTCTCCAACGGCGTCGCGTTCCTGATGAAGAAGCACAAGATCGCTGTCATCAATGGCGAGGCGAAGCTGGCGGGGAAGGGCCGGATCGCGGTCGCGAAGGACGGCAAGACGACGGAGGTCGAAGCGAAGAACATCGTGCTCGCCACGGGGGCGCGGGCGCGCACGTTTCCCGGCCTGGAGCCGGACGGCAAGCTGATCTGGACCTATCGCGAGGCGATGGTGCCGCCGGCGTTTCCGAAATCGCTGCTGGTCGTCGGCTCCGGCGCCATCGGGATCGAGTTCGCGAGCTTCTATCGCACCCTCGGCAGCGAGGTGACGGTGGTGGAGGTGCTCGATCGCGTGCTGCCGGTGGAGGACGCGGAAATCTCCGCCATGGCGGCGAAGGCATTCGCCAAGCAGGGCATGAAGATCAGGACCGCGACCACGGTGGAGAAACTGGAGAAAGGCGCGGACAACGTAACCGCAACACTCAAAGCCAAAGACGGCAAGACCGAAACGCTCACGGTCGATCGCGTGATCCTGGCGGTCGGCATCGTCGGCAATGTCGAGAACAACGGCTACGAGCAGGCGGGCATCAAGATCGAGAAGACACACGTCGTCGCGAACCAGTGGGGCGAGACCGGTGTTGCGGGCGTGTGGGCGATCGGCGATCTCGTCGGCGCGCCGTGGCTCGCGCACAAGGGCATGCACGAGGGCGTCATCGTGGCTGAGCGCATCGCCGGCGTGAAAGGCGTGCATCCGCTCGATCCGGCCAAGGTGCCGGCCTGCACCTATTGCTGGCCGCAGGTCGCGAGCATCGGGATGACGGAGGCGAACGCCAAAGCCAGCGGCCGCAAGATCAAGGTCGGCAAATTTCCCTTCGTCGGCAACGGCAAGGCGATCGCGCTGGGCGAAGCGGAAGGCCTGATCAAGACGGTGTTCGACGCGGAGACCGGCGAACTGCTCGGCGCGCACATGATCGGCGCCGAAGTGACCGAGCTGATCCAGGGCTACGCGATCGCGCGCAGCGGCGAGCTGACCGACGCCGAATTGGCGAACACGATCTTCCCGCACCCGACGCTCAGTGAGATGCTGCACGAAGCGGTGCTGGCGGCGGACGGTGAGGCGCTGCATATTTGATCTGGTGGACGGACCCTCACCTGCCGTTGCTGACGCAACGGCTGTCCTCTCCCGCTCCCGCGGGAGAGGTTAAACGAGGCTCGACTAACCTCTCCCGCGAAGCGGGAGAGGACAGCTTTCGCGAACCGAAAGCAGGTGAGGGGAAGCCGGCGGACGACAAACTCAACGATCTGCAAGCAGCCGCATCATATCCTTCGCCATCGCCGTCGTATTCTCCGTCGACAACGCGACCAGCCGCGCGTGGCCCTGCGGGTCGAAGAAGAACACCGACTCCGAATGCATCACTTCGTATTTCGGCGACGTCTGCACATCGTAGGCCACGCGAAAGCGCCGGGCGAAACGGAGGAGTTCGTTCGGCGTGCCGCGCAGGCCGTCGATGTGGGGATCGAACGCGGCGGTGTATTGTTTGAGTTTCGCAAGCGTGTCGCGCGCGGGATCGACGGTGACGAACAGCACCTGAACCGCGGCCGCATGCGGGCCGAGCTTCTGCAACGCATCGGTCAGGTCGGCCAGAGTGGCCGGGCACACGTCCGGACAGTTGGTGTAGCCGAAATAGACGATAGCGACCTTGCCCAGATAGTCGCCGGCGTTCACCGCGGCGCCGTCGCTCGCGCGTGTCATGGAGAAGGCGAGATCGGGCGAAGCGCCGGTAACGTCGGTCACGCCGGGGCGCTGCTCGCTCTTGCCGCAGGCCACGAGCGCGAACGCGAGAAGAAGGACTGCCCATCGCATGCATCCGCATAACACGCCGCGGTTCCGCATGCGCTGCGGTTTCATGACCGGTCGCGTGCGTGGCGCGAGCGGCCTATAAGGCGCGGCGATGGCCGCCGTTCTGTCCGCCAAGATGAAATTGCCGTCACCCGGCTGGCTCGCTTTTGCCGGGCTGGTCGTGGCGGGCGCGGTCGTCGACACGCTGGTGCGGTTCTTTCCGGCGAATATGCCGGTGTGGATGCCGTGGGAATTTTCCTGGCCGGTGTTCCTCACCGTGGCGCTGACGCTTGCGTGGTACTGGCGTGGCCTGGCGCTGGTCTCCGGCGACGAGCAGCCGGCGCGGTGGCGGATCGCGAGCTTCGTGCTCGGCGTCCTGTCGATCTACGTCGTGCTGCAGACGCATGTCGATTACTACGCTCAGCACCTGTTCTTCGTCCATCGCTGGGCGCATTTCGTGCTGCATCATGCGGGTGCGTTCCTGATCGCGCTGGGCGCGGCCGCTCCGGCGCTGCGCGCCGGGATGCCGCCGTTCGTGCGCGCGCTGTTCGAGGCGCGGCCGGTGCGCGGGCTCGCAAACGTGTTGCAGCATCCGGCGATCGCGCCGGTGCTTTTCGTGGGGCTGCTCTATTTCTGGCTGATCCCCGCGATCCACACCCGCGTGATGCTCGACACCCGGCTCTACGACATCATGAATTGGACGATGGCGCTCAACGGCATCATGTTCTGGTCTCTGGTGCTCGACAGGCGGCCGAAGCCGCCGGCGCGGCTCTCGTCCTTGATGCGGGCGCTTATGATCCTTCTGATCGAGCTGCCGCAGATGCTGCTCGGCGCGATCCTGTCGCTGACGACGAAAGATTACTATCCGGTCTATCGCATCTGCGGCCGGGTGACGGACATCACCGCGCTCAGCGATCAGCATTATGGCGGCCTCATCATCTGGCTGCCCGGTACGCTCACCAGTTTCGCCGCGATGATCGTGGTGCTTACGGTGATGCGCCTCAACGAAGAGAAGGCAGAACGTGAAACGCAAAATCCTTGAAGCGGCGTGTGTGTTGGCATGCGTGCTGGCGCCGGTGAGCGCATGGGCCGCACAGGTCACGGTGACCGATGCGTGGATCCGCGCATTGCCCGGCAACGCTGCCGGCTATTTCACGCTTCGCAACGACGGCGCGACACCCATCGTGCTGAACGGGGCTGCGTCCGATGGCTGCGGCATGATCATGCTGCACAAATCCGAGAGCAACGGCGGTATGTCGTCGATGGCGGATGTGGCCGAGGTGAAACTCGCGCCCAACGAAACCGTGAAGTTCGAGCCCGGCTCCTATCACCTGATGTGCATGAACCCGAAGCCGTCGCTGAAGCCCGGCAGCGAGGCGACCGTCACGCTCCAGTTCGCCGACAAGAGCCACACCGCGGTGCGCTTCGCGGTGAAGAATGCAGCTGGACACTGAGCGTCAGTATCCGATCGCTTCGCCATCCTTGCGCATTTCGGTGGCGCCCCAGTACACACGATTCTTCGCGTCGAACAGGATCGCCTGGTAGCCGCCGAACGCGCCGCTGCCGGGCTTGATGGTGTAGCCGCGTTTTGCGAGTTCCGCCTTCACCGCCGGATCGAAGCCGCTTTCCATCTCCACGTTGTTGGCGGTCGGGCCTTCGCCGGTCACTTCGCTGCCGCCGGTCTGGTACCAGCGTGCCGCGTCGCCCGCTTCCTGCACGTTCATGCCGAAGTCGATGATGTTGGTGAGCACCTGCACATGGCCTTGCGGTTGCATGTCGCCGCCCATCAGGCCGAATGCCATGAACGGCGCGCCGTCCTTCATCACGAAGCCGGGGATGATTGTCTGAAACGGCCGCTTGCCGGGCGCGTAGACGTTCGCCGCTTTCGGATCGAGGGTGTAGAGTTCGCCGCGATCCTGGAACATGAAGCCGAGATGATCGGCGACCAGCCCAGAGCCCATGCCGCGATAGTTCGACTGGATGATGGAGACCATCATGCCGTCCTTGTCGGCAGTGCAGAAATAGGTGGTGTCGCCCTGGCTCAGCTTGGCGTCGCCCGGGCCGATATGCGCATTGGCATGGGCAAGGTCGATCAGCGCGCGGCGCTTGTCGGCGTAGGCGTCCGACAGCAGCGTCTTCATCGGGATCTTCGCGAACGCCGGATCGGCATAGTACTTCGTGAGGTCTTCGTAGGTGAGCCGCTTCGCTTCGATCAGCGCGGTCAGCGTGTCCGCGGTGCCGGCGCCCATCGACTTCAGGTCGTAGTGCTTGAGGATCTGCAGCATCTGCAGGACCGCCGCACCCTGGCTGTTCGGCGGCAATTCGTACACGTCATAGCCGCGATAGTTCACCGACAGCGGCTCGACCCATTCGCCGTGATGGCTCGCGAAATCCTCGTAGCGCAGATCGCCGCCGATGCGTTTGAAATAGGCGTCGATCGTGTGCGCGATCTCGCCCTTGTAATACGCATCGCGTCCGCCTTGCGCGATCTTGCTCAGCGTGTTGGCGAGATCGGGATTCCGGAACACTTCGCCTTCGGCCGGCGCGTGGCCGTCGATCAGATAGGTCGCGCGCGCGTTGTCGAGCTCTTCGATCATCGCCTTGTTGCGCTCGAATGCAGCCATGTTGCCTTTCCAGTACATCGCGATGAGCTGCGATACCGGAAAGCCGTTGCGGGCATAGGCGATGGCGGGCGCCAGATCGTCGGCCAGCGAAAGCTTGCCGAACTTGTCATGCAGCGCGCCCCAGCCGTCGACCGTGCCGGGCACGGTGATCGGCAGCGAACCCATCGACGGAATATGCGGCGCGTAAGGCTTGCCGGTCTTTTCGGCGACGGCGTGGATTTCCGCGATCATCTTTGCGAGGTCGCGCCCTTTGGGCGAACGGCCGGAGCCGTTGTAGCCGTAGAGCTTGTGCGTCTTCGGATCCCACACGATCGCGAACAGGTCGCCGCCGATGCCGTTCGACACCGGCTCCATCAGGCCGAGCGTGGCGTTGGCCGCGATGGCGGCATCCACCGCGCTGCCGCCTTTCTTCAGGATGTCGATCGCGACCTGCGTCGCGAGCGGCTGGGCGGTTGCCGCCATGCCGTTCTGCGCCAGCACCGGCGACCGCGTCGCCCATTTCGCACCGGAATACCGGTCACCCCGGCTCACATCGCCATACGCGACGTTGGCCACCATTCCCACGGCCATGACGAACGCCGCCCCCCATTTGAGATAGTTCACGATTGTATCCGCCTCAGTATAGAGCGGCTCAGTGTCCGGCCGCGCGCCGCGGACTATAGGTAGGCCGTCCGGCGCGGTCCACGTTTCGCGCCATGGTGACAGCGTACAGTTAGCCGAACATTTCGATTCAGAACCGGCGGCGGATGGCGAAGCCGATCATGCTGCCGACGTCTGCGGTGTTGCTGTAGGTGCCCCACGCGCCGGAGCGGTGGTAGACGCGCAAGCCGGCGTCCCATTTGTCGCTGACCGCGAACGCGATCTCGATGCCGACGAAGTTGAGGAATTTGGGATCCTGGTGCGGTTGCGGATCCAGGATCAGCGGCGCATCGGGGGCATAGGACGGACCGGAGAAGATCGCCATCGTGGTGGGCAGGTGGCGGCTCCACGGAAAGCGGTCGAAGCGAAAGCCGACGCCGAGCGCGCCGGTCCCGTAAGTGTACTTTCCGAAGAACTGGGTCAGCTGCGCCTCGGCGCCGAACGAGATGCCGGAGCCGAGGTTGATGAGCTTGCGGTCCACCGCGAGGCCGACCATGCCACCGTTCACATCGAAATTACCGCTCAGGATCTGGGTCACGAATTTCGTGGACGACGGTCCGCCATAGGCTGTGATCGACCATGGCCCGTCGGCAAAGGCCGGCTCCGACACCACCAGTCCGGCGCAGAGTCCAAGGACGCCGCAGAGGCCGTTTCGGCGGAGATGCACGGGGCGTTCGCGAGACATGATGTAACCATTGCAGAGGGTTATGACGGTGGCAACGCGAACGGCGCTCTTGATGTGATCGTTCTGTCGGTTGGAACTTCTCCGTTTGACGCTGCTCAGGCGAGGCCCTAAGCCGGAACTCATGTTCGACGACCAGCTTCGCCGGTTGATCGCAGGCCCGATGGGCGCCGTCGCCCGCTGGCTGCCCGCAAGCCTGCGCGCCAACTGGGTAACGCTTGCGGGTGGGCTGGTCGCGTTCGCCGGGCTCATCCTGATCGGGCGGGGACTTTATCTCTGGGGGCTGGGTGCGATCGTCGCGAACCGGTTGCTGGACGGCCTCGACGGCGCGGTGGCGCGACGGACCGCGCCCACCGAACTTGGCGCCTATCTCGATGCGGTTTTCGACACGCTGTTCTTCGCGAGTGTCCCGTTCGCCTTCGCGCTCGCCGATCCGTCGCGCGCGGTTGCCGCCAGCTTCCTCATCTTCGGTTCGATGGGTGCGGGTGCTTCGGCGTGGATCTATATGGCGTTCGCATGCAGGGCGGGCATGGTCACCATGCCGGTCGCAAGCGTGGCAGAGAGCCTCGTGATGGTGGCAGGATTCGCCATCGCCTGCGTCTTCCCGGTCTGGTTCAGCTTCGTGGCCTATGGCCTTGGTTTTGTAGCGTTCGTGGCCGCCGGGGTACGGATCGCCGCTGCCGTCAACACGTTCGAGTGACATGAAGATTGTGATCGTCGGTGCCGGCGTGGCCGGCCTTTCCATCGGTTGGCGGCTGCGGCAGGCGGGCGCCGAGGTGACGATCCTCGAGCGCGCCGAACCGGGCAAAGGCGCCACCTGGGCAAGCGCCGGCATGATCGCGGCCTCCGCCGAACTCGGTCATCACGAAACCGCGGAAAGCGAATTTGCCCGCCGCTCCAGCGGTTTGTGGCCCATCTTTGCGGCCGAAGTTGAGCAGGCGACGAACGTCGATATCCACTACGGCCAGACCGGATCGCTGATCGTCGCGCGCGATGCGGACGAAGCGGCGAAGGCGCAGGCCCGTGTCGCCCATGACAGCGAGGTCTCATGGCTCGACCGTTCCGCCGCCCGCGCGATGGAGCCGATGCTGACCGGCGATTTCGTCGGTGCGCTGTGGGCGCCCGGCGAAGCCAATGTCGACAGCCGCGCGCTCGGGCGCGCACTCACCCGCGCCTTCGTCCGCGCCGGGGGTACACTGTCGGCCACCGAAGCGGCCTACCGGCTCGAGGTCGACGAAGGCCGGGCGCTCGCCATCAAGTCGCCGTTCAAGACCTATGAGGCCGACGCCTTCATTATCGCGGCCGGCGCCTGGAGCGGACAGATGTTCGGCTTGCCGGAGGAGCTTGCCGCCGTGAAGCCGGTGAAGGGCGAGATGATCGCGCTGGAGCCGCCCGGTTCGTCGCCGGTTCCCGCGCATGTGATCTGGGGCAATGCGGTCTATCTGGTCCCGCGGCGCAACACGCTGCTGGTCGGCGCGACCAGCGTGGAAGCCGGGTTCGACACCAACGTGACCGACGCCGCGCGCGATTTCCTGCGCAGCCATGCCGAGACCCTGCTGCCGGGGCTTGCCGAATGGGAGCAGGCCGACCATTGGGCAGGCCTGCGACCCGGCTCGCCGGACGGCATGCCGCTGCTCGGGCCGACCACGGTCGACAGGTTGTACGCAGCGACCGGGCAGTACCGGAACGGCATCCTGTTCGCGCCCGCGATCGCGGACGCGGTCTCGAAACTGGTGCTCGACGGCAAGGTCCCGGCAGAGATCGCGGCATTCGATCCGCGGCGCTTCGCTAAGCGGGCAGTTTGAATATCCCGAACGGCAGTTTGCGCACGCCGCCCAAAGTCGTGCGCATCAGGTAGCGGGCGCCCGGCAGTTTGCCGCCCGGGTAAAGCAGCGTGTCGCGCAGCCAGGCGATGACGCGGCTGTCCGACTGGAACACCGGCGTCATGGCGCGCGATGCGAGCGTGTAAAACGCCACATGCGCGCGCCGCAGTGCTGCATAACGCTCGAGCGCCGTGTCGCTGTCGCCGTCGCGCAGGCAATGGGCGAGGATGACGGCATCGATGAGCGCGAGATTGGCGCCTTGTCCGAGTTGCGGACTGGTGCCGTGCGCGGCATCGCCGAGCACGACGACGCGGCCGGTGATGGCCGGGCGCACGACGACGTCGCGATAGGTGGCGAAGGAGAGGTCCTCCCATTTCGTCAGTCCACGGAGGATCGGTGCGATCGCCGGCCAATTCCGCAGCACGCGCTGTTTCAGGATTTCGATGCCGGCGGCACGCTGAGCCTCGTAGTCGCAGCGCTTCAGGCTCCAGAAGAACGCGACATGCGGGCCGTCGCCTGCATCCGGGGCACGGCCGAGCGGCAGGATGCCGATCATCGTGTGGGCCTTGTCGTAGACCTGCCGCAGCGCGCCTCCGAACGCGCCGTCAGGATCCGGCAACGCTGCCCAGACCGCGCCCCACGTATAGACAGGCGCACGGACGCGCAGTCCCAGCCCGTCGCGCAACGCATCGTGCGCGCCGGCGCAGTCGAGCAGCAGATCGAACGGTCCAACGCGTTCGCCGGCCTTGCTGACGACGGTCGGTTTGGCCGGATCGAGGATCGCCGCGACGTCGAAGTTAAGTCGAAGGTTGATGCCGGCGTTCAGCAATGCGCCATGCAGAAGGTTGAACAGCGCGCCGCGATGGATGCCGAGGCCGTATTGGCCGGGTGGGTAGTCGAGCGCCAGGACGCGGCGGCCTTTGGGATCGCGGCCGTCGAGACAGTTCACCCGTGCGCCCCAGCGCTCGGCCTCGTCGCGCAGTCCGAGCCGTTCGAGCGCAAGCTGGCCGGAGGGCTGCAGCAACAGGCCCGCGCCAAGCGGTCGCGCCGTCGCAAAGCGTTCGAACACCGTGACGCTGTGGCCGTCGCGCGCGAGCGCGATACCCGCTGCCTGTCCGGCGACGCCACAGCCGATGATGCCTATGCGCACAGGTGGTCGCTTTCACGGATTCGCGAAGAAGGAGTATGCCGGATGCTGCCCTGCACGAGGGCCTGAGGGAACTTGTGCTCGCGCGGGGCCCGCTCGCGGGTGTTGTGACCATTCTACATTGACAATCGGTAACGGCCATCCGCATCTTGCGGCACCGTCGCGATGTGGCGCGCCAGCCGCATTTTCAGCGGCAACGGGGGATCAAGATGAAGCGTACAATCTTCTCTGCACTTGCGTTTCTGTGTCTGGCGGCGCCGGCGCTCGCCGCGCCGTCCCTGACGCTGACAGCGACTTCAGGCGCGCCGTCGGTAGCGGTGACCCTGAAAGGAAAAGGATTCGATCCCGCGACTCTGGTCGATGTATATTTCGACCTGACCGACATAACGCTCCTGGTCAGCAACGCGAGCGGTGTCGTGAACGCAACGATCAATATCCCGGCCTCGGCGCAGCCGGGAGCACACTGGCTTACGCTTGTCGAGCGGCGGAACGATGCGGCGGCACAGGCCAAGTTCAGCGTGTCTACCAACTGGCCGCAAACGGGCTTCGGACCTTCTAAGAGGAGTTTCAATCCCTACGAGAACACCGTCGACACGACCAACGTCGCGCAGCTGACGCGACTCTGGTCGATGCCGCTCGACGGCTTCGGCAACGCCAAGCCGCCGATCGTGTTCAATGGCATCGTTTATGTGCGGGATGCAGATCAGGTTATACGCGCGTTTGCCGCAGCGGGCGGAAAACTTCTGTGGCACGCGAGCACGCCGTTCGAGATGTTTCCGGATGCGCTCACGCCGATAGCGGTGGGCAAGTACGTGTACTTCTCCGATAACAACGGCAACGTGATCGCCTATCTCGGCGCATGCCGCACCGATGGGGGAACGTGCGCACCGCTCTGGACGACCAATATCGGCAGCGCGGTCGAGGGTGGACTGACGTTCCGGCAGGGCAACCTCTACGCACCGGCGGCGGACGGCGAGGTTCATGTCCTCAATCCGGTCACCGGTGCACAAGGAACGCCGATCGTGGTTTCCACGACTGGTGCGCTTACGTCATGGATCGCCTTCGGTGCCGATGGCGGCGGCTATGTTGCAGATGGTTCGAGCATGGCTGAGACGACGAACAACGTGGGCAGTTCCAGCAACGACAATTATTCGGGCACCTTGTCGGCACCGGTGGTAGGCAGTCATACCGCTTACGCGACCGAATCGGACAACATCCTGCGCGAAGTGCAGTTCGGTTGGACGGCCGCGATCGGCTCGTCATCGGGGTGTCTGTCTGCTCCGGCCTTTGCCAATGGCGTTGTCTTTGCTTCGAGCTGCAACTCCCTTGGCGCTTACGATGCCGGCTCCGGCACTACGTTGTGGTCGCTTTCGACGCCGGGACCTACAGAGGGACTGAGCGTCGCGAACGGTGTCCTGTATGCGTGTATAAATTCCCATCTGGTGGCTTATGCAGCGGCCTATGGCGGCCGTCTCTGGTCGGGCGGTTTTTGCTCGGCCGCGCCCCTAATGGTCAACGGTGTCCTCTACGCCAGCTATGCCGACCTGAGCGCCTATACACTCACCGGTGCGCAATCGACGGTCGTCACGATGGCCCGTCCGGACCCGCGCCGCCTCAAACCGACGATTTCCGCGGCGCAGCACTAAGGCGCTCTTTCAATCGATATCTGCCCATCCAGCCGGTTGCTGCCGATGTTGCGTGTGCGGATTGCCGATCGCTTTCGCGGCTTCGTGCAAACGCGTATGCCGGAGGAGAGCGGGTGCAGGGTAGGTTGCGGGGATGCAGCCGACGGTACGTTGGTTCAGGAGAAGAGCATGTCAAAAGCGGATGACTGGCGGATCGATCATACCGGCATCGGGGTTTCTGACATTCAGCGCTCCGCCAGGTTCTACGACGCGGCTCTCGGCGCGCTGGGCTTGAGCCCGGTGATGCGCATCACAAAGACCTTTAAGCCGGCTGACAGCGGCGCAACTCCCGACTTGGGAGGCGTGGGATATGGCGTGGCCTATCCGGTCTTCTGGATCGACGTGTTCCATCCGTACGGGGTAAAGCAGCACACCGCTTTTCGCGCGCGCAGCCGCGAGGAGGTCCGGGCCTTTCACAGCACGGCTCTATCCAGTGGTGGCAAGGACAACGGCAAGCCAGGTCTTCGCGAAGCTGGCCACCCACCCGGCTATTATGCGGCGTTCGTTCTCGATCCCGACGGAAACAACATCGAAGCGGTTTTTCGCGAAGGCTAGGTTTAGCCGTCAACACGTTTGGATAGGTCATGACGGCATTCGCGCTTCACGAACGGTTGTCGGCCGATACGGTGTTTGTCGCCGACTGGCCTTTGTCGCGCGTGCTGCTGATGAACGACGCGCGCTATCCGTGGCTGATCCTCGTCCCGCGGCGGGCCGGCATTGTCGAACTGTTCGAACTCTCGGCGGACGACCGTGCGACACTGGTTGAAGAAATCGCGAAGGCGTCCGGACTTCTGAAGACGGCGACGCATGCGGCGAAGATCAATATCGGCGCGCTGGGCAACCTGGTGCCGCAACTCCACATCCACATCGTCGCGCGCAATCCGGGAGACGCGGCTTGGCCCGGACCGGTATGGGGAAATGGCGCGGCGGTTCCTTATGAAGACGTTGCGCTTGAAACAACGCTGGCGCTCATGCGCGCGGCAGCGACGCGCGATGGCTGAGTTCGGCGTCAGAGATTACAATCGGAACGTGGCTCGCCGAAGCCGACAAGCGTGACGGTCCGGCAACCCAATAGCCGAGCAGGTCAGAGAGTAGTAAGCTCGATCCGGAATGAATATGGGCTTCTAACAAAGTGAAAATATATGCTTTCGATGACCCTGGTCTGTATCCAATTCCGGTTTCGAAGCCGACCTTTAAGTATGCTGCCGTTGTGGGAACCTGGCACAAGGAACCATGTGATTGTCCCGGTCGCTACCACTCCCGCCTCGTTTCGCCGTTGCGCATCGACTGGGATACGCCCGGCTCTCGAATCGCAGACGTAGCGTTTAGCTGGGGAAGTCCGTTATTTTTCGGCTCGGCCAATCTGACCAAAGTGTTTGACCAAATAGGCGGCCATTTTCTCTATGAACCTATTCTGATCGATTTCCGCGGCCTTGGAGTAGATCTAGCTAACGAAATACGAAGAAAGCATTTTGTATGGCCTCGTCCCAAGAAAACGATCTCTATCGACATAGGGAAAAACGCGATGGAAGAGGAGACTGAGTGCCCTTATTGCGGAAGGAGAAGGCTCAAATACAAATATGATGGAATCACGGTCGAGAGATCAGATATCGATCCGGTCGACGCATTTCATATTGCAGAAATCGGTAGGGATTCGCCTACGTTTGTGACCGCGGAATACGCAGTTCAATTTAAAAGGTTCGACGTTGAGAATGTCACACTTAGAGAAGTTGGCATAGCAGCGTGACGGAGGCCAATGGACCAGACGTGCGAGTGAAAGTTGATAGAACTGTGAATGAGCAGGAAGAATTGGAAGATAGTGGAAGCATATGAGGAGGCTTGCGGCCAAATCTCCGTGCACGAACCGAGGACTCCGACGCTTCATATCTGAACAAGGCGTAGACGCTGCCCAAATGCCGACATCGGCGTTTCCGAGATGGGTAGAGAGCTATCGTCGATAGCTTTTCTGCGATTCCAAAATCTGAATTGACTGCGATCTTCCAGCGGGTAAAGGCTCTGATGAACGATGCTCGGCAACACATACACGAGACGGTTGCAACCGGCTTGATCCGAAGCTCTCAACTCGAATGTAGCGGAAGGCAAGCTGAATTTGCATGATAGATAGCCTGGGACAAATTCCATGGCATCGAAACTGCTGAATTTTAGTGACGGGCGCCGGAATCTCTGTTGTCTATCGGGCCTTGGCGCATGCCGTTCGCGCCTGCCGTTTAACCCTCTCTTAACCACGATCCTCTAGGCATTTGCGGTCCTATGCGCGGGAGAAGCCCGCGGAAGATCGATGCTGGCTGAAGCCGTCAACGCCACCCGTACTGAAGTCGTCGCCGCGCTGCAGCGCGCGAGCGCCGCTACGGGATCGGACTTCAACTACCTGCTCAACACGGCGATGCGGGAATCCAGCCTGAAGCCGCAGGCGCAGTCGAATGCGTCGAGCGCCGCCGGTCTGTTCCAGTTCGTCGAACAGACCTGGCTCGGCCTGGTGAAAGAGCACGGCGCGGCGTTCGGTCTCGGCAGCTACGCCAACGCCATCAGCAAAAGCACGGACGGCCATTATCACGCCGACAATCCGGAAGACCGCCACGCGATCCTCGCGCTGCGCAAAGACCCGCAAGCGTCCGCTTATATGGCCGGCGTGTTCGCGCGCGACGAGCGGGCGAAGATGCAGAGCACGCTCGGCCGCGACGTCTGCGGCGGCGAATTGTATGCGGCGCACTTCCTGGGTACCGATGCGGCGTGCAAGCTGATCCAGCTTACGCAGACCGATCCGTCCGCATCGGCCGCGAAGGAGTTTCCCCAGGCCGCCGGCGCCAATCGCACGGTGTTCTATCACGCGAACGGTTCGCCCAAATCCGTCAAGGATGTCTACGACTGGGCGCTCAGCGCGCATGGCGATGCGCCGCTGTCGTCCGCTCCGCCAGCCGCAGCCGACAACGAGACGCAAAAGGCCAATCCGAGCAGCCTCTATTTCGGCAATCCGGGCGACGACGCGCGGCTTGCGAACGCCGAGCTGGCGATGCTGGCGCCGTCCTGGATGACGCCGGGCCTGCAGGGGCAGGGCGATGCCCCGCCGCTGCCGGCTTCGCCCCTCGCGATGTCGAGCGGCGTGATCGATCTGCTGTCGTCGATGTCGCCGGCGCTGCCGGTTGCGAAGCGCAGCGACACTCCGTAAGTCCTCTTCGGTCAGGGAACGGTGGCGCGACGGCCGAGCCGTTGCGTTTGGGGATTTCATGCGGGCGGCAGTCGCATCGGTCTGGGCGGTCATCGCCACGGTGTTCGTCGTGCAGATCGCAAACGGTCTGCAGACCGATATTCTTTCACTGCGCGCCGCGATGGAATTTCCGGTCACCACCGCCGGCATCATCATGTCCGCTTACTATGTGGGCTATTCCGCCGGACCGCTCCTGAGCCATCGGGTGATCGAGCGCTTCGGCCATGTGCTCGTGGTCGTGGCCGCGACGCTGATCGCAGGCACTGCGATCGTGCTGCATGCCTACATCGTGACGCCGGTCGCGTGGGCGCTGCTGCGCATCGTGTCGGGCCTTGTGCTTGCGATGCTCTACGTCTCGCTCGAAAGCTGGATCCATGCACGCGTCGAGAACCGGATCCGCGGGCGCGTGTTCAGCATCTACATGGTCGCGCAGATGATCTCGATGACATTGGCGCAGATGCTGTTGTCGACCGGCAATCCGGGCAATGCGAATCTGTTTCTGGTGTGCGGCGTCGTGCTGGCGGTGGGCGGCATTCCGGTGTTCATCGCGCGCGACAATGCGCCGAACCGTCCGCCCCCGGAGCCGTTCGGCATTGGTAAGCTGTACGCGGTCTCGCCGATGGGCGTGATCGCAACCGTGTTGTCCGGTGTCACCTGGAGCATCGTTTTCACCTTCGGGCCGATCTACGCGCAAGGTGCCGGCCTCGGCATCAAGGGCGTGAGCCTGTTCATGGGCGTAGCGATGGTGGCGGCCGCGGTGCTGCAATATCCGTTCGGCTGGGTTTCCGACCACATCGGACGGCGGCAGACGGTGTTTGTGATGTGCGCCGGCGGCGCGCTTGCGGCGGCATTCGGCTGGTGGGCGGACAGCGCGCCGCTCATCTACAAGCTGATCGGCTCGGCTGGCGTCGGTGCCTTCACCTTCCCGCTCTACAGTGTAACCGTCGCCCACACCAACGACAGGATCGCTGCCGAGGCGCGCGTGCCTGCGGCGAGCGGCATGGTGCTGTTGTTCGGGCTGGGCTCCATCGTGGGACCGCTGGTGAGCGGCTTCATTGTGCGGGCCAATGGCGCGACCGGCTATTTCGCGGTCCTTCTGGCGGCGATGATCGCCACCTTGGCTGTCGCGGCGGCAACCCGTTAGACTCCCGGCAAAGCAAGCGAGGAAACATGGCAGAGAACGAGAAAAAGCCGGTCGCCGTGCCGGTACCGGCAGCCACGGTGCTGCTGATCCGCGACGGCGCGAACGGCATCGAAGTGTTCATGGTGAAACGCCATCATCAGATCGATTTCGTCGCCGGCGCGCTGGTGTTTCCGGGCGGCAAGACGGCGCCGGGCGACAGCGATGCGGCGCTGGACGGGATGACCGATTGCCATCCGGATTGGGACACGACCATGCGCGCGCTCGGCGCCGCCGCGATCCGCGAAGCATTCGAAGAATCGGGCATCCTGCTGGCGCGCGACGAGGGCTCCAGCGAACTGGTGACGGCAGAGCGCGCCGCGAAGCTCGACCATTACCGCACCAGGCTCGACAAGAAAGAGGTCGGCCTCGCCGAGATGCTGCGGACGGAGAAGCTGCGTCTTGCCTGCGACCGCCTGGTCCATTTCGCGCACTGGATCACGCCCGACAACATGCCGAAGCGGTTCGACACGCACTTCTTCCTTGCCGCGGCGATGGCCGACCACGCCGGCATGCATGACGGACGCGAGACCGTGGATTCGGTGTGGATCGGGCCGCAGGCCGCGATCGACGACCGCAAGAAATGGAACGTGATCTTCCCGACCAAGCTGAACCTGATGAAGCTCGCCCAGTCGAAAACCGTGGCCGAAGCGATGACCGCGGCGCAGGCGAAGCCGCCGCTGACGGTCACGCCCTGGGTCGAGAACGGACCGGACGGGCAGATCCTGCGCATCCGCGACGACGCGGGCTACACGCAGACGAGCGCTTCGATGAAGGACGCGGTGTAGGCTCACGGCGGACCACACGCTCCGCTGAGCCGTCATCCGCTACCTGAAAGCATTCACGGGCTAGCCGCCGGGCCTGCACTATCCGGTTTCGGCAACTGGTCCATCCGGCATGGCTTCGGCATGAAGACGCTGCCGGGCACTTGCCGTGCCTCAACGGACGGATTTCCGGAGCAGTAGAAGACCTTCACCGAGGCGTTCGCGGCCCTATAGGCTTCTGCCACGTCCCATCCTGTTACCGGACCGGTCAGCCGAATGTCGGTGACCAGGAGCACGACTGCGGGTTCTTCCTCAAGGAACGCGACAGCCTGCTCCCCCGAAGCGAACTCGCGGACCTCCCATCCCGTATCCTGCAGCGTGTCTGCGATCTGCATTCGAATCGCCCACTCGTCCTCTACAACCACTGCCAGCGGCACCGGCAACTCCCATGTTTACGAGTGAACCTCGCGACTCCCTGTCTGTGAACGCGAGACAATAAGCCGAGTTGCGGGTAGGGAAAGGATTAAGGGTCGCACCGGGCTGGAAATTGCCCTAGAAGAACAATGGGCGAGCATCGAAGAGGGACGGAGATGAAGGTTGACGATCCTCGAACAACGCAAAGGGCTCAGCCCGGCCGAGCATCTCGCCGCGATAGTCGAGTCCTCTGACGACGCGATTGCGAGCAAGGACCTCAACGGAATCATCCAAAGCTGGAACAAAGCGGCAGAGCGGGTATTCGGTTACAGCGCCGAGGAGATTATCGGGCGCTCGGTTCTCATGCTAATTCCAGTCGACCGCCATCATGAGGAAGATGAAATCCTCGCCCGCATCCGTGGCGGCGAACGGATCGAACACTTCGAGACCGTGCGGCAACGCAAGGACGGGACGCTGATCGACATTTCGCTCTCGGTGTCGCCAGTCAAGGACACCGAAGGCAAGATCATCGGAGCCTCGAAAATCGCGCGGGACATCACGGACAAGAAGCGTGCCGAACTCCGCCTTGTGACGCAGCGAAAGCGGCTGGAGATTCTGCACCGCGTCGCAACAGAGATTTCTCGCGACCTCGATCTTCGACGTATCGTGCAGAGCGTGACCGACCTTGCGACCGAGGTCAGCGGCGCCAGGTTCGGTTCGTTCTTCTACAACATGCTCGATCAGAACGGCGAATGGTATTCGCTCTACACGCTTTCGGGCGCGCCGCGTGAGGCGTTCGAACGGTTCGGCATGCCGCGCAACACGGCGGTGTTCGATCCTACCTTCAAGGGTGAGGGGATCGTGCGGTCCGACGATATCCGACAAGATCCGCGATACGGAAAGAACGACCCGCACTTCGGAATGCCCAAAGGTCACTTGCCGGTCGTGAGCTATCTCGCGGTACCCGTCGTTTCATCATCGGGGCAGATACATGGCGGCCTGTTCTTCGGGCACGACAAGCCCGGCGTGTTCACGGAGGATGTGGAGATACTTGTCTCCGCCATCGCCGCGCAGGCCGCGGTCGCGATGGACAATGCGCGTCTGCACCATGCCGCGCAGAGGGAGATCGAGGAGCGCCGGAAAGCCGAAGCCGTCAAAGAGCTTCTCGTGCATGAGATCAAGCACCGGGTGAAGAACACGCTCGGCACGATCCAGGCGATGGTCATGCAGACGTTCCGGAGTGCCGACAGAGAAGAGCATGCAACGTTCGTCTCCCGCCTGCATGCGTTATCGGACGCGCATGACCTTCTGACCCAGCGGAACTGGCAGAACGCAAACCTTCAGGACGTTGTCGAGCGCGCCGTGGCGCCGTTCAACAACGGCGGCAAACGGATCGTTCCGTCAGGTCCGGGCGTCGAACTGAGTCCGAGCAAGGCGCTCGTTATCGCAATGCTGTTGCATGAGCTCGGTACCAATGCAGTCAAATATGGCGCGCTTTCGACCGACACGGGTCATGTCGCTCTGACCTGGCAGGCTGCGCCGGAAGACAATGACCAGCGTTTGTCGATGATCTGGACCGAGTCTGATGGGCCTGAGGTGAAGTCACCGTCCCGCAAGGGCTTCGGAAGCCGGATGATCGAGCGCGCCCTGCAGGCTGAAGGCGGTTCGGCGAAGCTCGAATTTGAGCCGCGTGGACTGATCTGCCGGATCGAACTCACCGTGCCGTCGGCCGGCGCCTGAAGCACTGGCGTCAGCGCGCCTTCTCGAGCATTTCCGTTACGCGGTTTTCGAGCTCTTCGCTCAGCGTGACGGCCATGCGGTTGGTGGCGTCGCGGATGTCCTGACGGTGGACGATCTTGATCGCATTGACGTGTGCATCCACCAGCACAAGCGGGATCGCTTGCGGATTTGCGGCGCCTTCCATCAGGCGGCAAAGTGATCCCGCGATGCGGCCGATCAGCGGATAGTCGTAGGTCTGCGCGCCGCCTTTGAGATCGTGGCTGGCGCGAAGCAACGCATCCTGCGTGGGCTTGTCGCAAAGGGCGGCGAACCCATCGCGGGCTTCGACCAGCTTGTCGACGTCGGCGCCGAGCCAGTTGGTGAACTCAGTCTTCATCTCTTCCATCGCCGTCTCGGCGCGGCGTAGCATCGACGCGTCGATGCCGCCGAAAGAGCCGCCGACCTTCGCCTTCAGCATGTTGGGCGGCATGAAAATCTCGATGGGCTTTTCTTTCGGCACGGTATCCTCGCTTATTGCGCTGCTGCTGCCGGTGCGATGTTTTCGACTTCGGTCTCTCCGGTGCCGCGCCGTTCCGGACCGCGATACTCCGCGGGACCGCGGCGGCGGCGGCAAGGGCCGAAATAGCTTTTCGTGCGCACGAAGGGGCGCGGATATTCGATCACGGCGATCAGCCGCGTCAGGATGCCTTTGACCGAAACCGGCTTGGCGAGAAACTCGTTGACGCCGGCATCGCGGGCCTGGCGCACATGATCGATATGGGTGTGGCCGGTCAGCATGATGATCGGGACGTAGGGATTGGGACTGCCGGCCGAGGTGCGGATCATCTTGGTGAGATCGAGCCCGCTCATCCCCTCCAGCATCCAGTCGAGGATCACGACGTCGGGGCCGGCTTCCTTCAGGCACTTCCAGGCGGCTTCGCCGTCGGCGGCTTCGAAGATCTGTGCTGCGCCGAACGCGCGCAGGACCTCGACCACCAGCTTGCGCATGTGCGGATTGTCTTCCACGACCAGCACTCTCAGGCGATCGAAACGGTAGCCGCTCATGGTCCCCAGCGATGCTGCGCATCCGGGCAGGCGACCCGGTGGCAATTGAGTCAACTGTAGGGGGAGAGGTTTAACGGCTTGTAAAGTTGACAGTTTTTTGCATGACCGAATCCTTAATCGACGAATTGCTCGGCAAGGATCCGTTCATCGAGGCTGTGGCCGGCGTCGAACAGCATGGTCATGGAGACGCTGCGGTCTTCGGCGATATCCACGCGGGTGACGTCGCGCACTTCGAGATCGTCTGCGACCGCGCTGACCGGGCGCTTGCCGCTTTCCAGAATGTCGAACCGCACCCGCGCCCGGTGCGACAGCAGCGCGCCGCGCCACCGCCTCGGCCGGAACGCGCTGATCGGGGTGAGCGCCAAGAGCGCCGCATCGATCGGCAGGATCGGGCCATGCGCCGACAGATTGTAGGCCGTGCTGCCGGCGGGGGTGGAGATCAGCACGCCGTCGCCGATGAGCTCGGCGACCCGCACCTTGTCGTCCACCGTGATGCGCAGCTTCGCCGTCTGCCGCGTCTGGCGCAAAAGCGACACATCGTTGAACGCCAGCGCATCCTGCACGCCGGCCGGCGAGGTCGCCGTCATCCGCAAGGGATGGACGACCGCGGCTTCCGCCTTCGAGAGCCGCTCGGCGAGACCGTCTTCCGCGAACTCGTTCATCAGGAAGCCGACGGAGCCGAGGTTCATGCCGTAGATCGGTTTCTGCGCGTCGCGGAAACGGTGCAGCGTCTGCAGCATGAAGCCGTCGCCGCCCAGCGCCACGATGATGTCGGCCGCTTTCGCGCCGGCGTCCGTATATTTGCTTTGCAACAATGTGAGAGCGGTCTGTGCGTCCGTGGCTTCCGACGCGACGAAGTGCACGGTCTTGGCCATCAGCCGCCCGTCATCGACATGTGCCGCGCCAGCGCCGGACGCTTGTGGCGGCGATCGATAATGAAGTCGTGGCCTTTCGGCTTGCGCGCGATCGCCGCGTCGATGGCCTCATGAAGGCGCGCCTCGCCGGGCGAAGCGCGCAAGGGCGTGCGCAGATCGGCCGCGTCGTCCTGGCCGAGGCACATGAACAGCGTGCCGGTGCAGGTGAGGCGCACGCGATTGCAGCTTTCGCAGAAATTGTGGGTGAGCGGCGTGATGAAGCCGAGGCGGCCGCCGGTCTCTTCGACCCGCACATAGCGCGCCGGTCCGCCGGTCCGGTAATCGATGTCTTCCAGGGTGTAGTGCTCCATCAGCGTCGCGCGCACGCGCGACAGCGGCAGGTACTGGTCGAGGCGGCTGGTATCGATCTCGCCCATCGGCATGGTCTCGATCAGGGTGAAATCCATGCCGCGGCCATGCGCCCATTCCATCAGCGACGGAATCTCCGCTTCGTTGATGCCGCGCAGCGCGACGGTGTTGATCTTGACCGCAAGGCCCGCGTCCTGCGCCGCATCGATCCCGGCCAGAACTTTGGAGAGATCGCCCCAGCGGGTGATGGCGCGGAATGCTGCGGCATCGCGCGTGTCGAGCGAGACGTTGATCCGTTCCACGCCGGCACTGCGCAGATCGCGGGCATAGCGCGCAAGCTGGCTGCCGTTGGTGGTGAGCGTGAGTTCCGTGAAGCCCTCTTTGCCGAGGCGCGCGCCCAGCCGGTCGAACAGGCTCATCACATTCTTGCGCACCAGGGGTTCGCCGCCGGTGATGCGGATGCGCTCCACCCCCTTGGCGATGAAGGCGGCGCATAACCGCTCCATCTCCTCCAGGGTGAGAAGCTCGGCTTTGGGCAGGAACGTCATGTGCTCCGCCATGCAATACACGCAGCGGAAATCGCACCGGTCGGTCACGGAGACGCGCAGATAGGATATGGAACGGCCGAACGGATCGATCATCCGGAGAGGATATCAGGTCCCGGTTTCACCTCAAAGCGCGGGTCGTCCTTGCGCAGGAACAGCACGTCGCAATAGCGCTGGGGATTGGCCCACAAGGAACGCATCGTGTTGTAGAACGAAAAACCCTTCGCATGCATGAGGCTTACGATGTCGCTGAAGAACGGCGCGTTCCGCAGGCGGTTCTTGATCGACACCTCGGCAATGACGAACTGCACCCGGCCGATCTCGCTGTCGAGGCCTTTGAGGATTTCTCCCTCGTAGCCTTCGGTGTCGATCTTGATTCCGATCCGGTCGCTTTTCAGTTCGCTGCGGATGATCTCGTCCAGTGTCGTCATCGGCACCGCGTAACGGTCAGCCGGGGTGGAGCGGGCGTCGTTCATATCCCAGTCGAGAAAGCTCGAGCACGAGCCGGCTTCGTTCAGGATCGCTTCGCCCTTGGCGGCCCCAAGCGCAAGGTTCAGGAATTTGCTGTTCCGCGGCCGCCGTTCGACAATGGCTTCGGCGTCCTTCCTGGGATCGACCAGCAGGAAGAAGCAGTCCGGGAATGCGTTGTAGAGGAACGGCGTGCCGTGACACACGCCGACATCGACGATCTCGGCGACGTTCAACTGGGCATGGCGGAGCACCCATTGCGGCGTCAGCGTCTTGCTGTAGCCCGCTTCGGCGCAGAATTCCGCGACGCGCAACGCGATGTCGCGCTCGCTCGTGTCGCCGTCGACGGACGCGTGCAACGCATCGATCAGTTTCCGCAAATCTGCCGCCGGCATTTTTCCTGTGACCGTTCTCTTGGCCTCGCACAACAACGCGCGATCGCCGTCCGGAAGTTCCATTGGACCGGATCGGCGCGCAGAAGTCCACGCGGGACGTCTTGCCAGGTCCGCCCAACAGGGGCGTCAAATTGTGCAATGGGTAGCGTGCCGCTAAGGTTCGCGCGTAGCGCGAGCGGCTGGCGGAAGAAACATGGGCACCACACATTGGCTGGACGCCGCCAATGGCGACTTCGCCAAACGCGACAAATGGGACGATGGCCGCCCGGACGCGAACACCGATGCGGTGATCGATGCCGTCGGCGCGAGTTACGTCGTCAAGGTGATCAGCGCGGATACTGCAAACAGTCTGACGGTCGATTCCGTCTGGGCGTTGGTGCAGGAAAGGGGACACGGGTCGCTCGATGTCGGCACGCTGAATATAGCTCGCGGCACGGTAGCGCTGACCACCACAAACACCATCGGCAGCATCGTGATGGCCGATGGAGAGCTGAAATTCACGAGCGCCGCGGCGCTAGGGGATGGCGCTATCTTGCTGAACCACGGCGGCAACGCGGTACTGTCTGCGATCGACAGCGCCGAGATCGCCAATGCGATTACGTTCCGCGGCGCAAATACGATCACCGTTGGCCATGGCCAAACGCTAACCCTGGATGGCGCACTGACGTTCGACAATCAGGCAGCCAGCCTGACCTTCACCGGCAACGGACACGGCAGTGGCGCTGCCGGCGCGATCGACCTCGGCGCCGGAAGTACCGGTTCGGTGGTCAAACTGTCCACTATCGTTATTTCTGGCGTGACACTCGAAAGTTCGAAACCGGATAACGCCTTCCTTACAGACCTCCTCGCCCACCCTTTCTATGGCGTGTCAATCATAAACGGTGGCATCCTCGATCTGACCAATCAGGACAATCTCGCATTCGATGCGCTAAACGTTACAGGCGAAATTCTCAACAGAGGCCCGCTCGAGCACGTCACTTTTGATGCGGATGTTAGCGGCGGAACGATCGCGGGCGACTTCGATATCGAAACATACGAGATGAATTTTGATAGCGGAACGATCGCGCTACAGGCCGGCGATGCAATTCATATCGTCGATGGTGCATTCTTCCAGAATACGCATTTTGCCGGCGACGCACCTGCCATCGACCTTGAGTCGGGTCTCGACTCCGACGCTGTCCTTTCCCTTGAAGATACGACATCCGACGGCACCGGCCCGGCGGTCGATATGGGAGTGGGCGGAGATGTACTATTGGAGATCGACAGCACTTTTACGGGCACGATCAGCAACTTTGGCGGTCACACCGGCGGCACCGATAAGATAGAATTGGGCGTCAGCTACAGCGAGGGCGCGCCAACGCTGACATACCAGCCCAATGCCGACGGAACCGGCGGCGAATTGATCCTGCAGTATGGGACTTTGCCTGCAATCGTCTTGAACCTCAGGGGTACCTACACACAGAGCGATTTTACGGTTGTTAATCATGACACGATCGAATGCTCCGCCGGCCAGTTGGGCACGACAAACTGGAACATGGCTGTCACCGGCAATTTTGCGACGGGCGGCAATTGGGCTCACGGCACGCCAGATACTAATGCGGATGCGGTTGTTGCTGCAACCGGTGCGGCCTACATCGTCAAAGTGAGCAGCGCCGATGTGGCGCAGACGCTGACCGTCGACTCCGCCGACGCGACGCTGCTGGAGGGAGGCAATGGATCGCTCACCCTCGGCACGCTCGATGTCGCGGCCGGCACGGTGCTCCTCACGACCGCCAACACATTGAACGCCATCGTGCTCGCGGGCGGAACGCTGGAATTCTCAAATAGCGCAGCGCTCGGGGACGCGCCGATACAGTTCTACGGAGACGGCGCGTTATCCCCGACCGCAGACGTTCAGATCGCCAACGAGATCGAGTACTCGCAGACGGCGACATTCGGGTCGGCCAACGGCGTGACGCTGAAGCTGGATAGCGGTCTGGATGACCCCAAACAGATAAACTTCATCGGCAACGATGCAAATGGCAAAGCAAATGGCTCTGGCGTCGTCGATCTGGACGGGCCGCTAAGCATCTCGAACGGGTTTACCAACGTGCTGATCGGCGGGGTGACCTTGGCGACTTCGATAGCGAACAACATCACCTTTTCGGTGTTTGTGTCCGAAGCGCAGACCGTTGATATCGCCCAATACGGCGTCCTCGACCTTTCCCAACAGAACAATGTCACAGTACATGGGCTTTCCGGGGATGGTGAGATCGTCAACATGGGACCAAACGAAACTTTCACGATCGAAAGTTATATCCCAGGTACGGTTGACGTGTTCCAAGGCGAAATCAAAGGCGATTTCAACATCAAAATGTATGATATCGCGTTTTCGGGGACGATCGCCTTGAGCCCAGGCGATTTCATCGCCGTGCGTGACAGTGGAAATTTCGAGCACGCCGAGTTCATCGGCGCCGCGCCAACCATCCAGTTGGACAAACGCACTTCAGATGGCAGTCTGGATCTCACGAACACGACCTTTGATGGCGCTGCGCCCGCGATCGGTATGGGAGTCGGTCAAAACAACTCGCTATATATCGATCACAGCTTCGCCGGCTCGATCGTAAATTTTGGCGGCCATAACGGCGGCACCGATCATATCTTTATCGCCGACGAGGCGGGTCTGGGCGTTCCCACGCTGCAGTATGAAGCGAATGCGCAGAACACTGGCGGCGTCCTGGTGGTGCAATACGGGCCCGCGCCGGCATTCGATCTGAATTTGGTGGGCACGTACACACAGGCCGATTTCACTGTGGATGCGAACAACTCCACGGAGATCGACTGCTCTGCCGAGCAATCGTCGCCGCATGTTCCGGCGCATCTGGACTCGTTGATCTGAATCCGCGCGGTCGACTGGGCGCCGGTTGCGCGGAACGACGCGCGATCGCCGTCCGGGAGTTCCATTGGGCGTAACACGCAGAAGCCCGCGCGGGCGTTCTGTTTCGCCAGATCCGCCCACCGGCGCGCCGAAGGTGTCGGAAATTGTGCAATGGGTAGCGTGCGACTAAGGTTCTCGCGGAGCGCGAGCGGCTGGCGGAAGAAACATGGGCACCACACATTGGCTGGACGCCGCCAATGGCGACTTCGCCAAGCGCGACAAATGGGACGATGGCCGCCCGGACGCGAACACCGACGCGGTGATCGATGCCGTCGGCGCCAATTATGTCGTCAAGGTGATCAGCGCGGATGCCGCGAACAGTCTGACGGTCGATTCCGCCACGGCGTTGGTGCAGGAAAGGGGGCACGGGTCGCTCGATCTGGGCGCGCTGGACATCAAGGCTGGCACGGTGGCGCTGACCACCGCAAACACCATCGGCAGCATCGCGATGAGCGGCGGCGAATTGAAATTCACCAGCGCCGCAGCGCTCGGCGAAGGCACCATTTCGCTCACCGGCGACGCTACCTTTTCCGCGATCGCAAGCGCGGAGATCGACAACGCGATCACGCTCGGCACCAAAGTCACCTTCACAGTCGGCCACGGTCAAACCCTGGCGTTGGACGGCCCACTGACGTTCGCTTCCGGCAGCATCAATCGCCTGAACTTCATCAGCAATGGGCACGGCAGCATCTATGGCGGCACCGGCGTTATCGACGTGAACGACACCGGGAGTATCAACCCTGCGTCTGCTGGCAGCTACCTGACGATCAAAGGAGTGATCGTGGGCAGCACAGTCGCGGATAGCAGCTTTTTCAACTCGTTCGTTTCCGGCGCGAAGAGTGTGACAGTCGACACCGACAGCGGACTCGACCTCGCCGGTCAGAACAACGTCTCTCTATCGAACCTCACGGGGTACGGAAGTGTCTATGACTATGGTGGTGCGCTGGAAAATCTTTTTATTTCCAATGCCCAGTTTTCCGGCACTTTGTTCGGTAACTTCGATCTGACGCTGGACGGCGGAAAGCTTTCCGGAGCGGTCGAGCTGGCGGCCGGGGACACGATCCATGTGATCGATACGGGTGAGATAGCGCTCACCTCTCTTGGCAAAAACACCGTGATCGATTTGGACGCCGCGAATGGCGGCGGGGTTTTGTCCCTCGAAGGTCGCACGCCAAGCGGCGCACTCGGGGTCGATCTGGGGACCAGTCAGAACAATGAATTGGACATCGATAATTCCTTCAATGGCACGATCCTCGACTTCGGCGGCCACAACGGCGGTACCGACGCGATTGTGATCGCCGACGAAGCGGCCGCAAGCGACTGGACGCTAAAGTATCAGCCGAATGACGCGCGAACCGCCGGTCAGCTGATCGTACGATCAGGCGCGGGAGCCGTCGTCGCCACGCTGAATCTGGAAGGCAATTATGCCCTGAGCGATTTCTCGCTGAACCAGACAGCACCTTATCTTGAGATCGATTGCTCGGTCGATGTATCAGGCCCGTCGATCTGGGCGAATGCCGTCACCGGCGACTTCGCCAAGGCTCACAAATGGAATGGCGGCAGGCCGAACATCGAGACCGATGCGATCATCGATGCAACGGGCGCCGACTATGTCGTTAAGGTGATCAGCGCCGACGCCGCCAGCACGCTGACGATCAGTTCGGCCAACGCGCTGCTGCAGGAGCGGGGGCATGGGTCGCTCGATGTCGGCACGCTGAATATCGCCAGCGGCGCGGTGGCGTTGACCACCGCAAACACCATCGGCAGCATCGCGATGACGGGCGGTGAACTGAAATTTGCGAGCGCTGCGGCACTCGGCAGCGGCGCTATCTCTGTGGGCAATATGGCCACACTGTCCGCAATCGACAGCGCCGAGATCGCAAACGCGATAGCGATCAGCGGCACCGCCACCGTCACCGTCGGCCATGGCGAGACACTGACCCTGGACGGCGCGTTGACGTTCGATACCCGGGCACGTGCCACCCTGATCTTCGGAAGCAACGGGCACGGCAGCGGTGACCGTGGCGCGATCGACCTGGGTGCCGGGAGCATGGGTCCCTTGGTCAAACCGCTCAATATCGATATTTCCGGCGTGACACTCGAAAGTTCGACACCGGACGACGTTTTCTTCAAAGCCTTTCTCGCCGACGGCGTGACAATCACAAACGGCGGCGTCCTCGATCTGACAAATCAGGACAACCTGGTGGCCTTCGCCGACGTAGTAAAAAGCGAGGTCATCAACAGAGGGCCACTCGAACAACTCACTCTTGGTGCTAATCTTTACGGCGGGACTGTCGCGGGCGACTTCGATATCAAGGCAGAGAGTTTATACTCTTATAACAGCACATTTGCACTTCAGTCCGGTGCAATAATCCATGTTCTCGGCGACGCACAACTCAATCAGACGCACTTTGTCGGCGACGCACCTGCCATCGACCTTGAGCCGGGTTACTACTACTCCCCCACTGACTTTAACCTTGAGAACACGACGTCCGACGGCGCCGGCCCGGCGGTGGATATGGGAGTAGGTGGAAATGTGCGATTGGAGATCGACAGCACTTTCACCGGTACGATCAGTAATTTCGGCGATCACGGCGACGGCACCAACGGCATAGAGTTGGAGGTCAGCTACTCCGAAGGAACGCCAACGCTGACATATCAACCGAATGCCGACGGAACCGGCGGCGAACTGATCGTGCAGTATGGACCGACGTCTTCCATCGCCCTGAACCTCAGGGGCACATACACGCAGAGCGATTTCACGTGGAATTATGATGAGATCGAATGCTCCGGCGGCCAACTGGGCACGACGAACTGGAGCAACGCTGTCAGCGGTGACTTTGCCGAGGGCGGTAACTGGGCGCACGGCGCGCCGGATGCCTATGCGGATGCGGCAATTGCCGCAACCGGTACGGCCTACACCGTCAACGTAACCGATGCTGATGTGGCGCAAACCCTGACAATCGAGTCCGCCGATGCGACGCTTCTGGAGACCGGGAGCGGATCGCTCACCCTTGGCACGCTTGATATCACGGCCGGTACCGCGGTCCTCACCAGCGCCACCAATTCGTTCGACGCCATCGTGATCGTGGGTGGAACGCTGGAGTTTTCAAGCGTCGCAGCGCTCGGAGGCGCAACAGTGAACTTCGACGGAAACGGCGCGTTGTCCGCGACCGCGGATGCGGAAATCACGAGCAATATTACGATCGCGCACGGGGGAACGTTGGGCGCGAGTAACGGCGTAACCCTGGAAATGGATGACGCACTGGGTTTCGGGCAGGGGCAGATCGATTTCATCGGCAACGACGCGAACGGGACGGCCGATGGCTCGGGTATTGTCGATCTGGACGGAACCATCAGTATGGGGACCGATGTCAACGACATGTTGATCGGTGGCGTGACCCTGACAAGCTCAAAAGCTACCGACTTCTCTTTCGAGCAATTCCTGTCCGAAGCGCGGAGCGTGGATATTGCCGACTACGGCATCCTCGATCTTTCCCAGCAGAAGAATATCAACCTGCACGGACTTTCCGGGACGGGCGAGATCGTCAACACCGGCGCGAACGAAAATCTGTTCATCGGTGGAGGCTTCGACGCCGGGCCTGATTTGTACCAGGGCGAAATCAAGGGCAATTTCGATATCACAGTTTATACCGTCACGTTCTCGGGGAAAATCGACCTGAGCGCCGGCGATACGATGTCTATCAGCACTCAGGGCGATTTTTCAGGTGCGGACTTCATCGGCAGCACGCCGGCCTTCGACCTGATCAACTACAACGCCAGCGTGAATCTCGCAGGCACGACGTTTGAAGGCGCTGCGCCTATGGTCGATCTGGGCAGAGGAGGTCTGAACAACAGCTTGTATATCGACCACACTTTTGCGGGGACGATCATCGATTTCGGCGGCGCAAAGCGTTGGGCCGATCATATTTTCCTCGCGGACGAATCCGGTCTGGGCGATCCCCTGCTCAACTATATTCCGAATGCATCAGGAGACGGTGGCTCGCTGGTCGTAAAATATGGGACGGGTCCCTCATTCGCCCTGAAATTCGAGGGCCATTACACCCAGGACGACTTCACGGCGAGCGGCAACGAGATCGATTACGTCGTGGGCGCATCGCAAACGGTGACGCATTCGCTGGATTCTTTGATCTAGCATTGCCGCGGCCGCGGCAGAGCGAAACCGCGGGAACGATCGGCGCCGGTCGCGGCCGGTCAGTTCAGGCGGGGGGCGCGCAGGCGGGACAATGCTTCCAGCTTGCTGCAGGTGTTGAACACCGCTTCGACGTCGGCCTTGTCGTCGGCGCTCAGCATCGCCTTGGTGCCGTGGATCTGGCGCGAGAGGTTGTAGACCGTCGTGAACACGCAGCGGTCGATGCCGGCCGCGCGGCAGGCGAGCGCTACAGTCTTGGGGCCTTCCTGATAGAGCGCGCGGCGCATCGCCTCGACCGGCAATTCCATCATCCGCGCGAAGCCGAGGTCGAACAGATCGCCCTGGCCCTGATGCAGCACGCGCAGCAGGAAGCCGGCCTTGAGCTGGCCGGCGCTGGCGAGCTTGTCGACCAGGCGCTGGGCGCTTTCGGCGGGCGCCGCTTTCACCGCCGGCGCGGGCGCGCGCACCGTCGCTTCGGCTTTGGCGACGGCGCTTCCGATGTCGTCGAGCGACATGCGGAAATTCTTCGCGATGTAGCCTTTGAGCGCGTCCGAGCACCAGGCGCTCATCTGCTCCGCAAGCTCCTTTGGAAGATCGCGGCGATAGACGAGCGGCGCCTGCAGGCTGGCATACTGGCGCGATTTCTCGACCAGGGTCGTGTAGGTCGTCGAACCGATGCGCGCGGTCACGTTGCGCACCAGGGTCACCAGCACGGTCTCGGCTTCGCTTTTCGAAAGCACTTCGGTCACCGGCTCGCCGATGTGCGGCCGCGCGGCGAAGGCTTCGTGGCGGGCGAGGTCGGCATTGGCGATGAGCGCGAGCGCGTCTTCGTCGGAAATCAGCGGGCTGCGCGCGATGAGCGGGCGCGCCACTTCGATGCTGTCGTCGGCGAGCATCAGGATGAGGTCGTGCGGTGCGTTGGGATCGTCGGCCAGCCGCTCGGCCAGCGAAATGCGGATCGCCATCTCCACGTCGTGTGCGAGGCGGCGCAGGATCTCGTTCATCAGCTCGCGTTCGCGCGGATTGAGGAACGCGCCCTGCACGCGATAGAGCGAGGCCACGGCAAGATAGAGCTCTTCGCGGCGGACATTGCCCGGATTGGCGACCAGCTGCGCCAGCCGTCCCATGTCGCTCAAGTCGCTCGCCGTCAAACCCACGATCCTCTTCCCCTGCACGAGAGGGAACTATGGGCTAGGCGTGCTTAACAGGCTGTTAAGGTAACCGCCGGTTCACCTTTCGAGGGCCGGATTCGGGGCACAGAAACGGCAGGTCGCGGGCCTGTGCTAGCCTGGCGGCCGTTTTCCACGCACGATTCCTCCCCATGCCAGACGCGCCGTTCATCCTGTCGATCGACCAGGGTACCACCTCCACCCGGGCCATTCTGTTCGACGCCAATGCGGCGCCGGTGGCGAGCCATCAGATCGAGTTGCGCCAGATCTATCCCGACAATGGCTGGGTCGAGCACGATGCGAACGAGATCTGGCAGGCGACGGTCGCCTGCTGCCGCGCTGCGGTGAAAGGCGTGGCGGCGGCGGACATCGCGGCGATCGGGATCACCAACCAGCGCGAGACGACGGTCTTGTGGGATCGCAGGACCGGCGCGCCGCTCTACAACGCGATTGTCTGGCAGGACCGCCGCACCGCCGAACGCTGCCGCGCGCTGAAGGCGAAGAAATGGGAGCCGAAGGTTTCGGCGAAGACCGGGCTTCTGCTCGATCCCTATTTCTCGGCGACCAAGCTCGAATGGCTGCTGGACCACATCCCCGGCTCGCGCAAGCGGGCGGAGGCGGGCGAACTCGCCTTCGGCACTATCGATGCCTGGCTGATCTACAAGCTCACCGGTGGCGCGGTGCACGCAACCGACGTGACCAACGCGTCGCGCACGATGCTGCTCAATCTGAAATCGCTGAGCTGGGATGCAGACATGCTGAAGCTGTTCCGTGTGCCTGCCGCGCTGTTACCTGAGGTGCGCGACAGCGCCGGCGATTTCGGCGAGACGATGGCCGACATCCTGGGCGCGCCGGTGAGAATAGCCGGCGTCGCTGGCGACCAGCAGGCGGCGTCGTTCGGGCAGGCGTGCTTCAAGCCGGGCGATGTGAAGTCGACTTACGGCACCGGCTGCTTTGCGCTGGTGAACACGGGGAAGGGCGTGCCGGCGTCGAAGAACCGGCTGCTCGGCACCTCGGCGTTTCGGATCAAGAAGACGAATGTGTACGCCATCGAGGGCAGCATCTTCATCGCGGGTGCGGTGGTGCAATGGCTGCGCGATGCGCTGGGCGTGATCCGCACGTCGGACGAGATCGAGGCGCTGGCCCGCACCGCGAAGGCGGCGGAGGGACTCTATTTCGTGCCGGCATTCACCGGGCTCGGCGCGCCGTATTGGGACCCCGATGCGCGCGGCGCCATCGTGGGCCTCACCCGCGACATGGGGGCGGCAGAAATCGCGCGCGCCGCGCTCGATGCGGTCTGCTACCAGACGCGCGATCTGCTGGAGGCGATGAAGCGCGACATGAAACGCGCCCCGCTGGGCAGCCCGCGGGCGCTGAAGGTCGACGGCGGCATGGTGAAGAACGACTGGTTCTGCCAGCGCCTCGCCGATCTCACCGGCCTGCCAGTCGACCGGCCGAAGGTGACGGAGACCACCGCGCTGGGCGCCGCCTATCTGGCGGGACTGTCGGTGGGCCTGTTCAAAGACACGAAGGACATCGCCGCGCGCTGGGCGCTGGACAGGCGATTCACGCCGGCGATGAAGCCCGGCGCCCGCGACGCGCTGTATGAAGGTTGGATGCGCGCGGTAAAGCGGGTGCGGTAGGAGCGACCGGTTTCATGCGCGCAAAACGGTACACGGGTTCTTGTCTGTGCGGTGCGACGCGATTTTCGTTTACCGGCAAACTGGACGATCTCTATTTCTGCCATTGCTCGCAGTGCCGGAAGAATTACGGCCTCTACGGCGCCTTTGCCGGTGTGGTCCGTGGCGCGCTCGTCATGGACAAAGCAGACAGGCTGCAATCCTACAAATCGTCGAAGACGACGACGCGGATGTTTTGCGGCGTGTGCGGTTCGCCGATCGCCTGGGACCGCAAAGGCTACGAGCGCATCTATATCCTGATGGGCGCGCTCGACGGGGACGTCCACGCGACGGGCGCGAAGCACATCTATGTGGAAGACAAAGGCGGCTACTACTCTTTTCCCGAGTAAGCCCGCACGCCTTTCGGCGATCTGCCTGCGTCGGCCAGGCACTGTTACAGTTTGCGAGTCAATCGGCAGTCCAGCCCATTATTTCTCTGAAGTCTGCAAAGCACGTTGGACATACCCATTCGTATTGAGGGCCATGCTGATAGTCAGCGCCGGTCGTGTACCCCTCCAGTTCGATAGGTTCGAGGTCGGAACTACGTTCAGCAAATTTGGCCCAGCATCCTGCGCAATGGTCATGGTCCCAGCCGGGCCGATAGGCTCGATACAGCATCAGGTGGAAGTGCACCCCGCGCAGATATGGTTGCGTTTGAAGATGTTGGAGTCGCCAATCCTCAGACATTCAAACTCCCTGACGCTCTTGGGACACTAGCTCTAAAGTTAAGCTCATATATGGCTGGGGATGGCGAGCGCCAGACAATGTGCGATATGTCCGCATACCGAAGGCAATCACGCTGCAACCCGACGTCAAAACTGTGACAGCGCCCGCTGCCAGCGGGGTTTGACAGGGCCGGGGGGAGGATTACTCTACGGGAATCCAGATATTTCCCGGAAGGAATCGCCATGAGCGCCGCCGCACGCAAGATGCCCGAACCGTCAGATGTCGTCTCCCTCAAAGGCAAAGTGAGCCCGGAGGAGTGGGAACAGCGGGTGAACCTCGCCGCCCTCTACCGGTTGACCGCCATGTATGGCTGGGACGACCTTGTGTTCACCCACATCTCCGCGCGCGTGCCGGGGCCGGAGCACCACTTCCTGATCAATCCGTACGGTCTGCTGTTCGAAGAGATCACCGCGTCGAGCCTGGTGAAGATCGACCTCGACGGCAACAAGATCGACGACACCCCGTTCCCGGTGAACCAGGCCGGCTTTACCATCCACTCCGCGCTGCACATGAACCGCGACGACGCGCATTGCGTGATGCATCTGCACACGACCGATGGCGTTGCGGTGGCGTCGCAGGAGCAGGGGCTTCTGCCGATGGACCAGCATGCGATGATGATCCATTCCGATATCGCCTATCACGACTATGAAGGTGTGGCGCTGGATCTCGACGAGCGCTCGCGGCTGGTGAACGACATCGGCGACAAGCACATTATGATCTTGCGCAACCACGGCACGCTGACCTTGGGCCAGAGCTGCGCCGATGCGTTCATGCGGATGTTCTATCTGGAACGCTCCTGCTCGATGCAGGTGCGCGCACTGGCCGGCGGCGCCGACTGGAATCGCACGAACCAGGGCGTGCAGGAAAAGGCCGCCAGGCAGGGCGAGGCCGGGTTCTCGATGGGCATGGGCAACCTCGCGTGGCCGGCATTGCTGCGCAAGCTCGACCGGCTCGACCCCAGCTACCGGAACTGAGTTTCTCCATCTTTTGCGGCCCGCCTGTGCTCGCTCATCTCGGTGGGCCGCGGGCCGTAGTCTTTTGAGGCATGCACCATGAAATTCGGCGTCGGACAATCGGTGAAGCGGACCGAAGATATCCGCCTCATCACCGGACAAGGTCAGTACACGGATGATTTCCGCTTCGAGCGCGAGACCCACGTCGCGTTCCTGCGCAGTCCCTACGCGCATGCGAAGCTGAAGTCGGTCGACACCGCTGCCGCCAAAGAGGCGCCCGGTGTCGTGGCCGTTCTGACCCAGGCGGATGTGGAAGCGTCCGGCGCGCAAAACATGCCGAACGCCACGCCGTTGCGGAACCGCGACGGCTCGCGCCCGCACGGCGTGAGCAAGCCGCTGCTCGCCAAGGACATGGTGACGTTCCCGGGCGAGGCGATCGCGATGGTGGTCGCCGAGACCTACGCGCAGGCGTGCGACGCGGCCGAACTGATCGCGGTCGATTACGAAGAATTGCCGGCTGCCGGCACACTCGAAGTCGCGCCCACGCGGCCCGCGATCTGGAACGAGGCGCCGGGCAACGAGTGCTTCGACTGGATCGACGGCAAGGAAGATGAGTGCGATGCCGCGTTCGCGAAAGCGGCGCACACCGTCGCGATCGACGTGGTGCAGAACCGCGTCGTCGTCAACTCGATGGAGACGCGCAACGCGATCGGCGTCTACGATGCGGAAGCCGATCGCTACACGCTTTATTCGGGCAACCAGGGTTCGGGCGGTTTGCGCGATCGGGTGGCCGGCATCCTGAAGCTCGAAACCAGCCAGCTGCGCGTGATCAACAAAGATGTCGGCGGCGGCTTCGGCATGAAGGCGGGCGCCTATCCGGAACAGGCTTTGGTGCTGATCGCCGCGAAGATGACCGGCCGCCCGGCGCGTTGGACGTCGGATCGCACCGAAGCGTTCCTCACCGACCAGCACGGCCGCGACACCTGGACCCGCGCGGAAGCGGCGCTCGACAGCGACGGCAAAGTCCTCGCCGTGCGGGTGACCGGCACCGCGAACATGGGCGGCTATCTCTCTGCCTTCGCGCCGTTCATTCCGACGCTTGCGGGCGGGCGCATCCTGGGCGGCGTCTATCGCGTGCCGACCTTGTTCGTGAACATCAAAGGCTATTTCTCCAACACCGCGCCGATCAATGCCTATCGCGGCGCCGGCCGCCCCGAAGCCGCGCATATGATGGAGCGGCTGATGGATGCGTGTGCGGCCAAGACCGGCATCGACCGCGTCGAGATCCGCCGCCGCAACCTCGTCGGACCGGCAGAGCTTCCGTACAAGAACTGGTGGGGTATTGATTTCGACTCCGGCGATTATCCGCGTCTCCTTGAGCAAGGGCTGGCGCGCGCCGGGATGGACAGCTTTGCGGCGCGCCGCGAGGAAGCGAAGAAACGCGGCAAGCTGCGCGGGTTCGGTTTCGCCTATTACGTCGAGATCACTGCGGCCGCGGGCAGCGAACCGGCGCGGGTGCAGTTCACCGACAATGGCGGCGTCGAGTTGCTGGTCGGCACGCAATCGAACGGGCAGGGACATGAGACCGCGTTCGCACAGCTCGTCGCCGAGAAGCTCGGCGTGCCGTTCGAATCCGTCACCGTGAAGCAAGGCGACAGCGACTGGGTGAACGGCGGCGGCACGGGCGGCTCGCGCTCGCTCAACATGAGCGGCGGCGCGCTCCATGCGGCCTCCGACAAGGTGATCGAAAAGGGCAAAGCCGCGGCGGGCCAGGTGCTGCAGGCGGGCGGCAAGGATGTGGGCTTCGAAGTGGTCGAGGGCATGGGCAAATTCCGCGTCGCCGACGGCGGCGGCGAGATCGGCGTCGTCGAGCTCGCGGTGGCGCTCAGGAAACAGAACCTGCCGGGGTTCGAAGGCGGGCTCGACAGCGACGCCACCTTCAACGGCCCGGCCTCGACCTTCCCGAACGGCTGCCACGTCTGTGAAGTCGAGGTCGATCCCGACACCGGCGAAGTGAAGATGGTGCGTTATTCCGTGCTCGACGATTTCGGCAAGGTGATCAACCCGATGCTCGTGGCCGGCCAGGTCCATGGCGGCGTGGTGCAGGGTCTGGGGCAGGCGGTGATGGAGAACTGCGTCTACGACCCGGAGACGTCGCAGCTTCTGACCGCGAGCTTCAGCGACTATGCGATGCCGCGCGCCGAAGACATTCCGGACATCGACTTCGCCTACGAGGAAATCCCGTGCAAGACGCATGAGATGGGCGCGAAGGGCTGCGGCGAAGCCGGCACGGTCGGTGCGATGCCCGCGGTGATGAGCGCGATCTGCGACGCGATCGGCATCGTCCACATGGACATGCCCGCGACCCCGGAGCGTGTGTGGCGCGCGATGCAGGAGAAGTAGGCGGCGTGAGCGGCGCTGGGCGCACAGGCACTTTGCGTGTCGGTACGTAATGGAGTATGTAAGCCTCCATGAACCACATCAGCATTCGCGACCTCCAGAAAATCTCCGGCGAGACGATTGGCGCGCTCACGGGACCGACGCCTGTGAAATCGGGTGACCGGACCATCGCGCTGCTGGTGCCGCTCAAACGGGCCAATCTGGATCGCGTCGCCGCGACCTTGGCCAAGGCGGAGAAGCTGGGCAGAGGGCGCGATCCGAAGAAAGACGATGCGGCGCTTGCGCAATTCGGCGATGTCGATCCGGTCGATTGGTCGGTTAAGACCGTGCGCGCGCTTAAAGCCGGGCGCAAAAGCAAACCCGGGAAGTCGTGAGGCTTCCGTCCCGGACGCTGGTTCTGGATGCGGCGGTGCTCATTGCCGCTGCGCGGGGCCGCAGTTCCGGCGCCGTTCTCGAAGTGCTGCGTTCGGCGGCGCTCGTCACCACCGACCGCGTCGTTCAGGAGGCGCGCCGCCGCGTCGAACTCGGATTGAAACGTCCGGACCTTCTTGGCGTGATCGATGCCTTGCTCGAAGACGTCACCGTCGTGCCTGTGGCTGCACTGGAGCCATTCCTCGAAGACTGCGAAGTCGTGCTGAGAGACGCGGTATCCAGCCGCAACGGCTCGATCGGGGACGCGCATGTGATGGCGCTGGCCTGGAGCACAGGCGCGGACATCTGGACGTCCGATCGCGACTTTGCCGGAACCGGCGTCGCGACCTGGTCGACTCCGAACCTGATGCGCGGCCTCGCCATAGCCGAGGCGGCTGGCCGCTGACGATCTATCGGCCGGCTACCGGAGGCCGGAAGCGTTCAGAGAATTTCGTTCGCTCCCACGACACTCAGTGCGAGGCGGCCGGACGAGCGCGGCTTCGCCGCGCATGGTCCTCCCCCTCGCTTCACTCGACCCCTCCAACTCGCTTCGCTCGTGGAGGGGTGGAGATCACTGCGACGGTGTTGCTGTGGCCGGAGGTGCGGCGGTGGGGGTTGCGGCTGCGGCGGGTTGATAGGCCGCGATCGCCTTCGTCAGCGCGTCGCGTTCGTCGCAACCGCGCGGGCACAGCGACGCGAGCGTTGCAAGCTCCTTGTTCGCGTTGTCCGGCTGGTTCATTTGCAGGTAAAGCTCGCCCAGATATTCGTGCACGCCCTTGTGGTCCGGATCGATCGCGAGCGCCTGGTTGTAGTAGTTGAGCGACACCGGATAGTTGCCGGTGATGCGCTGGCAATAGCCCATGTAGTTCAGGACATCGGCGTTGTGCGGCATGTCGCCGAGCGCGTTGCTGAGATGGGGCAGGGCCTCGGGGCATTTGTCGTGCTTGATGAGGCGCACGGCGATCGCATATTCGCTCGGCTTGTCGCCCATCGCACCCATGCCGCCGCTGTAGCCGCCGCCACCGCCGCCGCTGCTTCCCGCACCGCCCATCGCGCTTGCGCCTGTTACCGTCACGGCAATTGCGCCTGCTGCAGCGCACGATACGATCCAACTCCGCATGGCTTCCTCCCTGCTTCGGCCGCAATTTTAGCGCCAAACTTTGCGTTCGCCGAGTCCTTGCATTTGACTTGGCGGCGCAGCGGGGAGGAAAGTCATCGCCATGGACTCTACAGAAACGCTCGAAGCCCGTTCCGTACGGCGTAAGCCGGAGAGTTTGGCGAAGATCAAACGCGCCGCGCGCAAGCTGTTCGTCGAACGAGGCTATCACGCGACGCGCCCGCAGGACATCGCGCGCGAAGCAGGCCTCGGGCATGGCACGTTCTATCTGCACTATCCCGACAAGCGAGCGTGCTTCCTCGCATTCGTCGAAGATGCGCGTACCGAGCTGGACGACTATCTGCGCGAGCGCGTCACCCCGGGGCAGAGCATCGAGCAGACGATCGCCGGCATGCTCAACGCCGTGTTCGATTATGGTGAAGCACATCCCGGCGTGCTGGGTGCGGCAATGACCGATGAATCGGTGATCGATGCGGAAGGCGTGCAGGCGGTGCCGCTTCTGATCCGCTGGGGCCATGGCTGGGCGGAAGTCGTCCGCGTCGCCGCGAGCCACGGCGCGGCGGTGGACGGCTACGATGCCGACATCATCGGCCAGGCTATCGTCGGCGCGCTCCATCAGACCGGACACGAGGCGGCGCGAACGGGGCGCTCGCGCCGCGACGTCGTCGACAACCTCACGCGCTTTCTGGTCCGCGCGCTGAAGCCTTAGCAATTGTCTCGCCGCCGCCCCCGCCGAGACGCCCCATCCCAAGGCGCCTCGGTCGAAGCGTCGTTATTGACCGAGATGATAGGTCAGACCTGCCATCAGCCCGTGATCGCTGAAGTGCTGATGCGCGACGTCCGTGCCGTCGTCGAGTGACGCCGACTCGCTCTGGCTGAAGCGATACTCGCCATAGAGCGAGACGTTTTGGGTGAGATCGCTGCGCAGGCCAGCTTCCGCCTGATAGGCCGGCTTCCAGGCGCGGCCGGTATAGCCGTCGATGTCGCCGCCCACGTTCTGCAGGCCGATGCCGGCGCCGACATAGGGTGTGAACGCCGCGTTGTCGATCAGGTCCTTCTGCGCGCCGATCACGAGGCTGGTCGAGCTCAGATGACCCGTCGCCGCGGCGCCGCCGAGGTCCGACACGTTCTGATGCGTGTACTGAGAATCGAACTGCACGCGCCAGCCATTGCCGTAGTCGTACCCGGCCGATCCACCGAGCAGATAACCGGTGTCGAAATTCTCGCTGTGCGCGCCGCTCGCCGTGCTCTTGAAGTCGAGATCGGGCAGCAGCGAAACGCCGCCATTGGCTGAAAGGTAAGTGCCTTCGGTGGAAGCGAAGGCACTCGCCGGCAGCGCGAGGGCGCAGACGGCCAGCATCGAAATTCGTCTCATGATGGTCTCCTTTGTTGTCGCGCCGAAAAAGGGCGCGCGTCTAGGAGAGGCGCGAGTTGTCGCGAGAGTTTGTCCAAACTTGTCGTAACTCTTTCAAATCGCTACACAATTTATTTCCGATGGTGGTGTCTGAAAGCTGTTCGGCAGATGGCAGCCGGATTGACAGAAGGCGCAGAGTGACAAATTCTCAGTCAAGCGCGCGATGCGCCGGGAGGAAGACCGTGACCAAGCTGTCCTACACGCGCGAGGAGATCCTCGCCGACCACGACTATGCGCGACCGCAGATCGAAGCGGGCTACCGCCTGCATGGCGGCTTCGATGCGAGCGGGCAATACATCTCGCCGCGCACGCGAATTCGCTGGCCGGCGGTGAAGGCGTGGCAGGATCAACTTGCACAGCGCGGCGCGCCGATCATCGATGCCTCGCGCAAGCTTCTGAAGCGCGGGCCGTATCCGACCGCCGATCAGCAGAAATTTCTGCTCGGCAACGGCTTCGGCGAGACGCTGTGGAATTCGCTCACGATCACCGGCGTGATCGAAGCGCGCGGCGCGATGCTGGCGCAGGCTGTGGCGCCGGATTTCCAGGATATCGTGGTGGAGGACATCTCCAACACCTGTCTCGGTCATCTCAACAAAGGCATGCTCGCCGCCCACGGCTGGGATGAGGGCGGCACGAAAGCGCAAGGCATCGGCGGTCACGACGATATGTGGTTTGCGGTGCGCGATGCGCTGTTCGGCAAGAACAAATATCCGCTGCCCGAAGTGCCGCCGAGCATCGGCCGGCCCGAAAGCGGGCGGCGGATCCCGCAGGTCCCGCAACTGCACGAGGAATGGATCCTGCTCCTGATGAACGTGCTGATGATCGAGGTGAAGGCGGAAAGCTTCTTCTCGTTCTGTCAGGCGGTGATGTGCGATCCCGACAATTTCCGCGACCGCCGCGAGGCCGCGAAATATGCGGCCGAGATCGTGGAGCGCATCCGCACCGACGAAGCCGTTCACGTCGCCTATCTCGCCACGGTGATTTCGGAATTGCGCAGCTTCACGATCAGGACCGTGGACGGCGCGATCGTTGCGGGCGCGTCGATCATCGATCCGGTGTGGGACCAGATGATCGAGTGGCATTCCGTGACGAACGCCAATTTCCAGCACGATCAGTCCCGCGACAATATCCACCAGCGCCTGAAGAAGCAGCCGAACGGTCCGGCGCTCGCGGCGCATTTCGACTCCCTCGAATTCGCACAGGCCGCAGAATGACAGACTTCAAAGGCAAGACTGCGTTCATCACCGGCGCCGCGAGCGGAATCGGCCTCGGCATGGCGCGCGCATTCGGCCGCGAGGGCATGAACGTCGTGATCGCCGACATCGACGAAGGTGCTGCGAAATCCGTCGCCCATCGGCTTGCGAGCGAGCAGATCAAGGCGGCGCCGGTTCATATCGACGTGGCCGACCGGGGCAGCGTGCGGGCCGCGGCGCTCGAAGCGGTGGCCGCCTTCGGCAAGATCCACGTCGTGTGCAACAACGCAGGGATCGGCGTCGCCGGCGAGATCGGCAAGATCAAGGAGTCCGACTGGGAGTGGATTCTCGATGTGAATCTCAAAGGCGTGGTCTACGGCACCGAGACGTTCCTGCCGCTGATCCGCAGCCACGGCGAAGGCGGCCACTTCGTCAACACCGCGTCGCTCGCCGGACTGATCAGCGGTCCCGGCATGGAGCCGTACTCCGCCACCAAATACGCCGTCGTCGCGATGAGCGAAGGCTGGGCGATCCAACTCGCGCAGGAGAACATCGGCGTGTCGGTGCTGTGTCCCGGTTTCGTCCGTACACGGATTTACGAAAGCGGCCGCGCCCGGCAGGACAAGTACGGCGGCAAGGCCGACACCGCGGTGCTTGGCGGCGACCGCGAAGCCGGCCGTCAGGCGATCCTCGCCGGAATCGATCCGGACATCGTAGGCGCGCGGGTGGTCGAGGCGGTGAAGGCGGGCGAACTCTACATCATCACCCATCCGAACTTCCGCCCCATCGTCGAGATGCGCCTGCAAGCGATCCGCGCCGCGTTCGATGCGGCCGACAACAGCCAGGCGCTCAAGCAGGTGAAGGAATGGGCACCGGTGCCGAATCTAGGTGGACCACAGGGGCAGCAGTAAATCCCGTTCCCCACACCGTCTTGTCATCCCGGTCGAAGTGAAGCGTAGCGAAACGTAGCGCCGGGACCCATTGGGCAAGCAAGTTGGTGCAGACGAGTGCGCTCTGACGAAGTTGCGCGCGTTGCGAAATAGGTCCCGGCGCTTCGCTACGCTACGGCCGGGATGACAAGTTCATCTCCTTATGTGCTCCAACAACAGTCCCGTCACCCGCTCCGGTTCCTGGTCGACCACGAAGTGGCCGGCGCCTTCGATCTCGACGAAGCGATACGGTCCGGTGACGTATTCCGCGGTGAGTTCTGCGGCGCGGCGGCCGACGGTGGCGTCGTTGGTGCCCCACACATAGAGCGTCGGCGTCGCGATCTTCGGGGTTTCGGCGGCGCCGATGCCGGAGGCGCGATACCAGTTCATCGCGCCTTCGATCGCGCCGTCTTCCAGAAGCTGCGTGACATAGATATCGGCGTCGCCCGGCGGGACACCCTGGTTGATCAGCGCCTCGCGCAGCGGTTTCAGTTTCGCCGCCCGCATGCGCGCCACCGCATCGGCTTCGCGAAAAGCGCGGTGATGGCCGGAGCGCGTGGATTGCGCCGCATCCTCTTTCATCGCGCGGGCGAAGGCCGCGGGATGCGGACGCGACAGGATCGAGAGCGAGTGCAGCCGCCCGGGATGCGCCGCCGCGATCAGCCACGACAGCTGCCCACCCCAGTCGTGCCCCACGAGATGGAATTTCGCATGGCCCAGCGCATCCATGATCGCGAGCGCATCGCCGACCAGCCGATCGGTGGCGTAGGCGCTTTCTTCGCCCGGTCTGGCGCCACGCGAATAGCCGCGCTGATCGGGCACGACGGCGCGAAAGCCCACCGCGCCGAGCGCATCGCGCTGGTGCCGCCACATGTGTCTCGTTTCGGGAAAGCCGTGCAGCAGGAGCACCGGCGCGCCGTCTTTCGGACCGGCGACATCGACGGTGAAGTGCAAATCTTCGTGCGGGATCGTCAGCGTCTCGGAAGTCATGCGCAAACATAGCGCGCTTTCTGAAGTTCCGGAAAGTTCCGCAAAACAGGCATTGTGCGATTTTATCGCGCTCTGTTGCAAAGAAACGCGCAGAAAAATTTCGTGCCTGTGTTAACGTGCCGCCGTCGAAGAGGAGTAGGCTGGAATGGCGCGTAGTGTCATGTGCCTTGGCGTGCTTGCGTTGGGTCTTGCGATTGCAGCTCCGGCTGCCGCCCAACCTCAGAACAGCGGATATATTTCCGTCTCTCGCACGCAGATCGATCCCGGAATGATCGTCATGACGGACGAGGATCCGCCGAAGCAGGAACAGACTGCTTCGCAGGATCGTGCGCCGCCGTCGCACGGTCAGCCCGGCGCCGGTGTGCCGCTGGATCAACTCGGCGCGGACGGCGACGCCGATGCACCGGCAGGCGACGATCCGTTGTCTGACGACGCGACGCAAACGGACGCGGTCTACACGGCCTAACGCCGGACGCCGTCGCGCTTGCGCTGCAAAAAGCGGCGGATGGCCGGGTCGGGCTCAAGACCGATGGCGCGCGCATAGGCATCGCCGGCATCCGCGAACGCGTCGCTGCGCGTGAGCAGCTCCGCACGCGCCGCCCAATAGGGCTGGTATTGTGAGAGACGCGTATCGGCCGCGTGCTCTTCCAGCGCCGCGAGCCCGGCTGGGGCGCCTTCCGTTTCCGCCAGCGCGATCGCGCGATTGATCGCGACGACCGGCGATCCGGTCAGCTCCCACAGCGCCTCATAGAGGCTGACGATGGCAGGCCAGTCGGCGCGTCCGCTGATGCGCCGGATCGCATGCGCGGACTGGATCGCGGCTTCTAGCTGATAGCGGCCGATGCGGCCTTTGGAACTGGCGCGGTGGAGCAGCTGCTCGGCCTCGTCGATGAGTGCGCTGTTCCAGCGCGCAGTATCCTGGGCGTCCAGCGGCACAAATTCGCCATGGGCATCGCGGCGGGCGTCGCGCCGCGCCTCGGCGTGCAGCATGAGCGCCAGCAAGCCGAGTGCTTCCGGTTCTTCCGGCAAAAGTGACGCGACGAGGCGGCCGAGCCAGATGCCCTCTTCCGACAGATTGCGGCGGCGCGCATCCGTGCCGCCCGGATCGGACCAGCCTTCGGCATAGGCCGCATAGATCGCCGCCAGCACCGCATCGAGCCGGCCGGGCAGGTCGGCACGCTCCGGCACCCGGAACGGAATACCGGCGTCGCGGATCTTGGCTTTGGCGCGGACGAGACGCTGGCTCATCGTCGCCGGCGCGATGAGGAAGGCGGATGCGATGGTTGCCGCATCGAAGCCGAGGACGGTCTGCAGGATCAGCGGCGCACAGACCGACGCTTCGAGTGCCGGGTGGGCGCAGGCGAACATGAGCGCCAGCCGCTGGTCGGGCAGGTCGTTGTCGTTGGTTGCCGCGAGTTCTTCGGCCATCAATTTCAGATCGTTCGACGCGGTGTCCTTGCGCCGCTCCTTTCTGACCGCATCCGTCGCCTTGCGGCGCGCCGCAGTGAGGAGCCAGGCTTCCGGATTGTTCGGCACGCCATCGACCGGCCAGTGCGCGAGAGCGGAGGCAAAGGCTTCCGACAGCGCGTCTTCAGCGGCTGCAAGATTGCGGGTGCGCGCGGCGAGGAAAGCAACAAGCTTGCCGTAACTTCGCCGCGCCACCGCATCCGCAGTCTCGCGCGCATCGCCGCTCACGGGGCAACGCCGGTCATCGTTGCGCCCTCACATTTCCCAGATCGGGCGGACCTCGATCGTTCCGATTTCGGAGCCTGGGCAACGCGCCGCCCAGCTGAGCGCCGTGTCGAGGTCCGGCACGTCGATCAGGTAGTAGCCGCCGAGCTGTTCCTTGGTCTCCGCATAGGGGCCGTTCAGCACATTGGTTTTGCCGCCCTGAACGCGGACCGAATTGGCGGTCGACACCGGCCGGAGCCGGTTGCTGTTGACCAACGCGCCGGCTTTCTTCAGGGCCTCCGTGTAGGCCATGTAGCCGGTCATGATCTGGCCGAGCTTTTCCTCGCCAAGCGCCGCGATGCCGTCTTCGTTGTCATAGATCATCAGCAGATATTGCATGTCACATCGTCCACACGGGGCGCACTTCCACGGCGCCGTGAGAGGAGGCCGGGCAGCGCGCCGCCCAGGCGAGCGCGGCATCGAGGTCCGGCACGTCGATCAGGAAATAGCCGCCAAGCTGCTCGCGGCTCTCGACGTAAGGTCCGTTCAGCACGCTTGTCTTGCCGTTCGCGACGCGGACCGTGGTTGCATCGCTCTGCGGCCTGAGCCGGTTGGACCCGACCATCACGCCTTCCTTGTGCAGGGCTTCCGTGAAGGCGGTGTAAGCCGCCATCGCGCGTTGCGCTTCGTCGGGCTTCAACGCGGCGTACCCGGCAGGATCGGTAAAGGCGAGCAGCATGTACTGCATGATTGTCTCCATAGCGGTTGGCCGGCAGAATTGCACGGCTTGCCCCATGACGCGCCACGGGTGTCGATTTCGACAGGCTTGGCGTGATTTATCCGGCCGGACTAAAAGAAAACCGCACCGGGTGTGAAACACGAGGATCGACATGGCAGCAACGCCGCAAGCCTGCATGGACGCCTTCATTGCCGCGATGATCCGCAGGGACATGGCGGCGGCACTCGACCTGCTGACCGGCGATGTGGCGCTGTTCTACAGCAACGGGACGGCGCTCTGGGGCAAGGAGCAGTTCACCGCCGTGATGACTGCAAACTGGAAGCTCGTCCAGGACTACAAATATACGACCGTCGAGGCGATCTGGCTGGCGCAGTCCGACACTGCGGCAGCGGCGATCTACACCTTCTCCTGGTCGGGCCTTGCCGGCGGCAACGCAGTCAGCGGCGGTGGACGCGGCACGCGGGTATTCCGCAAAGAGGGCAGCGACTGGCGCATCGCGCATGAGCACCTCAGCGCCGGGCAATGGAAGCCGGAGACTTCCGATTAGGACGCCGGACTCTGCGTTGGCGTGAGCCGCGCGAGCAGGGTATTCCAGCTGTCTTCGGTCACTGGCGTCCAGTCGCTCGCGGACAAGTCCCTGACCGTCGTCACCAGCGCCTCGATGAATTTGGGGAAGACGTCGGGCGGCACGCCGTAGCCTTCATGGGTGACGATTTCGCACCTCAGGAAGTTGGTGGCGTAAGTGTCGCCGTCGAGGAAATCGAGGATCGCCTCGATCAGCCGCGCCAGCATCTCGCCGCGCACCGCGCCGTTCCTGTCGCGGATGAAGAGCGCCTCCATCTCCGGGAAGCGGGCGAACAGCTTTTCGTAGACGAGCGGGGTGATGTCGGGGGAGCGTTCGCCTGCGAGCTCGAGGCTGCGTTCGATCTCGGCGCGCATGTCAGCGCCTGTGCTCTTCGAGCCGCGGCATGATCTCGACGAAGTTGCAGGGCTGGTGGCGGATGTCGAGCTGGTACTGCAGGATGCCGTCCCAGCCGTCCTTCACCGCGCCGGTCGAGCCGGGCAGGGCGAAGATATAGGTGCCTTTCGCGACACCGGCGCATGCGCGTGACTGCAATGTGGAGGTGCCGATCTTCTGATAGCTGATCGCGTGGAACACGGCGGCAAAGCCGTCGATCTCTTTCTCGAACAGCGGCTTCACCGCTTCCACGGTGACATCGCGGCCCGTAAGCCCCGTGCCGCCGGTCGTGATAATGGCATCGATGCCGGGATCGGCGATCCAGTTCTGCAGCTTCACGCGGATTGCGCCGATGTCGTCGCGCACCAGCCCGCGCGCGGCGAGCACATGCCCTGCATCGGTGATGCGTTTCGCCAGCGTGTCGCCCGAGGTGTCGTTGGTCGCATCGCGCGTGTCCGAGACCGTCATCACTGCGATGCGGACGGGCACGAAGACGATGGACTCATCGAGCGGCATGCGCTCCTTCCGGCCACAGCATCGAGATCACTGTCGTGGACGGCGGCTGTGCGGCGGGCGACTGCGGCAGCGGCGGGACGGCCGGCACCGCCGGCGCCGGCACGGTCGCGCGGACCGGGATGCGTGCATCGCTGGCGCGATAAAGCGGCCAGTTGCCGGCAGCGGTCTCGTCCAGGGTTTGCGCGCTGCGGCCCATCACGCGGCGATACATCCAGTGATAGCAGAGCACGCGTTTGATGTAGTCGCGGGTCTCGAACGCCGGCAGGCTTTCGATGAACATCAGCGCGTCGTCGTGCTTGCCTTCGCGCTGACCCATCCAGCGCTGCAGGTTGCCGGGACCGGCATTATAAGCAGCGGCGACCTCGAACAGGTTGTTGTGGTTCGAGTCGAGCAGCTCGGACAGATAGCGGTTGCCCAGCATCAGGCTGTAGGATGGGTCGTTGAGGCGCGAAGGATCGCCACCCAGATGCGTGGCCGTGCCGGGCATGATCTGCATCACGCCGCGCGCGCCCACCGGCGAACCGGCGGATTCGCGAAAATGGCTCTCCGCGCGGGCAAAGGCGAGCACCAGAGACGGATCGATCGTGTAACCGCCGTCGGGCTGATAATCGGGAATCGGAAACAGGCCCGTCAGCAGCTTGCCGGTGCGCGCTGTCGTCTCGCTCGACCGCAATTCGAGATTGGCGAGATGGAAATCGTGCGTGAGCGCGGCGAACTCCGGATCGAGCCGTGTGTCGATGCCGGCAAACGCGCGGTTCATCTCCTCCGGAATCTCTTCGGTCTCGCCGACCTGCCAGAGCGCGACCGCGCGATGAGCGTGCGGCTCCTGCATCAGGGCGGCAAAACCAGCCTGGGAAAGCACGGGCTCGCTCAACTCGGCGCGCGGATCCTGACCGAGCATCCGTTGCGCCAGCATGCCGTAGAAGGTCGGTTCTTCGCGGGCGGCAGCCGACAGTAACGTTACCACCCGCAGGGGATCGCCGGCCTGCATGTGGGCGCGTGCCGCCCAGAACGCGGCCTGGGCGCGCAGGCGATTGGTCACGGAGCCGACCTGGGCAAGACGCTCCAGATAATTTGCCGCGACATCGTACTGACCAAGCCGATAGGCCGAGAATCCGGCCGACCAGTCGAGCATCGGCACGATGGTGTGGTCGGGCGCGTAGCGCGCGGCAAGCGCGTTCGCCTGTGCATCCATGCCCTCGGCGAGATATGACGCCGCCACCCGTTGCGCAAAATGGGCGAGGTCGTATTCGGGCAGTCCTTGCGATTCCAGCGAAGTCAGGACCGCGAGCGCCTGGTCGGGCTGGCCTGCTTTGATCGCGGATTCAATCTGCGGCTGCGCGGCGCGGCCTGCATCGGATTGTGGCGGCGGATCGTTCTGCACCGCATCTTCGTAACCGCCGCCGCGATACTTGAACGAGGGCGGCGCCGGGATGTTTGTCACAATCGCGACGAGTTCGACATGATGGTGATGTTTCACGCGCTTGACCGAACGCTTCACCGCGAGCGCATAGACGCGATCGGCGATCGAAAGCTCCTTGTACTGATCGAGCCAGGTGACGAGATCTTCGACGGGCACGCGTTCCGAATCGCGCGAGAGATAGTGTTCCGCCTGTGCATAGCCGACGAGCGAGGTGTCGCTCAGCTGGCCGACGAGCTGCTTGGCGCTCGCGAAATCGCCGTTCCGCTCGTCCGCGAAAATCTGTTTGTAGAGCAAGACGTCCTGTGCCGAGAGCACGGCCGGCGCCACGGAACTCGTCTGCGCAAAGGCCGACGATGCAAGCAGCGCAAAAGTGGCTGCCGCCCAAACAACATGCGTGCGGTTCACGCTCTAGCCCCTTGGTGATTTGCGAAGGAAACGACGCTACTCGCTAACCGCCCGTTTCTCAAGCAAGTTTAACGACAGGATTTTCGATTCGATGGCCTGCAAGTCGCGCCAGGCGAGTTTCTTGTCGACCGCGCGGCGCAAAAGGTAAGCCGGATGCAGGGTCGGCATCACGGGAACCATGCGTCCGTTCACGTGATATTCGAGCCATTTCCCGCGCAGCCGCATGATGCCGTCGCTGCGTCCCATCACGTGTTTCGCAGCCGTCGCGCCGAGCAGCACGATGATTTGCGGATCGGCGAGCTCGATATGGCGGCGCAGGAAAGGCAGGCATGTCGCCGCTTCTTCGGGCGACGGATCGCGATTTCCCGGCGGGCGCCAGTTGAGGACGTTGGTGATATAGACGTTCTCTTTGCGCGACAGGTGAATCGACGCGAGCATCTTGTCGAGCAACTGGCCGGCGCGCCCGACGAAAGGCAGGCCCTGCAGGTCTTCGTCGCGCCCCGGCGCTTCGCCGATCAGCATGATGCGATGTGATGGCGTTCCATCGGCGAACACCGTGTTGGTCGCATCTTTCTTGAGCGCGCAGCCCTCGAACGTTTCGATCGCGGCCTTCAGTTCGGCAAGCGTGGTTGCTCGCGCCGCAAGTTTCTGTGCGTTCCCGATCTCATCCGAGTCGAAGACTGGCGGAGAAGATGTTGTTCTATCTGCCAGAACGGGTTTTCCACCCTCCCCTTGAGGGAGGGTCGAAAATGCCATCGGCATTTTCGGGGAGGGGTAAGAGCGCGCGTCGGCAAGGCCCCGCCCCGAAATCTGCTTTGCAGATTTCGACCCTCCCTCAAGGGGAGGGTGGGGAGTTGCGCGCGCCACAGCGGTCAACCGGTCCACCGGCACATCGCCGACGGCTTCGTCGGCTCCGGCATCGACCAGCCAGGCCAGCGCGGCGAGGGATTCTTCGCGGGAAACCATGCCGCGAGGATAGGTCAAACAGGCCTCGCAGGCGACCGTTGACCCCGGGAATCGGCCGCCCCATAACCGGGTTTCAGGGGATGAAACAGGTTTCGAACGATGGCCGGCGAAGAGCCCGTTGAACGCGAAAGCATGGAATACGACGTCGTGATCGTGGGCGGCGGACCGGCGGGTCTGTCGGCGGCGATCCGGCTCAAGCAACTGGCGGCCGAGCACAATCGCGAAGTGAGCGTCTGTCTCCTGGAAAAAGGCTCCGAGGTCGGCGCGCACATTCTTTCCGGCGCGGTGATCGATCCGATTGCGATCGACGAACTCATTCCCGACTGGAAAGAAAAGGGCGCACCGATCGACACCCCGGTCACCGACGACCGGTTCTATTTCCTCGGCTACTCCGCCGCGATCCGTCTGCCCAATTTCGCGATGCCGCCGCTGATGAGCAATCACGGCAATTACATCGTGAGTTTAAGCAACGTCTGTAAGTGGCTGGCGACGCAGGCAGAAGCGCTGGGTGTCGAGATCTATCCCGGCTTCCCCGCCGCGGCCGTGGTGTATGGCGACAAGGGCGAAGTGCGCGGTGTCACCACCGGTGACATGGGCGTCGCGAAGGACGGCCATCACAAGAGCGAGTTCACACCGGGCATGAACCTGCTCGGCAAGTACACGCTCTTCGCCGAAGGCGCGCGCGGCTCGCTGAGCAAACAGCTTCTGGCCAAATTCAATCTGGCCGACGGCAAGGACTATCCGAAGTTCGGCATCGGGGTGAAGGAGCTGTGGGAACTGGCGCCCGGCAAGCACAAGCCGGGTCTGGTGCTGCACTCGTTCGGCTGGCCGCTCAAGAACGACACCGGCGGCGGCACCTTCATGTACCACTGGGGTGAAAACCTGTGCTCCATCGGGTTCGTGATCCACCTCAATTACAAGAACCCGTATCTCTCGCCGTTCGATGAATTCCAGCGCATGAAGCATCACCCGCTGATCGCGCAGTATCTGGAAGGCGGCAAGCGCCTCGTCTACGGCGCGCGCGCGATCACCGAAGGCGGTTTCCAGTCGGTGCCGAAGCTCGCCTTCCCGGGTGGCGCGCTGGTCGGTTGCGCCGCCGGTTTCGTGAACCTGCCGCGCATCAAAGGCAGCCACAACGCCATGAAGACCGGCATGCTGGCGGCCGAGGCGGCATTCGCGGCGCTGGGCGAAGGCCGTGCGAACGATACGCTCGATGCTTACGAAGAAGCTTACGAACAGAGCCATGTTTATAAGGACCTGAAGCGGGTAAGAAACGTGAAACCGCTGTGGTCCAGGCTGGGAACCATCGTGGGCATCCCGCTCGCGGCCATCGATATGTGGACCAATCAGCTGTTCGGAATCTCGGTGTTCGGCACGCTCAAGCACGGCAAGCCCGACTACGCGACCTTGAAGAAGGCGTCGGAGTGCAAACCGATCGTCTATCCGAAGCCGGACGGCATATTGAGCTTCGACAAACTTTCGTCGGTATTCCTCTCTAATACCAACCACGAAGAGGACCAGCCGGTTCACCTTCAATTGAAGGACCCTTCGATCCCGATCCGGGTAAACCTCCCCGAATACGACGAGCCGGCGCAGCGCTACTGCCCGGCCGGCGTCTATGAGGTGGTGCAGGACACGGACGGGCCGCGCTTTCAGATCAACGCGCAGAACTGCGTGCACTGCAAAACCTGCGACATCAAGGATCCGTCGCAGAACATCAACTGGGTGACGCCGGAAGGCGGGGGCGGACCGAACTACCCCAACATGTGAGGACCACCGTGCGTATTGCTGCCGCCTTTGCCGTCGCCGCCATTGCGTGCGCCGCAACCACCGCCACCGCCGAAACCGCGGCGCCACAGCCGGCAGCGTCGGAAGTGCAGACGTTCTCGAACTATCTCTCGGCGCGGCAGGCGGCGAGCGAGTTCGATCTCAAGCAGGCCTCGCAATACTACGCCGCAAGCCTCGCCGACGATCCGAACAACAAGGACATCCTGAGCAAGGCGTTCATCTATGCCGCGTCGTCCGGCGATTTCGAAGACGGCGCGAAGCTCGCGAAGCGCGTTATCGAGCAGACCTCCGACAATCGGCTCGCGCAACTCGTGCTCGTAATCGATGAGATCAAGCGCGGCCGCTATGCCGAGGCGCGCACCGATGTGAAGCCGCAGCAGGGCACCAATCCGGCCGGGCCGACGATGCTGTTGATGACGGCGTGGGCGGCATTCGGCGCCGGCGACACCGAAGGTGCGCTGGCTGCGCTGAATACGCTGAAGGGGCTCGGCAGCGCCGACGCCATCGTCGATTACCACCGCGCCCTGATGCTCGATCTCTCCGGCCAGGCGAACGACGCCGACGCCGCCTATCGCAAGGCGATGGTGGATGTCGGGCCGGCGCCGCGGGTGGTGGACGCCTATGGCCGTTTCCTGGAGCGGGCCGGACGTACGGCGGACGCGACCGCGTTCTACACCAAGCTCGAAAGCGAAACGGCGCTGGAACCGATCCTGAAGGCCGGCGAGGTGCGGATTGCGGCCGGGCGCAAGCCGGACCCGCTCGTCGCCGATGCGAAGGCGGGTGCGGCGGAAGCGCTGTTCGGGATCGGCGCGTCGCTGACCGACAATTCGACCGCCGATCTGGCGATCCTGTATCTGCGTGGTGCGCTCTATCTGCGGCCGGATCTCGATCTGGCGAAGATCCTGCTCGCCGACCGGTTCGAGAACCTGCACAAATACGACGAAGCGCTGGCGATCTATCGCAGTGTCGACAAGGATTCGATCTATGTGCGCATCTCGACCGTGCAGGAGGCGATTGACCTTTCCCGGCTGAACAAGAACGACGAGGCCGCTGCGACGCTGAAGGCGCTCACAATGTCCGATCCGTCGGATATGGAGGCGTGGACCGCGCTCGGCGACATCTATCGCGCGATGGAGCGCTATCCGGACGCGGCCGATGCCTATACGCGCGCGCTCAAGACGGCATCGTCGCCCGACAACAAGAACAACTGGCAGCTCTACTATGCGCGCGCGGTCGCGGAGCAGCAGTCCGACAACTGGCAGGCGGCGGAGGCCGATCTGCAGATGGCTTTGAAGCTTTCGCCCGACGAGCCGGACGTGCTCAACAACCTCGGCTACAGTTGGGTGGAGAAGCGGGAGAACGTCGCACAGGCGCTTTCGATGCTGGAGAAGGCGCGAACCTTGCGGCCGTTCGACGGCTACATCGTGGATAGCGTCGGCTGGGCCTATTATCGCCTGGGCAAATACGACGATGCGGCGAAGACGCTGCTTAACGCGGTGTTGCTGGTTCCCGGCGATCCGACGATCAACGAGCATCTCGGCGATGCGTACTGGCGGGTCGGCAAGAAGCTGGATGCGCATTTTCAGTGGAGCCACGCGCTCGCCTTCACCACCGACGACAAGACCAAGCCCGCGCTCGAAGAAAAGCTGAAAGACGGCCTGCCGCCGACCGATATCGCCAGTGTCGCCGGGAAGTGAGACGGTCACGGTCTTCGCAGCGGCGAAGATCAACCTGTTCCTGCACGTCGGCGAAAAGCGTGCCGACGGTTATCATGCTCTGAGGAGTCTCGTCGCCTTCGCCGATGCCGGCGATGTGTTGACGTTGAACCGCGCGGACCGGTTGTCGCTCACGGTCGAGGGGCCGTTTGCCGCCGGTCTCGACGGTGCCGGCAATCTCGTCACGCGCGCGGCGAAGGCGTTCGCAGATGCGACCGGTCAGTCCGTGAACGTGCGCATGGTGCTGACGAAGAATCTTCCTGTGTCATCCGGGATCGGCGGCGGTTCGGCCGATGCGGCCGCTGCGTTGCGCGGTCTCGCACAGCTTTATCCGGGTACGGACGATGCGACGCTGATGACGCTTGCAGAGAACCTGGGCTCCGACGTGCCGGTATGCCTGGCCTCGAAATCCTGCCTGATGGAAGGCCGCGGCGAAAAGCTGACGCCTGCGCAGATTCCGAAAATGCAGGCCGTTCTCGTCAATCCCGGCGTTGCGGTGTCGACGGCGGAGGTGTTCCGCCGCCTGAAAACGCGAACCGGCACCGAAACATCCGTGCCGGTTTCGCAGCTGAAATCCTCGCGCAACGATCTGGAAGCGCCGGCGCGCGAAATCTCACCTGCGATCGGCGAGGTGCTCGACGAGCTGTCGCGCATGCCGGGGATCACGCTGTGGCGGATGAGCGGCAGCGGCGCCACCTGCTTCGGTCTGTTCGAGAGCGGCTTCGAGGCCGAACTGGCGGCGGCCGCGTTGTCGTCCAGCCATCCCGATTGGTGGGTGAAAGCGACGACGCTCGGCGGCTAGTACGCCCGCTCGACGCAGAAATCGGCGATGTCGGCGAGGGCGGAGCGGATCTCGCTCGGCGGCAAGCCGGCCAGCGCCTTGCGCGCTTCTTCGGCGTAGTGATGCGCGCGCGCCATGGTTTCGCGGATCGCGCCCGTTTCTTCCACATACGAGATCGCGCGTTCGAGATCGGCGTCGGATTGCGCGCCGGTTTCGATCACGCGTTTCCAGAACTGCTTCGCCTGGCTGTCCGCGCGCGCATGCGCGAGGATGACGGGCAGGGTGACTTTGGCCTCGCGGAAATCGTCCCCCACCGACTTGCCCATCAGCGCCTGCTTGCCGGAATAGTCGAGTGCATCGTCGACCAGCTGAAACGCGATGCCGAGGCTCTCGCCGTATTGGCGCATCGCCGCGGTGTAGGCCGGACCTTTGCGGGTGATCTTGGCGCCGGCTTCGGCGGCGGCGGCGAACAGCTCCGCGGTCTTCGCCTTGATGACGACGAGATAATCTTCTTCAGTCGTGCCCAGATTGTTGGACGAGCGCAGCTGCATCACTTCGCCTTCGGCGATCACCGCCGATGCGTTGGCGAGGATGCCGAGCACCTGGATGTCTTCCGCCGCCACCATCAACTGGAACGAACGGCTGAACAGGAAATCGCCGACCAGGACACTCGGCTTGTTGCCCCAAACGATGTTGGCCACGACCTTGCCGCGGCGCAGCGTGCTCGCATCCACCACATCGTCGTGCAGCAGCGTTGCGGAATGAATGAACTCGACCGCGGCGGCCAGGCTGATATGCGCCTTGCCGGTGTAGCCGCCCATCGCCGCGGCCGCGAGCGTCAGCAGCGGACGCAGGCGCTTGCCGCCGGAATCGACCAGATGTTTGGCGAGTGTCGGGATCAGTTCGACGACGCTGCCCATGCGCTCGTGAATCAGCTTCTCTGTCGCCGCCATATCGGCCGCGACCAGCGAATGCAGGCGCTCCACCGGAGAAATTCCGGCGTCCTGCGCGTTACGAACTTCGGACGTGTGCATCGTCTTGGCGGTCGCCATCGATCCTGCGACATTAGGTAAGGTGTTGCCTCAGTGCGTCAAGCATGCCTCCTGTCACGCGTCAACCAAGGCCGGGTTTTTCCATGCGCGAAGTGCTCAAAAGCAACAATCCCGTCGAGTTGAGTTACGCGCAAGCGCTTCTGAAGGATGCGAAAATTGCGGTGCTCAGTTTCGACGATCACATGAGCGTCCTTGACGGCAGCATGGTCATTTTGCCGCGCCGCCTGATGGTCGAGGACGCGGATTTTGCGCGCGCCGTGGCGATTCTGCGCGATGGGCTCAGTGCGCTTCCCGGCCCCGAAGGCGAACCTTGAGCGAAACCACGCACGACAAATTTCTCGGCGGCCGCCTTGTTCTGGAGCAACCGGCAAAAGGGTTTCGCGCCGGTCTCGACGCCGTGATGCTTGCTGCCGCGGTTTCTGCGCGTCCCGGCTCTGAAGTCCTCGAACTCGGTGCGGGTGTCGGCACTGCGAGTCTTTGTCTTGCCGCCCGCATCGATAATTGCGGCGTGACGGGCGTGGAGATCGACCGCATGCTGGTCGAACTTGCGATCCGCAACGCGCACGCGAACGGCGTCGGCGAACGCGTGACCTTCGTCGAGGACGACATCTTCGCGCTGCGGCCGGCGCTGCGGCACCAGTTCGATCACGTGATGTGCAATCCGCCGTTTCACGGCGGCGGCATGACGTCGCCCGATCCGGCCCGTGAGCGCGCGATGCGCGACCGCATGCGCCTGCGCGACTGGATCGAGATCGGCCTCAAGCGCACCGCGGCGCGCGGCACGTTCAGCGCCATCGTTCGCGCCGACCGGCTCAAGGAAGTGATCTCCTATCTGCCCGAAGCCGGGGTCAGCGTGTTTCCGCTCTGGCCGAAACCGGTCGAGCCCGCCAAGCGCGTGATCGTGCAGGTGCGCCGCAATTCGCGCGCTCAGTCCGTGATCCTGCCGGGCCTTGTCCTGCACGACGACCACGGTAAATACACTGCGGAAGCGGACGCCGTGCTGCGCGGCGAACGCGCGCTCACTTTCCATCACGCTTGAGAGGACCATGAGCCGGATATTCGGAAACGTCCGCCAGAACGGCTATGTCGTGCGCGACATCGAAGCCGCGATGAAGCATTGGACGGAGGTGCTGGGCATCGGTCCGTTCTATTACATCGAACGCGTCGCAATGGACTGGTTTCGCTATCGCGGCGAACCGTCGGCGCCCGATGTGAGCATCGCGCTCGCCAACACCGGCGACCTGCAGATCGAACTGATCCAGCAGCGCAACGCCGCGCGCAGCATGTATCGCGATTTCACCGAGCGCGGGCGGGAAGGGCTCCAGCACATGGCGTACTGGACGACCGATTACGAGAGCGATTTCACCCGCTACCTGAACCTCGGTTACACGGTCGGTCAGGAGGGGCAGATCGGCGGACCGCAGGGCCGCTTTGCCTATTTCACCACCGAGGCGCACCCCGGAACGGTGATCGAGATTTCGGACATCTCCGGCGGCAAGGGACAGTTCTTCGAACGCGTGCGCCAGGCCGCGGCAGAGTGGGACGGCGAGCGTCCTGTAAGGCCTGTCCGCGCATGATCGTGCGCACGGGCATTGTGTTGCTGGCGATTTTCTTCGATCTCGCATCGCTGATTTTGTTTGCGACCGGGATTGCGCTTCTATGGCCCGGTACCGCGTTCGACGCGATCTGGCTGCTTGCGCCGGAACGGGCGTGGACGCTCATGCCTTACCGGCTGTGGCTCGGGCCGTTTTTTCTGGCGCTGATGGTTCCGGTCGCGTGTGCGAGCTACGGTTTCTTCCGCCAGAGAGGGTGGGCGCGCACCCTCGCCATCGCGATCTTCGCCGCCAACGGCCTCGGCGATGCGATGCAGATCATCGCCGGCCACACCCTGACGGGACTGCTGGGCGTGTGCATCGCCGGTCTAGTGCTGCTATTCCTGACCGACCGCACCGTGCGCGCGGCGTTTGTCACCGTTTGAAGGATGCTCAAAAGAAAAGAACGCACGCGCAGCCGCGGAGAACGCGGAGAGCGGTCGAGCTTTACCGGCCAATGCCGGTTCTGAACGTCAGAGATCACCTGGCGCGCTTCGCGCGCCGGTCCTTCCGATCGAACCCGATATCGGCCCATAAAACCGGGCTGCTCTCCGCGCCTCCGCGTGAGCCCGACACTGCCGCCGCGCGCACGGCTTTCGACGAGTGGCGCGCGCTTCGTGATGCGTGATCGGGTCAGAACAGCCGGATGATCATCCAGACCATAGCAACCGAGAGGAACGGGCTCAGCAGGATCCACAGTCCCGGCGGGACGCGGGAGTCGCGGCCGAAATCGCTGAATTCGAGATCGGACGAAACTTCATAGAACGGGGCTTTGGGCGCGGCGCGGAAAGCATCCTGGGTGATCGCGTTGGCCATCGGTCGGTTCTCCTTGGGTTCCGTTCTGGAGGTTCTTATAACTCTACTAATACGGTAGAGTAAATAGGAAATATAAATGCGCGCGTTTGGTTCCGCCTCCCGCCGGCTGACTCAAAAGCCCGGAAAATCAGCCCGTCCGTGCGACCTGATGGAAGAAATTGACGTAGGACAGCGTCGCCTCGTCCATCCCCGCGATCTTCGGATTGGTGCTTTCGATGAGGAAGAACTCGTCCGGCGCATGCGCGCCCGTGCCGTACCCCATCCCGAACTGGCCCGCAGCGAGGCTGACCGGCGGGCCGGTGAACCGGACGCCCGGCCACGAACCCGCCTGCCGCGGGTTCAGAGAGGTGGTGACGCCCATCGCCTTGTAGGTCGCGATCACGCTCTGGATGATCGCGCTGTTCTCGTCCGTCTGGGTGGGGTCGTAGCCGCCGGTGACGTTCATCTCGATGTCGCTGTAACCCTTCTTGTCCAGCCAGGCGCGCAGCTTTGCTTTCGAATCCGCAAGCGTCATGTCGGGCACCAGGCGGCAGTCGATCTTCGCCACCGCGCGGCCGGGAAGGATCGTCTTGCCGCCCGGGCCGGTGTAACCGGCGACGAGGCCTTCGATGTTGATCGTGGGTTCGGCCGCCAGCCGCTCCATTGCCTTCTCGAACGGCAGATCGTCGATCCAGTGCGAGATGCCCATCTGCTTCATCTCGGCCGCTTCGTTCCGTACACGGACGGATTGCGCGATCAGCTCCTTCTGCCGCGCGGTGAGCGGCTTGACGTGCTCATACCAGCCGTCGACCGCCGGCTTGTTGCCGTCCGGCGTGACGAGCGTCTGCAACGCTTCGACCAGCCGCCAGGCCGGACTGTCCACTGCGGCCTTGTAGCTCGAATGCAGGTCCCTCTTCGGGCCGCGGCCCCATTTCGCGCCGCTCGATATCAGTTCCAGTTCCATGATGCCTTTGGCGCCGAGGCTGATACTCACACCGCCGGTGGTGTCCTGGTCGGCGGCGGGCAGGACGAGACCGACGCATTTGTGCAGCGCCGCCAGCACATCGGGACGCGAGACGATCTCGCCGAAATGCGGCGAGCCGATCTCTTCCTCGCCTTCCGCCACCAGCACGAGATTGACCGGCAGCTTGCGGCCCGCCTTTTTCATCGCATGCAGCGCGGCGAGGAACGTCGCTTCCGGACCCTTCTGGTTTACCGCGCCGCGGCCGACGATCACCTTGCCTATGCCGGGATGGTCGACGAGCTTTCCTTCGAGCGGCGGCGACGACCACTCCTTGGGATCGAACTGCTTCACGTCGTACATGAAGTAGACGCCCAGCGTTTTCGGCGCGCCGGCGTCGTAGGTTGCAAACACGCCCGGCACGCCGGTGGTCGGCACGACCTCGACATGCTGGAAGCCCGCATCGGTCGCGAGCTTCGCCATGTAGTCCGCACCTTCCTTGGTGTTGCGGTTTTCGGCGGCGATGGAGGGCAGGGCGATCCAGTCCTGTAAACGCTTGAGCGCTTCGCCGTGGCTGTCGGCGATCGCTTTCTTCACGTCCGCCAGATCGTCCGCCGCGAACGCGATACCAGATGGGGCGATCAGGGCCGCCGCCGCGGCTGCGCCAAGCAAAACCGTGCGCCGGTCGGCGTTGCCGAAATCAAAACCTGCCATGTGAGACTCCCCCGTTTGTCCCACCGATTAGGGCAAAGGCGCGGGAGCCTTGGCAAGCTGACAGCGGTCGCGCCGGATCAGAAGAAATGGATGACGAGCCACACTATCGCGAAGGAGAGAGCCGGTACCGGCAAGATCCACCACCCCGGCGGGATGCGGTCGTCGCGGCTGGCTTCGCTGAACTCCAGGTCGGCGGTGCGTCCACGGTAGACGATCACACGCGCATAGGCGCGGGGCAGGACGATCAGCGTATGATTTCGCGACGAAAGGGTGTTTGACATGAGAAACGCCTACGCAGAACACAGTCGTGGTCTAGACCTGCGCCGGTGTGCGGCAAATCCAGAAGGCGTTTAGATCGGCACGCTGCCCATAGCGAAACCATAAAGGCCGAACGATTTACTCATGAAGCGGCACCACAAGCGGCGTGTATCCGCTCAAGGAAAACCGCCGGTTCCGTCCGGACAGAAGAACGATAACGTTCGCGTCCACAGTGCTGCGGATCAATCCGTTCCAGATTGTTGCCTCCGGCAGTTGCACGCGTGAGGGCGCAGCATTTTCGCTGAAGTGATACAGCGCCTGGTTGCTGACCGCCCAATAGCCTTTGCCTGACGTCGCCAATCCAAAGAACGCTTCCGCGAGATCATAGTCATCGAGACCCTGTTTGATCGCAGAAATACGATCGAGGATATCCGACACTTCTGTTCCACAGACTTTGTGCAAGCGTCCTGATGACCTCATATGCACGAGGCCGACCGCCACGATGACGCAATCCGGATCCGCAGGCGTAGGAATAACGGCGTTCACCGGACCTACGGGCTCAGCGTCTTCTTTGACGTCATCGATTGCTCCTGTCGCCAGATCGATCCGCTTCAGATCACCACCCCATTCCCCGAGATCGAAACCGGCATAGAGAGCCTTTGCCGAAGACGACGCTGCGACGGCCGTGAATCCCAAATGAAATTCCGCACCCAGGGGCTGCTGCAATCGCGTGGTAATCCACCCGTCGCTTTCTGACAGAACGTAAACGGCGCGGTTGCTGACAACAGTGGGGCGACCAGCGATGGCGGTCAGCGCGAGTGGGGTTTCGGCATCGGCTAGCCGTATGCTGTGGAGCAGGGCGAAGGCGTTTTCTTGCCATTCGAGCAGCGAATACTCGCCGGGTGTGCCGCGTGCCCGCAGAATCCAGAGGTGCATGCCGTCTTTGATGAGCGATACGACGCCGCTTGGAAATTCCAGACGCCGATCCGTCCCGTTTGTGGAAAAAGAGATCAGCGCAAAATAGTTGACGCTATGCGCGTCTCCCAGAACCCAGAGCCGTCCATCGTCGGCCACGGCGTCGATGATGCTTTCGCCAACGTCCGGATCGAGTGCGGGGTCAGCCGGAGCAGCGGATTTGTCCCCGGACGCCGTCAAAGGGGTCAGAACTGTCACGCTGATGAGCACAGCGGCTGCGACGATGCGTGAAACCCAAGCTTCCATCGCATCCCTCTGCGATTGTTCCGGTCACCCTAAACGGCCGGTTCGCGCTTGTCCCGGCTAAGCGGCGTCTATAGGTTCCCGCCCTCTTTTCGAAAGCTGACTCCCGTGCCCAAGGCCAAGACCTTTCAGGACCTGATCCTCACGCTCCAGACCTACTGGGCGAAGCAGGGTTGCCTGATCCTGCAGCCTTTCGACGTGGAGATGGGCGCGGGTACCTTCCATCCGGCGACGACCTTGCGGGCGCTTGGGCCCAGGCCGTGGCGCGCGGCCTATGTGCAGCCCAGCCGCCGCCCGAAGGACGGGCGTTATGGCGAGAACCCGAACCGGTTGCAGCACTACTACCAGTTCCAGGTGATCATGAAACCGGCGCCGGAGGACATTCAGGAGCTTTATCTCGGCAGCCTGCGCGAGATCGGCCTCGATCCGGCGCTGCACGACATTCGCTTCGTCGAGGACGATTGGGAAAGCCCGACGCTTGGCGCCTGGGGGCTCGGCTGGGAGGTGTGGTGCGACGGGATGGAAGTGTCCCAGTTCACCTATTTCCAGCAGGTCGGCGGCATCGATTGCGAACCGGTCTCGGGCGAGATCACCTACGGGCTCGAACGGCTGGCGATGTATGTGCAGGACGTCGAGTTCGTCTACGACCTCGCGTTCAACGAGGATTTTCGTTATGGCGAAGTGTACCACCAGAACGAGGTCGAGCAGTCGGCGTTCAATTTCGAACTTGCCGATACCGACATCCTGTTCCAGCACTTCAAGGACTACGAGAAGCAGTGCAACGCGCTGCTCAGCGGCAACAAGAAGATGGCGTTGCCCGCCTACGACCAGTGCATCAAGGCAAGCCACGTGTTCAACCTTCTCGACGCGCGCGGCGTGATCAGCGTAACCGAGCGCGCGGCCTACATTGCGCGGGTGCGCGCACTCGCGAAAGCATGCTGCGAAGCGTGGCTCGAAACCCCGATGGGCGCCTACACGCCGAGGTACGGGTGATGCGCGCGCCGCAAAATCTCACCCTCTCCCCCACCGGGGGAGAGGGCAGGGTGAGGGGGTGCGTATGCAAAGTGTCATGCTCGCCGCATACCCACCCGTCTCAGCGCAATGCGCAATCGATCCGCGCGTTGCAACACCCCCTCACCCCAACCCTCTCCCCCGTGGGGGGAGAGGGCGCGGTATAAGCCGATGCCCGAACTTCTGTTTGAAATCTTCTCCGAAGAAATCCCCGCGCGCATGCAGGCGCAGGCGGCGAAGGATCTGGAGCGGCTGGTTGTCGGCGCGCTGTCCGATCGCGGCCTGTTGTTCGAAGGCGCGAAGGCGTTTGCCGGGCCGCGCCGCCTGACGCTTGCGATCGCCGGCCTGCCCGCGAAACAGCCGGATGTGAGCGACGAGAAGAAGGGCCCGCGGGTGAACGCGCCGCAGAAGGCGATCGACGGCTTCCTGCGCTCGGCCGGTGTGACGCTGGAGGAATGCGAGACGCGCGACGACGGCAAGGGTGCGTTCTATGTCGCGGTGATCGACCGCCAGGGGCGCCCGACTTTCGAGGTGCTGGCCGAACTGTTGCCCGATGCGATGGCGAAACTGCCATGGCCGAAATCGATGCGCTGGGGCACGGCGGGGCAGACCCGCTGGGTGCGGCCGCTGCATTCGATCGTCGCCACGCTCGACGGCGAGGTGATTCCGTTCACGTTCGCGAATGTGCAGAGCGGCAACACCACGTTCGGCCACCGCTTTCTGTCGCGCGGCCCGATCGCGGTGAAGCGGTTCGAGGATTACGAAGCGGCGCTGCAAAAGGCGCACGTCGTGCTCGATGCCGAGCGGCGCAAGGCGATCATCTTCGAAGAACTGAAACAGGCGGCATTCGTGCACGGTCTCGAGCTGATCGAGGACGAAGCACTTCTGAACGAAGTGGCCGGCCTCGCCGAATGGCCGGTGGTGCTGATCGGTCGGATCGAAGACCAGTTCATGGACGTGCCGGCCGAGATCCTGCAGACCTCCATGCGCACGCATCTGAAATATTTCAGCCTGCGCGATCCGAAGACCGGCAAGCTCGCAAGTCGTTTCGCCCTGATCGCGAACATGGTGGCGGAAGACGGTGGCAGGGAAATCGCGCTCGGCAACGAGCGCGTGCTGCGCAGCCGGCTGGCCGACGCCAAATTCTTCTGGGACCAGGACCGCCGCCACACGCTGGAAAGCCGCGTCGCGGCGCTGAAAAATATCGTGTTCCATGCCAAGCTCGGCACGCAGTATGAGCGCGTCGAACGCATCGAAGCGCTGGCGGGCGAGATCGCCGGGAAGATCGGCGCCGATGTGAAAAACGCCAGACGCGCCGCACGCCTGTGCAAGGCCGATCTCACCACCGGCGTGGTCGGAGAGTTTCCCGAACTGCAAGGCGTGATGGGCCGCTACTATGCGCTGCACGACGGCGAAGACGCCGAAGTCGCAGATGCGATCCGCGATCACTACAAACCGCAAGGCCCGAGCGATGCGGTGCCGACGAACAAGGTATCGATCGCTGTCGCGCTGGCGGACAAGCTGGATCAACTCGGTGGTTTCTTTGCGGCCGGTGAGAAACCCACCGGATCAGGCGATCCGTTCGCCCTGCGCCGCGCGGCACTCGGCACGATCCGGATTCTGCTTGAGACGAAGCTGCGGCTCGCGCTGGACGTAGAGGCCGATCTGCTCGATTTCTTTGCCGAACGTCTGAAAGTCGCTCTGCGCGAAAAAGGCACGCGCCACGATCTGATCGATGCGGTGTTCAGCCTCGGTAACGAGAGCGATCTTGTCCGGCTCGTCGCGCGCGTGGAAGCGCTGCAATCGTTCCTCAAGACGGACGAAGGCGCCAATCTGCTTGCGGGCTACAAGCGCGCGGCGAACATCCTGAAGGCGGAGGAGAAGAAGGACAAAACAACCTTCTCCGGCGATCCCGATCCGGAAGCGTTGACGGTGCCCGAAGAGAAAGCGCTGTTCGTCGAACTCGCCACCGCGTCCGAACTCATCCGCGCCGAAGTCGCGCGCGAACGTTTCGTCGCAGCGATGGGCGTGATGGCGCGGCTGCGCGGTCCGGTCGATGCGTTCTTCGACAAGGTGAAGGTCAACGATGACGATCCGAAGGTGCGCGAGAACCGCCTGAGGCTGCTCGCCCGCCTGCGCGACACGCTCCACCTCATCGCCGATTTTTCGAAGATCGAAGGTTAACTCATTTAACCTCTCCCGCACTTCGCGGGAGAGGACAGCCGTTGCGAAGCAACAGCAGGTGAGGGTGAGTCAGCAAACGCGTTAGCCGGTGGCACCGGACTCGCTGAGAAACTTCCCCTCACCGGATCGGCGCTGTGCGCCGATCGTCCTCCCCCGCAAGCGGGGGGGGTATAGCGACAACACAGAGACTTGTCAGATTCCTATTTTGTCCCACCGCCTGACCGATGCGCCATCCGTCGCGAACAATTGAAAATCACTCCGGACTTTTGCCATCAGATTTCATCGAACTGCGGCGGATCGTTTCTTGATTGTTTGGGTCCGATTGGCGGGCAAGATGCGAGGTCAGCATTTCAAAAAGCTGAGAAGCGGCATCCCTCACAGCTCGATCAGCGTCGGCGTTAGCTGTCCAAACACTGGGAATGTAACCGCCTTCGTAAAGGTCGATCTCCCCAAACTTATAGTGAAGATTCTTGGCCATTTCGCCAAGCATTCTCGCCTTTATCCTATTGGCTCTATCGTTGATTGTTTCAGCCTCCTGTGACGACAGATGAGGAGAGCCGGACTTGAGACATTCAGTTAGCTCTTTGAAAATCTCGATTATGCGGGCGCAATCATTGAAATCCACTTCTACCAAATTCAATGCACCAACGTGTTCCTGCGAGTATGGCATTCGCCTAGTCCGCATAAGCGCTCGGAAAACAAACATTTTGCGGGCGCGCTGGTCGCGCCTGCTATCATTCCATCTAGTGACCAGGACGGCCAAAATTGGGCCGAGCAAAGTCGCAGCAATTATTGCAAACCCCACTAGCGTATCAGAATTCATGGAAGCCCCACCGCTCGTCAAGATAAGTGCCGCAGAATTATGGGAGGAAGAACAAAACTACACAGATGCACTGCAGGTGAGTAGTACTGCGTCTCAAACCGAGCTGCCGTGTAACGTTCGCGCAAGAGCGTGCCAAATTCTTGTCGAGGACGTGATCGGTTTGTGGCCCAACCAAACGCAAGCGCACCGCCAAAGAAATTTGGAATGGTAGCTAGATAAAAAGAGGTGTCTCGAAAAAATGGTTTTCGCCGTTGGAACGTTAGCTTGAGGTGCTCCGGGAACAAAAAGGCCATACCGTTCTGGTTCACGAGGATGCCGCCAGACGCCAACACACGGCTGCAATTTCCATAAAAGGTGCTCGTGTAAAGAACACGTCCCGGCCCAACGCGATCTGTTGAGTCGACAATTATTACATCGTACTTGTCCTGCGCTTTCGCCACGAACGACGCGCCATCCCCGATGACCAGCGTTACCCGAGGATCAGCAAAAGCGTTCCCACTGACTCGCGGCAAATGTCTTCGGCACTCGTCTATAAGCCTCTGATCAATTTCGACCATGGTCACATGTTCAACATTGTGCTTAAGCGTTTCTCGAAGAATGCCGCCATCTCCTCCGCCGATAATCAGAACGCGCCGCGCTCTTCCGTGGGCGAACAAAGGTACGTGGGCCATCATCTCGTGGTAGATGCACTCATCACGTTCCGTTAGCTGAATTGTGCCATCCAATATCAACATCCTTCCACAGGAGGTTGTTTCGAGAATTTCGATTTTTTGAAAACGCGAGCGCACGCGACAAAGCACGGCTGCTACTCGATAGGCTGGACGGATATCCCCGTATGCACGCTCAACAAACCAATTGGCAGTCATTTCTAAGGCCCAACACAGCGGTCCGATTCCCCGGAAGTCTAGCTAAAAAAAGAGTCAGCACTTCGTTCACGTTGTACTACGCTGGACTGCATGGGGGAAATACCAATGACTAGGTCGGTTTTTATTACGGGAGGGACCGGTTCGGTGGGCCAAGCTCTCGTTAGAGAGTTTCGCGAAGCAAACTACGACGTTGTATTTCAATGGAAATCCAATGGTCCATTGGCAGAAAAACTTGCGTCCGAGACGGGGGCCAAGGCAATGCCGATAGATTTCTCGGATCGGACTGTGCCCGATTTAGATCGGATCGATATCCTAGTGAATAATACGGCAATAAACGTGAGCCGAGCTTTGGCAGCGGATGTCACCCTGAATGACTGGGACGTTAACCTGCTCGTCAATCTAACTTGGCCTTTCCTTCTCGTTCAAAAGTGCCTCCCATCGATGGTCGCAAATAGGTGGGGAAGGGTAATCAATATCTCTTCAATTTACGGCCTTCGAGCAGGCGAAGGCAATCTGCCCTACAACGTGTCAAAACATGGCCTCTCCGCCCTCACTAAGACAGTTGCAAGGGAATATGGTGAGTTTGGCATTTCCTCCAACGAGATATGTCCAGGACCAATCGAGTCAGAGCTTCTCACGCGGATCGCGCTCTATCACAAGGAGACCGAAGGCACGCCGATTGATGAGTATTTTCACTCTCTCGCTGCAGAGATTCCGTCGAAGCGGCTAGCGGTTCCTCGTGATGTCGCGCGTGTTGCGGTTTTTCTCGCCGCTGAGGATTCAGGTTATATCAATGGAACATCTATTCCAGTCGACGGTGGGTTGATCGCATGATCGGAGCGCTTCAAGTCGAGGGATGGGGCGGAGCCATCGGCAGAGGTAGACGCCTTCAGCGATTGTTTCCACGTAAGCATGGGAGATCGATAATCGTTCCTCTCGACGACGGGTTGATTTTTGGTCCTTTCAATGGGTTGGAGAACCTGGACAAGATCGCCGACGAATTGAGGGAAAGCCCGGCCAATGCCGTTCTATCGTTTCCGGGGACTTTTCGGACAGCATTCTCAAAGTTGCAAAACCAATCTTGGATTGTGAATCTAACAGCTAGCACCGTCGGAGCCTCTCACACTCAAAAAGTCATCGTAGGAACAGTAGAGCAAGCGCTCCGCTTGTCGGCAGACGCGGTCGCCGTTCATGTCAATTTCACGGACAACGACGAGAACAGGATGCTCACTACGCTGGCCACGGTTGTGCGAGAGAGCGAGCAATTTGAACTGCCAGTTGTGGCAATCATGTACCCAAGACGGACGGTATCAGGTCACACTGACAACTATGATGATTTGCGCGCTAAGGATGTCAAAGCCTACTCTCGATTAGTTTCTCACGCGGCTAGAATTGGTGTCGAGTTGGGCGCTGACGTGATCAAAACACACTACACTGGTGATCCGGATAGCTTTCGTGCCGTTATTGATGCCGCGCGGTATGTGCCAATAGTTGTGGCTGGCGGGCCTCTCCGTGACCGCGAGCAGGCGTTGCGAGTTGCGGAAGAAAGCATTTCAGCCGGTGCCGCGGGCATTAGCTTCGGACGCAACGTCTATCAGAGAGAGGATATGGGGGCATTTCTAAAGGACCTAGCGCTTGTCGTTGATCGCACCAACTCCTGAAAGGCAAGAAGTATGTTATCCGTCAAACAACAGAGAGAAAAACAACACAAGATTGAGCGAGCGCAACACGCGATACTAGCTCGCAATCAGCTTTTATCGCTCGCCACCACGAATAACGACGGAACGCCTCATATCAACACCGCTTTTTTCGCGTATCGAGATCGCGACCTATTTTTCCTATCTAATATTCGTGCGAGACACTGCAAGAACATAAGAAAGCGCTCATGGGTCGCGGTGACTATCTTCGATAGCCATCAAAAATGGAACGATGACAAAGCTGGTGTCCAGATTTTTGGCCACGCAGAGAGATGCGATGTAGCCTTGAATGAAATCGCACGAAAAGAATATGCATCGAGATATCGCGCGTACGGATCGTATATTAAGAGCCTTAAGGGACCGCCCGATCCGTCCTTTAGGTTCTTTGTGATCCACACTGACAAATATGTGCTCTTGGATGAAAAGAGTTTTGGCGAGGAGGTTTATGTTAAGTCGCCAGACATATAGAGAGCCCAATCCCACTTGGCAGCGGATGGCAGACTGGGACTTGGTGTTGCCGCCTTCAAGGCCTGCTGCCTGGCAGCTGGCTCATATCCAACGCTATCTTGCTAAACTCAATCGACGGATACCGATCGCAGTTCTTGGCTCTACTCCGGAATTTAGAGACCTTTTAGCCGAACTCGGCTTCCAGCGGATTTATGTCTTCGAGAAGAACCGAACATTTTATGAGCATATTGGATCACTCCGTTGCTACCACAATCGCGAAACCTTGGTAGAAGGCGATTGGCTGAGAACACTCTCGCGATACAGAGGAAGATTTGGCGCCATACTATCAGACCTAACCTCGGGCAATATTCCGTATGAACATAGAGAGCTGTTCTATCTTTCAGTCTCCAGTGCGCTCGCACCCAGGGGCTGCTTTATAGACAAACTGCTCACACACCCCATTCCTCACGAACGATTGGAGGTATTAGAGGCCCGTTACAAATCTGCTCCTCTTAATCTCGCAACGTTTAACCGATTCTCCTGTGAATTTCTTTTCTGCAGCGAACTTCTCGATCTCAAATCAGAGGTCGACTCAACGCTCTTTTATTCATTACTCGCGGAACGCTTTACTGATCCACGCCTCAAATTTATCTTGAAAGCCGCGCAGAAAATCACTCCCAAGGATTGTCGGTGGTGGTATGGCAGACCGTGGCGCGGTTTACGTCCAAGCTATTTCGCTTATCTTAAGGGAGTAGCGACAATCGCTGATGTCCCTGAGAGCCCGTATGCCGGGCGGGGTCGCCTCCTCTTTTCAGAAAGACGATAGTTATGAATTGGAAGCAGCTGCTCGCGATCAACTTAGCTGTTTCGCTGCTGCTACCGGCCATTTTGGGTTTTTTGAAGGTTCTGGACTTATTTCAATCGACCGAGCTTGCCATTCTCACATTCATTCTGGTCACTTGTATCGAACTTTTAGACTCAACGAATAAAATGCGCGCCATAAGGACGGAAGAACATCGCTCTTGGACGGAGAGAGATGAGTTTGATGCGCTTCTTGCCTCTATCCGCAGCGACTACCGCAATATGCGTGTTCGCGACGAAGGCGAAGACGCTGACCTAGTGCGAGAGTTGGTTCGCCTTCGAGTACAGAGCCTTCGCGATGAAGTGCATAACGCCGCGGAGCGGAAGGTTCTTTATGCCGACAATAACCACGCGCTCGACACCACTCAGGTCCTAAACTTGTTTGAGAAGGGCAAAGCTTCTACATTCCGAGAAATATTTCAGATAACTGATGGAGACGAGATCTTTGGGCTCTATGGAGGGCGGTACGCGAAGCGTCTCTATGAACTAACGCGCACAAAGCATATCACCGAGATTCGTGTGCTAATTGTAGTTGATTTTCAGAATTCACCGGCTGTCGCGAAAGGGAGCGATTTAATTAGCTTTTATCAAAACACTCCCGGTTATTCTGCCCGTGTGATCTCAAAACTATCTTTTGAGCAACTTCGGCAGGATTCACGGCTTGAAGATTTTGAGGACTTCGGAATCTACGGCGAGATACTGCTTTTTCGGACTCTCGGATATGTTCCAACCAACAAGGGAACATATTGCTATGATGCGGCTCAGATTAAGAAACACAAGGAATTCTTCGAAGCTTGCTGGACGCTGCCCGCTCCTCCTGTGCTACCGGCAGCAAGCAAAGTGCTAGACATCGATGAAGTCTTGAGGCTGTAGGAGTACACAGTGCACCCGACCGTTGATTGGAGACGCATTACGTTTCAAAGCGCCACAGGTCTCAAGCTGACTGGGATGCTGGCAGATGCTGGAAGTTCAACAACCGTGCTCCATGTTCACGGCACTCATGGGAACTATTTCTCCGCCGGGTATATCAACGTACTCGCGCATCATTGCACCAGCGCCGAAATCAACTTGCTCACCGTTAATACCAGCGGACACGATGGAATTTCAGAGGCCTATCGGGGCGAGGAATATACGTACGCGGGGGGCGCGCTTTCGCTTTTCCAGGAAGTTGTCTCGGATATCGAAGGCGCTCTCAACTTTGTCCGAACGTTTTCGGACCACGTGATGTTGGCGGGGCACAGTCTGGGATGTGATCGCATTGTTTTTCACGCCTTGGAGACTAAATCGCAACTGCCCCTGATACTGATTTCTCCCTGCGATAGTTATCGACTTCACGAAATATTTCTCGCAGGGCCTTCAGTTGAGGATCACATCGAGCGTTTGAAGCGCATTCAACCGCGCGACAAATTCGAGCTTCTCCCGGCACAGGAGTTTGGAATTCATAACAAGACCGAGCGATATCTAATTCCAATATCAAGAGACGCCCTGCTTTCGATTATCGATGGCCCTCCTTTCAAATTATTCCGGCTGAGCCTCCCAGCGGAATTCTACTTGCCGAATCCAAGTCTAATTTGCATTGGGCGTCGCGACAAACTTCAAACTGAGGAGCCGCAGACGATGTTTGACTATATGTCTAAGCGTTTCGCGAATTGCACCAATTTTTTAGCCGAGATCGGGGACCACGAGTTTGCAAACGATGAGCACGCGTTAGCCGAAAGGATAGTCTCATGGTGCAAAAACAATGCATTTTAGCTGCCACGCTGATTGGTATGCGATGAGTGCTCGGCGCTTTCTTTTTGCTGAGAGGCAAGTTGCTCGTTCGCCCCATGCAAACTATCAAGTTGGGATTAACGAAGCAGCGATAGATAGGCTCGAACTGTCGAACTCGGATCGATGTCACTTGTAAGGTCGACCAAAATTTTCGCGATATTCGGATTCAGCCTGCATCCGCCCTGCTCATTAATGGCAAAGTCTCCCGGTGAGAATGTCTGACCAAGAGAAAATTTAAGCACGATACCGTCCACGACCGGCCTCCAAGGCTCCATCATGTCATAGACAAGGGGTATCGGGTTTTCGCTATTCCCGTGGATGACGCCGACATTGGCATCCAGGCCAGCCGCTGCTGTCTGCGAGCGCAACCGATGAGCCAGAATGCCATATCCATAGTTCAACATCGCATTGAATGGATGGCGCGCTAGGCGTGCGCGCTTTCGCCATGTCATCATTCGGCTCCCCAACGTAGTCCAATCCGACGGGATTGGTTTTTTTCTTACTCCCTTCCAACGAATTGGAATTCCATGCCAAGCTGAAAAATATGCGCGCGCGCTATCTCCTTCGATTCCCAGTAGCGCCGGAATAGAAATCGGCGTTTTCGAATTGCGAATTTCCGATATTCGCGCCTTAATTCGGTAAATCGAGTTTTTCCGTACTTCGGAATCCGGGATTGATGCGCTTAAGGTCAATAAGCTGGCCTTGAGTTTTTCCTCAATTAGCCAATTTGCAATTTTCGAATTTGTTGAATTCGCTTTTGCTATTCGTTGAGCTTCGACCAGTTTTGAGTCTGCGGAATGAGAGGAACTACTCGCCATAGACGTGACCTGGCCTGTCCAGTCGAGTTGAATTAATTCGATTTTCTGTTCGGACATCCAACGCATTGCATCGAATGAAGTGCCACCGGAGCCGTCCAAAACGATTATCCGATCCGGCAGATTCGCTTCACCCGGAAAATAGCGATACTCCTCCGCTTTTTGCGGATAGTGGGTCAGGCCACTTCGCACAAGCAGGGTGCTATGATCGACACGAATTCGAATCCCGTGCCCGCACAGGATCAATGGTTCACGGTGGCTGAATTTCTTCCGAGGTCCGGGCTTAATTCGGGGCGGCTGGTAGCTCCGCCAGAACTCGGCACGGTCGGCCCATTCTACCCCGCACTGAGCATTGCCTGTCTTGTCGCGCAATATTGGTAGCCCCTCGTAACAGAGGCGACATTGTAGCATATTTCTCGTTAAGCGGTTGAAATGTCGAATAATTCTGCTTCGATAATATCCATTTCCGCCGGGCTCAGGAGCCAACCAGAACCACCGAAATTTCGCTGCCCGAAAATCTGCGTAGAGCAACAAAACAAACATCCCAACCCGCCATTTGGGCTCCAGCAGCGATCTGGCGACCTTCCGGAGGCCGAAATAACGGAACATACGAGTCAAAAATTGCAGGTGGCGTCGTCCCATCTCGTATTGATCGGCGGTGGCGAAACTAATTGCGCGTTCGGCGGCGCTTTCTTTGTCGCCCTCTCGCGGCAATGCACCTGCCAGAACAGAGAGCATCGCTTCCAGTCCTTGGCTTTGTAATTTCGCAGCTCTGGACCGTGCCATGTTTGGAAGCTGCGTTAGCCAATCTAATATTTGCGCCAGCGGACGTTCGAGAATCTTCGCTTCTGAATTACTGCCTATTTTCAGAACCCGATATGACGCCAACAATTCCTCCGGCCGATAATTCACCACGGGCGCCAAAGTCGCATCTAACTCGCCCATTTTTCGAACGACCGATTGGGCAGGCCAACCGTTTGGTCCTGGGTTGGACACCTCCGGGTACGTCGAATGAATTCCCCGAAACATCTCATTTATGATGCGTCGGAAATTTCGCGCAATAATTTCGCGATTTCTGCGTTCCCCAAAGTCGATTGAAATGTCGGGGCAGCCCTTCAGCCAGAGCAATACCCTGATTTCCCCGTGAATTTCGATCCCCTTCGAATTCAGCCGAACTATTTCTAAGAGCCGCCGATACTCTCGGGACGACCAATTTCTTTTCCGACCGTGTTTTATCGGAGCAACAACGAGTCCCGACTCCATCAGGTCGTACAGAATTTCTTTGGTCATTGCGCCTGGGGACGCACGGTACCTTTCAGCGCCCCGCAGGTTTACGCGGTGCAGTATTCTGTCTCTGTCCATCGCTCCAACTCTCTGACTCCCCCTTGCCTCCCCAATACTTCGCATTGCGAGTCACAACAAGGTTCGCCCGCCATCAATTGAGACGACCGACATGCCGAAACGGCGAAAGCGCGGGGATCAACACCGTACTGCGAAGGTGCTACGTAAAGCGCGCACCACGCCGTCGGTGAGCGGCAAGCTCCCAAAGAAGCCGAGTGGTCAATCGGCGAAAGATGCGAAACTTCAGTTCGCACTCCGTGTTCTGAGTGCTGAGAACAATTTCGGCAAGGCCGCAAATGCGGCGCATCTATCCGAAAAGCAATTGCGGGCCTACGCCGTCAAAAAAGGCATTGCCGAAAAGCGCGGTCGGCGTCTTGTCATCAAAAAAAACCTGACTCGCAAATTGCTCGTCTTCAGCGATGGCCGCGAGCACAAAATCGTCACTGACAAATCGCGTACGTCATCACTTGTTGGTCGGTACATGGCTGCAGTTCGTTGGTTCGTACAAACCAACAACATCAACCTCCTAAAACCGTTCGCCGGCAAAGCTGTCAGGGACAGCGCCGGTAAATCCTACCCTCTCGAAACGCGTCCCAACGTACTGCACCGCTTGGCTAGCAGCGGCGGGAGCTCGTTCGAACAGGTCTATCGCATTGTTGTTTAGACACGGAGAGTTCTGATGAAGAAGCGCAAACAACCCGACTACGGAGATCAGATCGCGCGCGCTCGAAAAGCGTGCGAAACCCTCGGAACAGACACACCCGCTTGTTCGATCTGCGGAGAAGACCGTCCGGTGGTACTAGAGCGACATCACATTGCAGGACGGAAGTATGACCCTGAAACGATGATACTCTGCAAAAATCATCATGCTCTGATGACTGACATGCAGAAGAATTACCCATCGGATGCAAGCCTTGAGCCGACCCAGCTAGAGCGCGTTGGTCGAATGCTCCTCAATCTTGCAGATCTGTTCCGCATACTTGTGGAAAAACTCACGGAATTCGGCCACTACCTAATCGAACTATCGCAAGCCAGCTCGAACGGTGGGATCGAATGACTATCCCCATGCTTGTCGCCGTGCGCGGCTACGCCATGCCTGTTCGCGAAGACGAGTCAACGGTCCGTACGGGGAGGTGGACGCGAAAAGCTCTCGCACGCCCGTCACACGAAGCGCTGATTTTCGATTGCGAAACCACCGGTGATCACGCGCAAAGCCTGCGGTTCGGCACGTACCAGTGCCGCAAACGGGGCGAGTTAGTAGAACATGGGCTGTTTTACGAGACCGAAAACTTAGCGGCTCTCAGTAAGCGTGATCTATTTGTCTTGCGATCCTACGCGCAGAAACATGGGGTGCTGCTGCGGACGCGAGAAGACTTTGTGGACAAGGTTTTCTACAAATACGCTCTCGGCTATGGCGCAACGGTTGTTGGCTTCAATCTGCCATTCGATCTGAGTCGGTTGGCGACAGCGATCGCAACCTCTCATGCGCGAGACATGCGCAATGCGTTTTCGCTGACACTGCTGAAATCGAAGACCGTGCCGAATGTGTTGGTCCGGCATCTCAATGCACGGGCGTCTTTTATCCGATTCGCTGCATTGGGTCAGATGGACGGACGCGCTATGCGTAAGAGGCATATCAAAACTCAATCTCGGCGAGGGTATTTTCTGGACCTAAAGACGATTTCGTCGGCCCTGCTCGGTAAGAGCCACACGCTCAAATCATTGGCTGATGCCCTTGGAACAACGCATCGCAAGATGGAGACGGACGGGCACGGCGGTCCGCTCAACGCGCAATATCTCGACTACGCTATGAACGATACCCAAGTCACCTGGGAGTGTTTTGAACGACTGTCTGGAATGTATTCGCGGCATGGTCTCAAGCAGACACCGGCGCATCGCATCTACAGCGAGGCAAGTCTTGGCAAGGCATATCTGAACGAAATGAACATTACGCCCTGGCGAAAAATTCAAGCGGATGTCCCTCCCGCCCTTATCGGGCAGATCTTGGGCACCTATTACGGGGGGCGATCCGAGGTCCGGATACGCCGCCAGACAACGCGTGTCCTCTATTGCGACTTCCGCTCCATGTACCCGACTGTGTGCACATTGATGGGTTTATGGCGGTTTGTGATCGCCAAGGGATTTGATTGGAACGATTGTACTGAGGATGCGGGACGACTTCTGACGGATGTTCGACTGGCAAATTTGCAGGATAAGGCGACATGGAGCGCCCTTGCGGTCCTTGTGCAAATCCAACCGGACGACGACATATTGCCTGTTCGTGCTGCCTATGACGGTAAGACCCGCACAATCGGCCTGAATCATCTATCCGCCGCGTTTCCCATGTGGTTCACCTTGGCTGATTGCATTGCCGCCAAGATATTGACCGGCAAAACGCCGCGCGTGATTAACGCTCTAAGATTCATTCCTCGCGGAGTGCAGGATGACCTCAAGCCTATAAAGGTGGATGGAGACGACGCCTTTGTAATCGATCCGGTTCAGGGCGATTTCTATCGCGATCTGATCGTTAAGCGCGGTCAAGTCCAAGGAGCCCTGAAACAGAGCGGGGACGCGAGCGAGCGCGACCGTTATGCCGCACAGCAAATGATGCTCAAACTCGTCGCCAATTCGACAAGCTACGGGATTTTTGCAGAGCAGAACGTCCAGACGTACGACCGGGCCCGCGCTATCGATTTATATGGGCAAGAGGACCAGTTCCGAACTGCCTCAAAATCTATCGAGGAACCCGGTTCGCACTTTCACCCGCTGATTGCCACGCTAATTACCGGGGCGGCACGACTTATGCTGGCAAGCGCTGAACAGGTCGCAAGCGATAACGGCCTTGGCTGGGCATTTTGCGACACCGATAGCCTAGCGCTAGCGCGACCGGATGGCATGGCTGACGGAGAATTTCTAAAACGTGCGACAACGGTGACAGGTTGGTTTGACGGTCTCGACCCTTATGGCGACGGGAAACCATTGTTCAAGATCGAGGATCAAAACTTCAGCCTGCGCAACGGCAAACTGACTAGTTCTCACAAGCCTCTGTTTTCCATCGCGATCTCAGCGAAACGCTATGTTCTCTTCAATCTCGAAAAGAGCGGACGCCCTATCATCCGAAAAGCGCTCGCACACGGCTTGGGGCATTTGATGGAGCCCTACGATAAAGCTGATGCGCCAGCTTCGATTCAGGAGCCTCCTCAAGGCATCGCAGCTTTAGAAGTCAAACGCTGGCAGCATGACCTTTGGCATCGGATTGCGCTAGCGTTCCTTAAAGGCCATCCCGACAGGATAGACCTGTCCGACATTCCGCAGCTGGATACCCCGGCGAGAAGCCGCTATGGAGCGAACACCGCATCACTACGAAACTGGTTTCATCGCTTCAACAAGGACAAACCGCTCCATCGGCAGGTTAGGTGTTTCAACTTCATGCTCGCCTATCAGGTGTCGAGGGTAGGTGTCGCCAAGGCGATTGCCGACGGTGACGTTTCCGGCGCGCTTCTTGCCGATGGAATGCCCGCCGTCGTCGCCCCGTACAGTGACAAATCGGATGTCGCTATCAGGAATTGCTTTGATCGGCGCACCGGGTTACCCGTGCCGCCATCGATCCTCAAAACCTATCGCGAAGCCATTGCCGAATACGCGTGGCACGCAGAGTCGAAGTTCGGCAATGCCACCGAAACGGACGCCGGTGTTACGGAGCGCCGTCATGTCGAAGCCATCGCTATTGAATACATCGGCAAGGAGGCGAACCGATGGGAGGAACAGATGTACGTTGGCGATGCTCCAGAGGCTCAAATCGAGTACGGAACTAGCGCAGCGGGCCTCGATCAAGTCATCGCTGCAGTGAGGAATACGGCAAGTCGTTTAACCCAGGTCGTCATCGCGGAAGCGGCTGGTATCTCACGACAAGAGCTTGCTGCAATAGTTGGTCGGACATCGCGACCGAGAATGGCAACCGTGAGAGCATTATTTCGCGCGTTGTCGCTGCATGATTGCCGGACACATTAGAAATGCACGCGCGCTTCCGCCTGTGCCTCCGGCCCGCGATTTAGCATCGCTTCATCACGCCTCAAAATACGGAAATCCATCAACTTCAAATCGAGGGTGACGGGACCATTGTAGGTGGGGCTCAACATTGCGCTCAGGCTTTCGGCTTCCCGTAGCAAACGCTGTCCGCTACCATCAGTATATGGCTGCACAAATTGCCAGAACGCGGGGCCGCCGTCCGGCAGCTGATTTCCGTGCGGCGGTCCGTACTTATCGGTGAGCTTTTGCGTCAACCTCAGACCAAAGACGCGGTCCGGTTCGAATCGAGCGAGCGTTTGGCGCGAGTCTATACGGAACAAGTGTCCTAGAACGGAGAACCCCAAATCATAGCTTGTTGCTCCGTTCTCAGCTTTGAACTGCCCGGAGCCTAGAGGGGTTAAACCATTTGGAAACAACGCAGACACCTGTTCCAACGTCATGTCTAGGCTTATGCCATTGATGTCGCGCGCGCCGAGACAAGAAGGGTGTCCGCACAGGGCTTCGGCGTGCGCCACGTCGGACACGGTGATCGCGACCATCGTGGCGGCGAGAAATGCAAGTGCCTTTCTTCGGGATCGTGTGCCGCTAGTCATATCCACCATCCGAATGCGTCATGCATGACAGCGAGCAGAACCGCTAGTGCGAAAGCTCCCAGCAAGAGTCCACGGAAAGACAGATGAACGATAAACATCTGGAGCCCAGTCCCCCTGTACCTAACCGAGCCTTCTTCGGTCATTTGCCAGTTTAACTGCAACAGCAGCAATTGCATTCTGAATTACACACTAAAGTTGATAAACTTATAATGCGTAATCAGTCGACCTTCGCGCATGGACATGCGCAAGCTGGTCGGGGGGAACGTAAGGCGTATCAGGCAAAAGAAGGGCCTGACACAAGAGCAGTTCGCAGAAATCTCCGGCTACAGCCAGCAGTACATAAGCGGGTTGGAGAAAGGGAAACGCAATCCCACGGTCATAACCGTCTTTGAGTTGGCAACCGCGTTAGGTGTGACCCATCTCGAATTGATGCCGGCCAACCAGAAATCCTGATCCGCAGTCTTAGCCTCGCTCACGCCCGAACCGACGGCGTTTTGCGTGCAACTAACTTACGGATAGGAGGCTTTTCGACGCTTCAGATATTTCTTCAACACCCATCCCGAATGCTTATTATGCGACTCATAGAGCGTTCTGACCTTGATCCACTTGCCGGTCGCTTCTTGTAACTCCACTTCATCTCCCGGACGCAAAAAGGCAATTGGAGTGCACCTATATCGGCGCGTCTCACAAAGCGGTACGAGACGGATCACAAAATAGATGACACGGCTCTCTGTGCGCTCGGAGCGTGGTATTGACACGTTACTTAACCGCTCTAGGCCTCCTAATCGCCGCAATTCCTCCTGCATACCTTTGTTTTCGGCACCTCCCAACCTGCGGTTAGCATCGATCTTATTTTCAAGAACCAACGTCGAGCTTTCGTTGTCCAGGTGCGAATAAGCAGTGGAAACAAGTGTGAGGAGTGTTGGAACTAGCAGATACAGAAATACTCGAAGGCTCGCGTGGGCTTCTAACGATTCAGCTGCTCGATCCAGATATTCGATAATCTTGCGAATAAGATGGGAGAGGCGCAGAGCCACAGCGGCAGGGTTGTCGTTCGCCGCAAGCTTGAGCCCGTCGGTATTACGGGTTTCTCCTAACCCTGCAATATCTGCATGTGCCCGCGCCTTAATGAGGAGCAGTTCTTCCGCGATAGCAGCGGTGGCAGAAGCCAATTCATTCATCGAGGCGATGTCTGACCTCGCACCATGTGCTCTGTGCGATTTCCCCCCAGAGATGCTTTCGATGTGCACCGCCTTTTGGATTTCGCGCAACGCCGAAAGGCAAGCTTCGCCGACCTGGAAAGCGTCCTTCGACACTCGCAGAGCATGTGTTATGCCGCTGTCAGCCTGCAGCGCTTTCTGCATGTCGCGCAATGCGGTGAACTGTGTTTCGTCTATCCGGAAAGCCTCCTGGGACGTTCGCAGAGCCCCGACTACGCCACTGTCAACCTTCAGTACTTTCTGGACCTCCGCCAACGCCGTAAAATATGTGTCGTCCATGCGGAAAGCTTGCTGCGAGACTCGTACAGCTTCTGCAATGCCGTGGTCAGACTCTAGCGCCTTTTGCACATCCCGCAGCGCAATGAATTGCGCTTCGTCCGCTCGGAAAGCTTCCTGGGACGCTCGCAGAACTTCGGCTACGCCACTGTCAACCTGCAGCGCTTTCTGAACCTCGGCCATTGCCGCAAAATGCGTGTCGTCTATGTGGAAAGATTGCTGCGATGCTCGTATAGCCTCCGCAATGACGTCGTCAGCCTTTAGCGCTTTTTGCACATCAAGTAATGCCGTGAACTGCGCTTCGTCCAGTCGGAACGCTTCGTGCGAAGCTCGCAGCGTCTCGGCTACATTACTGTCAACCTGAAGCGCTTTCTGGACCTCGGCCATTGCCGCAAAATGCGTGTCGTCCATGCGGAAAGCTTGCTCCGATGCTCGTACAGCCTCCGCAATGACGTTGTCAGCCTCTAGCACCTTTTGCATATCTCGCAACGCCATAAACTGCACTTCCTCCACCCGGAAAGCTTCCTGCGATGCCCGCAGTGTCTCTGCCACACTACTGTCAACCTGAAGCGCTTTCTGAACCTCGGCCATTGCCGCAAAATGCATGTCTTGTGACGCTTTCAAAGCTTGCACGAAGCCGCTTTCAAACCGCAACGATTCCTGCAACTCAGGTATATGCTCAGCGGCGACAGGAAGGGATTTTAGAGATTTTGAAGGTTTCATGGTCGTGGCTGCTTCTACCTTGATCGGTCAGGATACTATGAGTCTGGTCCTGATGGAAAACTGTATTCTCTGCCTGCGCGCGCGAGAGCCGTCCAATGATTGAATTCGAAAAGACATCCCAAAGTTTGTTGCTCATATATGAAGCTGAATATGGCTCGCCTGACTGGGTCGCGGGGAAATTAGACAATGGCGCCGTCAGACTCGTTCGCACCTTCCAATTTGAGAAAACTGATATCGCTAACACTCAGCGAGATGAATTTGGGTCGGATGCTGAGGATGAACACGTTACGTACACGTTCAGCTTCGGTGTATTCGAAGCAGGGTACTATCGAATTTCCGGCGCAAAGCTCGGTATCAAGCGTGATGTATACCTCTCGACGGCTATGCCGATAAGCAAGGATACATTCGTTGCCAATCGGAACATCTCCGTCTTTGCACGCATTGCAGAACTAGTCGATGAAGACATTTACATTGGCGGTGACAAAACCGCCGCTATACCATTGTCCGAATTTGACAATCTTTTGAAGACGTTCCCAACAACCACAGAGGTGGATCACTACGCACGATCAAGGGTGGCGCGAGTTCTGAAAGATTATTTTGAGACGACCACCGACGCCGAAGAGGCCTTCGGCAGATATATGCGCACGCGTAGCACAGAGACCAAAATTCCGTCGCTACCGGTTGTTTACGAGAACGAGCGGATAAAATTCGAGTTCATACGAGACGCAATCTCAGGATATTTGCGCGAGGAGAACTCTTTCGGAGAGAACGAGTGGCGCGATCTGATGCTAAAATTCGTGCTTCTGATCTTCCCAAAATATGTCTGCGTGTTGCGAAACATACGGATAAAAGACTTCTATTCGAATCCAGAGAAACCAACGAACCGATACATCGATATTGGGCTTTTGGACGCCAATGGGCATCTTGATCTCATGGAAATCAAAAAGCCATTTGCAAACTGTCTCGTGTCGGAGGGGCTGTACCGCGGAAACTTCACCCCCCGGAAAGAACTGTCCGGAGCCGTGATGCAAGCAGAAAAATATCTATTTCATTTGAACAAGTGGGGGGTAGAGGGAGAACAAGATATCAACCGCCGCCAGTCAGGGCATTTGCCAACTGGAATGACCATTCGTATCACCAATCCGAGAGCCATCATAATTGCGGGGCGCTCTCACACGCTGTCGTATCAGCAGGCATTCGATTTTGAATTTATAAAGCGTAAGTACGCGAACATAATGGATATCCTTAGTTACGACGACCTGCTTCGGCGACTTTCCAACATTATCGAAAAGTTTCGAGTGGCTCCGTGATGAGCCAGACCCCCGACAAGTTTCAGTGCTGTCCCTATACCCCCCCCCGCAAGGGGAGTTATGTACTTGACAAAAGTGGCCTACGGGCCCAACCCTACAACCTAGGGGAGTGATTCTGCTAGGGGATGGGTCGTGCCGGACGTGAAGCTTATCAGCCCAGCCGACCTATTATTTGACCCAGAGAACCCGCGCCTCTCCCAACCCAATATCGGCCAGCGAGAAGCATGGCGGGCGCTTGCGACGCTCTTAGACCGCAAGCTTCTGAAGCTCGCAGCCGATATCGTCACATGGGGCTTGGACCTTTCCAACTTACCGATAGTCATCGCATCAGGCGACGACGCGAAACGCTATGTGGTTGTTGAGGGAAATCGTCGGCTCGCTGCTCTTAGATCACTCGAAAATCCCGAAGGGATTGCCGGTGCATTACCGCCGACAACGCTCCCCGAGATGCGCGCCCTTAGCAAAAAATATCAATCGAATCCTGTCGAGGCTATTCGATGCCTCATTGTGAAGGATCGTGCCGAGGCAGCCCACTGGATTGAGTTGCGTCATCAGGGCCAGATGGAGGGAGCGGGCATTCTGCCGTGGGGATCGGACGATGCAGCACGGTGGCGCGCTCGGTCGGGAAAGATGGAAATCCATACTCAAGCGCTCGACTTTTTGGAAAGGTCTGGACATCTCGCAGCCGAAAAACGCCGTGGCAACTGGACCACGACATTCAAGCGAGTAATTGCGACGCCGGAGGTACGGGCGAAGTTAGGGCTCGGCCTTAACAATGGCGAACTTCAAGTTCTCGGCGACAAGGCCAAGGTTGCCAAATCGCTGATGCATGTTGTTGACGACATCGCCTCCGGAAATGTGACCTCCCGCACAACAGCGTCGCGAAAGGACCGGTTGCGATACGCAAACAAACTGCCGGCAAATGTTGTTGTGCCGGTGTCGCCAAATGCTCAGCCGAAAGCCGCCGTCAAGATGCAAGCGAAAAGCAAGCTTGCACCACCAGCCAAGCCGAAGGCGCGGGATAATCTCATCCCGGGTGACTGCACTTTGGCGGTTGTCGATCTCCGCTGCTCAGAGATTGAAATGGAGCTGCGGGCCTTGAGCCTATCGACCTACCCAAACGCTGTGAGCGTTCTGCTTCGAGTGTTCATTGAACTGAGTGTCGATGCGCATATCACGAAGCGGAAAATTAGCACTGTGACGGTTGACAGCGCGTTGAACAAAAAACTTCTCGCGGTCGTCATGGACCTGATCGGCCAAAAGAAGCTGACGGCCCAGCAAGCCACGCCAGTTCGGCGGGCGTGTCAAAAGGATTCGTTTCTAGCGCCTTCTGTGAACATGATGCACAACTACGTCCACAACACGAATATCTTTCCTGCCGCTGCCGATCTTCGTGCCCATTGGAACAGCTTGCAACCATTCATGACGGCCATCTGGTCGCCGTGATTTTCGTGGAGGTGTGAGATGCGCGTCATTGTTCGATTTTCGCTTAACGGGCCAAGTAAGACTGCGACCCCGCTACGGGCCAAACTGAAGAAAGCGTTGGAGAAACGCGGGATTAGATGGACAGGAAATAGGCGAAGCCCCCACACAACTTCAACATACGAGGCCTATTCAGCGTCAGAACAGAGCGTGGAGGATGCACTAGAGGATTTTTGGACGATTCTTGTGAACAGCAGCGCGGCAGGAAGCACGGCGCATGTAGATCACTTCTGGATGTACGCTGACCGGAAGCCTCCCGCGAAGAGGCTGATCCTTGCCAAAAAAGGCGTGAAGCGAATGCGATAATATTTTTTCCGAGTGGGATGGCCATTTCAATCGGAAATCGGTACGGATTGTGAATGCTGAACTATTCCCCACTTCGCTATCCAGGTGGAAAGAAGCGCCTTACGGCGACGATCGTGCGCATTCTGGAAGAAAACAATCTCCACGACCTCGAATATGCAGAACCTTACGCGGGCGGCGCATCTGTCGCGTTGGGCCTTTTGTTTGGGGAGCACGCCTCCGTGGTTCATATAAATGACTTGGCAAAGCCCGTTCATGCGTTTTGGCACAGCGTTCTCAACGATGCTGAAAACCTCTGCGACCGCATCGACAGCGCAAAGCTTTCAATTAGCGAGTGGCGGCGCCAACGCGACGTACTCTGGGCCGCGACACGGAAAGCAAAGCGCGTCAAACTGGCGGACCTTGGCTTTGCAGCCTTCTATCTCAATCGAACCAACCGCTCGGGTGTGATCTCCGGCGGCGTGATCGGTGGTCAGAAACAGACCAGCGAGTGGGGAATAGATGCGCGATTTACAAAAAGTGAGTTGGTTAGACGTATACAGAAGATAGCGCGCTATCGCAGCCGGATTCGGCTCTACAAGATGGACGCCCTCCAGTTCACCAAAGATGTCGTGGCGAAGCTGCCCAAGGAGTCGTTCGCCTTTTACGATCCTCCATACATTGAGAGTGGCGATAAGCTCTATCTGAATGAATATACGGTTGATGGCCATCGCAAGCTTGCGAAGCGCGTTGAGCAGCTGAAGCAACGCTGGGTCGTGACTTACGACTATGCAGCGGTCGCGCACGGCCTGTACGCGGACAGGCGGCGCATCGTCTATGACCTGAAATACAACGCGCAGGCCCGGTATACCGGACGCGAGGTCATGTTTCTCTCGGATAACCTAGGGTTGCCAGTCACGAAAGAGTTGATGTGGTACTCAATGAGCTATTGCCCTACCGTATCGCGACTCCAGAAGGCGGCATGAAATGCCATCAAAGCCGAAGCGCTCTGATCCCGATCTAAAAGCCGCCGAGGCGATCATGGAACGCCTTGTGCAAATGCCGCCGCAATCGCACAAGGATGTTCCTTCTAAATCTCAGGCTTCAAAAGAGCCGCAATCGCGTCAACAGCAGCGGAAACCGAAGCGCGCCTAGCTCGCGACGTTTCTGTCAGACGGTCGGTATGTGAGGCGCTTTCCTTCAATGCCTTCCATCGCTCGGATGGTGCGTGTCGTGTCGTCCACGCCTAGCGCCTCACGTTCATTGTACCGAAAATCGAACTCACCCAAATAACGCTTCAAATGCTGAGGGCTTACATGATGGTACGTGCCCACAATGCCGCGCTTTAGGATCGAAAAATAACCCTCGATAGTGTTGGTATGGGCATCGCCGCGCACGTATTCATCAATCCCGTGGTTCACAACTTCATGCCGTTCAAACTCCTTACCCATATGTCGATACTGGCCAGCGTCATCGGTCATCAGTGACGTTTGATGATGGATTTGCGAAACCAAGATGGGCCGAAGCGTTCTGGCATTGACCTCAGGCACATGCTGCGAGCGTACTTTGCCGCCGCGCTCAACTAGCGAGAACGCGATCTCTTTGCCCATGCCGCCGATGTTGCCGCGCTTGCGCTTGCCAACATGCTTGTTCTTTTCCTTGCCGCCTACGTAGGTCTCATCCGCTTCCACGATCTTGCCTTCGCCACCGAGAGGGCCGGGGAAACTACCAACGCGCATTGCCTCGCGGATGCGATGAGAAACAAACCAAGCGGTTTTGTAACTCACGCCGAGCGCGCGACTCAGTTGGTGACTAGAAAATCCCTTCTTGCTGGAACACAGGAGATAGGCCGCAAGCCACCACTTTGAGAGAGGCACCTTGGAGCGTTCAAAAACCGTTCCGACCGTGACCGTGAACTGCTTCTTGCAGGAGTTGCAGTAGAACAGGCCGGGGCGATGCGACGTGCCCTGTACGCGGGCTAGGCCTTCCATGACGCCACAATGAGGGCAGAACTGTCCATTCCGCCAGCGCACCGCTTCTAGAGCCTCACGGGCCTTATTTTCGTCGGTAAATATGGGGTTTTGAATATCGGAAGCCATTGCCAATTCCTCTCCGCTATGAGATAGGAGGCGTAGCTACTTTTGTCAAGTATACAATTCCCCCCGCAAGCGGGGGAGGTTAAGTGAGTTTATGCCCCTTCGCGCTCGGTGGTGGGGTCGATCATCTTGCGGATTTCGGTGATCTTCGTCGCCGGGAAGCCGCTCATCTCGGAGTGTTTGTGGATGATCGCTTCGTCCTTCGCGAGATAGACGCAGAACGTCTTGTCGCCCGCGACGTAGCTTTCCTGCCACTGGATATCGGGGCCGAGCGCGGTGAGCACTTCGTTCGATTTCGCGGCCGCCGCCTTCAACTGCTCGCGCTCGAACGAGCCGACGGCAGGGATTTCACGCTCGATGATGAATTTGCGCAGGGCCATGGGCAGTCCGCCGGTTGGGTTTCGGACGCGCACGCTAAGAGCGCCGCAAAACCTGTGCAACACGTAATGTGGGCGGTGACGCGCACTAGAAAAATAATCCTGACGCGCCAGTTAACTGTTTTGGATCAACCGTTTGCCCACTGTGGAATCTCGTCGTCGCGCATGCGCCGATGTAATTCGCCGCAAGATTTTCGCCTTCGCAGATGCGATGATGCGCGCTCAGCGTTTGCACAGTACAGGTCGGTGGAATGGCGAAGTGGGTCTATGCGTTCGGCGGCAAGACGTCGGACGGCGAAAGCGGGATGAAGAATCTGCTCGGCGGCAAGGGCGCGAACCTCGCCGAGATGGCCAATCTGGGCCTGCCGGTGCCGCCGGGTTTCACCATCACCACGGACGTCTGCACCTATTATTACGCGCACGGCGAAACTTACCCCGCCGATCTGAAGGCTGCGGTGGAGAAGGCGCTGGCCGAGGTCGGCAGGATCGCAGGCGGGAAGCTGGGCGATCCGGCCCATCCACTGCTCGTCTCCGTCCGCTCCGGCGCGCGGGTGTCGATGCCCGGCATGATGGATACCGTGCTGAACCTCGGTCTCAACGCCGAGACGACGGAGGGTCTTGCGAAACTCACTGGCAATGCGCGTTTCGCCTATGACAGCTATCGCCGCTTCATCCAGATGTATTCCGATGTGGTGCTCGGCGTGGAGCATGCATTGTTCGAGGAAATCCTCGACAGCGAAAAGGCAGACAAGGGCCACGAGCACGACACCGATCTGACCGCTGACGATCTCAAGCACATCGCGGAGTTGTTCAAGGAGCAGGTGCAGCGCGAACTCGGCAAGCCGTTTCCGGAGGATGTGAGCGAGCAGCTGTGGGGCGCGATCGGCGCGGTGTTCGGCTCCTGGCACAGCCCGCGCGCCAACACCTATCGCCGCCTGCACGCCATCCCGGAAGAGTGGGGCACGGCCGTCAATGTGCAGGCGATGGTGTTCGGCAATCGTGGCGAGACCAGCGCAACAGGCGTTGCCTTCACGCGCGATCCTTCCACCGGCGAGAAGCTCCTTTACGGCGAATTCCTCATCAACGCGCAGGGCGAAGACGTCGTCGCCGGCATCCGCACGCCGCAGCCGATCTCGAAGATCGTGCGCGAGCGCCAGGGCGGCAAAAAGCCGTCGATGGAAGAGGCGATGCCGAAGGCGTTCGCGGAGTTGAAAGCGATCGCCGACAAGCTGGAAGCGCATTACCGCGATATGCAGGACGTCGAGTTCACGGTGCAGGAAGGCACGCTCTTCATGCTGCAAACGCGCACCGGCAAGCGCACGGCGGAAGCGGCGCTGAAGATTGCGGTCGATATGCAGGGCGAAGGCCTGATCGATACGCCCACGGCAGTGGGCCGCGTCGATCCCGGCGCGCTCGACCAGCTGCTGCATCCCACACTCGACCCGAATGCGCCGAAAGAGCAGGTGGCGATCGGCCTTGCCGCGTCGCCGGGTGCGGCCACCGGCGAAGTCGTGTTCACCGCCGACGAAGCGGAGAAGCTCGCCCGCGAGCATCACGACGTCATCCTGGTGCGCACCGAGACGAGCCCGGAGGACATCCACGGCATGCATGCGGCGCGTGGCATCCTCACGGCCCGCGGCGGTATGACGAGCCATGCGGCGGTCGTGGCGCGCGGCATGGGACGGCCCTGCGTCTCCGGCGCCGGCATGATCAAGATCGACGTCGCCAAAGGCGAGATGGTCTCGGGCAAGCACACGATCAAACGCGGCGACATCGTCACGATCGACGGCGCGAGCGGCAAGGTGTTCCTGGGCAAGGTGCCGATGCGCCAGGCCGAGCTGACCGGCGATTTCTCGACCCTGATGGCGTGGGCGGATTCCGTCCGTACCCTGAAGGTCCGCGCCAACGCCGACACGCCGGGCGATGCGGCGACGGCGCGCAAGTTCGGCGCCGAAGGCATTGGATTGTGCCGCACCGAGCACATGTTCTTCGAGCCGGACCGCATCCTGGCGGTGCGCCAGATGATCCTGGCCGATGCCGAAGACGAGCGCAAAGCCGCGCTCGCCAAGCTGCTGCCGATCCAGCGCGGCGATTTCGAGGCGATCTTCAAGGTGATGGAGGGCCTGCCGGTCACCATCCGCCTGCTCGATCCGCCGCTGCACGAATTCCTGCCGCAGAAGGAAGAGGAGATCGCGGAAGTGGCGAAGGCGGCCGGCTCGACGCCGGCGAAATTGCGCGCGCGGCTGATCGCGCTGCACGAAGCCAATCCGATGCTCGGCCATCGCGGCTGCCGCCTCGGCATTACCTATCCCGAGATCTACGAGATGCAGGCGCGCGCGATCCTGGAAGCGGCGCTCGCGGTGGAAGAGCAGGGCGGCAAGCCCGTGCTGCTCGAGATCATGGTCCCGCTGGTCGGATTCAAGGCCGAACTCGACATGATGAAGGCGCGGATTCATGCCGTCGCCGACGCGATCAAGGCGGAACGCGGCAAACTTCCGGAATTTCTCATCGGCACGATGATCGAATTGCCGCGCGCCGCGTTGCGCGCAGGCGAAATCGCCGAGAGCGCGGAATTCTTTTCGTTCGGCACCAACGATCTCACGCAGACGACGCTCGGCATGAGTCGCGACGATGCAGGACCGTTCCTCACCGACTACATGAACAAGGGCGTGATCGCGCGCGATCCGTTCGTGACGATCGATCAGGACGGCGTCGGCGAACTTGTGCGTATCGCTGCGAAACGCGGGCGCGAGACGCGTGCGAAACTGAAGCTCGGCATCTGCGGCGAGCACGGCGGCGATCCCGATTCCATCGCGTTCTGTCACGACTCCGGGCTCGATTACGTCTCGTGTTCGCCTTATCGCGTGCCGATCGCACGCCTTGCCGCAGCGCAGGCGGCACTCACAAACACGCGAGACATCGATTAGTCCGTGTACGGACGGCCCTTGAAAACACTGGATTTTCAAGGTGTTCATGACGCGGTGTCACGAATATAGAATTTTTGATTTGACGGAACGAAATTGGGTTGCCAAAAACGTGGCACCCGATGGGGTTGGGGACTGCTCGGACTGTACGCGCTTACATTTCTTCGCAAACGCACAAAACGAAATCCGAATAAGAGTCGATAGACCCTATGACGAGAAAATCGCTTGAAGCGGTCCGCCGCGCGGACCACGCGATGATTGGTGTGCTCGCACTTGTCATCGCAACCGTCAGCGCTGCAGCCGGCGCCGCGGTCGTGTACCGTCCGTATACGGATCATACCGCGAAGGTCGCGCGCGCGGCACCCATTGTCGTCGCTGCAACCTCTTCGCTGCCGGTTTCTTCCGCGCCGACGGCCGATCAGATCGCCGCCTCTGCCGCTGCGCCGAAGAACCAGTCGGAATTGCGGATGAGCGCGCCGTCTGCGCGCACCGACCTGCCGTCGGTCATCGACGCGTCGAACGTGACGCCCTCAAGCGTCGATCCCGTTCCGGCCGACATCGCACCGACACCGGTTTCCACCGGTGCCGGCATGAACCCGATCATGGCCGATCTCTTCCGCGAGCATCGCTGCCTTTCGGATGCGCTCTATTTCGAAGCGCGCGGCGAGGGCGAGCAGGGCGAGATGGCGGTCGCCGAAGTCGTCTTCCATCGTCTGCAGAGCGGCAAATACGGCCGCTCGATCTGCAACATCGTCTATTCCGGCGCGGACAAGCACGCATGCCAGTTCTCGTTCGCCTGCGACGGCAGCCTGCTTCGGCCGCGCACGGCGGCGGCGTGGAAACGGGCGCAGCTCTTGGCAGCGCAGATCATGGTCGGCCAGGCGCGCCTTCTGAACATCACCGGCGGCGCGACCAGCTTCCATGCGCTGACCGCGGCGCCGGAATGGTCCGGCAACCTGGAGCGCACGGCCCAGATCGGCAACCACGTTTTCTACAAGACGCTGCCGCGCAGCCGCCCGCTCTAAGCGCTACTTCCCGGTCTGGGTGATCTGGCCGATGGTGCGGCCGATCAGGCTGCGGGTGAAACGCGGCACCAGCGCCTTCATCACGTCGATCCGGCCGATCTCCTTGGGCACATACCAGTGGAGCCGGTCGCTGCCATAGGCCTCCCACACGCATTCGGCGACCGCGCGTGGCGGCGTCAGGCGGAACATGCCCTTCTTGGGCGCGTTGGCGTAGAACTCTTCGTCCGTCGCCTGCGGTGCGTCGCCGGAGCGATTGGGCGTCGCGCGCAGGATGTTGGTGTCGATCAGGCCGGGCAGCACGTCGGCGACGCGCACACCGTGGCGCCGGAACTCGATCGACAGCGCCTCCGTCAGGCCCTTCACCGCGTGCTTGGTGGCCGAATAGACCGCGATGCGCGGCATGCCGTAGGTCGCGGACGACGACGAGGTGATGAAGGCGAGCGAGTTCTTCGCGTTCTTCAGAAGGGGCAGTGCCGCGTAAAGCGAATTGAGCACGCCGACAAAGTTCACCTGCACCACGCGCAGCGCCGCTTCGTAAGGCACGTCCTCGAACCAGCCGCTCTCGCCGATGCCGGCGTTCGAGAACAGCAGGTCCATCGAACCGCCGGTCTGCTCGCCGAACTGCTGGATCGCGGCGTCGAAATTCAGCTTCGAGGTGACGTCGAGCACGCCAGCGATGCAGTTGTCGGTGCCGAGCTCCTGTTGCAGCGAGGCGAGGCCGATTTCGTTGACGTCATAGGCGCCGACGAACCAGTCCTTTTCGGCGAACAGCTTGGCGGTCTCGCGCCCCATGCCGCTTGCGGCGCCGGTGATGAAGATCGATTTGCGCCCGCGGGCTCTGCCGGTCATGTGTGCCTCTTTTAGAAATTGACACGGCGGCTGATCGCGCCGTCGACCAGCATGTTGATGCCGGTGGTGAACGACGAGGCGGGGCTTGCGAGGAACACCGCCGCGTTGGCGATATCCTGCGGCGTCGCCATGCGGCCGGTGGGGTTGCGCTCCATCGCGCCTTTGAAGACCGCCGGCATGTTCTTCTCCACCATCTGCCACACGCCACCGTCGAAATAGACGGTGCCGGGCGACACGACGTTGGTGCGGATGTGCTTGCCGGCGTACTGGCGCGCGAGGCCTTTCGCGAAATGGATCAGCGCCGCCTTGATCGGGCCGTAGGAACTCGCGTTGTCCGACTCCGCCGCCGACACCGAAGAAATGATCACGAACGCCGCGTCGCCATTGGCACTCGCGGCTTTCTCGAGATAGGGCTTGGCGGCGTCGAAGGCGTTGACCATGCCGAGTACGTCGAGCTTGAAATTCTGTTCCCAAGAGGCCGGATCGCCGCCCTGCGCCATCGCGCCGGCGTTGGAGACAAGGATGTCGATGCCGCCGAGTTCGTCGCCGGCCTTTGCGATCCAGGTCTTGAGCGCCGCACCGTCCATGATGTCGACCGGCGCGCCGGTCGCCTTGACGCCCTTGTCCTTGAGCGCCGCGACCGCATCCTTCACCTGATCGGCGTTGCGGGCACAGATCGCGACATTGCCGCCTTCCGCCGTAAGGGTGTCAGCGATCGCGCGCCCAATCCCGCGCGTTCCGCCCAGAATGACGGCGTTCTTGCCTTTGAGATGAAGGTCCATGGCGTTCTCCTAGATTGTCCGATGGGCACTCTAACGGGGTGTTCGGTCGCGACAAGCGGCTCAAAGGGCTTGTATCGGCGAATTCGGAGAAGAACCTACACAATAGTAGGGCCATGCGGGGTTTGGCCAAACGTCGATCTCTGATATCGGCCATTTTCCATCGCAGGTATCGATCGTGCACACACACGCGTAGGTCGTTCGCGAATCAGGAAGATCGTGTAACCAATCGGCTGTTTGAAAATATGCGATCTCAAGCGGCTTACCCGATCCGAACAGCCGTAGTAGCGGAGATGTTTGCATATCCATCAATTCTTTGCGTTTTTCTTCGGGCCACTCGCCTTTGGATTTGAACATCGTCGTCCAGTCTCGTTGACGGGCGGCGGTGAACCAAGCCTCCATTGTCGAACGCACCGCCTTGACGCGCCACGAACTCGCGAGAATTTTCGTCAGATCGCCATACCGTGAACGATTTGTTTCACCGGTTAGCCGGATTTTTCCATTGGAAAGCCAGTTTATCGAAGACACCAGAAGTACAGCACCCATCTGGTAGTGGCATAGGCCTGTCACCATCACAATGACCTCTTGGCCAGGAGGCGCACTCGCTTTCTCTTGTTCGGCTTGCGCTTGGGCGTCGATTGTTTCGCACTTGGTCGCCAGTCCCGTCAGTTCGACCTCGGACCGTTCGGCCCACAGACGTTTTTCGTCCTCCTCATTCGCATAGACTGCGATTTCAGAGTCCAAGGGCGTATAGAGACTGAGCAAATCAGCATGCAGCCCGCGGAACGCTAATATTCCGTGGACCTTGATGCATTTGTTCAGATACCGGTCAGGATTGTGTTGCAACTCGTGAAATCCGACAGCGACCGCTTTTTCGGGCAGGCATACAGACTCGTCTCCATAAGCTGCGGATTCTCGAGCCCCGAAGGCTAAGCCGAGGATGGTGACAAGCACTGCTATCGTCGAGAGCCCCATGTATCATCGTAGCACGCCACGGCCGCAATAGTTGGCGATCGTCAGAAATCCAGACCGATATCCAGATTGATCGCGGAATGGGTGATCGCGCCGGAGGAAATATAGTCCACGCCGGTCTCCGCAATCTCTTTCACGGTCGCGATGGTGACGTTGCCCGAGGCTTCCAGCACAGCGCGGCCTTTCGCGGCGGCGACGGCGCGTTTCAGATCGGCGGGCTTCATGTTGTCCAGCAGGATGGTATCGACGCCGAGCGCCAAGGCTTCTTCGAGCTGCGCGAGGGTGTCGACTTCGAGTTCGATCTTCGCCATGTGGCCCAGACCGGCGCGCACCCGTTCGATCGCGGGCTTGATCCCGCCGGCGGCCGCCAGATGGTTGTCCTTGATCAGCACCGCGTCGTCCAGGCCGAAACGGTGATTGAAACCGCCGCCGCAGCGCACCGCGTATTTCTCCAGCACGCGCAACCCCGGCGTGGTCTTGCGGGTGCAGACGATGCGCGCCTTGGTGCCGTTGACTGCATCGACGAGTGCACGCGTTGCAGTTGCGACGCCCGACAGATGGCCGAGGAAGTTCAGCGACACACGCTCGCCGGTCAGGATCGAGCGCGCCGAGCCGCGCACGGTGGCCAGTGTCGTGCCGGGTTCGACCGTCGATCCGTCAAGCACCTCGGTGCTGAACGTGAGCGAGGGATCGACCAGACGGAAGGCGCAATCGGCAACGACAAGTCCGCCAATGGTGCCGGGCTTGCGGCTCACGAACTTCGCATACGCGGTCTGGCCGGTCGGGATCGTGAGTTCGGAGGTGATGTCACCGGCACGGCCCAGATCTTCTTCCAGCGCATGCCGGACGATCGGTTCAAGGAGCAGCGGATGCGGAGGGCGGGTGTTGGTCAAACTTCACCTCCCCCTTGTGGGGAGGTCGAATTGCGAAGCAATTCGGGTGGGGAACTTTGCCGAACACCGCGCCCCCACCCGGAAATCCGTCTCGCTTCGCGCGCCGTATTTCCGACCTCTCCACGAGGGGGAGGTGAGAGGAAGCGGTGAAGGTGGAAGATGTTCAGCGCGCGGCACGATCGACGGACCCGCTCACGTTGCCCGCTGCGATCGCCTCGGCGTCGGCGAGCGTCAGGAAGGTGCGCTTTGCCGGTTCGATGGTCGCCGGGTAGTCGGTGCGATAGTGGCCGCCGCGGCTTTCGCGCCGCGCCAGTGCAGCCGCGGTCACCAGCTTCGCGGTCGCGGTCATGTTGAGCAACGCGGGCTCATTGCCGCCGGCGCGCTCGACCTGCGCGATGGTCGCGAGCGCCTCCTTCAGACCGGTGGCGTTGCGCTCCACTCCCACCAATCGCGTCATCGCATCGCGCAACACATGCGGCGGTGCAGGCGAGGCGAAGCGCTGCGGCGCTGCGGGTTCGCCGCGGCCGGGGCGCGAGGCGATGCTGCCGCGCACATCGTCGGCAACGCGGGCGCCGAACACGAGACCTTCGAGCAGCGAGTTGGATGCCAGACGGTTGGCACCGTGCAGGCCGGTGGCGGCGCATTCACCGACCGCCCATAGCCCTTCGAGCGACGAGTGGCCGCGTTCATCGCTAGCGATGCCGCCCATGTGGTAATGCGCAGCAGGCGCGACCGGGATCGGCTGCACCGCAGGATCGATGCCCGCGCTCTGACAGGCGGCATACACCGTCGGGAATTTCGTCGCGAACGCCGAGCCGACCGCTTTTGTGCAATCGAGATAGGGGCGATGACCGGCCGCGATCTCGCGATGCAGTGCGCGCGCCACCACGTCGCGCGGCGCGAGCTCCGCATCGGGATGCACGTCGAGCATGAAGCGGCGGCCGTTCTCGTCCACCAGGATCGCGCCTTCGCCGCGCAACGCTTCGGTCGCGAGCGGCGCCGGATCGCGGCCGATGTCGATCGCAGTCGGATGGAATTGCACGAACTCCGGATCGGAAATCACGGCTCCGGCGCGCGCCGCCATGCCGAGCCCTTCGCCACGCGATTCCAGCGGATTGGTGGTCACGGCGTAGAGCGCGCCGAGCCCGCCGGTGGCGAAGATCACCGCCGGAGCGCGGAACAGCACGAGGCGCGCCTGCGGCCCGATGCCGGTGCGCGCGAACAGGCCGGTGACACGGCCGTTCTCGATCGCCAATTCGATGGCATGGAAGCCTTCGGCCAACGTGATCGAAGCCGAGGCGAGCGCCGTCTGCGCCAGGCGGTGCGAAATTTCCGCACCCGCGCGGTCGCCCTTCACATGCACGATGCGCGCGGCCGAATGCGCTGCCTCGCGGCCAACCGCGAGCTTGCCATCAGCGCGGCGGTCGAACGGTGCGCCCATCGCGATCAGGTCGGCGATGCGATCCGGCGCCTCGCGCGCCACCAGGGCCGCGATCTTCTCGTCGACGAGACCCGCACCGGCTGTGACTGTATCGGCGGCATGCGCCTGCCAGGTGTCGCCTTCACCGACGGCGGCCGCGATGCCGCCTTGCGCCCAGGCACTCGATCCGGAGACGCCGGGCCGCGTGCCCGCAAGGACCAGCGACGGAAACGGCGCCAGCTTCAGCGCGGTGAACAGACCCGCGATTCCGGCGCCGAGGATCAGCGCGCCTTTGCATTCGATGACGTTGTCGGCAGCGTGGGACATCGGCTTCTCAGGCGGCAACCTTGTTGGCGACGGGCTTCACGGCCAGCATGCGGTCGATCGGCAGCTTCGCGCGTGCGGCGATTTCCGGATCGATCGTCACTTCGTGGGTCATGGTCTGCAGCGAATGCAGGATGCCGGCGAGCGTGATGCGCTTCATGTGCGGGCAGAGATTGCACGGCCGCACGAACTCGACATCGGGATATTCGGCGGCGACGTTGTCGCTCATCGAGCACTCGGTCACCATCACCACGCGATGCGGGCGATGCTTGCCGACATAGCCGATCATCGCGGCGGTCGAGCCTGCGAAATCGGCCTCCGCCACCACCTCCGGCGGACACTCGGGATGGGCGAGCACGGTGACACCAGGGTTCGACCGGCGATAGTCGCGGATTTCGTCCGCGGTGAAGCGCTCGTGCACTTCGCAGGCGCCTTCCCAGGTGATCACCTTCACGCCGGTCTGTTTGGCGACATTCTGCGCGAGGTATTTGTCGGGGATCATCAGCACCGTGTCGGTGCCCCATTGGCGCGCGATCTCTTCGACCACCGCGACGGCGTTGCCCGAGGTGCAGCAGATGTCGCTCTCGGCTTTCACGTCGGCTGAGGTATTCACATAGGTGACGACCGGGATGCCGGGATATTTCTGTTTGAGGAGACGGACATCGGCGCCGGTGATCGAGGCCGCGAGCGAGCAGCCCGCGCGCAGATCGGGGATCAACACTGTCTTCGCCGGCGAGAGGATCTTCGAGGTCTCCGCCATGAAGTGCACACCGGCCTGCACGATCACCTTCGCATCGGTGCGCGCAGCTTCACGCGCGAGCGCAAGGCTGTCGCCGGTGAAGTCGGAGACGCAGTGGAAGATCTCCGGCGTCATGTAATTGTGGCCGAGGACGACGGCGTTGCGCTCTTTCTTGAGCGCGTTGATCGCCTGCACATAGGGCGCGAAGGTGGGCCATTCGATCTCGGGCACCACATGCGCAACTTTCGCGTAGAGCGGCGCGGTAGCACGCGCCACATCCGGCGTGTATGCCAGTTCGGTGTTCTGAGTCGTCATCGGCCGTTCCCTTCGGTGCCTTCATATTAGTACTCAACTTGAGTATAAATATGGGGCAAAAGAACCGGCCTACAAGGCCGGTCGTCTATCGGGGCTTATGCTACACCTGAGCATAAATCCGTCAACCCCCGTTGCGAAGTTGCGTGCCGCGACCGCTACGCGCACGTTCTAAACCACAGAGATTACTCAACAAATCCAGATATTTACAATCTGTTAAGCTTTTGTGGCAGAGCTGCAACGGGCTTGGAAAAGACGCGCCCAATTCTTCGGTTTCCGGTCGACCCTCCACTGAAACGCGTGTTAGCGCCCCCATATGCGGGCATCAGTCCCGAGTCACCTGTATCAAGGAGTAACCAGTGAGATTATCGACGAAGCTTCTGGGGGCAGCTTGCGCGATCGCGCTTGGCGCTCTCATCCCTGCTTCAGCCAGCGCGGATGTCGCCGGCACCCTGAGCGGCAGCTACGCCAATGGCAGCGGCGGCATCGCCGGTGCGAGCGGCAGCGGCGATCTGTGGGGCATTGACGGCGCGCTCGCCGGCACGTTCAACAACAATTGGGGCGTGGAAGGCGACGCGACCTACCACGACGCTACGGGCGGCGGCGGCAATCTGTGGTCGTTCGGCGGCAACCTGTTCTGGCAGGGCATGGATACCCGCATCAATGCCAACGTCACCTATCACGACCTCGACGGCGGCCTGAATTTCACCAACTACGGCGTTGGCGCAGAATGGTTTGCGGGCAATTCGTTCACGCTCGCGGCGCGCGGCGGGGCGCTGTCCGGCGACAATACCTCCGGCGGTTATGTCGGCGGTCACGCGACCTGGTACTTCACGCCGGACCTCAACCTGAACGGCGGCGTCGACTACACCGATCTCGGTCACAGCGCGAACTTCACCTCGGAAGACATCGGTCTGGAGTGGCTGTTCTCGCACAGCTTCCCGGTTTCGGTTTACGGCGGTTATCAGCACGTCGATTTTCCGAGCGCCATCGGCGGCAGCCACGGCGCCGGCAACATCTGGTTCGTCGGCATTCGTCTGTATGCGGACGGTACCCGTGGCGATCTCGTCGATCGTCAGCGCGGCGGCACGCTTGGCTACACCGGCCAGTCGCCGTTCTTCCTCGACAAATATTGAGACCCCAGACGATGTTTCGCGGAAACGGGCTCTCGCAAGAGGGCCCGTTTTCGTTTATGCGCCGCGCCGCGAGCCGAGACGTACGCCGCTGGCGGGGCGCTCGCTTAGCACCTCATGGCGGAAACGGAACAGTTCGGCGGGACGGCCGCGTGCAATGCGTGCAAAGCGGTTGGTGCCTTCCACCAATCCTTGGCCTTCGATTAGGCGGCGGAAGTTCTGTTTGTGCAGACGGATGCCGGAAATCGCTTCGACGGTGCGCTGAAGCTCCAGCAAGGTGAACTCCGGCGGCATCAGTTCGAATACGACCGGGCGGTATTTCATCTTGCCGCGCAGGCGCGAGATAGCAGTCGCCAGGATGCGCCGGTGATCGAACACCATGCCGGCGCCCAGCACCGAAGTCGCTTGCGCGGAATCGGCACGGCCGTCGCGCACCGCTTCCTCGATCAGTCCGGCTTCGTAGAGAAGTTCGTAGCGGTCCAGGACCCGCTCCTCATCCCAGGGCAGGTTGTCGGCGCCGAAACACAGCCGCACCCGTTCGCGGCGCTGGGTTGCAGTCTTGCTGTCGGGCGCGTTCTTCACGAACGTCTTGAGCGCGGGCACGATCACTTCGGCGATGATCGCAGGCCTGGCGCGGCGCCAGTCTTCCCACGGGAAATAACGGTACCAGTCGCGCCACAGCGTGTCGGGCGCATGGCGTTCGCCGCTTTGCCGCGCGAGCGCAAGATAACCGACGGATACGACGCGCGGTCCCTCGCCGGACACCATCAGATGGCGGCCGCGATCGCCGAAGGTATAAAGCTGTTCCGCATAGCCGAGATCGAGATAGGTCTGCTCGCGCACCCAAGAGCGCACGCCGCTCTCCAGGGTGCGATGATGCAAGGGATCGAACGGCCCGAACGGCAGGGCATCGGTATCCGGGTGATGCACCACCAGCACCGACGGCTGTTCGTCGGCGATCGACACGATCGCGATCGACAGGCCGATGCGAACGACGTCGTCGGCTTGCCTGGCGGCCGTCATCGCACAGCCGATAGCGGCAATTCGAACCGCACACCTTCTGTCGCGATTGCGCCGCGGCCGATCGCTTCGATGGCATCGACCATGCGGCCGCGGCGTGCGAGCAGGTCGTCGCCGATCCGGATCATCAGCCGATTGGGATCGGCATGTGCCGCGCGCGCCCGCAGGATTTTGGCGAGCGCGGTCTCAGAGCCTGGCCCACCGCGGTCGCAGGCGAGGATGTAGGCGGCGGCGGTCGAGCGGCTGATCCCGGCCCAGCAATGCACCAGCATCGGATCGGCAGCGTCCCAGTCGCGCCCGAACTCGAGCAGTTCCAGCACATGACGTGCCGCGGGTGGCGTATCGCCCGCGGACCTGTCCACGATGTCCTGCACGCCGAGCCGCAGGTGGCGTTCCGGGCGAATGCCGGGATGCAGGCCGACCATGTGTTCGGGCGAAAGCAGCGTCACCATATGCGACGGCTTGTGGCTTCTGACGGTTTCGTCCACCGCCGAGAGCGGGGTGACGATGATGCTGGACATGAGGGCCTCGTGGGCCTCTTGCTACTCGACGCGCGGGGGCAAGAAAAGGGCGCGATCACGCCGTCAGACGCCTGAAGCGTTCGAGGAATTGCGCCTGCGCGTCCTCCGGAGGCAACGGAACGAGGCGAGGAATGCGCACGGTTTCCGGCGGCCGGCCGAAATGTTTGCGCGCCGCTTCCGGCTCGAATCCCGCCAGCTGAGTTGCTTCGCAGAACGCCGAGACGATGTCGGCCTTCTTGAGGACCTTCGCGAGATCGGCAGGCGGCCTGGGCGGAAGACCGAACCGCAGATGAATGGCGGCGAGCAGCTTGTGCTCGAAATCCTTGTAGTCGATGCCCACCGCCGCCTTGAACGGGCTGATCAGGTCGCCGATCACATATTCGGGCGAGTCATGCAACAGCGCCATCAACCGGGCTTCCCGGCCGAGCCGCGGATTCAACTCATGCGCCAGCCGTTCGACGAGAACGGAATGCTGCGCGACCGAAAACGGGTAGGGCCCTTTCGTCTGGCCGTTCCACCGCGCCACCCGCGCCAGGCCATGCGCGATGTCTTCGATCTCGACGTCCAGCGGCGAGGGATCGAGAAGATCCAGCCGGCGGCCGGAAAGCATCCGCTGCCAGGCGCGGGTTTGGGAAACAGCCATAGGAGATCCGGTAACCAGCCGGCGGCGTCAGACCAGAATGAGACGCGCGGCGACGAGGATGAGTGTAACAGCAAGAGCGATCCGCAGCATCGCATCCGACATCTTCGGCGCCAGATAACTGCCGATAAAAATGCCGGGCAACGAGCCGACCAGCAGGGACTCCAGCACCGGAACGTTGATCGACCCCTGGAGCAGATGGCCGATCCCCGCCACCAGCGTGAGCGGCACGGCGTGGACGATGCCCGATCCGGTGATCCGGACGATGGGCAGACTGGGATAGAGGATGATGAGCGCCGTAACGCCTAACGCGCTCGCGCCGACCGAGGAGAGCGTAACTAGCACGCCCAGAACGATACCGGTGATGACGGTGTAACGGCCGAGTTCCGCCGGCGTGAGCCGTGCGATGCGGCCGCCGTAAATGGCTGCGAGGCGATCGCGGAAAAGCAGGGACAGCACCGTCAGGATCAGCGCCACCGCGAGCACCTTGGTGACCATGTGGTTGGCCGCCGAACTGGTCGTTCCGAGCGCATGCAGGGCGACCAGGGTCAGCGCGGCGGCGGGGAGGCTGCCGAGCGACAGGAATGCGACGATCCTCCAGTCCACCTTGCGGTTGAACGCATAAACCAGCGAGCCGCCCGTTTTGGTGATGCAGGCATAGATGAGATCGGTGCCGACTGCGGCTACCGGCTGGATGCCGAAGAAGATGATCATGAGCGGCGTCATCAGCGAACCGCCGCCGACGCCGGTGATGCCCACCAGAAGCCCGACGCCAAAACCCGACAGGGCGTAAATCCAATTGAAGGCGTGCAGGATATCCATGGTGGAAAGCTCGCTGATGCGAAGGGGGAAATCTTGGAAACTATATAGAGCGCATCGACTTTCTAGAGAAGCGTTCCTACGCCGCGCCCAGTTTTCTCAGAATGACGCTGCCGGCCGAGTAGCCCGCCCCGAAAGAACATAGCAGGCCGAGCGAGCCCGGCGCGAGGTCCTGGCTGTATTTGTGAAATGCGATCACCGACCCGGCCGAACTGGTGTTCGCATATTCGTCGAGAATGTTGGGCGCTTCGCCGGGCGCGGGTTCGCGGCCCAGTACCTTCTTCGCGATCAGATCGTTCATGCCGAGATTGGCCTGGTGCAACCAAAGCCGCTTCAACGCGGACGGTTGAATATTGTTCTCGGCGAGGTGGGTGACGATCAGTTCCGCCACCATCGGCACGACTTCCTTGAACACCTTGCGGCCTTCCTGAACGAACAGTTTGTCCGGCCTGCCGATCCCTTCCGGCGCCGTGCGGTTGAGGAAGCCGAAATTGTTGCGGATGTTGTTGGAGAATTTCGTCTTCAATTTCGTCGAGACGATCTCCCACGCATTGCGGCCGCTCGCGGCTTCGGCATGCTCGACCACGAAGGCTGTTGCCACGTCGCCGAAGATGAAGTGGCTGTCGCGGTCGCGGAAATTGAGATGTCCGGAACAGATCTCGGGGCTGCAGACGAGGATCGCACGCGCATGTCCGGCCGCGACCATGTCCGCCGCGGCCTGCAGACCGAACGTTGCCGACGAACAAGCCACGTTCATATCGAATGCAAAGCCGTCGACGCCCAGCGCTTCCTGGACTTCCACCGCCATCGCAGGATAGGCGCGCTGCATGTTGGAGCAGGCGACGAGCACGCCGTCGATGTCGGCCGCTTTGCGATCTGCGGCTTTCAGGGCGTCATGCGCCGCCGAGACCGCCATCTCCGCGAGCACCGAAACCTGTTCGTTCGGCCGTTCAGCAATCCGCGGGCACATGATCTCGGGATCGAGGATGGACGCCTTGTCCATCACATAGCGGCTCTGGATGCCGGAGGCTTTCAGGATGAACTCCGCCGACGACGGCGTCAGCGCCGCGATCGTTCCTGCCGCGATCGCTTCGGCGTGCGCTTCGTTGTGGCGGCGAACATGTTCGTTGAACGACGCGACCAGTTCGTCGTTCGAGATCGCCTGCGCTGGCGTGTAGAGGCCAGTGCCCGTGAGAGCCAATGCCGCCACGCCGCATCCTCTTGTTTTTGCGCCTGGAAACTGGCGCAGGCGCCGCGAAAAGGCAAGGTATTACGCGCCCGCAACACTTTGGTACGGTGACGTCTTTCGTGGAATTTCGCCGGATGCGTTTTCTCTATGTGTTCGCCACCGCCCGAACCGGTTCGAACCATCTCAACCGGCTGCTCCGAAGTTGTCCGGAGTTCAACGCCAAAGCGGAGCTGTTTCATCCGCACCTGCCGCCGCGTGTCTCACCGCAAGAGCGTGCGGCGCTTGAGGCTCGCGCCGAATGCACTTTTGACGATCGGGCCTTGAGGACCTGGCTGCGCGAGCATCCGGCAGATGCGCTCGATGCGATTTACAAGGGTGGAGGGCAAAGGATCGTGATCTTCAAACTTTTTCCCGGTCAGTTGCCTCTGCCGGTCATCGCCTCTCAATTTCTCGAAAATGCGGATATGCGTTTCGCGGTTCTGCGGCGGCGGCCGATCGAGTGTTTCATTTCGCGCGAGAAGGCGAATTCGCTGGATCGATTCCTGGCCGTCGATACCACGGAGATCAAGCCGGCGATTGCGGCCGCTGCATTCGTCGCCTGGGCGATCCGGACACAGCGCTGGTATGAATGGGTCTTGAGCAATTTGGCGGCACGTGGCCTTACGCACGTCGAACTCAGTTTCGAGAGACATCTCGACACCAGGTCCGGCGAGGACGCGCTCGGGCAAATCCTTGCGCTGCTGCGGCCGCTCGGCACACCGGAAATCGCCATACCCCGCCGCGTTTTGGTTGGCGCCCGGCAGGACAGGGAGGCAGAATACCAGAACCGTGTGGCCAACTGGCCCGAATTCGAGGGCGAGGTCCGCTCCAATCCGACCCATGCGGCTCTTTTGGACTGGGCCGAGCGAGCGCCCTGAAATGCCGCTATGCACCGCACTGGCACCGCAAGCCGCGGCGGGCTAAAGAGCCCGCGATGAACGACACGGCTTTGGTTCTGTTTTCGGGTGGCCAGGATTCCACCACTTGCCTCGCATGGGCGCTCGACCGGTTCGAGGCGGTCGAAACCGTCGGCTTCGACTATGGCCAGCGTCACATCGTGGAGATGGACGCGCGACCGCGCATCCTGACGCAAATCCGCGAACGCTTCCCGCAGTGGACGGACAAGCTCGGTGCCGATTTCGTGCTGCCGCTGGAGGCGTTGCACAAGATCGGCGGGACCTCGCTTACCTCCGACATGAAGATCGAGATGAAGACGAACGGCATGCCCAACACATTCGTGCCGGGGCGCAACATCTTCTTCCTCACCGCAGCGGCGGCGCTCGCCTACCGGCGCGGGATCGTCGATCTGGTCGGCGGTATGTGCGAAACGGATTATTCCGGCTATCCCGATTGCCGGGACGAAACGATTCAGTCGGCGGCGCGAACGCTGGGCCTCGCGACCGAGAAGGATTTTGCCATCCACACGCCGCTGATGTGGATCGACAAATCCGAGACGTGGCAGCTGGCCGAAGACCTCGGCGGCGACGCACTGGTCGATCTGATCGTCGAAGAGACGGTGACCTGCTATCACGGCGACCGCGCCCACCGGCACGCCTGGGGCTATGGCTGCGACGATTGCCCGGCCTGCAATCTTCGCGCGAAGGGCTACGCGAAATACAACGCGGCATGACGTATTCCGTCAAAGAGATCTATTTCACGCTGCAGGGCGAGGGTGCACAGACGGGCAGGGCGGCGGTGTTCCTGCGCTTTGCCGGCTGCAATCTGTGGACCGGACTGGAGCGCGACCGCGCGACCGCGACCTGCCGGTTCTGCGACACCGATTTCGTCGGCACCGATGGTGTGAACGGCGGCAAGTTCGGGACGGCGGAGGGGCTGGCCGAGGCGGTTGTCGCGCAATGGCCCGGCGGCGGCAAGCCGTATGTCGTCTGCACCGGCGGCGAGCCGACCCTGCAGCTCGACGAAGCGTTGATTGCCGCGTTGCATGAAAGAGGATTTGAGGTCGGTGTGGAGACCAACGGCACGTTGCCTGCGCCGCCAGGGCTCGACTGGATTTGCGTCAGCCCGAAAGCAGGCACCGAACTCGTGCAGACCTTCGGCAGCGAACTCAAACTGATTTATCCGCAAGCGGGTGCCGAGCCGGAGAAGTACATCGGTCTCGCGTTCGACAATTTCTTCCTTCAGCCGATGGATTCGCCGCAGCGCGCGGCCAACACGCAGGCTGCGACAGCCTACTGCCTCGCCCATCCGCGCTGGCGTCTCAGTTTGCAGACGCACAAGCTGATCGGGATACCCTGAAGCCTCAGTGCGGCTCCGCGACGCGCGCGGCCCACATGGTTTTAAACGCCGGACGCGCCTGACAGGCTTCGATCCAGCGGTTGACGACCGGAAATTCCGCGAACAGTTCTGCTGCCGGCTGCGCATAACGCAGCACCTCGGCGAGGTTGAGATCGGCGACGGTGAAGCGACCGCCGACAAGAGCGCCATTGCCCTCCTGCAACGCCCCCGAAAGCACCGCGAAAGGCCGCCGCAAGGCCTCGATCGCCGCATCGGCGATTTCCGGCTTGCGTTCTTCCGGTGGCAGATCGCGGCGGTGGCGCAGGATATCGTGCGTGCGCGGCTCGCATTCGGTGGCCGCCCACAAGGTCCACATGGTGATCAGGCCGTCTTCCCGCGCGTTGGCGGCAGCGAGCGGTCCGCCGAATTTGCGCGCCGAATAGAGCGTGATCGCCAGCGACTCGTGCAGCACCAGTCCGTCGTCGTCGAGCGTCGGGATCAGGCCGTTCGGGTTGATCGCGCGAAAGGCGGGCGAGGCGGTGTTGAACGGCGCATCCGGCGCCATCGGATCGGCAAGGCGATACGCCTGTATCACCGGAATCTGCTCGAACGGCACGCCGAGTTCGGTCAGCAGCCAGAACGGCCGTGAGGCGCGCGATTTGAGGACACCGTAGAGTTTCAGCGTCATCTGGTTTCCTGTTTGTCGATCATCGCCTGCACGACGGGATGGAAGTGGCCTTTGTAGCGCGCCTGCACGGAAGCCAACATCCAGTCCGTTTCGGTGAGCGTCTTGCGGCAGTCGCGCGCGCCGCAGCCGCAGGCGGCTTTGTCCCAGGTGTACTCCGCGTCGTCGAAATTCCACGTGCCCTGATCGAGGGTGATCTCTTCGCCGGCCGCGATGTCCCGGCGCGCGACAAGTGTTACGTCGTCGATCAGCCAAGCGTTGGCATCGCAGGAATGGTTGAGGTTCTCGTCCAGACTGGGCTCGGGATCGCTGACCGGCAGGGCGAGATACATGCCATCGGCCGCGAGCCACACCGAACAGGCGCGATAATCGTCGCTCAGCGCCTGTTCAAATGAAATCTTCTCGCCGCCGAACTCCATCAGCTTTTCGCCGCACGCTATCGGCACGGTGGCGAACACACCCTCACCATGGATAGGCGAGGCGCCACCCACAAGCTTTGGACTGATCCAACTGCGCGCGAGATAGCTGCGATTCATCGGCGGCATCCTCTCATGCCTTGCACCCACCCCTCCGCGAGCGCACGAACTGCGGGATGGATTTCAGCGGCTCACCACGTCGATCAGGCCGACGCTGCACGCGACGAGGATCATCGCCAACTGGATCGTCTGGCCACCGGCACGCCAGATGTTTGGGGCAGCGCGGCCGAGGCCGAAGGTAATCATCAGGCGTGCTACCACGAGGGCAATCGCCAGACCGAGGAGCAGCGCGCGGGTGCTGCCCGCCATCTCCAAGAGGCCCAGGAGAAGCAGCGAGAACGGCACGTATTCGGCGAAGTGTCCGTGCCGGCGCACGGCGACGAGCAAGCGCGAGGCGTTATGTTCCTCGCCAAGTGGTGAACTCATCTCTGCGCCGGTACCGAGACCGATTTTTGCGCGATTGCGTTCACCGGACACCATCACCGACAGCAACACGTAGATGATGCCAAGAACAGACGCCGTTGCCAGCGTGACAGGTAACAGGATCATGGCGCGCTCCCCTCCGAGGCCCGCGCGCGAGTATGCCCTAAAACCGCGTCACGATCTTGCTCATGTCGGGACGCACTCGTTCCTCGAGCGGCAGTGCCGGATGGCCGATATAGATGAAGCCGGCAATGCGCTCGCCCGGTTTCAGGCCCATCCGCTCCTGCACCAGCGGATGAAAGGCGCACCATTCGGTGATCCAGCTTGCGGTGAAGCCGAGCGCGTGCGCCGCGATGAGCATTGTCTGGCACACAGCGCCCGCCGAGAGCTCCTGTTCCCAGACCGGAATCGGAATCTGCTCGCGGACCCGGCTGACCACCGCGACCACGACCGGGGCCCGCTCGAAGCGGCCGCGTTCGATGGCCAGCCGCTCTTCACTGGCGGCGCCCGGATCGGTCTCCTGCAAGCAACCGGCGAGCATCAACCCGAAACGGCCTCGCGCCTCGCCTTCGATCACGATGAAGCGCCACGGGAACAGCTTGCCGTGGTCGGGTACCCGGGCCGCAGCCTGCAATATCTGTTGCAATTGCTCGCTATCAGGGCCGGGGCCGGTCATCGCCTTGGCGGAACCGGAGCGCCTCGTCAGGAGCAGGTCGATCGCATCCGGCGCGGGCTTGTTAAGGGTCTCGGTGGTCTGTTTGTCCATAGAGGGGGCCGTTCGGGTTGGCAGTTCCGGAATGCGCCCTATGTAAGCAAAGGCGGCCTCTCACGCGAGGCCTCGGACATTCCGTAAGAAACGCCTTACAGGGCAAAAGGTTATCGGTTTTGGGTTCAGGGCCGATCGGGTAGGATAGGGCAGGAGAAAACGCCATGGCTGTTGCACACGAAAAAGTCGCGACCTGCGATCCCGTCTGGACGCGGATGCGCGAGGAGGCCGCGCAACTGGCCGAGAGCGAGCCGGCGCTGTCGAGTTTCATCCACGCGACGATCCTCACGCACGACCGGCTGGAACAGGCGCTGTCCTATCACCTGGCGAAAAAGATCGGCGGCGAAGACCTTTCGCCGATGATGACGCGCGAGATTTTCGAAGACGCCATGGCCGACGATCCGGATATCGCCCAGGCCGTGCGCGCCGACCTGTCCGCGGTGTTCGAACGCGATCCGGCGTGCGACAGCTATGTGCAGGCGTTCCTGTTCTTCAAAGGCTTCCACGCACTGGAGAGCTATCGCATCGGCCACTGGCTGTGGCGGCGCAATCGCCAGGCGCTCGCCATGTTCTTCCAGAGCCGGATCTCGGAGCTGTTCGACGTGGACATCCATCCGGCGGCGCGCCTCGGCCGCGGCATCATGATGGATCACGCGACGGGTATCGTGATCGGCGAGACCGCGGTGGTGGAAGACGACGTGTCGATGCTGCACGGCGTGACCCTGGGCGGCACCGGCAAGGAAGACGGCGACCGCCATCCCAAGATCCGGCGCGGCGTGCTGCTTTCGATGCACGCCAAGGTGCTCGGCAACATCGAGGTCGGCGAATATTCACGTGTCGGCGCCGGTTCGGTCGTCCTGAAGAACGTGCCGCCGGGCTGCACCGCCGTGGGCATTCCCGCCAAGCTCACCAACTGCGCCGGCGCCGACCGCCCGTCGCAGGAGATGAACCAGATCATCGACGTCGACCAGACGGGTTGAGCGTCAGAGCGCGTCGAGCACCTTGAACGTCAGCAGCGACGCGGTGACCAGCGGCTTGCGCAGGAGCGGACCGCCGGGGAACGCTTTCGCCGGCACGCGCGCGACGACGTCGAACCGTTCCGGCCTGCCGAGAGCCGCTTCCGCCATCAGCTTGCCACCCAGATTGGCCATCGCCACGCCCTGACCGGAATAGCCGTGCGCGAACAGCACGCGCTCCGACAGGCGGCCGAAATGCGGCATGCGGGTGCGGGTGATGCCGACCGTGCCGCGCCAGGCATATTCGATCGGCACATTGGCGAGTTGCGGATAGACGGTCAGCATCCGCGGGCGAACCAGACCCGCAATATCCTCCGGCGGATTCCAGTACGCTTCGCGCCCGGCGAACAGCATCCGCCCGTCGGCGCTCTTGCGATAATAGTCGAGCACATGCCGCGTATCGGCCACGGCGCAATCGCTGGGCAGCACCTGCGCGTTCATCTCCGCACTCAACGGCGCCGTACCGACGATGAAGCTCTCCACATGCGCGATGTATTTCGCGAGCTGCGGCGCAATCTTTCCGGAGAATGCATCGCAGGCGAGAAGCACATGCTGCGCAGTCACCGTGCCGCCGTCGCATGTCACGACCGCGTTGTTCGATCCCGGCGTCACTGCGTGGGCGCGCGAGCGTTCGAACAGCTGCGCGCCGCCTTTCTCCGCCGCCTGGGCCAATCCGCGCGCGAATTTCAGCGGATGCAGATGGCCGCCGCCCATGTCGAGGCGCGCGCCGGGATAGAGTTTGGAGCCGATCTGCGCTTCGCTCTCCGCGCGATCCAGCATCCGAAGCAGGCTGTAGCCGTATTCGCGTGCGAGATGTTCGGCATCTTCCGCCAGCCCTTTCAGGGCCGCGTCGTTGTGGGCGGCGAGGATGAGGCCGGGTTTCAGATCGCAATCGATCGCATAGCGCGCTGCGAGATCGCGCACCGTCTGCTTGGCTTCTTCCGACAATGCCCACAGATCGTGCGCGTGCTGCTTGCCGAGCCAGGTTTCGAGTTCCGCCTGCTCCTTGCGCTGACCGGTGTGGATCTGGCCGCCGTTCCGGCCGGACGCCGCAAAGCCGATCGTCTCGGCTTCGACCAGAACGACCTTTGCGCCCGCTTCGGCGAGATGGACCGCGGCAGACAAGCCGGTGAAACCGCCGCCGACGATGCAAACGTCCGCGATGAGGTTGCCGGACAGGGCAGGCCGGGCAGGCGGCGTGCCCGCCGTTGCCGCATAATACCCCTGTGTAGCCCCGGATTTCATGCGGGCATTTCCACAACGACCGTCGTGCCGGTCAAGTCTTGACCCGCTTTGGGCAGCATGCGAGTGACACCCTTCCACCGGGAGAAAACCTTTGACCCGCAGCGAAATCTGGCGCCTCGAGAAATACCTGCGCAACCTGTTCCGCCTCGACACGATCACCATCGTCGAGCGGCCGAAGCAGCAGGACTCCGTCGAAGTGCACATCGCCGGCGAGTTCATCGGCGTGCTGTTCAAGGACGAGGAAGACGGCGAGGTGTCCTACGCCTTCAACATGGCGATCCTCGAAATGGACCTCCCGGAAGCTCCGGCCTCGCGCGCGGGCTGATCTAAATTATTTTCGCGCAGAGACGAAGGGGCCGCGAGGCTTACATTGCGCACGCGTCCCCCGTCGCCCCGAAAAAATTGCACGCGGAGGCGCGGAGCCGCGGAGGATTTGAGGTTTCTTTTGGTGCTCCGCGTTCGAGGTTGTTTGGCGCGCGAAGCGCGCCGGCTGATCTTCAGACGCTTAAAACATGCGACACGAGAGTCACGATGCTCTCCGCGGCTCCGCGACTCCGCGTGAATTTTATTGATGCAAACCCGCCGCCGGTCCCCGAGAATTCGTGCCTGCAGGGACAGGAACTGCGCCTCTGCGCGATCTATACCTTCGCCTTCGCGATGAAGCCGTGGATCAGGTTTTCCACGCCGGATGCGATCTCGCGCCAGTGCGACAGGTATGCCCGCTTGAAACGATAGGTGAGCGCCACCCCGTGTGCGATCTGGACGTCGCGCAGGCAACTCGGGTTCGAGACGCTCTGGCTGAACCGCACGCAGCGCATCACCACGAGCCCTTTCGGCGTCGTGCCGACGAACAGGTCTTCGGCGTGGTAGCCGGAATCGTCGCGGAACGCATATTGGGTGAGACCGAACGGCCCCTCGCTCCCGTTGGGCTCGGCGACATAGTTCATGTAGATGCGCTTCAGCCGGTCGGCCTCGCTGAAGTTCAACTTCTCTTCGCGCAGCAGCAGGTAGACGACCTGCGAGTCCGCCGCGTTGCTGGCAAAGATAGCGGCATCCTTCGCCGCATAGCCGCGATAGTCGGGCATCGCAGCCTCCATCGCGAGGTCGGTCCGCTCGCCACCTTCGCGCGCGCTCTCATAGACGATGTAGTTCGCCGGGACGGACAGGTTCAGCCCGTGCACCCGCAAAGACACGGGATCGGTCCGCGAGGTGACGCTCGGCTGTTCGCCGGCAAACGAGCTGGGCCTGGGCGCGAGGTAGTAGACGAGGATCGCGGCCGACAGCGCGAAGGTGACGATGAAAACCGCAAGCGGGATGAGCCATCCGGATCGTTTCCGGATCGGTTCGTTGTTGTCGTAGCCCGCCGTGGCCATCTGAGGGTCCGAGTCGCTCGTAATATCCTAACAGGCACAACGCATGGCCAGCCTTGCGGCCAGACGCCCCGGTGGACAGGTTTTCCGCCACACGTTGCACGGAAGCCGCGCGTGGCCCGTTCCGGCACAATTGCAACGCGCCGGGCCGCGCCGAAGGACCATGGGAGGCCGCGCCAGCCCTCGAAAAATATGGTTCTCAAAAATTAACCCTGCTAGGTGTTCCGTCGCGGGACGACAATTCCTGAGAAAAACGCCAAATAACCGGGCACGGCCCCTGCAATGCACGGCGGGCACACCCCCTTTTCTGCGGCACTGGGATGATCCGGGATTTATTCGTTGTACTTTTCGCGACGACGGCCGGATTCACGGCGTCCGGCATGGTTGCCAACACCTACCGCCTGCTCGCCAAGAAGCCCGAAAACCCGTTCGCCAAGACCGCCTATGTGGTGGTCATGGTCGTCGCCGGCCCCAACGTCCTGTTCGAGAACGCGGCCAACTCCGTCCGCACCAAAGCATGCTCCAAAACGGCATTCTTTCTCGCCGCCGCTGTGACGGGCTATTGGAGCTTCGCCATCGGCCTCCTGATCCTAAACGTCGCGCTCGCGTTCAGGTCATAGGACCGTCAGCATGCCCGCCACCAGCGGATGGCGGACAATGTCGCCGTCGCTCAGCCGGTTCACCGCGATGTCAGCAACCCGCTCGAGCTTGTCCGCGATCTCGCCAAGCCCCGACATGCCGGTGAGAAGATCCGTCTGATCCGGATCGCCCGTCAGCACCATCGTCGAGCGCCAGCCGAGCCGTGTGAGCAGCATCTTGAGCTGCGTGTAGGTGCAGTTCTGCGCTTCGTCGATCACGATGAAACAGTCGTTCAGGGTGCGGCCGCGCATGAACGCGACCGGGGCGATCTCGATCACGCCTTCCGCCAGGAGGGCCTTCAGGCGTTTGGTTCCGAGCCGTTCGGTCAGCGCGTCGTAAAGCGGGCGCAGATAGGGCGCGAGCTTGTCCTGCAACGCACCGGGCAGGTAGCCGAGATTTTCGCCGGCTTCGACCGCGGGGCGCGACAGCACGATCCGGCTGACGCGGCCGGCTTCGAGCGCTTCGACGGCTTTGGCAATGGCGAGATAGGTCTTTCCGGTTCCGGCGGGGCCGATCGCCACAATCACGGCCCGCTCGTCGATGGCCTCTATCAGTTTCTGCTGACCCGGGCTCATGGCCCGAATGTTCTTCACATATTTTCGATCGCGGACCGCGTGTTCCACGCGCGGGTTCCAGCTGTCATCGGACGGGAATAAAGAATGCACGGTTGCCGTTTCACGATGGGTCTCCTCACGCAACTTACGACGCGCTGCAGAACGCTTGGCCATGGATGCTCCCTGGTCATGGTGAGAAATGATGAAGTGAAAGAGAGTGAGCGATTGTGCCGATGTGTTTGCGGGCGTTCGATCGAGGGCCATTTCGCCCTGTCTCTTAAGGTCAGCAACGCGAAACGCTGCACCGATCAAGCCCCCGCCACGAATCAATGGCTCGATCCAAGCGTACTGGTTTTCGCGAAGCGCGCGCGTGAATTTTTATGACGGATGTGCTGCACTGGAGAGACAACGGGAGTTCGCCATGCCGATCTATGCACTCAACGACACCGCACCGGAACTTCCGCCGGAAGGGCAGTACTGGATTGCGCCCAGTGCCGTGCTCATCGGGAAAGTTCGTCTACGGAAGAATGCCAGCGTGTGGTTCGGCGCGGTGCTGCGCGGCGACAATGACTGGATCGAGGTCGGCGAAAACTCGAACGTGCAGGACAATTCCGTGATCCACACCGATCCCGGGGCGCCGACGACGATCGGCGCCGACGTGACGGTCGGGCATCGCGCGATCATCCACGGCGCGACGATCGGCGACGGGTCGCTTGTCGGAATGGGAGCGACGATCCTCAACCGCACGAAAATCGGCAATGGCTGCCTGATCGGCGCCAACGCGCTCATTTCCGAAGACAAGACGTTCGAGGACGGCTCGCTGATCATCGGTGCGCCGGCGCGCGCGATCAAACAGATCAGCGACCAGCAGCGCGCGATGCTGAAGATGTCGGCGCAGGTCTACGTGCAGAACTTCATGCGCTTCGCGAAGGGATTGAAGCAGATCAGCTAGGCGCTGCGCTTCAGGACTTCGTTCTTCGCCCAAATGCGGCGGAGCTTGATGTCGGATTCGGGCCCGAAGTTGAACCACAGAGCCTTGTCGTTGGTCGCATCGATCAGGAACAGCACGTCGAGCTTGCCGAGCTTCTGCATCAGCATGTTGCGGATAACATTGACCGGCAGATCGGTCTTCACCACCCACGCCTGCGGCATGATCGTGTAGGCGGGACCGAGATTGTAGATCTCTTCCTCGATGCCCGTGATCGAGCGCGACTTCATGTCGGCGATCACGACGATGTGGGCGTAATCGCCCGGCGGATGATCGTCGCCGTGACGGCCGAAATTCGGGTGTTCTTCGCCGGCATCGGCGAGGGCGACGGCCTTCGAGGGGCGGAAAAGGGCGGCAAGATCCGGCTCTTCGCTCGCATTGCGGAAGCTTTCCTGGCCTTGCCGCGCCACAAGCGACGTGGCGGCAAGACGGCCTTCACCCGCAAAGGTGCGCATCTGCTCGGCCGAATAAGGACCGTAAATGCGTCCGCCGACGCTCATCATCCAAAGATCGGACATGATCTCAAATGCTCCGTGTCGGGATAAAACTAAGCGGAAATGGTTACCCGAGCCTTGCCGAAGACGCGTTCACCGGCTCAACTTGGGAAAGAAAAGGCAAAAACGAGGGAAGATCATGTCCGATTACCAGTTCTGCAAAGTCGATCGTGAAGGGCCGTTAACGATTGTCACCCTTAACCGGCCCGAGGTGATGAACGCACTGCATTCGCCGGCGCATATGGAATTGGCGGCGGTGTTCGACGATTTCGCGCGCGATCCGGAGCAGTGGGTCGGCATCGTCACCGGTGCGGGCGAGCGCGCATTCAGCGCCGGCAACGATTTGAAGGTCACCGCCTCGGGTCAGCGCGGTCCGACGCCGCCGAGCGGATTTGCCGGGCTCACCACGCGCTTCGATCTCGACAAGCCGCTGATCGCGGCGGTGAACGGCATCGCGATGGGCGGCGGGTTCGAAATCGCGCTCGCATGCGACATCATCATCGCAGCGGAGACGGCGGTGTTTGCGTTGCCCGAGCCGCGCGTGGGGCTCGCGGCGCTCGCGGGCGGGCTGCACCGCCTGCCGCGCGAGATCGGCACCAAGCAGGCCCTGGGCATGATCCTGACCGGCCGGCGGGTGAGCGCGAAAGAAGGGCAGGCGCTGGGCTTCGTGAACGAAGTCGTGCCGGCCGGCGATGTGATGACCGCCGCGAAGCGTTGGGCGAAGCAGATCACGGAAGCCTCGCCGATGTCGGTGCGCGCATCGAAACAGGCGGTCTATCGCGGTCTCGCAGAGCCGACGCTGGCGGACGCGCTCAAGAACCAGAACGGTTATCCGGCGGTCGCCGCGATGTACAAAAGCGAAGACCTGATCGAAGGCCCGAAGGCGTTTGCGGAAAAACGCGCCCCGCAATGGAAGGGACGCTGAAAAGAGCGCTCGGCCTGGATGACAAGCTTGGCTTGGCAATGATCAAAAAAACGAGCGCGCGTGGTGTTGCACGCGCGCTCGCCGGAAACGATAAGGCTGAAATTCAGCGGCCTACATGATTTCCCAGTCGCCGTGACGGCGGCAGGCGGTGCCATCACGTTCGAACTTCTCGCCACGGCGCCACGTCACTTCGTGGAAATCGCGGCAGACATGGCGGCCCTGATAGAATTCGCGGCTTGTCACGATGAAGCCGTGGTTCGGGCCGCGCTCCCATTCATAGCGGCGCCCGATCGGGCCTTCGAAAGCGTCGTGGTAGGTGCGCCACGCATACGGACGGTCCTCGCAGTCCATATCGCGCGAGATCGCGTTGCCGGCGAGACCGCCGAGCACTGCGCCGCCGACGACTGCGCCGCCATTGCCGTGGCTGACCGCGCCGCCGATCACGCCGCCGGCGATGGCGCCCAGAACGGTGCCGCCCGCGCGATTGCCCTCGCAATCGGCTCTAGCAACGCCCGCCGTGGCCCCGAACATGACCATAGTGGTCGCCAGCGCCATCAAGGTTTTATTCAACATATGTCTCTCCTCGGTTTTAGTATCAGTTGTTTCGATCGCACGCCCCGGTCACGCCCGGATTGCAAATGAGGTTCGCGCTCCCGTGCTGAACCACGTCTGAATGCAATGCGGCTGCATTATGGCACTCCCGAGCGATTCGAAACAGACAATCGCGCGCCTTTACCGTTATGCCGGTTCGCGTTATGTCCAAAACCCATCCCCTACGTGACTGCGCCTTCCGGATCGTTCTCCCATGCAAACACGAATCGTTGCGGTCTTCGCACTGGCCCTCTCTCTTGCCGCCTGCGGGCAGGCGAAGACGATAGCGCAGGCCGCACGCGCGAGCGCGGCGACGATGCCGGAAGCGACCGAACCGGTGCCGCAGGCGCAGCTGCCGCGGGTCGCGGCGCCGACACACTATGCCGTCACGCTCACGATCGATCCGCAGAAGGACCGCTTCAGCGGTCACGCCGAGATCGCGGTGCTATTTTCCGAACCGCGCCACACGCTTTTCATCCATGGGCTCGACCTTCATGTCACGGCGGCCAAAGCGATTGCCGGCAACGGCAAAGCGGTGCCGGTCAAATTCGAGCAGGTCGACAAATCCGGCGTGGCGCGGCTGACCTTCGGTTCGGAGATTCCGAAAGGTCCGGCGAAACTCCTGTTCGATTACGACGCACCGTACGACACCTCGCTTGCCGGGCTCTACAAGGTGGTCGATCGCGGCGACAGCTATGCCTTCACGCAGTTCGAGAACTCCGACGCCCGTCGCGCCTTTCCGTCGTTCGACGAGCCGGGCTTCAAGGCGCCTTTCGACATCGCGGTCATAGCACCCACAGCGGACAAAGTGGTCGGCAACACGCCGGTTGCATCCGGCGCGCCGGCGGGCGCGGGCATGACGAAGACCGTGTTCCAGACGACGAAGCCGTTGCCGACTTACCTGATAGCGCTGGCCGTCGGTCCGCTCGATATCGTCGATGGCGGCGCGGTGCCGCCGAACCAATACCGCTCTGCGCCTGTTCCCGTGCGCGGTGTGACGGCGCGCGGCAACGGCGCGCGGATGAAATATGCGCTGTCGCTGACACCCTCCGTCGTCACCGCGCTCGAGAACTATTACGGCGTGGCGTATCCCTTCCAGAAACTTGATGTGCTCGCGGTGCCGGACTTCGCGGCGGGCGCGATGGAAAACGCGGGCGCCATCACCTACCGTGAGCGGCTCCTGCTCGATGCCGAGAAGTCGCTGGAAGCGCGGCGCTCCAGCCTTTCGGTGCAGGCGCACGAACTCGCGCACCAGTGGTTCGGCGATTACGTGACGCCGGCGTGGTGGGACGATATCTGGCTCAACGAATCCTTCGCCAACTGGATGGAGAGCAAGATCACCAACACGGTCGCTCCGACGGAAGAGTTTTCCCGCGAACGCGAGGGCAGCGCCATCGAGGTCATGCATGCCGACGAAGCGGAATCGGCGCGGCAGATCCACCAGCCGGTGAAGAACCAGGACGACATCGACAACGCGTTCGACGGCATCACCTACGACAAGGGCTCCGCGGTCCTGCAGATGTTCGAGAACTATGTCGGCGAAAAGGACTGGCAGGCCGGCGTGCACGCTTATCTGCAAAAGTTCGCATTCAAGAACGCTACCGCGCAGGATTTCATCGGTACGGTGGCGTCCGTCACGCACCATCCCGAGATCGTCGATGCATTCAATTCCTACATCGACCAGCCGGGCATCCCGGAAAAGGCAGTCAGCTATTCCTGCGAGAAGGGCGACAAGCGCGCTTCGGTGACTCAGGGGCTATATACCCAGATCGGGCGCAATGCGGTCAGCCGCCAATGGGGCGTGCCGATGTGCTTTGCGGGCGAGGATGGAAAGAAAAGCTGCTCGATCGTGCAGGGCGGCGCACCGGTCCAGATCGACCTGAAGACGACATGCGCCGCAACGGTGATGCCCAACGCCGACGGCAAGGGCTACTACCGCTTCGCACTGAGCGAACCCGACTGGCAGGCGTTGTTGAAAGCCGCGCCGAAGCGCGACGCCGCAGACCAGCTGGTGCTGTTTGCGAATATCGATGCCGCGTTCCGCGCGGGTAAAGCGTCACCCGATCTCTATTTCGACGCCATCCGCACCTTTGCGCCCATTGCACAGTGGGACCTGCTGCGCGACATGCGCGTATCGCTGCGCCGGTTCCGCACGACGATCGTGAAACCGGACGATCAGGCGGCCTATCGCACGCTGGTCGCGAAACTGTTCGGGCCGCGTCTGGCGGCCGTCGGTTTTGCGGAGAAGCCCGGTGAAGCGCCTTCGACGTCTCTGGAACGCGAATATCTGGGTGGGCTGATGGTCGGCGAGGCGCGCGATCCGGCAACGATCGCAGCACTGGCAAAGGCGGTCGAGCCGTTCGTGGCCTCGGCCGGCGCCGATCGGAACGGGATCGCGCCCGATCTTCTGGCCGACGCGATGCGGGCCGGCGTTCTCGCCGGCGGCGCGCCGTTCACCGACCGGTTGCTGGCCGCCATGCGCAAATCGGACAGCGAGGATTTCCGCCGCATGGCGATCTACGCGATGAGCGCGTCGAACGATCCGGCTGTGCTGGGCAAGGAGAGCGCGCTGGCGGCGTCGCTTCGGGCCGGCGAAATCCGCTATCTGTACCAGTACATGCAGGACGAACCGGCCGCACGCAACGCGTTGTGGCTGAGCCTCACGACCCACTTCGCGGCGATCGAGGCGCGCGTTTCCTCGCACGGGTTCGGGCGGGCGCCGGGACTTCTGGGCGGCGCCTGCACAATCGGTGCGAAGAACGCACTGCAATCGTTCTTCGGGCCGAAGGTCAAAGAGCTGGAGGGCATCGGCCGCCCGCTCGCGGAGTCGGAAGAACGGATCGGCTATTGCATCGCGCTCAAGGACGCGAAGGGCACAGCGTTCGAGGCTGCGCTGCACAAGGCAGCGTCCGCGTCGTAGCCTGTTCAGTCCTTGACCGGGTAGGGCGTGCCGTCGCGGTGGGTGAGCACGGATTTGCCCCCGATCAGCGACGCGATCAGATCGATATCGGGATAATACGCGGTGTCGTCGGCCAGGTGGTTGCCGATCTCCAGCAGCGTTGCATCGGCAGCGGACCGGTTCTGGATATGATGGCCGTTCGGATCGTTCGCCTTGAACCCCGCAGCATCGCCCGCGCGCATCGTCTCTTCGCCGCCGTCGGTGACGAGCACGACTTCTCCGGAGAGCACATAGACGAACTCGTCGCTGTTGCAGTGCCAATGCCGCTGCGTCGACCATGTGCCGGGTGGCAGGCGCAGCAGGGTGACGCCGATCTTGTCCAGGCCTGCCGCCTGCGCCAGCCGTTTGCGCTGGCGCTTCTTCACCGGCTCGCCGTAGGGCGCGGGATAGCCCGAGCCGATATGGGTCGGGATGGATGCGATATCGAGACGCTTGGACAAAGGCGTTCCTCCGCTTTTCTCAGCCGCCGAACACGACCGCATGCATGATCCGGCCGGGAAGGAAGGTGAGCGTACCTGCGATCAGCATGCCGCCGATATAAACGCCCAGCATCGCGCGTTGGTGCATGGCGATGTTGTGGGTCCGGGCGCCGTAAAGCGCGCCCACGACGCCGAACAGGGTCAGCGCCACGAGCAGGTGGATCGGGCTGAAACCCCAGAACGGGCCGTGCGGCATCAGCTGATGGACCCAGAGCGTGGTGATCGCGGTGAAGGTGACAAGGACAAGATAGAGCGCGCCGAAGAAACGGTGAACCGGCGCGCCTTTGCGGCTGAAGAAGATCAGCCACGTTCCGATGATGAAGGCGGGAACGACGGTCGCCACATGGATGCGAACGGCGAGCGGGGCGTTCAGCAGCGGCTCCAGGGTCATGCGGTGATCGATCTTTCACTTTGCCGGCTGGTTCGGGTATGCCGTTATTGCGGCATGCGAACGATGTTAGCGCCTTTGCCGCGCGAGGGGAGTGCCGATGTCGAACCGGGCCGGATGTTTTCTGATCGCGCTGAGTGCCCTGGCGCTGCTCGCGGTTGCTGCGCCAGCGGCCAGCGCGCCGGCCACCGTCGATGTCTCGCTGTTCGCGATCAACGACCTGCACGGCAATCTGAAGCCGCCGCAGGGCGGAATCACCATCGCCGACCCCAGCGATCCGGCGAAGAAGATCGCGGTTCCGGCCGGCGGCGTCGAATACATGGCGACGCTGATCCATCGGCTGCGCGCCGAGCACAAGAACTCGATCTTCGTGGCGGCGGGCGATCTGATCGGCGCAAGTCCGCTGCTCTCCGGCCTGTTCCATGACGAACCGACGGTGGAATCGCTGAACCTGATGGGGCTCGACGTCAGTTCGGTCGGCAATCACGAGTTCGATCACGGCGTGCCCGAGCTGATGCGCATCCAGAACGGCGGCTGTCATCCGGTCGACGGCTGCAAAGGTCCGCATCCGTTCACCGGCGCGAAGTACCGCTATCTCGCGGCGAACGTGATCGACAAAGCGACAGGCAAACCTATCTTGCCGCCCTATTATGTGAAGACATTCGACGGCATTCCGGTGGCGTTCATCGGTCTCGTTCTGAAGGGCACGGACCAGATGGTCGTTCCGTCCGGCATTGCCGGGGTCGATTTCAAGGATGAAACCGACACAGTGAACGCGCTGGTGCCCGAACTGCGGGCCAAGGGGATCGAGGCCATCGTGGTACTGATCCATCAGGGCGGCTTTCCCACCGGTGGCTACAACGAGTGCCCCGGCATCGCCGGCCCCATCGTCGATGTCGTCAAGAAGCTCGACAAGGCGGTCGACGTGGTGGTGAGCGGGCACACGCATCAGGCCTACAACTGCGTGATCGACGGCCGCGTGGTCACGAGCGCACATCGCTACGGCACGCTCGTCACCGAGATCGACCTGAAACTGGACCGCAAGACGCATGATGTGGTCTCCGCCAAGGCGGACAACCTCATCGTGCGCGACGACACCTATGCGAAAGATCCGGCGCAGACGCAGCTCATCGCGGGCTACGAGACGTTGGCGGGTCCGATCGAGAAACGCGTGGTTGGCACGGCCACCGATCTGCTCTCGCATGAGCAGACCGCATCGGGCGAGACGGTGCTGGGCGACATCATCGCCGACGCGCAGTTGCAGGCCGCCAAAGCCGACGGCGCACAGATTTCCTTCATGAACAGCGGCGGCGTGCGCCGGGATATCGTGAAAGGCGACATCACCTTCGCCGACCTGTTCGCGGTGCAGCCGTTCGGCAACACGCTGGTGACGTTGGATATGACCGGCGCACAGATCAAGGACGTGCTGGAGCAGCAATGGGCCGATCCGAATTTCCCGCGAGTCATGCAGGTCTCGGACGGCTTCACCTATGCATGGGACGCGACGCAGCCGATGGGCAACCACGTGGTAGCGAGCAGCATGATTCTGAACGGCAAGCCGCTCGATCCGGCCGCGACCTATCGCGTCGTGGTATCGAACTTCCTGGCAGATGGCGGCGACGGCATGACGGTGTTCAAGCAAGGCCAGCACCGCACGCCGGGCGCCGGCGATGTCGAGGCGACGGAAGCTTATTTGAAGGCGCACAACCCGATCGCGCCGCAAGCGCACAATCGGGTGATGCGGGTGAAGTGAGGCGGCCCCTCACCTGCCATCGCTATCGCGATGGTTGTCCTCTTCCGCAAGCGGGAGAGGTTAAGCGTGTGCGTTGCAGCGGCTAATCGAGCCTCCCATAACCTCGCCCGCGAAGCGGGAGAGGACAGCTTTCGCGAAGCGAAAGCAGGTGAGGGGGAGTCAAACAATAAGCGGCGTCGTGTTTAATACACCCGCGCTTTCGGTGGGATGTATTCGACTTCGTTAGTCAGCGTGTAGTTGTGCACCGGGCGGTAGTCGAGGGTCACCTTGCCGGTGTTGGGATCGAGCCAGGCGAGCGTGTGCTTCATCCAGTTCACATCGTCGCGGTTGGGGAAATCCTCGCGCGCGTGGGCGCCGCGGCTTTCTTCGCGGTTGACCGCGCCATCGATCGTCACCAGCGCCTGCTGGACAAGGTTCTGGTATTCCAGCGTCTCCACCAGATCGGAATTCCAGATCATCGAGCGGTCGCTGACCTTTACGTCGCCGAGCGTGCCGTAGAGGTCGTGGATGCGTTGCTGGCCGTTCTTCAACGTCTCGCCGGTTCGGAACACGGCCGCGTCGTCCTGCATCGCCTTTTGCAAGGTCTTGCGCATTTCGGCAGTCGAGGTGCTGCCGTTCGCATGCCGGAATTTGTCGAGGCGGGCCAGCGCCTCGTCCCCGGCATTCTTCGGCAGGTCGTGATGCTGCAAGCCATCTTCCAGCTCCTTCTTCGCCTGAAGGCCGGCGGCCTTGCCGAACACGACGAGATCGATGAGCGAATTGGAGCCGAGCCGGTTGGCGCCATGCACCGAGACGCACGCCGCTTCGCCCACCGCCATCAGTCCCGGCACGATGGTGTCGGGATTGCCGTCGCGCAGCGTAAGTGCATCGCCGGTATAGGCGCAGGGGATGCCGCCCATGTTGTAATGCACGGTCGGCAGGACCGGGATCGGTTCCTTGGTGACGTCCACGCCTGCAAAGATGCGCGCGCTCTCGCTGATGCCCGGCAGCCGTTCGTGGATGATCTTCGGATCGAGATGCGAGAGGTGCAGATGGATGTGGTCCTTGTTGGGACCGACGCCGCGGCCTTCGCGAATCTCGATCGTCATCGCGCGGGAAACCACGTCGCGTGAGGCGAGGTCTTTCGCGCTCGGGGCATAACGCTCCATGAAGCGCTCGCCTTCGGAGTTGGTGAGATAGCCGCCTTCGCCGCGCACCCCTTCGGTGATGAGCACACCGGCGCCGAAGATACCGGTCGGGTGGAACTGCACGAACTCCATGTCCTGCAGCGGCAGACCGGCGCGCAGCACCATGGCGTTGCCGTCGCCGGTTTGCGTGTGCGCGCCGGTGCACGACTGATAGACGCGGCCATAGCCGCCGGTCGCCAGGATCACGCGATGGGCGCGGAAGCGATGGATCGTGCCGTCGTCGAGATTCCACGCCATTAGTCCGCGGACCACGCCGTCTTCGACGATGAGGTCGAGCGCGAAGAACTCGATGAAGAAGTTCACCTCGTGCTTCACGCACTGGCCATAGAGCGTGTGCAGGATGGCATGACCGGTACGATCGGCCGCGGCGGCGGTGCGCTGCGCGATGCCTTTGCCGAAGTGACTGGTCATGCCGCCGAAGGCGCGCTGGTAGATCTTGCCTTCTTCCGTGCGGGAGAACGGCACGCCGAAATGCTCCAGCTCGTACACGGCGTCCGGCGCGTTGCGGCAGAGATATTCGATGGCGTCCTGATCGCCCAGCCAGTCCGATCCCTTGACGGTGTCGTACATGTGCCAGCGCCAGTCGTCCTCGCCCATATTGCCCAGTGCAGCGGAGATGCCGCCCTGTGCGGCGACGGTGTGGCTGCGTGTCGGGAATACCTTGGTGATGCACGCGGTCTTGAGGCCGCTCGCAGAACATTCGAGCGTGGCGCGCAATCCTGCGCCACCCGCGCCGACGACGACGACGTCGAAGGTGTGATCGGTGATGGGGTACGCGGTGCTCATGCGATGACGATCCGGAGAAGGGCGATGATGCAGGCGGCGCCGACCGCAATGGCGAACGCACGGGCGAGCAGCAGCAGCGCGATTTTGCCGCCGGGCGACGGCACGTAGTCGTCGATCACCACCTGGAGCCCAAGAGCCATATGATAGAGGACGATAATCATGAAGGTCGCCATCAGCACCGCGTGGAGCGGATGCTGGAAGAAGGTGAGCGTGTCGATCATGGATCCGCCTACGAGGCGAAGCACCGAGAACGCGAACCAAAGCACGAGCGGGATCAGGGCCACCGCGGTAACGCGCTGACGCCAGAAATGCGTGACACCGGAATGGGCGGAGCCCAGTCCCTGCACCTTGTGAAGCGGGGTATCCAGATGGGTCATAGCGGCCGGACTCCCTTCTCCAGATAAACCCAGGCGAACAGAGCGACCGCAATTACGAGCGCCAGCGTGTAGACCAGGATTCCGGTCCAGTGGGCGGTGCGGATGTTGAAGCCATAGCCCAGATCCCACGCGAGATGCCGAATGCCGTTGCAGAAATGGTAGGCGAGCGCCAGCACGAAGCCGAACAGGATCACCTGCCCGAAGATGCTCGCCGCGAAGGTGCTGAACGGGCCATAGACCTCCGGTCCCATCATGACCGCCACCAGCCACCAGGCGATCAGGAGGGTTCCTGCGGCCAGGCCTACGCCGGTGACGCGGTGGGTGATCGAGGTCGCCATCGTGACGGGCCAGCGATAAATCAAGAAAGGCGACCGGGGGCGTTGCCGCGCCGCGCCATGGGCCTGATCCGTCATGATTCTCCTGGGAAAATACGGGTTCGAAGCGGGGGCGGAGTGTAGGAGGGGTGCCCCCCAAGTCAACCGCGGTTTTTGGCCGAAAACCGGCGCAATTGCCGCGTTCCGACGGGGCACATTCGGTGCAAAATCGCGGACTTACGGCGAAGTAACGTGCCGCATCATTGCGGAATTGTTATCTGGAACCGGAGCGGAGCGGGCATTCCGGAACATGAGTGAGTCTAACGCAGGCGTGGTTAGCCGCGTGCCGTGGGCGCGCGCGACACTGCGCCTGCCGGCTGCGCCGGTCGTCCTGCCGCTCTGGGAGGTCGCGGCCATCGCGCTGCTGACCCCGCTGCTTCTGTCGCTCGCGATCTGGAACGGGTTTCCGTTCACCTTCTACGACACCGGCGCATACATCCTGCAGGGCTTCGCGAACTTTTTCGTGCCGGAGCGGGCAGCGGCGTATTCGTATTTCCTGCGTTTCGCCGGCGCGCAAAACAGCCTGTGGTGGGTGGCGGCCACGCAGACCGCGATCGTCGCGTTCGTCATGGTGGAGTTTGTTCGCACCGAAGCGCCGCAGACCTCGCTCTGGCGGCTGCTCGGCATCGGTGCGTTCCTCTGCCTGTTCACCAGCATCGGCTGGGTCAGTCCGGAGATCGAGCCGGACTGTTTCACCGCCGTGGTGGTCCTGACGGCGTGGCTGCTCGGGTTTCGCGCCCGCCAGCTGGGCTGGTTGCGCTCCATCCTGCTGATCGCCGCGAGTGGCCTCGCGATCGCCTCGCATCCGTCGCATCTGGGGCTCGCGGCCGGACTTGTACTGCTCATGGCGAGCTACGCCGCCGTGTCGTACAACCGCGCGGCGTTGCTGCGCGCCAATCCGCTGCTGCCTCTGGTGAGCTTTGCACTGGGGATCGGGCTGGTGCTGACGGCGAACTATGCGCTGACGAAACATGTGTTTCTCACGCGCTCGGGTCCGGTGTTCATGACGGCGCGGATGATCGAGGACGGTGTCGCCAAGCGCGTGCTGGACGATACCTGTCCCGGATCGGGCTTTGTGCTCTGCCGTTACAAAGACCATCTGCCCAAAACCGCCGATGATTTTCTTTGGGAGCCGCCGAGCCCATTCAACAAGATGGGCCGCTTCCGCGGCAGCGCCAGGGAAGCCCAGGCGATCATGATGCAGGGCTTCGCGCGCTATCCGCTCCGCGAGGCCGGCGCAATGCTGTGGAACGGTGCGCGTCAGTTCCTGATGTTTCGCACCGGCGACGGCGTTGCGTCCCAGCTTTGGGTGCTCGGCACGGAATTCCGCAATTTCCTGCCGCGACAGATGAAGGCGTATTCGCTGGCGCGCCAGCAGCGGGAGGCGTTCAGCTTCGTTCTGCTCAATATCGTGCACGTCGGTCTGGCGGCGCTTGCGCTGTTCGCGCTTGCGGCACTGGTGTGGAACGGGATGAAGCGTCGCGCGTGGAAAGAGATTACGCTGCCGGGCTTTATCCTGCTCGCGCTGCTCGGCAACGCGCTGGTTTGCGGTGCTACGTCGGGTCCGCATGACCGTTATCAGGGCCGGCTGATCTGGGTGCCGGTGTTTGTCGTTATTCTGACCGGCGGTTCGACTCTGCTGAGCTTGCGGCGCCGGGAAGAATCCGGCACTTAGTCAGGCCTCATGGCCGCCGCCGTCCGCATCGCTCCGTCCATCCTGTCCGCCGATTTCTCGAAGCTTGGCGTCGAGATCGAGGCGATCGAACGGGCCGGCGCCGACTGGATCCATGTCGACGTGATGGACGGCCATTTCGTGCCCAACATCACGATCGGGCCGCAGGTGGTGAAGGCGCTCCGGCCGCATGCGAAGAAACCGTTCGACGTCCATCTGATGATCTCGCCGGTCGATCCGTACATCGAGGATTTCGCGAATGCCGGCGCCGACGGGCTCACGGTGCATCCGGAAGCCGGGCCGCATGTGCATCGCACGCTGCAGCTGATCCGAAGCCTCGGCAAACGGCCCGGTGTGGTGCTCAATCCGGGCACGCCGATCGACGCGATCGACAACCTCATCGATCTCGTCGATCTCGTGCTCATCATGTCGGTCAATCCAGGCTTTGGCGGGCAGTCGTTCATCGCGAGCCAGCTGAAGAAGATTGAAGCCGCCGCCATCCGCATCGCGAAGTCCGGCCGCACGATCGATCTGGAAGTGGACGGGGGCATCACGCCCGAGACGGCGAAACAGGCGATCGACGCCGGCGCCAATGTTCTTGTTGCCGGCACCTCCGTGTTCAAAGGCGGTCCTGCCAACTACGCATCGAACATCGCCGCCTTGCGGGGATAACGATGGCGCTTCCGCGGCGCTGGCCGCCGCTTCGCCTCTATCCGGACATGCTGAGAGCGGCGTTGTGGCGCGCGGTGGTTCCGTTGCTCGTGTTCTGGCGCAGCACCTGGTTTTATCGGCAGCTGCTGAAAGGGCCGATCGCCTATCGTCTGCGCTTTCATCCTTACGATGCGCTTCCGGCGCCCCTCGAAGACGCGGAAGCCGCGCTACGCGGCCGCTTCCGCTTTTGCGGGGAGAGTGTCGAGGTCAAGGACGGTTCGGTGTTCGAACAGCCAGCGCCGTCGGCGGCGTGGGGCAGGGCTTTGCAGAGCTTCGCGTGGCTGCCGCCGCTTGCAGCCGCAGGCGGCGAGCCGGCGCGGGTGCTGGCGACAAATCTCATTTCGCAATGGCTGAAGCGCAATGCGAAATATTCCGTTCCCGCCTGGTCGCCAGAGGTACTCGGAAGGCGGCTGTTGAACCTGTTCGCCCATTCGCGCCTTGTCATGACCGACTCCGATCTGATGTGGCGCTCGAAACTGTTCGTCTCGCTGCGCGAACAGTCCCGAGCGCTCGCGCGCACATGTGCCGAAGCGCCGGAAGGATTGCCGCGGCTCGAAGCCGCCGCCGCGCTGGTGCTGTCGGGCGTGTGCCTGCAGGACCATGGGAACAGGCTCGAGGCGGGACTGGCACGACTCGAGAGCGAGCTCGCGGGCCAGATCCTGCCGGACGGCGGTCACATCTCGCGGTCTCCGGAAGCGCTGGTGACCGCGTATCGCTATCTGACGATGGTGATGGATGGGCTGCAGGCGATTTCCTATGACGTGCCGCAAGCGGTTCGTGTCGCGCATGACCGCATGACGCCGATGATCCGCTTCTTTCGCCATGGCGACGGCACGCTTGCGCTGTTCAACGGCGGGACGGAGAGCGATGCGCGGATGATCGCCGGTCTTCTGGCGCGCGACGAGGTGCGCGGGCAGCCGTTCGGACATGCGCCGCATTCCGGGTATCAGCGCGCGGCGGCCGGAAAAACGATACTGATCGTGGATTGCGGCACGCCGCCGCCGGGCCCGTACTCCTGTGCGGCGCATGCGGGCTGTCTGTCGTTCGAGTTCAGCACGTCGGGACAACGTGTGGTGGTCAATTGCGGTTCGGCGCAGACCCAGCAGCAGCGCTGGGAGAATGTGTTGCGCGCGACCGCGGCGCATTCGACCGTCACGCTCGCCGACATGTCGAGCGGCGCGATCCTGCCGGAAGGCGTCGCGCGCAACCTGCTCGGTCCGCGACTGATCGACGGGTCCGAGCGGGTGGATACGCGGCGGGTGGAAACCACCCAGGGCGTCATCGTCGAAGGCAGCCATGACGGCTACGCGGCGACACTCGGCATCGTCCATGAGCGCAGCCTCACCCTGGCGCCGCAGGGACGGATGCTGACCGGCCTCGACCGGCTGGTGCCGAAGGTGCGTTCGCGCGATCCCGTCGCGTTCGCGATACGCTTTCACGTTCATCCCAATGTTCGTCTGTCGGCCTCGCAGGGCGCCGGCATCCTGCTCAAGCTGCCGAACGGCGAAGGCTGGCGGTTTCGCGCCCAGGGCGGCGGCGTGGCGATCGAGGAAAGCGTCTATCTCGGTGGTGAGAGCGCGCGGCGCACCGAACAGCTGGTGATCGTGGGCTCGGTGCGAGACGCACCCGTCGAGATCGGCTGGGTGTTCGAGCAGATCGGCGCGCAATGACGGCGCGCGAAAGCCGAAAACTTTAGCTGTCGCTTTAAGCTTTGCTTTACCGCCCCGACAATTCGATTTGATCGAATTGCAACCAACCCGCGTGTCTGAACGTCCTCTTTTTGCAGCGGGGGGAAATCTCCCTGCAGAAGGGGTCGCGCATGAGACATCAGCTTACGCCCGATACGACTGTAAGGCTCGGCAGCATTCCCGCGGCCCTGCCGGCAACGGTGTATCACTTCGATCTTCGTCAGGCCGTGGCGAAGATGGGCGGGTCCGGCCTCATCGCATCCGACCGTTTGCGCGCGATCTGTGAGAAGCACGTCCGCTCGATAGCGGGCTCCGATCTGGTGCTGTTCGCGAACGACGGGTTTCACCTCGTCATCACCTCCTGCGAAGGCAATGCGGCGGCCGCGCTGGCCAGCTTCATCAACATATCGCTGCTGATGCTGCTGTTCGGAACGGAGCATCTTACGCCGGATCAGGACATCACCTTGTTCCGGCAGGTCGACGGCGAAGATTTACCAACGGTGGCGAACAGGAAAATGCAATACGCATCTCAATGGCAGAACGACGATCAGGCCGACGAAGAATTCGAGACGCACGAACAGGCGGACAGCGACCCGTACGGTACGCTGGCGCGTGAGGGCATCTACATCGAACAGGGTGTCGAGCTCACGTTCTTTCCGGTCCACGATCTGCGGCGCCGGGCCGTCTCGGCGCTGTTCTGCGCGCCGACCTTTGCCGGCGCGGTATTCGGGCATCACGCGTTCCAGGGTCTGAAGCCCGCGGAGTTACCTTATGTGGACCGCGCCATCCTGAACCATAGCGTCGCGTTCGCGAACCGGCTCGCGGAAGCCGGCATGGTGGTCGCGATCGGCGCGGCAGTGAGTTTCGAGACGCTCGCCTGGTCGAAGAGCCGCGAGATCTATCAGCGGGCGTTGCGCGCGGCGAAACTCGCACCCAATGCGCAGTTGATCCTGAAGCTCGAGGATATCCCGGCGGGAACGCCGGCGGACCGCATCACCCAGATCGTGACGGCGCTCAGGCCCTTCGCGCGTCACACCTTCGTCCATCTTCCGAACAAGCAGGTGGACCTCGCGATGACCGGACGGATGGGGGCGAGCGGCTTTGTCCTGTCGCTACAACGGCGCGCGCCGCTCCCGGAGGTTCTGGCCGACAGCAAATGGTTGTCCCGTGCCGCGCTGACCCAGAACGCCATGTCGTGCATCGACCATGTCGAAAGCGACGAAGCGCTTGCCGTGGTGCGGTCGGCCGACATCCGGTTCGCGGTCGGCAATGTTTTCGGATCGGAAACCCTGCGTGGAACAGCGCCCATAGACGAGGTCCGCGGTGTGATCGACCGCGCCGAAGTGGCCACCGCGAAGCACCTGAGCGCCATCGTCTGAACCGGAAATTCCCAAGGCAGCGCCGGCTTTTGGCCACGTTGCCAGCTTGCCCCACGCTTGCTAAGCACGAGGCAGCCGCAGCGCCGCTTTGGGGATTCGATGGCCCAGTTCATCCTGCCGAAGAACAGTAGAGTCCAGAAGGGCAAGGTCTGGCCCAGCCCCACGACCGCGAACGGCAAGAAACCCAAGCGAACCAAAGACTTCAAAGTCTATCGTTACAATCCGGATGAAGACGCGAACCCGCGGGTCGATACCTACACGGTCGACCTGGAGAGCTGCGGTCCGATGGTTCTGGACGCACTGATCAAGATCAAGAATGAGATCGATCCCACGCTCACCTTCCGCCGTTCCTGCCGCGAAGGGGTGTGCGGCTCTTGCGCGATGAACATCGCGGGCGGCAACACGCTCGCCTGCACCAAGGCGATCACGGATGTGAGCGGTGCAGTGGCCGTCTACCCGCTACCGGCCATGCCGGTGGTGAAGGACCTGGTGCCAGACCTCACGAATTTCTACGCGCAATACTCGTCGATCCAGCCTTATCTCCAGACCAAGTCCGCGACGCCGGAGAAGGAATGGAAGCAATCGCCGGAGGAGCGCAAACAGCTGGACGGGCTCTACGAGTGCATCCTGTGCGCCTCGTGCTCGACCTCATGCCCGAGCTATTGGTGGAATTCCGATCGCTTCCTGGGTCCAGCCGCGCTGCTGCAATCGTATCGCTGGCTGGCCGACAGCCGCGACGAGGCGACGGGCGAGCGGCTCGACAATCTGGAAGATCCGTTCCGGCTCTACCGCTGCCACACCATCATGAACTGCGCCAACACCTGCCCGAAGGGCCTGAACCCCTCAGAAGCGATCGGCGAGATCAAGCAGATGATGGTGAAACGGAGCGTTTAGGCTCGTTTTGGCGCTTTCTCATTCTGCAAAAGCCGTCATGGCCGCCCTTGTGGCGGCCATCCATTGCCTCCGTGTTTGTCGTTGAGGCAATGGGTGGCCGGGAACTTCGCTGCGCTCAGCCCGGCCATGACGGTTGTTTGTTTGAGGATAGCACGGTGGCCAAACCTCGCGCTTCGGCATAATCTTCCTGCATGATCGGCAAGGTTGTCCTTCCCCTCGCAGCAGCGGCCGTTGCGGTTTCGATCGCCATCGCGGTCGTGTTCGCCGCCGGGTGGGTTTCGGAAGGCTTCGGTCACCTCGCCGCGAATCCCACCGTCGTAAAGTTCTTGAGACCTGTGGCCTTGGCCATATCGCCGTTGACGGGAATGATGGGCGTCTTTATTGCGCTGACGGCCGCCCGCAAATATCGCAAAGCCGCGCCGGACGAGCCGATGCGGCCCCGCATCCGCAACGGGCTTATCTGAGAGGACTCAGGCCGCGATCGCCTCGGCCTTGGCGGCGCGCAGGCTCAGCATGCGCCAGATCAGGCTGCTCGCGACGCGGATGAGCCGGCCCTGCGGCGCGGCGCCGATTGCCTTCGCGACCATCTGGGTGAGCTTCACGATGTGATGGCGGCGATAGGCGAACATCGCCGCGGCGCTCGAAAGCTTGACATATCTCTCTCGATCGTACGGCGTCGCTTTTTCCCGATCGGCCGGGACGTTGCCGCAATAGAACGAATAGGCGAGTTCGTCGTCGTCGGACTCGTTGATGCGGGACACCGCGATCATCAGCTTGCGCCAGAAGGGCAGGTCCGGTTCGGACTGCGCATTCATCGTGTCGAAAAACAGTTTGTAGTGGCGGAACTCGTCGGCGGCGATGCGTCCGGCAATTTCCTTCAGCACCGGTTCCTCGCAGATATCGCGAATGGCGCTGTAGTAGGAGGAGGTGCCGCTCTCTACCACGCAACGCGAGATCATCTCGCCGCGGCGGCTGCCGCGCACGGACTCCGTGGAGTCGCCGTCGAAATGCGGCGGCTTGTAGCCGGCCCGGAAGCGGCGCACCGCATCCTGGAAATCGAATTTGGGATCGGCGAGTTCGCACCAGCGGGCGAGCGCCTGGCCATGCTGCGTCTCCTCCGTTCCCCATTGCTCAACGGCCGCGATGGCGGCGGCATCGCCGGCGAATACCCGCTTCAAGTAGATGACGTAGTCGGGCGCGTTGTATTCGACCAAGGCAGCACCCTTGGCGGCGGCGAGCAGGCGCGGATCGACCTTCGCGGCGTCGAACGCCGGCCACTGGATGTCATCCAGCGTCCAACCCTGTCTGTAGATCACACCCTCAGCCATGCATCACCGGTATCCGTGTATCCTCCTGAAAACCACTTATAACAAAATGCGTTGCGGGCCCGGAACCCTAAAGGAACTCCGAGCCCGCCGATTTCAGGATATTGTAATCTGTAAAGCTCAGAACGCCGCGCGGACCATGCGCAGGTTTTCGAGCGATTCGGCGGCCTTGTGACGGGCAACCTCGTTGGGCGCGGCTGCCAGGTCTTCCTCCGCATCCTTGATGCGCTGGTTCAGAATCTCGATGTCCATCTCCGACATCGGGATGGCCTCTTCGGCCAGCACGGTGACCTTGTCGGCGCTCACGTCTGCAAAGCCGCCACGGATGAAGTAGCGGCTGTTGCTGCTGTCGAGCCCCAGCACATCGATCATGCCGGCGCGCAAGGTGGTGATGACGGGCTCGTGGCCGCGCAACACGCCCATGTACCCGTCCGTGCCCGGAATGGTCACCATCTGGGCTTCCACCGAGAGCAGAAGCCGCTCCGGCGAGACGAGATCGAATGCGATCGGGTCGGCCATCAGGCGTCCGCCGCCATCTTCTGCGCCTTGGTGACCGCGTCATCGATCGTGCCGACGTTGTAGAACGCCTGCTCCGGCAAGTGGTCGTATTCGCCGTCCACGATCGCCTTGAACGAGCGGATCGTGTCTTCGAGGCTCACGAACACGCCCGGCAGGTTGGTGAACACTTCGGCCACGAAGAACGGCTGGCTCAGGAAGCGCTGGATCTTGCGCGCGCGCGCCACGATCAGCTTGTCGTCTTCCGAGAGTTCGTCCATGCCCAGGATGGCGATGATGTCCTTCAGCGCCTTGTACTGCTGCAGCACTTCCTGCACGCGGCGGGCGACGGTGTAGTGCTCTTCGCCGATGATGTTCGGATCCATGATGCGCGACGAGGAGTCGAGCGGGTCCACTGCCGGAAAGATCGCGAGCGCTGCGATATCGCGGGAAAGAACAGTGCGCGCGTCCAAGTGGGCCATCGCGGTGGCCGGCGCCGGGTCGGTCATGTCGTCGGCCGGCACGTAGATCGCCTGCACCGAGGTGATCGAACCCTTGTCGGTCGAGGTGATCCGCTCCTGGAGGTCGCCCATCTCGGTGGCAAGCGTCGGCTGGTAACCCACCGCGCTCGGAATACGGCCGAGCAGCGCGGACACTTCCGAACCTGCCTGGGTGAAGCGGAAGATGTTGTCGATGAAGAGCAGCACGTCCTTGCCTTCGACGTCGCGGAAATATTCCGCCTGGGCGAGGCCGGTGAGCGCCACGCGGGCACGGGCGCCCGGCGGCTCGTTCATCTGGCCGTAGACCAGCGTGCACTTCGAGCCTTCGGTCGAGCCGGTCTTCGGGTCGATGTTGACCTTGGAGTCGATCATCTCGTGATAGAGATCATTGCCTTCGCGGGTGCGCTCGCCGACGCCGGCCAACACGGAATAACCGCCATAAGCCTTGGCGATGTTGTTGATCAGCTCTTGCATGGTCACGGTCTTGCCGACGCCGGCGCCGCCGAACAGGCCGATCTTGCCGCCCTTGGTGTAGGGGCAGAGGAGGTCGATGACCTTGATGCCGGTGACGAGCACTTCGGCAGCACCCGCCTGCTCGGCAAAGGTCGGCGCTTCACGATGGATCGACGCCATGTGGGTGGTGGCGATCGGGCCGGCTTCGTCGATCGGCTCGCCGACGACGTTCATGATGCGGCCCAGTGTGGCCGGACCGACGGGAACGCGGATCGGCTGGCCGGTGTCGACCACTTCGGCGCCGCGGACCAGGCCTTCGGTCGAGTCCATCGCGATGGCGCGCACCGCATTCTGGCCGAGATGCTGCGCGACCTCGAGCACGAGGCGGACTTCGTCGCCGGTCCGCGGATCGACGTTCTTCGTCTCGAGCGCGTTGAGGATCGCGGGCAGCGCGCCCTCGAACTCGACGTCGACGACGGCGCCGATGATCTGGGTCAGGCGCCCTTTAGCGTTCTGCGGTGTGTTGCCTTGTGCGGACATGGTCGGTCTCTTTCTTCGGTCAGAGGGCGGAGGCGCCGGAGATGATTTCGATCAGCTCCGTCGTGATCTTCGCCTGGCGGGTACGGTTCATCTGGATGGTGAGCGCGTTGATGAGGTCGCCCGCGTTGCGCGTGGCGTTGTCCATCGCGGTCATCTTCGCGCCCATCTCGCCGGCGACGTTTTCGAGCAGCGCGCGGAAGATCTGGACGGTGAGATTGCGGGGCAGCAGATCGCTCAGGATCGCGCCTTCATCGGGCTCGTAATTGTAGGCGGCAGTGGCCGGTGCGCTCGCGTCGACCGCGACCGGGATGAGCTGCTGCGCCGTCGGCGTCTGGGTGATGACGGACCTGAAGCGCGAGTAGAACATCGTGGCGACGTCGAACTCGCCCGCTTCGAACATCTGCAGCACTTTGGTGCCGATCGGCAGGGCGTTGCCGAACCCGATCTGGCGCACGGCGAGGAAGTCGTAGGATTCGACGAACAGCTTGCTGTACTGGCGCTTCAGCTGATCGCGCCCTTTGCGGCCGACGGTGATGATCTTCACCGTCTTGCCTTCGCGCGTCAGTTTTTCGATGTGCTGGCGGGCCAGGCGCACGATGTTCGAGTTGAAGCCGCCGCAAAGACCGCGATCGGCCGTCATCACGACGAGCAGGTGCACCTGATCCTGGCCGTTGCCGACGAGGAGGGCAGGCGCCTGCGGGTTGCCTTCCAGGCCGGCCGCGAGATTGGAGATCACCGCGCTCATCTTCTCGGCGAAGGGACGTGCGGACTCCGCGGCTTCCTGCGCCCGGCGCAGCTTCGCAGCCGCCACCATCTGCAGGGCGCGCGTGATCTTCTGCGTGGACTTCACGCTTCCGATCCGTGTGCGCATTTCCTTTACTGTTGCCATGACGGCTTGGTCTTTCCGTTCAGGCCGTGAAGGTCTTGCCGAAGTCGTCGAGCGCCGCCTTGAGGGCGCCTTCGATTTCCGGCGTGATGGCTTTCTGGGTGCGGATGTCGTCGAGCAGCTTCGCGTTGCCCGTCTTCAGCTTGGAGATCAGCGCGTCCTGATAGGCGCCAATCCGGTTGACCGGCAGCGCATCGAGATAACCGCGCGTGCCCGCGTAGATCACCACGACCTGCTCTTCGACCGCGAACGGCTTGTACTGCGGCTGCTTCAGGAGTTCGGTGAGGCGCTCGCCGCGCGCGAGCATCTTCTGCGTCGCGGCGTCCATGTCGGAACCGAATTTCGCGAACGCCGCCATCTCGCGGTACTGCGCGAGCTCGGCCTTGATTGGGCCGGAAGCCGTCTTCATCGCCTTGATCTGCGCCGAAGAACCCACGCGGCTCACCGAGATGCCGACGTTCACCGCCGGACGGATGCCCTGATAGAACAGATCTGTCTCGAGGAAGATCTGGCCGTCAGTAATGGAGATCACGTTGGTCGGAATGTACGCGGCCACGTCGTTCGCCTGGGTCTCGATGACGGGGAGCGCAGTCAGCGAACCGGCGCCATTCTCCTCGTTCAGCTTCGCGGCGCGCTCCAGCAGGCGGCTATGCAGATAGAACACGTCGCCCGGATAGGCTTCGCGGCCCGGCGGACGGCGGAGCAGCAGCGACATTTGGCGATAGGCGACGGCCTGCTTGGAGAGATCGTCGTAGATGATCAGCGCATGCATGCCGTTGTCGCGGAACCACTCGCCCATCGCGCAGCCGGAAAACGGTGCGAGGAATTGCAGCGGCGCGGAGTCCGATGCGGTGGCGGCGACGACGGTGGTGTATTCCATCGCGCCTGCGTCTTCGAGCGTCTTGACGAGCTGGGCGACGGTGGACCGCTTCTGGCCGACGGCCACGTAGATGCAGTAGAGCTTGGCGCTCTCGTCGGTGCCGGCGTTGATCGTCTTCTGGTTGATGATGGTGTCGATCGCGATCGCGCTCTTGCCGGTCTGGCGGTCGCCGATGATCAGCTCGCGCTGGCCCCGGCCGATCGGGATCAGCGAGTCGATGGCCTTGAGGCCCGTCTGCACCGGCTCATGCACCGACTTGCGCGGAATGATGCCGGGCGCTTTCACGTCCACGCGGCGGCGCTCCGCGATATTGCTCAACTCGCCCTTGCCGTCGATCGGATTGCCCAGCGCGTCGACGACGCGGCCGAGCAGACCCTTGCCGACCGGAACGTCCACGATCGCGTTAGTGCGCTTGACGATGTCGCCTTCCTTGATCGACGTGTCCGAACCGAAGATCACGACGCCGACATTGTCGCTTTCGAGGTTCAGCGCCATGCCGCGGATGGCGCCGGGGAATTCGACCATCTCGCCGGCCTGGACGTTGTCGAGGCCGTAGACGCGGGCGATACCGTCGCCGACGGACAGGACCTGTCCGACTTCGGAGACTTCGGCTTCGGCGCCGAAGTTCTGGATCTCGCGCTTCAGGATGGCTGAGATTTCGGCGGGCTGGATGTCCATGTTCTCGTTCCTTCGGTCCTCGAACAGAAGTCAGAAATCGAAAGCCGGAAATCAGAAGGCCGATTTCGCGCTGCCACTCGTTTTCTTCGTTCCGTTCCCTTTCTGGTTTCTGAATTCCGGTTTCTGATTTCTGCGCCGTCAGGCGCTTCCTCTCATCGCCAAACGGATGCCGTTCAGCTTGGTACGCAAAGAGGTATCTATCATCCGCGATCCGACCTTCACGACGAGACCGCCGAGCAGGGACGGATCGACCTTCGCTTCAAGCCGCGGCTCACGGCCGAGCTTGGCTTTCAGGACGGATTTCAATTCGTTGAGTTCGCCATCGTGCAGCGTGCGCGCCGATGTGACGGTCGCCTGGATCTCGCCGCGCATATGCGCAACCATCGTTTCGAATGCGTCGATGATGTCGGTGAGCACGAAGAGGCGCCGCTTGGACGCGATCAGCAGCACGAAATTCTTCGCGAGCGTCGATACGCCCATCTGGCTGAGGATGGCGGACAGCGCCTTGCCCTGTTGTTCCTCGCCGAACACCGGCGAGCGCACGAGGCGCGCGAGGTCCGGACTCCCGGCAATGACGGCCTTGATGGCGGCGAAATCCTTTTCGAGAGTCTCGATGGACTTCTGCTCTTGCCCAAGCTCGAAAACCGCGGTCGCGTAGCGTCCCGCAAGCCCCGTATCGCGCTGTCCGTCCGTAGCCACCCGAGCCCTGTTCCGGCGCATCGGCCGGGTCGGGTTTTCGGCCCATCCGTTACCGCTGACACCGCGTTTTAAGTGCTTGATTGAGCGAAGAAAATCGCCCGCGTGGACGAATCTTAACGCCCATGCGGGTGGCGTGTAGCATGGGGCAGGGTGCGGCGCAATAATATGGCGTGAGCCGCGGTGTCGCGGTGGTCTCCGAAGCCAAAACCTTACGCCGTCAAGCAACCGCTTCTGGTACGCTCCGAGTCAAATCACGGGGTTCGATATGAAACGGTCTTTTGCAATTCTGGCATTCGGATTGGCGCTGGCGAGCGGATCGGCGTCGGCTTCGCTCAGCGTCGGCGCCAAGGCGCCGGATTTCACCGCGCCGGCGACGCTCGGCGGCACGCACTTCACCTTCGCGCTGGCGGACGCTCTCAAGAATGGCCCTGTGGTTCTCTATTTCTATCCCGCGGCATTCACCAAGGGCTGCACGATCGAGGCGCATGAATTCGCCGAGGCCATACCGAAATTCCATGCACTGGGAGCGAGCGTGATCGGCGTGAGCCACGACGACATCGCCACGCTCGACAAATTCTCGACGACCGAGTGTAAGAAGCGGTTTCCGGTCGCTGCCGATGCCGATCAGCACATCATGAAAGCGTATGACTCGGTCGCAGCTGCGCATCCGGATTATGCGAGCCGGACGTCCTATGTCATCGCGCCGACGGGCGACGTTCTCTACACCTACAGCGATCCCGATCCGGCCAAGCATGTCGACAACACGATGGCGGCGGTTCAGCAATGGGTCGATCAGCACAAGAAGCCCTGACCGGCCATTCGTTCGAATCTTAGGCAATAGCGTCGCAAAACGATAACCGGCTTTCTGAGCGTGGTCTTAAGGCCTGTCGCATACCCTTGTGGGGTGTGCGCAGAGGGGCTTTGCGATGGGGTTGTGGGCGCAAATCGGTAAGCGGCTTGCTGAGGCTTATCGGGAAAACCGCCGGTTCCTGGACGCGGCATTCGGGTCGCGGACGTTGATCGGCGACGAATTGCGCGAACTGGTCGGCCGCGATCTCGCGATCCTCGTCCACAAGCGAAACAAGCGAAGCGAAGACAACGAGAGTTCGCATCAGCGCTGGCGTTTCGATCTCGAAGCGTTCATCGCGCGATCGCTGCGGCCCTGTCTGGCCGGACGGAGCGTCATCGCGCTGTGGAGCGACGGCGCGCTGATGCGCGCACTGGATGCGCTGGTGGCGGACGAACAGACGGTACTGGCAAGAATACCCGTGTCTTTGCCCGTGACGTGCCGGTCCAATTCGCACTGGGCGAACTGAAATACTCCGCCACCGATGTAGTTTCGCGCAAACGTGTGGATCGTTACGGTCCGCCGTTGCCCAAATTTGAGGCGCTGTCCAATCTGCCGGCATTGCGCACAAGCAATGAGCAGCCGGGCGGCTCAAAGACGCGGCAGGGGCGGGGACGATGATCGACGGCGCGGATACGGCATGGCTGATGATCTCCAGCGTGCTGGTTTTGCTGATGACGCTTCCGGCGCTTGGGTTCTTCTATGCAGGCCTGGTGCAATCGAAGAACGCGCTTTCCGTGCTGGCGCAATGCGTCGGCATCGCGGCCGTGGTTTCGATCCTGTGGTTCATTGGCGGCTATAGCCTCGCGTTCTCCGGATCGGGCGCGCTGATCGGCGATCTCAAAGCTGTGTTCTTGCACGGCGTGACACGCACCGCAGTGCATCCGGGGACGCACCTTCCCGAGACCGTCTACATCATGTTCCAGATGACGTTCGCGATCATCACGCCGGCGTTGATCGTCGGCGCGTATGTGGAGCGCATCAAATTCGGTGCGGTGCTGGTGTTCTCCACGCTGTGGCTGCTGATCGTCTATGTGCCGGTGGCGCATTGGGTCTGGGGTGGCGGCTGGCTCGCGACGCGCGGGGTAATGGACTATGCCGGCGGTATCGTGGTGCATGTGACCGCCGGTGCTTCCGCGCTGACCGTTGCCTGGCTGCTCGGACCCCGGCGCCACTTTCCAACCGGCATACGACCGCCGCATGCGCCGTGGATGGTGATGGTCGGCGCAGCACTTCTGTGGGTCGGCTGGTTCGGCTTCAACGCCGGCAGCGCACTGGGCGCGAACGGCGATGCGGGAATGACCATGCTCGCGACGCACCTCTCCGCGGCGACTGCGACCGTCACCTGGGCGGCGATCGAATGGATCTGGTTCGGCAAGCCGAGCCTGGTGGGCGCCGTGACCGGCACGATCGCCGGACTCGCGACGATTACGCCGGCGTCCGGTTTTGTCGGACCGGAGGGTGCGGTCATATTGGGTTTTACCAGCGGCTTCGTTTGTTTTGGCGCGGTGATAATGGTGAAGCGGATCATGGGTGTCGACGACGCGCTCGACGTGCTGGGTGTGCATGGCGTCGGCGGCGCGCTGGGCAGCCTGACCTTGCCGTTGCTGGTCGGGATCGGCGTCGGCGGCGTGCCGCTGGCGCACGGCATCGGCGTGCAAATGGCGGTGCAGGCCGAGGGCGTCGTTGCGACGGCGGTGTGGTCGGTCGCGGCGACGTTTGCGCTCGTGAAGCTCACGAGCTGGTTTGTCGGACTGCGCGTCGACCCCGAGCATGAGACCCAGGGTCTCGATTTCACGGCCCATGGCGAGACCGCTTACAACCTCAATCAGTAGGAGACGGGCGATTAAGTTCGTTGTCGCGATCGTTCAGCCGCATCGCCTCGACCCCGTGCGCGAGGCGCTTCAAGGGCTCGGCATATCCGGCATGACGGTGACGGAAGTGCGCGGCTATGGCCGCCAGAAAGGCCAGAAGGAGATTTATCGCGGCGCCGAGTACGCGATCTCGTTCGTGCCGAAGATCAAGATCGAAGTTGCGGTATCGGACGAGCGCGCAGGCGACGTGGTCGGCGCGATCCAGGCCGGTGCGCGCAGCGGCAAGGTCGGAGACGGAAAGATTTTCGTGCTCGATCTGGAATCGGCGTTGCGCGTCCGCACAGGTGAAACCGACGGCGACGCGCTATAGGCGCGAGGGGGCCTGCACCGATGCCGGCCGCACCGGCGCGCCGCTCGTTTTCGATTTTGCCGTGCCGTCGAATTTCGCGCGCGCCTGTTCGATCTTCTGCGCATTCTGCAGCGCCCAGCCGGCGAGCGCGTTGACGGGCACGAGCAACGAACGGCCAAGCGCCGTCAGTTCGTAATCCACGCGCGGAGGGATCGTCGGAAACACGGTGCGGGTGATCAGTCCGTCGCGTTCCAGCCCGCGCAGCGTGAGCGTGAGCATGCGCTGCGAGATGCCCGCGATCTCGCGCTTCAACTCGTTGAACCGCATCGGCTGATTGCCGAGGCGCGACACGATCAGCACCGACCATTTGTCGCCGATGCGCGAGAGCACGTTGCTCACCGCGCGGCAGCCCTCGGTTTCACGGATGTTACCCTGTTTCATTTTCGTGCCTTCTTGCGTGGCGGCTCATAGGTCACCAATCTAGTGTCAGTCACCAATGTAGTGCCAGTTCCCTATTGTAACCAGACCCCCTGCAAGGAGCAACCGCATGGCCCCCAAGCTTCACACCATCGTCACCAGTACCCGTCCCGGCCGCGTCGGCCCGGCCATCGCCGAATGGTTTCACGGCTTCGCGAAACAGCATGGCAAGTTCGACGCCGAGCTGGTCGATCTCGCGAGCTTCAACCTGCCGATCTACGACGAGCCGCATCATCCGATGCGCCGCCAGCACGAGCATGAGCACACCAAAAAATGGGTTGCGAGCGTGAACGCCGCGGACGCGTTCGTGTTCGTGCTCCCGGAATACAATTTCACTGCCCCGCCGAGCTTTTCGAACGCGCTCGATTACGTGTTCTGGGAGTGGCAGTACAAGCCGGTGGGCTTTGTGACCTATGGCGGGATCTCCGGTGGCACGCGCGCGGCGCAGACCGCGCGGTTACAGGCTTCCACGCTCAAGATGATGCCGATTCCGGAAGGCGTGGTGCTGCCGAACGTGTTCGGGCAATTGAAAGACGGCGCGTTCGTCGCCAACGAGTTCAACGAACAGGGCGCTGCGGCTACGCTCAACGAACTGATCAAATGGACGGATGCGCTGGCGCAGTTGCGCGAAGGTGTGCGCCATCCCGCGAAATGATCAGTCGATCCCGTTGAAGAAGCGCGATAGGCGAAATTCCGCCAGCCAGGCCCACACGTGGTGCGCGTTGAGGAAGTCGTAAGACCCGACGACGAACTCGGCGCGCCCCACGAGGTTCTCGACCGGCACAAAGCCGACGCCGCCTTCGTCCGCAGGCACGCGGCTGTCCAGCGAGTTGTCGCGGTTGTCGCCCATCAGGAAGATGTGACCGGCGGGAACGGCGAAGGCCGGTGTGTCGTCCAGTGGGCCGGTCCAGGTCCATTTGAAGATCGGATGCTTCACGCCGTTGGGCAGCGTCTCGATGAATTTCGGCGAGGTTGTCTGGGTGCCGTCCTCGGCCTCGACGGTGCCGCTGCCGTCCGGCTTGAGCGTCAGCTCCTTGTCGTTGATCCAGAGCCGGCCGGCGCGCATCTGGATACGATCGCCGGGAAGGCCGATGACGCGCTTGACCAAAGTCTGGCTCGGGTCGCGCGGCAGGCGGAACACCACGACATCGCCGACCTTCGGCATTTTCTGCAGCAGCCGCTCTTTGGAATCAGGACCGATCGCAAACGGCACCGAGTAGCGGCTGTAGCCATAGGGATACTTCGCCGCGACGAACGCATCGCCGATCGCAAGCGTCGGCTGCATGGAGCCGGACGGGACATAGAAGGGCTGCGCCAGTGCGGTGGTCGAGGCGAACGAGATGGCCAGGACCGCGGCGATCTCCAGCACCGCGCGCACCGGGCCCTTCTCGGCATCGATGCCGAGAAACAGAGCGAGGCCGTGGCCGATGCGCGTCAGCGCGGATCTGGCGTTCGACATATCGGATACTCCGGACTCCGACGCATAATTTCGTGCGTCGCTAAGGTTTCTTCAAGGCGGCACGCAGCCACAACATGTTGTAGCACAGGCTGCGCGCCACACGGCAGCCAGCCTGACGTCTTCGCTATTCGGCCTGGGTGAAACCGTTGCCGCCCAGCATTCGCTTGTGAAACCGCTCGCCCATCCGGCGATAGCCGGCGCTGTTGGGGTGCAGGTCGTCGGGCAGGTCGGCGTGGTCGGGTTCGTTGAACAGGTCGAGGCCCGAGAGGTAGCGGATGTTCCTGTCGCCGCTCTTCACGCGCGCGTCGACCGCCGCTTCGAGCAGGGCGCGCATCTGTTTCAGGGTGAGGCCGCCGCCTTCGCTGGTGTCTTCGCGCGGCGGCGACCAGATCGGCGAGATCACCACGATGGGCGTCGTTGTGTGTTTCTCGCGGATGATCGACAGCATGGCATGCGCACTGTCGGCGAAGGTGCGTTCCTTCAGCGTGCCCTGGCCGTGCACATTGATGCCGAGCTTGAGCACGATCATGTCGGCGCGCTGATCGCGGATGATGCGGGCGGCGAGGCCGGAGAGGATGCACGAACCGGCCCAGCCGAGATTGAGATGCGCATAGTCGCCCAGCGCACTCGCCACCGCCGGCCACGCGCCGGCCGCCGTCTCGGCTTCCATGCAATGGCTGATCGAGCTGCCGTGGAATACGATACGTTTGCGTTCGTCCGGCCACGGCGTGAAGGACGCACCGTCGTTCAACTCGAACGCGCGGATCGAGACCGTCGCGGATTGCGGCAACCACAGTTCGATGTGTTTCTCACCGGTGGGCAGATCGAAGGCCAAGGTGGCGTGTTCGTCGCCGATGAGGCCGCCTTCGAGCGTGATCATTGCGCCACCCTCGGCCGCTTTCTTCTCGCTCGCCTGGCCATTGACGAACAGATGCCACGGCGCCGGCCGCGGATCGCCGGCGAATGCGGCGACGCGCTGGTTGAGCGAAAGGCGCAAGGCGGTCGCATCGGTCTTCATCCGGATGCGCACACCGGCCGGCGCGCTCGCGACCCAGCGGGTGAACGGATCGTAGAACAGCGCTTCCTCCACCGGATAGCGCAGCGGCTGGATGCTGTCCGCCCGCCGGCGGACGCTGACATGCCCTTCGAGAAGGCGTTCGACGTCGCTCAACGGAACGGATTTCATGCGGAATACTCCAAAGTCGTCATCGCCGGTCAGGCCGTAGCGTAGCGAAGGCTGTACCGGCGATCCATTGCCGCCATGTTCGCACAGGAAGCCTCAACGCCGGCATTGCGGCAATGGATGGCCGCCACAAGGGCGGCCATGACGGTTCGGTTTGTAAGGTCTAGTTCCGCTTCGGAATGACGACGTTCATGTGTTCGTAGCCCTTCACGAAGGTCGAATAGACACGCTTCGGTGGGGCGGTGACTTCGATCACCGGGAAGCGCTTCAGGATCTCTTCCCAGATGATCTGGAGTTGTAACTCGGCAAGGCGGTTGCCGACGCAGCGGTGGATGCCGAAGCCGAACGAGATGTGGCGGCGCGGGTTCTCGCGATCGATCAGATAGGCATTCGGATTCTCGATCACCTCTTCGTCGCGGTTGCCCGAGACGTACCACATCGCGACCTTGTCGCCTTCCCTGATCTTCCTGCCCTTGAACTCGGTATCCCGGAGCGCGGTGCGGCGCATATAGGCGAGCGGCGTCTGCCAGCGGATCGTCTCCGACACCATGCTGGGGATCAGGTCCGGGTTCTCGCGCAGCTTTTTATGCTGGTCCGGATTCTCGTTGAGCGCCAGAACGCTGCCGGAGATCGTATTGCGCGTCGTGTCGTTGCCGCCGACGGTGAGCAGCACGACATTGCCGAAATATTCGCGCGGGCTCATGTTCCGCGTCGCTTCGCCGTGCGCAAGCATCGAGATGAGATCGCCTGCCGGCGGCGCGTTCACGCGCTCGTTCCACAGGCCCGCGAAGTACGTCATGTATTCCATCAGGATGTTCTGTTTTTCTTCGAACGTGTCGACGATGCCGTGACCGGGAATCGCGGTGACGACGTCGGACCAGCGCGTGAGCTTGCGCCGTTCCTCGAAGGGAAAATCGAACAGGGTGGCGAGCGTCATGGTGGTGAGCTCGATCGACACCTTGTCGACCCAGTCGAACTCCTCGCCGACCGGAAGGCTGTCGAGGATCTTGCCGGCGCGCTCGCGGATGATGGGCGCCAGCACCTGGAGATTCATCGGCGATACGACCGGGTTCACCGTCTTGCGCTGGACGTCGTGCTTGGGTGGATCCATCGCGATGAACATCGGCAGCGGATCGGCGTCGCCGCGATTGCCGACGAGCGTGATGCCGCCCATCGTCGCTTCCGACGAGAACACCTGGTGGTTGGTGTCGATCGCCATGATGTCGTTGTACTTGGTGATCGACCAATAAGGGCCGTAGACATCCGAGTGCGTCAGATGCACCGGGTCTTCTTTGCGCAGGCGTTCGAAGTAAGGCCAGAACATGTTGCTCTCGAAGAGGGCCGGCTGGGCCGGGTTCACCTGTTCGAGCGGGATGGAGTAGGCGTGTTCGCGGGCCTTCGACAGATCGGTGAGCGCGACGTTCATGCCTTACTCCTTCTATGCCTTCGCTAGTGCTGGCTCTCCGGCATCTGCACGACGAGGCCTTCCAGCTCCTTGGTGACCTTGATCTGGCAGGAAAGCCGGCTGTTCGGTTTCACCTCCGGCGCGAAGTCCAGCATGGTTTCCTCCATGTCGGATTTCGGCGGGATTTTCGCTTCGAACGCCGCATCCACATAAACGTGGCAGGTCGCGCAGGCGCAGGCGCCGCCGCAGTCGGCGTCGATCCCGGGAATCAGGTTCTTGACGGCGCCTTCCATCACGGACCAGCCTTCCGGAACGTCCGCTTCGTGCGCTTTGCCGCTGTGCTCGATGTATTTGATTTTGGGCATGTCTTCTTGTTTCCCGCTTCGACCAGCGGGCCTTTTATAGGACGGGCCGCCTCTTGCGAAGCGGCCCGCGGCAGAAAGGCTATTCCGCGGCGATCCGGAGCGCGGCCTGGTTGCTGCGGTCCTTGAAGTTGATCTCCTGAAGGTACTTGATGCCTTCCTCGGCGATGTCGTCGCCGACCATCCGGTCGCCTTCCGCCTTCAGCTCTTCCATATCGACATAGGTCGCATAGAACGCCTTGGTGCGCTCGGTGATCAGGCCGGATTTGAGCAAGGTCTTGATCAGCACACGGAAGATGTTGGTGGATTCCTTCAGGCGCTCGCGAAGTGCCGCGTTGCTGCGCAGCTCGATGAGGCCCGCCATCACCTTTTCCGGGTCTAGGCCGAACTCGCGATACATCTCGGCCTGCTGCACCGGCGAGCCCATGTTCATGACCAGCGACTGGAAGCAATGCGCCGCCCAGTCCTCGACGATGTTGCGCTCTTCTTCGCTCATCTTCGGGATGGTCTTGTCGGCCCAGATCTTTCCGAACTTGTGATGGAACGCCTCGTCGGTCATCACCAGCTGGAACAGTTTCTTGGCGAGCGGGTCGCGGTTGAACTTGTAGCCCGCGGCGAAGGCGCCCATCGCAAGGCCTTCCACCAGCATCTGCATGCCGATGATCTTCTTGTAGACTTCCGGTGCCGCGATGATGTCGACGAGCAACGCCTTCAGCACCGCGCCGCACGGCCGCGGACGGCCCCAGCGCGACTTCACATATTTCGCGAACGCCGTGACGTGACGGGCCTCTTCGCGGGTCTGGTTCGCGGCGTATTCCTGCGCACCCTGATCCTTCAGCACGTGGCAGAGCGAGGCGGAGAGATTCAGCGCGCCCTGTTCGCCATGCAGGATCGAGGAGAACGACCACAAGGTCATCTCGTTGATGAATTTCGCCTTCTGGCCGGTCTTTTCGAGATGCTCGCGCACATAGGGAATCTGCAGCGCGAAAATCTGGTCGTCCGGTTGCAGCGGCTCGTTCATGTCGAACGGCTCGTCGAAGTCGATGTACTTCTTGTCGAGCGGATCCCAGAAATGGTCGTGCGTCGCCGAGATGATCTTGTCGAACGCAGTGGAGCGCTTTTCATAGCGATCAAGCTCGATCATCGACTCGAAATCGTCCGGTGCCACCGCATCGTACATGACGTCTTTTGTGATGTTGCCGTCTGCCATTTCTCTCTCCCTTGGTTCTCTTAGTTGTCCACGAGCGCCTGCAGAATTGGAGCAAGCCGCTCGATGAAAGCTTCGCGTTCGGATTTTGGAACCGGCTCGTCGCGCACGAGGCGTTCGACCAGAAGACCGATGAAGACCGAGGCCACGATGCGCGCCCGCACCGGTGCCGCTTCGCCGCCGAGCCAGTCGCGGATCGGGCCCATGAACCGCTGCTGCACCGCTTCGTTGAGCATGGGCTGGGTGGTCGGCGAGGTCGCGGCGCGCAACAGGAACTGGAACGCACTCGTGCGATCTTCACGCTCGTGCGGCGAGCCGGCCATCATCGTGGCGATGTCGCGCCCGAAGTTTTCGCGGTCCCACTCGGCAATGCCTTCAGGCCGGATCGATTGCTTCAGCGCTTCGCCGAACAGACCTTCCTTGCCGCCGAAATAGCGATTGATCAGCGCCGCATCGACGCCGGCATCTGCCGCGATGTCGCGCAGAAAAGCGCCTTCGTAGCCGGAGCGGGCGAAATGGATTTTGGCGGCGTCGACGATCGCGGCGCGCGTCGCTTCGGCGTCGCGTTTGCGCGGTTCGGGCCGCCTTTTGGCGCTTTCGAGCGTGGTGTCATATGTCATCTATAAATGACAATGGGTGCAACCCGAGGCGATGTCAACGCCGGATGACATGGAGGCTAGGGCTGCGTTTTTCGCATAGGCGAGGACGGATAAGGCTAAAACGGCGGCCATGACCGGGGCTTCCAGATCGCGCGTCCTCAACGCCGCTCTCATTGTGCAGACGGTCGAGCGGCTGCACAGCCGGATCGACGAGCGTTTTCCCGGCTCGGGCCTGTCGGCACTCTGCGCCGACCTCCAGGAAACGGCGCGCACGACCGCCGTCCACGTCGCCGATCTGGCGAGGCCGTATTACGGCTTGCGTGCAGTCGCGGTGCTTGTCGCGTTGGCCGGCATCGGAGCCGAGGTCTACGCCGCATCGCTGATCCACTGGTCGGCGATCTTCCAGAAAGCAGACGATGTCGCGCTGTCGCAAGGCCTCGATGCGGCGGTGAACCTGCTGCTGCTGTCGTTCGGCGCGATCTGGTTCATGCTCACGCTCGAGACCCGGCTGAAGCGGCGCGCGGTGCTCAAGGACCTGTACGTGCTGCGCTCGCTCGCGCATGTCGTCGACATGCACCAGCTCACCAAAGATCCGACGGTGGTGCTCGGCGGCCTCGCGCCCACCGCGTCGTCGCCTGAGAGGCGGATGAGCGAGTTCGAACTGTCGCGCTATCTCGACTATTGCGGCGAGATGCTGGCTCTGATCGCAAAACTCGGCGCGCTTTATGTGGCAAAGGTCGACGACCCGGCGGTGATCGCCGCGGTGAACGAGATCGAAGAACTCACATCCGATCTCGGCCGCAAGATCTGGCAGAAGATCATGATCGTCAGCCGGTTGGACGAGAAACGTCAGCCGTAAGCTGAAGAGTCAGTTTTGGGTCTTGAACTTCAAATACGCTATCCAAACCTGTCATCCCGGCCGCAGTGGAGCGCAGCGAAACGAAGCGCCGCGACCCATTTCTCAAATCGCATCGATAGAACGGGGTTGGAACTACCAACTTGCCGGCTCAATAGGTCCCGGCGCTCCGCTTCGCTACGGCCGGGATGACAGGTTTTGGTTGTGGTTTACCCGGCCATGACAGGATGGTGGTCGTCCTAGTACCCCTCCGCGACACCAAGATGGCGCACAAAGAAAGCCTGCCAGGAGGCGCCTTCGAAATTCGGGATTTCGATGTGCGCGCCCGGGTTTATGTGCATGGTCTTCTCTTTCGACTTGAAGGCGTTGAAAAGCCCGATGCCGGCCTCGCGCGGCGCCACGGCGTCTTCCCACTGGAACACGAACTCGACCGGGATCGTGATCTGGTTGGCGGCAGCCTCAAACGCGGTCTGGCCGGTCCGCAAACCCGCAAGACCGAGGACGGCGCATTTGATGCGCGGCTCGTTCGCAACGAAAGGGACGCCGATAGCGGTACCCATCGACACGCCCCAATAGCCGACCGGTCCGCTGCCGCCCACGAAATCGAAGGTCTGGGCGAGATCCAGCGCCGCCTTCCATTCGGGCACCGCTTGCCGGGTGCGCTCCGCCATCATCTTGAGCCGCGAGTCCGACATCGCCGGCGCGCCGGGTTCGCCGCGCACGCGGGCGCCGACTTCGCGCGACAGCGCCACTGCTTCTTCCCTGGTGATCCGGTCGCCGTGGCCGGGCGCATCGATCGCGAGTGTCGCGTAGCCGAGGCGCTGGGCATACTGCCGGGCGCGCGCCGCGATGCCGCCGATCTTCTTATGCTGCGATCCGCCGTGGCCCATGCACACCAGCGGTCGCGGCCCTTTCGCATTTTCCGGCGCCCAGATCACGGCCGGCACCCGCTCGCCCGCAACGGTGAGATCGAACAGGCGCTCCGTCACGCCGTCGGTGCTGCGTTCGCGAGTGAAGGTGACCATGGGCGTTCCTCCGCTGTTTGGAAAAGCGTGCGCATGGCTTCCGTTTCCGTCAACGGCGAGAGCACGCCCTGCGACCAACACGCCTTTAGGCACAGGCCCAAACATTTTGTGCGTTTCCGCGGTGGTTTGCGCTTAACGGCGGCGCGGGCAGTCTGTTAGGACCGGCGCGATGGATGCGGCGGTGGACCAGATTTACGACGGCCTGGAAACGGACGCCGAGCGCGAAGACGCGTACGAGAAGTTCGTCTACAGCAACCTGAAGCGGAACTATGCCGGGCACTATGTGCACGGCATGTTGGGGATGACCGGCTTCCGCCTGGTGAACGCCCCCACCTTCATGCCGGCCTATCTGCACCTGATCTGCGGCGCGCCGTGGCTCGTCGGTCTCGGTCTTTCCCTGCAGCAACTCGGCGGCATGCTGTCGTCGCTGATCGGCGCGACGCTGATCGAGCACCGCACCAAGGTGCTGCCGGTATCGATGTTCCTCGGCACCATGATGCGGGTGCAGATCCTGTGTCTCGGCCTCGCCGGATTTTTCCTGAGCGACGGCTGGCTCATTGCGACCGTCATGGGCTTCCTGTTCCTGCTCGGCCTGTTCTCCGGCCCGCAAGGCGTGGCGTTCCAGTATCTGCTGGCGAAAGTGATCCCGATCCGGCTGCGCGGCCGGTTGCAGGGCTGGCGCAACGTGACGGGCGGCCTGATCGCGGCGGCGTTGTCCTATTTCGCCGGCAAATATCTCGTCGGACACAATGCGTTCGGCAACGGCTATGGCGTCACGTTCCTGCTTGCGTTCGTGCTGACCAGCCTTGGGCTCACTGCGTTCCGCTTCCTGCTGCGCGAGCCGAAGCCGCCGACCATTCGCCCGAAGATGGCGATGCGCGACCGCTTCCGCGAAATGCCCGCAATGCTGAGGAACGACCGTGGCTTTCTCTATTTCATGATCGCGCGGACCTTCGCGATCGCGGGCCGCGTGGCGGCGCCGTTCTACATCATCTATGCCGGCATCTCGATCCATCTGAGCGGCGAGGCGATCGGCACCTTGTCGTTCGCTTATCTGATCGCCGACACGGTCACGAACCTCGCGTGGGGTTACATGGCCGACAAGTCGGGCTTCCGCTCGACCTTCGTGGTGGCGCTGATCTTCTGGATCGCCGCAACCGCTCTTCTGATGGGCGTCCATACCATGCCGATGTTCACCCTGGCGTTCTTCGGTCTTGGGGCCGCGGCTTCCGGCTATCAGATGAGCGCGCAGAACATCGTTTTCGAGTTCGGCCATCGCGACGACATGGCGATGCGGCTCGCGCTCTCGAACACCGCAGAAAGCGCGATGAGCACGATCGGCCCGCTGGCCGGCGGCGTGATCGTGGTGTCGTTCGGTTATCTGCCGCTGTTCTTCGTATCGATGGTGTTCGAAGCCATTGCACTGATCCTGCTGCTTGTCCTGGTTAAGGAGCCCCGCCACCGCCAGATCGACCCGGTCGAAGCAGCAGCATTCGACGAAAACTAAGTTCGAATTAGAGACAATTGCGCGCTTTGCGTTTGACGAAGCCCAAATACCTCGCAGGCACACTTGCGTCATTGGAAGACGAAGGGCAGGGCGCATGTACACAGTGGTTTTGGCTTCCCAGAAGGGCGGCTCCGGCAAGACGACGCTTTCGGGCCACCTGGCCGTGGAGGCCGATCGCATGGGCGCCGGTCCGGTCGCGCTGATCGACACCGATCCGCAAGGCTCGCTTTCGCATTGGTGGAATGCACGCGCCAAGGAGACGCCGTATTTCGCCCGCGTCGGCCTGCTCGAACTCGACGGCGCGCTGAAGCAGCTGCGCGAGGCGGGTGTGCGTCTCGTGATCATCGATACCCCGCCTGCGATCACCGCGCAGATCTCGCAAGTCGTGCAGTATGCCGACCTCGTTGTCGTGCCGACTCGCCCGAGCCCGCATGACCTGCGGGCCGTGGGCGCCACCGTCGACATCGCGGAACGGCACAGCAAACCGCTTATCTTCGTGGTGAACGGCGCAACCGCCCGGGCCCGCATCACCGGCGAAGCCGCCGTGGCGCTGTCGCAGCACGGAACGGTGGCGCCGGTCACGCTGCATCACCGCGTCGATTTCGCGGCAAGCATGGTGGATGGCCGTGTGGTCGGCGAAGTCGTGGCCAAATCGCAGAGCGCCAAGGAAATCTCGGATCTCTGGGTGTACGTCCAGGATCGCCTATCGCGTGTGATGCACGATCCGAAATTCGTGCCCGAGTTCAAGCCCGCCGACATGGCGGTCGGTCCGCTGACCGCGCTCGACGAGGCGGACGATTACGACGTGATCGAAGATGTTGCGCTTTCCAGCGAACCGCCGCCGATCATCGTCACCAAGGATTATCAGGGTCCGGATCGGCGCGCCGGCGAGGACCGCCGCGACTTCACCCGGCCGCAGCACTACGGCCCGAGCGACAAACGCGTGCATGCTTTCGGCCGCCGGGCCACGGACCGCGCACCCGCCGTCGTGCGCCCAACTCTCGGGAGCGGACTCTACAAATGAGCGTCGGAAAATTCGCCTCGATGACTGCCAGTCTTCTCGCCCGCAAGGGGGATGCGCATCCTTCGACCATGCCCGAGGTCTCGCGCATGAACCGCCTTTCGGGGTGGAATGGTTTTTCGCCGGAATCGCAGCAACCGCCGCCTGCGATGCATCGTCAATTTCAAAAACTGGACAATATTTTCAGCGTTCCTCCGGCGGATATTCGCGCTGCAGAAAGCAGCGTGGATGTTCGGGAGAAAGTGGTGACCGATCTGCGCTCGCGCGAGCCGGCTGCCGAGGAGCAAGTCGAAGTGGCGCCCAGGCCGCGCGAACCGAAGGCCATCGTCGAACCGTTGCATATCGACAAGCCGCGCCGTCTGTTCGTGAACCTCAGCCCGCAGGAATACGAGCGGCTCGGGATCGTCGCGGTCAAACGCGACACCTCGCGGCACCATCTGTTGCGCGAGGCGTTCGTGGTCTTCCTCGAAAAGGCGTCGGACGAACTCGGCCACGAATGCGCCTGCGTTGCAGGCGCCTGCAACGGCGCTTGCCCAAACTGAGCGGCGCTCAGTCCTCGCCGATCCCGGCCAGCGACCGCACCAGCGAGATGATCTCGCGCCTCTGATTGCGGCGCGAGACCGCGCGAAACGCGGTCAACAGCGATTGGCCCTCCGCGGTGCGCGCGAACTCGTGTAGCCGCCTGGAGTCCACCGACGCAGCATCGTTCGTGTCGGTCGCGATATGAGCGGCCTCGTCGAAGAATGTGTTGATAGGCACGCCGAACAGCCGCGCCAGCTGGAAAAGCAGCGACGAGCTTATGCGGTTGGTGCCGCGCTCGTACTTCTGGACCTGCTGCATCGATATCCCGAACTTCTGCGCGAGCTGCTCCTGCGTGAGACCGCGCCCCGTCCGCAGTTGCCGCAGGCGAAGACCCACGGCGCAATCGGTTTCGTGCTCCGGCCGGCTGCTCGCTTTGCCGTGCTTCGATTTTTTCGCTCCCGGCGATGGGCCGGCATAGTGCTTGGGCGGCTTGCGCGGCATGTTCTCACCTCGACAATCGGGCACTGGAAATCAATGTTCTCGCCAGACCGGGCCATTCCGGCGACGGCGATTCAAACGTCTCATGAAACCATGGCATGGCGCGCCGGTCGAACGCGACATCCTTGAGGAAATCGATCGTCGTGCGCACGGCCGGCTTCTTGGCGACATCGCGCTGGAAGTTGAGAAAAACAGCCGTTTTCAAATGATAGGCAGGCAATACCGGCACCAGTTGCGGGTGGGTTGCGAACAGGTATGTGGGCATCAGCGCGATGCCGACGCCGCCGAGCGCGAGTTCGACCAGGAATGCGCTCGAATTGGAAAGGATGGCGGCGGTGAGGTTCGGCATGTCGGACCAATAGTCCGACCAGCTCTGATCGTCGGATAGGTGATTGGCGAATTTGACGATCTTGTGATGCTTCAGGTCGCCGATTGTCTCCGGTTGTCCAAACTGCGCGAGGTAATCCGGCGAAGCCATGAACATGAAATGCAGGGTCGCGAGCTGCCAGGAGACCGTGTCCGCCTCGGTGCTCTTCAGATACTGCATCTGCAGATCGTAGGGCGGCCGTTGGTTCGCCGCCTGGTCGCCCGCGAGGAAATATTTGAGCTGGATGGCGGGGTGCCGCTCGGAAAACGCGCGCAGGAACGGCGGCATCCAGAAATTGGCGATCCCGTCCGTGCCCAGCAGTTTGCAATCGCCTTCCGGCCGGTTGCGGTCGCCCCGGTTGCGGTAGGCTTCGGATAGGGCCAGCTCCGCTGTGCTGACTTCCTGCAGCACGCGGCGGCCGTCGAATGTCAGGATGACGCCGCCGCGCCCGCGCGGACGATCGAACAGTGTGAGATTCAGCGATTTTTCCAGCGCGCCGATCCGCCGCGAAATCGTCGCCTGGGTCGTCTCGAGTTCCATCGCCGCACGGTAGAAGTTTCCGGTGCGTGCGACGGTCGCGAACACGCGGAAATCGTCCCAGTTGGTCCCACCGATCGCCAAATCATCTATTCGCGTATCCACGCATACATCCGTCGGCATTTTCTGACCCCACCGTCCTGCCAATGTTCCGCGCAGTCGTCTTGCGAATCAGCAGGCCGTCCAATGTTACCGCACAGCAATAATGGGGGTTGGGATGAACGAGAAGAGGCCTGGGGGCTATTACGCCGATCGCATGCACCAGAATGTCGCCGTGCGCCGGCTGCGCACCGATGAACTGGACCGCGCGATCGCGATGCTGCGCGCCAAGATTCCGGCTGCTACGGCAAGCAACGAAGCCATCCACAGGGTGCACCGGCACAATCCGGATTCGATCTGGGGAATCTTCCGCAGGGGTGAGGAAGGCGTGCCGAATGCCCAGATATTGGGCTTTTTCTGCCTGCTGCCGATGACGGAGGAAGGCGCGCGCCAGATGCGCGAGCAGACCTTCAACTCGTCCGATCCGGACGTGACGTTGCTGGTGCGCCAGAGCGAGCGCCCGACCGCGGTCTATTTCTGGGCCATCGTTGCGGAAGGCCTGACGGTTCCGGCCGGGCCGATGATTTTCATCGCGCTCGGTCCAAACTACGAGGACGTGCCGCTTTACGTCCGCCCCACCACCGAAGCGGGGTTGAAGCGCGTGCAGCGCTCGGACTTCTACAGGCCGGTGATCGAAGGCCGCGACAAGCTCTACGACCTGTTCTCGATGGCGCGCTATCCGGAACTCGACAAGCTCAAGGAGATCCTCGGTCCGGCGAAGCCGTCAACGCAGGTGCTCGAGTCGCGCATCCAAATAAAGGTCGCCTCGACGCCGGCCGAGATGGAAATGGCGATGCGTATCCGCGCCGTCTACCTGGTCGAGCAGAACTGTCCGTATGAAGAGGAATACGACGGCAACGACTATTGCGGCACCACCTTCCTCGCGTTCTGGGAAGGCGAGCCGGCCGGCACGCTCCGGGTGCGCTACTTCGGCGAGTTCGTGAAGTTCGAACGCATGACAGTGCTGCCGCGGTTCAGGGGCCGCACGACGGTGGCGCGCGAGATCGTTAAGGCGGCCGTCGCCTTTTGCGCCCGCAAGGGCTTTCGCAAAGGCTATGGCCACGCGCAACAGCACGCGATGCAGTTCTGGGCCCGCTTCGGGTTCAAGCCGATCGATACCAATCGCAAGCTGGTGTTCTCCGATCACGAATACATCGAGTTCGAAGGCGAATTTCCGGTGCACGACTCGCCGATCACGATGCGCGCCGATCCATATCTGCTTCTGCGGCCCGAAGGCCGGTGGGACGAAGAGGGCGTGCTCGACCGTTCGAGCACCAGGCCGGCAACCAATCCGCATTAGGGGGCATATCGTGGCAACCAGAAAGAACACGCGCGCGAGCAAAACCATCGCGGCGATCCGCACCGCCGAGATCGATGCGAGCCACATCGAACAGGCGCTCGATCGGGTGAAGGACCCGATGCTGCGCTACTTCCTGTGGCTGTTCATCGACCTCGTCACCGAACGCATCCAGCAACTCGAAACGCTGCCCGCCGGCGACAAGGACTGGGCCGCGCTGCTGGGCGGACGCCAGCACTGAGGTTATCGGGCGCTGGTTTATTGGTGCCGGCTACAGGACTCGAACCTGTGACCCCCTGATTACAAATCAGGTGCTCTACCAACTGAGCTAAGCCGGCAAACCAAGCGGATCAATTACTTAACCGCCGTCGCGGATGCAAGCGATTGTCATGGATCGCCATCGCGATACGCCGCGAATCCGCAGCTCTCTGGCCTCCTTCTGCACAATGACGACAATGAGGGCAGGCGTTCCGCAACCGCACGCATCTTGACAAGTAAATGATCATTCACTAAATCGCGTTTGCATGTAAATGATCGTTTACCTGACAGATCGGGAAAGGAATGCCATGGAGCGGACCACCATCGTCACTTACGCGGCTTCCGGGATCGCTGCGGAGCGCGCGGAAGAGATAGCTGTGCCCCCTTCATCGGCGGGTGCGACCCATCGGCCGTCCGCTCGGACTGCGCTGTGGGTCTGGTTGCGAGACCAGGGGCCCGGCATCGGCGTAACGATCCTTGTCAATTTCGTTTTGCCGTTCCTGATCTTCGACCTTGTCAGGCTCAGGTTCGGCGATGCAGACGCCCTGATCGCTTCGTCCGCGCCGCCGCTTGCCGCATCGATCGTCCAGCTGGCCCGGCGGCGGCACGTCGACGCCTTGTCGCTGCTGGTCCTGACCGGCATTGCGCTCTCGCTGGTTGCGTTTTTCGGCGGCGGCGGAGTGCGTTTCCTGCAGCTGCGCGAGCGGTTGGTGACGGGCCTGATCGGGCTAATCTTCCTCGGTTCGGTGGCGATCGGCCGGCCGCTTATCTTCTATCTTGCCCGCGCCTCGATCTCGCGGGCGTCTTCGGAACGGGCGCTGCACTTCGCAGCCATTCGCGACACCGCGCTCTTCCGGCGCACGATGCTGATCATGACGCTGGCCTGGGGGATCGGGCTGGTGCTCGAATGTGCCGCCGCCGTGACGCTGACCTACGCTCTGACAGCGAGGCAATTCATGCTGGCCGGCCCCATCGTCGGTTACGGATCGACGGGATTGCTGACGCTCTGGAGCTATTGGTACGCGCGCCGCCACCTCACCGCGCCGATGCGTGCCAGGATAGAGGCCGCCAGCGCCCGCGATACCGGCGACGGTCGCGATCCCGGCTAGGGCGAAGTCACCTTGAACACCGTGCCGCAGCCCTGGTTGCTGTCGCAGCTACCGCCGCCGCCATGCGAGGTCATGCCATACAGCACACCGCCGACGTCGATCATATTTCCCGCCGGATATGTTCCGTCCTTGCCTTTTCCAAACCGGTACACAACGGACGCCCCGTCCGTTATCTTGAAGAGCGTGCCGCATCCCCCACCGGCGCATTTCGCGGTGTTGCCGCCGATAAAAGTGGTGCCGTACAGCTTGGCGCCCACAGCGGATAGACCCGCAAGCGGCGTCGTACCGTCCTGGCCGCCCACAAACGGATAGAGCACTTTTTCCGTGCCGCCGGCGGTGAGCGAGAACACCGTTCCGCAGCCGGAGGTGCCGCAGTTGCCGCCGCTGCTTCCGCCGGCGATCGTCGTCCCATATAGCAGGCCGCCTTGCACGGTCAGCGGGGTCCTGGGAAAAGAGCCGTCGGCTCCTCCGGCAAAACCGTAAAGCGACTTTTCCGTACCGCTTGTCGTGATCGAGAAGACCGTTCCGCAATTGCATTGCGCGCGGCCGCCAAAGGCCGTCGTGCCATAGAGAAAGCCACCGGATGCGACCAGGGTGGCGGACGGGCTTGCGCCGTCGTGGTGCTTCGCGCCTTTGAAAGCGTACAGCACCTTCACCGCTCCGCCCGTGGTGATCGAGAAGACCGTCCCGCAGCGGCAATCTTTTCCATTGCCTGCGGAATAGGTTGTTCCATAGAGCAGGTTGCCGACCTTCAGCAGGCCTCCGTTGAGAATGGCGCCGTCGGCGGCCCCTTTGAAAGCGTACAGGACGTTCTCCGCGCCGCCGGGCGTGATCGAGAAGACCGTGCCGCAGCCGGTGCCGCCGCAACCGGTTCCACCGCCTTCCGATGTTGTGCCGTAGAGCGTGCCGCCGACATCGATCAGACCCGCCTGCGGGATCGCACCGTCGCCGGCGCTCTTGAAGGCGTACAGCATCGTCTCTTTGCCATTGGGCGCGATGGAAAATACGGTGCCGCAGCCGGTGCCGCCGCATCCGGTCCCACCGCCCTGGGTTGTCGTGCCGTAAAGGGTCCCGCCGACATTCAAAAGACCACCGTCCGGTTCGGCCCCGTCGCCGGCGCCGCCTTTGAAGGCGTAGACGATCGATTCGACCGCCGCGGCATTCGCGAGTTGCGGAAATGACAGGCTTGCGAAGATTGCCGCGAGAAACGCCGCGAGTACCGATCTGAAACGGCGGATCATGGCGTCTCCTGTATGGTTCGAGTTCGCAACCTCTGCGCGTCGCATTAACGGGCACGCTGCAACGCCTCGATAGGTGCAAATGAACTAACGCGGAGATTTCCCGGCGGCGCTCAGCGCGTCTCCAGTACCAGGACCCAGTCGCCATCGCCGGAGGCATTGGTGACCGGCGGAGTGAAGGTGCGGCTGCCCTGGTTTGGGAAAGGCGATCCGGCGATCTTGGAGAACATCGCATCGGTCGGATCGAACCAGCGGGCGGTCACCGCGCCGGACAGCTTCGTCATGTCGATGGTCACGGTTCTGAACGATGGCAGATAAGCCATCGCCAGCGTGCCGTCGTTGGTCACCGCAGCAGTGGCGTAGGTGTCGGTGTCGATCGAATCCGAATTGGAGAACTGGCCGAAGCCTGCCGTCAGCAACCGATGATGCAGATCCGGCACGAGGCCGTACCACTGCCGCGGCGCGAACAGCCGCTTCAGATAGGAGAGCTGGAGGATGCCGATGGTGTCCAGGTTGTGCTTCCAGTCGCCCTGAAGCCGCCAGGAGTAGGCGCTTCCATAGAGCTGGCCGGTCGTGCCGCTCAGCGCCGACCAGTATTCCTGCCGCCTGAGATTCTGGGTCGAACCGCCGTCGGTGCCGCCATTCTGCTCGAACTCGTAATTGGCTTCGACCAGGAAGGTGGGTTTGAACTTTGCCCGGGCATATTCCCCCAACTCCTTCGCGTAGGTGGGGCGGTAGGTGTAGACGGCGTTGAGACCCACGATCGGTTTCCACGTCGGATCGTCGAGTGAGGCGCTGACGTAATAGCTGAGCTCGATGGTCTGGAGGTGCGCCGGATCGGTGTTGCGGATGCCTTTGGCGACAGCGCTCACCAACGCGTCCTGCGACGGATCCTGCCATGACTGGAAGTCGTTGCCGCTCATCCAGATGATGTTGGGATAATTCTTGAAGCGATTGCCGAGGAACGCACCGTAAGCCTTTGCTTTGGCTTCTCCGTTGTCGTCGAGCGTACCAAGCCAGCCGCCGGTCTCGATCGGGTCAAGCAGCACCACCATGCCCTTCGCCGCAGCGAACTGGATGAAGGCGGCGGCGCGATCGAAATAGACGGGGTTCGGCGTCGAAAGGTCGCCCGGCGTCGTGAACGGGGCGATGCCATTGAAAGTCGTGCCGTCCGTGTTGCACGCGGTGTAGCTGTTGCACAGCAGGTTGATCCACAGCGCGTTCACGCCGTATTTCGCGCGGTCGGCGATGAAGAACGCGGCCTGGTTCTTGGTGAGGTTGCCGATCATCGCCTGCGGCGCGTCGCCGATCATCAGGAACGGCGCGTTGTTCTGATCGACGAGATAGCGATTGTCGGCGCTGATCTTCAGTGGAAAAGCCGGTGCGGCTGCATCCGCCGGCGCGGCCGCTAACACAACCATTGCCAGGGCTACGATGAACCGGCCGGACATGACTGCTCCCGTCTTTCGCTATGCGTCGACAGTAGAACAGATCGGCGCGCGGCGGAATCGGGTCAGAGCGCCCAGTCGTGATGGAGCGCCCCCAGATGCAGCGCCGAAAGGCTGTCGTCCAGGTGCGTATCGCCGATGGCAGCATGTGCGCTCGCGACCGTCGCGGGATCGGCGTGCGAGCCGCTGCTATCCGGGATCAAGAACTTGAGCCGGTCCATCGACACATTGGAATCGTTGCCCGTTCCGCTGGTCGCGGTGATGACCACGGCGTCGATGTCCTTGAAATGGTGATTGAAGACGATCTCCTGCGGCGTGATGGTGAGATCGACCTTCATGTTGCCCACGGCGACGCCGTTGCGCATGGCGGTGAATTTCACCTCTTCGCCACCCGCCTGCCATACCGAGGCGAACATACCGCTGCGCAAAGTGAATTCGGTCGTCGACGAGATCGTCCCTTCCGTATGCCCGGGTATCGTTTCGGCGGTGTAGGCCGCGGTGTGGTAGTGGGCGACGGTGTAGAAGCCGTTGTTGTTGCCGTAGCCGTTGACGAAGCCCCAATATTTGTTGACCGCACCCATGTTGTCGAAGGTGAAGCCGTCATAGGTCGTAAGCGGTGCCGACTGGCCATAGCCGACCAGACCTTCGAACCCGAGATGCACGGCGGTCATGTGATTCATCCTTCGAAGTACACGGCAGGTTAGGAAGGCGGCTTTACAGCGTCAACGACCAATGCGGGCATAAGGTTTGAGCGCGCGGGCGCACCGGCAGTATTGTTCCATTTCGGCATAGCGAAAGGCGGACGATATGGACTTCGACGGCAAAAAAGTGGTGGTGATCGGCGGCACGTCCGGGATCGGACACGCTGTTGCGCGACGCGCACAGGCGCAGGGTGCGCAGATCGTCGTCGCGTCCAGCAGCCCCGAGCGCGTGGCCAAGGCGCGGCAAGCGTTTTCCAACAGCGTCGAAGCGCATGCGGTGGATGTAAAGGACGAAGCGCAGGTTGCCGCGTTCTTTGCTGGGATCGGCGGTTTCGATCACCTTGTCTACACTGCTGGCGATTGGGGTGGCGCGATGGGCGGCGCTGCGCTCGACACGCTCGACCTGGCGCGCGCGGGCGGGGTGTTCGCCGTGCGGTTCTGGGGCGCGCTCGCAGCCGTGAAGCACGCGCACAAACAGATGCGCGCAGGCGGCTCGATCACGCTGACCGACGGCATGGTCGCGCACCGTCCGCGCAAGGGCGCGGCCGTCAGCACGGCGATGGCGGGTGCGATCGAGCATCTGGTGCGTGGCCTCGCGGTCGATCTCGCACCGCTCCGCGTGAACGCGGTGTGTCCCGGCTATATCGCAACCGATATATGGGCGACCCTGCCAGAGGATGTGCGCAAGGCCAGCCTAAGAGTCACGGAGCGCTATCCCGTGCCGCGCGCAGGAGAACCTGATGAAGCGGCCGAGGCCTATCTGATGCGCGGCGGCTACACGACGGGGCAGGTGCTCTACGTCGATGGCGGGATGGGACTGGTCTGAGCCGTCAGGCTCATCCGCTCCGGCGCGACGGCGCCGGCGGAGATCACGATCGCCATCGCCTGATCGGCGGGAATGTCGGTCGGAACCAGCTTCGCTGAGGGCACAAGCTGCAGGTAGCCGGTCGTCGGGTTGACCGCGGTCGGTACATACACGGCCGCAACCTCTTCGCCTGTGTTGGCATCGGTAAAAGTGCGCATCACGAAGCCGATCGTCTTGGCGCCTTCGCGCGGGAAATCGATCAGCACCACGCGCTGCGCGTTTTCCGGCTTGGGCCGCAGCACGTCCACCAGCTTGCGTGCGGCGGAGTACACGGTGTGCACCAGCGGGATGCGGCCGATCAGATTTTCGAACAGGCCCCAGAGCCGCTGGCCCAGCACCCGGTTGGTGATCGCGCCGATGGCGTAGAGCGCGAGCAGGGTGAAACACAGCGCGATCAGCCACTGCACCCGGCCGTCGGAGAAAATCGGCGTCATGGATGGATGGCGCCGCTCGATCGCCTGCGCGAACGCGTTGGCAAGCGGGCGGCCGGCGCTGGAGAGCGCTTCCAGAAAGAAGTCGAACACCAGCCAGACCACCACCAACGGAATAATGGTTATGAATCCAGCGACCAGGTTCTTCTGGAAATTGGCCTGAAACAGCCTGTCGCGCGGCTTGTCCTCGCTCATTTCCCGCCTTTGCGCCGCAAATCCGCTCCTTTTAAGTGGACGGATTCGCACCCATAAGTAATCTCCCGCCTCCCTAGAAATCAGGCAAGATATGAAACGCGTCCTCATCACCTCGGCACTGCCGTACATCAACGGGATCAAGCATCTGGGCACGCTCGTCGGCTCGATGCTGCCCGCCGATGTCTACGCGCGGTTCGCCCGGGCGCGTGGGCATGAAACGCTGTTCATCTGCGCCACTGACGAGCACGGCACGCCGACGGAACTGGCGGCGCTCGAAGCCGGCAAGGACGTGCGCAGCTTTTGCGACGAGCAATACGCGCTGCAGAAGAAGGCGTGCGAGGGTTTCGACCTGAGCTTCGACCATTTCGGCCGTTCGTCTTCGCCACAGAACCACCAGCTCACGCAACACTTCGCCCGCCAGCTGTGGAAGAACGGCTTTCTCGAAGTCCGCACCTCCAAGCAGGTCTACTCGGAAGCCGACAAACGCTTCCTGCCGGATCGCTATGTGATCGGCACCTGTCCGCATTGCGGCTATGACCGCGCCCGCGGCGATCAGTGCGAGAACTGTACCCGGGTGCTCGATCCCGTCGACCTCATCAACCCGCGGTCGGCGGTGTCGGGCTCGACCGAGATCGAGATTCGCGACTCCAGTCATCTGTTCCTGAAACAGTCGGAGTTCGTGCCGCAGCTGCGCGAATGGATCGGCCGGCATGAAGGCGAGTGGCCGCAACTCGTGACCTCGATCGCCAACAAGTGGCTGGACGAGGGGCTCAAGGACCGCGGCATCACGCGCGATATCGAATGGGGCGTGCCGGTGCCGGACGACATCGGCAACGGCGAACTCAAAGGCAAGGTGTTCTACGTCTGGTTCGATGCGCCGATCGAATATATCGCCGCGACGAAAGAATGGGCGGACTCCAACGGCAAGGACAATTCCTGGAAGTCGTGGTGGTACGGCCCGCAGTCCAGCGACGTCACCTATGTCGAGTTCATGGGCAAGGACAATGTCCCGTTCCATACGGTCGGTTTCCCGGTGACGGTGATGGGCTCGGGCGAGCCGTGGAAGCTGGTGGACCGGCTCAAAGGCTTCAACTGGCTCAACTATGACGGCGGCAAGTTCTCGACCTCGCAGCACCGCGGCGTGTTCATGGATACGGCGCTGGAACTGCTGCCGGCGGATTACTGGCGCTATTATCTGATGAGCATCCCGCCGGAGAGCGCGGATTCGAATTTCACCTTCGCGCACTTCGCGAGCGTGGTGAACAAGGACTTGGCCGACGTGCTCGGCAATTTCGTGAACCGGGTGACGAAGTTCTGCGTTGCGCGCTTCGACAGCAAAGTGCCGGGCGAGGGCGAATATGGCGACGAGGAAAAGGCGCTGATCGCAGAGCTCGACCGGAAGGTCGCTCAGTATACGGACTTTATGGAAGGCCTCGAGTTCCGCAAAGCGATCGCCGAGCTGCGCGCAATCTGGGTCGCGGGCAACGAGTACCTGACGCGCGCGGCACCATGGACGCACATCAAGACCGATCGCGCCCGCGCGGCGGCGGCGGTGCGCATGGGTCTCAACCTCGTGCACCTGTTCGGGCACCTCGCATCGCCGGTCATCCCGTCATCTGCAAAGAAGATTCACGAAGCGATCCAGGCGGCGCCCGCCATCCTTCCGTGGCCCGGTGGGCCGATGGCGGAAGAACTCGACCAGCTCGAAGCCGGACAGGCGATCGCAGCACCCGATGTGCTGTTCGTCAAAATCAGCGAAGAACAGGTCGCGGAATGGACGGCCCGGTTCGGCGGGTCGCCGGAAGCGGCATGAGCATCATCGTCTCGCGCATGGCGCCGGACGACGCGGCTCTCCTGCGCGAGCTCCGGCTGGAGGCGCTTGCCGCGCATCCGGCTTACCTCGCCGCCGATCCGGATTACGAGGCGAGCTGGCCGATCGAACGCTGGCGTGCCGGTCTCGCCAAAGCCCACTGGTTTCTCGCGCGGTCGGACGATGCTGTGGCGGGGATCTGCGTCTTCACCTATCCGGCGCACAACAAGAAACAGAAACACACCGGCCATGTCGGCTCGATGTATGTGCGCGATGCGTTCAAAGGCAAAGGTGTCGGCGATGCCTTGTTGCAGGCGCTGCTTGAGCACGCGGTGACCTGCGTCGAGCAGGTGGCGCTCACGGTCACCGCGGAAAATGCGCGCGCGATCCGGTTCTATGAAAGGTTCGGCTTTCGCGAATATGGCCGCATCCCGCGCTCCATCCTTCACGATGGACGTTATTACGACGATCTGGAGATGATCCGTCCCGTTTCAGCGAGCGACTGACGGCAGCTGCTCCCAGCCTTCGCGGCCGAGCGCTTCGAGCGGATGGAATTTCGCCTTGTAGTCCATCTTCTGGCTGCCGCGCACCCAGTAGCCGAGATAGACGTAAGGCAGGCCGCGCGATTTCGCTTCGCGCACATGATCGATGATCATCGCAGTGCCGAGACTGCGCGCGATCTCGCCCGGATGGAAAAAGCTGTAAACCATCGACAGCCCGTCGCGCAGCACATCGGTCAGCGCGCATCCCATCAGCTTGCCGGGCTGACCGTTCTCGCCGTGCTTGCGGTATTCCACGATGTGCGTGTCCACCGGCGTCTCTTCGACCATCGCGACGTAGTCGAACAGTCCCATGTCCGACATGCCGCCGCCGGCGTGGCGGGAATCTAGATAGGCGCGCAGCAGGCCGAACTGTTCGCGGGTCGCTTCCGGCGCCACCGGACTGCGCACGAGGTCGGCGTTGCGTCTTTCCACGCGGCGCTGGCTGCGCGACAGGTCGACCTCGTTCACGACGATGCGCACCGAAACGCAGGCCACACAGCCTTCGCAGGCCGGGCGATAGGCGATCATCTGGCTGCGGCGGAAACCGGAATGGGTAAGAGCCTCGCTCAAGGCTTGCGCATAGGAACCGGCAAGACGCGCGAACACCTTCCGCTCGATCCGTCCGGGCAGGTAAGGACAAGGGCCACCCGGAGTCAGGAAAAATTGCGGTACGCGGGTATTGCGCTGCTCGGTCATTCCAATTCCAAAACCCCTGCAGCCCTAACTATGACAAGGGAATCGGCTTTCACGCCAGACTTGAAACAGGGATTTTCTTTCCCGCACACATCTAAAGTTGCGGGTTGGGGGGCGCTGGCGGCGCCTCCCGCATCAGCACGATGCTCAGCCGCCGGTTCGCCGAGGCGTTGGGATCCTCGGGCAGCAGCGGTTCCGAGCCGGCTTTGCCGGCGACCTCGTAAATCCGATCGGGACTGAGACCGGAGCCGGTCAGCAGGGCACGCGCAGCGTTGGCGCGGGCGGCGGAAAGCTCCCAGTTAGTGGTGCCGTCGGGCGCGGTGAAAGCCTGCCCGTCCGTGTGGCCGCTGATCGACACGCGGTTGGGAAGCCGGTCGATGATCTTCGCGACCGCGGCCAGCATCTTGCGCGCCTGCGGTGTTACGCGTGCGGTTCCCTGCTCGAACATCGGCTTGCCGTCCTGATCCACGAGCTGGATGCGCAGACCTTCCGGCGTTTGATCCATCATCACCTGCTTGGACAATTCGGCGAGGTCCGGGCTGTCCTGCATCGCCTGGCGAATCGCTTCGGCCGCGCTGGCGAAGTCCTGCTTCTCCTGCGACGGCACGGAGCGTTCGAGATGGTCGTCGCTCGTCACCTGTGAGTCGGGCGCAGTGCCTTGCGAGTTGGTGGTACCGCCGTGATTGTCAGTCTTGTCTTTCGCGTGCGTCGTGTCGGACGGCGAGGGCGGACTCTGTTTCTTGAACACGGATGGTGCGCCGCCGGCCTTGGCGCTCTCTTCGCCCAGCACCTTGCCGCCGAGAATCCCGCCGGATCCGCTCACGGTCTGCGAGATGCTCTGCGCCGCGAAATAATCGGCGATGCCGCGCTTCTGCTCCGGCGTCGTGGTGTTGATCAGCCACATGAGCAGGAAGAACGCCATCATCGCGGTCACGAAGTCCGCGTAGGCCACTTTCCAAGCGCCGCCATGGTGACCGCCATGGCCACCTTTTTTGATGCGCTTGATGATAATGGGGTTGTCGCCCGCCATAACACCCGCCCGATTTACCCGCCGTCAGGCTGGACACGGTCTTTTCCGCGCCGTGCGCCTCGCCTAACGTGGCCGGAGAATGCACCGGACCCTGTTAACTAAGCGTTGAGCCAAGCCCGTGAGCGCCGAACCTTTCGATTCCAAAGCTTTCCGCAGCGCGCTCGGCTGTTTTCCGACCGGCGTTGCGGTGGTGACGACCGCATCCAACGCAGCGGAGCCTATCGGGATAACGGTCAACTCTTTCACGTCGGTATCGCTCGATCCGCCGATGGTGCTGTGGTGCCTGGACAAGAAGTCGGACCGCTTCGGCGCGTTCACGACAGCCGGTTGTTACACCATCAATATTCTGGGTACGGAGCATCAGTCGGTTTCGTCCCGTCTTGCCCGGCAGGGCGAGCACAGTCTCGCCGGCGTTGCGATGCATCCGACGAAGCTCGGCCCGCCGGCGCTGCAGGACGCTCTGGCGATATTCGAATGCGAAAGCGAGCAGATCCACGACGCGGGCGATCACGTGATTCTGGTCGGACGCGTGATCCGGTTTCATCGCCACGATGCGGGCGCGCCGCTGGTGTTTTTCCAGGGCAAATACGGCGCGCTCGCCGGCGCGGGTTAACCTGCCTGTAACAACTGTGTCCTGAACGCCACGCGTCCGGACCCAACCCGGCTACTCACAGGCGTTGTCACATTAGCTTTAAATAACCGTCACAAACCTTTCGCGCCTGTCCGCGATTGCTCCCCTCAACAAAGGGGCCGCCGAAGGGAAGCCAATGGGCGACCTGAGCAGCGGTGCCTTTGCAACCGAGAGAGGGTGAAAAATCATGAACTGGAAAACGATATCGATGGCGGGCGTAGCCGCCATCGCGCTGGTGGGAACTGCCGCCTTTGCCGGGCCGGCGGCTGCCGACCCGACGGGAACGCAGGCGTCGAGTGCGCCGACCAACGAAGAACTGGAGCAACGGATCGAGGCACTGGAAGCGGAACTGCAGAGCGCCGAAATGCGCCAGGCGTCCGACCATCAGGCCGTCGTGACGGCGGCAGCAACGCCGTCCGCGCCGCCGCTACTCGGCTGGTGGGGCAACACCACCGTCGGTGGGCTTGTGTTCTTCGATTTTTCGAACATCGAATCCAAGAGCAACGGTGTCGACAATCCGCAGGATGGCACGCATTTCGACATCAAGCGGTTTTACCTGACCCTCGATCACCAGTTCGACGACGTGTGGTCGGCCAACCTGACGACCGACTTCACCTACGACAGCAGCGTCGGCGCCACGCAGCTCTACATCAAGAAAGCCTATCTGCAGGCGCATGTGGCCGATTGGGCCACCTTCCGCGCCGGCTCTGCGGACCTGCCGTGGGTACCGTTCGCCGAAAGCATTTACGGCTACCGCTATGTCGAAAACGTCCTGGTCGACCGGACGAAATTCGGCACGTCGGCGGACTGGGGTCTCCACGCCTTCGGCAAGTTCGGTCCCGACACCGGCTTGAAACTCGAATATGCGGTCTCCGCGGTCAACGGCGCCGGCTACAAGAAGCCCGGCATCGGGCTCGGCACCAACCGCTCCGAAGGCGTCGACTGGGAAGGGCGCGTGGACCTGAAGTATGACGGCTTCGTCGCTGCGATCGGCGGCTATACCGGCAAGCTCGGCAAGGACCTGGGCGCCGGAACGACATTCCACACGGCGGAGCGCGAAGATGCGTTGATCGGCTATGTGGGGAACGGCATCCACGCCGGTGTCGAATACTATCACCAGAGCAACTACGATACTGTCACCAATCCCCTTTCTGACAATGGCGACGGCTACTCATTCTTCGGCGCTTATCAGTTCATGCCGGAATGGGGCGTATTCGGCCGCTACGACACAACCAAACCGAATGCCAGACTGCAGCCGGACTATACCAACCACTACTACAATGTCGGTGTGGAGTGGACGCCGGTGAAGATCGTGAATCTGTCGCTCGTCTACAAACATGAAGACGGCAGCCACGGCACGTTCACGGACTCCAACGGCACGATTGGCGGCAGCATCCACGGCGACTACAGCGAAGTCGGCCTGTTTGGCCAGTTCAAGTTCTGATGCACAAGCCGATCCGTCCGGACGTTGTTCGGGCGGATCGGTCGCAACACCGTTACAAACGGGTAATATAACTGTCGCTGTTTTACAGCGCGAAAGAGGAAAAAATGAGATCGATGTTGAAGATGGGCTTTGCGGCGGTGGGACTTCTGTCCGTCGCGGCGATGCCGGCAACTGCGCTGGCGGCGGATACGCTGAACGGCGCCGGCGGCACGGCAATATATCCGGTGCTCTCGGTGTGGGCCCAGAATTACAAGGAGAAGACCGGCACCGCGGTGAACTATCAGGCGATCGGATCGGGCGGCGGCATCAAGCAGATCGAAGCCAAAACCGTCGATTTCGCCAACTCCGACAAGCCGCTCAAGCATGAGGACCTCGTTGCCAACCACCTGATTCAGTTTCCGCAGGTTGTGATCTCGATCGTCCCCGTGGTGCATCTGCCCGGCATCGGACCCGGCCAGCTCGTGCTCGACGGCAAGACGCTCGCGGGAATCTTCATGGGCAAGATCAACAAGTGGAACGATCCGGCGATCAAGGCGCTGAATCCGAAGCTTCCCTTGCCCAACATGGCGATCATCGTCGTGCACCGTTCCGACGGATCGGGCACCACGTTCAATTTCACCGACTATCTGGGCAAGATGAACGCGGACTGGAAAGCCAATGTCGGTTCGGACACGGCGGTCGAATGGCCGGTGGGTGTGGGCGGCAAAGGCAATGCCGGTGTGGCGGCCAGCGTCGGTCAAACGGCGGGTTCGATCGGTTACGTCGAATACGCGTATGCCAAGCAGAACAATCTCACCTACACCGACATGATCAACGCAGCCGGCAAACGGGTGAAGCCGACAATGGAAGCATTTCAGGCTGCGGCCGGCAACGCGAACTTCTCGGGCGTGCAGGATTTCTATCTGATCCTGACCAACCAGCCGGGCGCGGAAAGCTGGCCGATCGTTGCGGCGACTTACATGCTGATGCGCGACGATTATCCGGCGGACAAGAATCGCGAAATCCTGAAGTTCCTGGATTACGCGCTGAAGGCCGGGCAGGCGGATGCCACCAAGCTCGACTACGTTCCGTTCCCCGACAAGATCGTGAATCAGATCGAGTCGTCCTGGACCCAGGCGCTTCACGCCTGGCCGTAGGCAACACAAAGTCTCACCAATGTGAGCCGACTCCCCCTTGGCTCACATTCCAGCAGGAGGCAGGGCGACCTGCCTCCTGCTTTGCGTTTATGCCGTCCGCTCGTTCAAGATCGGCTTGTGACGCGCCTGACCATCCGGATCGATTTCGACGACGGCTCTGCCATCGGGCCGGGCAAGGTGCGGCTGCTGGAGTTGCTAGCCGAAACGGGTTCCATCCGCCAAGCGGCCGTGGCGATGGGGATGAGCTATCGCAAAGCATGGCTTCTGTTGCAGGCCCTGGAGGAGACCTTCGGGGCACCGCTGGCGGATACCACGACTGGCGGCAGGAAAGGTGGCGGCGCGCAGCTTACGGACCTTGGCCGCAGGGTGGTGGCGGATTACCGCCAGGCCGAACAGGTGGCCTTTGCTGCTGCAGCCAAGCCCATCGGCAGCCTTGGCCGCAAGGCCGGCGATCAGGCTATGCGCGCTCCGGAAAGAAATAAGCCATTGAAATAGATTGGTTATTTTCGTATTTTTCTTCTCGCTGATTTTTCGTCATATCCTCTTGACGATATAATAACGCTGCTTATGTTATCACGGCTTAGGAAATGACCGTGAACGCAGCTGCCCCCTTCGACCGAGATCTGCTGATCCTGCTCCACGATGTGGCGCGGATGCTGCGCACGCGGTTCGATCAATATGCCCGTGTCCGTGGGCTCACCCGGGCCCAGGCCATCATCCTTGCGCGCCTGTCGCGCCAGCCCGGCCTTTCGCAGAACGAGATGGCTGCGATCTGCGAAGTCGAACCGATCACGGTGGGGCGCCTGATCGACCGCCTGGAAGCGCGCGGTCTGGTCGAACGCCGTGCCGATCCTTCCGACAGACGTATTCGTCGCCTGCACCTGTTGCCGGCGGCCGAGCCGATCGTCGCCGAGATCGATGCTTACCGGCACGAACTGAATGCCGAATTTGCGCAGTTGATTCCGCAGGACACCCATGACGCGGTCGTCGACGCGCTGATCCAGATCAAGAACTACGTAACAGCCACGGACGCAGGCGCGAGGCTTGCGGCCGCGGGGGAGTAACCGATGAACGCAATGAATACCGATACCGTCCAGTACGCCGCGGCGACCGCGCCGAAGTCGCGCGGTCTGCTCGGCGATCTCTGGGCCGACAAGGCTCGCCTGCGCCGGATCGCGATGACCTGGGGCGTGGGAATTGTCGTCGCGGTGACCGTCACGATGTGGTTGATGGGCGGACGCTATGTCGGCACCGACGATGCCTACGTGCATGCGCAGAAACTCGCCGTGTCGACCGACGTCTCCGGTCTCGTGCTCGATGTGGACGTGAAGGAAGGCGACCACGTTAAGCAGGGGCAGGTACTTTTCCGCCTCGATCCCAAGCCGTTCATGATCGCGCTTGCGAACGCGAAAGCCAATCTCGCGAATATCGGACAAACCGTCGATCAGACGAAGTCTGCCTATCAGGCCGCACTCGGCCAGATCGCGGCGCAGACGCCGAACGTCACGGTCGCGCAGCTCACCTACAATCGCTATGCAGCGCTGGCCGCCGAACACGCGATCGCGCCTGCACAGCTCGACCAGGCGCGTGGCACGCTGCAATCGGCGCAAGGTTCGCTGATCGCATTGCGCCAGGATGCGGAAATGCAGCTTGCGAAGCTCAACGGCAATCCGAAGCTGCCGATGGAGCAGTCGCCGGCCTACATGCAGGCCAAAGCGGCGGTAGACGAGGCGCAGCGCCAGCTCGATCACGCCACGGTGCGTGCGCCTTTCGACGGCATCGTCACCGAAGTCGATTCCCTGCAGCCGGGTACGCTTGTGATCTCCGCGCTGTCGGCATTCAGCACGACCAGCGCCGTCGGCCTCGTGTCCGAAAAGAACATGTGGGTCGAGGCGGCAATGAAGGAGACCGATCTCACCTATGTCCGCAACGGCAATCCGGTCGAGTTGTCGGTCGATACTTATCCGGGCTGCACCTGGACAGGCCACGTCAACTCGGTTGCTGCTGCCAGCGATTCCGCGTTCTCGGCGCTGCCGATGGAGAACACGAGCGGCAACTGGGTAAAGGTCGTGCAGCGTATTCCCACCAAGATCAGCCTCGATCCACAGCCGAAAGGCAGCAAGTGTGACCTGCCGCTGCGCGCCGGCATGAGCACGACGATCTCCATCGACACCGGCAAGCGCCGTTGGGCGCGGCTGCTGAACGGCGACTGAGACCTTGGCACGCGTCGCGTCCACACATACCGCGGACTCTTACGAGAGCCCCATAGCGCTGCGCGTCGTGATGATGGCCTCGATGGCCGGCACGCTGATGCAGGCTCTCGATTCCACGATCGCCAACGTCGCGCTGCCGCATATGCAAGGCTCGCTGTCGGCGTCGCGCGACCAGATCACCTGGGTGCTGACGTCCTACATCGTGGCGTCGGCGATCATGACCGCGCCGGTCGGCTGGATGGCGTCGCGCTTCGGCAAGAAGAACCTGATGCTCGTCAGCATGATCGGGTTCACCGCGACATCGATGATGTGCGGCCTCGCACAGTCGCTGGAGCAGATGATCCTGTTCCGGCTGTTGCAGGGCGCGTTCGGCGCCGCGCTGTCGCCGCTATCGCAATCGATCATGCTCGATCTCTATCCGCCGGCAAAGCGCGGCAACATCATGGCGATCTGGGGCATGGGCGTGATGCTCGGCCCGATCCTCGGTCCGACGCTGGGAGGCTGGCTCACCGACGCGTATGACTGGCGCTGGGTGTTCTATGTCAACCTGCCGTTCGGCATCGCGGCGGTCAGCGGCATCTGGATCTACTTCAAGGACAGCACCAGCGACAGCAGGATGCGTTTCGACTGGTTCGGATTCGCAGCGCTCGGCGTCGCTCTCGGCGCGCTGCAGTTGATGTTCGATCGCGGCACAGACAAGAACTGGTTCGAATCCGGCGAAATCGTGCTCGAAGCGGTGATCGCCGGTGTCGGCGTCTACCTCTTTATCGTGCACATGATCACGGCGAAGGCGCCGTTCATTCCGCCCCAGATATTCAAGGATCGGAATTTCGTCTCCGCGCTGTTCCTGATGTTCGTGGTCGGTGCGGTTCTTTTGGCCAGTTCGGCGCTGCTGCCCCCTTACCTGCAGAATCTTGCGGGCTACACCGTGACCGACACCGGCCTGATCATGGCACCACGCGGTTTCGGCACGATGTTCGCGATGATGTTTGCCGGCCGCATGGCTTTGAAAATCGACCCTCGTTATCTGATGACGATGGGTACGGCCTTCATGCTCTGGTCGATGTGGCAGATGTCGTCCTGGACGCCGCAGATCAGCGCCTCGAGCGTGATATGGGTGACGTTCATCCAGGGCTTCGGGATGGGTTTCGTCTTCGTGCCGATGAACCTGATGGCGTTCGCGACCCTGCCGGGGCAACTGCGCACCGACGGTTCGGCGCTCACGAATCTGACCCGCAATTTCGGCAGCGCGATCGGCGTTTCGCTCACCACCAGCGTGCTGGGCAACAGCGTACAGACCATGCATTCGATGCTCTCAGGCTTCGCGAGCACCTTCAATCGCGCGCTCGGCGTCAATGCGCCGGCCATGATGCTGAACCCGCAATTGCCGTTCGGGCTTCAGTCGCTGAATGGAATGATCGAGATGCGTGCCGAAGTCGCGGCCTACGCGAACGTCTATCTGATGATGGTTTATATCTGTGTACCGGCCTTCCTCATCATCTGGATGATGCGGCGGCCCGATTTTACAGCGGTCCCGCAGGACGCACATCTGGAAGTCGTGGAATAGATTTCCGCGAGTCCCGGAAATGCGATAAGCGAACGGCCGCAGCCAGGAGCGGACGTTTATGAAAGTCGCATTCATCGGACTGGGCGTCATGGGCTATCCCATGGCCGGGCATCTCGCGAAAGCCGGTCATACCGTGACCGTTTTCAATCGGACAGCGTCCCGCGCAGAAGCTTGGGTCGGCGAATATGGCGGCAAACGCGCGGGCACGCCGGCGGAGGCTGCGGCCGAGGCCGATGTGGTATTTGCCTGCGTCGGTCGCGATGCCGACCTGCGCGAAGTGACACTGGGCCGCCACGGCGCGTTCATCACCATGCGCAAGGACGCCGTTTTCGTCGATCACACGACGGCTTCGGCGGAAATTGCGCGCGAACTGGCAGAAGCTGCACATCAGCGCGGATTTTTCTTCGTGGACGCGCCGGTCTCCGGCGGCGAAGCAGGGGCCAAAAACGGCCAGCTGACGGTGATGTGCGGCGGCAGCGCCGCAGGTTATGCCAAGGCGGAGCCCGTCATCGCCGTCTATGCACGCCAATGCCGCCGTCTGGGCGACTCCGGCGCCGGTCAACTCACCAAAATGGTCAACCAGATCTGCATTGCCGGCCTGGTAGAGGGGCTAGCGGAAGGCCTGAATTTCGCACGTGCAGCAGGACTCGATCCCGAGGCGGTGGTCGGCGTCATTTCCAAGGGCGCGGCCCAGTCCTGGCAGATGGAGAATCGGCACAAGACCATGCTGGCAGGGCATTTCAATCACGGCTTTGCCGTCGAATGGATGCGCAAGGACCTCGGAATTGTCTTCGAGGAAGCGCGACGGAATGGTGTGTCGTTGCCCGTTACATCTTTGGTGGACCAGCTTTACGCCGAAGTCGAGCAAATGGGCGGGCGCCGTTGGGACACTTCCAGTCTCCTCGCTCGTCTGGAGCGATCGAAATAACGGGTTTTGTCTCATGGATCGGATTATGACGGCGGATAGCGAACACGGACGGCCTTATCACCACGGCGATTTGCGCAACGCGCTGCTCGAATCGGCGCGCTCCATCCTGGAGAACCAGGGCCTCGAAGCGCTGAGCCTGCGAGCTGTGGCGCGGGGCGCGGGGGTGAGCCACGCTGCACCGTACCGGCACTTTCCCAATCACGAGGCGCTCCTGGCCGAACTTGCGATCGAAGGCTTCAACGAGCTGCGGGCCGATCTCGCCGCGGCCAACACTCCGGAACATGAGTCGGACCGTATCGCGAGCATCGGTGCCGCCTATATGCGCTTCGTCGCGCGCAAACCGGCCCTGGCGAGCCTGATGTTCGGGCCGCAATTGCCGAACCGCGACAACTTCCCCCATCTTGGTGAAGCGGCCGATGCGATCAGCAACGAAATCGGCTCGGCGCTGCACGACCACGCGCTTGGCCTCGCAGTCTGGGCGGCGGTGCATGGCCTCGCGATGTTGATCCTGCGCAACGTGGTCGATCTCGGCCAACGCAAGGCGGGCCTCGACGTGCTGCCGTCGCGCGCGGAAATCGTGCTGCGCAGCCTGTTCTCGACGAAGCGGGATTAGGCGCTTTTCAGCAGTTTTGCGGCCTCGAGCGCGAAGTATGTCAGGATGCCGTTCGCGCCGGCGCGTTTGAAACCGATCAGGCTTTCCAGGATCACGCGATCGCGTTCGAGCCAGCCGCGCTCGATGGCGGCCATCAGCATCGAATATTCGCCCGACACCTGATAGGCGAAAGTCGGCATGCCGAACGTGTCCTTTACCCGGCGCACGAGGTCGAGATACGGCATGCCCGGTTTTACCATCACCATATCGGCGCCTTCGGCGATGTCGAGCGCGACCTCGCGCATCGCCTCGTCGCCGTTGGACGGATCCATCTGGTAGGTGCGCTTGTCGCCGATCAACGCTTTTGCCGAGCCGACCGCGTCGCGGAACGGGCCGTAGAACGCCGACGCATATTTCGCGGCATACGCCATCAGCAGCGTGTCGGCGTGGCCGGCCGTCTCGAGCGCGGCGCGGATGGCCCCGATGCGGCCGTCCATCATGTCGGACGGCGCGATGATATCGCAGCCCGCTTCGACCTGGACCAGTGCCTGCTTCACCAGGATGTCGACCGTCGCGTCGTTGGCGATATTCGCGTTGTTGCCGTCGAACACCCCGTCATGGCCATGATCCGTATACGGATCGAGCGCCACGTCGCAGAGCACGCCGATCTCCGGTACTGCGCGCTTGATCTCACGTACCGCGCGGCACACAAGGTTCTGCGGATTGAGCGCCTCGCGGCCATCGGGGGTCTTCAGCGCGGCGTCTGTGTAAGGAAACAGTGCGATCACCGGAATGCCGAGCCTGGCCGCCTCTTCTGCGGCGCCCGCAACGAGATCGACCGTCAACCGTTCAACGCCAGGCATGGAAGGCACCGGCGTGCGCGTCTTCTGACCCTCGGACACGAACACCGGCCAGATGAAATCGGATGCCGTCAGCGAGGTTTCCGCGACAAGCTTTCGCGTCCACGCATGACGGCGCAAGCGGCGCATTCGGATGGCAGGAAAGCTGGCGGTCATATTGGCTGCAGCAACTGAGCGATCTCAACGGTGTTGGTATTATCGAAAGGATTGAGGACGCGGACGCCATTGTAAACGGTATTGTTCTGCATGTCTTCACTGAGCAAGACATTGCAGCCGCTGGCACCGCACACCGCCAACAATCGCGCATCCCAAACGCTCAACTGATAGCGGGTCAGCAGCGCCAACGTGTCGACGATGACGTCCTTGTTCGGGACAAGGAGGGTAAAGCTGTTCAACCACCGGCGAACGATCATTTCGACTTCGGCGAGCGGCGTTCCCGCCTTTCGCATTGCCACATTCGCAAATTCAACGATGCTCTGCTCCGTAAGCCCTGTTTCCACTCGCGCGGCAGATGTGAGGATATCGATCGCGATGCTTTGGCGAACGACGTCGTCTTTGTCCGTCGCGTAGAGCAGGATATTGGTGTCGATCGAAAGCATCAGCGCTCATGCATTTCATCGCGTGTGAATCTGCGGCCGCCGAGATGGAGACCCTTTTCCAGGACTTTGACCATTTCCGCGATGGCTTTCTCGCGTTCGGCCTTCGATTTCCACTGTTTGGTCAGGGGCGAAAGCTGGGCGACCGGTTTGCCGTTACGCGTGATCGTGACAGTCTTTCCGCTCTCCGCTTCCTTCAACAGCTTCGAAAAGCTACGATTTGCTTCGCGTGCGCCAACGACGGACATGGAATTTCGCCAACGGGTTGAATTGTCACTACGGTAGTGACAACGATCCAAAAAGTACAGAGTGAAAGCATGAATTTCGAGCTTACCGAAGACCAGCGGGCCATCGAGGATGCGGCGCGGCGTTTTTCCAGGGAACGGCTCGCGCCGTTCGCAGCCGAGTGGGACGAGAAATCCCATTTCCCGGTCGATGTTTTACGCGAAGCGGCCGGCCTCGGGTTCGCCGGGATATATGTGAAGGCGGATGTCGGCGGTTCGGAGATGTCGCGCCTCGATGCCGCGATCATCATGGAAGAGCTTTCGGCCGGATGCACGTCCACCGCGGCGTTCATCTCGATCCATAACATGGCATCGTGGATGATCGATCGCTTCGGGACTGAGGAGCAGCGTCATCGTTTTCTGCCGAAGATGACGAACATGGAGAAGATCGCGTCGTACTGCCTGACCGAACCCGGATCGGGATCGGACGCGGCGTCGCTGAAGACCCGCGCGGTAAAGGACGGCGATCATTACGTGCTGAACGGCGGCAAGGCCTTCATTTCCGGCGCCGGAGTGTCGGACGTCTATGTCTGCATGGTCCGCACCGGCGAGGACGGACCGAAGGGGATCTCATGTCTTGTGGTCGAGAAAGGAACGCCGGGTCTTTCGTTCGGCAAGAAGGAACGCAAGATGGGCTGGAACAGCCAGCCCACCGCAACCGTGTTGTTCGACAATTGCCGCGTGCCGGTGGCGAACCGCATCGGCGCGGAAGGCCAGGGCTTCCGCATCGCGATGATGGGGCTGGATGGTGGTCGCATCAATATCGGGGCCTGCTCCGTCGGCACGGCGCGCGCGGCGCTGGACGAGGCGATGCAATACGCGAAAGACCGCAAGCAGTTCGGACACCCGATCGCCGATTTCCAGGCGTCGCAGTTCAAGCTCGCCGACATGGCGACGGAGTTAGAGGCGTCACGCCTGATGATCCGCAATGCCGCCGATGCGCTCGACCGCCGCGACCCTCGCGCCACGATGCTATGCGCGATGGCGAAGCGGTTTGCCACCGACACCGGCTCGAAGATCGCCAACGACGCGCTGCAGTTGCACGGCGGTTACGGCTATCTCAAGGATTTTCCGGCCGAGCGCCACGTGCGCGACCTTCGGGTGCATCAGATTCTGGAAGGCACCAACGAGATCATGCGCGTGATCGTGGCCCGCGAGATGTCGCGCCAATGACGGACGAAGCGGAGGTCCTGTTCGAGCGGCGCGGTGCGGTCGGCTTGATCACGCTCAACCGGCCCAAGGCGCTGAACGCGCTCACTCACAACATGTGTCTGTTGATGATGGCGCAATTGCGGGACTGGGCCGCGAATGACGCAGTGAAAACCGTGGTGGTGCAGGGGGCCGGCGAGCGCGCGTTCTGCGCCGGCGGCGATATCCGCGCGCTCTACGAATCCGGCAAGGCGGGAACGCCATATGCGCTGGAGTTCTATCGCGACGAATACCGGCTCGATGCGTTGGTGAAGCGCTATCGCAAGCCTTATGTCGCGCTGATCAACGGCATCGACATGGGCGGCGGCGTCGGGGTTTCGGTGAACGGCAGCCATCGTGTGGCCGGCGAACAGATGCTGTTCGCGATGCCCGAGACCGGCATCGGTCTTTTTCCCGATGTCGGTGGAAGCTATTTCCTGCCGCGCTGTCCCGGCGAGACCGGCATGTATCTCGCGCTGACCGGCGCGCGGGTGCGGAGCGCGGACTGCCTTTATCTTGGCATTGCGACGCATTTCGTGCCGGCGGCAAAATGGGGCGATCTGATCGCGAGAATGGCCGAGGGCGAAACGCCGGACGGTGCATTGCAGGTGTTTGCAGCCGACCCCGGTCCGCCGCCGCTCGCGGAACATCGCGGCAAGATCGATACCATCTTCGCCGCGCAATCCGTCGAGGCTATTCTGGAGCGACTGGACCGCGACACGAGCGACTGGGCGCGGGAGACGGCGACGACGATCCGCAGCAAATCTCCGACCAGCCTGAAAATCGCGTACCGCCAGGTGCGCGAAGGCAAGACACTCAGTTTCGATGACTGCATGCGGATGGAATTTCGCATGGTGAACCGCATCGTCGCGGGTCACGATTTCTACGAAGGCGTGCGTGCCACCATCCTGGACAAGGATGGCGCACCGAAATGGAAACCGGCGCAACTCGCGGCCGTCGGCGATGCTGATGTTGCCGCGTATTTCGCGCCATTGGGTGAAAAGGAACTGACGCTATGACGACCATCGGATTCATCGGCGTGGGCAATATGGGCGGGCCGATGGCGCGCAACCTGCTCAAAGGTCAGTACGGCGTGACGGCGTTCGATCTGAGCGCCGATGCGTTGAAACCGGTGATTGACGCCGGCGCGAGCAAGTCCGCGACCGTCAAGGATACTGTCGCCAACGCCGATGTCGTGGTCTCGATGCTGCCTGCGGGCCAGCACGTGCGCTCTGTCTATCTGGAAGACGGCGTGCTCGCCAACGTGAAGAAAGGCGCGCTGCTAATCGACTCTTCGACCATCGATGTTGATTCCGCTCGCGCGGTGCATGCCGCAGCCGAAAAAGCCGGCTTCGAGTTCCTCGATGCCCCGGTCTCCGGCGGCGTCGGCGGCGCGGAAGCCGGCACGCTCACCTTCATGTGCGGCGGCTCGGAACAGGCGTTCGAGCGCGCCAAACCGATCCTGGAGAAGATGGGCAAGCGCGTCGTGCTCGCGGGCGGCGCCGGTGCAGGGCAGGCGGCCAAGATCTGCAACAACATGTTGCTTGCGATCTGCATGATCGGCACCTGTGAAGCATTCGCGCTGGGCGAAAAGCTCGGTCTCGACCATCAGAAGCTGTTCGACATCATGTCCGCCGCGTCGGGACAGAGCTGGTCGCTCACGACCTATTGTCCCGTTCCGGGACCGGTGCCCACGTCGCCGTCCAATCGCGACTATCAGGGCGGCTTCGCAACCGCGTTGATGCTGAAGGATCTGAAGCTTTCACAGGCCGCGGCGCAAAGCGCAGGCGCCGCCACGCCGCTCGGTGCCGAAGCGGCACAGCTTTACGCTTTGTTTGCCGCGAAAGGACAAGGTGGCACCGATTTCTCGGGCATCATCCGAATGTTACGGGGAGAGGCATAGCGATTTACGGCCTCTTAACGCGTTACACCTTACTTTGATTACAAATAATAGGTGGGCCCCGAAAAATCGGGGAAGGGTGTGATGACAGCATTGGCGAAGCCGCAGACTGCGGTGGCGCTTGGTAGCGCTCAGGCAGTCTCCAAATACTACCTTGAAGCTCTCAACCTCGTGGAGCGGCTGCATCGTCAGTTGCTCGACGTGATCAAGGACGAGCTCGACCGCCGCGACGAACGCGAGATCAACAGCGTGCAGGCGCTGCTGTTGTTCAACGTCGGCGATCAGGAACTGACCGCCGGCGAGTTGCGCACGCGCGGCCACTATCTCGGTTCCAACGTCTCGTACAATCTGAAAAAGCTGGTCGAGAGCGGTTACATCCATCACGAGCGCTCCGAAGCCGATCGCCGCTCCGTCCTCGTTCGCCTGACCCGCAAGGGCGAGGCGGTGCGGGATACGCTGCGCGAGCTGTTCAACCGGCACCTCCACTCGCTGGAGCCGGTGGGCAACGTCACGGTCGCGGATCTCGACGGTCTGAACACGAGCTTGAAGCGCCTGGAGCGTTTCTGGATCGATCAGGTTCGGTTCCGCCTCTAACCGGCTGCGTTTCGTGTAACGATGGTGCGGACACATCTGAGTCCGCGCGCGCCTTGCTGTCGCATCACTGGTATCACCACGCCCGCTTCTATATCGCGCTGGCGATCGCACTCGTTGCGTATGTCGTAGCGCATGCCCTCGCACTGCCGGTGCCTCCAGCCATTGCAGCAGACACCTTCTTCGGCATCTATCTGATCGGCGCGTCGATCCTCGCCGCCCGCCTGACACCGCAGGAGCTCGATAAGCGCGCAGACGTCGAGGACGAGGGTATGCCGCTCATCCTCCTGATGACGCTCACGGCAATCGGCTATGCGGTCGCCGGCGTGTTCATTGCTCTCAACGACAAAGGCGCCAAACAGATCGCACCGCTCGCACTGACACTGGCAGGCGCGCCGCTTGGCTGGCTCATGCTCCACACGATTATGACGTTTCGCTATGCGAACCTGTTCTATCTGGGCTCCCCACAGGATCGGGAAAAGGAGAAGGCGCTGCAATTTCCCGGCGCCGGCGCTGAGCCCGGCGTAATGGATTTCCTCTATTTTTCCCTCGTGATCGGCATGACGGCGCAGGTGTCCGATGTGCAGGTGCAGACCACGCAAATGCGCCGCGCGGTCGCGCTCCACGGCGTTGTGTCGTTTTTCTTCAACACGGTGCTGATTGCGATGGCGGTGAATGCCGTCGTTGCGCGCGCGGGCTAGCGTTTGGGCGGCAGTGGAATGAATACGCTGGTGCGGCGAATGTAATCTTCATATTCCGGCCTGCGGCGCGCGATCGTGTGTTCCAGCATCGTCACGCCGGACACCCGTAGCAGGAAGAAGGTCATGATCGCCGGCCCGATCGCCGTCCACCATAGCGTCAGGCTGGCCGATAGCGCGATGATGTAGAATCCCCACCACATCAGTGCATCGCCGAAATAGTTCGGATGACGCGACCAGCGCCAGATGCCGCGATCCATCACCTTGTCGGCATTCGCGGCCTCGCGGCGGAACGCGGTCAGTTGCATGTCCGCGATAGCTTCCAGCACCAGGCCGCACGCGGCAACTGCGATGCCGATGTAGAAAAGTGGATTCAGCGGCGCCGGTCCTCTGGCGACCGTCATTTGAAGCGGAATGGAGATCACGCAGATCAGGACGCCCTGAAGGACGAACACCTGAAAGAGACTCCACCACCACCAGGATGGCCCATACTTTCGTCGCATCGCAGCATAGCGGCGATCTTCACCCTGGTGGCTCCGCCAGCGCACCAGCAGATGCGCGCCCAGGCGGATCGCCCAGAGCGTGACCAGCGCCTGAAGAACCGCCGCGTGGATCCCCGCGGGCGAGGCGCGCAGCAGCGTGGCCGCCCACACGACGATCGCGAATCCCGGCGCCCAGAAGATATCGACGATGCTCACGTCCTTGAGCCACAGGCTCAGCAACCAGAGCAGCGTCATGAGAATCATTATCAAAAAGAACGTCGCGAGCAGGGCCGTCATGTGACAATTCGCATTGGGATCACCGAAGACCTTGCGGTATCTTCCCGCCGTCGCCAAATGACGTGAACCAGCGGGGACAAAAGGCTGAAATCCATGGCCTTTCCATATCAGACGAAGCTCAAGGACGCCCTCGGACGGCTAAGGCAGGAAGGCCGTTACCGGGTCTTCGCCGACATCGTGCGCCAGCGCGGGAGCTATCCCAGCGCCGATCACTATACGGACGCCGACAAGCGGCCGATCACCGTATGGTGCAGCAACGACTATCTGGCCATGGGACAGCATCCGGTCGTGCTCGCCGCGATGCATGAAGCAATCGACCGTACCGGCGCCGGTTCGGGCGGTACGCGCAACATTTCCGGCACCACCCATTACCACGTCGAGCTCGAAGCCGAGCTTGCCGATCTTCACGGCAAGGAAGCGGGGCTGTTGTTCACCTCCGGCTACATCTCGAACGACACAACGCTCGCGACACTGGCGAAACTCATCCCGGGGCTGATCGTCTTTTCCGACGAGTTGAATCATGCCTCGATGATCGAAGGTATCAAGCATGGCGGGATGGAGAAGCATCTCTTCCGCCACAACGATGCCGGTCACCTGGAGGAGTTGCTGCGCGCGGCCGAGCCGAGCGCACCGAAATTGATTGCGTTCGAATCCGTCTATTCGATGGACGGCGATTTCGGTCCGGTGAATGCGATCTGCGATCTCGCCGCGAAGTACGGCGCGATGACCTATCTCGACGAAGTGCATGGCGTCGGCCTGTACGGCCCGCGCGGCTCCGGGGTCGCCGGGCGCGAAGGCGCGATGCATCGTGTGGACATCATCGAAGGGACGTTGGCCAAGGCGTTCGGCGTGATGGGAGGCTATATCACCGGCACCCATGAGTTGATCGATTGCATCCGCTCGTTCGCGCCGGGCTTCATCTTCAGCACGTCGCTCGCGCCATCGCTCGCGGCCGGGGCGTTGGCGAGCATCCGCCATCTCAAGCAGAGCGAAGTGGAACGCACCGCCCTGCATGAACGCGCCGCCAAACTGAAGCGCATGATGCGCGAGGCGGGGCTGCCGGTGATGAACTCGCCCAGCCACATCATTCCGGTGTTCGTGGGCGATGCGGTGCTGTGCAAATCGGTCTCGGATGCGCTGTTGCGCGATCACGCGATCTATGTGCAGCCGATCAACTTCCCGACCGTCCCGCGCGGTGCGGAGCGCCTGCGCTTCACGGCAGGACCGATGCACACCGACAAGATGATGGAAGATCTCGTCCGCGCGCTGGATACGGTGTGGACCGCGCATCACCTGGAACGCGCGGCCTGATGCCCGCAAAGGGCCGGGAAATCTATCTAGAATTTCTGGTACAGGGCGCGTTCGTAAAGGTGACGGCGATCGATCCTGTGTCCGGCCTCGAAGCCTTCATCACGGGTCCGTCCGGCGCACCGCGTGCGACGCTTGAAGCGGCGGCTTTGCGCAAGCTCGATTACGTGCGCAAAAAACAAAACGGCGGAGCCTAGCCCCGCCGTTTCATCCTTGTGGACGGCGCAGTCTATCCGCGGCGGCGCGTCTTTTTGCCCGGGGCAGTGCGGCCGAGGCCGATCTTCTTGGCGAATTCGGAGCGTTGCGCCGCGTAGTTCGGCGCGACCATCGGATAGTCAGCGGGCAGACCCCACTTCGCACGATAGTCGTCGGGCGACAGGCCATAGCGCGAGCGCAGGTAGCGCTTCAGCATCTTCAGTTTTTTTCCATCCTCAAGACAGACGATGTATTCGGGATGGATGGATTTCTTCACCGGCACGGACGGTTTCTGGTTGGTCTGAATTTCGACGCCGCCGGACCCGGAAAGTCCGCCCAGCGTGGCGTGAACACTCTTGATCATTCCCGGCAGATCGCCGACCGGCACGGGATTGTTGCTCACATAAGCCGCGACGATCTCGGTCGATAGTTTGAGCAAATCATCGGTTCGTGCGGTGTTTGTTTCAGCACTTGTTGGCATGCGATTTGGGGCCTCGAATAATGTGTGGACAAAAGGATGAGGCCTGAATATTCCAGCAATCCCTTGAAATCAAACACGTTCAACGAGTGTTGTTGAGTCGGGCGAGCGGAGTTTATTGACGCCACTTCATTACTTGAAGATTAGAGATCAATTAAAGACATACTTGTGTCTGTTTGAGACACCCTCTGGGGTGGTCCCAATGACCTTCGGTCTGGTCTGAAGAAAAGCCGGCAAACCACCGAAAAGATACTATCCACGACGCGCTGTCCCTAGGGACTGGCGCAAGATTTGGTAACGCGCTAGGGGTAGCGCCGCGATAGGTGGCGGACGGCTCGGCTCCGCACCGGGCACTCCTGTGAGGCGTACATGGTGGCGACAGCAAGCGCGGCAAAACCGCGGAGTTCTGGCTTTTTCTCCGATGGTGTGACCGCTGCGGACCCCGAAGTGGCGCGTGGCATTCACGATGAGTTGAAGCGTCAGCAGGAAAAGATCGAGCTCATCGCCTCGGAGAACATCGTGTCTCGCGCGGTGCTGGAAGCCCAGGGATCGGTGCTCACCAACAAATATGCCGAAGGCTATCCCGGGCGCCGCTACTACGGCGGCTGTGAATATGTCGATGTTGTCGAACAATTGGCGATCGACCGGGCCTGCCGGTTGTTCGATTGTTCTTTCGCCAACGTGCAGCCGCATTCCGGCGCGCAGGCGAACCAGGCGGTGTTCTTCGCGCTGATGCAGCCGGGCGATACCTTCATGGGTCTCGATCTTGCAGCCGGCGGTCATCTCACGCACGGCTCGCCGGTCAACCAGTCGGGCAAGTGGTTCAAACCGGTGCCCTACACGGTGCGGCGGCAGGATCATCGCATCGACATGGATGCGGTGGCGTCGATCGCGGCCGAACACAAGCCGAAGCTCATCATCGCCGGCGGCTCCGCCTATGCCCGCCAGATCGACTTCAAACGTTTCCGCGAAATTGCCGATTCCGTCGGCGCCTATTTCATGGTGGACATGGCGCACTTTGCAGGCCTGGTGGCCGGTGGCGCGCATCCCAACCCGCTCGAACACGCCCATGTCGTGACGACCACCACGCACAAGACGCTGCGCGGACCGCGTGGCGGCATGATCCTGTCGCGCGATGTGGATCTTGGAAAGAAGATCAATTCGGCCGTATTCCCCGGGCTGCAGGGCGGGCCGTTGATGCATGTAATCGCAGCCAAGGCGGTCGCATTCGGCGAAGCGCTGCGTCCGGAGTTCAAAACATACGCGAAGAACGTCATCGAGAATGCGAAGGCATTGGCGGAGACGTTGCAAAGCCTCGGCCTCGATATCGTCTCCGGGGGGACCGACACGCATCTCATGCTGGTCGATCTCAGGCCGAAGAAAGCCACCGGCCGCGCGACGGAGAAAGCGCTCGACCGCGCGAACATTACGACCAACAAGAACGCCGTGCCGTTCGACACCGAGAAACCGGCGATCACTTCGGGCGTTCGTCTCGGTTCGCCCGCCGGCACGACGCGCGGCTTCGGTCCGGCGGAGTTTCGCGAGATCGGCAAGCTCATCGTCGAGGTCGTCGATGCCGTCGCAGTGAAGGGCGAGGAGGGCGATGCCGCCGTCGAGGCGAAGGTACGCACCCGCGTCGAAGATTTGTGCCGTAGTTTTCCGATCTACCAGTAGGACCTCTGCATGCGTTGCCCCTTCTGTGGACATGAAGATTCCCAGGTCAAAGACAGCCGCCCGAGCGAGGACAACTCGGCGATCCGGCGGCGGCGGCACTGTCCGGCCTGCGGCGGACGCTTCACGACGTTCGAACGCGTGCAGTTGCGCGAACTGGTGGTCGTCAAGAAGAACGGCCGCCGCGAGGCGTTCGAACGCGAGAAGCTGGAACGCTCGCTGACCCACGCGCTGCGCAAGCGCCCGGTCGAAGCGGAGCGTGTCGATCGCATGATCACCGGCATCGTCAGGCGGCTGGAAAGCCTCGGCGAAAACGAAATCCAGTCGACGGTCATAGGCGAACTGGTGATGCAGGCGCTGCAAAGTCTCGACAAGGTGGCGTATGTGCGCTTCGCGTCGGTCTACAAGAACTTCCGCGAGACCAAGGATTTCGAAAATCTCATCGGCGAGCTGGAGGGCGGCGACAAGGACTAGCCGCTGACCGCTTTGGACGACATCCGCCACATGCAACATGCTCTCGCGCTGGCGCGGCGCGGGCAGGGGCGCACCTCGCCCAATCCCTCCGTCGGTTGCGTTATCGTCTCGATCGATGGGCGCGTGCTGGGCGCGGCACACACGGCGGATGGCGGCAGGCCACACGCGGAGACACAGGCACTCGAACAGGCCGGTGCCGCAGCGCGTGGCGCCACCGCGTATGTAACGCTGGAGCCCTGCGCGACCGTGACGGGCACGCCCTCGTGCGCCGAATGCCTCATCGCGGCCGGCATCGCGCGCGTGGTGAGTGCCGTCGAGGATCCCGATCATCGCACCTGCGGAAACGGCTTCGCAAAATTGCGCGCTGCCGGTATCGAAGTCTCGACCGGTGTGCTGGAACGCGAGGCCAGGCAAGTCCACGCGGGATACCTGTCGCGCATCGCACGCGAGCGACCGTTGGTGACGCTGAAGATCGCCCAGAGTCTCGATGGCCATACAACCGCCGGTTCGGGCGAAAGCAAATGGATCACCGGCGAAGAAGCGCGGCGCTACGGACATGTGCTTCGCGCGCGAAGCGACGCGATCCTGATCGGCATCGGCACGGCGCTCGCCGACGACCCGGAACTGACTTGCCGTCTGCCCGGTTTGGAGAAATTCTCGCCGCTGCGCGTCATCCTGGACAGCAAGCTGCGGCTCAGCGAGCGTTCCCAATTGGCCGGGACGGCGAAGCCAATTTCGACGATCGTGTTCACCGTGACCGAAGGCGGCGACGCACTCAGGACGCGCGGTGTGGAGGTCATCCGTGTCGCATCCGGCGCCAACGGCCGCCCGGACATCGCCGCTGTGTTGAAAGAACTCGCCCAGCGTGGGGTTAATCACCTTCTGGTCGAAGGCGGTGCGTCAATTCATGCCGCATTTCTGGACGGCAATTACGCCGACCGGCTGGAAGTTTTCCGCGCGCCGATCCTGCTTGGCGGTGCGGGGCGGAGCAGCGTCGATCCTCTCGCCGCGCCAGGGCTTGCCGACGCGCCGCGTTTCGCAGCGGAATTCCGTCACAATCTGGGACCCGATCTTGTAGAAGGTTTCGTCCGCAAGGCATAAGAGAACCAGCATGTTCACCGGAATCGTCACCGACGTCGGCAAGGTCCGTCATATCGAGAAGCGCGGCGACACGCATTTCGTGATCGCGACCGGATACGACGTGTCGCTGATCGACATGGGCGCGTCGATCGCGTGCTCCGGTGCGTGCATGACGGTCGTGGACAAGGGCAATGCGAAAGACCGCTGGTTCGCAGTGACGGCGTCCGGCGAGTCTCTGTCGAAGACGACCATGGGAAGCTGGGGCACCGGCGATCCGGTCAATCTGGAGCGCCCGATGCGGGTCGGCGACGAACTGGGCGGCCACATCGTGACCGGCCATGTCGACGGCGTCGCCGAGATCGTGCGGATGACGCCGGAAGGCGAATCCATACGCCTGACGTTTCAGGCGCCGGCGGCGCTGTCGCGCTTCATCGCATCCAAAGGTTCGATCGCGCTGGACGGCGTTTCGCTGACCGTGAACGAGGTCGACGGTTCGCGCTTCGGCGTGAACATCATCCCCCACACGCAATCGGTCACGACGTTCGGCCGCGCAAAGCCGGGCGTGAAGGTGAATCTCGAAGTCGATCTGATGGCGCGTTATGTGGCGCGGCTGGTAAGCAAATGACGGTTACGGTTTTCCACGACTACATTTCCCAAATCGAAGACGTCATAGAGGACGCGCGCAACGGCAAGATGTTCATCCTTGTCGACGCGGAGGACCGCGAAAACGAGGGCGACCTCGTCATCCCGGCGCAAATGTGCACGCCGCAGGCCGTGAATTTCATGGCCAAGAATGGTCGCGGCCTGATCTGCCTTGCGCTCACTCAGGAACGGGCCTCGCAACTCGACATTCCGATGATGACCCAGGTCAACGGCACGCCGAACCAGACGGCGTTCACGGTCTCCATCGAAGCGAAGGAAGGCATCTCGACCGGCATCTCCGCGCATGACCGGGCCCACACGATCTCGGTCGCGATCGACCCGACCAAAAGCGCGGCCGACATCGTCTCGCCCGGCCACGTGTTTCCGCTCGTGGCGCGCAGCGGCGGATCGCTGGTCCGCGCCGGCCATACGGAAGCCTCCGTGGACATCGCACGGCTCGCCGGTCTTTATCCCGCCGGCGTGATCTGCGAGATCATGAACGACGACGGCACGATGGCGCGACTGCCGGATCTGGTAAAGTTCGCGCAACTGCATGGGCTCAAGATCGGGACGATCGCCGATCTGATCGCCTATCGCCGCAAATACGATCACATGACCAAGCGCGTCACCGAGGCGCCGTTCCGCAGTCACAATGGCGGCGACTGGAAGCTGGTGGTGTTCGCGAACACCCTCGAATATGCCGAGCACATCGCACTGATCAAAGGCGACCTCTCCGGCCCGGAACCGGTTCTGGTGCGCATGCACGCCATCAACGTGTTCAGCGACATCCTCGACTGGGCGCAGTATGAGCGCGATATCCTCGCCACCGCGATGAACATCATTGCGGAAGAAGGACGCGGCGTCGTGGTGCTGTTGCGGCAGTCGCGCCCGACCTTCGTGACCGACGTGCTGCTCAATCGCGTGCAGGAGGACATCGACCGCCGCCGCGTGAAGGAGTTCGGTGTCGGCGCCCAGATCCTGCTCGATCTCGGCGTGAAGGACCTGATTCTTCTGACCGACACGCCGGAAAAGAAAGTCGTGGCGCTCGACGGCTACGACCTCAACATCGTCGGAACCCATCCGATCCGAGGCAAGGCATGAGCGCAAATGTTCTGATCGTCGAAGCCCGGTTCTACGCGCATCTTGCGGACATGCTCCTGGACGGCGCGACCGCCGCGCTAAAGGCAGCAGGCGCAAATGTCGAGACGATCACCGTGCCGGGCGCTTTGGAAATCCCGCCGGCAATTGCCTTTGCGGCGAAGGCAGGCGAGGGTGCGGGCAAGAGCTACGACGGCTTCGTCGCGCTCGGTTGCGTGATCCGCGGCGAGACTTACCATTTCGAGATCGTCTCGAACGAATCGTCGCGTGGCCTGATGGCGTTGGGCATCCACAGCAACCTCTGTATCGGCAATGGCATTCTGACCGTTGAAAACGAAGCCCAGGCGCTCGCCCGCGCGCCGCGCGAGGGGCAGGACAAGGGCGGCGATGCTGCCCGCGCCTGTCTGGCCCTGATCGAGCTGCGTCAGAAGCTCGGCGCACACCGATGACCCCGCAACCGGCTGTGGATACGGCGACGGCGCGTCGGGCGGCGCGGCTCGCGGCCGTGCAGGCGATTTATCAGATGGAGCTGACCGGCGTGGATGCCGAGACCGTGGCGGATGAGTTCATCCAGCACCGCTTTGGTTTCGACTCCGATATCCGCGCGATCGGCGAACCGGACGAAGCGTTCTTTACTGCTGTCGTAAACGGCGTGCCGCATCATCAGGCGGAGATCGACACGGCGATCGCGAACTGCCTCGCCTCCAACTGGAAGCTTTCGCGGGTCGACTCCATCCTGCGGGCGATCCTGCGTGCCGGCGCCTTCGAGTTTATCGCGCGGCAGGATGTGCCCGCGAAAGTCGTGATCGACGAATATGTCGAGGTCGCACATGCCTTCGTCGAAGGCGAGGATTCTGCATTTGTGAACGCCGTGCTCGATCGCATGGCGCACCGCAAGCGCGCCGTGGAATTTGGCGAGACGCCACCCGATGACGAGCTCCAGTTCTAGACCCGGCGAGTTTGCCCTGATCGCCGAGCTGTTCGCGCCGCTCGCAACCGCACGCCACGCGTTCGGTCTTAAGGACGACGCCGCAACGCTGCCGGTGCGCGACGGGCAGCAGATCGTCGTCACCACCGACACGATCGTGGCCGGGGTTCATTTTCTGGACAGCGATCCGCCCGGCACGATCGCGCAGAAGGCGTTGCGGGTGAACCTGTCGGATCTCGCCGCGAAAGGCGCGAAGCCGTTTGGCTATCTGCTCGCATTGAGCCTGCCGTCTGCGATCGGCATGACATGGCTGCGCACGTTCGCCAAAGGCCTTGCGGACGATCAGGCGCATTTTGCGATTTCCCTGCTGGGTGGCGACACGACCGCGACACCCGGACCGCTGGCCATCACAATTACCGCTTTCGGCCAACTGCCGAAGGGAACGATGCTTCGGCGCGGCGGCGCGAAGCCCGGCGATGTGGTGTTCGTCTCGGGCACGATCGGCGATGCGGGCGGCGGTCTGGCTGTCCAGCGCGGCGAGGGCAAGGGATGGTCGCGCGCGGTCTGCGATCACCTGCAGCATCGCTATCGTGTTCCACAACCGCGCACGGGTCTGGGGCCGCTGTTGCGCGGTGTCGCAAGTGCTGCGCTCGACGTGTCGGACGGCTTGCTGGCCGATCTCGAGCACATTGCGGAAACCTCCCGCGTACAGATTGTCGTCGAAGGCCAGTCGGTACCCCGTGCCGCCGCCTTGCGGGCATTCTGGGGCGAAAGCGACGAAGCCGTCCTGCGCGCCGTGACCAGCGGCGACGACTATGAGATCGCTTTCACAGTCCCGCCCAGCCGGGAGAAAAAGGTGATGGCGGCGGCTGCGCGAAGCGGCGTTCCGGTGTCGCGGATCGGGCATGTGGAACGAGGGCGGGGTGTGATTCTACGGAATCCGGCAGGGAAGCCGATCCCGGCGCCGGCCAAAGGCTGGGTCCATTTCTGAGCGTAACCCGCCGTTAGCGATAGTCTGCGACCCTTGCCGGATGCGTGTCCCTTTGGCCTTTGCTCTCATTTGCTCGCTCGCCGGTCCGGCTCTGGCGGCGGAAGACGCAAAATCCGATCCCAAGCACGTGCCCGGAACCAGCGTCGATATGCCGTTCCTGATCGCGCCGATCGTCCAGGACGGCAAGTTGCTCGGCTATGCATACGTCTCCAGCACCGTTACCGCGTCGTCTCGAACGGCAGCCGTGGCAATTCGGGAGAAAACCCCGTTTCTGCAGGATGCCTTTATCCGCGACGTCAATGCCGCAACGATTTCGACCGCAGCCGACCCCATGAAAGTCGATCAGCCTGCACTTGTTGCGCGCCTTCTCGCAGATGCGAAACGAATCGCAGGCTCGGCCAACGTGGTCACGCTGAACATTACCCAGATCCAGGTCGCGTCAGCCCGTCCCAAGCAAAGTTGACGGCCCGTTTTGCCGCACCCCGAGCGTTGAAAACTGCCGCCGCCTTTGGCATACCGTCGCCGCCCTTGAAGCGGTAGGTCCAGTCCGGCCGGCCATGGGGATCGGCGTGTTTCTCGCCGGTTGTCCAAAATCGCATGCGGGGGATTCCCAATGACCATGCAGTCTGAACTCACCATTATTCTTTTGTGCGGCCTGCTCGCACTCGTCTACGGCGGCTGGACCATCCGGTCCGTCCTCGGCATGAGCGCGGGTAACGCGCGGATGCAGGAGATCGCCGCCGCCATTCAGGAAGGCGCCGCGGCCTATCTGAACCGCCAGTACACAACGATCGCCATTGCCGGCGTCGTCGTCTTCATCCTGGCTTTTGTTTTCCTCGGCTGGCAGTCCGCTGTCGGTTACTTGATCGGCGCGACCTTCTCCGGCGCGGCCGGTTATATCGGCATGAATGTTTCGGTGCGCGCGAATGTGCGCACCGCGGAAGCATCGCGTTCGGGGCTGGCGCAAGGGCTTTCGGTCGCGTTCCGCTCTGGCGCCGTCACCGGCATGCTCGTCATCGGCCTGGGCCTCATTGCGGTTGCCGGTTACTATGCCTTCCTGACGCTCGGCCTCGGCCTGGATACGGCCGATGAAGTGCAGGGCCGCATCGTCGACAACGCGCTTGTGGCACTCGGCTTCGGCGCTTCGCTGATCTCTATCTTCGCCCGTCTCGGCGGCGGCATCTTCACCAAAGGTGCGGACGTCGGCGGCGACATGGTCGGCAAGGTCGAAGCCGGTATCCCGGAAGATGACCCGCGCAACCCGGCGACGATCGCCGACAACGTGGGCGACAATGTCGGCGACTGCGCCGGCATGGCCGCGGACCTGTTCGAGACCTACGCCGTGACCACCGTTGCGACGATGGTTCTGGCCGCGATCTACTTCACCGGCGACACGAAATCGGCGCTGATGATCCTGCCGCTCGCCATCGCAGGCATCTGCATCATCACCTCGATCATCGGCACGTTCTTCGTCCGCCTCGGCGCGTCGAAGAACATCATGGGCGCGCTCTACAAGGGCGTTATCACCACCGGTGTGCTGTCGCTGATCGCGCTATTCCCGCTGATGAACTGGATCCTGCCCGGTGGCATCAACGCCGCCATCACCAATTCGAACGGTCTGACCTTCACGGGCCTGAACCTGTTCGAATGCGGTGTGGTCGGCCTTGCCGTCACCGGTGCGCTGATCTGGATTACGGAATACTACACCGGCACCAACTATCGCCAGGTGAAGGTGATCGCGCAGTCGTCGGTCACCGGCCACGGCACCAACGTCATCCAGGGCCTCGCGGTCTCCATGGAATCGACCGCGATGCCGGCGATTGTGATCTGCGTCGGTATCGTGCTGGCCTACAAGCTTGCCGGCCTGTTCGGGATCGCGATCGCGGTTTCGACCATGCTGTCGCTCGCAGGCATGATCGTGGCGCTCGACGCGTTCGGTCCGGTCACCGACAATGCCGGCGGCATTGCGGAAATGTCCGGCCTCGAAGGCGACGTGCGCAAGACGACCGATGCGCTGGACGCGGTCGGCAACACCACGAAGGCCGTCACCAAGGGCTATGCGATCGGTTCGGCGGGCCTCGGCGCGCTGGTGCTGTTCGCGGCGTACACGGAAGACCTCAAGTACTTCACGAGCCATTCCGACGTGTACACTTACTTCGCGGGTATCGATCTGCCGACGTTCAGCCTCGCCGATCCATGGGTCGTCGTCGGCCTGCTCATCGGCGGTCTGCTGCCGTACCTGTTCGGCGGTATCGCCATGACCGCGGTCGGCCGTGCAGCGGGCGCGGTGGTCGAGGAAGTGCGCAAGCAGTTCCGCGAGATGCCGGGCATAATGCAGGGCACCCAGAAGCCGAACTATGCACGCGCCGTCGATCTTCTGACGCGCGCCGCGATCCGCGAGATGATCGTTCCGTCGATGCTCCCGGTTCTTTCGCCGATCGTCCTGTTCGTGATCGTCGAGTTCGTGGACGGCAAGACCGAAGCGTTCGACGCGCTTGGCGCCATGTTGCTGGGCGTGATCGTGACGGGCCTGTTCGTCGCCATCTCGATGACCTCGGGCGGCGGTGCGTGGGACAACGCCAAAAAGTACATCGAAGACGGCAACTACGGCGGCAAGGGCTCCGATGCGCACAAGGCCGCGGTGACCGGTGACACGGTCGGCGATCCCTATAAGGACACTGCCGGTCCGGCCGTAAATCCGATGATCAAGATCACGAACATCGTGGCGCTGCTGCTGCTCGCGGCTCTCGCCAGCGCGTTCCACTGATCCAAGATTGGTCGAAACGAAAAAGGGCGCGGAAAAATCCGCGCCCTTTTGTTTTTGTCGTCCGGTTCGTTCAGCCCGGCTGGCCGCCACCCTGGCCACCGCCCGGGTTGCGCTCGCCCTGGTCCACGCCGCCGGGCTGGCCGGGACGCGAATTGAAGAGCTGCTGCAGGAACGTGAGTTCCTTGCCCCTTGTCGGGGTGGTGCGGGATTCGAAGGCGACCACGTTGCCGTCCTGCAGGCTGTAATGCTTGAGGTCGGTGACCTTGCCGTCCTTGTCGAAATACACCGCGAGAATCTTGCGGTTCAGCGTGGTGGGGGTGAAGAAGGCGACCGCCTTCTCGGTGCTGGAGATGTAGTACCAGCCGTCTTCCGAGAACGTCGCCTGGGTCGACGGATCGCCGAGCCGCTTCTGGATCGAGGTTTTGGTGTCTTTGCCGACGTCGATGTTCGATACGAGTTCGGGATCGGGCAGGTAGCCGCGCTGGGTGAAGACCGGCGCGCAGGCGCCCAGCGCCAGTGTGGAAGCCAACAGAACTGCGGCAATTCTCATCGACATGTCCCTGTATCCGGCCCCCGCCAAGCCGGTCGATGTGCTAACCTCGAATGGGTCCGGTTGCAAGTCCGGGATTTCAAGGATTCGCCTGTATGTTGAACATGTTGCGCCGTATCGCAACCGAGAAGAAAGCGGCCGCCGATCTGTACCGCGCCATCGTCCGACGGTCGCGGGAGCCGGTTTTCTATAGCGGGCTTGGCGTTCCGGACACCTTCGACGGGCGGTTCGACCTCGCGGTCCTGCACACCTGGATGGTGCTGGAGGCCTTGCGCCAGGCGGAAATGAACGACCTCGCCGAGCGCCTCATCCAGGAAGTTTTCGCAGGCTTCGAATACGGCCTGCGCGACCAGGGCGCGGGCGACATGGGCATCGGCCGCCGCATCAAGGCAATGACCAGCGCCCTGTTCGGCCGGATCCAGAGCTATCGCGCGGCCGCGGACGAGAAGGCGCTCGCCGAGGCGCTCGTGCGCAACCTCTATCGCGATGCACCGAACAGCGAGGAGCACGCACTGGCCGTTGCGCGTTACATCGGTGATGCGCGCAAGGCCGTGGCCGGATCGGCGCTCGCGGAAGGTGCGGCGGAGTTTGGACCCTTGCCGCATCCCCTAAAAGCAACCATCTGAAGCGCCATGACGGAAAATCCACCCCTGCAGCGCGAATTCGATCTGGGACGCTTGTCCGAGGCGGGTGCCGAGATCGTGCTGGCGCCGACGGAGGAGGAGCGCGCCGTGCTCGCCCAATGGGCGGATCTCTGTTCGGTCGAAGCTTTCAAGGCCACGGTCGAACTCCGGCGCAAGACGTTGAGCAGTTTCCATTACGAGGCACGTATTGAGGCCGACATCACACAGAACTGCGTGGTGACGCTCGAGCCTGTCGCGTCCCATCTGGACAAGACATTCAGCCGCGAACTGCACCTCACCCAGACGACACGACACGCCGCGCTGGAGGGCGAGCCGCTGGCGCCGGGAATGGGCGACGACGACGCCCCAGAGGAAATCGACAGCCCGCGCTACGACGTGGCGGCCCCCGTTCTGGAGGAATTCAGCCTCGCCATCGACCCTTATCCACGGGCGCCGGGAGCGGCGTTCGAATCGGCTCCGGAGGCCCAGGCCGAGGCGGATAATCCGTTTGCGGTGCTAAAAAGGCTGAAAACGGGCATTTAGCCTATAATTTTGCAAGGTTTCCGGCCTTGAATCCCGAAGGGGTTTCCTGTTCACTCCGCGCCTTGTTTTTGCCCGCCCCTCTGGCTACGCAGGCGCGCCGCAAGGCGCCCTCAGGTCAGGGATTCGGTAAACTGTAAAAGGAGTTCCGCTATGGCGGTCCCCAAAAGGAAAACCTCGCCGTCCAAGCGCAGAATGCGCCGCTCGCACCACGCGCTTGCGCCCAACAGCCATGCGGAGTGCCCGAACTGCGGCGAGCAGAAGCGTCCGCACCATGTCTGCGGTTCCTGCGGTTACTACGCCGGCCGCGAAGTGACGAAGGCCAAGGCCTAAAGTATCCCGCGGCGGTCTTCGCAAGGCGAGGCGACGTTGGCAGGTGAACTGACGGTTTCGATCGATGCGATGGGCGGCGATGCCGGCCCCAGCGTCGTCGTGGCTGCACTGGCGCGTTCCGCGATCCGCCATCCTGCAGTGCTGTTCCTGTTGCATGGCGACGAGGCGGTGCTGAAGCCGCTGTTCGCGAAGCGGGCGAAGCTGGCCGATCGCGTTTCGATCCGTCACACCGCCGAGCAGGTGCGGATGGACGAGAAGCCGAGCATTGCGCTCCGCCGTGGCCGCAACACCAGCATGTGGCACGCCATCGAAAGCGTGGCGAAGAAGGAAGCCCAGGTCGCCGTGAGCGCCGGCAATACCGGCGCGCTGATGGCGATGGCGATGGTCCAGTTGCGCACCATCGAAGGGATCGAGCGGCCCGCCATTGCGGCGCTGTTTCCCACCGCGCGCGGACAAAGCGTGGTGCTCGATGTCGGAGCCAATATCGAAACCAGCGCCGAGCAGCTGGTCGAATTCGCGATCATGGGCGAAGCGTTCGCGCGCGCCATCCTGCAACTCGAACGGCCCACCGTGGCGCTGCTCAATGTCGGCAGCGAAGACATGAAAGGCGACGAAGCGGTTCGCTCGGCGGCGCATATCCTGCGCAACGTCAATCTGCCGATGGAATTCCAGGGGTTCGTGGAAGGCGACGACATCGCGCAAGGCACCGTGGACGTCATCGTGACCGATGGCTTCACCGGCAACGTCGCGCTGAAGACGGCGGAAGGCACCGCCAAGATGGTCGCGGAGTATCTCCGCAATGCGTTGCGCGGCTCGCTGTTCGGCAGGATCGGCGCGATGTTCGCGAGCGGAGCGATCAAAGTGCTGCGCCGCAGGCTCGATCCGCGCGCCGCGAACGGAGGAATTTTTCTCGGCCTGAACGGCGTCGTGGTGAAGAGCCACGGCGGCACCGATGCGCTCGGATTTGCCAGCGCGCTCGATATGGCCATCGATATGGCAAGAGCAGGGGTCATTCCGCGTATCGCGGCCGACCGGGCGGGTGTTGTCGCCGCCATGGCCGGACCAACCGCCGTTGGAGCGGCTGTTTCGTGACAGTGATCCGTTCGCAGGTCGTCGGCTGCGGTGCTTTCCTTCCCGAAAATGTCGTCACCAACGACGATCTCGCCAGGCGCATCGACACGAGCGATACGTGGATCCGCGAGCGCACCGGAATCCGGCGCCGCCACATCGTGCGCAAAGGCGAAACGACGACCGATCTCGCCTTGGCGGCGTCGCGCGCGGCGCTGCTCGATGCCGGCATGGATGCGGGCGAACTCGATCTGATCGTATGCGCCACGACCACGCCGGATGAAACCTTTCCGTCGGCGGCGACGAAGGTGCAGTCCCGCTTGGGCATGGCGCACGGCGCGGCGTTCGACGTTCAGGCGGTCTGTTCCGGCTTCATCTACGGCCTCGCGGTCGCCGACAATTTCATCAAGGCCGGGCAGGCGCGCACGGTTCTGCTGATCGGGGCGGAGACCATGTCACGGCTGATGGACTGGACCGATCGTACCACCTGTGTGCTGTTCGGCGACGGTGCCGGAGCGATGGTTTTGCAGGCGCGGGACGGCGAGGGCACCAATGCCGATCGCGGCGTGCTCAACACCAAGCTCTATTCCGACGGCCGGCTGCACGATCTCCTCTATGTCGACGGGGGACCGTCGAGCACCCAGACCACCGGTCACCTGAGGATGCAGGGTAAAGAGGTGTTCAAGCACGCGGTGACCAACATGACCGCGGCGATCCTGGAATCGGCCAGGGCGGCCAATGTGCCGGTGGACCAGATCGACTGGTTCGTCCCGCACCAGGCCAACCAGCGCATCCTGGACGGCACCGCCCGCAAGCTGGGCGTTTCACCGAGCAAGGTGATCTCCACCATCGCGGAACACGGGAACACCTCGGCCGCGTCGGTTCCGCTCGCGCTTGTCGACGCCGTCAACGATGGGCGGATCAAAAAAGGCGACCTGGTCCTGCTCGAAGCCATGGGCGGCGGGCTCACCTGGGGTGCGGCGCTCTTGCGCTGGTAAAAGCTTCTGCTTTAGCCCCGCCGTCTATCCCTTTGATGTTGACGGATAATCCGTGCGCCCGCTAGTTTCGGTACGAGCTGGGGAGTCGCCGCATGAGTGCCAACACCTTGACCAGAGCCGACCTGACAGAATCCGTCTTCCAGACCGTAGGCCTTTCGCGCAACGAATCCGCGCAGATGGTGGAAGACATGCTTGAGGAAATGTGTGCGGCGCTCTCTCGCGGCGAGATGGTGAAGCTGTCTTCTTTCGGCACGTTTGCGGTGCGCCAGAAGCAGCAGCGCAAGGGCCGCAATCCGAAGACCGGCGACGAAGTGCCGATCGAGCCGCGCCGCGTTCTGGTGTTCCGTCCGAGCCACGTGCTCAAGGCCACCATCAACGGCCAGCCGATCGATCCGCACGCCGTCCACGCCGAAGAAGGCTGATCCGCATGCTTGCAGCACAACCGCGCATCAAATCGCCCGAAGCGTTCCGTACCATCAGCGAAGTGTCCGGCGATCTCGATGTGCCCCAGCATGTGCTGCGCTTCTGGGAAGGCCGCTTCACGCAAATTCGACCGGTGAAACGCGCCGGCGGCCGGCGCTATTACCGGCCGGAAGACATCGATCTGCTGCGCGGCATCCGTTCGCTGTTGTACAGCGATGGTTACACGATCAAAGGTGTGCAGAAGATCCTGCGCGATCGCGGCGTGCGCCATGTGGTGGAGATCGGCCGTGTCGCGGTGACTGCGAAGCCGCCGAAAGTGCGCGTGACACCGGCGAGCGCCGATGCCGCGGAGTTTCTGCCCGGCATCGTTGCGGCTGACGCCGCCGCACAGACATCGGACGAACCGACCCACGCCCGCGCAGCGATCGCGCGCCTGGAACGCGCCCACGCCGAGACCTTCGCGCCGCAGAAGCCCGCGCTCGCGGCAGAGCAGCGCGCGAAACTGGAAACGCTCTTCACCGAATTGCTGGACCTAAAAAACCGCCTGGTTGCGGCCCGCGGCTAGGGCCGTCGCGAGAGCCGGTTCGTGTCACTTTTGACGCCGGAATCGGCGTTGTATTGGCCGAGTCGCCCGCCTATAGTCCGCGCCCTTCGGCAACGGACGTGGCCGAACCCCTGGCGGATTAGATGTCTGCCTCATGGAATCGGAGCGTGGCGCAGCCTGGTTAGCGCACCAGTCTGGGGGACTGGGGGTCGTGGGTTCAAATCCCGCCGCTCCGACCAATAACTGGCTGAAAATTGCCGTTATATTTCCCTGCATATCAATGGGGACGCTACGTTTTGCAGATGATGACTGGTGAGCCTTGCTCTGAAAGGCCATCGCAATATTGCATGGACGGGTGACTGAGCCGGGACAAACGTGACGATGAAGGAATCCGCAGAAGCACGCAGGGAGAGAAGGCTGTTTGAGACAGCACGTCGCAATCTTCAGCGTGCTCTCCCGAAAGCGGTGAAGGAAGTTGCGAAAAAGAGCGGATGGCGGACATCGCAAGGAGTTCTCTTTCGGGAGGCTGAGGGATGGTTCTTCGAAATACATGCCGTCCCGTGGATCGTAGAAACAAAGACACCTGCGAGTCTAAATTCCAAACCCATGAGCCTCGATCCCCTCTTTTGGAAGATCGTTGGCCTCGACGAAAACATCAACCAGCCTTTGTCCTTCCGAGCGTTCGGTGCATTTGCGTGCCGAACTCCTCCGCTGCGTGAAGCGGACATGCCGGAAAGTGATGGCGAACCGGAGCAAATTGCGCGAGCCCTATTGGAATGGGCAAACGACCAACTCAATGAACTAAGAGGCGGGCAATCTGTAGATGGGTTTGTAGATTTCATCCGTTTTCACCCGAACCAGATCGAGCGAAGAAGTCATTTACCAGCGCTTGTCACGGCGCTGCTGCTCCAAGGCAGGGATGAGGAAGCGCTAGCGATCTGCTACGAAGCAAGAAATATGTCACCCTTCGGAGGGGGATTTTTGTTTATGCAGCAGGCGGGCGAGACAAAAAGCTTTCTTGATCTCGCGATTGAGTGGATCACAAACGCGCATCAATCCCGCTCAGTCAATTAGTCCGTCGAGATATACAGGGCCTGCATACGGTTTGCAGAACGCGGTTATCCTTTTGATTTTGTTTAGGTCGATTCAGGGCCGGTTTGCAAAAATATCGTTTGGATTCAATGATGCTGGCAAGTCTGTGGACTGGGCGTCGTGGGTTCAAATCCCGCCGTTCCGACCATCAAAAACACTTATAAACTAGCTGATGTCCGCCGCCCGGCTTCTTCCCTCACAGGCACGGCTCGCAAACCAAAACCGGACTACGATTCGTGGATGATTCTTTACAGAAATTGCGCCTCGCTGAAATGAACCTTCACGACGTTTTCATCTGCCACGCGAGCGAGGACAAGGACGCTTTCGTCCGGCCTTTGGCAGAGGCATTGCGCTCGCATCATGTCGACGTGTGGTATGACGAATTCACGCTCACGGTCGGCGACAGCTTGCGCGAGGCAATCGACCGTGGCCTCGCATCATCCCGGTTCGCAATCGTTGTCCTGAGCCCTAGTTTCTTCAAGAAGCGATGGACGAAACGCGAACTCAACGGACTCGTCGCCAGAGAGATGGGGGAGGATCGCAACCTGATATTGCCAGTCTGGCATAGCGTCAGCCGAGACGATGTCTTGCGCTTCTCTCCTCCCCTTGCTGACCTTCTGGCTGCCTCATCCGCGCGTGGCGGACACGTCCCGAAGCGATCAAGGATATTTGGAACGGGCGCTGAAGGCGACGGCTAAACGTGCTCGCGCTTTGATTGTCTTCGCGCTAGTCTGTGACGGCGCATCGGGGGGAAGAGCTATGCGGGCCTTGCACATCACAGTCTTTGGGTTAGTGGCGTATCTCGCCGCGCTCGTTCCGGCGCACGCACAAAGCCTGACGGTGGGGCGCACATCGGGGCGCCCTGGTCAATCTGTCAGTCTGGCCGGGTCTGGCTTCGGCAAAAGCGAGGCCATCGATGTGTTCGTTGACACGACCGACACAGAACTGGTGGTTTCGAACTCAGCCGGCAATCTGAACTCGTCAGTAAGCATTCCGGCGAGCGTGCAACCGGGAACGCACTATCTGACGGCGATCGGCAGACGTAGCGGAGACGCCGCACAAGTTGCGTACAACGTCACAACCGCGTGGGCGCAAGAGGGGTTCGGCGTTGCCCATCTGTCCTGGAATCCCTACGAAAATACGATCTCTTCCGCGAACGTCGCCACGCTTGGCCTGTTATGGTCGCGGCATATCTCGACGAACGGCAGCACTCCGGCCGTCGTCAACGGCAAGGTTTTCGTCACCTCCCTCTCTGGCCTTCTGGCATTGTCGAGCGCAACAGGTGCCGTGCTGTGGAACAAGCTACCCGACGCACAGTTCGCTGGTTCACCGACAGTGGCTGGAAATTTCGTCTATGCCATAACCAGCTTTAACGCACCAGTGCTCTACGCCTTGAACGCTACAACCGGCGCGACGGTGTGGACGCAGACCCTGGCGCAATCGGACGCGTCCCCGATCGTGGTAAATGGGATCATCTACGTTGCCTGCAATAACGGGACTATGTACGCGCTCAAAGCGGCCACCGGCGCACTTCTTTGGTCGTCCACACTAGGCGGCACCGTCACTCAATCGTCGGATGCTGCTGTAGTAGATGGCACAGTTTATGTCGGATCGGGCAGCGCCATCTACGCGCTCGATGCCGCCACAGGTGCGCAGATCTGGAGTTTTGCCACCGGCAGTACGATAGAACGCTCGCCTTCGGTCGCCAACGGAATTGTGTATGTAGGTTCCGATGATGGAAACGTCTACGCGTTAAGAGCCGGCACAGGCGCTACACTTTGGACTTATACTACGGGCTCCGCGGTGTACCAATCTCCTGCGGTGGCAGCAGGGATCGTCTATATTGGTTCACAGGACGATCACTTGTATGCGCTCGACGCCCACACCGGAGCATTGCACTGGGCGTTCACGGCCAGCAACGTTCTCGGCAACGCCATTGTCGCCAACAAAGTTGTCTATGCCACAGCACGCGACGGCTCCCTGCACGCGCTGGACGCCACAACCGGCGTGCTGTTGGCGAATGCTCACTTCGGCTATACAGTTGTCGGTAACCCCGTTGTTTCCGATGGGGTCCTCTACCTCAACACCTTTAGTAACGGCGTTTACGCTTTCGGCTTGCTGGCGGGTGTAAACGCGCAGAAGGCGCACGTGTCGGCGCCGAGCATTATGTCACTACATCCTGATCGGCGGTTAAAGGTGCGCTAAACGATGGGAACCTAAGCGACGCGCACGAACACGACAGCGCCAGCGGCGTCAGGGTTATACCGCATCGTGCCTAGCTCCTCGCTTCGAACTAGCGACAGGTGCTGGTGTTTTTTCTGCTCCGGTATGTCCTTGGCAGCTTCCCCCGCTTTTCGGATGCATTTTACCAATGCCGCCAAGCAGACGCAGTATCCGTGGAATACGGATCGGCGCTGGAAAGACGAACCACGGTCGTGAGCCAACAGGCCGATGTCCGCGGGAACTTCCCGGGGGAAACGGAGTTCCCTTTGCAGAGAACACAGGGACGATCATGAGACGGGCAGTTCTGCTTGCGCTTGCTGTTCTGTTGACGGGATGTGAGACCGGGCCGTCCCGGATGGCGCTCGAGCCGCCGTCCGAGCCTGTGTTCAATGTGTTTTTCCGTCCCGGCAGCGCGGCGCTGACGCCGAACACGGAAAAGACCGTCGATTCGGCCGCCATCAGCATCGCGCAGGATCATCCCCGCTCTGTCGTCATCAGCGCCGGGGCAACGCCGGGCGACGATCTGCAATATGCGGAAGCGCGCTTCCAGGTGGTGCAGACCACGCTCGTGGCGAAAGGCGTCAATCCCGCGGTGATCGTCCGGGCCACCTTGCCCGAGTCGCCGATCAAGCTCGACGCCACGGCGGACCGCCGCGTCGAGATCAAACTGCTGGATATCAGGCCCTAACTAACCCGGCGAAACGCTGCCCAGGACAGCGGCGAGCGCCACCACGCCGGCGCCCAGCAGCAGTTCGGCGCGAACATTGCGCGCGAACACATCCGCATCGCGTCCTTCCGCCAGCGCCGGCATAATCCGCACGCGGTTCACGAAGGCCAGCACAATCATCCCGACGGCCGCGGCGACTTTCAGCAACAGAAGCGTCACATAGAACCAGCTCACGCGCTGGGCCGCGAAGATGAAGCCGGTGTTGATCATCCCCGCGAGCGCCAGGAACGTCACCACATAGATCGCGCTCTCCGAGAACTGCACAACGGTGGCATGCAGAAACGGCGTGCGCTCCCATGCAAGCTTCAGAAGCATCGCAAGCCCGCCGATCCAGAATCCGCCGCACAATAGATGCACCGCATCGTTCGCGGCGCGCCAGAGTGCGTAGGCCTCGCGGCCGCTCGCCGCGGCATGGCTGGTGAGTGCGACCGCCGCCAACGCTGCGCCGCTCACGATGGCGACGAAGAGAAGTGCCGAACTGCGAAACACGATCAACGCGATCAGGGCCGCGAGCAGAACGACGCGGACGATAAACACCTGCCCGAACAGCGTATCCTCCAGAACCGTCGCGGCGGTGCCGGACGTGAAGACTCCCGTCACCGCGTCGCTCATGCCTGCAACGGTCAATACGAACTGAAGAAGCGCGCTCCCCGCCGCCACGCCCGCAAGCACAAGCCAAAGCCGCGAGGGCGGCGGTTGGGCCAGCGTGCGGCGCTCGAGCAGCCACAAAAATGCGGCCGATCCGAACACCGTCATCAGCGCGAGCAGATGCGCCCACCGCGTGAGCGCCATCAGGATCGTCATGGTTTTACGGTGAAGCTGTACCGGCCCTGGGTGCGATGGGTATCGACCGAGACCGCGTGCCAGGTGACGGTGTAACGGCCCGGTGGCAGGGTTTTCAGCGTCACCCGCATCACGGTGTCGTTGACCTCGACCTTTGCGGCCACCGGGACTCCATCGTGGCCGCGCACTTCCACTGTGCTGAAACTGGGTTCGAGACTTTCGCTGTACTGCAGCACGATCTCTTTGGGGGCGGTGACGGTGCTTCCGGCGGCAGGGCTGGCGTGCTCCAGCATCGCGTGCGCGAAAGCCGGTTGGGCGACCAGCATCAGAATTGCTGTGAGCCAATACTTCATTTGCGGGCCCCGTCTTGGCGCTACGACGTTCTGCACGTGCCAAGAGATTGTCCAGCAGCCAGCGTGACGCGGCAATAGCTCAATGGATGGCGCGGGTCACGAGCGCCGGCGGCGGATCCTGATAGGCGAGCGCGAAGCGTACCCGCCCGATCATACGGCCGTCGTCCGTGGTGATGTCCACGCGCCAGTCGCCCGGCACCGGATTGCGCTTGACGGTGTAATTGCGGAAACCGTCTTCGCGGCCACCGTTCATCCCGAAGGTGACGATGCCCTTGTTGAGCCACGCCTTTTTCTGCGGCGAGTACCATTGCCAGCGGTGGCTGATATTGGTGTGGAGGCGCACCGGCGCAAACACCGAACTGAAGACATAGAGCGGCTGGCCTTTGGGCAGGTGAACGACCGGCACCTTGTTCCAGGACTGATACCAGGGCAGGGGCGCTTCGCCGGTCGCTTTGAAGAAATCGCCCTGGCGCGCGACCATGTGATAGACCCCGCTCTGCGTCAGCGCGAGAGGCAGCGGCGGCAGGATGCGCGCGATGTAGAGCAGGTTGACCAGTGCGTAGACGCAGATCGCGCCGCCATAGGCCAGAAGGCGCTCGCGGCGGAATTTGGCGCCGCCGATCCATCCGATCACGCGCATGTACAGGATGAAAAGACCGCCAGCGATCGCGCCGCTGAACCCGAACACCCACGGCCCGATGGCGTGGACATACACCGGCAGCAGGAACACGGCGCAGGCGAACAGGATGAAGAACAGCAGGATCAGCGAGAAGACGATGCGCTGGAAATACCGGCTGAGAAACTCGTTGCCGAGGAAGAGCCCGATCAGCATCAGGAGGAACGGCCATGACGCCGCGATCACGGCGCTGCGCGAATAGAAGATGAGAAGCGCACTCCACAGGCTTCCGAACGCGAACTGGGTCGCTAGAACCAGGACGAAGCGCACGCGCGAGTAACGCTCGTTCAGTTCGCGCACTTCCATGGCATGCAGCAGCGCCATCGAGAGGCACGCCATGCCGAGATAGAAGGCATAGATGAGCTGGGTCTTTGCGAGGTCGACGCGGCCGAGAATCCAGTTGTCGAAGATGAACCCGCCGGCCATCGAGGCGGCGGAGATGTGGCGTTCGTAGACGTGGGCGCGATGGATCCAGAGCCGCGCCTGCTCGCGGGCATATTGCACGCCGCCGCGCGCCCGTTCCGAAAACCGCGGACGCACCGGCCGCGCCGCGATCGGCTCGGGAATGACGTTGGGCGGATCGGTTCGGTCGGACATGCGCCGCAGTAGTGGAAAAGCCATAGGGCCGGAATATGGCGTTTGGCTTAGCGCGGAATGTCAAAGACCGGGTAAATGGTCGCGGCCGGCCGTTTGCATGACGGCTGCTGCTGCCGGACGCCTGTGAGCGCCCGGCAACGGGCGAGTGCTACTCGGCGGCCTGGGCGCGGGCCATGACGCGCTCGATATCCGCGCGGCGCGCGTCATACTGCCGGGCGATGAAATCGTCGTCAGCCTGCAACTTGTCGACGTTCACGTTCGCGTAATCCATCACGCCCAGCTGGGTATAGCCGTCGCGGACCCGATCGCCCCACAGGCCGATGTCTTTCACGATCGGCACGATGCGCGAGAACAGCGAATTGCGAAAGCGCTCCATGAAGCCCGATTTGTACATGGCGTCGGCGCATTCCTGGATCGGCAGGCCGAGATTGGTCCAGAGCTCGATCGCGTCGAAACGATCGCGCATCAGGTATGAGGCCTCGATCAGGAATTCCTCGCGCTCGTCGCGCTCTTTCTGCGTCAGTTGCGGGTAGTAATCGCGCAAGGCGAGGCGGCCGAAGGCGACATGGCGTGCCTCGTCCTGCATCACATAGGCGTTCACCTGGGTGCAGAGGTTGTTCTTGGCATGGTCGCGGATCGTCGCGAACGAAGCCAAGGCAAGCCCTTCGATCACCACCTGCATGCCGAGATAGGTCATGTCCCAGCGGCTGTCCCGCAACGTTTGGTCGATCAGGTCCTGCAGCGGCTTGGTGATCGGGTAGATGACGTCGAACTTGTTCAAAAGCTTCTTATAGGTTTCGACGTGACGGGCTTCGTCGATCGTCTGGGTCGCGGCATAGAACTTGGAGTCTGCGTCCGGCACCTGGGTCACGATCTTGGCGGCACAAATCAGCGCGCCCTGTTCGCCCTGCATGAATTGCGAAAGCTGCCAGGCCTGGAAATGACGGCGGACTTCGCCTTTCTCCTTCTCGTTCATTTTCTGGAAACAGGGCGCGCACGACACCGGCAGCGAGTCGTCCGGCATGCCTTGCGGGTTATTCTCGTCCAGCTCCTGGGACCAGTCGATGCGGGTGTCGGCGTTCCACTGCATCTCCTTGCCCTTGGCATAAAGACCCATCATGGCAGCGCGGCTTTCGTCGTAGTCCCAGTTGAAGACCACGTCGAATTCCTGCGGCACCGACCAGGTCGAACCATTGGTATCGAGCGCGTACATGTCCTTGAATGCCATGAGGTCCTCCGGTTCAGCCGCCGCCCGGCCTGTTGGCGTCAGTTTGGCACGGGCAGGGCGATGCGCAACCCCGCCGGTTAGAATGCGCTTTCTAGAACCATGCCCTATCTCCGGAGCTACCGGGCAAAAGCCCGCAAAATGGAGATTTCTGATGACGAAAAAGAACCTTCCGGCGCCGGTCGACACCGATATCGCGCGGAAAATCTGGCTGGCCGGAGTCGGCGCCTATGGCCGCGTGCTCGGCGAGACTCAAAATGCCGTCGGCAAGCTGGCGGGCTCGGCCAACGAAACATTCGACCAGTTGGTCGCGCGCGGCGAAGAGATCGAAGATGCGGTACGGGCGCGGATCGCACAGAGCGGCGCCAGCGAGCGGGTGGTTTCGCTCGTCGACAGCGTTAGCAAGCAGGCGAAGGCCCAGCGCGAAGCGCTGGAAGACCGGATCGGCGCGGTGCGCAAGACGGTCGTCGATGTGCTGTCGCCTTACAGCATCGTGTCGCTCTCGAAAGCGGTCGAAAAACTGTCGGATCGGGTCGAGACACTGCAGGCCGAGGTCGCCAAGCTGAAGGCAACCAAGTCGGCGCCGAAGCGTCCGGCAGGCCGGAAGAACGCCGCCTAAGCGGTCGGGGCCAGCGCAGCAACCAGAAGCATGAGCTGGGCCGCCGCGCGGGCGTTGCGTTCGCGCGGCGGGCCGGCATCGCCCTCCAGTTCGAGTTCGAGCGCATGAAATCCGATGCCGGTGACCAGCATCCTGGACAGACCGTCGAGCACCTCGGGGCTGGCTACGATTGCGCCATTGGCTTTGAGCGCCACGAGCAGGCGGGCGAGGGCAGCCCTCTGCGCCGCTGTCACGCGGCGAATGCACGTCGCCGCTTCAGGCTGCCGATGCGCCAGCGCACCCGTTTCCCGGTAGAAGAAGCGCGCGTCCCAGGCTTCCTCGATCAGGATGTGCAGGTGCGTCCACAACGTTTCGATCGTCGCGTTGGCGCCTTTGCAATCGTCGCGCGCAGCGGCGAGGACGGTGGCGACCTCGCGCTCATACGCTTCCAGCAGGACGGCGACGATCTCCGGCTTGCCTTTGAAATGATAGTAAAGATGGCCGGGACTGATACCGAGTGCGGTCGCGATATCGACTGCGGAGAGCGCCGCTACGCCCTCTTCGTTGAAAAGGACGCGGGCGGCTTCCAGGATGCGGTCGCGGGTTTTCAAGGATCACAAAGTCCGGCTGTCGAGTTGACAGTTTAGCCGAATAGCGAAGGATTGCTGATCGGGCGAAAAGGTCCGGCCGGGGAGCGGAATATGGCCAAAAGCGGAATCAATCTGGGGGATGCGGCCGAGAACACCGTGGCGCTGAACCCCATCATCGGCGTCGCACGCGAAGACCTGATCGGCGCGGTTGGGGTGATGCTGCGCGAGACGGCCGGCGCGCCGGTGCGGACGCTGAGGCACATGAAGAACTTCAGCGGCGAAGTGGTGAAGATCCTGCAGAACAAATCGGACCTCGCGCCGGATGCAAAGGACAAACGCTTCCACGACCCCGCCTTCCGCACCAATCCGCTCTATCGCGCCGGGATGCAGTACTACCTTGCGGTCCGCAAGGGCGTGAACGACATGATGAAGGACGCGCAGTTCGACGAACTCGAACGCGCCCGCGCCAACTTCGTCACCGGCATGATCCTCGATGCGCTGGCGCCGACCAACACGCTGGCCGGCAACCCGTCGGCGCTCAAGAAGGCGTTGGATACCGGCGGCGGCTCGTTGCTGCGAGGATTGCAGAACGCCTATACCGACATCACGCAGAACGACGGCATCGTCAGCCAGGTCGACAAGCGTCCGTTCAAGATCGGCGAGAACGTGGCGTGTTCGCCCGGCGCTGTGGTGCATCGCACCGAAATCATGGAACTGATCCAGTACAAGCCTTCGACGGAAGAGGTTTACGAACTTCCGTTCCTTATCGTGCCGCCGCAGATCAACAAGGCTTATGTCAACGACCTGACGGCCGAGAAGAGCATCGTCAAATATCTGGTCGACGGCGGCATCCAGACCTTCATGGTGAGCTGGCGCAATCCGACGGCCGAACATGCCGACTGGGGACTCGAGGATTATGTCGACGCGCTGATAGAAGCGAGCGATGTCGTGCTGGAGATCACCAAGGCTAAGAAGCTCAACGTTTCGGGTGCCTGCTCGGGCGGCATCACCGCCGCGACGCTGCTGAGCAAGCTCGCGTCGCGAGGCGACGAGCGGATGAACAGCGCCACCCTCATGGTCTGCGTGCTCGATCCGCAACGGGAGGACAGCGAGACCGGCGCGCTGATCTCCAAGCACGGGCTCGAACTGGCACGGCAGCGCTCGAAAAAAGCAGGTGTGCTGGAAGGCTCGTCGTTGTCACGGATGTTCGCATGGCTGCGGCCGAACGATCTCGTGTGGAATTACGTCATCAACAATTACCTGCACGGCGAGGATCCGCCGGCGTTCGACGTTCTGTTCTGGAACAACGATTCCACCAATCTGACCGCCGCGCTGCATTCGGATTATCTCGACGTGTATGAAGAGCAGCCGTTCCGCAATCCGGGCAAGGTGACGGTCGCTGGCCACAAGGTCGATCTGACCAAGGTGAAACAGGACGTGTTCATCGTTGCCGGCGTCACCGATCACATCACGCCGTGGAAGGCCTGCTATCGCACCACCCAGCTGATCGGCTCGCCGAATGTGGAGTTCATTCTCTCCCAGTCCGGCCACATCCAGGCGCTGCTCAATCCACCGGGCAATCCGAAGTCGAAATATTTCCGCAGCGAAAAACGTCCGCCCTCGACCATCGAAGAATGGATGGGCAAGGATGCGAAAGAGCACGCAGGTTCCTGGTGGCCGTATTGGCGCGAGTGGCTGCAAGCGCGCTCCGGTGAAAAGGTCGCCGCGCCGAAATCGCTCGGGTCGAAGAAGAACAAGGCCGGCGATCCTGCGCCGGGCGCCTATGTGCTGGAATAAACCCATGCAATCGAGGACCGCGTGAGCAAAACGTCTGCGCGCGCCCATTTCACCAAAGTCATCCGCGTGGGCGGTCGCGACCTCCGCGTGGCGGTGTGGAAAGCGAAAGCGGGCGCGAAGCCCGAACGGCCGCTGCTGTTCTTCAATGGCATCGGCGCGAATATCGAGGCGATGTCGCCGCTCGCGGACTGGTTCACCGATCGCGACATCGTCACCTACGACATGCCGGGTGTCGGCCAGTCGCCGGAGCCCGTCTTGCCGTATCGCCCATGGATGATGGCCCATCTCACTGCGCGGCTGCTCGACAAGCTCGGCATCGACAAAGTCGATGTAATGGGGGTGTCGTGGGGTGGCGGCATGGCGCAGCAGTTCGCGTTCCAATGCGCCTCGCGTGTGGGCAAGGTGATCCTCGCTGCCACCTCCGCCGGCATGCTGATGGTTCCGGGCGATTTCAAGACACTGTCCAAACTCGCGAGCCCGAAGCGTTATGTCGATCCGGGCTACATGCTGAAGAACTTCCAGATGCTGTATGGCGGTGACGGTAGCGGAGCGGGCGGCCATGTCGGCCGCATAACGGCGCCGACGCGGCGCGGTTATCTCTATCAGCTGGGCGCGATGCTGGGATGGACGAGCGCGTGGTTCCTGCCGTTCCTGAAGCAGAAGGTGCTTATCCTGATGGGCGATGCCGACAAGATTGTACCCGTGGTCAACGGCCGGATCCTGTCGGCGCTGATCCCGCGCGCCCGTCTGGAGATCGTCCCTGGCGGCGGACACCTGTTCCTGGTATCGCGCGCCGCCGAAGTCGCCCCGATGATCGCTGCGTTCCTGGCCGAGGCGGATCGCGATCGGCTGAAGACGGCCGCTTAACGCCACGAAAACTTGACCGGTTGCGCGAAAGCGGATGCTCTGTGCGCGGACAATAAGGGGATACGCATGCCGCAGATCGAAGCCAACGGGATCACACTCGAATACGAAAGCGCCGGCCCCGCGAATGCCGAGACCGTCCTGCTCATCATGGGCCTTGGGGCGCAGATGATCGCGTGGCCGCAAGAGCTGATCGATGCCCTGGTCGCGAAGGGGTATCGGGTCGTGTGGTACGACAACCGTGACGTCGGCCTGTCTCACAAGTTCGACGCTGCCGGTCCGGCCGATATCGCCGCGATCATGGCCGCGATGGCTTCCGGCCAGACACCGAAATCTATCTATCTACTCAATGACATGGCTGCCGATGCTGCTGGATTGCTTGAAGCGCTTGGGATCGCCCGGGCGCACATCGTCGGCGCCTCGATGGGCGGGATGATCGCGCAGATGGTGGCGGCCAACCATCCGGAAAAGACGCTGTCGCTGACCTCGATCATGTCCACCACCGGCAACCGGGACTTGCCGCCGGCCAAGCCGGAAGCGATGGCCGTGCTGATGACGCCCGTCGCCGACACGTTCGAAGGCCGGGTCGAAAACGCCGTCAAATCCCAGAAGATCATTGGCTCGCCCGGCTATCCGGTGGACGAGGCGCGGCTGCGTGAAAATGCCATCGTCTCGCAAAAGCGCATGTACTATCCGGCCGGTTTCAGCCGGCAGATGGCGGCGATCATGGCGTCGGGCGACCGGCGCGAGGCGCTGAAATCGATCAAGGCGCCGTCCACCGTGCTGCACGGCGCAGACGATCCGCTGGTCCCGCTGGAAGGCGGCAAGGATACCGCGTCGACCATCCCCGGCGCGGAGTTGGTGGTGATCCCAGGCATGGGCCACGACTTGCCCTTGGCACTGGTCGAGCAGGTTGCGAACGTGATCCACAAGACCGCACAACGCGCGAAGGTGGCCGCGTAAGTTTCTACCCAATGCCAGGCCCGGCGAAAATTACTCCGCCAGCAAATCCTTGTTTTCCGGATGCCGCCGGAACCATGCGGCGGCGTAGGAGCACCACGGCGCGATCTTGAAGCCGTCGGCGCGCGCTTTGGCGACGATGCCCTGCATCAGCCGGTCGGCCGTGCCCTTGCCGCGCAACGCCGGCGGGGATTCGACGTGCGGAATGATCACCACATCGTCGCGGCGACGATAGTTGGCGAAAGCTGTCAGGCCCTGTTCGACCAGCTCGAAACGGCTGCGTTCGGGATTGTCGGTGACGGCCATGATCAATCAACGAATGGGAGAACGATGCGTTTCGCCAAGATTAGCGCGGAACGGGCATAAAGCCATCGCCGGAGCGCAAGGATCGTCAGGCCCGCGCGTCGATCCACGCGGCCATCAGGTCGATCGCGTTGGCGCGGTCTACCTCCGAATTTTCGAAATAATGCGCGCCGGGGATGAACTGCAATGTCTTGTCCTCGGAGGCAATGGCGTCGTGGATCGCGCGTGCGTCGGAGGGAAACACGCCCATGTCGGACATGCTTTGCACCACGAGTGCGGGCAGCGTGAGTTTCGCGAGCTGCGGCAGACCTTGGCACTTCGAGGTTTCGAGGCTCCACATCGAAAGCCAGGCGCGCAGTATGTTGGCGCGGCCGATGCCGAGCGGATTGCGGTTCGCTTGCGGCGGCGATCCCGCATAACAGCCGGGGCAAGGCCGGTCCGAGGGATCGATTGCCGGATCCATGAAACGCAAATCGGCCCACACGCGGAACAGCGGGAAGATGCGGTCCGGAATGCCGGACGCATTGAGCCGCTGCAATTCTGCCTTCGCCCAGTCGGTGATGCGCTGGTTGCGGGCGCGCTGGGCCTTGCGATAGCGCGCGATGAAATCGGCGGAATAGGGCGGCCCGTTGCCTGTGTTGAACGGATCGAGCGCGGTGTCGGTCTTTGTGGGATCGGTTTCGTCGACGACCGAACCATCCATCCAGTTGGTGAGAACCTCCGGCCGCCCCGGATGCGCGTTGAGCGAGATGTAGAGATCGCCCTTCGGCAACATGGATAGCGCAACGGCGGCGGCGCCTTTGGCGTCTGCGGCCAACGTGGGCGCCGTGGCTTCGGCCTGATAGGCCGCCATCAGGGAGCCGCCGCCGGAATTGCCGAGCAGCACGATGGTCTCGACACCGGCTTCTTCACGCAGCCACGTCAGACCGGCACCGATGTCGATCAGCGCGTTTTCGAGATTGAACAGATCTTCCGCGCCGCGGTAGCGCGTATTCCAGCCGAGGAAACCGAAGCCGCGTTCCGCAAACCACGGTGCGCTGTAGTGTTCGGAAAAATCGACATTGTAATGGTTGGCGATCAGCGCGACTTTCGGCTGGACGCCGCGCGGCGTCCAGTAAAGCCCCTGGCACGGATTGCCGCCCGCACCGGCGCGCGCGCTGGTGGCGGAGGAGAGACCGACAAAGGTGCGTTCGATATCGGCCATGACTCAATCGTTGAAGGAAATGCCGGCGGAGATCAGCCGCGGCGTACCATAGCTCAGCGTGCCATCGGCCGCTTCCGTCGTCTGGACGCCTTCATTGAACAGGTTTTCGCCCATCACGAACACGCTCCACATCGGCGCGAACACCCAGGCGAGTTTCGCGTTCACCGTCACGTCGGGCGCAAGCCGCAGTGTGTTCTGGTCGTCTGCCCAACGCACGCTTTCGTAGCGCAGGTCGGCGCTTGCGGTGATGTTGTCCATCAGGATGGCGTCGAAACCGCCGGTGACCGTGGCGGCCGGCGCCTGCGACGGACGCCTGCCGTCGAGCTGCGGATTGGTTGCCGCTCCGTTCACGCGCGCGTTGATCCAGTCGCCGGCCAGACGAAAGACGAGCGTCGGTCCCGCCTGCCATTTCGCTTCGCCTTCCAGCCCGCGCGCATCGATGTCGCCGACATTCTGGCGCTGGATCAGAAGGCCGCCTGCCGGCAGGAAGCCCGCAACCGGAAAGACGCCGGGCCCATGGCCGATGGTGACGTTGCTGATCGCGCCGTGGAGCTGGTTGTAGAACAGGGTTGCATCCCAGCTGATCGTGCCGAGAGACCCACCGACGCCGCCTTCGAGGCCGTAGAGTTTCTCCGGCGTGAGAGCGGGGTTTGCGATGGTGAAGTTGTTGGCCAACCGGAAAGGCCGGTAAAGCTCGTTCAGCGACGGCGCGCGAAAGCCTTCATAGGCGGCGGTGCGCAGATAGAACGCGTCGTTCACGTCGTAGCGCACACCGGCGCGCGCGGTCGGGATGACGTTGTTCTTCGACGGAAAGACCTGGTCGACCGTCACCGCGTTGGTCGCGAGCGTCTTTTGCAGGATATGGCCGCCGCTGCTGTTGTAATCGTCGACACGTACACCGAGCGTGAGCAGCCAGGGATCGAGATGTGCGGCCGCCTCGGTATAGAGGCCGCCGACGAAGGTTTCGCCGCCGGAGAAACGCGATTGGGTGAAATGATCGACCGAGAAGGAGAACAACTCGTCGGACTGGCCGTGCGCGCCGCGCCCGTCGCCGCCGATTTCCCAGGTGAGCCAATCGAGCGTGCCGCGCAGTGCGCCGTTGAAGCCCCAGCCGAAGGCCGGCGTCGCGAACTGATCGTTGGTCGGTGTCGTACCGGTACGTCCCGGCACCGCGACAGAGACCGAGCCGTTGGCGAAGTTGGTGTTGCGCGCCCAGCCCTGCAAACGCCACCCGTCGGTGTCGTCGCCATGGGCAGCCGTGAGGCTTGCGGTCTCGCCGTAGGCGCTGGACGTCGCGCCGACCAGCCCGGACTGGCGGCTCTCATCGTAATAGCTGAGGCGCGCGGAGATCAGCGTCTGCGAGTCCGGATGGGTGTCGAGCCGCACGGACGCGTTGTTGGCGTTGACGGTGACGTTGTCGTCCGCCGGTCCCGCCTGTGGCGGATGAACCGGTGTCCAGCCGCTGTCGCTGATAACCGAAGCGCTGCCGAACAACTGGAATTGCCCAAGATCGGTGCCGCCCGAAGCGCCAACGCGGCGGTAGCCCAGTTCGCCCGCGGAGGCATTCACCGTCAGGCCCATGTTCTGCCGCTCCGCCAGCGCAATCACGCCGGTCAGCGCACCGGCGCCATAAGGACCGGCCCCGGCGCCACGCACGATCTCCGCGCTGTCGATGTCCTCGTCGGGCAGCGCGCACCAGAATACCCAGCTGCCGAACGGATCGTTCTGCGGCACGCCGTCAAGCGTCACCAGCGCGCGCCCGGCGCCGGAGGGTGCGATCGAGCGCAACGATACGCCTTGTGTCGTCGGGTTGGCGGAAAGACAGGTATCGCGGCGGAAGAGTGAAAGGCCGGGCACCTGTTCCAGCGCGATATCGAGACGGTCGTTGTCCTTGATCTGCTGCGCGTCGATCGTGGTGACGGAGAAGGCGGCGTTGCCGACTGGATCGAGCGGCTTGGCAGTCACCGTGACGGTTTCGACCGCGAGGGCCGGCGTCGCCGCCGCGCAGGCGAGCGCTGCAAAGAAAAGGGATTTGCGCAAAGGACTCACTTCGATGCGGGTTCGCGGAACATCCACGGAAACATCAATCCGACTGGAATAATCCAGAGCGTACCAGCCAGTGCGTAGTAAAGAAACGTGACAAGCGCGTTAGCGCCCGGCAGCAGGTGTACGCCGACGCCCATCGCGAACAGGGAATAGACCGGCAGCCAGATGAGCGTAATCAGTGTGCCGATGAGCTTCTTGATGCGGGGCCTCATGGTGCGGCGATCACCCTGTCGATCCAGCTCGCAAGGTTTGCCACGACCTCGCCGCGGTTCGTCTCGTTCAGCATTTCGTGGCGGCCGTCCTTGTACCAATCGGCGGTTACGTCCTTGACACCGGCAGAGCGATAGCGATCCACCAACGGCGTGAGCCATTCCAGATTGTTGTTGATCGGATCCTTGTCGCCGGCGAGCAGATAGATCGGCAGGTCCGGTCGAATGTGTTTCATTTCTTCCGGATCGGCGGACCGTGCACCGGCCGCGAACATCGAACCGCGCGATTCATCCTTGGCTGAGAACCCGCACAGCGGATCGGCGATATACTTGTCGACCTCGCGCTCGTCGCGCGATAGCCAGTCGAAAGGCGTGCGCGGCTTCACGCCTTCCGCCGCGCCGATGGTGTCGAGCGAGGCGCGCCTGCCGAATCCGGCTGCCAGCAGATCCGTCGCAGCCGAACCGGACAGGATCGCCCCGTCGATCAGATCGCTATGATCCAGAAGGTAGAGCTGCAGCGCGAACGACCCCATCGAATGGCCGAGCAGGATGATTTTCTTTCCGGGATTTTCCGCGCGGATGAGGCGCGACAGGATCGCCATGTCATCAGCCAGTGCCGGAAAGCCGCGCGGTCCGAAATCGCCGAGTTCGTCCTTGGTCTTTGCGGTGCGGCCATGGCCGCGATGATCGTTTGCGTAGACAACGATCCCGCTTTCAATGATCGGCGTCAGCGGTTCGAGATAGCGCAGCGCATGCTCGCCCATGCCATGCGCGATCTGCAGCACGCCACGAACCGGCCCCTCCGGCGACCAGCGATAGCAGAACACCTTCGCACCGTCGGCGCCGTCATAGGTAAACTCACGCGTCTCAACCGTCACACCTGGCTCCCGGCCCAAAATCGCTGTGCGCCTTGTATCAGCGGGTCCGGGAGGAATGAAACCGTCAGAACCGGGACGACGTCAGCTTCACGTCCGCCAGCGACCAGGATTTGGCGAACTCCGCCCGTACCGTGTCCGCCTCGGCGTGCTTGCCCTGGGCGTCGAGCGCCTGGGCAAGGCCGAACAAGGCCCAGCCATCGATCCGGTGATCCTTGAGGCTGTCGCGGTACACCGCTTCGGCCTCGGCCGGTTTCTTCGCCTGCAACAGAGCCGCACCGTAGATGTGGCTCACCGGCTGGTGCCAATAATCCGGCTCCGTGTAGGGCAGGGTGTCGTAGAGGTCGTTCGCTTCTTTGAACTGCTTCAGCGCCTCATCGAGGTTGCCGTGCTGACGCGCGATCTCACCGTCGAGCAGCGCCAGGCTCAGTTGCGCCAACTGCGTGCCGGGCACGCCGGCAGTGTCGATCGCCGCGAAATCTTTGCGGTCGATCATCGCAGCCAGTTGGGTGCGTTCTTCGGCGGCGCGTTTGAAATTGTGTTTGTTCGCATGCGCAAAGCCGCGTGCGTACAGCGACACCGCGGTGTTCAGTTTCAGATCGGGTGACGGCAGCGGCTCCGCCAGGGCTTTGTCCCATTTTCCGAACCGGACATCCGTGACGATCGGCACGATGTAGTAGAGCTGGAATTGTGGGACCCGCGTCGCCATCGGCGTGTTGGCGGGTGCGTTCTTGGCCACGCGCTTCGCGGCGTTGTCGGCCGCGTGATAGCGGCCGAGCATTTCCGACGACGTCCACAGGAAGTGGATGTTGTGGACATAATAGGCAAGCGGGTAGTAGCCCTGCGCCTTGCAGGCCGCGATGTACTCTTCGTCTTTCCGCGCGGCCAGTTCGTTCACCTTTACGGCATCGCCGTAACGACCGACACGGAAATAGATGTGCGACGGCATGTGCACGATATGGCCTGCCGACGGCATCAACGGTTCGAGTTTGTCGGCCGCAGCTTCCGCACGCTCTGGCGTGGTCGAGGCTTCGACGGCGTGGATGTAAAGATGCAGTGCGCCGGGATGCAGCGGCTCCTTCTGCAAAATGGATTCGAGCGTCGAGACGATCTCTGCGCCGTGACCCTTCGGCGTCTTGCCGTCGAGCTCCCAGTAGTCCCATGGCTGCGTGTCCATCATCGCTTCGGCATAGAACACGCCGGCGTCGAAATCGTTGGGGTACTGCGCCCAGACCTTGCCCATCGCCTGCGCGAATGCTTCGTCCATCGCATGCTGATCGGCTTTGGGATCGGTCGAGTAGCGCGGCGTCAGTGCCTCGATCCACGCGACTTCTTCCGGCGAGGCTTTCGACTCCAGCGCCTTCGCCATTTGCAGTGCGGCGATGGCCGGCGCCGGCGCGTCATGCTGGATCGGCAGGTTGATGTTGGAGCCGAGCGCGAACGACACGCCCCACCAGCACATCGCACAATTGGGATCGAGCCGCGCCGCCTCGCGGAACGAACGGATCGCTTCGGCATGATTGAAGCCGAACAGCAGGCGCACACCTTGGTCGAAGAATGCCTGCGTCTGCGGATTTGTCGTGGTTATCGGATGGTGATGGTCGCCGTAGCCCGTGAGCACCGGCGCGCCCGGTTTGTCGGCCTCGCCGCCATAGACGGCAGGCATCGGCGGCAAGGTCATCTTCATGGCCATGCCGCCCATCGGCGCGGACGCCATGTCCATCCCGGCCATTGTATCGCCGGCGGCCCATGCAAAAACCGGCAGGCTCAGGCTGACGAGCAGAGCCGTTGTCAAAATCCGAAGTCTCATGAGTCCCTCCCCGAAGAGACGGCGCGCACGATGCGCCCGGCAGGCCTTCGGGGCAAGTTCCGGCGGCTCCGAGCTTCGGTCGCATGGACGGCTTCTGCGCAGGGCGCTATCAGGCCGCGATGACGGATATCCCGGTCTCCCGAGGCTTTTCATTGCGTGCACCCGGCCGCACGGCTGTTGGCGTCTGGCTGCTCGTCGTGGCCGCCATGGTGATCGCGATGGTGGTCGTCGGTGGACTGACCCGGCTCACCGGCTCCGGTCTTTCTATCACCGAATGGGACCCGATCCTGGGCGCGATCCCGCCGCTCAGCGATAGCGTCTGGCAGGACGCCTTCCACAAATATCAGCAGATCCCGCAATACAGCGATCTGAACGCGGGCATGACGCTCGACGGGTTCAAGGCGATCTACTGGTGGGAGTGGACCCATCGGCTGCTTGGCCGGACCATCGGGCTGGTATTCTTCGTGCCGTTCGTCTGGTTCGCGTGGACCGGCGCGATCGCGCGTAAGGAATGGCCGCGCATGATCGTGCTGTTCGGGCTTGGCGGACTGCAGGGCGCCGTCGGCTGGTGGATGGTCGAGAGCGGTCTCGAAGTGCGCGACAGCGTCTCGCAATACCGGCTCGCGATACACCTCGGTGTCGCGGTGCTGTTGCTCGGCGCGCTGCTGTGGACGGCGCTCGAATATCTGCGCAGCACGGATGCGCGCGGGACGAAACCGGTGAGCGTCACTCTGCGAGCGTGGAGCGTTGCGCTGGTCGGGCTGATCTATGTGCAGATGCTGCTGGGCGCGCTGGTCGCAGGGCTGCACGCGGGCCTGATCTACAACAACTGGCCGATGATGGGCTGGCACTGGCTGCCGGAAGGGCCGTTCTTCAACACGCCGTGGTGGATCAACTTCTTCGAGAACCCGGGACTGGCCCAGTTCGACCACCGCATGGTGGCCTACGCGGTGCTGCTGATCGCGTTGCCTCTCGCCTGGCGCATCCGCCAATTGCAGCCAGCCAAACGCGCCGTCGACGCCGCAGGATTCGTGTTCGTGCTGACGATCACACAGGTGCTGCTCGGCATCGTGACCTTGCGCACGCATGTCTACATACCGGTTGCGATGCTGCACCAGCTGACGGCGGCGCTGCTATTTTGCTCCGCCGTCTGGCTCGCATTCGAGCTTCGCAGGCTCTACGCGCTCAACGCCTGATCCAGGTCGGCGATGATGTCCTCGACGCTTTCGATTCCGATCGAGAGCCGGATCACGTCGCCGCCGGCGCCGGCTTTCACGCGCTCCTCATCGTTCAGCTGGCGATGCGTGGTGGACGCGGGATGGATGATCAGGCTGCGCGTGTCGCCCAGGTTGGCCAGATGGCTGAACAGCTTCACGCCGTTCACCATCTTCACGCCTGCGTCGTAGCCGCCTTTGAGCCCGAAGGTGAAGACAGAGCCCGCGCCTTTGGGACAATAGGTGCGGTGCAACGCATAGCATTCGTTGTCTTCGAGGCCTGCGTAGTTGACCCACGCCACGTTGGGATTCGCTTTGAGCCAGCGCGCTACGGCAAGGGCGTTGTCGCAATGGCGCTGCATGCGAAGCGGCAAAGTTTCGGTTCCGGTGAGCACGAGAAAAGCGTTCATCGGCGACAGCGCCGGGCCGAGATCGCGCAAGCCCAGCACGCGGCAGGCGATGGCGAACGCCATGTCGCCGAACGTCTCCCACAGCTTCATGCCGTGATAGGACGGGCAGGGCTCGCTCAGGCTGGGGAATTTCGGCGAGCCATAGTTGAACTTGCCGCTGTCGACGATCAGGCCGCACATCGAGTTGCCATGGCCGCCGAGGAATTTCGTGCCCGAGTGGATCACGATGTCCGCGCCCCATTCGATCGGGCGGATCAGGTAGGGCGAAGCCAGTGTGTTGTCCACGATCAGCGGCACGCCGGCTTCGTGCGCGATCGCGGCGATCGCCTCGATGTCGGTGACGATGCCGCCGGGATTGGCGATGCTTTCGATGAAGATCGCTTTGGTCTTGCCGGTGATGGCGGCCTTGAAGGTCTGCGGATCGCGCGCTTCGGCCCACGCCACGTGCCAGTCGAACTTCGCGAAACCCTGGCTGAACTGGTTGATCGAGCCGCCGTAAAGCTGACGCGCGGCGACGATCTGATCGCCGGGGCTCATCAAGGTGTGAAACGCGATCAATTGCGCGGCGTGGCCCGAGGCAACCGCCAGTCCGGCGCGGCCGCCTTCCAGCGCAGCGATGCGCTCCTCCAGCACTGCGTTGGTTGGGTTCATGATGCGCGAATAGATGTTGCCGAACACCTGGAGGTTGAACAGCGCCGCCGCATGATCCGCGTCTTCGAACACGAAGGCCGTCGTCTGGTAGATCGGCGTGGCACGCGCCCCGGTCGCGGGATCGGGCTGGGCGCCGGCGTGAACGGCAAGCGTGTTGAAGCCGAAATCGGCCATGGCGGGGTCTCCGTTGTTCGAACTGCTCAGTGCGGCTGAGCAGCCTGCTGTTGTTGCTGTTTCTTGGCAGCGTCCGCAGCCGCCTTTTGCTGTTTTTCTTTTTCCACTGCCATGTGATGGCCGACCGCACAGCCCGCGATCGCGCCCAGCACGGCATGGTGGCCGGCATAATGCCCGGCAATGCCGCCGACAACGGCGCCTTTGATGCAGCCCTTGGCCGCGGCCGGCGCGGCAGCGGCCAAGGTCAATCCGGTCACGAGGGCTAGTCCGGCAACAAGCGATTTCATTGGAGGTCTCCCGGTCAGAAAGAAAGGCGGCCTTTCAGATCGTCGAACGCCACCATGATATGTTCGCGATAGGCAGGACGATCCTGCAGGCGCGTATACCACGCCTCCACATTAGGTAGGACGGGCCGGTCGATTTCCAACTCGAAATAGCGGTAAAGCTGGGCGCCTGCCGCGATATCCCCGATCGACAGCGATTCGCCGCCGACGAAGGCGCGGCTTTCCAGATGCCGGTCCAGGATACGGAACAAAATGGCGCTGCGGGCGATGCCCTGGCGGATGAGCGACCAGTTCCGCTGCTCCTCCGGCGTCCGGTAGAAATTCCAGAACACGCCGCCGATGAAGGCCGGTTGCAGGTCTGCCAGCGTCCAGTCCATCCACATGTCCGAGCGCGCGCGGTCGCCGGGGTCCTCCGGCCACAGCGAACCGTGGCCGTATTTTGCGGCGAGGTAGCGCACGATGGCGTGCGACTCCCACACCACCGTGCCACCATCGTCGATCGCCGGAACGCGGTGGTTCGGGTTCATCGCGTCGAATGCATCGGTATCGAGCCCACCGAACGAACCGCCGGCGTCGATGTGCTCATGCGGGACGGCCAGCTCGCCGATCGCCCACATCGCCTTCTGCACGTTGATGGAATTGCGGCGGCCCCAGATCTTCAGCATGGTTAAACGCGCTTCAGTGTGCCGCCTTTGCCGAACAGCAGCGGCTTGCGGTTATCGATCACCCTGCGGTTGACGCCCATCCAGCCGATCTCGCCGGAGAAACGGCCATGCTCGATCTTGGGGCAGCGATCCATGATGACCGTGAGGCTGGCGTCTTCGGCGAGTTGCCGGGCCTCTTCGCTGACCACGCCAAGCTGCATCCAGATCACTTTGATACCGAGCCGGTCTTTTTCTTCGAGCGCCTCGCGCACGATGGCGGGCGCGACATCGGGCGTGCGGAAGATGTCGACCATGTCGACCGGCGCCGGCACATCCTTCAGCGAGGCGTAGACGACCTGGTTGAGGATTTTCTTTCCCGCCATGCCGGGATTGATCGGATGGACGACATAACCTTTCGCGAGCAGATACATCATCGCGAAGTAGGATGGCCGCATATCGTTCCCGCTCGCCCCGACCATCGCGATGGTCTTGGTCGAACGCAGGATGCTCTTGATGAGGCTGTCGGGATACTGGGGCATCAGGCCGCCTTCTTCGTCACCTTGACGGTGATACTCAAGCCCGCACGAGTCGCAATATCCACAAGAGCGTCCAGGCTGAATTTGCTGATCCGCCCCTGCAACAGATCATTCAGCCGGGGCTGCGTGATGCCCAGCCGCTTCGCCGCATCCTTTTGGGTCACCTTCCATCTGCGGATCGCCTGTTCGAGAGCGATCATTAGATCGGATCGCACCGTCAGACTCACTCTCTCGACGGGATCGTCCTCGAGTGCGTCCCAGACGTTTCCGAATGCTTCGACCTTCATTTCCTAACTCCTCGCTGCCTCGGCAAGGCGTCTGGCGGCAAGGTCCAGATCGCGCTTTGGCGTTGCCTGAGATTTCTTTTGAAACGCATGCAACACGTACACAGCGTCGTTCAACTTCGCGATATAGATCACGCGATAAGCGCCGGTTTCTTGAGGGCTTCCAGTCCTCAGGCTCAAGGCCCACCTGCAACCTGTAGATCTGATGACCTGCATCGCTTCGCGCCTGGGGTGGGAATCCTCGAATGCGGTCTTTCGAGTCTCCAAGAAAAGAGCGCCAGTTTCATATTATATCAGTATCGATATAATCGATCAAGCGATGCTCATTCCGGCCATTTCGGTTCGCGTTTCTCGACGAACGCGCCGATGCCTTCCTCGGCCTCGGCGTTCAGCATGTTCTCCGTCATCACCTGGCTGGCGTAGTCGTAAGCCTGGCTCAGGCCCATCTCAAGCTGCTTGTAGAACGCTTCCTTGCCGATCTTCAGCGTGCCGTGCGGTTTGGTTGCGATCAGCTGCGCGAGTTTCGTCGTTTCGGCGGCCAGCGCTTCAGGCGGCACCACCCGGTTGACGAGGCCGATGCGGTGCGCTTCGTCCGCAGAGATCATCTCACCGGTCAGCAGCATTTCCATCGCATGCTTGCGGCTGACGTTGCGGGACAGCGCCACCATCGGCGTCGAACAGAACAGGCCGATATTCACACCGGGCGTAGCAAAGCGCGCGGTGGAAGAAGCGACCGCAAGATCGCAACTCGCCACAAGCTGGCAGCCGGCGGCCGTCGCAATGCCCTGGATCTGCGCGATCACCGGCTTGGGATGCCGCACGATCGTCTGCATCAACTTCGAGCACTGTGTGAAGAGCGCCGTGTAGGCCGCGCGGCCTTTGTCGTCCGTTTTGCGCTGCGCTGTCATCTCCTTGAGGTCGTGACCGGAGGAGAACGCCGGGCCGTCGGCTGCGACAACGATCGCACGCACGACCTTTTCAACGGCTGCTTCGTCCAGCGCAAACTGCAGCGCTTCCATGAGGCCGGCGCTGAGCGCGTTGCGCGCACTGGCGCGGTTGAGCGTCAGGCGCAACACTGCGCCGTCACGCGCCGACAAGACAAGCGGTTCCTGGGCAGGCGCGTTCATGATGCTCTCCACTGTTTCCGGCGCGCGAGAATGCGACTCGCGAGGAACTTTCGCCAATCAAATCTATAATTGTTTTGCGCGTGCGCGAACCCGGAACGATAGCCACAGGGACGGCGTTAGCTTTGCGAATTTCCACAAGGAGTTAGCTCATGCCAACCTCAACCGGTCACACCCGCGCCATCCTTGCCTCGAAGGTCAAGGGAACCTCTGTTTACAACACCGCAGGCGACAAGATCGGCCACGTCGAAGATGTCGTGCTCGACAAGAAATCCGACAGCATCATGTTCGCCGCACTCGGCTTCGGCGGCGTGCTCGGTATGGGCGAGAAGTACGCGCCCGTTCCGTGGTCGCTGCTCGACTACAGCCCCGACAAGGGCGGCTATGTCGTTCCCATGTCGGAAGACATGATCAAGAAAGCCCCGGCCTACGATCTGTCCGACCTCACGAAGGCCGACGGCGCGTTCGGCGACATCCGCGAAAAGTCCTACAGCTACTACAACGTGAAGAAGGACTGGTAGGCGGTTCGACGTTCCAGAGTTCGGCGGGCCCGGTTGCGTTTTAGCCGGGCCCGTCCGCATGTTTTGACGGTATTTTCTCAAGATGACCATTTCCGGGCGCAGCGCAAACAAAAGCGCCACCGTCAAACGCGATCTTCATGAAGGCCGGTCGATCTGGGCGCATTCGGCCTGGGCCGGTGTGCCCACCGAACGGTTGCAGAAAACGATCACAGCCGATGTCGCCATAGTCGGCGCAGGCATCAGCGGCGCGTTCATGGCCGACGCGTTGAGCAAGCGCTACACCAAAGTCGTGGTGCTGGACCGGCGCGAACCGGTGCACGGCAGCACCGAGGCGAGCACGGCGCTGCTGCAGTTCGAGATCGACCAGCCGTTGACGAAACTTTCGGATCAGATCGGTACGCGCAAAGCGCGCGCCGCGTGGCGCCGTTCGTGGAGGACGACGCGGGACCTCGTCGAACTCGTGCATCGCGAACGGATTCCCTGCGGCCTCGCCGAACGCGACACGCTCTATCTGGCGGGCGATGAAATGAACGGTCGCGCATTGGCGAAAGAGTGCAGGGCTCGCCACGCCGCCGGATTGCCCGGCCTGTTTCTGGAGGCAGATGTTTTGCGGAGCCGGTTCAGCATCGACCGGGAAGGCGCCATCCTCAGCCCGGGTTCGGCCGTCGCCAATCCGGTTCAGTTGAGTGCCGGCCTGCTGCGGCGTGCGGTGAAGCGGGGCGCAACGATTTATTCGGAAACGGTGGTGAAGGACATCGATGCGAACGCGAAGCGCGTTCTGCTCCGCGCTGGCGAGCATGTCGTGGAGGCACAAGTCTGTGTTTTCTGCACGGGATACGAGACGCTCAAAGGGCTGCCGTCCAAAGGCACGAAGGTCTCATCGACATGGGCCATCGCCTCCCAACCGCACGCGCCGTTGCCCGCGTGGCTCAAACACACGCTGATATGGGAAGCGTCGGACCCATACCTCTACATCCGCACAGAGGGAAATCGCCTGATTGTCGGCGGCGAGGATGAAGAGGTCGCAAGCCCGCGCTATCGCGTCCGCAAGCTGGAGAAAAAGGCAGCAACCCTGGTGCGGAAAGCCGAAGCGCTGATCCCCGACCTGCACATCCGTCCGGCCTATCGCTGGACCGGAGCTTTCGGGGAGAGCAGCGATGGTCTGCCGTTCATTGGCGCCGTGCCCGGAATGCCCGGCTGTTTCGCCGTGATAGGTTTCGGTGGTAACGGCACGATCTATAGCCTTATGGCGGCGCAGATCATCCCGACCTTGCTGAAGGGACCGCGCGACCCGGACGCGGCATTATTCCGTTTTCCCGGTTCCGGTTTACGGTATTATAATACCGTACCACAATAATCCGCCTGAAATGGGCATTTCTATGCCAGTTTCGCTTGACCGCGCGCATATCGATCCCTATACGGCGCGGCTTCGAACATTCCGGAGAACCCTATGACAACCTACTCGGCCAAGCCGACCGAGATCGAAAAGAAGTGGGTCCTGATAGACGCCGATGGGCTCGTCGTCGGGCGCCTCGCTTCGCTCGTAGCGCTGCGCCTGCGCGGCAAGCACAAAGCAACCTTCACACCGCACATGGATTGCGGCGACAACGTGATCATCATCAACGCCGCCAAGGCGCTTCTGACCGGCGATAAGCTGAAGAAGAAGGTGTACTATCACCACACCGGCTACATCGGCGGTATCAAGGAACGCACCGCCGGCATGATCATGTCGGGCAAGTTCCCCGAACGCGTGGTGGAGAAGGCGATCGAGCGCATGCTCCCGCGTGGCCCGCTTGGCCGCCGTCAACTTTCCAACCTGCGCGTCTATCCGGGTGCCGAGCATCCGCATGAGGCGCAGAAGCCGGAAACGCTCGATGTGGCGAGCATGAACCCAAAGAACAACAACTATCGCAAAGCGAAGGCGGCGTAACGATGGCCGAGGAAGTCAAGAATTTTGCCGATCTGAAGTCGACGCTCATCAAGGCGAAGCCGCAGGGGCCGTCAGAGGAGCAGGGCCAGCAGCCGGTCAACAAGCGCGACAGCAAGGGCCGCGCCTATGCCACCGGCCGCCGCAAGGATGCGGTCGCGCGCGTGTGGGTGAAGCCGGGCCTCGGCCGCATCACTGTGAATGGCAAGGACGAGAAAACATACTTCGCGCGTCCAGTGCTGCGCATGATCGTGCGTCAGCCGCTGATCGCGGCGAACCGCGACGGCCAGTTCGATATCGTCGTGACGGTCGCCGGCGGCGGCCTCTCGGGACAGGCCGGTGCGGTGCGTCACGGCATCAGCCGTGCACTGGTCGCCTATGAGCCGGCGCTGCGGGCCGCGCTGAAGCCAGGCGGCTTCCTCACCCGCGACCCGCGCGCCGTCGAGCGCAAGAAGTACGGCAAGCCGAAGGCCCGCCGCAGCTTCCAGTTCTCGAAGCGCTGATACGGGGACCGTCGTTTTTCGGAGCAGCGTCCTGGCGAAAGTCAGGGCGCTGTTTTGTTTTTCGCGAGCCCGCTATCGTTTCAGGGACCAGGCTTGAGAGAAATCCGTGAACCGCGCCTGCACTGTCATCGACGATTTTCTTCCGCGCCAAGATAATCTGGATTTGTGGACGGCGTTCCAGGTGATCGTCCAGTCTCCCGCCAAGGCGCGCGATTGGAACCGGACCTATCGGCTGGTGGATGGAGACAGTCCGGCTGGTTCAGGGTTTTCCGCACGGAAAGCCATCGTTGCGGGATAGCACATTTGGCGGGTCGGACAGTGCGCCGCCCGCCCTGCAAGTGTTCACGGACAGGCTTTTCGGCTTGGTGACGGACGATCGGCCTCGGTTCGCGCTGGCACCATGGACGGATTTTACCCTGTCGCCCTGGACCTATCGTCCGGGTCATGGTCTCGAATGGCACAGCGATAGGGGATATCTCGCCGGCTACATCTACTACGCGCACCCTGATTGGCACTCTTCGTGGGGCGGAGAACTGCTTGTCGCGCCGGACGCTGCCGCCACCAGTATTCCAGAATCTGTTTGCGAGGCCGGTGGCGTGTTCATTTACCCGCGTCCAAACCGGCTGGTATTGCTGCGCGGCGGTGTCCTGCACTGCATCAAGAAAGTTGAAGGCGCCGCGGGTAAGGCGTTCCGCGCTAGCATTTCCGGTTTCTTTCTGGACGCCGGTGTACGGGATTAGCGGTTGAACCAAGCTGCCGATGCCGCGTTCCCACTTCGACCAGAGAGGGATCGTCATGACCACGTCCACGAAGAAACGCGTCCGCCGCGCCGCCAAAAGGGCGATGCCGCTCGAAACGCGTGACGACACACTCACCAAAGCCGTCGAGATCGGTGCTGCCGGTGTGGGCGCGTATATCGCGGGCAAGAGTCTTTTCGCCATGCTCCGGTTCCTGGTTGGCGCCACGATCGTGGTTGCGACGGCTGCCGCCGTGGTGTCCCTTTTGCCCGAGACGACACAGCGCCGGTTGATTGGAAGCGCGAAAACTGCCGCCTCCGGTGTGGCCGGAAACCTGATCGGTCTCTCCCGGTAAGATCAGGCTGCAGCCGGTTCGGCTCCGATACCGTCCGGCGAGGCGCCGTACCGGTTGTCGCCCGGCGTGCCGGGAAGCACCCAGAAATAGACCAGCGCAACAAATGCGATCAGCGCGATCGTCTTGGTTATCGTCGCCAGTCCGGTCGTGATCCAAAGCAGGTTCAGCGGGTTGAACGGTGAAAAAACGAAACCCACCCAGAACAGGTGCATCAGCAGCAGTGGCAGGACCAGCGTCCACACAAGGAGCCCGTTATGGCCGGTGTCGCGCAAGCGGCCGGATCCCATGCCCGCGAGTGGCGGCAGCAACGCCAAGCCGACAATCAGGCTGGGCAGGCTGAGATCGGCCAAGCCGCTGACAATGGCTACCAGGAAGCTCGCTGCGATCGCGCCCAACACGAAATACCAGAACTCTGTACGCGAGACCCGGCGATTGGGCGCATAGTAGTGTCTGGCGATCGTCCGCCAGAAAACCGTCCAGACTGCGAGTGGCTCGAAGCGCCCCATGTCCGTCTCTGCATTGCCGCATAAGAACAAAGCGCATCCCGGCAAGCGGGTTCCATAGAAACCGCTTCCGGTGCGAAGGACCTCCGGCGTTAGGCGCTACTTGCCGGGCGACCAAGGCGCGGGCGGCGGGCCGAAGGCGTTCGATCCCTCATTCCCCGGCTGGATGTAAAGATAGATGAGATAGATGGCAGCCGCGAGCGTGGCCAACCAGCACAATGCAGCCAACGGCCAGAGGAACATGAAGAAAAAAACGTAAGCCAACACGGTGGGAATGAGCGGAAGGAACACGAGCATGGTCGGCTGGCCGATATCGTGAAGGCGCCGGGCACCCATCCCGAGATTGGGCAGAAGCAAAGCCAGCGCGAACAGCGACGACAGGAAGTGCGTCGTCACCGATGCCACGATGCCGACACCCACTGCGAGCACGGCGACAACCAGAACGTAGTACCAGAACTGTGCACGCCCGACGCGGCCGTTGAAATCGATATAATGATTGGTGATCGTGTCGAGAAAATTCTGCCACAGCTTGTTGATGTCGATGCCGTCCATGGCTCCCCTCCGATGGCGCGAAACGGACCGGAGCTAAGGCCGCGCTCTGGAACCTGTCAATCTGGATCGCGCCGTTTGGCGCATTTGCTGTGACGGGCCGAAGGGGATAGTAGCGCTGCCATGGCACCGAAAATCTTCATCGACGGCGCGGCCGGGACGACCGGGCTTGAAATCCGCGAGCGGCTGGCAGAGCGCCCTGACGTGACGGTGTTCGAGTTGCCGGACGCGGAGCGCAAAAGCGTGAAAGCGCGCGAGGAGGCGCTGAACAGTGCCGATCTGGCGATCCTGTGCCTGCCGGACGAGGCGGCCATCGAATCGGTGTCCCTGATCCGCAACAACAAGGTGCGGGTGATCGACGCCTCGACGGCGCATCGCGTTGCTGCAGGCTGGGACTACGGTTTTCCGGAAATGGAAAAGGATCAGCGCGCGAAGATCGCGGCGTCGAAACGGGTCGCCAATCCCGGATGCTACCCCACCGGGTTCCTCGCGCTGGTGCGGCCGCTGGTTCGCGCCGGAATTGTCCCGGCGGATTTTCCACTCACGGTTAACGCGGTGTCCGGTTATTCGGGCGGCGGCAAGTCGATGATCGCGGAGTTCGAGAACAAGGCTTCGCCATGCTATGTCGAAACGGTGGTGCGCAGCTATGCGCTTACCCTCGCGCACAAGCATGTGCCGGAGATGCAGAAGCACGCCGGCCTGAGACATGCGCCGGTGTTCGCGCCAAGCGTCGGCCGCTACTACCGCGGCATGCTGGTCGAAGTGCCGCTGCAGCTTTGGGCGCTGCCGGGGCAGCCGTCCGTGGCCGCGCTGCACGATATCCTCGCGGTGGCGTATCAGGGCGAGAAGCTGGTTGAGATCGCGCCGCTGATGGATGCGATGACCCTGAAATCCCTGGATGCCGAACTGTTGAAACTCACCAACGGCATGAAGCTGTTCGTGTTCGGCAACGACAAGACCCAGCAGGCGCGGCTCGTGGCGGTACTCGACAATCTGGGTAAGGGGGCTGGCGGCGCTGCGGTGCAGAACATGAACCTCATGCTCGGTCTGTCCGAAACCGCGGGCTTGATCTGATGTACCGGCCGCCGTTCTTCGCGGTCGACGATCTGCCGGTTCTTCACGATGCGATCCGCAAACGGGTGTTCGCGACCATCGCCACGCAGGTGAATGGCGCCATTGAGTTTGCCTATGCGCCCGTCGTTCTCGATCTGGCCGAGGGGCCACGTGGCGGTGTGCGCTATCATCTCGCGCGCGGCAATACGCTCGCCGCGCTGGAAGACGGCGCGCGGGTGAAACTCTCGTTCATTGCGACCGACGCGTATGTGTCGCCCGACTGGTATCGCGCGCTCGTTACCGTGCCGACGTGGAATTACATCGCGGTCGAAGGCGAGGGCGTTGTGAAACGGACCTCGCGTAAAGACCTGCTGCGGCTTGTCGTCGATCTGTCGGCGCAGGAAGAAGCGAAATTGTATCCGAAAGAACCCTGGCAGATCGCGAAATTGCCGGATGCACGTGTCGAAGCGCTGCTCAACGGCATCGCCGGATTCTCTGTGGCGTTCGAAACGTTGCATGGCAAGTTCAAACTTTCGCAGGACAAGAAGCCGGAAGATATCCAGGGCGTGATTGCGGGTCTCGAAGGCCGCGACGATCCGGCCAGCCTTGCAGTCGCCGCCGAGATGCGGAAAGCCCTGCCGTGAACCGGCCTCTCGCAGCAGCGCTTTTCGCGTTGTGCCTATCGTGCGGCCAGGCCTGGGCTGGAGATTATGTCCCGCCACCGGGCGATATTTGGAAAACGCATACGCCGGCACAGGAGGGTTTCGATGCTGCGAAGTTGCAGACCGCGATCGACCTCGCCGTCGCGAAAGAAGCCAAACTTTCGCCAACGCTCGACGGGGTGATCGATCAGCGCGATTTGCGCATCGTGATCCCGCTCCAGTTCGCAGGGCCATATTCCGATCCCATCGGGCCGCTGGCGCCGCATGCGCCGGCGAACGGCATCGTCATCCGCCACGGCACCATCGTCGCAGAGTGGGGCGATACACATGCCGTAGACATGACGCACTCGGTGACGAAGACGTTTCTCTCCGCGGTTGCAGGTGTGGCTTACGACAAACACCTGATCCGCGACGTGAACGATCGCGTGATCGATTACGTGCAGCCGACGCCGGATTTCCTGCTGCCGCACAACCAGCCGATCACCTGGGATCAGATGCTGCGTCAGACAAGCGGCTGGATCGGCACGATGTGGGGAAAGCCATGGTGGGCGGATCGGCCCGGCGCGCATCCTTATGACGAACTGGCAGCCGGGCCGCCGCCGGTGGGCAAGGAATGGAAATATTCCGATGTTCGGGTGAACGCGTTCTCGCTGGCGCTGACCTATCTGTGGAAGCGGCCGCTCCCCGATGTGCTGAAACAATATGTGATGGATCCGATCGGCGCGTCGGACACCTGGCACTGGGAGGGGTACGACAACTCCTGGGTGACGATCGATGGCCAGCGCATCCACGCCGTGCCGGGCGGCGGGCACTGGGGCGGCGGCATGTTCGTCAGCGCGCGCGACATGGCGCGCATCGGCCTGCTCGGCCTCAACAACGGCAAGTGGGGCAACACGCAGATCCTGTCGCCGAAATGGATCGCGCTGTCACGCACGCCGACCGGACCGAACCCTGGCTACGGCTACATGAACTGGTTCCTGAACACCGGCCGTAAGCTGTTTCCTGCCGCGCGCGAAGATTCGCTCGCGTTCATCGGCAATGGCGACAACATTGCATTCGTCGACTATCAGCACGACATGGTCGCGGTCGTGCGCTGGATCGACGATGCGCAGAAGGCAGAATTTGTGCGGCTGCTCGAAGCCGCGATCGAGAACTGAGGCCTACTGCGCTTTGACCTTCACGTAGGAGCCTGGTGCGTCTTCGAGCGCGGGAAGTTTTCCGTCGCCCGGATTGCGCGCCGGCACTTTCTCGCCGGACCGTTTTGACAGCCACGCATCCCAATCCGGCCACCACGAGCCTGGATGCTCGCCCGAACCCGCCTGCCATGCCTCGACTGTTGGCGGGTAGGGCTCGCCGGTGTCGCCGCCGACGGCGTCGTTGGTCCAGTACTGATATTTCTTCGCTGACGGCGGATTGATCACGCCGGCGATGTGGCCGCTTCCTGCGATGATGAAGCGGATCGGGCCGCTGAACAGTTTCGTGGTCTTGTAGACCGAGCGATAGGGCGCGATGTGATCTTCCTTCGCGCTCTGCAGATAGACCGGCACTTTCACGGACGCCGGATCGAGCCGCACATTATCGAGCACCATCTGGCCTTTGGCGAACGCGTTGTTCTTGTAGAATTCGCGCAGATAGAACAGATGCGTCGCTTCCGGCATGCGCGTCGTGTCGGAGTTCCAGTAGAGCAGGTCGAACGGCATCGGCGTCTTGCCGAGCAGGTAGTTGCTGACCACGAAGGACCAGATCAGGTCGTTGGCGCGCAGCATGTTGAAGGTCGTCGCCATCTTGCTCCCTTCGAGCACGCCGCCGGCATTGTCCATCTGCTGCTTGATCGCGTCCAGCTGCGTGTCGTCGATGAAAATCTGCAGATCGCCTGCCTCGCTGAAGTCGGCCTGGGCCGCGAAGAAGGTCGCGGAGTTGACCCGGTCGTCGCCGCGCGCAGCCATATGGGCGAGGGTGGCCGACAGCAGCGTGCCGCCGATGCAATAGCCGACGACATTGGGATCGCGCACCCCGGTTGCATCATGCACGGCATCGAGGGCGGCGAAGATGCCTTCGCGCATGTAGTCCTCGAATGTGCGTTGGGCGAGATGCTTGTCCGGATTGACCCATGACGCCACGAACACCGTGTAGCCTTGCGCCGAAAGCCAGCGGATGAACGAGTTCTTCGGCTGAAGGTCGAGGATGTAGAATTTGTTGATCCACGGCGGAAAGATCAGCAGCGGCCGCTCATAGACCTGCTCCGTCGCCGGATCGAACTGGAGCAGTTCGATCAACTCGTTGCGGAAAACGACCTTGCCGGGCGCCGTCGCGATATTCTCGCCGATCGTGAACGCATCGGCCGATTGCCGGATAGAGAGCTGGCCGTCGCCGCGTTCGATGTCCTCCAGAAGATTGCTCAGTCCCTTCACCAGGTTCTCGCCGTTCGTCTGCAGCGTGGTGCGCAGCACTTCCGGGTTGGTCAACACGAAATTGGTCGGCGCCAGGGCATCGGCGAACTGCTTGGTGTAGAACGCGACGCGTTTGCGCTGGGTCTCGTCGAGGCCTTCGACGTTCGCAACCGTGTTCTGCATCCAGTTGGTGGTCAGCAGATAGCTCTGCTTGATGAAGTCGAAGATCTGGTTGTCCTGCCAGTCCTTGTCCTTGAAGCGCTTGTCACCCGGCTTGGGCTCGACAACCGGCGAAACGGTTTCGCCCAACAGTCGCCGCGCACTGTTCTCCCAGAGACCCATCCAGTCGCGCCAGAGCTGGAACTGGGCCTCGACGATCGCGGCCGGGTTGGCGGCCATTGCCTTCAGCAGTTCGGTGAAAGCGCCCGTCAGGTTGAGCGGGTCGAGCGGCTCGTTGGTTCCGCTCCTGGCCTGCTGCCGTTTGAAGAAGTCCGTCAGCAGCTTTTGCGATTGCTGGCTGACCGTGACCATGTTCCGGGCAAACGCGGCGGGATCGTTCATCGCATAGGCGGATTTCGCCGTGCCGGCGGGTGGCGTTTCGGAAGTGCCTGTTTTGTCGGCCATGTGTTTCGTCCCTGTGGCAAAATTGATAACGCGCGACGCCACAAAGCCGCAAGACGACGGATATTGGACGAGCGGGACGGAACAATCGGATTGGTGGCGCGGTTGTGTGCTTCCGCCACGCGAGACCTTTCACAGGTTTTCCATACTGAGCCTTGATTCCATTCATTCTTTCACTTGGAACTGAGGCCTGCGACCTGTATAGCTGCCGGACGGTTCGGCGAACGCGCCGCGCGTTGGCGCGCGCGGACGGAGGAATTTCATGAACGGTGGGTTTGCAGCGAAAAATCTCGTTCGCGTGGCGGCAGTTGTCCTGCTCGCTTCGGCGACGGCGGCGTGCTCGGATGTTCCGAGTTGGATGAACCCGTTCGACGACGACAGCGATACGACGGCGTCCTCCGACGCCACGCCGGCGCCGGATCAGGCTACTGATTCCAGTGCGCAAACGCCGGATCTCGCGAGCATTCCGGCTCGCCCGACCGCCGGCAGCACGCCGGATTCTCAGAAGCAGGTTGCGGACTCGCTGGCGGCCGACCGAACGCAGGCGAAGTACAGTGGCGATACCTTGCGCGGAGACGCGACGAACCCGGCGCCGCCACCGCCGCCGGCGACTGCGATCGACACGAACATGCCCGCGAATGCCGACCAGACGAAGCCGGCCCCGGCAGACACGACCAATCCCGCACCCGCTCCGACGCCATCGGCGCCCAGTGACACGACGACGGCTTCGCAGCCCGCACCGCAGCCGACTGCGAACACGGCAGCCCAGGTTGGTGAAGCCGAAGCGCCGCCGCCGTCCTCATCGTCTGCACCGGCGGTTGCATCGTCTGCGCTGCCGCCTCCGCCATCTTCGACAACAACGACGACCACAACCACAACCACCACAGCGATGGTGCCGCCGCCGAGCGGCCGCATGCCAGCGGTGCCAGCCGGACCGATGGGGCGCGTTCCCGGTGCCCAGGCGCCCGTGATGACCGACGCACAACTCGGGTTCCAGCGCTCTTCGGCGCCGCCGCTCGATGCGTCAGTTGCAGAGTTCGTTCCGCCGTCAATCCTGAACCGTTATCGCCAGACATCTGGCCGTGTGGCGCTTGCCAGCGCTGCTGTCCCAGGCCGGACGATGGCGCCGTCGTACGCCGGGGCGAGCGGGACGGCGAATGCGATTGTATTCTTCAAAGGCGACACGACGATCCTGAGCGCCGCCGGCAAGAAGCAGGTTCGCGCGGCGGCCGAGAGCTTCCGCGCCAGCGGCGGTGCCGGCCATATCCGGATCATTGGACACGCCTCCGCGCCGTCCGGGCGCCTTACGCATGAGCGCGGCCAAGTCCTGGTTTTCGAGAAGTCGCAACAGCGGGCCAATTCCGTGGCCCAAGAGCTGATCCGTGACGGCGTCCCGCCTGACCGGGTGCTGGTCGAAGCGGCGGGCGACTCCCAGCCGGTGTACGGCGCGGCGCCAGGCGGTGGCGACAGCAACCGCAGCGCGGAAATCTTCCTGCAAAGCTAGGCGGTTTCACGCAATTAAGCGTGCCCGGCCGTTGACCTGACAGCCGAATTGCCCTGTATGTTGCGTAAGCGAAGCCACGGCTTCGCCACAACCACGGTCCCGGCGATGAACACCGATTTTTACCGCATCAAGCGGTTGCCGCCCTACATTTTCGAGGAAGTAAACCGCCTCAAGGCGCAGGCGCGCGCCCGCGGCGAGGACATCATCGATTTCGGTATGGGCAACCCCGACATGCCAACGCCGCAGCATATCGTGGACAAGCTCATCGAGACGGCGCGCGACCCGCGTTCCAACCGCTATTCCGCCTCCCGCGGGATCAAGGGGCTGCGCAAGGCCTACACCGGCTACTACAAGCGCCGCTTCGGTGTGACGCTCGATCCCGAGACCGAGGTCATCGCGGCGCTCGGCTCCAAGGAAGGGTTCGCCAATCTCGCGCAGGCGATCACGGCGCCGGGCGATGTGGTGCTGGTGCCGAACCCGGCTTACCCGATCCACGCCTTCGGCTTCATCCTGGCCGGTGCCGCCATCCGGCATGTGCCCGCCGTCTCGCCGGAGCGCTATCTGAGCGAGATCGGCCGCGCGACGCGCTATTCGGTGCCGTCACCGGTTGCACTGGTCGTGAACTATCCGTCCAATCCGACGGCCCAGGTCGTCGGTCTCGATTTCTACAAGGAGATCGTTGCATTCGCGAAGAAGCACGAGATCTGGGTGTTGTCCGATCTCGCTTACGCGGATGTCTATTTCGACGACACACCGCCGCCGTCGATCCTGCAGGTCGATGGCGCGAAGGATGTCGCGATCGAATTTCAATCGCTGTCGAAGACCTACGCGATGCCGGGCTGGCGCATGGGTTTTGCAGCGGGCAACCGGCACCTGATCGGCGCGCTCGGGCGGATCAAGTCCTACCTCGACTACGGTGCTTACACCCCAATCCAGGTCGCCGCGGCAGCGGCGCTGAACGGGCCGCAGGATTGCGCTGCCGAAATCCGCGCGATTTACAAGGCGCGTCGCGACGTGCTGGTGGATTCCATGCGGCGCGCCGGTTGGGACATCCCGTCGCCGCCTGCATCGATGTTCGCCTGGGCGCCGGTGCCGGAAGCCTACCGCGAACGCGGCTCGATGGAGTTCGCAAAACAGTTGCTCGCCCATGCCAAGGTGGCGGTGTCGCCCGGCATCGGCTTCGGCGAATATGGCGAGGGCTTCGTGCGCGTGGCGCTGGTGGAGAATGAGCATCGCATCCGGCAGGCGGCGCGCAACGTGAAGAAGTTTCTGTCGCTTCGCATGAACGAGCCGCACGCTCTGGAAGCGGTGAAATGAAACCGTCGCTGAAGATCGCGATCGCCGGCCTTGGCACGGTAGGCGGCGGCGTGCTGAAGGTGTTTCGCCATCGCGGCAACGAACTCTCCGAGCGTGCTGGCCGGGGCCTGAAGATCGTCGGCGTTTCGGCGCGCGATCGCGCCAAGGCGCGCGCGGTCGACCCCGGCGATATTCCGTGGACGGATAATGCGGTGGCGCTGGCGACTGGTCCGGCGGACGTCGTCGTCGAACTGATCGGTGGCGATGAGGGTGTTGCGCGCCAGCTGGTGGAGACCGCGCTCCGGAACGGCAAGCACGTCGTCACCGCGAACAAGGCGTTGCTGGCGGTGCACGGAAAGCAGCTCGCGGCGCTCGCCGAAGAGAACAACGTCTCGCTCCGGTTCGAAGCGGCGGCAGCCGGCGGCATCCCGATCGTGAAAGCGTTGCGTGAAAGTTTCATCGCGCACGGGATCGATGCGGTGCGCGGCATCCTGAACGGGACCTGCAACTACATCCTCACCCAGATGGAGAAGACCGGCAGCACGTTTTCGGATGTGCTCGCCGAGGCGCAGCGTCTCGGCTATGCCGAGGCCGATCCAACCCTGGATGTCGGCGGCGGCGACACCGCGCACAAGCTCGCGGTGCTCTCGAGTCTTGCTTTCGGCATTGCGCCCGACCTGCGCAACATCACGGTCGAAGGCATCGAGCACATCACTACTGACGATATCGGTTTCGCCCGTGAATTCGGTTTCCGGATCAAGTTGCTCGGCATCGCGCGGCGTACGGCACAGGGCATCGACCAGCGAGTGCAGGCGGCGATGGTCCGCGCCGGCACGCCGCTCGCCGACGTCGAAGGCCCGTTCAATGCCGTCGTCGTGAATGCCGGCGAGGCCGGACCGTTCTTTTTCGAAGGCAGGGGCGCCGGCGACGCGCCGACCGCATCGGCGGTGGTCGCCGACATCATCGACATCGCGCGCGGACCGACCGGGGCTGCTTTCGGGCGCCCGGCCGAGGCGCTGACTTCGCCCAGACCTGCGCCGCCCGAAGCACGGACATCGGTGTTCTATCTTCGCTTCGAGGTGCTGGACGTGCCAGGCGTGCTCGGCGAGATCGCTTCGAAACTTGCGGAATCCGGGATTTCCATCAGCAGCATGATACAGCGGGGCCGGGCGCCGGGAGAGAAAGTTGCCATCGTGATGATGACTCACGAAACGGCGGCCACCTCTGTCGCGCGTGCCTTGAAGGTGATAGCAGCGTCCGACAAGGTGTCCGCGCCGCCCTGCATGATTCCCATGGAAGCCGGCTAGAGACCGGCGGTTTTCAGGAGAGCATATGTCCAGGATTCTCGATCGCGCATTCGCTCTGGAAGCGGTCCGCGTCACCGAAGCGGCAGCGATTTCCGCTGCCCACCAGATCGGCCGCGGCGACGAACATGCCGCCGACCAGGCTGCTGTCGAAGCGATGCGCAAAGCGTTCAACGACCTTCCGATTTCGGGCACGGTGGTGATCGGCGAGGGCGAGCGTGACGAAGCGCCGATGCTCTACATCGGCGAGAAGGTCGGCGCGGGCGGCGTTGCGGTCGACATCGCGCTCGATCCGCTGGAAGGCACCACGCTGACCGCGAAGGCGCTGCCGAACGCGCTCGCGGTGATGGCGATCGCGGAGACCGGCACGCTGCTCAACGCGCCCGACACCTACATGGACAAGATCGCGATCGGCGGCGGTTATCCCGACGGCACGATCGACCTCGACGCATCGCCGGCGGACAACATCCGAAGCCTCGCCAAAGCGAAGGGCGTGAAGGCGCAGGAGATCCGCGCACTGGTGCTGGATCGTCCGCGTCACGCGCAGATCATCGAAGGCATTCGTTCGACGGGCGCCGCGGTGCAGCTCATCACCGACGGCGACGTTGCCGGCGTGATCGCGACGAGCGATCCGGCCACCGGTATCGATATCTATATCGGCCAGGGCGGTGCGCCGGAGGGCGTGCTTGCAGCGGCGGCATTGCGCTGTGTTGGCGGCCAGATCCAGACGCGTCTGGTCTTCAAGAAGGATGACGAACGCGCCCGCGCGGCGAAGCTCGGCATCACCGATTTCAACAGGAAGTACACGTTGATGGATCTCGCATCCGGCGACGTGATCTTTGCGGCGACCGGCGTGACCGACGGCTCGATGCTGTCCGGCGTGCATGTCGGCCGCGAGCACATCACGACCGAAAGCATCGTGATGCGCTCCGCCACCGGAACGGTACGCTGGATCAAGGCGCGGCACGCGAAGTCGCGCCATATGTGAGGCGATGGGCGCGCCCGCACTCGCACAAACCCACGAAGCGGCATTCGGCGTCGCACGGTCTTTCTCGGGCCGCCGCTGGACATTGAACCATGCCGGTGACGGCGCGGTGCAGGCGCTGATGCATGCCGGGAACATCTCCGAGCCGCTGGCTCATATTCTGACCTTGCGTGGCGTCACGGCCGAGACTCTCGAAGACGCGCTGGCGCCGACGCTGAAGCGGTTGCTGCCCGAACCGTTCCTGTTGAAGGACATGGAAAAGGCCGTCGCCCGGGTGAAGGCCGCGATCGAGACCGGCGAAACGATCGCCGTGTTCGGCGACTATGACGTCGACGGTTCCGCGTCCGCGGCGATCCTTTTCGACTTTCTGAGTGCGCTCGGCCGGCCGCCGCGCGTCTATATCCCGGACCGGATGACGGAAGGCTACGGTCCGAACGCCGCGGCGCTGCTGAAGCTGAAAGAAGAAGGCGCAAGCCTCGTCATCACCGTCGATTGTGGGTCAGGGGCGGCGAAACCGTTACAGGCCGCGCGCGATGCCGGGCTCGATGTGATGATCCTCGATCATCACGCGGTCGACGTGCCGCCGCCGGCGGTCGCGCATGTGAATCCTAACCAGCCGGGCGACGCGTCGGGTTTCAACCATCTCTGCGCCGCCGGCGTGACGTTCCTGTTCACGGTGGCGCTCAACCGCGCGCTGCGCGAGGCAGGATGGTACCAGGCGAACGGGATAGCCGAACCCGATCTGCGCAATGCCGTCGATCTCGTCGGCCTTGCCACCCATTGCGACGTGGTCCCGCTGCTCGACGTCAACCGCGCGTTCATTCGTGGCGGCCTTGCGAAACTCGGCGCGCGTCCCGGGCTGGCCGCATTGTCTGCGATCGCGAAGATCGCGCCGCCGTTCACCTCACATCATCTGGGTTTCATCCTCGGGCCGCGGATCAATGCCGGCGGCCGCGTCGGCCGAGCGGGCCTCGGCGTCGATCTGCTCACCGCACGCGATCCGGCACTGGCGCAAGAACTGGCCGCGCAATTGGACCTGCACAATGGCGAACGCCAGGCGCTGGAGAAGCTGATCCTCGCAGAAGCCGTCGCCGAGGCAGCAACGCAATCCAATGCGCCGTTCATTCTTACAGCGGGCGAGGGCTGGCATACCGGTGTGGTCGGTATCGTGGCGGGCCGTTTGAAAGACCGCTTCGGCAAGCCCGCTTTCGCGATCGGGATGGAAGGCGGCGTCGGTCGCGGCTCGGCCCGTTCCGTTGCCGGCATCGACGTGGGCGCGGTGGTGCGCGCGGCGCATGAGCGCGGTGTGATCGAAAGCGGCGGTGGCCACGCGATGGCGGCCGGGTTTTCGCTGCGCGGCGATCAGGTGGACGGCTTCAGCGCGTTTCTTTCCGAAGCCTTCGCCAACAGCGCGGCAGCACTGGCGGCCGCGAGCGAGATGTTCATCGATGCGCTGGTCTCGCCGGCCGGTGCAACCGTCAATCTGATCGAGGAAATCGCCAAAGCGGGCCCGTTCGGTCCGGGCAATCAGGAACCGCTGATCGCCATTCCGGACGCCCGCATCGCGTTCGCGGACCCGGTCGGCAAGGATCATGTCCGGCTGCAACTGGCAGGCGCAGACGGCGCGCGTGTCGCCGCGATCGCGTTCCGGGTTGCGGATCAGCCGCTGGGGCGGGCGCTTCTCGCCGCCCGAGGGCAGCGAATCCATGTTGCCGGCCGCCTGCGCGCCGACGAATGGAATGGCCAGACGCGGGTGCAGCTGCAGATCGAAGATGCAGCGCCTGCAGGCGTCTGAAAGAGCGGCGTCCGGCCGCAAAATCCAAGGGTTGCCAAGCCGGAGCCGGGCCTTTATAGCCCGCCCTCCCGAGCCTGTTTTGTGTCAGGCGACGGCGAAGTGCGCCCTTCGTCTATCGGTTAGGACTCAAGATTTTCAATCTTGCAAGAGGGGTTCGACTCCCCTAGGGCGCGCCAGATTTTCTTGGGCGGGCGGTGAGTGCGGCGGCGTTGCGTTCGATGAAGAAGCCAGCACGATCCGGTTTCTGTTAGAGCTTGGTCTTCACTCAAGGCCCGCCGATGCCGTCACCACCGGACAGTTTCACACCGATTGAAACCAAGAGATTGATCCTGCGCCGGTTTGCGCCGGCGGATTGGCGCGGTGTTCATCGCTACATGTCCGATCCCGACGTCACCGCGTTCCTGCCGGAAGGGCTCATGACCCCTGCGCAGGCCCGGACCTTCGCGGTCCGCAATGCAAAGAAGCCGCACGCGATTGCGGTGATCGAAAAGGCCGGCGGTGAACTCGTCGGGCACATGCCCTTTCATCCCTGGTTTGTCGCCGCCACATGGGAAATCGGCTGGGCTCTGGCGCGCGATCGTCACGGCCTCGGTTATGCGACGGAGGCCGCCGCGGCCCTGGTCGCCCACGCCTTCGACGCGCTCGGTTGTCACCGGGTGATCGCTACATGCCAGCCGGAGAACCGCGCCTCGTGGCGCATCGCCGAGAAACTCCAGATGCGGCGCGAGGCTCACTTCCGGTCGTGCCTGCTCCAACCTGACGGCACGTGGTGGGACGAATATTTCTACGCGATCCTTGCGGATGAGTGGCGCGGGCCTAAAGGCGTCTGACTAACGGTGAGTGAGGCTCTCGGCGAGCCGATCGAGCGACTGCGACCAACCTTCCTTGAAGTTCTCGACGCGATTCACTTCGGAAGCCATTCCCGCATGCACGATCGTCAGTTTCGTTTTCCCGTTCATGTCCTCGAGGCGAAGTGTGACCATTGAAGCGGGAAAGTCGGTAGAATCCCGTTCGCTTCCAGTCTCGTCGGACAAATGCTGTTCCATCACCAGTTCTTCGCCGTCGACGATCTCCCGGTATGTCCACTTGAACCAAATCCTCGCGTCGCCAGGGCGTTCGATTCCACAAAGCAGCGAGCCGCCCACGCGGAAGTCCACTTCGCATATGAGCATCGTGGCGTCTTTGGGTTGGCCCCACCATTGCTTGAGCGCTTCGGATTCCCGGCAAGCTCGCCAGACTCTCTCGCGCGGCGCGTTGAGCACGCGGACGATGGTCAGTTCGTTCTTCAGCTCCGTGTTCATCGTTCCTTCTCCAGATATTTCTCCAACCGGTCCAACCGGCTTTCCCAGATGTCCCGATAGCGTTCGAGATGTTTTGCGGCGTCGGTCAGCGCGGAGGGCGAGAGCGCCACGATTTGCAGCTTGCCCTCTCTGCGTTTCGTGACGAGACGGGCTTTTTCGAGCACGACAAGATGCTTCGACACGGCCGCGAACGAAATGTCGTACGACGCAGCGATCTCACCGATCGATAGCTCCCGCCCGGCCACACGCCGCAGGATATCGCGGCGCGTCGTGTCGGCGAGCGATCCGAATATCGAGTCTAGGTGTACGTGACGTTCAACCATATGGTTGAATGATAGGGAAGCTTGCGCGGCACGTCAATGGCGGCATGCGCGTGTCGCCACGCGGTCCGCTGCCTACCGTCCCAAGTCGCGACGCCGTCCGACGAAGCGGATCGCTACTTTCCTTTGAACACCGGCTTTCGTTTTTCGAAGAATGCCTGGCGGGCTTCCTTCGCATCCTCGCTCGCGAAGGCCATGCGGATGTTGGAGACCTCGTAGCGAAGCTGCTGCTCCATGTCGAAGGTCTCCATCGCCTTGACCATGCCGCGTTTGAGCAGCCGCAACGTGATCGGCGACCATTGGCACAGTTCCTGGCAATAGGCGGCGACACGCTCGGCAAAACGGCTGTCTTCGACGGCTTCGCCTGCCATTCCCCACGCAACCGCTTCTTCGCCGCTCACGGTGCGGTTCTCCATCATGAAGCGCATCGCGCGTTCGTAGCCCATCGCCTGCGGCAGCGTGATGGTGAGGCCCGCATCGGGCGAGCCGCCGATGCGGGTGTAGCCGGCCATCAATCTTGCGCTGTGTGCGACGATGCGGACATCCGTCGCCATCGCGAGGCCCAGCCCCGCGCCAACGGCGACACCGTTGATGGCGCCGACCACGGGCTTGTCGCAGCGTTTGCGGATCGCGAGCAGGAATTGCCCGACCCAGCTGATGTCGTCGAGCTGTGCCGATTGCGGCGAATGCGGATGAAACCGGTCGCTGCCCGACAGATCCAGTCCGGCGCAGAACGCGTCGCCGCTTCCCGTCAGCGCGATCACCCAAACATTGTCGTCTTTGGCGGCGTCCTCGATGGCAGCGATCACGCCCCAGGCGAGCGCATTGCTGAGCGCATTCTTTTTGTCCGGCCGGTTCAGCGCGATCGTCCGCACGTGACCGGAATCGGTGACTTTCACAACGTCTGTCATTTGAGTTCTCCCTCTTTGCCTATGCTGCAATTCGGGCCATGGGCTTGTCCATGCGTGTCGCGTGCGGGGCGTTAACATCATGAATTTCTTGCATATTGTCGCTTGGGCCGGGCAATAGCGGCTTCGGTAGTGACGCACGCCACTCGCCAGTCCGCGCAAAATTTGCGACCTTGGGCGCGTCGGAAAGGGCTCGGGTGCACTTCGTGTAACGGGAGGCACGCGTGAAATTCAAAGGGACCGCCGGAAACAACATCATCAACGGCACATCGCAGGACGATGTGTTCAACATGATCCAGGGTGGCGAGGACACGGTTTTCGGCGGCGCCGGCAACGACGTCTTCAAGTTCGGCAGCACACTGGATTCAGGTGAAAGGATCAACGGGGGAACCGGCGACGACGTCCTCCAGCTCTCCGGTCAGGCTTACGCTTCGCCGACATCGCTTCCTGTTGGATTGATAAACGTCGAGAAGATCGTGGTCGCAGCCGGTGCGAGCTATTTTTTGGATTCCGTCGATCAGAACGTTGCAGCGGGACAGACGATGAAAGTCGATGGCTCTGCGCTCGATGCGTCGGATACGCTCACCTTCTTCGGATTGGAGGAAACGAACGGCCGCTTTGTGATGACGGGCGGCGCGGGCAACGACACTCTTGAAGGCGGCACCGGGAACGATGTGCTGGCCGGTGGCACCGGCAACGATGATCTGGAAGGGCGAGAGGGACACAATACGATCAGCGGCGGAGACGGCAACGACGAGATCGGAATCGCCACTGCGACTGGCGTCGACGACGCGAATGCGGGCTCGGGAAACGATCTTTTCTTCGTGCTCGGCAAGCTGACGGCGGCTTCGAAGCTCGACGGTGGATCGGGCGACGATATCCTCTCGATCACCAATGGCACCGCCAACGTCCTGCACTGCAACGACACCACGATCGTCAATATCGAGAAGGTTCAGTTCGGCGGCGGCAACGTCGATTTCTCCACGGCCGACGGCAATGTTGCAGCCGGCGCCACGCTGGAGGTCGACGCCTTCAATCTCACTGGGACCGAGAAACTCGTGTTCGACGGCTCCGCGGAAACCAACGGGAGCTTCAAGGTCTTCGGCGGCCCCGGCGACAACAAACTCATCGGCGGCGCAAAGAACGACATGCTCAGCGGCAGCGACGGAAACGATGTTCTCAAGGGCGGCGGCGGCGACGATGTCCTGAACGGCTACAACGGTCAGGACACGATGACCGGCGGTGCCGGGCACGACCGCTTCAGCTACCTGTTGAGTTCTGGCGCCCAACAGTCGACGGGCGTCAATCACGACATCATCACCGACTTCAATGCGGCAGAAGACACGTTGAACTTCCCATTCATGGTTTCCACGATCGACCACATCGTGAAAACGGGCGCACTGGATGCCGGCAATTTCAACAACGATCTCGCGGCAGCGATTGGCCCGCATCAGCTGCTGGGGCCAGGCCATGCCGTGCTTTTCAAGCCGTCATCGGGCTCGTTCATGGGGCACGAATTCCTCATCGTCGATGCCAATGGCGAGGCGGGGTATCAGAAGGGTGCCGATTACGTGATCCAGGTCGATCATCTGGCCGGCACCCTCACGGCCGCGAATTTCGTGAGCATTTTCGGATAGGGTTGGGACGCGGGACATCTATGGGATTCGGGCGCACCTTCCGCGCGCCGGCAAGACACTGCAGAGGACATCGCACGATGAAGAACATTAAGGGAGCCTGTTGGACCACGCTTGCCGTGTTGGGCTCGATGTCTCCAGCCTGGGCCGGTCACGCTCTGCCGGGCCTCTGGAGTACGACCACGACAGTCGAAGTCGGTGGCACGCCGCAAATGCCGGCCGATCAGGCGGCCCAGATGGGCGGCATGAGCCTCGACACGCCTGGCAAGGCGAAGCCGGTGACGGCGAAGGTGTGCATCTCACCCGCCGATGCTGCGGCCGATACTCCCCCCAAGCGGCCGGGATGCACCTACCAGAACATCCGCTGGGTAGGGGCCGGCGCCACCGGCGAATTTGTCTGCAAAGGGCTGATGAACGGATCCGGCAAGTTCAGCGTCACCTACAGCAGCAACAAACATTACGAGGGTACCTCGAATTTCACCAGCGCACCGGTGCAGGGCAAGGTCACCACGGCGGCCACGAAGTTCAGCGGCGATTGGCAGTCCGCCGATTGCGGTCAGGTGAAACCCTGATCACAGCAAGTCGCCCGCAAGCCTTCACGGAGTTCGCATTCTCTGTATTGTCCCGCGCGGGATTCTTTGAAGGGCCGCCATACCGGCGTGCTCAGAGGGAGGAAATGGCATGCGTTTTTCCAGGATGATTCTGATCGGCGGTATCGCGACCGGCGCATTGGCTCTGGCGACCGGTGTCGCGCTCGCCAATCACGGCAAGGCCGGTTTGTGGAGGATCACCATTTCGATGCCGGAGGGCATGCCCGGCATGCCGGATATCTCCAAAATGCCGCCGGAGGCGCAGGCGCAGATGAAGAAGATGGGCATGTCGATGAACGGCACAGGCATGACGGTGGAACACTGCATGACGGAGAAAGAAGTGACCCAGGACATGCCACACATGAACGGTCGCGAAGAATGCAAGCCGACCGATGTGAAGATTTCCGGTCACACCATGACCGCCAACATGGTCTGCGACTCGCCGGACATGAAAGGCACCGGGCATGCCGAGTTCACTTATGACACCGACACGCATTACACCGGCGAGGTGACGATGAGCGGCGTCGCGCACGGCCACCAGATAAACCAGCACGAGAAGTTCGAAGGCCATTGGGTCTCGGCTTCGTGCGGGGGCGTGACGCACTGATGAACGGCCGATCGCCCGTGCGCGCCGAGGTGGCGTCTCTCACGGAGATGCTGCGGACATCGCGCCGGGCGGTTGTGTTCACCGGCGCCGGTATCTCGACGGAGTCCGGGATTCCGGACTTCCGTTCTCCGGGCAGCGGCGTCTGGACCAAGATGGCGCCGATCGATTTCCAGGACTTCGTCGGCTCGGCGGAACTGCGCCGCGAAGCCTGGCGCCGCCGCTTCGCAATGGAAGGCTCGTGGTCCGATGCGAAGCCGAACGACGGTCACATGGCGATCGCCTATCTGGTGGGCGAGGGCAAGGTCAGCCATGTCATCACCCAGAACATCGACAACCTGCATCAGGAGTCCGGGATACCGGCCGGCAAGGTAATCGAACTCCACGGCAACACGCGTTACGCGAAGTGCCTGGGCTGCGGCGAACGAATGGAGATTCCGGATATCCGCAAGCACTTTGAGGAAAAGGGCGAGCCGCCGGATTGTCCGTCTTGCGGCGGCATCGTGAAGACCGCGACGATCTCGTTCGGCCAGACCATGCCGGAAGACGAGATGGGGCGGGCGCGGTCCGCTACGCTCGCCTGCGATCTGTTCCTGGTGCTGGGTTCCTCGCTCGTCGTGTATCCGGCAGCCGGTTTTCCGCTGATGGCGAAGCGGAACGGCGCCAGACTTGTGATCGTGAACCGCGAGGAAACCGAACAGGATTATTACGCCGATCTCGCGCTGCACAGCGAGATTGGCCCTACGATGCGTGCGGCTGTTAACGCGCTTTAGACGTTGAAAATGGCATAGGGACCGTGGCTAGTATGGCCCCGGAACACCCCGATTTGCCTTTAAGGAGCAGCCTTTGGTTCGCCTCGACGAAGAAGACGACAAGCCCGACGATTCCAAGACCGGCGAAGCCCCAATGCCGCCTGTCGCGAAGGCGCTGTACAAGTCGCGCACCGTGCTGATCTTCGGTGAAGTCGACATGCGCATGGCCGAGCGCGTGACGGCGCAACTGCTCGCGCTCGCGTCGGAAGGCGACGACGACATTCGCGTGGTGGTCAACTCGCCCGGCGGCCATGTCGAGTCCGGCGACACCATTCACGACATGATCCGCTTCGTCGGCGCGCGAGTGAAGATGATCGGCACCGGCTGGGTGGCGAGCGCCGGCGCGCACATCTATCTGGGCGCGCGCAAGGAGAACCGCTTCTGCCTGCCGCAGACCCGCTTCCTGCTGCACCAGCCGCTCGGCGGCGTGCGCGGTCAGGTGTCCGACATCTCGATCGAGGCCGAAGAGATCCTCAAGATGCGCGAGCGTCTGAACCGGATCATCGCGAAGGAAACCGGACAGTCCTACGAGAAGATCGTTCAGGATACCGAGCGCAACTTCTGGATGGGCGCGGAAGCCGCGAAGGCCTATGGCGTCGTCCATAAGATCATCGAGAGCGAAAAGGAAGTTTAGCGCTCGCCTCCATCGCCCGGGACGAGCCGTTCGGGGAGCAGGACAAGATGTTCAAACGGCGGCCGTTCATCGCAGCGGCCGCCGTTTGCTCGAGTTATGTCGCGTTTGTTGTGATAGTGGCGTGCACGGCCCAGTTGCAGCTCATCGAGGAAGCCGATCCGCACTTGAGCAAACTGCCATCTGCTGTCCAATCCGTCTTATTGATTGCGATCTCCATTGCCATCCCCATAGCGATCGCGAGTGGAGCGATCCCGGCCATCGCGCTATATTTCTGTGGCATCCGCGGATGGGCGGCGTATCTCGCCAACGCGGTCGTATCGGCGCTGCTTGGCGCTTATGATTTTCTTTTCAACTTCGGCATTGCGGACAATATCGGAGCAATTCTGGTACCCGTTTCCAAAACCGGGGCGAAGGCGCTGGATGGCTGGCTTTATCGAATACCGCCATTCTCCCGCATGCTGGAGGGAGCGTTCCATGTCTTGCCGAACGTTCTGCAGGAGCAGCAGGCTTTCGCATGGCTGACCCTCATTGCTTTCATTTTCAGCGCATCTTTCGGTGGGACGTTCTGGTCGTATGTCGTGCGGGCGTCCGATGAGCAGCCGGATCAACGGAGACCATGATGACAGGTGAACCGTGGTGGAAAGGCGCCGTCGTCTATCAGGTCTATATCCGCAGCTTCTGCGACAGCAACGGCGACGGGAAGGGCGATTTTCGCGGCCTGATCTCGAAGCTCGACTATCTCGCGGGGCTCGGCATCGATGCGCTCTGGCTCTCGCCGGTGCATCCGTCGCCCAACCGCGATTGGGGTTACGACGTCTCAGATTACGATGGCGTGCATCCGGATTACGGCACGATGGCCGATTTCGAGGCGCTACTGGATGGAGCGCATGCGCGCGGACTGAAGATCATCCTCGACGAAGTGCTGTGCCATACCTCCGACGAACACGCCTGGTTCGCGGAGAGCCAGAAACCCGGCAGCGCGAAAGCGGACTGGTATGTCTGGGCCGATCCGCATCTCGACGGCTCGCCGCCCAACAACTGGCTCGCAGTGTTCGGCGGTCCGGCCTGGGCTTACAAGCCGACGCGGCGGCAGTATTACCATCACAAATTCCTGCGCCAGCAGCCGAAGCTGAACTGGCACGAGCCCGACGCCAAAGCTGCGGCGCTGAAAGTGCTGGACGATTGGTTGGTACGCGGCGTCGACGGTTTCCGCCTCGACGTCGCCAACGCCTATCTCCACGACGCGAAACTGGCCGACAATCCGGCGATCCCGGTTGCCGAGCGCACCAATGCCGAGTGGGCGCATGTGACGAACTTCCAGCGCCATCTGCACGACAGCAATCTGGAAGAGAACCGGGCGGAACTGGACATAATCCGCCGCACTGTCGATGCGCACGACGACCGCTTCGTGTTCGGCGAATTTTCCGAGGAGTTCGAGCGCTCCGGCGCCTATCTCGCGCCCGACGAAGGGCTGCATGCCGGCTACACTTTCGTGATGCTGGTCGCGCGCAAGTTCGGGCCGGCGTTTATGCGAACCCATCTGGCCGATCTGGCGCGTCATCCGAAGCACTGGCCGTGCATGTCGTTCTCCAACCACGATGTGCCACGCACGGTGACGCGGTTCGGCGGCGGTTTCGAAGGCAACCCGGCGCTCGCGAAGCTGATGCTCGCGCTGCTGTTCGCGTTGCGCGGCACGGTGCTGATGTATCAGGGCGAGGAATTGGGGCTTCCCGACACGGATCTCAGGCGCGACCAGCTGCGCGATCCCGTCGGCGATCTCTACTATCCGGTCAGCAAAGGCCGCGACGGTTGCCGCACCCCGATGCCCTGGGATGCCGGCGCCGTGAACCTCGGATTCTCGACCGGCACACCGTGGCTGCCATTGTCGCCGCTGCATAAGGCGCTGGCGGTATCGGCGCAGGACGGCGATCCGGACTCCACGCTGAACTACACCCGCCGGTTTCTCGCGGCGCGCAAAACCAGCGCCGCATTGCGGCTGGGCGAAATTGCGGTGCTCGACGCGCCGGACCCGATCCTTGCCTTTCAGCGCGTCGCGGGTCGCGAGACCGTGATGTGCGTATTCAACATGAGCGCGACCGATTCCGTGTTTCGACATCCCGATATCGCGCACGCGACGGTGCTCGAGATCGGCTGTGGCGATGCCCGGACCGACGGCGGTGCGCTAGCGCTCGGACCGTTCGCCGCCTGGTTCGGCGCACTTCCCAAAAGCGCCTAGGACGGCGTCGACGGGAAGCAGAACGCAGCGGTGGCGCGCCGGGTGGCCGGCGACGCCGTCGAAAACGCTATAGACGTCAAACGGCGCGCCAGGCGGGGGTCCGTCAGTGGCCAGCATGCGGACGAGGGCAGCGCGTAGAACCTCGACGTCGGCTCGCGTATGGCCTTCCAGCGCCGAACCCAGGATCGACGCAGACGCCTGCGTCAGAACGCAGGCCCGGGTCTCGTGGCCGACACCGGTGATCCGTCCGTCGGACAGTGTCAGCGTCACCGACACCCGGTCGCCGCAGGCGGGATTGAACGCGGAGCCGGTCACATCGGGCGCGGGTAGCGTCCCGGCACCATGGGCGTCGGCGGCGAGGCGGATCAGTTCCCGGCGATACAGCGGGTCGCTCACGCCGGCATCGCCCGGGCGACCGCTTCCAGCGCGGCGGGTGTGTCGATGTCCGTCAGCGGGGCGTCATCGTCCGCCTCGACCTCGCAGACAAGCTCTGGATAGGCGCCCATCAGGTGCTTGGCCCCGACATCGCCTTCGATGGCCATCATCTCGGGGAAGAAGCGCCGGGCCCACAGGACCGGATTGCCGCGCCGTCCACCGCGTGTCGCGACACAGATCGCGCGGTCTTCCGCCGGATCGAAGGCGGCGATCAGCTTGTCGATCAGCGCAGAGCCGATCATCGGCATGTCTCCCAGCAAGACCAGCGCCGCGTCGCAATCGTCGGGCAGGGCGCTTAGACCTTGCTTGAGCGAGGTGCTCAAACCCTTTGAATAATCTGGATTATGGACGAACGTGAGCGGCAAACCGGTCAAGGCCGCCTCGACACGGTCGGCCGAGTTTCCGGTGACAACACAAACGGTGGAGGCCGCCGACGCGGCCACAGCATCTGCTACGCGCCGCACCAAAGGTTTGCCACCCAGCGTCTCGAGCAGCTTGTTGCGGCCCATCCGGCTCGACAGCCCGGCAGCCAGGATGATCGCGCCGACCTTGGGCGCGCGCGGCACCTCGATGGGGCGTTCGTCGCGCGGCTGCGGCCGTGTCGGGATCTCCGTCAGCAAGCCGCCAACACCCATCGCCGCCAGTTCGGAGCGGCCGACAGGCAGTCCAGCCGCCAGACGCCACAGGACGAAGTCGAAGCCGTTGAGCTTGGGCGAGCGGGCGCAGCCCGGCAGGCCGACCACGCGCGCGTCGTCCAGTTCGCCCATCAACAGCAGGTTGCCAGGATCGACCGGCATACCGAAATGGGTGACCCGGCCGCCGGCCTGTTCGATTGCGGCCGGGATGACATCGCGGCGGTCGGTGATGGCGCTTGCGCCGAACACCAAGATGGGGTCGGCGCCGGCGGACTTCGCGCGGCGTATTGCGGCGGCGACAGCGCCGGCCTCATGCGCGACGCGTTCCTCCAACACAATCGCCGATCCCAGTCCGTTGAGACGTGCGTCCAGCGCCGTCCGGTTCTTGTCCAGCAGCGGCGCCTTCATGCCGGGCAACGCTGTCGAGATCAGCGCGGCCTTCATCGGCCGGAACGGCGCAAGGCAGATCGGCGGGGCCGATCTGAGCAGACGCTCGGCCGTCTCGACGGCGGCAAGCGGCGCCGCGAAAGGGATGATCTTGATGGTCGCCAGCATCTGCCGGGTCACCGCGCGGGTGAACGACGCCACTGTCGCGACGGTGATGGACTCGTGCAGGGCATTGAGCCGGTCGATCGTCGCGGCGTCGATTGTCGCGACACCCGGTTCCGTCGCGTAGATGTTGGCGCGGCCGGTGAACGCCGCACCGACCCGGACGGACCCGCTTGCGCAGAGCGCCGCGATGCGCCGTGCCGCTTCGTCTTCAACCAGATCGTCCGGCTGGAGCCGCGCCACGGTGACCTCGGTGACGGCGGCGTCGCGCAACGTCGCCACGTCGTCGCCGGTCAGCACGCGGCCTTTCTTGAACAGCCGTCCGCCCGCACGCACCGCATGCGCCAGGATCGCACCTTGCGCGTGATTGATCGGACACAACTCAAATTCCATGGGCGCCAGATTACGCGGCCTCAGCGCTGCGCGGCAAACGCAGCCGAACGCGGAGCCCGCCTTCGCTGCGATTTTCCAAGACCACGCTGCCGCCGTGGCCTTCAGCGATGGCCTTGACCAGGGTCAGGCCCAAACCCGTGCCCCCGGTTTCCAGATTGCGCGAGCTTTCCAGACGTACGAACGGCTCGAACACCCGCGCTTGATCGGCTTCGGGAATGCCCGGGCCGTCGTCTTCGACGATCACCTCATACGCAGCCGGCGACTGCTCCAGCCGGACATGCGCGCGGCCGCCATAGGCCACCGCATTCTCGGCGAGATTGCGGATCGCGCGTTTCACTTCGTTGGGCCGGCAGAAGAACGGAGCGGGGTCGTGCGCCTGCCATTCGACGGATTCACCGAGATCGTCGAGATCCGTGCACACGCTTTCGAGCAGGGCTGCCAGATCGACATTGCGCTTCTGTTCGAGGCCTGCGCCTTTGGCGAAGGACAGCACCGCTTCCGTCAGTTCCTGCAGTTCCAGAAGGTTCTTCTGCAAGCGCTCGCGCAGTTCGCCGTCTTCGATGAATTCGGTCGAAATGCGCATGGCGGTAATCGGTGTGCGCAAGTCGTGCCCGACGGCGGACAGCAACTGGCGCTGGCTGGCGAGCGTGCGCGCAACCTGATCGGTCATGGCGTTGAACGCCTTTGCAGCGTTGCGCACATCTTCCGGGCCTTCCTCCGGCACATGCACGGCGGCGCCGCCGCGGGCCGCCTCCGACGCCGACGACGCCAGTTTCGACAAGGGGCGGGCCACGCGGCTCGCGATGAAGGCGGCGGCGGCAGACGTCACCACGATGGCCGCGAAGGCCGCAAAGAAGATCTCGATCGGCCACGGATGCGGCGGCGGGCGGAAAAAGAAAGTCCTGAGCTGTGTGCCGCGAACGACCGGCACTGTGATTTCCACGATCGGACCGGATGGACGCGCGCCGGGCCGCACCGGCATCCGCGGGACGTCGTGAAACTTCACCGACACAGGTTGCCCGGCGCGCTGTGGCGGGAGTAGCGCGCGCACCCGCGAGGCGAGCGAGGCTTCTTCCCGCGACATCGGGGGCGGCTCCGGCGTCTTGCCGTGCAGCAATTCAAAACGCCACACACCGCTCTCCATTGCCCGGATCGCGGCGGGCCGCGCCTTGGCGGGAACGGCGCTCAACAATTCGGCGGCGGAAACCGCGCGATCCGCCATGCGCTCGTAAAACGCGCTCTCCGTGGTGCGCTCATTGCCCATCTGGAAGTAGACGGCGACGCCGATGTTCGACAACAGCACCGCCAGCGCGATGACGGCGATAAGCTGCGCAGCCAGCGTGTGCGGCAAAAAGCGGCGCAACGAAAAGTTCATGCGGGCTGCGGATCGACCGCCAGCATATAGCCGCCGCCCCACACCGTTTTGATGTAGCGCGGGTTCTTGGGATCGGGCTCGATCTTCTTGCGCAGACGGCTCACGTGGTTGTCCACCGAACGATCGAACAGTTCCGCTTCCTTGCCCTTGGTGAGATCGAGCAACTGGTTGCGGGTGAGCGCGATCTTCGGCCGCTCCAGCATCGCCTGCAGCAGACGGAACTCGCCGCTGGAAAGCGGTGTGGCCATGCCGTCGCTGCCGACCAGTTCGCGTTGTCCCGTGTCGAGCACCCAGTCGCCGAAGCGGATCCGTTCGGCCTCCGGCGGCTGCTGGCGCGGGGGCAGGGCCTGGGTCCGCCGCAGCACTGCGGAAATGCGCGCTACCAGTTCGCGCGGGCTAAACGGTTTGGCGAGATAATCGTCGGCGCCCATCTCCAGGCCGATGATGCGATCCACCTCTTCGCCGCGCGCCGTGAGCAGGATGACGGGGATCTGCGAGGTTTCGCGAACCGAGCGGCAGAGCGACAAGCCGTCTTCGCCCGGCATCATGATGTCCAGCACGACGAGATCGATCGCCGCGGCTTTCATCGCTTTGCGGGCCGCGGCCGCATCGCCCGCCGTCGTCGTGCGATAGCCGTTGTCGCGCAGATAGCGCGCCAGCGGCTCGCGGATATCGCGGGCATCTTCGACCACCAGGATATGCGGTTTGGATTCGGCGTTCATCGATCAACTCCCTCCATCAAGATGCGGTGTGGCGGCCGTCTTCGCAAATCCAAATTGTCTCAATTCGTCGCGAGAGCGCGCGGCCATCCACTTTGCGACCACTTTCGTTCTACCCGGCAAAGTCGCGCGACAGAGGCGCTCTCTACTGCGTGCATGGGATAGGGCCACAAAGGAGAAACTCATGCTCTCTCACGTCAAACTGGCGCTGCTTTTCGGCGCCGTCATTGCAACGGGTGCGACTGCTGCTGTCGCTGCCATGAACACAGGGACGTCGTCGCACGATTCGTCGAACGGCGACCGCTCTTATGGAGATCGTTCCGCCGGCGATCGCTCGTATGGCGATCGCGCCAGCTACGGCTTCAGCCGTTCGGCAAGCCATTTTCTGGAAGACTACGACACCAACCATGATGGCAAGGTCACGAAGGACGAATTCAACCGGGCTGTCGGTGCGCGGTTCGCCGCCATCGCACACGGCCAGCCGATCAATGCGCAGCAGTTCGAAGCCGATGCGCTCAAGAAATACCATGATCGCGAACTGAAGATCTTCCGCCGCGCCGACTGGAACAACGACGGCAAGCTGACGCTCGACGAATACATGGTGCCGTTGCGGGTGAAGTTCTCTTACGCCGATCGCGACGGCACCGGCGTGGTCAATTGTGCGCCGCGCAACCAGGCCGGCAATACCAACACCTACAACGATCAGGCCGGCAATACGGGCGCGCGCCGCAGAGTCCGTTCGTCGCGCGGACTGTGCTTCACCGCCGATCTCAACGAAGACGGCAAAGTCACGCATGCGGAATTCGACACCGCCAATGCAAAGAAGTTCACGGACGCGGCGCATGGCGGCAAAACACTGACGTTCGATCAGTTCGCGGCGATCGGCATGGCGAAGTATCAGCAGGTGAGCGCACGCATCTTCCAGCGTCTCGACATCAACGGCGACAGCAAGCTGACGATCCAGGAATATGCGATGCCGATGGAGAAGCTGTTCACCAAGCTGGACAAGAACCACGACGGCGTGGTGACCCAGGACGAGATCGGCGCATCCAGCCGCCGGTTCAGTTCACGCACGCACGGCTCCTCCCAGGGCTGATCGAACTGGTCCGGGCGGCCGCCGGGTCCGGACTACGCGAACCACACGGCGGACCGCGCGCGGGCGGCCTCTCGCTCCTAGCCGCCCGCGCGGAGGGTCTGTGTCATCTCGGCCAGAACCGACACGGCGATCTCGGCCGGCGATTTGGCGCCGATAGCGAGACCGACGGGACCGTGGATGCGCGACAACTCGTTGTCGCTGAAGCCTTCGGCTTTCAGGCGGGCGAGCCGGCCGGCATGGGTTTTCTTCGAGCCCAATGCGCCGATGTAGAAGCAGTCCGATCTCAACGCATGGATAAGTGCGGGATCGTCGATCTTCGGATCGTGCGCCAGCACGACGATAGCGCTGCGCGGTCCGAGCGGCGCTTTCTCCAGCGCTTCGTCTGGCCAGTCGTAGGACAGCGCGACAGCGGGAAAACGTTCGGTCGTCGCGAATGCCGTGCGCGGATCGATGACACGAACGCCATAGCCGGCCATCGCCGCCATCTGGGCCAGCGGTTGGGCGATATGCACGGCGCCGACGATCGCCAGGTCGAGCGGGGGATTGAACACACCGAGGAACCAGCTTCGTCCGTCGATTTCCACTGGCTGGCTGCGGTCGGCGCGGGCGGCGTCTTTTGCGGCAAGGCCCAGCGGTGAGCCATCCGTGTACGGATCGATAAGTGTTTCTTCGCCGGTCGCGAGATCGATAGCGCGCACGGCCGCGCGATTGGCCTTGCGCGCATCGTTCAGGGCCGCCAGCGTTTCGCGCCGCATCCTTCAGAGCACCGGTTCGACGAAGATCTCAATCCGCCCACCGCAGGCGAGTCCGACATCCCAGGCCTGCTGGTCGCTCACGCCGAATTCGAGCGTACGGACCTTGCCGTCGCGCATCGCGGCGTGCGCTTCTTCGATGACGGCACCTTCGACACAGCCACCGGAAACCGAGCCCACGAACGCGCCATCGTCACGTACGGCGATCTGGCTGCCGGCCTGCCGCGGCGCCGAGCCCCAGGTCTTCACCACGGTGCCGAGCACAACCTTGTGGCCTTCTGCAATCCAGTGCGCCGCGGACTCCAGGACATCGGTTTCCGAACTGCTCATGCCGCCGCGGACTGGACTGCGCGCCTCGCCATCACACCGGTCAGATGCGCGCGGTATTCGGCCGACGCGTGAATGTCGGAGTTGAGATTGTTCGCATCGACCGCAATGTCCTTGATCGCTTCGGGCGAGAAGTTCCGGGTCAGTGCGGCTTCCATCTCCGGATGGCGGAACACGCAAGGCCCCGAGCCCGTCACCGCGACCCGCACGCGCTCCTTTGTTTTGGCGATGAAAACGCCCGCCATCGCATAGCGCGACGCCGGATTGCGGAACTTCTCGTAAGCCGCGCGCTCCGGAATCGGGATCGAAACTTCGGTGATAATTTCGCCATCCTTCAGAGCGGTCGAGAACATGCCGGTGAAGAAATCGTCGGCGGCGATGCTGCGCCGGTTGGTCCTGATCGTCGCGCCGAGCGCGAGCACTGCGGCCGGGTAGTCCGCCGCCGGGTCGTTGTTGGCCAGCGAACCGCCGATCGTTCCCATGTGGCGCACCGCCGGATCGCCGATCATCTGCGCCAGCGCCCCCAAGGCCGGAATGGTGTTTTCGACCTCTTTGGATTCCGCAACATCGGCATGCCTGGTAGCGGCGCCAATGACGAGCGCGGCGCCGTCCTTGCGGATGAACTGCAACTCGGGGATTTGTGAGATGTCGATCAGGTCGGACGGGCTGGCAAGCCGCATTTTCATCGTCGCGATCAGCGTCTGACCGCCGGCCAGAAGCTTTGCCTCCGCCGCGTCTTTCAGCAGCGCTTCCGCCTCGGCGACGGACTTCGCCTTCTTGTAGTTGAACGCATACGGGATCATTCGGCAGCCTCTGCCATCGCCATCCGTCTGGATGCGTCTTCGATCGCACTCACGATGTTGTGGTAGCCGGTGCAGCGGCAGATATTGCCTTCGAGCTCGTGACGGATACTGTCCCGGTCCGTCGCCTTGCCGCGGCGGATCATGTCGATCGCGGTCATGATCATGCCAGGCGTGCAGAAGCCGCACTGGAGACCGTGGTTATCGCGGAAGGCATCCTGGACCGGATGCAGCCTGCCATCCCGGGCGAGGCCTTCGATGGTCGTCACTTCGGCGTCGGCTGCCTGCGCCGCGAAGATGGTGCAGGATTTCACGGCCTTGCCGTTCAAATGCACCACGCAGGCGCCGCACTGACTCGTGTCGCAGCCGATATGCGTGCCGGTCAGCCGCAAATTTTCGCGCAGATAGTAGACGAGCAGGGTGCGGTCCTCCACATCGGCCGAAACCTTCTTACCGTTCACCGTCATGGAAACGACGGACATGCTTTCCTCATCGCTGTAGAATGTTGGCCGAAAGTCTCAGCATAGCAGGCGGCCGGTCAAGGCCGCCGGACGGGAGATACCATGCCGGTGATTGTCGCGCATATTCTGAAGGGCCGCAGCGTAGAGATCAAACGGCGCCTCGCTTCGGCGCTCACGGCTACGGTTGCCGACGCGCTCGATGTCCAGCCGCAATCGATCCAGGTTCTCATCGAAGAACACGAACGGGAGAACTGGGCGGCCGGCGGCGAGCTTTACAGCGACCGGCAGGTCGAACCGAAGAGCGACGAACTCGATCTCGATGCGTTTTTCCGCAAACCCGTAGAGACGAAGGCGCCGGCAAAACCGGCCGCTAAAGCGCCAGCCCAAAAAACGCCAGCAAAATCACGACAACGGCGATAAGCCCGATCACCCAGATTTGCGGCGCAAGGCCCTCACGCACGGCAGGTTCGGCGACAGTCCCGGGCAGGCGCGCGTCTGCTGCCGTGCCGACCGCGCCGCCGGCTTCTGCCATTGCTTCGACTGTCGGATCGGGTGCCAATGGCGGTGTGACGGCTGCGCTGAACCGTTTGAAGAAATCGTCTGCGATCTGTTTCGCGGCACCGTCGATCAAACGCTGGCCGATCTGGGCCAGCTTGCCGCCGACATTGGCTTTCGCGGCATAGACGAGTTCTGTCCCGCCATCGACCGGCGTGAGAAGCACTTCTGCGTCGCCCTTGGCAAAGCCTGCGACGCCACCCTGGCCTTCGCCTTTCAATACAAGCCGCCGCGGCGGATCGAGTTCAGCCAGAGAAACCTTGCCGCGGAAGGTCGCCGACACCGGACCAATCTTGATCCTGGCTGCGCCTTCGAAGTCCGTGTCGCTGGATTTCACAAGCGTCTCGCAGCCTGGAATGCAGGCCTTCAACACTTCCGCGTCGTTCAGCGCAGACCAGACAGCGTCCGCAGACGCAGGAATTGTGTAACGGCCGGTGAAATCCATCTGGTGACTGCTCCTGCTTTCGCCATCGGAATGTGAGCGATGACAACGACTTACGCTGGCACAAACGAATCTAACCGGGTCCGGCCGCATTAAGACAGTTTTGCTTCACGGCTTTCCCGGCTTGTGTTAATTTTGCTTTTACCATCGAAAAGTATGGGGCGTGGGGGAATGGAAACGGCTGAAGCGGTCGTGTCTGCTGCACAACAAGTGGCAGGCATGGTGAAATGGTTCGATACCACGAAAGGTTACGGGTTTATCAAGCCGTCGGGGGACGGGCAGGGCGACATTCTCCTGCATCAGACCTGTGTCCGGCAATCGGGCTTCAAAGCCGCCTATGAAGGCGCGACCGTGATCTGCGAGGCCGTGCAAGGCCCCAAAGGGTTGCAGGCCAGACGCCTTATTTCACTCGACAACTCTACCGCCGCACCGCAACCGCCGACTGTAGACCGCACCGAACGCTATGTAGCGGAGCCGAAAGGCGAGGCGTTCGACGCCACGGTGAAGTGGTTCAACCGCGGCAAAGGCTACGGTTTCGTGTCACGCGGCGCCAATTCGCCCGATATCTTCGTCCATATGGAGACGCTGCGCCGCTGTGGCATTCGCGAGCTGCATCAGGGACAGCATGTGCGGGTGCGGACGGGCGATGGCCCCAAAGGAGAGCTTGCAGCCGAGATCAGGGTCGCCGATCCTTGATCGCGTAACTCCAGCTCAGGTTCTGTATGTCCGTCGCGGCGCGTTTCCGCACGTTCCTCTTAGAAGCACCGCATTGGATCGATCTGCTGGCGCAGGTCCCTGCGCACCACGTGCAGCGGCACGACACGGTGCATCCTGCCTTCCATGGCTGCATCGACTGGCACTCGGCCTGCCATGCGGTGTGGGCGTTGCTGGCGCATCGCGGTCTCACCGGTGACGCGCGCTATGAGGCGATCGTCGACCAGATACTGATGCCACGGAAACTGGCCGAGGAAGCGGCCGATCTCGCAGCGCGGCCGGAGTTCGAGATGCCGTATGGCCGCGCCTGGTTCCTGCGCCTGGCTCTGGAGGATCGCGCAGTGACCGGCTCGACGCGGCTGACCTTCGTGGCACGCGACACAGCGGAGTCGATCGTTGCGCATTATCGCAGCGAGCCGCCGAAACCGCTGTCGCGCGAATATGCCAATCCCTGCTGGGCGATGATCAATCTGTGGGATTACGCGCAGGCCGAAAACCGTTCGGACCTCGCGACGTTCGTGCGCGAGACCACCGAAGAGCACATCCTGCCGTGTCTTGAAACGCTTCCTTCGCCCGAAGAGGAGGCCAGCTGGTCCGACTTCATGGCAGTGACGCCAAACCTGTGCGAGGTCGTGGTGCGCAGCAAGGCCGCCACTGTGGAAACCGTGCTCGCGAAGGTTGGGGATCGCCTGCATGCGCTGTCGCCGGTGACGGAGCCGAAGAAACCGCACCACTACGCACTCAACTTCAGCCGCGCCTGGGCGTTGTTCGCACTCTACGAAGCAAGCGGCGACGAGCGCTTGCTCGCGGGCTACCTCGATCACATGGAGATGAGCCTGAAGCATCCGAGTTGGTGGCGGGGCGATTATCGCACGGTCGCCCATTGGGTGCCGCAGTTCGGGATGTTCGCGCTGCAACGCGCGCTGAAATGGAAATCGTGATGCGGTCCTTGTTGCGTGCCTGTGCCGCCGCACTGCTGCTCGTCTGCGGCGCGGAGCCCGCGTTGTGCCTGCCAGTCGCGACGATCAGCATCGACACACCGAAAGGACCCGCCCAGTTCCAGATGGAGATCGCCGCCGATCAGAAATCCCAGGAACAGGGGCTGATGTATCGCACGAAGATGGCGCCGAACGCCGGCATGCTGTTCGACCTGCACGTGCCTCAACCGGTGGCGTTCTGGATGAAGAACACCTATCTGCCGCTCGACATCGTGTTCGTCCGCGCTGACGGCACGATCTCGACCGTGGAACCGAATGCGATCCCGATGTCGACGGACTCGATCCCTTCGGCGGAGCCGGTGCGAGCAGTTATCGAACTCAACGGCGGCCGCGCCCACGATCTCGGGATCGTTCCCGGTGCACAGGTGCATGGGTCCATTTTCGGAAAGTGAGCGGAACCGGCGTCGGCGGGTTGAAGGTTGGGGCGGGTTTCGTGTAGGTCTCCGACCGTCCACCAGAACATCATCGGGGCGTAGCGCAGTCTGGTAGCGCATCTGCTTTGGGAGCAGAGGGTCGCGTGTTCGAATCACGCCGCCCCGACCATTCCGCCATATGGTTTTCGCCCCATTTTTGGGGTATCGCAGGGCATCGACATGATTTGAGGAACGTCGGAATAATGCTTGCGCGTATCTATAAGCCCGCGAAAAACGCCATGCAGTCGGGCCGGGCGCGGACCAAGAACTGGATGCTCGAATACGAGCCTGAAGCCGCGCGCGAAATCGATCCGCTGATGGGCTGGACCAGCTCGCGCGACATGCGCAGCCAGATCGAACTCGAGTTCGACACGCGGGAAGAGGCGATCGCCTACGCGCAAGCCAACGCGATCCCGTATCAGGTGTTCGAACCGCATCTGCCCAAGCCGCGGGCGAAATCCTATTCCGACAATTTCAGATTCGACCGCAAAATTCCCTGGTCGCATTAACGCCATCGCGGGCGCGTAGCGTTATACAGGCGGCGTCATGGCCCCGTAGCTCAATGGATAGAGCACCAGCCTTCTAAGCTGCGATATGGAGGTTCGATTCCTCCCGGGGTCGCCAGTTCTGGCCGCTCAGCGTTTCTCGCTCGCGGTCTTGAGCTGGGTGACGCGCTGGTCGGGACCGGTGAACGTCTTCATGATCTCCTCCACCGTCACCGGCGCGAACCGTTTGGGCGCGACATAGTGATCGCCGAACCACGGCATCGTGCGCTGGTTGAAGATATGCTTGAAGAACTCCACTGCAGCCCGCACCGCGCGGCGCTCTGCCGAGGTCTTGCGATAGCAGAGCCAGAACATCGTCTGGTAATGCATGTTTATCTCGAGTGGAACCAGGCCCGGCTGAAATAACGAGCCGTAGGTCGGCAGAAGCGCTATGCCGGCGCCTTGCCTCACAGCTTCCGCAAGCGCGGCACTGGAATTGGTGAACAGTTGCGTCGCGCCGTCGCCGACGTTGTCCGGCAGCCGCGTGCGCCAGGAGCCCTTGTCGATCAGATACAGGATGTAATCGAGCAGCCTGTGATGTCCGAGATCGGAGATCGCGCGTGGCGTTCCATGCTTTTCCAGATAGCCGGCCGAGGCGTAAGGCAGGAAGTGGAGTGTGCCCAATCGCATGGTGAGCATGTCGGGATCGGTCGGCTGCAGGAAATGGATCGACATGTCGAACTGGTCGCTGGTGCGCTGTTTCGTGTCGCCCACGACCTGGATGCGCATCTCGACGTCCGGATAGCGATCGAAGAAGAACGGCAGGAATTGCGGCAGCCAATAGGCGGCGAGGCCGTCCGTCGTCACGATCTTCACATCATCCCGTAACGGGTGGTCTGCGCGGGAACGATGGCGAATGCGCTCGATCGCCGCTTTGGCGATGCCGAGGTCTTCCAGAAGCGCCTGACCGTCGACGGTCAGTGTCGCGCCGTTGTTCTGCCGGCTGACCAGCGAGGTGCCCAACGCCGCTTCCAGCCGCGCGATCCGCCGGCTTACCGTGGGCTGCGTCAGGCCCAGCGCATCCGCCGCCCGATGGAAGCTGCCCATCTTGGTGACGTTGAGGAGCAGGTCGAGGTCGTCCCAGTGGACGCCGCCGAAGGCCTGTTCTGCGTTTTTCGTATCGGGCGATACGGACGGCGCTGCTACCGGTTTAACCATGGTGCCCCTAGCGTTGATGCCAACATTCAAAAACAAATCTGGGGGGCACGCAATCAATGAGCGAGCAGGCGGAAATAGAGCACGCACCGAAAACCGCGAATTTATTGGGGGAGATATCACCCGGTCCGGTACCGGAACCGGGTTACCGCGACCGCGGCGGCAAGTTCACCTTTGTCCGGAAACCGGCGCCGGAGGATCTCGCTGCGATCCATGCCTTAACCTTGCGGGAGATCGGGGAGAGTGTTGCCTCAAAAGAGGTTATGCATTCCGTGTATAACCACAACGAAGAGGCGATCTGGGCGGTATTCCGCGCCGAGGATGATAGCCGCCGCGACCCGCAACTGGTCGGCTATATTGCCTACCTGCTGCTGAACGAGCGGGGTCATGCCGCGCTGAAATGCGACCGGCTGGACGCCGCGGCACCGGATCTCGCACTGTTGGCGCGCCGCGGTGAAAGGCCCGCGGCGCTCTACACCTGGGCCATCATCGCGCGTGGCATGGGCGACCTGGCGAGTGCGTTGGTCGCCTACGCCATGGGGCTCGATCTGCACGACAGCGTGCCGATCTATGGCCGCGTCGGAAGCGTGGGCGGTCTGAAGACGATCCAGCGCAAGCAACGCTCGCCCAACTCCGACCAGGCCCAGATGGGCTCCCTTTTCGAGGTAAAGATTTCGCCGGCCGAGCGTGCTGCCCTTGGCGCGCTCAAGATCGTGCCCGGTCCAAAATCCAGGACGCCGCGACCGCCAAAACACACCTACCGGCCCCTCGTCGCCAGAACGTCGGACGAAGTGGCCCGTGTGTTTGCCGTCCGTGCTGCGGTCTTCATGGCGGAACAGAAATGCCCATACGATGAGGAGTTCGACGGCAACGACCAGACCGCCACGCATATCCTCGGCTGCATCGACGGCGAACCGGCCGCAGCGTTGAGGCTCAGGTATTTCGGCGGTTTCGTGAAGATGGAGCGGCTGGCGGTTTTGCAGCGCTTCCGCCACTCGCTGATCGCGAAGGAAATCGTCGAATACGCCATCGCTCTGGTCCGGCAGAAGGGCTTCACGGTCATCTACGGCAACTCGCAGCTGCACCTGCTACGTTTCTGGAGCCGCTTCGGATTCAACCCGATCGCCAAGAACACGAAGGTGGTGTTCTCCGATCACGAATACGTCGAAGTGATCGCCGAATACCCGCCGTTGCCGGACAGCTTCACGCCATTCAGCGATCCGATGGTCCTGATCAGGCCCGAGGGGCTATGGGATGTCCCCGGCCCGCTCGACCGTTCCGCCACCCGTCCTGCCACCAATCCGCACTGACAGCCATGTCCACACCCACACAGCCCGTCGCGCCGGCCATAAGTCGCAAACTTTCGAACACCCGCTACGCCACCAGGAGCGATATCGCACAGTTAACCAAAGCAATCGACCGGGTGCGTAACGATAGTACTCGCTACCTTATCTGCATGATTGTGGACATCATTACGGAACAGATCGCGTCTCAAGAGCAGGGAGAGGGCGAGACCTGCGACAAAGACGTTTCTGTGAATTAGCCCGGCCGCAAGTCTTGCGGAGCGACGCACTCCGGTTAGATTTCCTCTGCTTGAATCAGGTGGAATCTATGGCGGGACGCGGCAAGGCCAATTCGATCGACGCGCGGGTGGGAAACCGCCTGCGTCTTCGCCGTACGGCGCTCGGCATCAGCCAGGAAGAGCTGGGCCGTGGGTTGAACCTCACGTTCCAGCAGATTCAGAAGTTCGAGAGTGGCGCCAATCGCATCAGCGCAAGCTACCTGTTCGAACTCACGCAAATCCTCGAGGTGCCGGTTTCCTACTTCTTCGACGATGCGGATCAGTCCGATCGCCCGGAGGTGCCGCAGGCCTTGCAGCGATTCCTGATGAGCGCCGAAGGTCTCGTGCTCTGGCGCTCTTTTGCCAAGCTGAAGGACGACACGGTTCGCCAGCGCGTCGTGGCCCTCGTTAAGGCGATGGCCGAAGAATCGCGTGACCGGAAGCACTAGCCGTCCGGCGCGGTCGCTCGATCCGTTAAAGTCAGGTGCGTTTGAACGTCAGCGAGGCCGGCGCCGGACCGTCGGCAGCGCGCAGGATTGATCGGCCGCGCAAAGCTGCCGCGCTGTAAGAGATGCCATCCGCACCCTGTCGCCAAACGACGGGAGACTCGATGGAACCCCCGGACGTAGTGGCAACCGTCACAAGAAAAGAGCCGCCGGTCGGTGGATCGGCGGCTCTCGGAGATCAGTAGCCCGGCGGTGGGGGCGGGGGTGGCGGCATGTCGTCGTAATAACGACGGCGCCACGGACGGCGGCGCGGCCCATCGGCAACCTGGTCACCGTGGGTCGACATGCACTGTGCATAGGCCATGTTGTACCGGCCCTGGATGGTGTTCTGCGCGTAGGCGGAATCGTTTGCGCCAACGCTCGCGCCGAGAGCGCCACCGATTGCGGCACCCGGACCGGCACCATTGCCGTGTCCAAATGCGGAGCCGACGGCGGCTCCCAGACCGGCGCCCACCAAGGTATCGACTACCGCTCGGTTGTTGGCGTCATCTGCCTTATTCTTCACGCGGGCTTCGGCATATTGCTCGCAGTCGGCGTCGTCGCGCGCGAAATCGGCCTGCGATTTGCCTTTGCCCGGCATCACGGGAACGGTCGGACCATCGGGCGTCGTCACGCACCCGGCGAGAAACACGAGCGCGGAAAGCGCCGTGGCCGTCATTGCAAGTTTTTTCATAGATTCATCCTCGACTGAAACACGACTTGTCGGAATGCCAACCTTCGAAGGTTGGCGTTTGTTCCCAGATAGCGGGCGTAACCTGAATGGACGATGAATAGACAAACCGGTGAAAGAACCTTCATTCGGCATCGCTTGGACGGTTCTGGGCCTCGGTGGAGAACCAAACGGGGCGAAATTTTGAAGACAGGGGAAATAATGCCCCTCAGCTTCGTTGTGTGATCACGGTCGTCGAAGGGCTGACAGCGAGTCGAGTGATGCCGTGAGTACGCGTTTTCGCAGAACCCTCAGGATCGTTCTTTTCTCCAGCATAGCGGCCGTCGTAACGCCCGCGCTCGCCGCGGGCCTGGTGACCGGTACGGCGGACGCCGTGAAAGTGGTTGCCGACGCCGGCCCCATTGCCCGTCTTCCGGCCCCGAGCGCAACGGCTGCGGACGTCGATGACGGCGATGTGCAGCTGCCGGCAACCGCGGAGCCGAAACGGCTTACCGCGCTAACAGGCGGCGACGACGAAGCGTGGGCCAGTGCGCAGGACGTCCATCTGCGTCCGATCAAAGCGAAACGCTGACGTTTATTTGCCTTTGAAGTCCGGTTCGCGTTTGGCGAAGAAGGCGCTCACGCCTTCGCGCACATCCTGACTGGGATTGGCGATCATCACCGAAAGGGCCGCATCGTCGAGCGAGTTTTCCAGCGACGAGTCCAAGCCCTTGCGCATCATGTTCTTGGCGAGCCGCACCGCAAGCGGGCCGCGTTTGGCGAGTGCCCGCGCGAAGCCGAGCGCACGCGTCTTCAACTCCGCGGCAGGCACGACCTCCGTGACCAGCCCAAGCTTCTCGGCTTCGGATGCCGAGTAGATTTCGTTCAGCAGCGTCATCTTCAGGGCACGGTCCAGACCCATCAGCCGCGGGAAGAACCAGGCACCGCCTTCATCCGGAAGCAGCGCGAACTTGCCGGACGTGTCGCCGAACTTGGCGGTATCGGCAGCGATGCGGAAATCGCAGGCGCAGGCGAGGGTGAGACCGCCCGCCACCGCTGCGCCGTTGATCGCGGCCACCACTGGTTTGTCCATCCGATGCAGCCGCACCACGACGCGGTGCATGCCGACGCGCATCTCCTCTCCGTGGCCCATCTGCTTATCGCGAAACACCGGCCGGCCGTCGCGCTGTTGCGATCCGCTGACGTCGCCGCCGGAACAGAAGCCGCGGCCCGCGCCGGTGATAATGAGGCAGCGCAGTTCGTCGTCGTGCTGATAGCGTCCGAGCGCATCGACGATCTCGTCGCACATCGGGTTGGTGTAGGCGTTCATCGTCGCCGGACGATTCAGGGTGATCTGGGCGATCCGCGGTTCCACGGTCTCGAACAGGATATTGCGATAGTCGGCCATGTTGTCCTCCCGGCACCTTGCGATGGCTGCTGGATATGGGAACATGGCAGCAGAAGACAGGCAACACGCCGGACAGGGAGCCCATTCATGAGCGAATATCCAGACGTCCTCTATGACGTGAAGAACCGCATCGCGACCGTGACGCTGAACCGGCCCGACCGGCTCAACGCCTATAACGACCGGATGGCGCAGAGCATCCGTTTCGCGGTGGCGGATGCCGCACGCGACCCCGAGGTGCGGGTGATCGTGCTCACCGGCGCCGGCCGCGGCTTCTGCGCCGGTGCGGACATGGACGTGCTGCAGGGCGTCATGCAGCAGGGCGGCGAGCGCCAGGCTTCGCGCGGGGAGGGCGACGTCGGCGATGCCTTCGACAACAAATACGGCCCGAAGCTCGACGCGGAGTTCGCGGACATGCGCCGCTTTGGCTACTTCATGCGCACCAAAAAGCCGATCCTCGCTGCGATCAACGGCCCGGCGGCGGGCATCGGCCTCATCATGGCGCTTTATGCCGACATGCGCTTTGTGAGCGACAAGGCCGTGCTGACGACTTCATTCGCGCAGCGCGGGTTGATCGCCGAGCACGGCATCTCGTGGCTGCTGCCGCGCCTCGTCGGCGCCGCGAACGCGCTCGATCTCCTGCTGTCGGCGCGCAAAATCTCGCCGCAGGAAGCCAAAGAGATCGGCCTTGTGAACAAGGTGTTCCCGGCGGAATCGTTCATGGAGAACGTGATGGCCTATGCGCACCTGCTGGCCGACACGGTGTCGCCGCGCTCCATGGCGGTGATGAAGGCACAAATCTGGAAATCCTATTTCCAGACCTTCGGCGAAGCGCTGGAAGTGGCGGATGCCGAAATGCCGCCCAGCTTCAAATGGCCCGACTTCAAGGAAGGCGTGTCGCACTTCCTCGAAAAGCGGTCCCCGAATTTCGCCGACATCTGAGCCTGTCAAGATTGACGTTGCCGCCGCGGGCGATACAACCCCGGCCCTTCTGGCGGAGGCGGGCATGAAGATCGTCGGTGGCAAATGGTCGAACTGGTCCGGCGGGGTGACCTGCAAGCCGAAAACCATTGTCGCACCCAAGGGCGAACTTGAGATCGCGGCAACCGTGCGCACGGCGCCGGAAACTGTGCGCGCCCCCGGCACCGGCCATTCCTTCACGCCGGTCTCAGCCTGCGACGGCACGCTGCTCGACATGTCGGCCTTCAACGGGCTGCACGGTTTCGACCATGACCGGATGGTCGCCACGCTTGGCGCGGGAACGCCGCTGTGGGAAGTGGGGCCGTTGCTCTACGACGTCGGCGTCGGTCTCAAGAACATGGGCGATATCGATCGCCAAACCCTGGGTGGCGTGGTCGGCACCGGCACGCATGGCACCGGCCGCACCTTGGGCAGCTTCTCCGCCGAATGCGCCGGCTTCACGCTGATCGAAGCGAGCGGCGAAGTGGTGGACTGTTCGCCAACGGAGAACACGGAGGTCTGGGAAGCAGGCCGTTGTTCGCTCGGCACCTTCGGCGTGATGACCGAAATCTCGATGAACGTGCGCCCGGCCTACAAGCTGGTCGAGCGCAACTTCCTCCTCGACAGCAAGGAGGGTTTTTCGAAGCTCGACCAATTCATCGCGGACAACCGGCACTTCGAGTTCTTCTGGTTTCCGTATTCCGAGCGGCTGGTGTGCAAGACGCTCAACGAAACCGGCAGGGACGCACCGGCGCCGCGCTCCGCCGAAGCGATGTATGCACGCGGTGAAAAAGGCGGCGGCGAGCAGAATCTGTTCTCCGGCATCAACGAGGTTCTTCCCTACGCTTCGTTCCTGCTTGGCCCGGCGCACCGGCTGTTCTCCGGTCAGATGCCGGGACCGGAACGGGTGCGCTGGAGCCACGAAGCGTTCCCGAGCCCGCGCACGACACGCTTCAACGAGATGGAATACGCAGTGCCGGTCGAGAAAGGGCCGGACTGCATCCGCGAGGTCGTGGAGATGATCCGCAAGCGCCGCATCAACACCGGCTTTCCGATCGAATACCGCACTGTTGCCGCCGACGATGTGTGGCTGAGCCCGTTCTACAAGCGCGAAAGCGCGACGATCGCGGTGCACCAGTATCACCGGGTCGACACGACGCGGCTGTTCGAAGCCTGCGAGGCAATCTTTCGCGCCTATAACGGCCGCCCGCATTGGGGCAAGCGTCATACCCGCACAGCCGCCGAACTGCCGTCGATCTATCCGGAGTTCGATCGCTTCGTCGCACTGCGCCGCCGGCTCGACCCGAAATGCAAATTCCTGAACAATCACCTTGCGGCGATGTTTCAGTAACTATTCCGCGTACTGCCGATAGAAGCAGACCGGCGCGCCGGTATGACAGGCGGGACCGATCTGGTCGACCTTCATCAGGAGCGCATCGCCGTCGCAGTCGATCCATGCTTCGATGAGCCGCTGAGTGTGGCCGCTGGTTTCGCCCTTCAGCCAGCGCGCCTGGCGCGAGCGCGACCAGTAGGTGACTTTGCCGGTGTTCAGCGTTTCTTCCAGCGTGTCGCGATTCATCCACGCCAGCATCAGCACTGCGCCGGTCTCCATGCTCTGTGCGATCACCGGCACAAGACCGTTGGCGTCGAACGTCACTTCCGCGAGAAAGCGTTCGCGGTTCAGAAGATCGGTCACGGTGTTTCTCTCAATCTCGCAAATCCGGCTTTGAGATCCGCGATCAGATCGCTCACGTCTTCAAGTCCGGCATGGAATCGGATCACTGGCCCATTCGCCTCGAACGGTTTGGCCGTTCGGTTGATTTTCGCCGGCACAACAAGGCTTTCATAACCACCCCACGAAAATCCCATGCCGAAACATTCCAGACCATTCAGGAACGCGGCCAGCGCACCATGTGAACACAGTTTCAGGACGACGCCGAAGAGTCCCGACGCGCCGGTGAAATCGCGCTTCCAGATCGCGTGGCCCGGATCGCTTTCCAATGCCGGATAGAGGACGCGCTCAACCTCCGGCCGCGCTTCCAGCCAGTGCGCAAGTGTCAGCGCAGTCTGCTGATGCCGGGCAAGCCTGACCGCGATGGTGCGCAAGCCTCGCAATCCCAGAAAACAATCGTCGCCGCTCGCATAAAGACCGAGGTCGGCATGGGTATTCTCGAGACGCAGGCGCATCTTCTGGTTTGCACACACATAGCCCAGCATCGCGTCCGAATGACCGCCGATATATTTGGTCGCCGCCTGGATGGAGAGATCGGCGCCATGCGCGAACGCGTTGAAAAACAGCGGCGTCGCCCAGGTGTTGTCGACCAGCACGGTTGCGTCGTGCCGGCGCGCGACCGCGGCGATGGCCGGCACATCCTGAACCTCGAAGGTGAGCGATCCTGGACTTTCGCAAAACACCGCGCGTGTGTCCGGCCGGAATAGCGCTTCGATCCCGGCGCCGATCAGCGGATCGTAATAGGTGGTCTCGACGCCATAGCGCTTCAGCGTGCGGTCGCAGAAGGTGCGCGTCGGCGCGTAGCAGGTGTCGACCATCAGCAAGTGATCGCCCGCGGCACAGGCCGTCAGGATGCCAAGCGCGACGGCGCCGAGTCCGGACGGCGCGACCACGGCGCGTGCACCGCCTTCCAGCGCGTTGACCGCCTCCTCGAAGGCGCGTGAGGTTGGCGTATTCTTGCGCCCATAGGTGTAAGGAACATCGGCTTTCTCGAGCGACTCCAGGTCGCGATAGAGGATCGTGGAGGCGCGGTAGACCGGCGTGTTGACCACGCCGAAATGGGCGTCACTCATCCGCCCGGCCTGCACCGCGACCGTTCCCGGTTTGGCATCCTTCTTCATCGTCACGCGCATCCTTTCAATCGCGTGAAAGCATTGGAAGTCGTGACGTGTCAAACCCTCTACAGGATTTACGGCTCCAGATGCGGGTCGCCTTCCTTGAAGCTCTCTTCGACTGAGGCGGCACGTTGCAGTTCCGCACGGCGCAGAAGGATGTTGTTGATCGGCGTTCGAAACAGGAAAATTATCGGCGCTGCGGCGCCGATAATCGCGGCGATCATCAGGAAGAACGTGGTTTTGTCCATGCCGCTCCAATAGCTGCCGAGCCATCCGGCCATAAAATTCCCCGGACTGCTCGTGGCCAGGAACACTGCCATCATAAAGCCTGCTATCTGCGGCGGCGCGGCTTTTGCGTAGAGGGACAATCCAACCGGCGAAAAATACAATTCCCCGACAGTCAGAATCATGAAGAACAAAACCGACCAGATCCAATGCACCTGTCCGGTCCCGGCCAAATGCTGCACCGTGGCCAGCAGCAAATAGGAGATCGAGATCAACGCGCATCCCATCGACATCTTGGTGATGACCGATGGTTCGCGACCTTTCCGTTCCTGACGCTTCCAGAAAAGCAGTACCAGCGGGGTGAAGAGGAAGATGCACGCCGGATTCACATTCTGCAGTGTTGTGACCGGAATGGTAAAATGAAGGCTCCAGATGTCGACGACGCGGTTCACATAGTCGCGCGTCCACAATTCGACGGTGTTGCCGGACTGCTCGTAGGTCGCCCAGAACAGGCAGCCGGGAATGAACAGTAGGATCAGGATGATCAGCGCCGTCCAGTCATCGCGCGTGAAAGGCTTGCGCGCGGGCTGCGATTGCACGCCGGTATTGGCCGGTACGCGCACGTCGCGCGGAAGTGTCTGGAGGGCAATGATATAGATCGCTGTGCCGAGGAGCATACCAATGCCGGCCGCGAGGAAGCCGTAATGCCACGCGATCTCTTCGCCGAGATAACCACAAATGGTTTGTCCGAGCAGTGAGCCCACATTGATGCCGACATAGAAGATCGAATAGGCGCGATCGATGCGATGATCGCCGGGGCGATATAGGCCACCTACCTGTGTCGAGATGTTGGGTTTGAACGCGCCATTGCCGACGATCATCAAAATCAAGGCGAGGAAAAAGAACCGTTCTTGCGTCATCATGAATTGGCCGGCGGCCATGATGAGGCCACCTACGATCACGGTGTAACGCCGCCCGAAAAAGCGATCGGCGAGGTAACCGCCGATCAGTGGCGTGAAGTACACGAGCGCGGTGTACGTCGCGTAGATCATCGACTCCAGCGGTTGAACGTCGAGCGGCCCGCGGAACGACTCGAAAAAGTGCTTTAATGTCTGATAGCCGATCACGTGCTCGGCGTGGCCGGGAAGCAGGAGATAGCCCGTGAGATAGATCGGCAGCAGCACACGGTTGCCGTAATAGGAGAACCGTTCCCACATCTCCGTGCCGAAAAGATAGGTCAGCCCGTTTGGGTGCCCAAACCATGTGCGTTCTTCTGCTACTCCGCCCTCGGCGACCGCCATTTTTCCCCCGACCCCAGTGATCCGATAACCGGACGAGTTTGCCTTGCACCCGTACGAAAGGAAATGGGGCGTGCGGGGCTAAACTCCTGGGATTGCGGCGCAATCTGTCGCCCCGCATGTGCGCCGCGTCCGGATTGTTTCAATCGTGCGGGGTGAAGCCGTCCGGCAACTCGATGTAGCGGTCTTCGCGCGCATAGGGCTTGAACCCCATCTTCTGATAGAGCGGCAATGCGCGTGGGTGATCGAGCGTGCAGGTGTTCACCAGCAAGGTGGAGATCGGCTTGCTCCAGGCAAGCTGGATCGACTGGTAGAGGAAATAGGCACCGGCGCCGCGGCCGATCTCGCCCGGCATCAACCCGAAATAGGCCAGTTGGCACGCGCGCGCGTCGCGGAAATCGAGTTCTGCAAAGCCGGCCGGATTGCCATCCGCATACAGAACAAACAGCTCCACCTGCGGATGACGGATGATGGCGGTAAGCGCCTCGTCGTTTATCTTGCGGCGATCGACCCAGTAATAGGCTCGGCCGACGGTGTTGTAGAGATAGCGATAGAAATGGGCCGGTGGGTTCTCTGCCCGCAGGATCGCGATCTTGCCGCGGGGCACCGGCGGCGAGGGCACAGCCGGTTTCGCACCCATCTCCAGGAATGTCACCACCATCGGAATACGCCGGAGCGCCGTCATCAATTGGCCTCGACCGGAACGTCGTCGCGGCTGCCCCACTCGGCCCAGGAGCCGTCGTAAAGCGCCACGTCCTTCTTGCCCACAAGATTGAGTGCCAGCATCAACATGGCGGCCGTCACGCCGGAGCCGCAGGTTGTAACCGTCGGCTTGTGCAGATCGACATTGTGCGCCGCGAACACCGCGCGCAACGCGTCGGGCGATTTCATCGTGCCGTCTTCGGCCAGAAGCTCCGCATACGGAACATTGAGGCTGCCGGGAATATGCCCGCCGCGCACGCCGGGTCGCGGTTCCGGCACTCGCGCGTGAAAGCGCGGCGCCCCGCGTGCATCGATCACCTGTTCGGCTTTGGTCTGAAGGTTGGCCTTCATCTGCGCGAGCGAACGCAGGATCGAGTTGTCGGCGCGTGGCGTGAAGTGGCGGGGATGGTCGAGCTGCTCCATGTCCTCGACCGCGCGGCCTTCCTTGCGCCATTTGGGAAAACCGCCGTCAAGCACGGAGACATCCCGGTGGCCCATCGCAAGCAGCATCCACCAGGCGCGCGCGGCGGAGAACAAGCCTGCGCCGTCATAGACGACGATGTGGTTGCCGTCGCCGAGCCCGAGCTTGCGCATCCGGCTCGCGAATTTCGGCGCCGGCGGCAGCATGTGGGGCAGAGAGGTCCGGTCGTCCGACAGATCGTCGATATCGAAGAACACTGCGCCGGGAATGTGCGCGGCGCGATATTCCGCGTGCGCGTCGCGCTCCGCTTCGGGAAGATACCACGACGCATCGGCGACACGCACATCCGGCGCTTCGAGATGCTCGGCAAGCCATTCGGTGGAAACGAGAGGTGAGACCATCAGACTTTCACAAACGGTATGGTGACGGTGCTGCGCGGCTCGGCGAGCCATTTGGGCACCGGGAGGTTCCTGGAACGCAGGAAATCGGGGTTGAACAGCTTGGACTGATAGCGGGTGCCGTAGTCGGCGAGAATCGTGACGATGGTGTGCCCCGGTCCAAGCTGTTTCGCGAGACGGATCGCGCCTGCGATGTTGATCCCGGTCGATCCGCCCATGCACAGTCCTTCATGTTCGAGCAGATCGAAAATGATGGGCAGCGCCTCTTCGTCGGAAATCTCGAATGCGTCGTCGATCGGCGCACCTTCGAGGTTTGCGGTCACGCGATTCTGCCCGATGCCTTCAGTGATCGAGGTGCCGTGCGCCTTCAGTTCGCCGGTCTTGATCCAGGAATAGATCGCCGCGCCCAGCGGGTCGGCGGCCGCGATGCGGATATCGCGGTTGCGCTCTTTGAGTGCGATCGCAACGCCCGCCAGCGTGCCGCCAGTACCGACGGCGCAGGTGAAGCCGTCCACCTTGCCGCCGGTTTGTTCCCAGATCTCGGGACCGGTGCCTTCGATGTGGGCTTGGCGATTGGCGACATTGTCGAACTGGTTGGCCCAGATCGCGCCGTTCGGATCGGTCCGCGCCAGTTCTTCAGCGATGCGGCCCGAGATTTTTACGTAATTGTTCGGGTTGGCATAGGGCACGGCCGGAACCTGGATCAGTTCGGCGCCCAGCAGGCGCAGCGCATCCTTCTTCTCCTCACTTTGCGTATCCGGAATCACGATCACGGTACGAAAGCCCAGCGCATTGGCCACCACGGCGAGCCCGATGCCGGTGTTGCCGGCGGTTCCTTCCACGATAGAACCGCCGGGCTTCAGCGTGCCGCGCCGGATGGCGTCCTCAACAATGAACAGCCCGGCACGGTCCTTCACCGACTGGCCCGGATTCATGAACTCTGCCTTGCCCAGGATCTCGCAGCCGGTGCTCTCGGAGGCGTGCTTCAGGCGGATAAGCGGCGTGTTCCCGATGGCCGCGATGACATCGTGCTTGATTTGCATGAGCGCAGGCTAAAGGGCGGGCGAGGGGGCTTCAAGCCGACCGCGGGAGCGCCCGAAATGCCGCAAGTGCATGGTCGCGTGCCTTGGCGAGATCGACCAGCGGCTCGGGATAAGTCTCGCCCAGGATTACATCGGCCTTCTTCAGCACCTCGGCCGGCGCCTCCCAGGGGTTGTGCAGGTATTTGTCCGGCAGCTTTGCGATTTCCGGCACCCATTTGCGAACATAGCCGCCCTCGGGGTCGAACTTCTTGCCCTGCAACACGGGATTGAAGATGCGGAAGAACGGCGCGGCATCAGCGCCGCAGCCTGCGACCCATTGCCAGTTCGCGGAATTGTTCGCGAGATCGGCATCGATGAGCGTATCCCAGAACCATTCCTCGCCCTTCTGCCACCGTATCGCGAGATGCTTGATGAGGAACGAAGCCGCGATCATCCGTACACGGTTGTGCATCCAACCCGTGGTCCAGAGCTGGCGCATGCCCGCATCGACCATCGGCACGCCTGTCTGGCCTTTAGTCCATGCCGTTAAAGCCTTGGTGCTGCGCGACCAGGGGAAATGGCTGAACCGCTTGTCGAGCGGGTCGCGCGGCATCGCCGGGTTGTTGAACAGCAGGTGATGACAGAACTCGCGCCACGCCAGTTCGGAGAGAAACTTATCGGCGGCAGCTGTGTGATGATGCACTTTCACCGCGTGCCAGATCTGCCGCGCCGATACCTCGCCGAAATGCAGATGCGGCGAGAGCCGCGAGGTACCGTCTTCATCCAGCCGGTCGCGACCTTTCGTGTAACTGTTGATCGCACGCAGAAAGCTCGTCAACCGCTTCTTGCCGCCTGCTTCGCCGGGTTTCCAGGTCTTGCGCAGGCCGCCGGCCCAATCCGGTTTCGTGGGCAGAAGTTTCCAATCGCCGAGATCGTCGCTATCGATGTGCTGGGAAAAGCCATGCAATTTGCATGGCGCTCGCAGCGGTGCGGAGACCTCGCGAGCGCGAATGTTGCGCCAGAATGGCGTGAATACCTTGAACGGCCTGCCGCTCTTGTTTTTCACCGCGTGCGGTTCAAACAGCAGCGACGCATTGAAACTTTTGGCCTCGATCCTCTCGATATTCAGCATGCGAACGATGCCAGCATCGCCGCGTAAGGCGTAGGGCTCGTAACACCGGTTCCAGTACACGCCCACGGCATCGATCTCGCGTGCCAGGGCGCGAATGACAGGCTTTGCTGCACCGCGGCGAAGGATGAGCTTCACCCTGTGTTTCGAGAACTCTGCAGATAGATGTTCCAGGCTTTTGTGCAGCCACCAGCGCGAGGCGCCGCCGGCTTGCCGCCCGCCCGGCGTCTCGTCGTCGAGCAGGTAAAGCGGCACGACCGGGCGGCCGGAGCGGGCGGCACAGGTAAGGGCGGGGTTATCCGAGAGCCGAAAGTCCTGGCGTAACCAGACGATAACGGGTTGCATGCGTTAAGTAATACGATACCAAATTCGAATTGGTTCTCCGGAACCGGAGGCCGATCTGTGCGTTGATGGGTGCGAGCGCAGGGGCAAACAGCATCGCGAATGGGCGAGTTGGCCAATTCATCGGTATCAAACGGAAATATTGCGTTGCCGGCGCTCGAAGAATTGCGCCGTATACAGATTGAACAGACGGAAGGCCGGCACGTCGTGAAAACGGTGCTCGATGCTGTTCCGCTGCCGCTCTACGCGACCGATGCCGACGGTTTTCTGACCTACTACAATCCGGCCGCGGTAGCGTTCTGGGGGACCAAACCCGACCGCCGCTCGCAGCGCTGGTGCGGTTCCTGGAAGCTGTTGACTGCGGCCGGCGAACCGATCCCGTACGACGCATGCCCGATGGCCGTGGCGCTGCGGGAAAAGCGGGCCCTGCGCGGACCGGAAGCGATCGCCGAGCGGCCGGACGGCACGCGAGTCGCGTTCATGCCGCATCCGACGCCGATTTTCGGGACCGACGGCAAACTGGTCGGCGGGGTCAATGTGTTGTTCGACCTGACTGAGGTGAAACGCGCCGAGGCCAAGCAGAAGGCGCTCATCGACGAACTGAATCACCGGGTGAAGAACACGCTGGCGACGGTTCAGTCGCTTGCCGCGCAATCGTTCCGCAACACCGCCCCCGGCGACGGCGCCAAAGCGGCGTTCGAAGCGCGCCTCCTGGCGCTCAGCAAAACGCATGACCGGCTGACCCGCGAGTGCTGGGAATGGGCGGACCTCAAAGCGATCGTGAGCGATGTGGTCGCCCCCTATCGCGGCGAGCAAGTCCATCTGGATGGCGGTCCGGTGCGGCTTCCATCGAAACCCGCCCTGACGCTTTCGATGGTGCTGCACGAGCTCGCGACCAATGCCGCAAAATACGGCTCGCTTTCGGTGCCGGAAGGACAGCTGTCGATCAGCTGGCGCGCCTTCCAGAAACACGACGGACAGGTACTCAAGATCGAATGGCATGAGACAGGCGGCCCGGCCGTATCGCCGCCTGTTCACAAAGGTTTCGGCAACAAGCTCATCGAGCGTTCGATCAAGCAGGATCTGGGTGGTACGGCAGAGACCGTTTTTGATCCGGCCGGCTTGCGCTACACTTGCGAAATGGCTCTGAGCAAATAGGCGCATGAGCGCCGATCCTGCCGAACCGCTTTTGCCTTTGAAGGATATGCGCGTCCTTGTCGTGGAGGACGAGGCGATCGTCTCGTTCCTGCTGGAAGACACGCTGCTGCAACTCGGCTGCCAGGTGATCCTGGCCGGTAGGCTTGCCGAGGCCCTGGCGCAACTCGACACCGGCTATCCCGATTTCGCGGTGCTCGACGTCAATCTCGGCGGCGAGATGGTCTACCCCGTAGCCGAACGGTTGCGCACGGCCGGCGTGCCGTTCCTTTTCACGACAGGCTATGGCGCGTCGGGCATCGCGCCGGAATGGAAAGACGCACGCATCGTGCAGAAACCGTTTGCGGCCGAGCAGCTCACCGCCGCGGTCGAAGCGCTGATGCGCGGCTGATCAGGTGCCGCAGAAAGTCTGCTGCACCACTTCATCCGGCTTCGGCGGATCCGCGTAGCGCGCGTAATCCGGCTGATCGTCATAGGGCCGCGCGAGCACGGCCACAATTTCGTCGAGCAACGTGAAATCGTCCTTGCTCTGGGCCGCTACGATCATCTGTTCGATGCGATGATTGCGCGGGATGAAGGCCGGATTGACGGCCCGCATCGCGGCTGCACGCTCGCTGTCGCTACGTGTCTCTTTCGCCAGCCGCGCGCGCCAGGCGATGGCCCATTCGTCGAACGCCGCCGCTGTGTGGAAGAGGGCGCGAACCGGTTCGTCGGCTTCCGGTCCTGCCGCTGTGCAATCGCAGAGACGCCGGAACGTGAGGGTGAAATCGGCGCCGTTGTCTGCCATCCGCTTGAGCAGATCCTGTGCGAGCTTGCCGTCGTCCTCCTGCTCGCGCGCGAGTCCGATCTTCCGCCGCAGGCTGGCGAGGTAGGCGTCTTTGAAGAGGCCGCCATACGCGTCGATCGCCTCCTGCGCCGATGCAAGGCCGGCTTCGTCGCTGTCGCCTAGCAGCGGGATCAGCGCCTGGGCAAACTGTGCGAGATTCCATTGCCCGATGCCGGGCTGGTTGCCATAGGCATAGCGGCCCATGCGGTCGATCGAACTGTAGACCATGGCCGGATGGAACGTATCCATGAATGCGCACGGGCCATAATCGATCGTCTCGCCGGAGATCGCGGTGTTGTCCGTGTTCATCACGCCGTGGATAAAGCCCACGCCGAGCCATTGTACGATGAGATTCACCTGGCGCGCGATCACCGCGTCGAGCAGCGCGCGATAGGGCTCCTTCGCCGCCATCGCATCGGGATAAAGCCGGGCGATCACATAATCGGCGAGCGTGCGCACCGCTTCGACATCGCCCCGATTGGCGAAGAACTGGAAGGTGCCGACGCGCACGTGGCTTCGTGCCACGCGCGTCAGCACCGCGCCGGGGAGAAAACCTTCGCGCTGGATTTCCTCGCCTGTCAGAACCATCGCGAGCGCGCGGGTCGTTGGAATCCCGAGTGCATGCATCGCTTCGCTGACGACATATTCGCGCAACACCGGTCCGAGCGCCGCACGGCCATCGCCGCCGCGCGAGAACGGCGTGCGTCCCGCGCCTTTGAGTTGGATGTCCCAGCGCGTGCCGCTCGGATCGCGCAACTCGCCGAGCAGGACCGCGCGGCCGTCGCCCAGTTGCGGCACGTAATTGCCGAACTGATGACCGGCATAGGCCATCGCCAGCGGCTCGGCGCCTTCCGGCACGCGATTGCCGGCAAACATCTCGATCACGTCCTGCGCGGCAAGCGCCGCGGGATCGAGACCCAACGCGCGCGCGAGCGGTTCATTCACGCGAATGAGTTGGGGCTTCTGGACCGGCGTCGGCGGCAAGCGGGCGTAGAACCGCTCCGGCAGGCGCGCATACGAATTGTCGAACGGGAAATGTGCCGTCACGTGATCTCCATCTTCCGGCTGAGTCTACCACAGACCGCAAGCGCATGCGTGTCGGCAAAACCGTTGTGCGGACGAGGAGATCAAGCGCTGTGTCTCCGTTGCGATGCGGAACCGGGAGGCAACCGGATCGCACCGTCAGAGAAAAACGGATAAAAGCGAGGCTAGCGGATCACTTCGTCTTCGGCGTCCAGAGACAGAGATTGTTGAAGTTGCAAACGCCGTAGACCGTCCCATTCGTCACGGCTGGCGCCGGGCTATCGCCGCGGCGGTTGTAAGAGGATTGCCAGAGTGTCTCGCCCGTACCTGCGTTGAACGCACAGATCGCATTCGACGGCGAGCATCCCAGGAAAATAACGCCACCTGAGGCATCCGGTCCGGCGACTGTCGGTGTCTGCTGCGAATGGACGTTTGCCGGCACAGCCCAAAGCTGTTTCCCGGTGGTCGCGTTCAGCGCGATCAGTCCCGGATTTCCGTTCACCGGAACGTACAGCTTGCCGCTTTTGAACGCAGGAGGACCGGTGGGCGAGGTGCCCGGGTCGGTGACGGTCTCACTCCATAGAACACCACCATGGGCGCCATTGATGGCCGTCACCACGGTTGGATGCGGATCGCAACAAGTGCCGTTCGTGGTGCTGACATATACATAGCCGCCAGCGGCAACAAGTCGGCCGCTGTAGTCGCCTGGAGTCAGGCGTTGCCACACCAACTGTCCGTTGCTGGCGTTGATTGCGCAAACACCGCCGCTGACCGTGATTTCGAACGAGTCACCCCCGCTGCAACCGAGATATACCATCCCATTCAGCAGGGCCGGCGGGCTGCTACCGAGGTGAATGCAAACACCGTCGTCCTGGCACTGGCCGAAGGTCCAGAGGATGGCGCCGGTTTTGGCGTTCAAGGCGTAAAGCCAATAGCCGTATGTCCGATCTTCCCGATAATAAACGACATTGCCGGCAATGACCGGAGGCGCGCCCGGCGCGACCTGCTGGTTGGGATCGAGGTCGGCAAAACTCCATTGGAGTTTCCCGGTCGCAGGATCGAGCGAGCATAGACCCCAGTGCTTCGTATCGATTTCGCAGGTCACCAGCACGGCTTTGTTCGACCACAGGATCACGCCGGTGGGCGCGTCCATGTTGCCGTAGGAGTAGAACTGCCACTTGATCTTCTTTGCTGCCAGATCGAACGCGTAGAGGTTGCCGTCCGTCGAGTTCACATAGGCGACGCCGTCGGCGACGACTGGCTGATCGATGATCTGGCCGCCGGTTGCGAACAGGCCGGATGTCACCAGGTTGGGGACATTGGCCTTGGTGAGGATGACTTCCTGGGGATTATAGCCCGTGTGCTCGGGGTTGTAGCCGATCTGCGGCCAGGCCGACTGTGCTTGTGCGCGGTCAGCGCTCGAAACCGCAACAATGGCCGTCAAAACCGCAACAAGACCCCATGCGCGCAAGATCATCGAGCTGTCCTTTATGACCGATAAGGCGGCAACGATGCGCGAAGGGAAGGGCTGGCGCATCCACCAAATGGTGGAAAGCGATTGCCGCCTGCGCACCGCCACGCCTAGAATTGAGTGAACCGGCTTATGTGTCCGAACGATGCAAAGCGCACTGATCGACGAGCGGCTTGTTTCCACACTCTACGAAACCGCCTTGTTCGGTGGCGGCTGGACGGCCGCACTCGAGCGTTTCCGTGGCCTGATCAAAGCCGACGAAGTGGCCCTGTCGTTTTTCGACGCGAGCGACGAATATTCAAGCAGCGAGACGACCGGACATTTTTTGAGCGAAGAGGTCCGCCGGCAATATCAGGAGCACTACATCTACCTCGACCCGAAGCGGCACCTCTTTGCGCGGCGTCCGGTTGGCTTTTTGTTCAACGACACCGCGCATTTCGACGACGCGTTCGTTGCGCACGACCCGTTCTATCAGGAGTTTTCGCGTCCGCTCGGATCGCGCCACACGCTCGATCTCCTGCTGGACAGGGACAGTACGGGCGGCACCTATTTCGCTGCGATGCGCAACAAAACGCAGGGGGCGTTCGATGACAGAGCCGAGGCCGGTCTTCGGCAGGTGGCGCGTCATATCGCGATCGTGCTCGGTCTGAAGCGTAAGGTAGAAGCCGCCGAAAGCGCGGTGCGGAGCGCGAACGCCGCATTCGACCGGCTCAATTTCGGCGTGATTGTGCTCGATGGCACCGGTCGCGCCAAGATCGCCAACCGTGCGGCGCTGGAGGCGGCAGGGGAGGGCGGAGCGCTGCGCTTGCGGGGTGGCCACTTGTCGGCGCGTGCGGCGGAGAGCGACAAGGCGCTCGACGCGATGCTTCGCGGCGCCATCGCGAGTTCGACACTGCCGGCGCAAGTTCTGCACTTGTCGCGCGCAGATGGCGGTAGCCTCGTCCTGTGGGTCATGCCCCTGCCGCGCGCTCATCCGTTGGCGGAGGACGGCCGCGCGCTCGTTCTCGTCGGAAATCCTGCCGCGCCGGTGCAGATGCACGCGCCGGACTTGATGGCTCTATTCGATCTCTCGCTGGCCGAAGCAGAACTCGCCCTCGCGCTGATGCATGGGCAGACGCTGAACGAGGCAGCGGCACACCGGGGTGTGAAGTCCGCCACAACCCGCACGCAGCTGCTTTCGATTCTGCAGAAGACCGGTCTGCACCGGCAGACCGATCTCGTCCGTATGCTGACGGCTTTGCCCGGAACGCGAATACGCTGAATCGCTTAAGGTGTGGAAACGCGGCGGAGTTTTTCGGCGAGCGCTTCCGTATCGCCGTTTACGCGATGCAGATCGGCCTCCTTGCAGGCGTAGTAGCCGCACAGGCCGCTCTTCACGAGTTCTGCCATCATCAGCCGGCGCGCAAATTCTTGTCCACCGCCGGAGGGCGCAGCATAGGTTTCCGGTTCACCGGTTTGGGCGCCGACGATTTCGCCGCGAAGCGGACCCGTCGCATGGCGGAATTGAAGGGTGATTTCGCCACTCGGGCGCCGGCCCCACACGGCCTGCCGCTGCGCCCGGGTCAGCACCTCGGCGAATGCGGCGACCAGGGTATCGGTAACCGCCAATGGCCGGGTGGCATCCTCGAAAACCACGTAACGCATCGTTCCACCTCCCGGTTTGGTGGAACGAATGATGAACATAATTGAGGCGAAGTCTAGCCGCTAAATCTGGGGCCGCGCGCTTTCGCTGCCTCAAGGCTGCGGGAAAGCCCAAACGCGCACTCGCTTTTTTCGCGGGCACCGACGGGTCAAAGCGAGGGCGTGTTCGATGTGATCATGCGTGGACATTACCAGAATGTCAGATGATGATCCCGCATATAGGGTGCTGAGACTGGCTGTTGTCGCCCGGGGCCGAACGATTATTGTCCCAGATTTCCGAGCTCCTTCATGCAACTGACAGCTCAGGCTGCTAGCCGAGCCACAAACGGGGTCTGCAACATGGCGAAACCGCGCATGGCATTTTTGCTGGCTCTGGCGACAGCGGCTTTGTTGTCCAGCTCGGCTTTCGCCGCATCGGCGCCGCGCCATGCGCCGGTCGTCGATCTGGGACGCGTGTCCCGCGCGATGACCCTTACCGCAACGGTGCATCTGCGAATGGCCGCCGGGTTCGATGCCGCGGTCGCAGCGCGCTACGATGCGCATTCGCCGCTGTTTCACAACTGGATGAGCCCACAGCAACTCGCAGCGTTCGAACCTTCAGCACAAACCATCGTGGCCGCGCGCCAAGCGCTCGAAGGATTCGGTCTCACAGTTACCCGCGTTGACGAATCGAACATCGATGTGAGCGGTAGTTCCGGCGCTATGAAGCGCGCCTTCGGCGCCGACGTGCACCAAGTGCTGCAGAACCACGAGACGATCTTCCGCAACGTCGCCGCGGTCGCACCGAAAGGGGCGCTCGCGAGTGTCGTGGAAAGCGTCAGCGGTTTGTCGAACCAGAGGGCCGAGCCGTTTCTCCGCCGCCAACTCGACGTGAAGGGCAGGCCGATCAACGTCATGATCCCCCAGGATTCGCCGCTCGATGCATTCACCTCGGCATGTTTCGGGCCCAGCCAGAAGGTTGTGCTCAAGGCCGGCAGCACATGGGCCAGCTACACCGGCTTTCAGTATGACCTCAACGCAGCGGAAAAGCCGTGCGGCTATACTGCGGCGCAGGTGATGAAGCACTACGCCATCGACGGGATGCATTCGGCGGGTCTCGACGGAACCGGGCAGACGATCGTCATCGTCGACGCTTATGGCGCACCCAACACAAAGAATGACGCGAATACATTCTTCAGCGCCATGGGCATCAAGCCGTTCAAGGACACCAACTTCGCGATAATCGCCCCACTCGGCCAACCGACGACGACCAACAGCAACTGGGCCGGCGAAACGATGCTGGACGTGGAATGGGCTCATGCCGTCGCGCCGGGCGCGAAGATCATCCTTCTCATTACGCCCGATAACATGTTTACGAGTTTTGAGGGCGCGCTGAATTATGTGAACAAAACACAGCTCGGCAACGTCGTTTCGAACAGCTGGGGCTCGCCCGAATTCGAAGTGGCTTCGCAAACCGCCATCACGTTCAACAGCATCGCCAAGAAGGCGGCGGCGCAGGGCATTTCCATCCAGTTTTCCACCGGCGATTCCGGCGACAACGAGTGGGGCTCGCCGAATGGCTCGGCCAGCACGCCTGCCGATGCGCCCTGGGTCACAGCGGTCGGCGGCACCTCCTTTGGCGTGCCGTCCGGCACCACGTTCAGAGAAACGGGATGGGGCAATTACACGGCCGAGCTTGGTACGACGACAGATCCGCTCGTGCCGTCCGAGCCTTTCGGATTTCGCTGGGGCGGCGGTGGCGGCGCGAGTGCGCTCTTTCCCAAGCCAACCTACCAATCCGATCTGTCAGGCTCCTTCCGGCAGACGCCCGATGTCGCCATGCTCGCCGATCCTTACACGGGCGGGATCACCGTATTCCCTGGCGGCGAATTTGAGCCCGTAGGCGGCACAAGTCTGGCGGCTCCACTGTTCTCGGGCGTTTGGGCGCTCGCCGATCAATTGGCGGGTTTCAACAACGCTACCCATACATACACGCCTGGCAGCAGTCTCGGACTCGCTGCGGCGCTTATCCCGCAGATGGTGAGCAGCGGCGCAATCGTCGACGTCCTGCCGCCTGATCGCTCGACGCCGCAGGCGAGCGGCAAGACGATCAAAGACGGTACACACGCATCACCGACCGGCTTCGACTTGCTCGGGACAGGAGCAATCCCGGGCGCGCTGACGACCATCTCCACCGATTTTGGCGGCGGTTATGGCGTCATTAGCTTCAACATGGACACGTCGCTCACGACAACAACCGGCAACGATTCGACGACCGGCCGTGGCGTGCCGAACGGCAAGAAGCTGATGGCGTTCGTAAAAGCGCTGACAGCGTCCAAGAAGTAACGTTCGCTGCCAGACAGGCCCGGTTCGCCGGGCCCAGTCAGTTCACCCGCGCGCGGGCCGGCAGGAAACCCGGATTGCGCAGCAACGCGGCGCTCACCAGTGCGATCAGCAGGCCAACGGGAAATATCTCCATGAAGGTCGTGCCCATCCGATAGAGCGGATTGGCGTATTCCTGGCGAAAGGCTTCCATCTGAGCGACCGCCTGCTGATATGTGGCCCCGGTGATGCCCGCAGCGCGCTTGGCTGCCAGGGTCGCTTCTATGAACTGGCCAATAAAGCGATAGCCGGTGACGGCAAGATAGGCTTCCCAGATCGCGACATAGGCCAGCGACGCCACCATGGCGATGCCGAGTCCAAGTATGAGGGCAGAGCGGAATTTTATGACGCCGCCCAGTTCCGTATCGCGGTACTGCTTCACACCCATGAGGATCGCCGACAGCGCGACCAGCATGATCAGGTAGCCGAGCCAGACGCTGGCGTGGGGATGGGGCAACAGAAACGTGGCAAGAATCCCGGCGATAACGATGGTGCCGGAGATAAGGCCATAGACAAGGATGATGCGGATCATGGGGTGGTTCCTTCAGAACTCGAAATCGCCCGCACGATGCGCAAGCCGGGTGGCTTCCGGTATCGCCCAAAAGGGTGAGATCGTGCTTTCTCGCCCGTTCGCCGGGCGTTTCAGGGGAGAAGACCCAGGCTTCGCGCCTTGGCGACGGCCTGGCTGCGGCGGCCGACTTCGAGCTTGGCGAACAAGTTGGCGAGGTGGGTTTTGACCGTGTTGGGCGACAGACCCAACGTGCGGGCGATCTCCTTATTGGACTGTCCGGCCGCCAGAAGATCCAGGACCTTCATTTCCTGACCGGTAACGCCAAGCGAGGCTTTCGCTGCACTGTTGAAGGCAAACGGTCCGGAAGCGGGCCGCGCGGCGAGCTTCCATCCGAGCCACACGCCTCCAGCGGCGAAGGCGGTGCCGATCAGCCCAACGTAGATTTGAGGTGAGAACACTCGCACAAGGTACTGATATTGCAGCCAATCGAGCGCGAAGGCGGCCACTGCGAGGAAAAAGGCCCAGAGGAGGATCGTGCGAGTCATTGCCGGAAAAGCCATGCTAGCGCCCGTCGCCGGAAAGCTCGATCCCGTTGGAGCCTGCACCATTGCCTAATTGCCTCGCCATCCGGCGCGAGGTGCGTTCGCGCCGATTGGCCCAACCGTGTTTGATGAAAAGATCGCAACCAACGTCCCAAGGCCATCGAAATCCGTTCGCTCAGCTTGGCGTGAACTTCGAAAAGTTATTTGATCCGCGCGGGTCGCCGCCGCTGTGAAGGGCGCGCGGTCACCATCGGGGGCAGACATGAATGCTTTATCTCTTCTCAAGATCGCGCTCGTCGTTTTTGGTATCGCCTTCTTGCTCATTTACCCTCTGTCCATCGTCTGGCCATCGGGTTGGGCATGGCATATGGGCGCGCCTTATGCGTCCGACTATTTCATGATGATTGTCGGCGTGTATGCGGTGCTTGGTGTCTTCCTGATCCTCGCCGCGCGCGATCCCCTCGCCAATCGCAGTCTGATCTGGTTCACGGTGGTCTCGAGCCTGGTGCACGGTGCGATTATGGCGCGACAGTCCTTCGGCATGACCGGCGGGATGGATCACATGGGCCATCTGATGGGCGATGTACCGGCGTTGTTCGGTGTAGCCATCATTCTGGGCGGTCTGCTCTGGAAAGCGGATTGAGGAAGCACCCGCCGCGCAGTCCGGGAATGCCCCAGGATGCCGAACCGTCACGCATGTTTCTTCAGGAGCTTGGTTTGATTGGCTCCGCGGGTAGGATTCGAACCTACGACCAGCCGGTTAACAGCCGGCTGCTCTACCACTGAGCTACCGCGGAACACACAGGCGCGCGAGCTCTGGCGCGACCGGAGGCAGTGCCTATATCCAGACGCGAGCCTGCAATCAACCGGTCTATGCGCGAAGATGACCCCGGCGAACGCGAACGGTACGCCGGTTTTGGCCGGTTTCGTCTGAAACTGCCACGCTCGCGACCTATTCGAATCGGCCTCGGCATCGCGCTGTGCTTCGGCGGGCTGTTGTTCTTCCTCCCGATTCTCGGACTGTGGATGCTTCCGCTCGGGGTTGTGGTGCTTGCCACCGATCTGCCGCTGGCGGCGCGGGCCGCTCGCTGGTTCGAGCGGCAGTGGAACAAGAAAAAAGGGCCGGGTGATAAGCCCGGCCCCAAGGCGTTGGGTAATGGTGGGGTGTCTTCAAGGGAAGACACTGACACCATGAACCGATAAGGTTAACAAAACCTTAAAACCTGTACGGCATAAACGATGCGCTGCTCCAAATTCGAGCATGTGGCATCTTGGTGACAGTGCCAACTTCAAGGCTGCTGCCTGGAGTAGATGAATAGCGAAGGCTGGCTTGCCAAGGCGTAGCTGCGCGATCTGGGTACCAGCCCGGCTTCGCCCTGGCGGGCTTCGCCGTGGCAGTTTCCGCTGCTGTGCAGCGAAGACTGGAGGCCACGTCCGGAATTGAACCGGAGTACACGGTTTTGCAGACCGTTGCGTAACCACTCCGCCACGTGGCCTCACTGAGTGGGTGCGGGGCTATATCAGAACGCCCGGCCGTTGGACAATCCGCCTGGGAAGCCCGCTCATACTTTGCGGAATTGCCCGCTCCTCAGGTGGCCACTATAAGCCGCACACATCCACGCCGCCCTCGCGAGTCCCTCTCCATGAACGATTTCGACGCTCTCCGCCGCACCATGGTCGACGCCCAGGTGCGCGCCAACGATGTCGCCGACCCGCGCATCCATGCCGCGATGCTGGCGGTCCCGCGCGAGCGCTTTGTGCCGACCGCAAAGCGCGCCTTTGCCTATGCCGACGTCCCGGCGGAGGTGGCGCCGCAGCGCTATATTCTCGACCCGCGCACCTTTGGAAAAATGGTGCAGCTTGCGGAGATCCAGATCACCGACCGAATCCTCGATATCGGCTGCGCCACCGGCTATTCATCGGCGATTCTCGCCCGTCTGGGCAAAGAGGTCGTGGCGCTGGAACAGGACGCGGATCTGGTCCGCATGGCCTCCGAAATCCTGCCGACCGTCGGCGAAACCCGCATCGCGGTAGTGCAGGGCGGGTTGGTCGAGGGCGTGAAAGGCCTGGCGCCGTTCGACGTCATTTTCATCAATGGCGCGATCGAAACCGTGCCCGACGCTTTGTTCGGCCAGCTCGCGGAGGGCGGGCGCCTGGTCACCGTGCTTCAGCAGAATGCCGCGGGAAAAGCGACGCTGTTCGTGAAGCAGAACGGTGCGGTCGGCCACCGGACGAGCTTCGATGCCGGCGTTCCGATGCTGGCCGGATTCCGCAAGGCGGTTGGATTCGTGTTCTGACGCCCTACATCAGGGGGGCTGGGCCGCGCGGGCTTCGCGCTGTTGTGAGGGTGGAGAGAATGCGTTTACGCGTGTGGGGCGCGGTGCTTGCCGCGACGGCGGTCGTGTGCATGACCCCGGCCTATGCCGATATTTTCACGCTCAACGATGCGTTGGGCGTCGCCTATGAGACCAACCCGAACCTGGACGCCCAGCGCGCCAGTCTGCGCGCCGTCGACGAACAGGTGGCGCAAGCGCACGCCAACTGGCGGCCGACGATCAATGCCGGCGGCACCTATGGTACGGAACGGGTCGGCTTCGAGCCGGTCACGATCTCGCCGTTCGGCACGATCAGCGCGCTGTCGGCCCATCCGGTCCAGGGGCAGTTGATCGTCTCGGAAAACATCTTCCGCGGCGGCCGCACCTATGCGGAGATCAAGCGTGCGAAGGCGTTGGTCGGTGTCGGCCGCGCCCAGCTGATCGCGCAGGAGCAGACGACGCTTCTGAGCGCCGTGACGGCCTACATGAACGTCGTGCGCGACATGGCGATCGTGTCGCTCAACAAGAGCAACGTCGCGGTCCTGAAGAAGCAGCGCGACGAGACCAAGGCGGAGTTTTCCGCGGGCTCCTTGACCAAGACAGACGTTGCGCAATCCGAAGCGCGTCTCGCCGGCGCGCAATCCGCGCTGACCACGGCAGAAAGCAATCTCCAGACCAGCCGGGCCGATTTCGAGAACGCGATCGGACGGCCGGCGGAAACGCTGGAGGAGCAGCCGGCGCTGCCGAAACTGCCCGACACGACCGACATGGCGCTCGATGTTGCGGTCCGGACAAATCCAGCGCTGATCCAGGCACAAGCCAATGAGAAAGCCGCCGACTATGCGGTCGACGATGCGCTTGGCGCGCTCGCGCCGTCGATCTCGGTACAGGGCCAGTATCAGTATTCCGGCGATGCGCTCGGCACCGGCTTCGGCACGGTCGGCGGCACAGGCTCGGTCGACAGGGTGACCGCGATCGTGGGGCAGCTGAACGTCCCGATCTACCAAGGCGGCGCTGAAGACGCGACGGTGCGGCAGGCCAAGGAATTGCACAACCAGACCGTTCTCATCATAGCGTCGACGGATCGCCAGGTCCGCGATGCGGTGCGCGGCGCCTGGGCGTCTTTCCAATCGTCGAGCGCGAACATCTCGTCCGACGAGGTACAGCTGAACGCCGACCAGATCGCCTTCGTCGGCGTGCAGCGCGAGCAACAGGTGGGCGGCCGCACCGTGCTCGACGTGCTGAATGCAGAGCAGGAACTGCTCAACTCGCAGGTTGCGCTCGTCACCGCGCGGCGCAACACGGTGGTCACCGCCTATCAGCTGCTCGCTTCGGAAGGGAAGCTCACCGCCCGGGATCTCGGGCTGAAAGTGCGCTTCTACGATCCGCTGGTTCACTACGACGAAGACAGCGCGAAGTGGTTTGGTCTGGGAGACTGACGGCTCTGCCGGGCAGCAGGTGTTAACCTCATCTTTCCTTATTTGACCGAGTGTCTTACGGTCCAGTGCATCCCGAAATTGTCCGGAGTTCCGAATGGCCTCGAACCCGCAGCACGAACCGACGATGGAGGAAATCCTCGCGTCGATCCGCAAGATCATCTCCGAGGACTCTCCTGAAGCCGCTCCGGCCGCTCCGGCTGCACCTGTCGAGACGGCTCCCGAGCCGTCGCCGGCGGCCGCGCCTGCCGCTGCCGTCGAACCGGCCCACGAGGAGCCGGAGGTGCTCGAACTGACCCAGGAAGTGCCGCATGAAGAGCCCGTCGAACCCGAGCCGGTGAAGCCGGCCCCGGTCGTCCAGGCGGCTGCGCCCAAGGCGCCGGAACCGGAAGACGACGTGGTGTTTCAGGCGGTGGACGAACCGGCGGCGGCCGCATCGTCCGATCACGACGATATCTTCTCCGACAAGACACGTGGCGCAATCCACGACACATTCTCGAACATCCAGCCGCCGGCAGTCGAAGAGAAGCCGGCTGCGGCGCCTGCACCGGCTGCTCCTGCCTTCACGGCCAAGGCCGGATCTTCGGTCGAGGCGGTGTTCGAACGCGCGATCTCCGAAGCGTTCGATCCGGTCCTCCATCAGTGGATGGACGCCAACAAGGGCGAACTGCTGAACGCCGTGAAGCCGCTCATCCGCGAATGGATGGACGAGCATTTCCCCGCGCTGCTCGAAGGCGCGGTACGGAACGAGGTAGAACGCGTCGTAAAGGCGCGCGGCCGCTGATTTCCGTTTAGTTTTCAACACTAACCGGGATCGGCAAACGGTCCCGGCGAGCTTCCTCTTGACGCTTCCGGGCCGTTTCCCCAAGAACCGGACCAAGAGGAATACATGCTCGACAAGACCTTCAATCCGCAAGACGTGGAAGACCGCATCTACCGGCAATGGCTGGACAGCGGCGCGTTCAAAGCCAATCGCCATCCGGACGCCGAACCGTTCTCCATCGTCATCCCGCCGCCCAACATCACCGGGCGGCTGCATATCGGCCACGCGCTCAACAACACGCTGCAGGACATCCTGGCGCGCTTCGAGCGCATGCGCGGTAAGGATGTGCTGTGGCAGCCGGGCACCGATCATGCCGGCATTGCGACGCAGATGATCGTCGAACGCCAACTGGCCGAACGCCAGCAGAGCCGCATCGCGATGGGCCGCGAGAAATTCCTCGAAGCGGTGTGGAAGTGGAAGGACGAAAGCGGCGGCGCGATCGGACAGCAGCAGCGCCGCCTCGGCGCCAGCGCCGACTGGTCGCGCGATCGTTTCACGATGGACGAGGGTCTTAGCCGCGCAGTGCTGAAGGTGTTCGTCGAACTCTACAACCAGGGCCTCATCTACAAGGACAAGCGCCTTGTGAACTGGGACCCGCGGCTGCAGACCGCGGTGAGCGATCTCGAAGTCGAGAGCATCGAGATCAAGGGCCACCTCTGGTATCTCAAATACCCGGTCGAAGGACAGATGGGCCAGTTCGTCATGGTCGCCACCACGCGGCCGGAGACCATGTTCGGCGACACCGCGGTTGCGGTGCATCCGGACGATCCGCGCTACAAGGATCTGGTCGGCAAGAACGTGATCCTGCCGCTCTCTAACCGGCCGATCCCGATCGTCGCCGACGAGCACTCCGATCCGGAGAAGGGCACGGGCGCGGTGAAGATCACGCCGGGGCACGACTTCAACGACTTCGAGGTCGGCAAACGCCACAACCTGCCGCTGATCAACATCCTCAACAAGGACGGCACGCTGAACGACAATGTGCCTGAACTGTATCGCGGCATGGATCGCGAAGATGCGCGCAAGCAAGTTGTCGCCGACCTTGAAGCGGTCGATCTGATCGACAAGGTCGAGCCGATCGTCCACGCCGTGCCGCACGACGAAAAGACCAAGACGGTCGTGCTCGAACCGTACATGACGGAGCAGTGGTATCTGAACGTCCAGCCGCTCGCCGACAAGGCGATCGTCGCGGTCGAGAGCGGCCGCACGAAATTCGTGCCGGAGAACTGGACAGGCGTCTATTACAACTGGATGCGCAACATCCATCCCTGGTGCATTTCGCGCCAGCTGTGGTGGGGCCATCAGATTCCTGTGTGGTACGACGCAGACGGCGCCATGTTCTGCGCCGAAACCGAAGAAGAGGCTGTCGCACAATCCGGCGGCAAACTGCTCACCCGCGACACCGACGTGCTCGACACCTGGTTCTCCTCCGCGTTGTGGCCGTTTTCGACGCTGGGCTGGCCGGATGAGACGCACGAGTTGAAGCGCTACTACCCGACATCCGTCCTCGTGACCGGCTTCGACATCATCTTCTTCTGGGTCGCGCGTATGATGATGATGGGGCTGTGGTTCATGGACGAGGTGCCGTTCAAGACGGTGCTCATTCACAACCGCGTCCTCGACGAGAAGGGCACGAAGATGTCGAAGACGAAGGGCAACGTCGTCGATCCGCTCGAACTGATCGACCAGTTCGGCACCGATGCGCTGCGCTTCACCTTGTCTCTTGCTGCCGGCCAGAGCCGCGACATGCGCATCGGCCCGAGCCGCGTCGAGCCCAACCGCAACTTTGCGACCAAGCTGTGGAATGCAGCACGGTTCTGCGAGATGAACGAGTGCATCACCCGCGCCGGCTTCGATCCCTCGGCGGTGAGGCTCACCGCCAATCGCTGGATCGTCGCCGAAACCGCGCGCGCCGCGGCCGATGTGACGGCGGCGATCGAAGCCTTGCGCTTCAATGAAGCGGCTGGCGCAGCCTATCACTTCGTCTACGACGTGTTCTGCGACTGGTATCTCGAGATCGCCAAGCCGATCTTCCAGGGGGACGACGAAGCAGAGAAAGCAGAGACCCGCGCCACCGCCGCATGGACGCGCGACACGCTGCTGAAGTTGTTGCACCCGTTCATGCCGTTCATCACGGAGGAATTGTGGGCGCGCACCGCAGAAGGCAACACGCCGCGCGAAACGCTGCTGATCGAGGCGGAATGGCCGAAGCTCGACCAACTGCCGAAATTCGAAGACGCCCGGCGCGATACGCAATGGGTGATCGATCTTGTCTCCGGCGTGCGCTCGATCCGGGCCGAGATGAACGTGCCGCCGTCGGCGAAAATCGATCTCGTGCTGAAAGACGCGAATGCCGCGTCACAAGAATTGTTGGCGCGTGGCAAGAGCGTGATCCTGCAGCTGGCACGTCTATCCACTGCCGAACCGAGCGACATCCTGCCGAAAGGCTCTGCACAATTTGTCCTCGGCGAGGCGACGGTCGGGCTGCCGCTCGGCGACGTCATCGACTTCGCGAAGGAACGCGCGCGGCTGGAGAAGGACCTGAAGAAGGCCAGCGAGGAAATCGGCCGGATCGACGCCAAACTGTCGAACGAACAGTTCGTCTCCCGCGCGCCCGAAGAGGTGCTGACCGAACAGCGCGAAAAACGCGCCGAATACGCGGCAACCGCTGCGCGGCTGAAAGAAGCGGTAGCGCGGTTGGCCTGAGTGTATCTTGCCTCTGCATGCAGGGAGCCTAACCTTGGCGCGGTTGGAGGAGCCTCTCTCATGGCCGGCGATCTGTTCGATCGTTTCACGACCCGCCGCGGCGACCAAGGCCGCTGGGAGGTGATCGATCGGACAAACAAACGCGTACTTGCGCAGTGCGATAGCCTGAAGGCGGCCCAGGCGATCGTCTGGTTTTTCAGAGGCGACATCGAGTGTGGGACCCGCCTCATGCTCGAAGCGCTCGAGGAATCCGAACCCGCCTGAAAATCCGCATACGCCGCGCGGTTGCGAACTGCCGTGCTATCATTAGATTTGGCGCTCCGCTATTCGCCAAAAAGGATTTCCCATGCCGAGCCTGTTCGATCCCATCACCGTGGGCGCTCTTACGTTGCCCAATCGCATCATGATGGCACCGTTGACGCGCACCCGCGCGCTTGAGGGTAGCCGCGTGCCGGCGCCTCTCGCCATCGACTATTACAGCCAACGCGCGAGCGCCGGTCTCATCATGACCGAGGCGACGTCCGTCGAAGCGATGGGTGTGGGCTATCCCAATACGCCGGGCATCTGGTCCGACGAACAGACCGAGGGCTGGAAGCCCATCGTCGATGCGGTACACGGCAAAGGCGGGTGCATCTTCCTGCAGCTCTGGCATGTAGGCCGCATCTCCGATCCTGTTTTCCTCGATGGACGCCAGCCTGTCTCCGCCAGCGCGATCGCGCCCAAGGGCAATGTGAGCTTGCTGCGTCCGCCGAAAGAGTTCGGCACACCGCGGGCCCTCGACACAGATGAAATCCCCGGCATCGTCGCCGCCTACGAGAAGGGTGCGGAGAACGCGAAGCTCGCTGGTTTCGACGGCGTCGAAATCCACGGCGCGAACGGCTATCTGCTCGACCAGTTCCTTCAGGACAGCGTGAACCAGCGCACTGACGCCTATGGCGGCAGCCGCGAGAAGCGCGCGCGCCTGATGCTCGAAGTGGCGGATGCGTGCTGCGAGGTGTGGGGCGCCGATCGCGTCGCCATGCATCTCGCGCCGCGTGGCGACGCCCACACCATGGGCGACAGCGATCTTCGGGGCACATTCCTTTACGTCGCGCGCGAACTCGGCAAGCGCAATCTCGCCTTCATCTGCGCGCGCGAGCATCAGGCGGCCGACAGCATCGGCCCTCAGCTGCGCGAGGCGTTCGGCGGTCCGTTCGTCGCCAACGAAGGCTTTACGTTCGAGAGTGCCGAAGCGGCGCTGGCGTCCGGTGCGGCCGACGCGGTCGCCTTCGGCAAGCTCTACATCGCCAATCCCGATCTGGTGGAACGCTTCGCGGCGAAGGCGCCCCTCAACGAATGGAATATGAAGACGTTCTACACACCGGGACCGGCAGGCTACACCGACTATCCGGCGCTCGAGACCGTCGCCGCCGAATAAGGTGAACGCTGCGAATCGTCATGACAGCGGTCACTTACCTTTGCTGTGGCCGCGGGAACATTTCAGGCAGTTCAGCATTTTCTCCGCAGTCACCCGGTAAGGGTTTGAGACGGAGATTGTCATGTTGAACAGGATTGCCGGCGCGGCTTCGGTGGCCGCCCTTATTCTCGGTACCGCGGTGTCGGCCAACGCCGATGCGTGCAGCGGCCACAACCATGTTGCCGGAACCGTGGTCGGCGGCGTGACCGGCGGCGTCGTCGGCGGTGTCGTGACGCACAGCCCGGTCGGCGTCATTGGCGGCGCAGTGCTCGGCGGTCTCGCCGGCAACGCAATTGCGCGCGAAGGCGACTGCTATCACGGCCGCGGCTACTATCACGAAGGCCGTTACTACCGTTACCGCCGCTGGCAGCGCGATCACTATCGCTATTACAGCTGATTGCAGCTAAGGTTTTCACGAGAACGCCGCGCCTCATCCGCGCGGCGTTTTTGTTTTCGCAGGCCCGGAGCAACCCAGCGCAATAACAATTCTATTGCGCCGCCCGCATCAACGCGCGAATAAAGTTCCCGGAAAAACCGAGACCCGCTATGCCGACATTCGACAAATCGAAGCTGCCGTCCCGCCACGTCACCGAAGGGCCGGAGCGCGCGCCGCATCGCTCCTACTATTACGCCATGGGCCTGACGGAGGAGGAAATCCACCGTCCGTTCGTCGGCGTCGCCACCTGCTGGAACGAGGCCGCGCCCTGCAACATCGCACTAATGCGTCAGGCGCAGTCGACCAAGAAAGGCGTGAAAGAATCCGGCGGTACGCCGCGCGAGTTCTGCACCATCACCGTCACCGACGGCATTGCGATGGGGCATGAGGGCATGAAGTCGTCGCTCGTCAGCCGCGAGGTGATCGCGGATTCCGTCGAACTGACAATGCGCGGCCATTGCTACGACGCGCTTGTCGGTATCGCCGGCTGCGACAAGAGCCTGCCCGGCATGATGATGTCGATGCTGCGCCTCAACGTGCCGAGCGTATTCCTTTACGGCGGCTCGATCATGCCGGGACGATTCCGGGGGCGTGACGTGACCGTGGTCGATCTGTTCGAAGGCGTCGGCATGCACTCGGCCGGCAAGTTCAGCGACGCCGATCTGCACGAACTGGAATGCGTCGCGTGTCCGGGCGCCGGCGCGTGCGGCGGTCAGTTCACCGCAAACACGATGGCCTGCGTTGCGGAAGCGATCGGATTGGCGCTGCCATATTCCTCCGGCCCGCCCGCCGAAATCCTTTCGCGTGACGATTTCGCGCTGAAGGCCGGCGAAGCGGTGATACATCTGCTCGCGAAGAACATCCGGCCGCGCGATATCGCGACGAAGAACGCGTTCGAGAACGCGGCGCGGATCGTTGCGGCCACTGGCGGTTCGACCAACGCCGCGCTGCATCTGCCGGCGATGGCGAACGAAGCCGGGATCAAGTTCGATCTGTTCGACGTGGCGGAGGTTTTCCGTTCGACGCCCTATCTCGCCTCGCTCAAGCCCGGCGGGAAATACGTCGCGAAGGACATGTGGGAAGCGGGTGGCGTGCCGATGCTGATGCGCGTTATGCTCGATGCCGGCCTTTTGCACGGCGACTGCATGACCGTCACCGGCAAGACGATCGCCGAGAACCTCAAGGACGTGACGTTCAATCCAAAACAGGACGTGATGGTCGAGGTGAAGAACGCGCTGGCGCCCACCGGCGGCGTCGTCGGCCTCAAAGGCAATCTTGCGCCAGACGGTGCGATCGTGAAGGTCGCCGGTCTCAAGCACGTGCATCACCGCGGTCCGGCGCGGGTGTTCGACTGCGAGGAAGATGCGTTCGCCGCGGTGCAGGCACGCGCCTACAAGGAAGGCGATGTATTCGTCATCCGCTACGAAGGTCCCAAGGGCGGCCCCGGCATGCGCGAGATGCTGTCGACCACGGCGGCGATATACGGGCAGGGCGTGGAGAACATCGCGCTGATCACGGACGGCCGCTTCTCCGGCGCGACGCGCGGTCTGTGCGTCGGCCATGTCGGGCCGGAAGCGATGGACGGTGGCCCGATCGGCCTGCTGAAAGACGGCGACATCATCGTGATCGACGCCGACAAGGGCACAATGGACGTCGAGTTGACGGATGCCGAACTGGCCGAGCGCAGGAAGGGGTGGAAGCCGAAACCTCCGTCGTTCCGCACCGGCGTGTTGGCGCGCTATGCCAAGAACGTCGGCCCGGCGCGCTACGGTGCGCTCACTACGCCAGGCGCCGAGGACGAAGTCCGCTGCTATGCGGACATCTAGCGTCAGCCGAAAATCGTCTTTTCCTCGCCGAAGAACAGCGGCGAGCGGGGCAGGTCGATGAACTTGCGCTCGTCTTCCAGCAACGCCTGACCGGCGGCGGCGCGTTCCGGCGTCGGCGCCTCGGCCAGCACGTCCCAGCTGTCCCACCACAACTCGGCGACGCCGTCGAACATCTCGGGCGCATTCCGGCTCGCGCCGATGCCCGCGTTCATTGCATCGGTGCCGGAGTGCATCTGGACGTAGCGGCGAATGCGCAGCACTTCCCGGTGCTTGGCGACCAGCGGCGCGTGGTTCTCGAACCAGTATTTCTGGAATTGCTCACGCGTCAGATGCGGCAGGCGTTTGAGACAGAAGGTAAGCTTGATCATGGCATTTCCCCTCGCGGAATATTCACATTACCAATTGTTTATGTCGCTTTCCTGCGAGTCTACATGAAGAAAGGAGATGGAAAAGGATAACATCCGCACCGATGCGGCGAGGGCGAAGGGCTCCATGACGGTCAGGCTGAAGGTCAACGGCGTCGAACACGATCTCGACGTGGAAGACGACGCGCCGCTCTTGTGGGTCATCCGCGACGAGATCGGCCTCACCGGCACCAAGTTCGGTTGCGGCATCGCGCAATGCGGCGCCTGCACGGTGCACGTCGACGGCGTGGCCCAGCGCAGTTGCATCACGCCGGTGTCTTCGGTTCAGGGGCATGAGATCACGACCATCGAGGCGCTCGGCGCCAACGGGCTGACACCGGTCCAGCAAGCCTGGATCGACCATCAGGTGCCGCAATGCGGCTATTGCCAATCCGGCATGATCATGGCGGTCAGCGCATTGCTGGCGAAGAACCCGCACCCCACGGAAGACGACCTTTCTCAGGCGATCACCAACATCTGCCGCTGCGGCACCTATCCGCGCATCCGTGCCGCGGTCCGCGCGCTGTCGGAGGCATAAGCGATGGCCTCTACCCGCCGGATGGTTCTGCTGGGCGGTGCCGGCGCGGCCGGCGCGCTCGTCGTCGGCTATGCGCTGTGGCCCGATCATCGCCTTGCGAAAGCCGATGCGCTGGCGGCCAGACCCGGCGAGCGCTTCGTCAACAACTGGATCAAGATCGCTGCGGACGACACGGTCACCATCGTCGTTCCTCACTGCGACATGGGCACCGGCATCTACACCGCGCTGCCGCAGATGGCGGCCGAAGAACTCGACGCCGACTGGAGCAAGGTGAAGGTCGAGGCGGCCCCGCCCAGCAAGATTTTCGCGAACGGCGCACTGGCCGAAGGTTTCATCCTGAGCGGCCAGAATTTCGGCCCGGACCAGATTCCGGTGTTCCTGCGCGGTACTGTCGCCAACACCTTCCGCTCGATCGCCGGCTTTATGGATCTGCAGATCACGGGCGGCTCGTCGGCCGTTCGCGCCACAGGCGTCTATGGCATGCGGATCGCGGGCGCTGCGGCGCGCGAGATGCTGATCAAGGCGGCAGCCGCGCGTTGGGATGTCTCGCCCGCCGAATGCACGACAAAAAGCAATCGTGTGCTGCACGCGACTTCCGGCCGAAGCCTGGGTTATGGCGCGCTCGTCGCCGACGCAGCGGCGATCAGCCCGTCGTCCAGTCCGCCGCTGAAACCGCGAAGCCAGTATACGCTTGTCGGCAAATCGATCCCGCGCGTCGATATCCCGAAGAAGGTGAACGGCGCGACGCATTACGGCCTCGATACCAAAGTGCCCGGCATGGTCTACGCCGCGATCAAGATCTCCCCGGTGTTCGGTGGCAAGCTGAAGATGGTGGAAGTCGGCGCAGCGATGAAGCGCCGCGGCGTGCTCAAGATCGTGAAGCTCGACGATGCCGTGGTCGTGGTGGCGGACCGCTTCTGGCGAGCCCGCGATGCCGCCGATGCACTCACCCCAGTGTGGGACAACGGCGCGAACGGCAAGGTGACCTCGGCCCAGATCGCCGCGCGGCACGATGCGATGCTGAAGAGCGGCGATCTCAGCAGCGATGTCAAAAACGGCACAGGTGCCGATGCATTGGCGCAGGGCAGGCTCGTCGAAGCGACCTATCAGGTGCCGTATCTTTCGCACGCGCCGATGGAGCCGATGAACGCCACGGCGCTGTATAAGGATGGCCGGCTCGAAGTTTGGTCGGGCACGCAGGATGGGCTAGGTGCGCGCGCCTTCTGCGCCAAGACCGCCGGACTTTCGATGGACAAGGTGACCTATCACCTTTTGCCGATGGGCGGCGCGTTCGGACGCCGTCTGCCCGGGTTCTTCAACTTCCTCGAGCACGCCGTGAAGACGGCGATGGCAATGGACGGCACGCCGGTGAAACTGATCTACACCCGCGAACAGGACATGCAGCACGACTACTACCGTCCCAACGTCACCAGCCATTTCAAGGCGGCGCTCGACAGCAAAGGCCTGCCGGTCGCATGGACCAACGACTACACCACCGACGATTCGGCTAACCCGGAAGCGCATATCGTCTACGGGATCGCCAACCAGGCGATCCGTGCGGGCAAAGTCGCAACCCATGTGCCGACCGGTCCATGGCGCAGCGTCGAAGCGTCGTGGCACGGCTTCTTCATCGAATCCTTTGCCGACGAACTGGCGCACGCGGCCGGCAAGGATCCCTTTGCCTATCGCCAGGCGATGCTGGCCCATGCGCCGCGTCATCGCGCGGTCCTGAACCTCGCGGCGCAAAAGGCGGGTTGGGGCACGCCATTGGCGCCGGGGCGCGGACGCGGAATCGCGCTGTTCGAAAGCTTCCAGACCATCGTCGCCCATGTGGCGGAGGTCACCGTCACGAACGGCGCGGTGAAGGTGGACCGCATCGTCTCCGCCGTCGATTGCGGCATGGCGGTGAACCCCGACGGGCTGAAGGCACAGATGGAAGGCGCGATCATCTTCGGCCTCAGCGCGGCGCTGCACGAAGCGATCACCATCGACAACGGCGCGGTGATGCAGTCGAATTTTCCGGACTTCGAGGTCGTGCGCCTCGCGGAGACTCCGAAGATCGAGATCCACATCAAGGAAAGCGACGGCCCACTGGGCGGCGCCGGCGAGCCGGGCGTGCCACCCGTGGCGCCGGCCGTCACCAATGCGATCTTCGCCGCGACCGGCATGCGCATCCGCAAGCTTCCGATCGCGGATCAGCCGCTGACGACCGGCGGTGCACAATCCGCAAGCCTCTGACCGCGTCGTGCAAACACCAGGCTGTTTAAATCTTCGGGAACTCGCCGGAGATGTTGGCGCACGGCGACGAACCGTCTAGGCTGACCACTCGGGCTGCTGGGATGTGTGCCATGCGTAGCGTGCTGTCGGGGGTTCTCTCTGCAATTGTGCTCTGGTGCACACCGGCTCTGGCAGCCGGCAATCTGGTGCAGCTGGCGCTGTTTCAGCCGAAGAACATCACCCATTCGGGCCTGCGCGGCACCCACACGGTCGCGCTGACCTTCGACGACGGACCCAACAGGGACACGCCCGCTGTGATGGCGGCGTTGAAGGCGCTGAACGTACCGGCCACGTTCTTCATCGTGGGCAAGATGGCGGCGGCGCATCCCGACGTGCTGGCGCAGATCGCGGCCAACGGGTACCAGCTCGGCAACCACAGTGCGACGCATCCCTTCCTGGGTCGCAAATTCGACGCCGAACCGGAGTTCCTGCTGGAGCAAGTCCGTTCGGTGCACGATCAGATCGCACCGCTGATGAAGCCCGAAGACAAATTCTACTTCCGGGCCCCCTACGGCAAATGGCGCGCCGAGCACGCGGACATCCTCAACACCGACCCGGTGCTGCGCAATTATGTCGGACCTGTCTACTGGGATATCGGTGGAGAGATCGCCAAGAACCGTGACGGCTATATCCTCTCGGCCTCCGACTGGGATTGCTGGCACCGCGGCTGGGATGCGCAGAAATGCGCCAAGGGATACTTGCGTGAAATCCGCCGCAAGAACGGCGGGGTCGTTCTCATGCACTGCATCTTCAGCCAGGCAGCCGATCTCGTGAACGCAGTTGTTCCGGCGCTGGTTGAAGAGGGCTATCGCTTCGTGCGCGTGGATCAGATTCCGGAATACAGGCAATACGAGACGCCGCCGCAGAAGCCCCCGGTGGTGGCCGATGCATCGGGCGCCGGACCAAGCCGGGTCGGTCGACGCTAGTTTTGTTGCGGCCAGATTGGCGGATGTGTTCCGAGCGGGACCACGCCGCGGGTCCAGCGGGGCGGCGTGCGGCTCATCCGGCCAGGCGGACGCAGATGGGTCATGCGGCCGAACCCGGTTTCACTCGCGATGCTGAACGAAGCGATCTCGTCGCTGCTTAGCGGTGTGACATTAGACAGCGGTTCGTCCTCCGCGATTCCAAGCGCACGGATCCACGTTGCCGTCTGCACCAGCGATACGCGCACGAGGTAACTGCCGCCATAAAGTGCGCGGCGCTGCAACGCGAGCATTGTGCCGAACGCGGCGAGGAAACCTGTCGTATAGTCGTTCACCGCGCCGGGTTGCAGTTGCGGCGGCCCGTCGCCGCCATGCACCGTCGCCATACCCGTGACGGTCTGTGCCAGCTGCTCCCAGCCCGGTCGCGCCCGCCATAGACCTTCATGGCCGTAACAGTTGATCGCGGTGGTGATAATGCCGGGCCGCAGTTGCGCCAATTCGAGCGGTCCGAAACCGAGACGCTCCAGCGCGCCTTGCCGGTAGCCCTGGCTGAACACATCGCCTTGCCGCACGAGGGTGCGCAGCGCCGCGCGACCGTCTTCGGTTGCAAGATCGGCGAACGCCGCGAGCTTGCCGTGCCCGGTATCGGTCACGAAGAACGGCACCGAGGGCAAATTGGGCGACGAGATCACCATCGTTTCCGCCCCGAACTGCGCCAGCGTGCGCCCGCAGGTAGGACCGGCAAGGACGCGGGTGAGATCGAGCACGCGGATGCCGGCAAGCGGTGCGTCGCCGTCTTTCGCGAAAGGCTCCGGTGCGCTGTCGCCGATTTTTATGACTTCGACCAGCGGCCGCGCGGCGAGGATGCGGCCCTGCTCGGAGGCATCCCATTCGTCCGGCGTGCGCGCCATCGCCCCGCAGGCGCCGGCCGCTGCGACGGCATCTTCCAGCTCCGCCGCGTTCCAGCGAAGGCACGTCGCATTCACTGCTTCTTCGGTGTCTTCACAGCCAAGCACTTCGAGAAGCTTCTTCGTGCTCTTCGGGAAGCTCGGATGGAGATAGAAATAGGGTCCGTCCTTCGTGTGCTTGAACCCGTTTGCATTGGTACGCGCGAGTTGCGCTTGACCCGCACGCGGCGGTGCACGGGTCGCGTCATCGAACTGTTGATACTGAAACCCGGCAAGTGCGGCGGCGGCTTCGCGCGTCCCGATCTGCACGGTCTGCCGCTCGCCGGTGCGCAGCGTCCAGAGATCGGCGGCCAGCGTCGCATTCGCGGCTATGCCCGCAGCCGCCGCTTCTTCCACCGCAAATCGCGTCTTCAATGCATGTGGCTGTTGGTCGATCGCGACAAAATCCGGCACAGTGCGTCCTGCAAGCACCATGAGTTGAGAGAACGCGGCGTTCGGAAAACGCATACACCGGACCTGTTGCGCAAAGATGGCGGATGGGGTGTCCGCTTCCGTCCATCCTGCACCGTCCAGCACCGTCCAGAAAGTCCCATATTTCCTCAATTGTCTAGCCCGCACCGTCTAGACACGTCCGACACGTTCCGGCTAAATCCGGTTGCGGTTTGTGGGTAGAATTGTGGGTAGTAGATGGCCGCGTCGACCAAACTAACAGCGGTGGCGATCGCGAACGCGATGCCGGCGACGAAGCGGAGCACGGTGCCGACGACGATCTATCCGACGAGGATCAGGCGCTCCGCACGGTGGAGCAATCTGATGGCGAAGCTCGATCTTGAAACCCATGTCTGCGACGCGGTGCGCTGGACCGCGATCACGCAAGCCCTGTTGGTGAACATGGGCGAGACAACTACCGCCATCCTCGAAACCAGCGCACGCCGGACGGAATTTTGGGAACGCTTCGCCGAAGTCCGTCTCGCGATCGACCGGCTCGAACGCGATGTCGTGGAGATCAAGGAACTGTTCTACGCGGACGACTAATAGCGCAGCATCTTACACACGATGCAAAAGGGCCGGGGGGAGACCTCAGCCTTTTCTTTTTCGCTGATCAGACCAGCGCGTCCACCACATGCGCCGGGACCTGCGGCGACAACATCTGCTCGGCGGAACAGTCAATTTGCAATGAGTTATGCGGATCGACCGCGAAGTCATTCTGCGAATAGCTGCCAATGAGACTGAGCACGTACGCCGGGTCGGCTCCGTATTGAACAATCAACTCACCGCCGGTTCCTGCCTCATTCGGTTCATATTGAATCGAAGGAGCGACTTTTCCTGCGTCGTTCGGGTCAGCGAAAGTGATCGTATCAGTACCTCCGTTGTGGCCACCAAAATTTGTGATTGTTCCGACAAAATTGTGATCGACGGTCAAATTGTTGTTTTGACCCGTCCCCAGATCGACCGCTGGTCCGGCGCCGCCAAAAGTCGTTGGCGGCCTTAGTTGAACCAAGTATATGCTGGGTTTTCGGGGCGTATTCCCCTAGATTTCCATTCGCACAGGTTTAGAGGAGACCTACGTTGGCGCAGAATATCTATGTCACAAAGAACGTCATCCATGCGAACAGCGCCGGCGAAGTGCTCGGAAGTGGCGATACGATCTATGTCGATTTCGGCGTAAAAGTTGAAGGCTTGAGTGACGGGTCTTCCGGTGTTTTCAGCGGAATCGAATCCACCAACACGAGTGGCTCAAACATTCAAGTCACTATCGAAGGCATGGTCGTTGGAAGCGGTGACGGGATATTCATCGACAACGGCGGTGGGAGCAGGATTACCGTTGGCTTGAGCGGCAGCATAGTTGGCCTTGGCAGCGGTTATCAAGGCATCAAACTGTTTGGCGACACGAACACCGTGTCGAACAATGGCCAAATCATGGGCATGAGCGGCGTCGTCGTCGATCCCAACGCAACCGGCGCCAACGACATTGTCAACAACGGATCAATAACAGCGACGGATGGCGATGCAATATTCCTCCCAGGTGCCAACAATCTCGTGCAGAACAGCGGTGTTTTGAGCGTCAGTGGTGACGGAGACGGCATCATCATCATTGAAAAGGGAAACGGCCAAGCCAGCAACAGCATTACCAATAGCGGGCATATCATCGCCGGGGCCGGGATCATAATCAGTTCCGGTCTGCAGCCAGGGCAAGGAGATTTCCTCGATAACAGCGGAACGATTCAGGCTACGGCTACGGCTGTCGATATGGGCAGTGGCGGTGGCGCTGTCACAAACAGCGGCCGCATAAGCGGCAGCGATGGAATTGAACTCGGCACCGGTACGCTTAACAACACCGGCATCATTCAGGCTCTTACAGGCATAGGCGTTTCTCAGGCGGAGAGCAGCATTCACAACAGCGGAACCATCGCTGGTGTGACCGCGGCCATTCGTGGAGATTCCCTGAACTTGGGGGAAGATATCCGAAACAATGACAGCGGTACC
>DASXDS010000035.1:0-8116 GCA_036490455.1 Rhizomicrobium sp.
AGGCCACCGTGAACCAGCGCATGTCCTTGATGACCTCGCGTTCGACGTCGGTCCAGCCTTCGAAGGTAAGCGCCGTCGTCTTGGCGAACGCGACGATGTAAGTCTCGCGGAAGAAGTAGGGCTCGCCATCCATTGCGACGATCACCACATCGTCCTTCCACACGGTCGGGCCGAGCGTGACATCGGTGAGACCGGTTTCTTCCGCGATCTCGCGCAAGGCGCCTTCCGCAACGCTTTCGCCCGGATCGAGCCCGCCCCCGACCGTGGCCCAGAACACCTTGGCGCCGTTCAGCCTGAGATCGTGAAAGCGGATCAGCAAAATCCGCTTGTCCGGTCCAAGCAGGAGAACTCGCACGGTGGGACGTTCGCGCATGGGGCCATCTTAGTCACCCTCGCCCCCATTGGGGGAGAGGGAGCACAACTCTCGCAGTTCTACTTCCGGCCGTTTCGCCAGCATTTCGCGCATGTTCGCGCGCGTGGCGGGTGTTGCGCCGGCGAGGGCACGTTCGAACCATTGCCGTGCGTTCTCGATTTCGCCCTCGGCGGCAAGCAGGGTGGCGTAGTTGAAGGCGCCGCGGAAATAGCCGCCCTCCGCGGATTTGCGGAACCAGTCGCGCGCGGCGTCTGCATCGCGCGTCACGCCCCAGCCTTCCTCGTAGCAGCGCGCCACGAGGTTCATCGCACGCTCATGCCCTTGCAACGCAGCGCGCTTATAAGAAGCAAAGGCCGCGCGGCGATCCTGTGCGACGCCGGTGCCATCCAGCAGCAGATGGCCGAGATTGTATTGCGCCCAACCGTGCCCGGCCTCTGCGGCTTCGGCAAACCAATGCGCCGCACGTGCCATGTCGCTCGCAACGCCCCAGCCGTTCTCGTAACAACGGCCTAGCATGTTCTGGCCGTCGGCATCGCCCGCTTCGGCGGCCGCCGCAAACCAGTCGAACGCCGCGCATGCGCCTTTTGCGACGCCATCGCCTTCCAGCAGCATGCGGCCCAGCCGCACCTGGGCAGCGGCAATGCCGGCGCCGGCCGCCGCCTTCACCCACACCGCCGCATCGGCGCCGCTGAGCGCTGCTTCCAGTTCCTGCGCGTTCATCATGGTGAGTGCCGCGACGCGCCATGCGTCGGCGGAGGCGAGCGCGTTCACACCTCGCCCCATTTGCGCACGAGGTTGTGGTAAAGCCCCGTCAACCGCACGAGCGCGGGATGCTCCGGCGTGGCTCGCGAGAGCTCGACCACCGAACGATCGAGGCTGAACAGCATCGTGCGCTCGGCATCGTCCTTCACCATGCTCTGGATCCAGAAGAACGCCGCGACCCGGCTCCCGCGCGTCACCGGCGACACCCGATGCAGGCTCGTCGCGGGATAGAGCACCAGATCGCCCGCGGGGAATTTCGCGCTGTGGGCGCCGAAGGTGTCTTCGACCAGAAGCTCGCCACCGTCGTAATCCTCCGGCGCACTGAGGAACAACGTCGCCGACAGATCGGTGCGCACCCGCGCCGGCGTGCCCGGCACCTGCCGGATCGCGTTGTCGATATGGGTGTCGAACCGCATGCCGGGTTCGTATCTGTTGAACAGCGGCGGATAGACGTGGCGCGGCAGGGCGGCGGAGATGAACAGCGGGCTGCGCTCCAGCGCGCGCACGATCAGTTCATTCAGGTCACGCGCGACCGGACTGTCTTCGGGAAGCTGCAGGTTCTCTTTCGCCTTCACCGATTGATGGCCGGCCGTGGCGCGGCCGTCGCCCCACTTCTCAAACGCGAGGCGCGCCCGCACGGTGGCAAGCTCGTCCGGCGTCAGCACCTGTGGAATGCGCAACAGCATCAGAGCGATACGTTCGCGGTCAGCATGGCAGTGCGTCCTGCGCCTGGAATGGTGTGGTTCTCGTTCGGCCGGGTGAAGTAGGAGTCCGAGAGATAACGCTGGTCGAACACATTGTAGACGTTGAGCTGCAATGAAAGCGAATCGGTCAGCGAGTACCCGGCCATCGCGTCGAACGTCACATAACCTGGCGCTTTCGCCGTGATGATATGCCCCGGGTCGACCAGGGTATCTGTGCCCGCAAAACGGGTCCCGATGAAGTTGAGGCCGGCGCCGAACTTCAGGCTGTTGTCGAAATCGTAGGTCGTCCAGATGTTGCCCTGGTGTTTGGACGTGTTGGGGATGGGACCTCTGACCCCGGCGGCCACCAGCCCGACCGCCGTCGGATCGAGGAAAGTGTAGCCGGCAATGACTTCCCAGTGCTCGGTGATGCGCCCCTGCGCGCCGAACTCGATGCCGCGAACCTTCTCCGTACCGGCAAGCGCCTGCAGCGAGGGAAACAGCGGATCGGTGATGCGGGCATTCTCCATCGTGGTGTCGAATGCGGCCGCGGTCAGCGACAGCATGTCGTCGAGCACCTGGATCTTGCCGCCCACTTCGTAGGTGTGATCCTTCTCCGGCGGCAAGGCCTGGTTGCTGGCCGAGAGCGCCAAGTCTTCCGCCGACGGATTGAACGAGGTGCCGTAGGAGAAATAAACGCTCGAACGTTCGTCGGGCTTGTAGGTGATCGCGATACGCGGACTGAACACGTTGTCGAGATGGGTGAAACTAGACGGTGTGCCAAGCGGCTGGTCGAAGCGCGCCCCGAAATGGTCGAAGCGCAGCGCGGCGACGATGTTCCAGTGTTCGCCGATATTGATGTCGTCGTCGACATAGGCGGCGAAGGTGTGGGTCTTCGTGACCGGTAGCTGGCGCACGGTCGTCTGCATGCCTGGGAAAGACTCGAACGGATCGGGATGAAGCAACGGCGTGGGGATGATCGACGTATCCTGATTGACGAAACGCGTCAGCGACGCAAACTCGCTGTCGTCCTCGACACCCGTGATCAGCGTGTGCGACAGCGGCCCGGTCTCGAAGCGCGATGTAAGGTCGAGGTTGTCCATCATCGTGGTGATGACTCCCTCGCTGCTCGGCCGGTCTCGCAGCACGAAGATCTGGTCGAGCGGCGTGCCGAACACGGGATAGAACGGGTTGAAGGTCGTGACCGGAATATCGCTCGCGGCGCCCGTGCAGACCGGCGCACCGCTATAAGGCGCCGCACCCGAGTAGCAGTTCGCGTTGCCGTAGATCGCCGCGGTCTGGCGCGAGTCGAACCAGTACGAGCCATAACGCGCGCTGTCGCTGATCGAGAAGGTGTCGTTGAACTTGTGATCGAAGCGCGCGGTCACGACATTTACGTTCGCCTTGGAGCGGTCGTCGCCCGGCAGGCCGTAATAGGCTTCCTGTGCCACCGGCGCAGGCCGGCCGAACAGGAACGGGATGCCGTAGTCGGGCGTGTTGTCTTCCTGCTGGTGCAGGACTTTCAGCGTGAAGGAGGTGTCGGTGTCGATCCCGAACGCGATCGACGGCGCCACGCCGTAGCGGCGGTTGCGCACGAATGGCCGGTCCGTGACGCCGGAGAGTTCGCCCATCGCAGCGATGCGGAACGCCGCGTTGTCACCGAACACGTAATTGTAATCGGCGGTGCCGCGGATCTCGTTGTTGGTGCCGCCGGTGAGCGAAGCGTCTTCGATCGGGAACAGCACCGGCGCCTTCGTCACCTGGTTGATGACGCCGCCGGTCGAACCGCGGCCGAACAGGGTGGAGGCGGGACCTTTGTAGACTTCGACGGAATCGTAATCGAAGGAATCGCGTGTGTAGAACCCGGTATCGCGCATCCCGTCCAGGAAGAAGTCGTCCTGCGCGCTGAAGCCGCGGATGTTGACCAGATCGCCATGCGTGCCGCCTTCACCGGCGTTGAGCGTGATGCCCGGTACGTTCTTCAACGCTTCCTGGAGATTGCGGACACCCTGTTCCTTGATCACCTCCTGCGGCACCACATTGATCGTCTGCGGCGTGTTGAGGATTTTCTCCGGCAACGCGTCGAGCCTGGCCTTCTGCGCGGTGACCGTCACCGTCTCGACGTGTTTGCCCGTGTCGTTGCTTGCGAGTTCCTGCGCAAACGCGTGGGTGACGGTGGCGGCCGAGGCGAGGCCGATGGAAGTGAGTCCGCGCGCGAGCGTCGTGCCCGCCGATCCGTTTTGCATAAGTCCCCTCAGACGCTGTTACTGATAATCGTTCTCAACTAGTGGGGACTGTAGCCATCGCGAACCGAACGTCAATGAGACTTACTCGCAGAATTGTGCAACAAGCTGCGACAAACCGCGGCTTACGGCGTCTATCTCATACGTGACCCTGAACCGGGTCGCGGTCGGGCAAATATCGCCCGGCGTGCTAGGTTGGTCTTGTTTCGCGGGGGCGGGCTCGATGACATCTATTCTTACGCCGGTTCTGGCGCTGGTGATCTGGTCATTGATCGTCTGGGTCTGGATGTATGCGACCCGGCTTCCGGCGATCCAGGCTGCGAAGATCGATCCAGACCGGGCGAAATTTCCAGGCTCGCTCGACGTGCTGCCGGACCGGGTCCGCGGGGTGGCCGACAACTACAACCACCTGATGGAGCAGCCGACCATCTTCTATGCGCTGGTGTTTTACGCCTATCTGACCGGCGGCAACGACCTGATCAACATCGTGCTGGCTTGGAGCTACGTGGCGCTTCGCGTGGTCCATAGCCTGATTCAGGGAACCATCAACCGCGTGCTCCTGCGCTTCACCGTGCACGCAATCTCGACCATCCCGCTGATGATCCTCGCGGCACGCTCGCTCTGGGCGCTTTTCGCGGCGGCCTGATATTTTCGTAACACTTTGGAATCGTTACATTAAAACATCTCATGGCGAAGTGGGCAAAAGCGTAAAGAAATTTCCTTTCGTGGCGCTTGACCCTCCCGACCCTCGCGGATATATAGCGCGACCTTCAAAGACGGGTCGTCCGCGTCATGTGCGCGGAAACACTGTTCAGAAGCCAGTTTTAGAGCGTGAACAGCGCGACTCAGGCCGAAAACCGGAGTCCTCCGCTATCCAGGGGCAAGCCGTCGAGGCGCGCCTCGTTTTTTGTTTGCTACGGGAAGACGAATGCCGACAGTCAATCAGCTCATTCGCAAGCCGCGCGGCTCCAAGCCGAAGCGCAACAAGGTGCCGGCTCTTCAGGGCTGCCCGCAGAAGCGCGCGGTCTGCACGCGCGTCTATACGGTGACGCCGAAGAAGCCGAACTCGGCGCTGCGCAAGGTTGCGAAGGTGCGTTTGACCAACGGCTATGAAGCGCTGACCTACATTCCGGGCGAAGGCCACAACCTTCAGGAACACTCCGTGGTGCTGCTGCGCGGCGGCCGCGTGAAGGACCTTCCGGGCGTGCGCTACCACATCATCCGTGGCGTCCTCGATACGCAGGGCGTGAAGGACCGCAAGAAGCGCCGTTCGCTCTACGGCGCGAAGCGTCCGAAATAATCGCCAGCGACGAGAAGAAGGAAACAGATCATGTCCCGCCGCCGCCGCGCCGATAAGCGAGAGATCAACCCGGACGCCAAGTATGGCGACCTCGTGCTCGCGAAGTTCATGAACAGCCTGATGTACGACGGCAAGAAGTCCGCCGCCGAAGGCATCATCTACGACGCCTTCGACACCATCCAGTCGAAGACGAAACAGGATCCGCTCGCGATCTTCCACGAAGCGCTGCGCAATGTGGCGCCTGCGATCGAAGTGAAGTCCCGCCGCGTCGGCGGCGCCACCTATCAGGTGCCGGTCGAAGTCCGCACCGACCGTGCGCGCGCGCTCGCAATCCGCTGGCTCATCACGGCCGCCCGCGGCCGCAACGAGCAGACCATGACCGGCCGCCTCTCAGGCGAACTGATGGATGCGGCAAACAACCGTGGCTCCGCGGTGAAGAAGCGCGAAGACACCCACAAGATGGCGGACGCGAACCGCGCGTTCTCCCATTACCGCTGGTAACGCGTAAGAGAGTCTGACATGGCCCGCACGACCCCGCTCAACATGTACCGGAACATCGGCATTGCCGCGCATATCGATGCCGGCAAGACGACGACGACCGAGCGCATCCTCTACTACACCGGCAAGAGCCATAAGATCGGCGAAGTGCACGACGGCGCCGCCACCATGGACTTCATGGAGCAGGAGCAGGAGCGCGGCATCACGATCACGTCCGCCGCCACGACGTGCTTCTGGAAAGACCACCGCATCAACATCATCGACACGCCCGGCCACGTGGACTTCACCATCGAGGTCGAGCGCTCCATGCGCGTGCTCGACGGCGCGGTCGCCGTGTTCGATGCCGTCGCCGGCGTCGAGCCGCAGTCCGAGACCGTGTGGCGCCAGGCCGACAAGTATCACGTGCCGCGCATTTGCTTCGTCAACAAGATGGACCGCATGGGCGCGGACTTCGGACGCTGCGTGCAGATGATGATCGACCGCCTCGGCACCAAGCCGATGATCCTCACCTGGCCGATCGGCTCGGAAGCGGAGTTCAAGGGCCTCATCGACATCGTGACGATGAAGGCGCTGATCTGGCGCGAGGAGCAGCTCGGCGCGAAGTACGACGAAGTCGAAATTCCGGCCGAATACGCCGACAAGGCGAAAGAGCTGCGCTCCGCCCTGGTCGAAACGGCCGTGGAGCAGGACGACAAGCTGCTCGAAGCCTATCTCGAAGGCACAGAACCCAGCGTGGAAGACCTCAAGCGCTGCATCCGCAAGGGTGCGATGGGCTTCGCGTTCGTGCCCGTCATGTGCGGCTCGGCGTTCAAGAACAAAGGCGTGCAGCCGCTGCTCGACGCTGTGGTCGACTATCTGCCGTCGCCGCTCGACATCCCGCCGGTGAAGGGTCTGGATCCGAAAGGCAACGAAGTCGAGCGTCCCGCCGACGACAAGGCGCCGTTCGCCGGCCTCGCATTCAAGATCATGGACGACCCTTTCGTCGGCTCCATCACCTTCGTGCGCGTCTACTCGGGCTCGATCAGTTCGGGCACCGGTGCGTTGAATTCGGTGAAGGAAAAGACCGAGCGCGTCGGCCGCATGCTTCTGATGCACGCGAACAGCCGCGAAGACGTGAAGGAAGCCAACGCCGGCGACATCGTCGCGTTTGCCGGCCTCAAGCTTACGACCACGGGCGAGACCCTGTGCGATCCGAACCATCCTGTCGTTCTGGAGCGCATGGTATTCCCCGATCCGGTCATCGAAGTCGCAATCGAACCGAAGACCAAGGCCGATCAGGAAAAGATGGGTCTGGCGCTGGTGCGTCTGGCGCAGGAAGATCCGTCGTTCCGCGTGTCGACCGATCAGGAATCCGGCCAGACCATCCTCAAGGGGATGGGCGAACTTCATCTGGACATCAAGGTCGACATCCTGCGCCGCACCTACAAGGTCGACGCAACCGTCGGCGCGCCGCAGGTTGCGTATCGCGAAACGCTGACCAAGCCGATCACCGTGAAGTACACCCACAAGAAGCAGACCGGCGGCTCGGGTCAGTTCGCCGAAGTGACGATCGACTTCGAACCGCTCCCGCCGGGTTCGGGCTTCGTGTTCGAAAACGAGGTCGTCGGCGGCTCGGTGCCGAAGGAATTCATCCCGGCCGTCGAAAAGGGCCTGAAGGCGCAGAAAGATTCCGGGCTTCTCGCCGGCTTCCCGGTGATCGACTTCAAGGCGTCGCTGACGGACGGCAAGTACCACGAGGTGGATTCCAACGCGCTCACCTTCGACATCGCGGCGCGCGCGGCGTTCCGCGAACTCGCGTCGCGCGGTGCGGTGAAGCTGCTCGAGCCGATCATGAAGGTCGAAGTCGTGACGCCTGAGGAATTCCTCGGTGGCGTCATCGGCGACCTGAACGCGCGCCGCGGCCAGGTGCAGGGCACCGACTCCCGCGGCAACGCGCAGGTGGTGACCGCAATGGTCCCGCTCGCGAACATGTTCGGATACATCAACACGCTGCGTTCGATGTCCCAGGGCCGGGCGCAGTACTCGATGGAATTCCATCACTACGAACAAGTCCCCAAAGCGATCGAGGACGAAGTCAAAGCGAAATACGCGTAACAGAAGCAGTTTCAGTTTCACGGAGAGAAGACGATGGCGAAAGCGAAGTTTGAGCGGAACAAGCCGCACTGCAACATCGGGACGATCGGCCATGTGGACCATGGCAAGACGTCTTTGACGGCAGCGATCACGAAGGTTCTGGCGGAGGCGGGTGGCGCTACGT
>DASXDS010000064.1:0-2463 GCA_036490455.1 Rhizomicrobium sp.
GCGGACTGTTCAGCGCAGCATGGCTGCGATCCAGCAGACCGCGATCACCTTCCGCTGCAAAGCGGTCCAGCCACTTGTAGCCGGTCTTCCGGCTCACCCCGTACTGCCGGCAAAGCTCGGCAATACTCGTCCGCGAGTCCTCCGCGTCAGACACAAACGAACTCCGTTCCTTCAAAGCACAGGTCCTGTCCCACGGCATGAGCGCCTCCTTGCTCACGCCAATGTCACCCATCGTCCCGGATTAAACTGTCACCCATCCTCCCGGCTCGGACCGGAGGGGTCGAGCGGAGCGAGGGGGAGGACCTCAAGCGCGTAAGCGCTTCTTGTTTTCTTTCGAAGAAGAGAGTGAGACGGTCGAACGAGCGCGGCTCTGCCGCGCATGGTCCTCCCCCGCGGCTTCGCCGCGACCCCTCCAATTCGCTTCGCTCATGAAGGGGTGGCATCGCGCGGGATCGCAATGACTGCGAATGCCGCGAGCGCCGACGCAATGCCTGCCAAAAGAAAGGTCGCCGGCAGCGAATGCGTTATCAGGATTCCGGCAAGCGCCGAGCCCAGAGGGAAGCCGGCAATGTTCAGGCTCATGGAGACCGAAAGAACGCGACCGAGCTGGCCGGGATCGGTCCGGCGCTGGCGCAAGGTGAGTACCCCGACATCGACCGGTCCGCTGGCGGCGCCGGCGATCAACAGGCCCAGAACCAATCCGCCAAAGCCAAATTCGGACGCAATGGGCCATGACGCCAATGCCGTGAGGATCATGCCCACGGCCATGACGCCGCGTTCGCGGCCCGCCGTGCGCAGATGACCGGCGACAAGCGCGCCGACGCCACCCGCCAAACCCGACGCCGCCCACATGAATCCGGCAACTGTGCTGCCGTCGTCCGCCGCAAACGCGCGCAGGGCAAAAACCGGAACGACGATGACGAGAACGCCCCAGCTCACCTGATACAGGGAATAGGAAATCGCGAGTCCGCGCAGGGTCGGCTGGCGGACAACGACAACGATTCCGTCCAGCGTTTCCCTGAGGAACGAGGCGTTCGGCGGGCGCAGGCGCGGAAGACGGCGAACCCGCGAAATGCAGAACGCAGCGCTGCCGTAAAAGACAGCGATCACGATCAGCGCCACCGATGCATGGAAAAACCCGATGAGCAAACCGGCGAGGCCCGGCCCTATCACGTCGGTCACCGCATAGATCGCAGTGTCCAGCGCGTTGGCGCGGTCAAGCGCGTTCGCGGGCACCAGGCGGGGCAGCAGCGTTCTGATACCGGCTCTGCCCAACGGACTGGTCAGCGAGAACAGCGCGACCAGCACGAGGAGGACCGCCGGTCCGGTCCAACCGAACGAATCTGCCGCGACCAGGGCCAGGATCAGGGCCGCGCTGACGGCCACATCCACCGCAATGGCGGATACAGGTCCTATGCGATCGAGCAAGGCGCCGGCCAGCGGACTGATCATCAGGCCGGGACCGACGGCGGCAAAGCCGATCCACCCTGCCAGAGATGGCGAGGAGAAGCGTTCCAGCGCATACAGAACGATCGCCAGCGAGAACATGCGGGCGGCAAGGCGCACCAGCGTCGTCGCGATCAGCAGCGCCGGAAGATCGGCGATGCCCAGAAGATCGCGGTACGAAAGAGGGCGCTCCGGCATCGTTGTGCGTCAAAACCCGTGGAAGGTCGCAAACGTCCCGATCGGTTCGCGTTCCGAGATCAGCGTGTTCACCGGGTGGCTCTCGTCGGCGTAGCCCAGCGAAATTCCGCACACGATGTAATCCTCGTCCGGAACGTTCAGTACGCGGCGCGTGGCGCTCCAGTAGCCGTTCCAGGCGCCTTGGGCGCAGGTGTCGAGGCCGCGCGCCTTCGCCGCCAGCATCAGGCTCTGCATGAACATGCCGAGATCGACATAGCTCATGCGGTCGAGATCCTTGTCGATGGTGAAGATGATGCCGACCGGCGCGTCGAAGAATTTGTAGTTGCGTCCCCATTGCGCCCAGTTCGCCGCTTCGTCGCCCTTTGGAATGCCGATCAGCGTGTACATCTCCTTGCCGAGCTTGCGCATGCGGCTGGTGTACGGCTCCTTGCGCTTGCTCTCGCGCGGAAATTCGGCGCGGGTGTCGGGCGGATTGCTTTCGCGGTGCGCGAGCACTTCGCGCTCAAGACGCGCGCGTACCTCGCCCGCCACGATGTGCATCTTCCACGGCTGGATGTTGGTGCCGCTGGGCGCGCGCGACGCGATGGTGAGCAGTTCTTCCATCAGTTCACGCGACACAGGATCGGGCTTGAACGCGCGGCAGGAGCGGCGGACGCGCAAGGCTTCGTCGATGTGCATAAGAAGAGGCTCCGGATAGCGAAGCCTCTTCTTACGCGAAAACAGCCGCGTGATGGAATGCGTCAGAACAGGAGATCGTGCGCCGTGAAATGCATCGAACTCAGCGCCGGCAGGCGATGCAACTCGAGATCGGCTGCCGTC
>DASXDS010000056.1:0-2171 GCA_036490455.1 Rhizomicrobium sp.
CTACCGCGTGGTGCGACTTTGCCTCGACTGCTTGAAAATTAGCTCCGAGCCACGGTCTGCGAACGGTGATGTTCTGTGTGCGGCGAACTTCGAGACCGATGGTCGTAACTTGACCGTCGCGGACCTGCACGTCCACTTTCGTTCCACCCCGGACGAAGACGCTGCCATCGAAACTCCAGCCGGGTGGAATGGCGGGCGCAATACGGACGGTGCCGTCGTAGTCCTGCACGAGTGACTCGGGGAGCGCGGCGGCGACGACGCCGGTTTGTTCGACGTAGAACTCGCCGTCCTGATCGGTTGCGAAAAGACGGGCGAAGCCGTTGATGAAGTGCTGGCTGGTTTCGGTGATCTTGCGGAGCGACACGGCGACCTCGCCGCCGAGATGGAGTCGCGAGGCCTGGATGGGATCGAAGCTCCAGTCGGCGATTTCCTTGTTGGGGCGGAATTCGTACGTGCGTTGCGCGAGGGCGAAGAGCGGCGAGTTGTCGCCGATGATCGAGTAAGGCCACACGGGCTCAAGGCCGACGTTCTCGGAGTTATGGATCTCTGCTTCAGGACGATAGGAGTTGGCGATGACATCGTTGCCATCGGCATCCGCGCTGGCCGGTAGCAGAGAGAGCGTGCCGCTCTGCTGGGTGCGTGGCAACTCCGGGATCTTCTTGAGTGCGGCCTTAAGCTGCTGTTGGAGCGCGGACTCGATGCCCAGTCTTTGTGCCGCCTCGAAAGTAGCGCTGTACAGCGCCTCGCGAGCGGAGATGTCGGTGGTGGGATCGGTGACGTCCCATTGTGTTTCGTGGGCGTTCGATGGAGATGTGTGGTTCAGGCCATCGGGGCCGGACTTTTCATAGGCAAGAAGGAATCGCGCAGAAGCGGCCATAACGGGGAAGTTTTGCGCGAGAAATGCGCGGTCCTGGGTGACGAGGTATTGCTCCCAGATCCAAAGTGAGACCTCTGCGCCGGTGGAGAGCGTGCGCGCGTTGTAGTAGGGGGTGGCGTTTGCGTCGCAATCGAGGCCGCTGGGCTTGCCGGTGGGTTGCGGCCAGGTTTCGTATTCGATGCCTTTGCCGTCGAAGCGCATCGTCTCCGGCACGCAGACGCCGGGGCGGCCGTTCATACGATCGTGCGTCCATTTGAGGATGGCAGGAAGATTTTCGCGATAGAGGCGGAAGTAGGGAAGGTTCAGTTCGGGCAGGCCAGCGGAGAGATTCGCGGCGACCTGCATGCGCAGGTTCCAGTGCCAGTAGGCTGCGGGGTCCCAGCGATGGTCGTCGCGCGCGGAGGAAAAGAGATCGGCGACACCGGCCTGCGAACCGGGGAAGCGATCGCCATTCTCGGCGGCGGCGCTGAAGAGATAAATGTTGCGCAGGTTCTCCATGTACTGGCCTTCGCCGTCTGGTGAGGAGACCTTCATGATGCCGGCGCGCTGCCAGTAGGCATGCCACCACGCGATATGTGCGGATGGGTTGCGGTCTGCGAGAGCCGGCGCGACGGTCGCGGAGCCGGTTCCGTTGTAATGGGGCGCGGCGATCAGGATGCGGAAGCTACCGTTTGCGTCCGGCGTGACGATGAGAGTCACGACTCTGGAGTCGGTGACAGATGCGGTTACATTACGGCCTTCTGCCGTGATGGCGGCAAGCGAACCAAAGCGTTGGCCGGAGGCACCGGGGTCCACGTTATCAAGCCAGGTTTCGGCCAGAACGCCGACGGCGCTGTGGGCGCTTGCCTTGGGAGCACGCGGTTCCCATAGCTGGAGGGTTGCGGTTTGCGGCTGAGACGGATCGGCGCCGGTGACGTCGACGATGAGCGTGTCGGATTTTGGCTGCACGTAGACAGTTGCAGACATGCCGCCGCCGCGTTCGACGAAGGCACCATTGTAGAGGTCGAGACGGCCGGCATAGTCGGCGGCGTGCGTTAGCTTCGCGAGACCGGGGATCGTGATCTGGCCGGGCGAGAGGCGATGCGGGAGGGTGTCGGCGCGATTGAGTTGGATGGTCATGCCGTCCGCAGACCAGACCGCGGCGCCAAGGCGACCATTGCCGAGAGGCAGCGCTTCCACGGCCTTCAAATTGGGTTGGCCGAGGATGATGTCCGATTCGCTGACGACGCGTGCGGTGTTGAGGTGAAAGGCGCCGTCACGCCAGGCTGTTGTGGCGGATGGCTGCGCACAAAGC
>DASXDS010000071.1:0-100783 GCA_036490455.1 Rhizomicrobium sp.
ACGCCTTTCTGGACACCAGAAATGTGATTGATGTAGCGCTCGGCCACTGAGTCATTGATCCCGTGTTCCGCCCAGAGCGTTCGCAGCGTTCTGCGCAGGTCATGGAGCCGCCACGGTGCGATAGCGAGGGTTCGGTCGAAACGCTCCTTTGGTTTTCCCCATCCGTTAAAGACCGTGGTTGTGTTGGATCTGATGCTCTGCGCCGGGAACAAATACTGGGACTGCGATTGGATAGGTATCCGCTCGAGAACATCGAGGGTCAGCTGACCGATCGGGAAGGTATGTTCCCGGCTGTTCTTGGTGATCTGTGGCGGTAGGGTGATGGTGGCTTCCGAACGGTCGATCCACGCCCACTCCAGGGCGGCTATTTCGCTCCTACGCTGGCCGGTGAGCAGAAGCAGGGAAACGATCGCGTCGAAGGTCGAACGGCCCGCCAGAGCTTGTTTCAGAACTTTGGCAAGCTCCGGTTCTGTGAGGACCCGCTCACGAGAGTTGTTCGGGGGTAATACGGCAATTCGCTCCATCGGGTTCTGTTCGATGATGTGAGAGCGGACGCAGTACCGGAAGAAGGCTCGGCCAGCAGTATAGGCATGGTGTCGCTCGGCTGGGGCGTGATTGAGCTTCTTTAGGAGCGCCGCCAAATCATGCGGGTTGATAGCCGCAACGCTTTTACGGCCAAATCGATAGTGGCGATTAAGGAGGCGGGTGTAGTCCCCCAAGGTCCGGGGCTTCACACGAGTTTTGCATTCCTTGAGGTATTCGGCTTTCGCGTCGTCGAATGCCATGTGCGCCGGCCGGATTTTACCGAGCGTCTTTTCCGCAAGAACACGCTTGGCTTCGGCCCGGGCAACAGCGAGAGACAGGTGAGGATAATGACCGAGGCTTTGCCGCCTGCCGCTTTCGATGAGCACCATGAAGGTTTTGGTGCCGCCAGCAGAAATGCGTAACCCAAAACCTCGTATCGCGTCATCCCAATACATCGTCGTTCCACTGGCGGGGGCCGGAAAATTGCGAACAGACTGGTCGGTGAGCGTCTGTTTTTTTGGCACCGATTTGGCACCTCCGTGGGGGGAGATTGAGTGGTAAGCCATGATGCGCCCAGTGTTCAAAAAAGCAAGTAAACTAAGGATTTTGGTGCACAGCGAATACCTATGAGAAGGTATACATACGTACTGAAAATCCGCGTGTCGGTGGTTCAATTCCGCCCCTAGGCACCATTCGCCAGCCGGAAGGCCTGCGCGATAAATCCTCGCATCCGATCAAGACGACTGAACCGTCTGATCAGTCTCTGCGTCCTGCAGTTTTCGGGTGAGATCCATATGTGCCCACTCGATCGATAGAATCAACAACTCCAGCAACTCCTCTTCCCGTTCGCGTGGAAAGGCCATGTAGTTTGTCGGCATGGGCGCTTTCCATCGATCCCTTGTCAGGCGAACACCGTGGGCTCCGTAAACGACATGTTCCAGCGAATCGAAATAGTGGAAAAACTGACTGGCTCCGTAAACCCTTGTTCCACTCGCCACTCCCCGATTGCACTCGAAAAATACCGGCATGCGGGAGCGCGCCAGCGTTTCCCGCGCTCCAAGCAAGACCTGAAGTTCAAACCCCTCGACGTCGATCTTCATGAAATCCGGAGTGCGCGGAAATTCGATCGCACGATGCGACGAACCGGAACCTCAATGATCTCGACCTCGTATTCCGCGACTTGCCGCGGAATGACCTCAAGGTGACTGAGCGCAGGTTTCGCTATAACCCGCCGGAACCGCGCTTTTCCTTCTTCAGCGCCTAGCGCCACGCATTCCAGACGGACGCGTTCAAACAGATTTGCCGTCGCTCCTCGTTTGCGAATGTGTTCACACATGTCGGGCTGCGGTTCGAACGCCCATACCAGACCATCGGCGCCAACCCGTTGAGCCATCTTGAGCGTGTGCTTTCCGATATTGGCGCCGCAATCGACCGCAAGGTCGCCCTCGGTCAGATAATTCGAATAGAAGTTTTCAAGTATCTTCTCAAAGAAACCCCGATTGAATTGAAAAAATCGCGATTTCCAAGCCAGAATTTTCTTACCCACACGTCCGGACTTGTCGGCATATGCGCGAACTCCGCTTTGTCGGGCAAGTAGGTGAAGGGGTCCGGCGGATGTCAAGATAACTATTGGCTCGTTCATCGAACGCCAGTTCAAATTGCGATCAGTGCGGTGCCTTCTCCAGTTGCAGCTTTGTCGTCTTTGAGCTGCTCTCGATCTGCCGTCGGTTTGACCTTCGCATAGAACTGTTCTTGGTTTCGCGGGTGTCTCTGCGTGCAATTCCGCCTGGCCCGTAGCTCGTGCTGACGTCTCGAACGTCGGACAGCCGGTTCATCGCGTTGTGGCAGTGAGATACATGGTCGTGCTCTAGGATTTCTTCAGTGATGATAAAATCGATATGCAACCGCGACGGAGAGTATTCCGTTCTTCTTCTCTGGGGTGTAAGCTCTAATCCTGTACAAGGCATCTGCAAAGCAAGCCGAAGACGAATGTGACATCTGCCGGGGGGCTGATATGAGAACTTTAGCGACGCTTTTGCTTGCGGCGACGGTCCTATCGGGCTGTGCCAAAATCAGCGCCATACCATTGGATCCAAAAACTCTTGCACGGGACGAATCAAAGGCTGAAGGGATCCGTTATTACATTCCTAAGCCTTACCTCCTAGTAGTCGCCCTTCCCGCGGCACCGCCTGCATCCAGCAGCGACAGCCAGACGAGTCAAGGCTCCGGTTCAAGATCCGGGTCAACTTCGGCGGGAGGTCACTCCACCGCCGGGTCCAGTTCAGATAGTTCCACCGGTTCGAACACAGGAAAGTCCGATAAACCCTCCGATACCGGATCGCCGCAAGCTTCCACTCCCGCAGCAGCCGCGGGAGATACCTCTTTTGCGGCCGCAATGTCGCAATATTCTATGAAGCTGGTCTATTTGCCGGATTTTGACCAACCCATGGCAATACAAGTGCAGGCCGGTCTATTTGGAACAGCATCTCTGACACCTTCGCTACAGGACGGCTGGATGCTTTCATCGCTCAGCGGGAATGTAGATAGCGGTGGCGCGAATGCGATGCAGACTCTCCAAAGCGTTTTGTCAGCAGTTGGAGGCGGCCCATCGACCGCCGCCAAGGTCGCGTCGCGATCGGCAAATACTTCGAGTTCAAGTCTGCAAACTGCCGATGGATGCGAGAAGCTTGGCGAGGAGATTGGAGTCAATAGCGACAACAAAACGCTGCTGTCGATCGCGACTGAAGGCAGTTCCAAATGCGGCAGCACCTATTTGGGTTCGCTCGTTGCGGGGATCGCCAAAGGCGCCAATCAATCCGGCCAGAGAGATGCTTTTGCAACGACAATCCTGCCTCCGGGTCTCTATGAGATAGATTCGCGAGGCACCCAAACCGGGTTTCGCGCGGTGATGTACTTTTGTTCGACCGGCCCGCAGACATCCCCGTGCCAAAAGGAGAGCCCTGAAAGGCCCCCATCAAGCAACGTGAACGACGGGGCACATGCGGGCACCGCGCCGCCAGAGACAGACACCGCTCCACCAAGGTGACTCCAGCAATGCGAGCCAGCCTCCTGTTACCACTGTTGGTGCTCCTTGGTTCGTCGACGCCTTCGACGGCGGGAGACAATTTTCTTTCGCTCGATCCATTCCCAAACGGTCGAGGTCTGTCCTCGCCGGCCAGCAAGCAACTCGATCAAGATGCCATCGCCAGCAAGCAGGCGCTCGATGCGGCGGACAAAGACTTGGCCACGCGTCAGATGGCTGCGCCGGACAAGCAGCTAGTTCCGGACGAACAGTACGCACGGGTCCTGCAACAGACCTTTCTGGCCAAGCGACCATCAATCACAAACGACAATAGTGCGTTACGGCTCGTCGCCACGACCGACCCCAACGTACTTTCCGACAGCAATTTTATCAAGAATCTACAACGACTCTTTCAACTCCAGGCTAACGAGCAACTCGGGCAACTGCCTGCAGGCACTACACCGACTTTCGTGGCTCCAGCCGACAAGCGGATTATAGGCGGCCTACCAACTCCCGATGCCGTCGATGTGGTGGGGATCGTTGGAGCAGTTCCCGGCGACACTGACGCTTTCTGCTCGGGCCAGATTATCAGCACCGATACCAGATCGTCTAAAATTCTCACCGCAGCACATTGCGTCTGTGAATCGACGTCTCAGACGATACGGGTCGGCCAACACATGTTCAGCAGAGGTGCTTATCGCGCATTTCTCGTGCGAGCTCGCACGCTGCTCTATGATGGTCATTACTGTCCTGTTCGCGCGGCCGGCGAAGAGCTCGAACATTTTCGTCTCCGCATCCAAGACGCCGTCGCCGGCCAAGACATTGCGGTATTGACAACGGATGGGCCTATTCAGGGCGCGATTGGCCGTCCACGCCCAATTCTCGGCCCCGCTGCATTCGCGAGCTGGACCACGGACCAGACCCGTAACTCGTATATCCGCGCCGTGGGATATGGATTCACAGTTGTGACGAGCGACGGCTATGCTGCTGGAGAGGGCAATCGCCTTTTCGCCGATATTGCCGTCGTTGCGACGACGTGTGATGACTACGCAGCCGCCCGGTACTCCTGCACGCCGGGCAAGAGCCTCGACCAACTTGTCGCAATGGGAACGCCGTTTCACGACATTCATATCGATGACCAGACCGCGCCCGACACTTGCGGTGGCGATAGCGGCGGACCGATCTACGCAGTCGTGACCGAAAATGCGACAGCGCAGTTTTATACAATCGGGGTCACGTCGCGCGGCACGACCGACGCAATTTCGCAGCACGGCACACTCGCTTGCGGCGGTGGAGGAATTTACTCGCTACTGACGTCCCCTCAAGTGTCGGCGTGGCTCAAGACGACTTTCAATGCGCAAATGAAAGGCTAGGATCGTGAAGCGGTTCTCGATGATTCCGCTGGTCATCGGTCTGATTTGGCTGACCGCCAGTAAGGGATACGCACAACCGGCAAACCTGTGCGCCCAACCTTCGAGAGACGACGCTCAGCTATCGACGACAGAACAAACGCCGGGATCTCCTGCTGTTGTTGCTTGGGACGCAGCATTCCGCTCGTGGGACGCGTTGCCCAAGACTGGAGTGGTCCAAATCGCTTTGGTGTTAGCCAACGACTATCAATCCAATCTTGATCACTCTGTCGTGCCTGCACTTTCAAACCCGCGACACGATGCAGAGTTGATGAGCGAACTTCTGACGGATCGAGGCTACAAAGTAATCTGCCTCCTCAATCTCAGCAAAACACAAATGATCTACAGCGTTCAGCAATTTCGCGTTGCCTGGGAAAGCTTGACCGTTCAACCCAAGGGGCTGATCTATTTTGCGGGACATGGCGGCGAAACAAAGGATGGCGACCCGTTCGTGGTACCTGCCGATTTCGACCAAGGACCTCAGGACCAGACGGGGTTGGACACGCTACCGCTTTATGACTTGCTCGCGTGGGTGCCGGAAACGTCTGTCACGGACGAAGCCCCTATAATCATCATCGACGCCTGTAGGACTACGGTCACGACGAGCCAGTTCAATCAAGTTGAAAGCCGTCCCGCCTTCAAGAACTCCGTGCAGCACATTGATGACGATGAAATACTGCCTACAATGCACCTCGTGTTCACGACGGCACATGGATCCACCGCCGACGATGGTCCAGCAGGTAGGAATGGTCCCTTCGTTGATGCGTTGAGGCAATTCCTTCAGCAGGCTCCGTGGACCGAGCCACAAACACCTTGGAGTTTGCCGCCGGACCCGCTTGTTACAGACGAGGTGGATCAAATCTCCGGCGCACTTCAATCATTTTCGCAGTATCCGTATCAGCCCAATCGAGAAGACGATTCTCTCTGGATTGAACAAGCGGCTTCCACACAAAGATATCTGCTTTGGCTGTATGGTCGAATTGCCAGAGAAGATCCCCTGCATGGTAACGCGTGTCTAATGCTTCCCGGGGCGTTGAATGCCCTGACAGAGGACACTACGCCTTCCGACTTGTCGTCTTGGGTACCTCAGGCGCGAGATCGCTTTGTCGAGCTCGAGAAGACGAATCAATGTATCCCGCCGATTGGCCGGGCCACCGATAAAGTGCAGGCACAGAATATTCGAATGCCGCTGAACTTCTTGCCATCCGATGCGCCGCAGGAATCTCCGGTCTCCGAGACCCGTCCCGATAGTTTCTCAGATTTGACCTGTGCCGAGGTCGCCAAAAGCGATACCCGCTATGCCGCCTCAATGGAGCGCCTCGACAAAACACACCGCCTAATGGTCGCCCAGACGGCGACTGCTACCCCGTCTCTCGGTCAAATTCAAACGCAGAAACTTTCGATCGCGATCGATGGCCCCTCTGGAGCAATTCAATACGATCAGTTGACCGCTTTGCTCAGCACATTATCAGCGAAAGGTACGTCCGTTCAGCACGTCACTCTGGCACTCGTCGGAAGCGAACCGGGCACAACCTCGGCGTCACCGCAAACCGTACCGTTGAACATGTTCGGTGCGCTTTTGAAAGCACAGTCCCTGAAGAACGTCTTTGCAAAACAGTTGTCTCTGGACGATTCAGCAGTCGATCTCAAGCCGGAATTGCAGAGGGACTGGCCAGATCAGTCGGGCTGCAATTCCATGAACATCTTCGGTTTGTGTCTTGTCGTTACCGTCACGTCCAAGGAACAATAGGAAAGCGCCTGCCGCGGTAGTCATCCCCGCGCACATCGAACGCCTTCTCCGCCAGTTTCGTTACCGCTCAGTGAAGCGCGTTCTTCAGCTGCTGCTTGGTCATCTTCGAGCGGCCCTCGATGTGCTTCCGCTTCGCCTTCGCGTAGAGCTGTTCCTTGGTCTTGTCGCCGGCGCGGGCGCGCGTGCGGGCCGCTTTCTTGCCGCTTTTCGTCCGGCGGGTCGCGTTCTTGCCACCCATCGCCTTGCTGCTCTCGCGACGGCCGCGGGCGCCGACATGACCCTTGCCTTCGGCCTCCTGCTGATAGGTGTCGCCCCGCGCTTCCTTGCGCTCGCTCTTCGCTTCCGCGCGGCGATTTTTCGCATCGCTGTTGTATTTCGAGGCGCCGGCTTCCTCGAGCGCGATCGCGATGGCCTGCTTGCGGCTCTTGACCTTGCCGCCCTTGCCCTTCTGACCGCTTTTGAGTTCGCCGTGTTCGTATTCATGCATGACGCGGCCGATGGTCTTGCGCTGTCTCGGGGTGGTCTTGGGCATTGGAACCTCCGTTTACGGCCCAACGCGGCGATCCTGTAAGAGTTCCACCGGAGCGTAGCGCAGGCCAAACATGCCTTCGCCCAGGGTTTAAAGAACGCGCGCGATCGGCGGGTTGGTGACAGACGCAAGACAGGCAAATAGACTCTGCACCCGGGAAACATTCGTTCTTCTTCGCGTTGTTCGCCCATGCACATTCTCAACACATTCTGGCGCGCGCGAAGCTGGCCCAACAAATTCACCATCGTCATCGCAGGGCTCGCCTTCATGGCGATTGCTTTCATCACGGCGCTCATGCTGCTCGCAGCCGGTCATGCGCCGAAGAGCCACCTCGAAGCCGTCCTGATCAGAGGTGCGCTTGAGGTCGAGTTTCTGGTGACAACGGTCACTTGGGTCGCCGCCAATCTGGTCTGGACTGGCGCTAAAGTCGTGCGTTCAGCCTGTCGTTACATTCGCAAAAGCCTGAAATTCGTTCCATCGCCTGGGATCGCGAAGCCGCTCGCCCATTAACCCCGCTCTGGAACTAACCCGCGTCGGCCGCGCGCAGGCGATACCCGACGCCCTGCTCGGTCAGGATGAGAGCCGGTTGCTCGGGAACAGCCTCCAGCTTCTGCCGCAACGTGCGGATGTAGATGCGCAGATATTGCACGTCCGTTTCCGTGCCCCACACCTCGCGCAGGATGAAGCGGTGGGTCAGCACCTTGCCGGCATGCGCGACGAGCAATCTGAGCAGATCGTATTCGCGCGGCGTGAGCTTCACTTCGTGCTCGCGCACCGTGACGACGCGGCGGACCAGATCGACCGTCAGATCGCCGGTCTTGAACAGCGGCCGCTCACCTTCCTGCTGCAGGCGATGGCGCACGGCGGCGCGGATGCGCGCGAGCAGCTCGTCGACGCCGAACGGTTTGGTCACATAATCGTCCGCGCCGAGATCGAGCGCAGTGACCTTTCCGGTTTCGTCGGTGCGGCTGGAGAGCACGATGATCGGCACCGCTGAACCGCTCTCACGCACCCGGCGCAACAGGTCCAGCCCGTCCATGTCGGGGAGGCCAAGATCGAGCACGAGCACGTCAACCGCATTGCGCTGAAGCATGGCGAAGCCCTGCTTGCCGTCCTCGGCTTCCAGCACGATGTAGCCCTGCGCGCCAAGGCTGGTGCGCAGGAAGCGGCGGATCGGCGGTTCGTCGTCGATGACGAGCACACGCTGCTGGCTGGTCATGCCGCCTGCTCCCGGCTCTCGGTACTTTCCGGCACCGGCAACGTGATCGTCAACACCGCGCCGTGGCCGTCGTCCCGGTTGGACGCGGACAATGTGCCGCCCATAGCCTCGACAAAGCCCCGGCTGATGGCAAGGCCGAGACCGGTTCCGGCGCGTTTGTGGTCGGTCGCGCGCACGCGGTAGAATTTGTCGAACACCCGCTCCACATCTTCGTCCGGAATTCCCTCGCCTTCGTCAGTGACCGATAGCTGCACATGGTCGCCGATGTGCACGACGCGGACGTGCACCTTCGAAGCCTCCGGCGAATATTTGGCGGCGTTATCGAGCAGGTTGAAGAAGGCTTGTTCGAACAACACCGGATCGAGACGCAGGAGCGGCAGATCGGGTTCGATGAACAGCTCCACCGCATGCCGCCCCAGCACTTTCGAGGCACGGCGCAAGGCGCTGCCCACCACGTCGCCGGGATCGATCAGCTCGAGCCGCGGCGCGACCGCGCCAGACTCCAGCCGCGTCATGTCGAGCAGGTTCGCGATGAAGCGGTTCAACCGCTCGGCCTCTTCCAGCACCGACGTCAGCAATTCGTCGCGCGCCGCTTGGTCGAGTGTCGTATAGTACGCCCGCAGGCTGCTGGCCGAGCCTAGGATCGAGGCGAGCGGCGTGCGCAAATCGTGCGAAATCGAGGTGAGCAGCGCCGAGCGCAACCGCTCCGTCTCTATGCTGAGCTTGTTGCGATCGATGTCATTGGCTAGGTTGACCCGCTCGATCGCGAGCGCCGCCTGATCGGCTAGCGCGTCGAACAGCCGGCGCTGGTCCGGGGTGAGAAGCGGCCCGGCCTTTTCGCTGTCCAGGCCAACCACGCCGACCGTACCGCGTCCGGTGCGCATGGGAAGGAACAGCCACTTGGCGCCGGGTAGCGTGTTCGCGCCCCGCCCGGCTTCCGTCCCATGGTCCCAGACCCATTTGGCGGCCGCGATATCGGCGTCGGAGAGTATGTCTTCCGGCGGATAACCGGCGCGCAGTGCCACGCTTTCGCCTTCCGGCAACAGGAGCACCACCCGCAACTTCAGCATCTGGGCGAACTGGTAGGTCGTCGCCCAGAGCAGATCGTCGAGCGTGAACACGCCGGCGAGCTTGCGGCTGAAGAGATAGAGGTCCTCCGTCGCTTTGGCTCGCTCGCGCGCGACCATCGCCTGCGAGCGAACGCGGGCCGTCAAATTGCTCGCGATCAGCGCGACAACCGCGAAGAAGAACAGCGCATTGACGTTCTCCGGGTCGGCGATACGCAGCGTGTATAGCGGCGGCAGGAAGAAGAAATTGAACGCGAGCACGCTAACCAGGCTGGCGAACAGCGCCGGCCACAGGCCATAGGTGATTGCGCTGGTCAGGACAGCGGTCAGGAATACCAGCGCCGTATTGGTGATCCCGAGAAACTGCTGCAGCCCAAAGCCGATCACCAGCGCTCCGACAACCATCGCGAGGCTGCCCGCGTAGCTGCGCGCATTGCGCGGGAGCGGCTCCGAGACGGCGGAGAGCAGAAACGAGAGTCCGCGCCCGTTTGGCATATCGGCCTCCGGCACCACGTGCACGCTGATATCTCCGGCGCGCCGGATGATCTCGTGTGCGGCGGAGCTGCGCAGGATCTCCATCCAGCGCGAACGATGCGATGTCGAAACCACGATGTGGGTGAAATTGTTGGCGTGCGCATAATCTACGACGCCATCCGCAACATCCGCTGCCGGCAGGGTCACGGCTTGACCACCCAGTCTCTCCGCGGTGCGCAACGCCTCCGCGATGCGGTTCCGCTGCGTTTCGTTCAGGGCAGCCGAGCGCGAGGTCTCCACATTGATGGCGGTCCACGATGCGCGCAGCCGGTCGGCCAGGCGGCGGGTGTAGCGCACCAGCGCGATGGCGTCCGGCCCTCCATCGATGCAGACAAGGATGCGTTCGCCCGCTTCCCAGGGACCCTGGATCGCGTGCGCCCGCATGTAATTGACCATCTGCGCGTCGACACGCTGGGCCGTCCGGCGCAGAGCGAGCTCGCGCAGCGCGGTCAGATTTCCGGGCACGAAGTAATGCTGCGCGGCGCGCTCCGCCGCATCCGGGAAATAGACCTTCCCTTCTTTCAGCCGCAGGATGAGGTCTTCCGGCGTGAGATCGACCAGTTCGACATCGTCGGCACGATCCAGAATGGAATCGGGCACCGTCTCCCGCACCCGCACGCGCGTGATCTGGGCCACCACATCGTTGAGGCTCTCCAGGTGCTGCACATTCAGTGTCGTGTAGACATCGATCCCGGCGTTAAGGATCTCTTCCACATCCTGGTAGCGTTTGGGATGACGGCTGCCCGGCGCATTGGTGTGCGCGAGTTCGTCCACCAGAACGAGTTTCGGCTTGCGCTGCAAAATGGCGTCCAGATCCATTTCCGCGAGCACGCGTCCCTTATAGGGGATGCGCTTCTTGGGAATGGTGTCGAAACCTTTGGTCAGAAGGTCGGTCTCGACCCGGCCGTGGGTTTCGACGACGCCGATCACGACATCGCCGGCTTTGAGATTGCGGCGGCGCGCCTGTTGCAGCATCTCGTAGGTCTTGCCCACGCCCGGCGCCGCGCCGAGAAAAACCTTGAGCCGCCCGCGACCTTCCGTGCCTGCTTGCGTCAGCAGGGCATCGGGCGAGGGTCGCGCGGCGTCGTCGCTCATCCGGCCGAGGATAGCTCAACCCTTCGCTGGTTGCATCGCATCGAGTGCAAGGTTCAGTTTGAGGACGTTGACGTGCGGCTCGCCGATGACGCCCAGAAAGCGATCCTGCACATTGTCGTCGACCAGCTTGCGAACCGCAGCTTCGGGCAGATTGCGCGTCCTGGCCACGCGCGGGACTTGAAAATAGGCCGCCGCGGGCGTGATGTCCGGGTCGAGGCCGCTCGCCGACGACGTGACCAAGTCGACCGGAACGGGTGCGTTCGGGTTCTCCTTGGCCAGCTTCGCGGTGTCGCCCTTGATACGGTCGATCAGCTTCTTCGAGGTCGGACCGAAGTTCGATCCGGACGAATTGGCCGCGTCGTAGCCATTGCCGGCGGCCGACGGACGGCCGTGGAAGTATTTCGCGCTGGCGAAGTTCTGCCCAATCAGCTCCGAGCCGATCACCTTGCCGTTCTGCGCGATCAGGCTGCCATTGGCCTGATGCGGGAAAAGCACCTGTGCGAGTCCGGTGATGCCGAGGGGATAGACGATACCCGTCACGATGGTGAGCAGGACGATCATCATGAGTGCGGGACGAAGTTGGCGAACCATGTCTGAAACTCCCTAGGCCAGGCCGACCGTTGTGACGAACAGGTCGATCGCCTTGATACCGGCGAATGGAATGACGATGCCGCCCACGCCATAGATCAGAAGATTGCGGCGCAGGATTCGGGCCGCTCCGATCGGGCGATACTTTACGCCGGTCAGCGCCAGCGGAATCAGTGCCACGATGATAAGGGCGTTGAAGATGATCGCCGACAGAATGGCGCTTTCGGGTGAATGCAGGCGCATGACGTTCAGGGCCTGCAATTGCGGATAGAACGCCACGAACATCGCGGGGATAATCGCGAAATATTTGGCGACGTCGTTGGCGATGGAGAACGTGGTGAGCGCGCCACGCGTCATCAGAAGCTGCTTGCCGATCTCCACGACCTCGATGAGCTTGGTCGGATCGCTGTCGAGATCGACCATGTTGCCGGCTTCACGCGCCGCCATCGTGCCGGTGTTCATCGCCACGCCGACGTCGGCTTGTGCCAGTGCCGGTGCGTCGTTGGTACCGTCGCCGCACATCGCGACCAGCTTGCCCTTCGCCTGCTCTTCCCGGATCAGCCGGAGTTTCGCTTCCGGCGTCGCCTGCGCCAGGAAATCGTCGACGCCGGACTCGGCAGCGATCGCCGCCGCGGTCAGCGGGTTGTCGCCGGTGATCATCACCGTACGGATGCCCATCCTGCGCAGCTCCGCGAAGCGCTCCCTGATGCCGCCCTTCACGATGTCCTTGAGATAGATCACGCCCAGCAGCGTGTCGCCTTTGGATACCGCAAGTGGCGTGCCGCCGGCCTTGGCGATCCGCTCGGCGATGGCGAGAAAGCTGCGCGCCGTGTCTTGTCCCAGAGCTTCGACGGCTGCGGTTGCCGCATCGCTATTCGCCGCGGAATAGCCCTTGGCTGCGCGCACATAATTCACCACGGCGTCCACCGCGCCCTTGCGGATCGAGACGCCGTCGATATCGACACCGCTGATGCGGGTCTGTGCGGTGAAGGGAATAAAGGTTGCCGCAGTCGAACCCATCTCGCGGCCGCGGAAGCCGTACTTCTCCTTCGCCAGCACGACGATGGAACGGCCTTCGGGCGTTTCGTCGGCGAGGGACGCGAGTTGCGCCGCCTCCGCCATGTCCTGCTCGCTCACACCGGGCAGCGCGAGAAACTCCGCCGCCTGACGGTTGCCGAGCGTGATGGTGCCTGTCTTGTCGAGCAGCAACGTATCGACGTCGCCGGCCGCTTCCACCGCGCGGCCCGACATCGCGAGCACGTTGAACCGAACCAGCCGATCCATTCCGGCGATCCCGATGGCGGACAGAAGGGCGCCGATGGTGGTCGGGATCAAGGTCACGAAGAGCGCCACCAGGACCAGGATGGAGAGCGTGCCACCGGCATATTTCGCGAAACTCGGGATCGTCGCGACGGCGAAGACGAAGATGAGCGTCATGCCGGCGAGCAAGATGTTCAGTGCGATCTCGTTTGGGGTCTTCTGGCGTTCGGCGCCCTCGACCAGTGCGATCATGCGGTCGAGGAACGTGCTGCCCTTGGTGGCCGTGATCTTGACCACGATCCAATCCGACAGCACGCGCGTGCCGCCTGTCACGGCCGAGCGGTCCCCGCCGCTCTCGCGGATGACGGGGGCGCTTTCGCCGGTGATGCCGGACTCGTCGACCGAGCAAACGCCTTCGACCACATCGCCATCGGACGGGATCAGTTCCCCTGCCTCGACCAGCACGAGTTCGCCGCGCTCGAGCTGGGTCGCGGGGACCTTGCGCCAGATCTTCTGTGTCTGGTTGGACAGTAGCTTGGCGTCGAGATCGGTTTTTGCCTTGCGCAGACTGGCGGCTTGCGCCTTGCCGCGACCTTCGGCCACCGCTTCGGCGAAATTGGCGAACAGCACCGTGAACCAGAGCCAGAGATTGATCTGGAACGAGAACAGGAGATTGCCGGCGCCGGTGGCGAGGTCGCGGATGAAGAGCACGGTCGTCAGGGTGGCCACGATTTCCACGACGAACATGACGGGATTGCGCGCCATCTGGCGGGGATCGAGCTTCTTCACTGCGCCCCACATCGCGGGGACGACGATGCTCGTGTCGGTCATCGTCGCGGCCGAACTGCGCTGACGATGCTTTTCTGCGGCGATCGGTGTGGTGTCCATGACAGCCCTCAGTACAAAGTGCCCGCGTTCATCGCGAAATGTTCGGCGATCGGGCCCAGCGACAGCGCCGGGAAATAGGTGAGACCGCCGACGATCAGGATCACGCCGATCAGAAGCCCGACGAACAGGCCGCCATGCGTCGGAAAGGTGCCTTCCGAAGGCGGCACGATCTTCTTGGCGGCGAGCGAACCTGCCACCGCGAGCATCGGCACGATCATCAGGAAGCGGCCGATCAGCATCGCGATGCCGAGTGTCGCGTTGTAGAACACCGTGTTGGCGCTGATGCCGGCGAAGGCGCTGCCGTTGTTGCCAGTCGCCGAGTCGTAGGCATAGAGGATTTCGCTGTAGCCGTGCGGACCCGAATTGAGCGGTCCGGCGAGACCGGGCGCCACCACCGTCGCAATCGCGGTGAAGCCGAGGATCGACAGAGGCAGGATCAGAATGGCGAGCATCGCCATCTTCACTTCCCTGGCCTCGATCTTCTTGCCGAGATATTCCGGCGTGCGGCCGACCATCAGCCCTGCCACGAACACCGCGACCACGGCGAACAGCAGCATGCCGTAGAGTCCGGAGCCGACGCCGCCGAAGATGATCTCGCCCAGCATGATGTTGATCATCGGCACCATGCCGGCAAGCGGGATGAAACTGTCGTGCATGCCGTTGACCGCGCCACACGACGCATCGGTGGTGATGTTGGCGAACAGGGCGGAGTTGGCGATGCCGAACCGCACCTCCTTGCCTTCCATGTTGCCGCCGGCCTGCAACGTGCTCGCGGCCTGGTCGATGTGCAGCGTCGCGAAGGCGGGATTGCCCCCCGCCTCCTGCTGGTAGATCACCGTCGTGCCCGCGAGAAACAACAGGCCCATCACCGCAAAAATCGCCCAGCCCTGGCGCTCGTCGCCGACCATGCGGCCGAACATGTTGGTGAGCGCGGCGTCGATCGAGAAGATCAGGACGATCTGGATCAGGTTGGTGATCGCGTTGGGGTTTTCATAGGGATGCGCCGAGTTGGCGTTGAAGAACCCGCCGCCGTTGGTGCCCAGCATCTTGATGACTTCCTGCGACGCCACCGGTCCTTGCGCGATGGTCTGCCTGGCGCCTTCCAGGGTGTGGGCATCGACATAGGCGTCCAGGTTCTGCGGCATGCCCTGCCACACGAAGAACAGCGCCACGACGATGGAGATGGGCAGCAGGATATAAAGCGTGCAGCGCACCAGATCGGCCCAGAAATTGCCGACCGATTTGGCGGACCGGCGCGCAAACCCGCGCACCAGCGCCACCGCCAACGCAATGCCCGTCGCGGCGGAGACGAAATTGTGCATCGTCAGACCCATCATCTGGGTCAGGTAGCTCATCGTCGTTTCCGGCACGTAGGATTGCCAGTTGGTGTTGGAGATGAAGCTGACCGACGTGTTGAACGCCAGGTCCGGACTGACTGCCGGCAGATGCTGCGGATTGAACGGCAGCACGCCCTGGAGGCGCTGGATGCCGTAGAGCACGATGAAGCCCGCAATGCTGAACACCAGCATCGCGATGCCGTAGGTCGTCCAGCGCTGCTCCTCATCGGGATCGACGCCGGAAAGCGCGTAGATCGCGCGCTCGAGCGGACCGAGCACGGGCGACAGCAACGTCCGCTCGCCGTTGAACACGCGGGTAATATACCCGCCGAACGGTTTGGTGATCGCGATGATGATCACGCAGTAAAGCGCGATCTGAATCCAGCCGTTGATCGTCATGTGGATGTCCTAGAACCGTTCCGGCCGCACGAGCGCGTAAACGAGGTAGGCGAGGATCAGCGCGGTCACGAGCGCGCCGAGCGTGTAATCGAAAAGCATGACGCCGCCTCCTAAAGCCGGTCGCAGAGGATCGTGTAGCCGACGGCGAGCACGAAGAATGCGCTGCCGATCGCGATAAAGATGATGTCGAGCATGGCTTTCAGGACACGTGGAACGCGACGAGCGCGAACTGCACCAGCGTCACAAGACCGAGCGTGCTGCCGAGGATCAGCCCGATCTCGCCGAAAACCGCGTCGGGGGAATGGTCGCTGACGGCGCCCGCCACTCCGTGCGAACCGGAAGCCGCCGTTCGCGTGAGATGGTGCCGCATTGCGGCCGCAACACGATATTTGCGCATATCCATTTCTCCCTTTCCGCCGCCGGGGCGGACGAATGCCTTTGCGGGAGAAGAGATGGACTTATGGACCTATAGAATCGAGCGGCAGTCCCGGGGCGGGAAATATAGGGCGCATATATAAAGTTAGGGGGCCCGAGCCCCTTACTGGTCCTCATCGGCGGGCGTGTCGCCGGGAATGGTGTAGTTCTCGTTCAGCCAGCGGCCGAGGTCGATATCGGCGCAACGCTTGGAGCAGAACGGCCGGTATTTCGGATCCTGCGGCTTGCCGCAGAGCGCGCATTTGCGCACGGCGGCCTCAGGCTGCGGTTCCGACATCGAAGCCCTCGCGCGAGAATGCGCCGTTCGCCTCGTAATTCACCCGCGCCGCGCCGCGCCGGGCCAGTGCGGTGCGCACCTCTTCGTCGTGCTCCTGGAGCCATTGCACGACTTCCGGCGCCGCGCGCACCTGCACAGTTTTTCCGGGCGCCGCGTTCGCCTGGCGCTCGACGCGCTTGATGATCTCTAGCGCAACGTGATCCTTGGTCCGCTTGCGGCCCTGGCCGTCGCAGTCGCGGCAGCATTCGCTGACCAGCTTCACCAGCGGATCGCGCACGCGCTTGCGCGTGATCTCGACGAGACCGAATTCCGACATCGGCGAAATCTGGGTCGGAGTGTGATCCTTCGACAGGCTTTCCTCCAGAACGCCCAGCACCGTTGCGATATTCGCCGCCTCGGAGAGATGGATGAAGTCCACGACGATCAGGCCGCCTACGCCGCGCAGGCGCACCTGACGTCCGATTTCGTCGGCGGCTTCGAGGTTGACCTTCAGGCTGGTCTCTTCGAGACCCGTCGAAGCGGTGAAGCTCCCCGAGTTCACATCCACTGCGGTAAGCGCTTCGGTGCCTTCGATGGTGATCCAGCCGCCCGACGGCAGCGGCACGCGCGGCACAGTCAGCCGGTCGATCTCCTCTTCCAGATCGTACATGTCGAACAGCATGCCGGGGCCGTTGAACAGTTCGACCTTGCTTTCGAACTCCGGCATCGCGCGGCGGCAATAGGCTCGCGCCGCTTCCATGCTCGGCGCATCGTCGATCACGACGCGCAGCGTCTCGGCGCGCACGCAATCGCGCATCGTGCGCTCGACAGGATCGAGATCGTGATAGAGCGTCACCGGCGCCGTCACCCGCTGCCGTTTGGTGACGACCGGCCGCCACGCCTCCGCAAGCCGCTCCGCATCTTCGCGCAAGTCGGAAACGCTCAGGCCAACCGCGGCGGTGCGCAGGATGTAACCGGCGCCGGGTACCAGTTCGCCCTTGTCTTCCTGGATCATCTGCTCGCCGACCGACATCAACCGGGCCCGCTCATGCTCGCCTTCGATCCGGCGCGACAGCGCAACACCGGACTGGTTCGGTACCAGCACCATCAAACGGCCGGGAATGGTGACGTTCGCCGAAAGCCGCGCACCCTTGTCGCCGATCGGGTCCTTCACCACCTGCACGAGGATTTCCTCACCCTCGTGAACGCAATCGCTGATCTTCGGCGTCCGTTCGTCGTCGAAGCCGGGAAGATCGGCAAGGCAGCGCGCCTCGCGTGCGCCAAGGAATCCCGCGCGCCCCAAACCGACATCGACAAATGCCGCCTGCATGCCGGGCAGCACGCGCTGCACCCGGCCCAGGATGATGTTGCCGACGATGGAGTGGCCGCCGCGGCCGGCGCCCTTCTTTCTGACCCCGCCCTCGTCGAGACCGATGGTGCGTTCGAGGAAGAGTTCTTGCAGGCGGCCGTCTTCAACGACGGCAACACGGGTCTCCCCGGCCCCTACGTTGATAAGGACTTCCTTTGGCATTGGACACTCGAAGGCAATAGCAGCGGCAAAACCCTAGCACGGGTATCCAAGACCGCGAAGCATTGTGACGGTTTCGTAAAGCGGAAGCCCCACCACATTCGAATAAGAACCGTTGATAGACTTTACGAAAGTTTCCGCACGGCCCTGCATGGCGTAGCCGCCGGCTTTTCCGATGCCTTCGCCGCACTGCACATATGATTCGATCTGAGACGGCGTCAGGCGGGCGAACGAGACGCGGGTCATGACAGTCCGTGTACGGATTGTCTCGCCCAACCGCACGGCGATCCCCGTCAACACCTGATGGCGGCGGCCGGAGAGCTGCGCCAAGTAGCGACGCACCTCGTCCGCCGTCTCCGCCTTGTGCAGAAGCCGCCGGCCGCACACCACCGTGGTATCGGCGGCGAGAACGATCGCGCCATTATCCGCGCCCGCCGCAGACGCTTTCTCGCGCGCCAGCCGCTCAACATAGGCGCGCGGGACTTCGCCGCGCTTCACGGTTTCGTCGATATCCGCAGGCTTCACCGCATCGGGAACGATGCCGCCCTGCGCCAGCAGGTTCAGCCGCCGCGGGCTCTGGCTCGCGAGCACCAGCAGCGGCCTGGCATCGGCTCTATTTGAAGCGGTAGGTGATGCGGCCCTTGGTAAGGTCATAAGGCGTCATCTCCACCATGACCTTGTCGCCGGTCGAAACGCGGATGCGGTTCTTGCGCATCTTGCCGGCGGTATGGGCGATGATCTCGTGTTCGTTTCCGCCGAGCTTCACGCGGAAGGTCGCGTTGGGCAGAAGCTCCATCACGATACCTTCGAATTCTAGCAGTTCTTCTTTTGCCATTCGTCCTCTATCGGGCGGCCACTCGGCCCGCCGCGTTAACCGGGCGGGAGATTGCACCGAAAGCCGCCAAAATCAAGCCAACCGCCCGGATTTGCGGCCTTTTTCACGCGTCGGAGCCGCGTTCCGGCGCGAATCGGGCCTGGATTCGCCGGACCATTTCGTCACGCACCATCCGGTAGGCGTCCAGGCGCTGCTCGCGCGAGCCTTCGACGACGGTCGGATCCATGGTCGGCCAGTATTCGATCTCCACGGCGGAGGTGCGCGTGAGTTCGATCGCGCGGTGCTGCGCCTCCGGCGAAAGGGTGATGACGAGGTCGAAGGAACCGTCCTCCAGATCCTCGAACCGCTTGGGTTTGTAGCCGGAAATCTCGATGCCGATCTCGTCCATCGCTTCGTCGGCGAGCAGGTCGAGTTCTCCTGCTTTCACGCCGGCAGACTCCACGTAGACGAACTTCCCGAGCAGGTGCCGCATGATCGCCGCGGCCATCGGGCTGCGAACCGAATTGAAAGTGCAGGCGAAGAGAACCGCGCCGGGCAGTTCTTCGCCATTGGGTCCGCGCATGCCTCACCCCTTCAGATGAAGCACGCAGATCAGGGTGAAGAGGCGCCGCGCGGTGTCGCCGTCCAGCTCGATCTTGCCGGTGAGACGTTCGCGCAGGATCCCCGATCCCTCGTTGTGCAGACCGCGGCGGCCCATGTCGAGCGCTTCGATCTGCGACGGCGGTGCGTTGCGGATCGCCTTGTAATAGCTCTCGCAGACGAGGAAGTAATCCTTGATCACCTTGCGGAAGGGTGTGAGCGACAGCATCACCTTGCCGTGCTCGCGGTCGTCATCGAGCCGGATATCGAACACAAGCCGGTTGTCTTCGACGCTGAGCACGAGATTGTAGGGCCCGCCCGGCGATCCGGCGGGCGTGAAGCTGTTGGCTTCCAGCAGGTCGTAGATCGCGATCTCGCGTTCCTGTTCGATCTCGCGCGTGCGCCGCACCACGGTATGCTCGTCGAGCACGACGCTGACCAGCCGGTAGGTGGAGGCATCGTCGCTCATGACGACCGGTTCAGCCGCGCGGCGATGGAACGTGCGTGCGCCTCCAGCCCTTCGGCTTCGGCAAGGCCGATCGCGTCGGGGCCGAGTGCGGCGATGGTGTCCGCATCGCAGGAGAGCAGCGTCGTTCGCTTCATGAAATCGAGCACGGACAGGCCAGAGGAGAACCGCGCGGTGCGCGAGGTCGGCAGCACGTGGTTGGGACCGGCGATGTAATCGCCCATCGCCTCCGGCGTGTGACGGCCGAGGAAGATCGCCCCCGCATGGCGCACGCGTCCAGCAAAGGCATCCGGGTCGTCGGTCGCGATCTCCAGATGCTCCGGCGCGATAGCATCGACCAACTGCGCGGCATCTTCCAGTTTCGCGACCGTGACGATCGCGCCGTAGTCGCGCCAGCTCGCTTCCGCAATGGCCTTGCGCGGCAGCAACGCGAGCGCGCGTTCCACCGCTTCACTCACGGCATCGGCAAAGCGCGCATCGTCGGTGATGAGGATGCTCTGCGACGACGGATCGTGTTCGGCCTGGCTGAGCAGATCGGCCGCGATCCAGCCGGGATTGTTGGCGCCGTCGGCCACCACCAGGATTTCCGACGGTCCGGCCACCGAATCGATCCCGACCTTGCCGAACACCTCACGTTTGGCAGCGGCGACATAGGCGTTGCCCGGCCCCACGATCTTGTCGACCGGCGCGATGGTCTTCGTGCCGAACGCCAGCGCGGCAACGGCTTGCGCGCCGCCGATGCGATAGACTTCACGCACACCGGCCCGTTTCGCGGCGGCCAGCACCAGCGGATTGATCGTGCCACCGCTCGCCGGCGTCACCATCACCACCCGCGCCACACCCGCGACCCTCGCCGGCACCGCGTTCATCAAAACCGAACTCGGATAGGCGGCCGTACCGCCCGGCACGTAAAGACCCACGCTGTCGAGCGCCGTCCAGCGCCAGCCCAGCTTCGCGCCGATCGCATCGGTGAACCACGCGTCTTCGGGCAACTGGCGGCGGTGATAATCTTCGATTCGCTGTGCCGCGACATCGAGCGCTTTCAGCTGGCCGATCGTGCACTGCGTCTCCGCGTTCGCCAGTTCCTTCTCATCGATCCGCAGCGTTTCCGCGGTCAGCGAGACATGATCGTATCGCGCGGTGAGTTCGATCAGCGCCGCGTCGCCACGCGCTCGCACATCGGCGATGATTGCGCGCACACTGGCGGCAACGTCTTCTTCGACCTCACGCTTGGCGTTCAGCAGCGCGTCGAACTGCGCGGCAAAACCGGCTTCGGCGGCGTTGAGCCGGCGGGCCATCTCAGGCGTCCTCGGCGTCGTGCTCTGGCCGGCCCAGCGCCGCCCACGCGCCGCTGATGTCGCTGAGCTCCGCATCGATGCATTCGACATCGAGCCGGATCGCGCCGCCGCCGGCGAAGGTCAGTTCGACGACGCCCGCGGGATCGTCGCTGCCTTTCGGTCTGAAACGGATCGCGAGCAGCGACACCACCGCATCCGGTGTGCCCTTTTTGATGTTGTGCGATTTGACGTTCAGCACGCTGTCGAAATGCAGCCCGGCGCGTACCCGGAGATTGTTGGCATCGCTTTTGCCGCGAGCGGCGTCTTCCCATTTGAAGCGGTTGAACAGCGCCGCGAACCGCCGCGCCTTCGGCAGGTAGATAAGGTCCTGCACCTGTGCCACGGCATCCTGCAGACGCGCAGAGATCACGTCGAGGTCTTCGGCATCCCCGGCCGCCAGCTTCAATCCCTTTTGCGTCATGAGACCCGTTCGACGTCCGCACCGACGCCGGCGAATTTTTCTTCCAGCCGTTCGAAGCCGCGGTCGAGATGGTAGACACGGTTGACCACCGTCTCGCCCTCCGCGACGAGCCCCGCCAGCACGAGGCTGACGCTGGCGCGCAGATCGGTGGCCATCACCGGTGCGCCTTTGAGCCCGGCGACGCCCGTAACGGTTGCGGTGTCGCCTGAGACGCGGATATCCGCTCCCATACGCAGAAGTTCCGGCACATGCATGAAGCGATTCTCGAACACGGTTTCCTTGATGCACGATGCGCCTTCGGCCACCGCCATCAACGCCATGAACTGCGCCTGGAGATCGGTAGGGAATGCCGGGAACACGTCCGTCGCCACATCGACCGCTTTCGGCCGCACGCCGTTGCGATGCACGGAAAGCCCGCGATTGGTTTCGTGAACCTCCGTGCCCACGTTGCGCAAAAGCTCGATCAGCGCCTGGTTGGAGGCCGCGCGCGCGCCTATGAGTTCGACATCGCCGCCGGCGATGGCCGTGGCGATCGCATAGGTGCCGCTTTCGATCCGGTCGGCCATGACCGCATATTCCGCGCCGTGCAGCTTCTCGACCCCGTCGATCACGATCTCCGGCGTGCCGAGGCCCGAGATCTGCGCCCCCATCGCATTCAGGAAGAGACCCAGATCTTCCGTCTCCGGCTCGCGTGCGGCGTTTTTCAGGACCGTGCGTCCCTTCGCGAGCGTAGCGCCGGTCATCAGGTTTTCGGTGGCGCCTACCGAGGCACGCGGCACGGTGAAGGTCGTGCCCTGCAGCCCGTTCGGCGCGCTCGCGATGACATAGCCGTCTTCCAGCACGATCTTCGCGCCCATCGCCTCGAAGCCCTGCAGGTGGAAATCGACTGGCCGCGCGCCGATGGCGCAACCGCCCGGCAGCGACACCTTCGCTTCGCCATGCCGCGCGAGCAGCGGCCCCAGCACCTGGAAACTCGCGCGCATCTTACGCACCAGGTCATAGGGCGCGGTTGCCGACAGGATGGTCCCGGCATGCAGCCGCATGACGTCGTCATACCCCCCGGCGCGACGGACATTCATGGTGACCCCGAACTGCATGAGCAGGTCGCCCATGGCGGTGATGTCGGCCAGGCGCGGGACGTTACGCAATATCACCGGATCGCTGGTAAGCAGCGAGGCGGCCATGAGTTTGAGGGCGGAATTCTTGGCGCCGCTGATGGGGATTTCACCCTTCAGCCGGGCGCCGCCACGAATGACAATACGGTCCATGTTCCCTCACGCGGGTTTCGACGCACCCGCAAACTTCAACACCCGTTGTAGCCCGGGTGAAGGCGGCTGCAACAGCCGCGTCAGCGCGGGAGACCTAGCGCGGCTTCTCGTCCGATTTTTGGCGTTCCGGCGGATTTGCAGGACTGGCCTCGTCAGAACGCGCCAAAGCCCGGTCCCGTGCCTTGCGGCGCTTCAGATTCGCCCGCAAGGCTGCTGCAAGCCGGTCCTTGCGCGCGTCGGTTTGGGCTTTCGCCACGGCTTTTCCGCCCTTCCCTGACCGGCCTCAACCCGCTATAGGAGCCGTCCTTTCGGGGCGGATTCTGGCGCCCCATGCCACGGTTTGCCGGAGTAGCGTAGTGGTAGCGCAACCCCTTGGTAAGGGGTAGGTCGTGAGTTCGATTCTCACCTCCGGCACCAGCTCAATCCAACGATTTCAAATAGTTATGCCGCCGCGTACGCGCGTTGAAGGTAAAGCTGGCGAGGCATCATCGGGCGTCGCGCGACTGATTGGCGGCAATGGTGCACTTCGGTACTTCCACACTGGGAAAAGTGGCTCGGCCATGCCTCACCAGAAGCAATCGCCTGCGAGCCAGCCCGGAGCTATGGGTCCCAGCGGAGCAGCCTGATAGTGATCTCAGATTTTCTTCCGTTCAGCCGGATTTTCCGCAGGCGCTGTCTGTGTGTCTCGAAAAACGAAGATCGGATCGTCGAAGCTCACACGCGGTAGCGCTTCTTTCTCCCATACATAATCCTGCGATGGCTCCCACTCCGGCTTGTTGCCGCGCCTGGGCAGCAGCTGCATGCCGCGTTGCAGATAGCCGGGATTGAACACTTCGGTGTCAACCCACGCAGCCAATTCCATCCCTTCGTCTTCCGGCCTCAATTCCACACTAACTTTCTTCGCGCCGCGCGCGCCCATCGCGTTGAGCAGACGGCAGACGAATCGCGCCACCAGATCAGCTTTCAGCGTCCAGCTCGCGGCGCGGAAATAGCCGAAGATCCAGACGAGATTGGGAAGCCCCGTGAACATCATCCCGCGATAGGTGACAGTCTCGGAGAATGTGACGGTCTTGCCGTCGACTATGAAACGAACGTCGCCGAGCGGACAGATGTTGAATCCGGTCGCAGTGACGACGATATCAGTCGCAATCTCTTTCCCCGACTTCAGCTGCACGCCGGTTTCGGTGAACCGCGCAATCTCGTCGGTGACGACAGACGCCTTCCCGGATTGAAGCGCGCGGAACAGGTCCGCATCCGGCACCAGCGCGATACGCTGCCGCCACGGGCGGTAGTTCGGTGTGAAGTTCTTTTCGATTTCCGCGTCGGAAAGGAACGGCGAGAGCCCGCGCAACATGTCCGCCTTCACCGTTTCGGGATCGGCGATCGCGCGCTCAAGGAATTTTGCCTGGTCCCTGACGATCTTCCGCCGCACGATGTCGTGGACGATTTCCTCATCCACGTCGAGCTCGCGCAACGTGTCGGCGAGCCTGTTGCGATTGCGGTCTGGAAAGAAGTAGGTCGGCGAACGCTGCAGCATGGTGACATGCGCGCTGTCCGGCGCCATCGCAGGCACCAGTGTCGCCGCGGTCGCGCCCGAACCGATCACCAGGACACGCTTGTTCGCGTAGTTGAGCCCTTCCGGCCATGTCTGGGGGTGGACGACAGGCCCGCGGAATTCGTCCATGCCGGGCCAATCCGGCGTGTAACCTTCGGCGTGGCGATAATAGCCCTGGCACATCCAGAGGAAGTTGCAGGTGAAGGCGGCAGCACGCCCTTTGTCGTCGGAGGCCTCGATGTACCAAAGATTGTCGGTGCTCGACCAGCGCGCTTGCGCAACCCGGTGGCGATAGCGGATATGCGGCACCAGATCGTTTTCGGCGATCACGTCGCCGAGGTATTTGAGGATCTCTGCCGCGGTCGCGATAGGCGCACCGATCCACGGTTTGAAGCCGTAGCCGAAGGTATAGAGATCGCTATCGGAACGGATGCCGGGATATTTGTGCCAATGCCAGGTGCCGCCGAAGCTCTCCAATGCCTCCAGCATCACAAAGCTTTTGCCGGGGCATTCCTTTTTCAGATGATAGGCGCCGTCGATGCCGGAGATGCCGGCGCCGACGATCAGGACATCGAAGTGCTCTGGAACTGGCATATCTATTTCGCCGGCTCGGGCGGCAGGCGGCGCACATCGCGCGGCTGGCCCGTCATGCCATAAGTGATGCCGGCATAGTCCGGTTTTTTCTTGGCCCCGGGCAGCGGATGCACGCGCAACAATCCGTTGGCGAGATAACCACCGTCCACCGCGTGCGCGTCCCCCGTGACGAACATGCTTTCGTCGCTGGCCAGATAGAGCGCGGCGTTCGCGACATGGACGGGCTCACCCCGGTCCGGCCAGGGCTGGATTTCGCGCACGACCGCCTCCGCGCGCTCCTCTCGCCCGTGATGCATCAACGGCGTGAAGATGATGCCGGGACAGATCGCATTCACGCGGATGCGATATTCCGCGAGCTCGTTGGCGGCATTTTTGGTGAAGCTCACCACGGCGGCTTTCGCCGCCGAATATGCCGTGGGCAGGACGCCGCTCGATACGCCTGCGATGGAGGCAGTATTTATGATGGAACCGCCGCCGTTGTTCATCATGATGCGGGCTGCGTACTTCACGCCAAGAAATACGCCGCGCATCATCACCGCGAAGGTTTCGTCCCAGTGCTCGACGCGCGTCTCCACGATCGGACCTATGGCGCCGACAATCCCGGCGTTGTTGAACGCGATGTCGAGACGCCCGAAAGAGTCCACCGCGTGCTGTATCAAGGCTTCGACGCTGCCTTCGTCGGTCACGTCCACGCGCGCGAATAGGGCTCGGTCGCTGAAACCGTCGGCGTAAAGCCGGGTGAGCGCTGCCGCGCCGGCTTCGGTATTGTAATCGCCCAGCACCACGCGCGCCCCTTCTTCAAGAAAGCGCCTCGCGGTCGCGAGTCCGATGCCGCCTGCTCCGCCGGTGATAACCGCGGTCTTGCCATCCAACCGGTTCATCGGTGCATACCGCCGGGAGGTGTCGAAAACATCTTCTGCATCGCGTCCAGGATTGTTTGATTCTACGCAGGCTAGGTTTTCGGAGACACCGCCAACAGGTCCGCTTCGCTCAGCCATAACGGACATTTTCGGACAGTCGCCGGGCATGGGTGTTTACATTGTACGCACGCTTGGTCAGATTTGCGCTCACGACCGAGAGATTCACCCGATGAACGAGACTTCGAGAAACACCTGCGCGGCCTCGCGTGCGGCCAGCCGGCTGTATCGCGCATGAAGACGTTGCGCGGTAGCGCCTCGGCAGCCACCCACAGACGCGCCACGCTTTCGCGGCAGGGAATCCTGGAGGCAGCCCTGGCTCTGATCGACGCGAACGGCCTGGATGCCTTCAACATGCGCGAGCTGGGGATCGCGCTGAAGGCATCGCCCATGAGCGTCTATCGTCATTTCCGGGACAAGGCGGAGTTGATAGACGCGGTGGTGGATGGAATCGTTGCGCGGTTCGTCCCGTCCGAAATATACAAGACATGGCAGGACCAGGCGCGTGCCTTGAGCGTGCGGGTGCGCGCGTCCATGCTTGAGCATCCCGAGCTTGCGTTCATCATCGGCCATGAGCTTCGCCGCTCGCCGGAGTCGCTGCGCGTGAACACCACCATCATCGCGCGCCTGCGCATCACCGGCGTGCCGGAGCGGCTTCTCGGCGAAACCTACTGGGCGCTGTCGAGCTACACGACGGGGTATGCACTCCTCGAAGCGCAGACCTACCGGCACCGGCGCGGCAGGGTGCGTTCGCAAAAACAGCGCGCGCGCAAGCTCGCCGCCATGCTGGGCGCAGTGGAAGGCCTGAGTGAAAACGAGCGCGATGAAGCCGCGGACGTGATGGCGCGTCCGCTGGACGATCGGCAATTCCTTTTCGGGCTGGACTGCGTGATCCGGGGCCTGGAACAGCAGATCGGGAACGTCAGGCCGACGCGTAAACCGCGTTGACCAGGCCCATGAACCGCGGATCGGGCGCATTCTCCGGCTCGCGCATGAAGTTCATGGCGTAAGCCACGCCGAGTCCGGCGCCGGGATCGGCAAAGCCGAACGATCCGCCCCAGCCGTGATGGCCGAACGTTTTCGGATTGGGGCCATAAACCAGCATCGCCTTGTTCAAAGCGAATCCAATGCCCCAGCTGATCGGAAAACGCAGCACCAGATCCTCGTTCTCGATCTGCAGAGTGAGAGCCTTGTCCAAGGTTTCGCGGGAGACGAGCTCCACGCCGTTCAGCTTGCGGTCCGTCGCCAGCGCAGAATAGACGGAAGCGATGCCGCGCGCATTGCCCTGGCCGCCGGCAGACGGCGTTCCCATCGCGCGCCATGCACGCAGATTGGCAAGAGCCGCGCGCACCGGAATGTTGACCATCGCCATCATCTGAAATTCGTTGAACACCGCCGGACCGCCCGATTGCGGCTTGCCGTCATGCGAAGTCTCGGCAACGCGGTCCTCCTCGCTGAGCGGCAGGCCCATGTGGAAATCCACCTGCGCGGGGCCGCCGATCTCGTCGCGGAAATATTGCCCGACGGTCCTGCCCACGACGCGCTTGAACAACGCATCGCTCAAAGGACCGATGGTCAGGGCGTGATAGCCGGATCGCGTGCCGATGGGCCAATGCGGCGCCTCCGCAGCGAGGATGGCGGCCAGCGCGTCCGTATCGAGAAGAACGTCGTCATCAACCGGTTTCGCCGGTCCGCAAACGCCCGCCTGATGCGAAAAGAGCTGCGCGACGGTCACTTCCTCTTTTCCCTGCGCGCCGAACTCCGGCCAGTATTTCGCCACCGGATCGTCGTAAGACAGCTTGCCCTGATCGACCAAGCGCGCGACGCAAAGCGCCATCATGCCCTTGGTCGTGGACCAGACATTGACTAGCGTGTCTTTCTCCCAGGGCCTGGTGCGCGCCGTGTCGGCATGACCGCCCCAGAGATCGACGACCTTCTTGCCGTCCTGGAAGACACAGAACGATGCGCCGATATCCTGCTCCTCGCGGAAATTGCGCGCGAAGGCATCCGCGACCGCGCCAAACCGCGGGTCGCAATCGCCATGAACCTGGACATCCATCTTGGGTGAGCTCCATTGCATCTTTAGTTGAATCTGTATCCGACGGTCACGCCGTAGGTGGCCGGCATGCCGGCAAACCGGACAGTGGTGTCGAGGTTGCGGTTCACGGCCGTCCAGTAATAAACGTCGCCCACATTGTGCCCCCAGATCGTCGCGGACCACACCCCGTCGTCGGACTGAATGCCGGCGCGGAGATCGACCAGGGCATGCGCATCGATGTGCAGCAGAGGCAGGTCGCCCAGCTGGCCGTTCGTCTTGCTCTGATAGCTCAACCCGGCGCCAAGGAACGCGTCCCAACCGGTGGCGATATTCCACTGATAGCGCGCATCCGCCACGAACTGCCATCTGGGCGTATTCGGGAAGGCTTCCCCGTTGAAATCGGTCAGCACACCGTTCGGGTCGAAGTTGGTGAAGTGATCCAGAATCTCGGACGCGATATAGGAGCCGCCTGCGCTGAGCGTCAGTCCATCCACCGGCTCCCAGTCGAGCTGCAATTCCGCGCCGTCGATCTGCGACTTGGGAACGTTGACCAGCCGAAGCAGCGGACCCAACACCGGATCGAGCACTTTGCCGAGGATCTGCTTATCGGTGTAGTCGTAGTGGAATCCGGCACCGTTCAACTGCATCGAACGATCGAACAGGCTGAGCTTGAAACCGGCTTCGTAGGCAAGGAGACCTTCCTGCTTCGCCGGAAGAAGCTGTGAAGCCGCGGTTGCACCCAGTATCGGAAAGCTGCCCGCTTTGTAACCTTTGCTGACGTTGGCGTAGAGCATGGTGTCTTCCGACGGCGACCACGAAGCGCCTGCCCGCCAGGATACGTTGTCCTCATCGAGCTTGTTGCGGACGAGACCCGGCGTGAGCGTGGCGTCTGCGGTGACACAGCCGCCGGCGGGAATCGGCGGGTTGGGTGGAAGACCCGCAGCCGCGCGCAGAATGTTCTCCAATCCGCCATAGTCGGTGGCCGTGACGCCGTCGCCGGAGTCGGCCGTGCAGCCGTTGAAGCGATCCAGCATGCGGGTGTAGCGCAAGCCTCCGTAAATCTTGAAAGCGTCGGTGAGATTGTAGTCGCCGCTGACAAAGCCGGCATAGGTGTCTTCGGTCTGATTGCTGATGTCGCGAAAACTGGTGAAAAGCGGCAGGCCGAAAGGCACAAACAGGAAGGTGAGCGTGCTTTGCGGATTGCGATCCAGATCGTTTTCCCGGATCTGATCATAGGCGAAATTGGCGCCGATTACGAAGTGGCCGCGGTCGCCACCCAATGGTCCCGACAAGCGCAATTCTTCCGAAGCCGACTCGATATCGCCGTGGGTGAGCTGGTTGAGATTGCTCAGCGTCGTGCCGTCGATGTCCTGAAGCTGGTTCTCGTGGAAACGGCTGTAGGAGGAGATGGAGGTGAGCGTCAGATCGTCTCCCAGCACATAGTCGCCGCGCAGATTGGTCTGGAAGAAGTTGTTGTGACGGCGGTAGTCGTCACCGGGGTTGAAGTCTGCCGCCGTGTCCTTGTGCGGTGCCAGCGGATAATTGAGCAGTCCGGGCACCAGAGGTGCGGCCGCCAGAAGCTCCGGTGTGATCGCGATCGTCTGGCCGGCCTGCACTTCGGAATGGTCGATGAAGCCGGTGACGTTTAGCTGGACGGTCAGCTTGTCGGACGGCGTCCACGCAAGGATCACGCGGCCGTTCGTGAAATCGGTCGATCCGTTATGCTGACCCGTGGTGTAACTGTCCTGCCAGCCGTCCATTTGATTGGTTTCGATCGCGACGCGCCCCAGCAGCGTGTCGGACAACGGTCCGCTCACAAAGGCGCGCGCGTCGATGGCGTTGTAGTCGCCGTAGCCCACATCGACGCCCGCTTCGACCGTATCGGTAGGCTTCGCCGCGATGTAGTTGATCGCGCCGCCGGTTGCGTTCTGCCCGAACAGGGTGCCTTGCGGTCCTTTGAGCACTTCCACCCGCTGCAGATCGAGGCTGGCGCCGCGCGTTTCGATTGCGAAGGGAATCGGCGCTTCGTCGGTGTAGATGCTGACCGTCGGGCGGCCGCCCAGCGCGATATCGTTGAAGCCGACGCCGCGCATCGTATAGATCGGCGAGCCGACATAGGAATCCGTGTAGGTCAAGGACGGCGTGACTTTGACCAGATCGCGCGGCTGATCGATCCCCAATTCCTGCAGCTTGCTGCCCGAGAGTGCGGTGATGGACATCGGCACGGTGTTTGCCGATTCCGCGCGCTTCTCGGCCGTCACCACCACCTGTTCGATCTGCCCCGACGGGGCGCTTGCGGCCGCCTGCGCCAAGGCTTGCGGTGGCGCGGCCAACAGCGCGGCGCTCCCCAGCAATGCGGCCGTCAGAAGAGTTGCGGCCTTGGCGCGGCGCTCGTTCGTGCCGGGTTCGACCGCCTTCACACACAACATGGATGCCCCCTGAAATTTTCTTATCCGCGCCTCTCCGGCGCGTTAGCGAATGCAGGGACTTTGCCGCAGCGGCGATTCTGTTCCAGGGTCGAACACCCCGGCAGGCAGGGGACATTTTCGGACATGAGAAGACGCACGCGCGTCAGTGCGCGTGGCGTTCCTTGCGATAAGCCGAAGGGCTCTGACCGAACCAGCGCTGGAATGCACGCCGGAAACTGCGCGTATCTTCATAGCCCAGGAGATCGCTCATCTCCTCGACGGTGAGCTCGGCGTGGATCAGCGTAGTCGATTTCTGCTTGCGCACCTCGTCGCGGATCTCGCGGAAGCTGTGACCCTCCAGTTCGAGACGTCGCGCCACCGTCTTGGTGGATATGCCGAACCGGTCGGCGAGTGCCTGCTGGTCGATACCTTCGAGCATCGCGGCGCGGACCTGATTGGTGAATGCGCCGTCGCAGGCGTGCATGCGCCCGCGCAAAACTGCCGTCGAGAACAGGCGATGCACGCCGTCCTGCCAGGCGCCGATATCGAGATTCTGTATGGGGCGCAAAGCCGCTTCCGGCGCGAAAACGATCTCCAGATCGTCGCCGGAATAGAGAACCGGCGCTCCCATCAGGCGAAGCAGCGTGGACGCGGCGCGTTTGCGGCTGAGGGGCGCGCGCACCCGCAACACCGGCAGGATATCGCCTGCAAGCCAGCTGAACACCGCGTAAAACACTGCCGCCGTGCCCTCAAGCACGATCTGATGCAACGCACTGTCCGCGTTCTGGGACCGCCAGGTCAGCGACAGACCGTTGTGTTTGCGGGCGACCGTTACAGTCGGATCGGGCATGACGATGCTCGCGGCTTCGGCATAGGCCCGAAAGGCATCCACGATCGTGTCGCACAACAACATGCGCGCGATCATCAGATTGGTGCCTCCTGGCTTCACCCGGTTGCCGAATACCCCATGGGTTTCGTCTTCAACCAGCGCCGCATGCTCCGCAAACAGGCGGAAACAGACATCGGCAGAAATGAGCGAGTCGCCGGACGGCGGACCGGAAATGCCATGCGCACGCAAGAGATCGGCGGTCTTCGATTGCGAGCGGCCGCTGGCACCCAGCATCGTACAAATGTCGGCCACGGACATTCCTGGCGGATCGATCAAACTCTCCATGCCCTGCTCCCGTGAGCCGCAGCCTCGGTGGCGCCGCGGCTTTCCTGCGTACAACGTACACTTCGGCGTGGACAAAATCCAGCGTACGACGTACACATCGCACGGCTAAATCGGCGGCCGGGAGGCAACAGTTGGCGACGCAGGACATCCAGACCACGGCGGAATTCGGCGGAAAAGTCGTCGTCATCACCGGTGCGGCCAGCGGGATTGGCCGCGCTGCCGCGCTCAGGCTCGCGGCGGACGGCGCGGAGATCGTTGCGCTGGACCGGTCGCGCGAGGGCCTCGATTCGCTGACCGGCGGGATCGGGAAGCTTGGCCGGCGTTGCGCGACCGTCTGCGGCGACCTCTCCGATGTCGCGCTGGTGCAGAACGCCATCGATCTGGCGGTGCAGGAATTCGGCGGACTGGACGCGCTGGTCAACAACGCCGGCATCGGTGGCGCGATGAAGCGCTTCGACAAACTAGACGGCGCGGACTTCGATACGATCGTCGCGGTGAACCTGAAGCCCGTCTGGTACGGCATCAAGGCGGCATTCGCGCCGATGCGCGCGCGGGGCGGCGGCGCGATCGTGAATGTGTCGTCCATGGCGGGGCTGCGTCCCAACCGGCATCATGCGCCCTACGGCATGTCGAAAGCAGCGGTCATCAGCCTGACGCAGCATGCGGCGATGGACTATGCGCCGTACAATATACGGGTGAATTGCCTCTGCCCCGGTCCGGTCGACACGCCGATCTTCGGTCAGATGCAGGGCGCGATCGGCCAGGCGGCCTATGACAGCGCGCGGCAGCGCATCCAGCAGCGCACGGTCATGAACCGCTTCGGCACCGCTGGCGAACAGGCGGCAGCGATTGCATTCTTGTTGAGCCCGCAAGCCTCTTTCATCACCGGCGTGGCGTTACCCGTGGACGGCGGCTGGAATATTTCAGATGGCCAATCGTAGGTGATCCGTCGCGACACCAGCCCCGGTCTTTCACCGCGCCCGCGCTTCCTCCCGCACGAAGCTCATCCCTGCCAACCCGATGCACAACAGGACCAGCAACGACGCCATGCCCAGACGCTGGCTGTCGAAGACACTCGTCGTCGCGGCAACCAGCTCTGGACCGAGGAACGCGGTCATCGATCCGGACAGGGCATAGAGTCCGAAGAACTGCGACGCTTTCTGCGGCGGTACCAGCCGCGCCATCAAAGTACGGGATGAGCCGAACGTGGCAATGACCGCAGTCGAGGCAGCAATGGCCAGCGCCGCATAGACGAGTTCCGGCACAGTGCGGAAGAACGGCAGGTCCGTCACAGGCGTGCCCGTCACCGCGAACACGAAGAACAACGCATGTGGCGATATCGAGATCGCAAGCAACAGGAACAAGGCCGCCGTGGCCACGCCCGCGACGATCGCGCGCTTGGCGCCAATGCGATCGCACAGCCATCCTCCGAACAACGCACCGCCCGAGGACACCACCGAGAGAAGGATGCCGAAAACGGTGAGTGTCAACGCGCTCCAGCGGAACGTGCCCGCGGCATAGATTGAGCTGAAGATCATGATCGCTACCAGCCCGTCGTTGAAGAACATGCGGGCAAGCAGATAGGTGGCGATGTTGCGGTAGTGCCGGAGGCTGCGGACCGTCTGCCAGACCTCTGCGAGTGCAGAGAGTGCCGAGCGCTTCGGGGACCAGTGCGACGTGGGCACACCGTCCGGCGTAAACAGGAAGAAGGCGAGCGAGAAGATGAGCAGCCAGACGGCGGTGATCGGCCCGGCGACGCGACTGTTCTCGTGTAATGCCGGATCGATATTGAACAGCGGATGCGCCGGCACGAAGCTCCACGTCACTTGGCCCGGCAGCATGAAAGCGTAGAGCAGCAGCGACATACCGATGACTGTTGAAGCCTGCGCCAGCGCGACACCGAGCCCGGACAGAAAGCCGACGCGATCGGGCGGCGCCACGTAAGGAAGCATCGAGCTTTGAAAGATGTCGCTGAAATTGTAGGCGATGGTGTAGAGCACAACGGTGAGCGAACTCCAGAACAGCCCAAGCCCGGCGCCGCCCGGCATCGACCACCAAAGAAGCGTGCTCGTCACCGCCATCGTCGCCACGCAGAGACCGAGCCATGGCTTGCGCCGGCCGCTGCCATCGGCAATCGCGCCAAACACGGGTCCCAGCAATCCGGTGACGGCGCCGGCCGCGGCATTTAAGTGTCCCCACAAGGCCTGGCCTGCGACGGGATCGCCAATCACCGTTGTGGTGAAATAGGGCGCGAAGATAAAGACGACGATGACGATCCCGCCAAAGTCCCGCGCCCACTGAAAAAGCGCCCAGCTCCATTGCCCAAGCGGCGTGGCGGCGCGCGTACCGGCGACGGAGAACGTGGCCGCGGCGGAGCCAGGAGCGGCGTCCGGTCGTGAAGCAAGGTCGCGCGTCGAAGGCTCGAGCAGGGAAACCTCCGCCACGTCGGAATTGGAGATGGGTCGGGACTTAACACGGTTCGAAATATCGGGACAGGATATTGGAGTGCTGCTGCAGATTAAGATTTCGAACGCGCCGACGACAGCCCGCTAAGACGCAGGAGTTCCTGGCTGAACAATTCGCCGGCTTTTTCCTTCGAGAAATCCGGCTGGAACAGGGAATTGAACTTCATCCCGCCTTCGAGCGCCCAAAGCTTGTAGACCGCGTCCTCGGTCTTTACGCCAGGCGCCGTTCCGGCCCATTCGAAGAACTCTGTGAAAGTGTTGCGGACGAACGTGTCATAACGCGCTTTTATCTTCATCAGCTTCGGATTGTGCGCCGACACCGCAAAGATCTCGACCATCAGGGCGACGGTCGAACGGTTAAGATCAGGGTTGGCTATGAAATACGCGGTGAAATCCCTGACCCATTGCGCAGGCTTCTTTCGCGCGATCGCCTTAATGTCGGCCGCGACCTGTTCGCAGATCGCCGCCAGATAAAACTCGAGGATTTCCTCGCGGCCTTCGAAATAGTAGCGGATATGGCTCGGCGACATATGCGCCTTGATGGCGATGTCGGTGAGCGACGTTTCGGCATAGCCCTTCTCGCGGATGCAGGCGTCCATCGCCAGGGCGATCTTGCCGCGGCGATCGTCCGGTTTGCCAAAGGCCCCCTGGGAGAAGAACGACGCCCGCATAGGTCGAGACGATAGGCGATTCCTTTTGGAGGTGTCCACAAACCGCCCTTCAGAGGCAGTCGTACAGCGCCTCGATCAGCCGCATCGCGCGCGGATCGCCCTGCAGGTTCGTGTCCATCTGGTTCGGAACATAGCCCACGCCGACATGCGCTTTCGGATCGGCGAAACCGTAGGAGCCGCCCCATCCGCTGTGGCCGAACGCTTCGTCGTTCGGTCCATACCAGTGCAGATCGTTGTTGAGGAAGAAGCCGCCCGCGCCCCAGCCGATGACCTTTCCGAGATTGATGTCGACATCGCGGAAGACTTCCCGGGTCGCGTTCGCGATCGACTCCGGTGTCACATAGCTCTTGCCGCCAAACCGTCCGCCATTGGCGAAGATGGAATAGAGCCGGGCCAGGCCTTCGGCATTGCCCTGCCCGTTCGCGGCGGGAATTTCCGACTCCTGCCAGCGCGGCTCGTTGGCGATTTCCGCTTCGATCACCGGATTGCCGAGGGTGAGTTTCAGGATCTCGCTCATTTCGGCGAGGGTCTGGGTCTGCTCGCCGGGCGCACGGATCATCTCGGCGATCGGATTCTTGCCGTTGTCCTTCTTGAGGCCGATGAACAGATCCGCGCCGAGAGGGCCGGCGAGTTCCTCGCGCAGAAACGTGCCGAGCGATTTGCCGGTCACCCGCCGCACCAACTCGCCCGCGAGATGGCCCCAGGTGATGGCGTGATAGCCGGAGACGGTGCCCGGCTCCCACAACGGTGCGGCAGCCTCCAGCTTTTTCACCAGCACCGGTACGTTGCAAACATCGTCGATCGTCGTCGGTTCGCGCAGGCCGCTGAGACCGCTCTGATGGGAGAGCATCTGGGCGACGGTGACGTTCTCTTTGCCGTTCTGCCCGAACTCCGGCCAGTATTTCGTGACCTTGGCGCGGTAGTCGATCTCTCCGCGCGCATTGAGCATCGCAATGCAGGACGCAGCGATCCCTTTGGTGGACGAGAAGATGTTGACGACCGTGTGTTCCGTCCACGGCCGGGTGCGCGCCTTGTCGGCGAAACCACCCCACAACTGCACCACCTGTTCGCCGCCGATATAGGCGGAGAAGGTGGCGCCGGTCTCGTGGCAGGCATAGACCGGAGAGAAGTTGTCGAGGAACGCCGTGCGGACTTTTTCGAAGCCGGGTTTTACCGCGCCGTGAAATTCCGGGGCCTTTGCGCTTTGCGACGTCAGAGCCATTTTTCGTTCTCCATCATTCGAAATTGTATTTCACCTGCACACCGAAGGTGCGCGGATCGCCATAGGAGATCAGCGTGCCGCCGTTCACGGCCGAGACCGTCACATTGGTCAGCACCGCTTTGTTGAAGAGATTCTTGCCGTAAAGCGCGACCTGCCAGCGGCCATCGCCGGTCTGATAAGCCAGGCGCGCGTTGGACAGCGAGTAGGCCGGCGCACTGGCGTAACCCGTGTTGAACTCCGTGAAATACTCTTTGCCCCAATAGGAGAAATCGTAGCGCGCGCTCAGCACATCGCCGTCGCCGAGCTGGAAATCGTATTGCGCGCCGAGATCGGTCTGCCAGTGGGGCGCGCGCGGCAGGCTGTTGCCGTGCAGGTCGAGCACGCCGAGCAGCGGACGGAATGAATCCGTCTCTTGGAAATCGTCGAAGCTCGCATCGAGGTAGGCCACGGTGGCGTTGAGCGTCAGGTGTTCCACCGGGATCGCGGTGAACTCGCCCTCGACCCCGTTCGCCGTCGCGCTGGCGGCATTTGTGATGTTCGTCTTGCCGACCGCGTATTGAGTGACCTGGAGGTTGGAGTAGTCGTAATGGAAGACGTCGACGTTGGCGAGCAGATGACCGTCGTCCCATTGGCTCTTGAAGCCAGCCTCGTAGCTCCAGACATATTCCGGGTTGTAGGGCGTGTGCTGGAGCGCGCCGATGTTGAAGCCGCCGGACTTGAAGCCACGTGTCGCGGATACGTAGAGCATCTTGTCGTCATCGACATCGTAGCTCAGCACGAATTTCGGCGTGAGCGCGCCCCAGCTTTTGCCGGTCTTGTTGAAGCCCGTCCCGCCGAAAATCTCGCTCGATTCGTTGAGCGACTTGTCGTCGTCGGAATAGCGCAGGCCCACGGTGAGCTTCAGCGCGTCGGTGAAATTGTAGTTGCCTTCGCCGAATATCGCGTACGAGGTCGTGCGCTGCGCCGCGAGGTCGTGCAGATCCGTGCCGAAGAGTCCAATGTCGAACAGGTAGTTCAGGAAACCGTCTTCGCGATAGGCGAAGCCGCCGAAGATCCACTGGAACGGTCCCGGCCTGTTGGACGCAAGCTGGATTTCACCGCTGATCGCATCGGCGCTTTCGCGCAAATCCTCGTTCAGGATGCCTTGCGGGACCGACGCATCGGTGCCGTCCAGATCGCCCAGCAGGTGGAAGCGCGTGTTGCGATAGGCGGTCAGCGCCGTCAGCGTGGCGCCGTCCATCTCCCAGACGAGTTTGGCGCTCGCACCCGAGCCCTGGAATCGGTAGTCCTGCGGGCCGTTGAGATAAATCTTCCACGGATCGGGCGATACCCGGCCGCCGAACGCCGGCGCGAACCCCATCGGCAGCACGGTCCCGGCTGGCGCGCCCGGCAGAGGAAACGGCGAGATGGTGCCCGGCTTGAAGATCGGGCCGGAGTCGTTTTCGTTGGTGAAATCGGCTGCCAAGGTCAGCGTCACCTTGGGCGCCAGGTCGGCCGCAATCTGCGCGCGACCGGACATCTCACCGAAATCCTGCACGTGATCGCCGTTGGCGAGGTTTTCGGTATAGCCATCGTGGCGGTCTGCGATGACGCTGATGCGTCCCCGGATGTCGCCGCTGTCGTCGAGCGGGCCACTCAGCACGCCGTCGAACTGAACCCGTCCGTAATTGCCGGCCGTGACGCCGATGTGACCTTCCAGCGTGTCGGACGGCGCGTTGCTGATCAGATTGATTGCACCGCCGGTGGCATTGCGGCCGTACAGCGTGCCTTGCGGGCCGCGCAGCACTTCGACGCGGGCAAGATCGTTGAACGCGGAGTCGAGGGCAAAGGGCCGCGCGAGATAAACGCCGTCGACATAGACGGCGACGCCCGGCTCGCCGCCGAGATTGTACTGCGATAGACCGATACCACGCACCGTCAACTGCACGAAGTTCGACGTGCGGTTGAACGCGAGATTGGGCGCAAGCTTCGATACATCCTCCAGCGATTGGGCGTTTGTGCGTTCCAGTTCATCGGCACTCAGCGCGGTGATGGCGACCGGCGCCTTCTGCACCGACTCCTCGCGGCGTTCGGCCGTGACCGTCACCACCTCGATGCCATCGGCGCGGGCGGCGGCCGGCGCAAGCAGGCCTGCAAGCGACGCGACGCCGAGTAAGAGATTTCTACGCATGTCCAGCTCCCCTTCGAAACGTTTGTTCCTTTGACCGTGAACAACCTGGCCGTGGCGGACGCTACTGGCCCCCCGCCGCTTTCAGGCGGTCGCGCTCGTCGAGCATTTTTTTCAGCGTGTTGGCGTTCTGGCTCTGCGCCACATGCGAGTCCGGCTGCGCCAGGTAGCGCTGGTGCGGCGCGGTATCGATTTCCTCAAGCCGGATCTCGCCGGCCAGCACGCCGCGCTTCCATTCCTGATGTTCGGTGTCGCGACCCTGAAACTCGGGCATCACCTCGCGGCCGAACAGGTCCAGGCTGGCGCAAATGTCTTCGTGGCGCGTCTTGCCGGACTGGTTGAGCAGGATCACCTGATCGACATTGGTGCGTTCGTATTCGCGCAGCCGGCGGCGGATGGTGTCGGGAGAACCGATCAGCCCGGTCTTCAGCGCTTCCTGCGCCTTGGGCGTCTGGCGCCACTCCTGATACTTGTCCCACATGTTGAGCTTGCCGGGCTCGGCATAGCCGTTCTGGGAGTAGTACTGCAGGGCGAAAATGAAGAACGTCCAGCCCAGCGCCTTCTCCATCGCGATTTCATCGGTCTCGGCGCACATGAAGCCGCACACCATCGCGATATTCGGATTGGTCGCGTAGTCGGCGAGCTTGTCGAGCCTGGTGGTGAAATTGAGATAGTAGCGGTTGACCCACGCAACGGCGGCTTCCGGCGAAACGAACTGGAATCCCAATGCGCCCATGCCGCGGCTTCCGGCCATCTCGATGGTGTTGATGTTGGAGCACGCGACCCAGAGCGGCGGATGCGGCTTCTGGAACGGCTTCGGAATCACATTGCGGAGCGGGAAATCGATGTACTTGCCGTGAAACTCCGAGCCGTGCTGCGTGAACATCGGGATCAGCGCCCGGATCGACTCTTCGTAGATCTCGCGCTTGTCGCGGAAGCGGATGTGGAACGGATGGATTTCCGTCGTGGTGGAGCCCTCGCCGGTTCCGAGCTCGACGCGGCCATGGCTCAGGAGATCGAGCGTCGAGACGCGCTCGGCAACGCGCGCGATGTGATTGGTCGGCAGCTGGATGACGCCATGGCCGAGCCGGATGTGGTTCGTGCGCTGGCTGGCGGCGGCCAGAAACACCTCCGGCGCGGAGGAGTGTGAATATTCCTCCGTGAAATGGTGCTCCACTTCCCAGGCATAGTCGTAGCCGAGCCGGTCGGCGAGTTCGATTTGCTGAAGCGAGTTCTGCAAAAGCTCGTATTCGCTGCGCTCGGTCCATGGGCGCGGCAACTGGTGTTCGTAGAAGACCCCGAACTTCATGACGCTCTCCCTCTTACGATCTGGCTCTGGCCAACATTCTTTGTTTTGTATAATTTATAAAAAGCAAACCGGAGTCAAGTGATGTCACAACCTTCTCGGGCGCCTCGAAGCATGAAAGAGACCGGCTTGCCGGCCGACACCGGCGATCGCAAACTGGCGATCGTGCGGGCGTTGCACCGCTGTGTGCGCGAACGGGGTTACGCACGTACGTCGCTGACCGACATCGCGCTCCGCGCGCGGATGTCGCCGAGCCATATCCGGTATTACTTCGACGGCAAGGAAGCGATCCTGCAGTTCTACTTCGCGATGCTGTGCCGCGACATTCTCGCCGAGATACGCCGTATCCCGTTCGAAACGCCGGCCCAATGGCTCAAGGACTTCGCACGCTTCTATTACGGCAATCCGCGGATCAGCCAGGCGGGACTTTCCGTGGTCGTCGAGATCTTTGGCGTTGCCATGCACGACGCGGCCATGCGCGCCATCAAGACCGAGTTCGACGATGCGATGCGCGCGATCCTGTGCCGGTTCTTCGAGCAGGCGGGATGCGCGGAAGGCTTGACGCCGCAGACCGCTGCAGAACTCGCGCGCGCAATGGATATCGGGCTGAAATACAGCACCGCGTTTTCGGAAACACGGCCGGAAGAGCTCGAAGCCACCATCCTGGCCGGCATCGGCCGGCTGATGCGCTAATCCGGCCGATCGCATGACGGGCGCCGTCAAGGCAGCATTCTTCGGCAGCGCGCGTTTGCGCGCCGGCTGAACCTTCACATGCATTGTCTGCGTTCCTCAGGCGGCGGTGTGTTCTTTTCGCCGCCCGACTGTCGTGAAATGGGCGGACACGAGCGCGGCCAGTTCTACCGGCGCATCGAGATCGAGCAGATGGCCCGCGCCGGCGACGCGCCGGGCGGTCACCGGTCCGGCCACGCCTTTCGAAAAGACATCGAGATATCTCGTCGAGACGATTTGATCCGCGTCGCCGATGACCACGAGTACCGGGCAGGCGATGCGGTGCAGGCGTTTGGCCAGTCCCAGATCGCACATCGGCCAGAGCAGGCGTGAACCGGCCGCGATCGCCCGCGACACGACGATATTCCATTCGACCGGGTTCTCGCCTTCGGGCGCCGTCTGCACGCGCTTCATCTCATCCTGATCGACGCACAGCATCGCCTGGAAATCGGCGCTCTTGCGCGCCCAGAAATGCGGAATCGGAAAATCCGCCTCGTGAAGCCCGAGCGGCGCCAGCAAGGCTAGGCGTTTCACGCTGCCCGGCGACAGCGCGGCGATCTCAGCCGCAAGCGTTGCGCCTACGCTATGGCCAACGAGATCGGCGCCCGAAAGGCCGGCCGCTTCGAGCAGATCGAGCGTGGCGCTTAGCCAATCGACGAGGCTGTCGAGGTCTTCGTATCCCGTGGCACCCGGAAAGCCGGGCAAGGACGGACAGACGACGCGACGGGTTTTTGCCAACTCGTCGAGGAACGGGGTCCATTGCGGCACGCCGATCAGGCCGCCCAGATAGCCCAGCAAGGGACCGTCGCCCTTTTCGAGAACGCGGCAAGCGTGTCCGTTCACGGTGACGTGCCGTTGGGTGAGCGCGCTCATTCGGCGGCCTCCGCATGCTGGATGTACGGAGCGGCCCGTTTCGTGGGATCCATCCCTTTAGGCCACCAGTGGTTTTCCCACCTGTCCTCGAAGAGGCCGCGCAACTGCGGCGCGACTTTTTTGGCGAACAGTTCGGTGTTGTACATGGCGACGTCTTTTTTCATGTTGCCGTAGTGGAGCAGCACCATCATGTTGCCCACGTTCAGATCGGTCGCGACTTTGCGAAGCTGATCCGCGACCTCGTCGGGGCTTCCGATGATCAGATAGCCCTTGTCGACGAAGCCTTCCATCGTGGTCTTGATGCTGGACAGCACGCCGGCGTAGCGATCCTGCGCGGCATTGGCGGCCGCCGCGACCTGCGACTGAAGATTGGCGCGAATGCTTCCTTCGGAGACGTAGCCCGGCGGCCCGGTGAAGCGCGGATCGACGTGCAGACAACGATTGTAGAAATACTCCGCCGGCTCGCGATAAAGCTCCATCGCCTCTTCCCGGGAGTTGGCGACGCCGACGAATTGCAGGAAGCCGGCACGGAACGGATTGGGCTCCCTGCCCACTTCCTGCACCTTCTTCCAGTAGCCGTTCATCGTGCGAAGGGCGAGCTTGTATCCGTAGTAGGAAAGGTAGTTGTAGAGATAGTCGCTGCGCGCCGCCCACTCCCACGTCTCGATCGTGCCGCCGCCCGGAATCCACACGGGCGGATGCGGCTTCTGGATCGGCTGCTGCCAGACGTTCACGTCGCGCATCTTGTAGTGACGGCCGTTCCAGTCGAACGGCTTGTCGGCCGTCCAGGCGCGCTTAATCAGATCGTGCGCCTCGTGATACCGCTCGCGCACCATGCTCGGGTTCTGGCTGTAGGCGTAAGCGGTATCCATCGGACTGCCGACCGGAAAGCCCGCGATGACACGGCCGCCCGAGATGATATCGAGCAGCGCCATCTCCTCGGCGACGCGGATCGGTGGATTATAGAGCGCGAGCGAATTGCCCATGATGCAGAGGGCGGCGTTTTTGGTCCGCCGCGCCATCGTGGCTGCCATCAGATTGGGTGACGGCATCATGCCGTATGCGTTGGCGTGGTGTTCGTTGACGCAAACACCGTCGAAGCCGCACTCCGCCGCGTATTCCATCTCATCCAGATAGTCGTTGTACATCTGGTGGGCCGCGACCGGATCGAACAGCTTACGATCCACGTCCACCCAGACGCTGCGATATTTGGTGGTGAAGTCCTCCGGCAGCGCGCCGTACGGCATGAGGTGAAACCAGAGCAGCTTCATGGCGGTCCCCTGCGTGTCCGGCTTCAGCCGGTCATTCGCAGGAGCTTATGACCGGCCGGAATATTTTGTCAATCACTGGCACATTTTATTTTTGGGGATACGGGAGATCGCAGCTATTCTCGGTTTGATAGCAAATTCTCGCTTTTCAGTTTGTCAATTTAGCAATATCTGGAGGGTGGCAACGGACATAATGCGCAGCGTCGATCCGCTTGGAACGGGTAGAGAGGACAGTGGGATGCAGTCGCTATTGGGCGGAGACAAGCCCGCTTCGCCGCACGGCGGCAAAGACGGCCGAAATCCCGCCGCGCAGCGAAACGTTGCCCTTGTGCGTGATCCATTCGAACAGTGCGTTGCGGGCGCCGCCTACGATCAGAATCGCGGCGAAGCGGGCCGCCTGTCCCCGCTCCTTGCCGCCACCTGCGGCAAGCGCATGCGCGATACGCGTCTCGGTATCGAGATCGAGCATCGCACTACGCGCAGCAAGCGCCGGCTCATTCAGCAGGATGTCGAGTCGCGTCCGCGCACGCTTGTCGTGTTCCAGCTCGACAGCCATGAAATCGTAAAGGGCCTCGAGCTCGCGCAGGACCTCGACCGGATCGTGCACCCGGCCCAGCAGTTCCCGCAGTCGGCCGATGTTGCGCAGACTGTCATAGAGGGCCAGATCGCGCTTGGATTCGAAGTAGCGGAAAAACGTCCGCAGCGAGATTTCCGCCTGCTCGCAGATCTCGTCGAGGGTCGTCGCCTCGTAGCCTTTTTCGTGAAACAACCGCTCTGCCGTGTCGAGCAGCGCGCGCCGCGTCTTGTCTTTCTTGCGCGAGCGGAGCGATCCAGCGGCCGGGCCGGAAGCAGATGTTTTGGCGGCGCGGCTTTGAGGCAAGGAAGAGTCCGCAAATCGATGGAGTACAATCGTCCATGACACGTGCGCAATTGCAAGCAAAGACCGTGGAAAACGCAACGCCGCGCGACGCACCTGACGACCGGCGGGCGCAAATCGCGGCAGCGCTGTCATCGCTGATCCGCAAACAAGGCTATGCCGCGACCTCGCTGACCGACATCGCGGTGCAGGCGAAGCTGTCGCCGAGCCATCTGCGCTACTACTTCGCCACCAAGGAAGATATCCTGGAACATTATTTCCAGGGGTATTGCGACCGGATCGTCGCCGACGTCCTGCGGATCGAACGCACGACACCGGAAGAATGGCTCGAAGCTTTCGCCGCGTATGTGATCGGCACGCCGCGCGTCAATCGCGGGACGATGGGCGCCATGGTCGAGATCTTCGGCGTCGCGCTGCACCACCCGGCGCTCGCCGAGGCTAAGACGCGCTACGACAATTTCATGCGCCGTGTATTCCTGGACTTCTTCCTGTGGGCCGGGACAGCGCGGGGGATCGAACCCCACGATGCCGCCTATACCGGCTGGTCGCTCCAGATCGGCATGAAGTTGAACGCGCTGTTCCAGAGCGACTTTTCCCACGAAAAAGCCAATGAGATTTTTCTCAAGGAGATGCGGCGGATGGCCGGTATGCGACAACCAATCGCCGCCGGGCCTGTCGCGCGCGGAAAGACCACCAAAGCGAAGGGAGCGCGCGAAAAAAAATGACATACTGCTACACCATCACCCGGTTTTGATGGCCATCTCGTGCGCGAGATGCGCGAGAGGTTCGCAGTTTGGAAGCGTTGAGGCTTATCGCGCCGGTGACCGATGGAATTCCTGTCCGGCCCGATAACTGGCGACGCCCGTCCACCACACCATTTTCTTGCAGACAGCATATGCGGTTCCTTATCGCGCTTTCGCCGGCCTCGCCTGCGGGTCTATCGTAATTGCCGCCGCAACGACGTTGGAGCGCAATGATGAAGCAAGCCCTGATGGATCGCGTCGCCCCGTGGCTCGACAAGGTTGCGGCCGTTGCACCTGTCGCGCGCGAAACGGCGGACTGGTCGGAGGCGCATGCGCGTCCGGCCGAAGCGTTCGTCGACGCGCTGCGCAATTGCGGCTTGTTCAGTCTTCTCGTGCCCGAGCACATGGGCGGAGCCGGCCTCTCCGTCTGGGAGCTGCCGCCGGTGTTCGAAGCGATGGCGCGTGTCGATGGCTCGGCCGGATGGACGCTTGCGCTCGGCCAGGGACTTCTTGCGCAGCTTGTGCCGCCAGGCGTCTTCCGCGAGCTCTTCGCCGATCCCAAGGCGACGATGGCCGGTTCGCTCAATGCGGTGCATGTGCGGGCGCTGAAGGTCCCCGGCGGCTATCGCTTTTCGGGCCGCGGCACCAACGTGTCGGGCTGCACGCACGCCACGTGGATGGTGGCCGCGGGCCTGGTGGTCGAGAACGGCAGGCCGACCTTCGTCGGCGACATGCCTGTCATCCGCGCCGGGGTGCTGCCGATGAACGACTGCACCATCCACGAGACCTGGAACATGCACGGCATGCGCGGCACCGGCAGTCACGACGTGACATTCGAAGATCTCTTCGTAGAGGACGATCTCACCTTCACGCATAACGATGCGCTGGCGAATCTCGGCGCCTCGCTTGCCCCCGTGGCGCTCGGCATCGCGCAGCACGCGATCGACGCCTTCGTCGAACTCGCGACCAACAAGGTGCCGACCGGCTCGCGCACGCTGCTTCGCGAGCGGCCGCAGGCGCAAGCGCAAGTGGGCGAGGCTCTGGCCTATCTCGAGGCGGCACGCAGCCTGTTCTACGAAACCGCCGCGGAAGCCGAAACGCGCCGCAAGGCGAACGTGAAACCGACCGAGGCAGAGCGGGCGCGCGTGAGCCTGGGCTCGGTGGTGGCGGCGCAGCACTCGGCGCGCTCGGTCGATCTCATCTATGACGCGGCGGGCCTCACCGCGGCCCAGAACGACGGCGCTATCGGCCGCTGCTGGCGCGACGTCCACACCACACGCCAACACATCCGCCTCGCCACAACCCGCTATGAAGTATTCGGCCGCATCCACCTTGGCCTCCCCGCCGGCTCACCGTTGATATAGAGCCGCAGTCCCTTCCTTCTGGCGCAGGGTCCGGCTAGTCATCAATAGTTGCAAAACATTATCGGCGCCTGCCGGCACGGCCCCACACCACCACCCCGCACGTCCGCCTCGCCACCGCTACGACCGCGCCTCCGGCCGGCCGTGTCCCTTCCGGCTTGGCAGTGCCTATCCTCACCCCTATATCAATGCCGGAGCACGGCCCCCTGGAGCGCTGATCGATGAGCATGCCCCTGCTCTTCTTCGCGATCGATATCGCGACGATCGCGCTTTCGGCGATGTTCGGGGCGCGGGTGCTCGCGGGCAACCCGCGACTCAAATCCGCTCAGCTTCTGGCGCTCATCGCATTCTGCAACATCGGCGCGGTCGTCCTCGGCCGCCAGGACTATGGCTCCCTGATCCCTGCGGCCTATCGTTTCGATGTCGGCATTCTGGCGCCGGTGCTCAACGTCATGCGCAACCTTTCGCCGGGGCTCTTCATGGTCTGGTGCTTCCTCCAGTTCACCGACGAGCGCCGGTTTCCGCGCTGGCTGCTTGCCCTGTTTGCGCTTCAGGTCGCGATCGAGGTGCCGGTGCGCTGGATCATCAAGACAGATTGGCACCTGATGCAGGTGGCCCAGGTTGCGCCCGCCACGCTGGAGGGGGTGTTTGGCGGCGTCGCCCTGTACTGGACGCTCGCAACATGGCGCGACGATCTGATCGAATCCCGGCGTCGCGCCAGGGCGCTCGTGGCGGCCATCATCGCCGTCTACATCATTGCGTCATGCCTTCTCCCGCGGGTCGTCATCGATCCCGGCTCGATGGCGAGCTACTGGCTGTACGAGGCGCTGGCGGCCGGCGATCTTGCGATTGTGGCGCTCATCTTCCTCCGCTTCGGCGATGATTATCTCGGCCTCCAGCTCGATCTCGCCCATCCCGTCCGCGCGGAACGCGCCGTGATGCCCCGCGCGATCGACCCGATGGCCAGTCAAACCCTTGGGCGGCTGAACAAGCTTCTGGAAGAAGAGCGAGTTTACCGCCGTCCCAGCCTGTCCCTGGCTGAACTGGCGAAGAAGGCCGGCGTGCCGGAGTACCGCCTGCGCAAGACGATCAACGAGGAGCTCGGCTATCCGAACTTCAATGCCTTTCTGCACAGCTATCGCATCAACGATGCCTGCCGGCAGCTGCGCGACCCCGCGATGGCGCGCATCCCGATCCTGACCATTGCGCTGTCGGTGGGGTACCAGTCGGTCAACACGTTCAATCGTGGCTTCCGCAGCATCATGGGCATGACGCCTTCGGCGTTCCGTGCGGCGGACGAGCCGGCAGAACAGGCCGGCGCGACGCAAAAAGTCTCACCAGAAGCCGCTTAACGCTCCCAATTCCAGGAATTGGGGAGCGCACTTGAGAAATCGGCAAGCTGCCGGTGCATCCCCGCTCCATATCCGGCTCGTCATACAGTGAGGGGCATCGATGGCGGAGAGCAACCCGGTCGTCAGGCTGACCAACGTCGCCAGGACATATCGCGCGGGCCGGCTGGAGGTGCCTGCGGTCCGCGGTGTCTCGCTGGCCATACCGGCCCGGCGGTTCACCACGGTCATCGGTCCCTCGGGCAGCGGCAAGACCACGCTTCTCAATCTGATGGGCTGCCTGGACCGGCCGACGGGCGGCTCGGTGGAGATCGCCGGGCAGGATATTGGTCTGCTGCCGGACAAGCTCCTGTCGGATTTCCGAGCCCACACCATCGGTTTCATCTTCCAGGCTTTCAGCCTCATCCCCGTCCTCTCGGCGTATGAGAACGTCGAATACCCTCTGCTGTTGACCGGGATGTCCGCCACCGCGCGGCGCCGCGCCACGCTGGACATTCTCGAGGCCGTCGGCCTTACCGGTCAGCAAAGCCAACGGCCCAACGAACTCAGCGGCGGTCAGAAGCAGCGGGTCGCCATAGCCAGGGCGCTGGTCAAGCAACCCGCGCTGGTGCTGGCAGACGAGCCAACGGCCAACCTCGATACCGTCACCGGCGCCACCATCATCGCGCTGATGCGCCGGATGCAGACCGAGGCGCACACCACTTTCGTCTTCTCCACCCACGACCCGCAGCTCATCGGCCATGCAGATGAAGTGTACGCCATCCGCGACGGCATCCTGGTCGATCACAAAAGCGAGGCCACGCCATGATGCTGCGCATTGCCTTTCGCAATATCCTGCGCAACGCGCGCCGCTCGACCATGACGGTGCTGGCGATCGCGGTCGGGGTGATCGCGCTGCTCGTATTCGGCGCCTATGCGCAATACGACCTCTACCTGCTTCAGACGACAGCCGTGGAGCGCTCCGGTCACCTGCAGGTCTCGCGCGCCGGTGCGCTCGATTTCGGCAGCGGCAATCCGGCCATCTGGGGGATGGGCGATCATCAGGCGGTGATGCAGTTGATCGCCGGCGATCCGGTGCTCGCGCCGATGACTGCGGTTCTCACACCCGTGCAGTTTCTGGACGGTGTCGCCGAGTATCCGCCCAACAAGCTCTCGCGTACCTTTTTCGCCGCCGGCTATGTGCCGGCGGACCTGTCGCGCCTGAAGCGGTGGGACGAGTACGGTGCGCGCGATCCCAACATGTCGACCCGCGGTTTGGATCCAAGCGACAGCAGCTCCGGCATCATGGGATTGGGATTTGCCCGGCTTCTGGGCCTCTGCCGGCGTCTTCATCTGCGCTGCCAGGACCCGCCGGCCAACAGTCCGATCCACGAAAGTGCGGCGGACATTTCCTCGCTGCCGTCGCAGGACTTCTCCGGGCTGGCAGAGACCGCAGTGCCCGCCGCCGGCCACGGCGCGCGAGCAACGACCATCGATCTGCTGTCGGCGACGGCGAGCGGCGCGCCGAACATCGTCAGCATGAAGATCGGACGGGTCGAACCGCAGGGCTCGAAGGAGATGGACGAGAACTATCTCCAGCTCAACCTGGCGCAGGCCCAACAGCTCGTCTATGGCCGCGGCACACACAAGGTGTCGGCGATTATTCTTCAGCTGCACCGCAGCGAAGACACCGCCACCGGCCTCGCGCGTTTGAAGGCGCTCATCCGGCAGCATCGGCTGCCGCTGGAGGCGCACGACTACTACGAGATCAATTCGTATTACGGCCAAACCGAAGGGTTCTTCAACGCCGTGTTCTCCTTCATCGCGGTGATCATGGGCGTGATCGTGCTCTTCACCGTCTCGAACGCGATGAGCATGAGCGTGGTCGAGCGTACCGACGAGATCGGAACCGTCCGTGCGCTCGGCGTACGCCGCGGCGGCATCCGGCGGCAGTTCCTGCTCGAGGGAATCCTGATCGGTCTTTTGGGCGCAACGCTTGGCGTGGCGCTGGCGTTCGCCGTCACCGGGCTCATCAACATTTCGGGAATGACGTGGCTGCCGCCCGGCGACATCAATCCGATCCCGCTCAAGCTCTATCTGGTCGGCGCGCCGGGCCTGATCGTCTCGGTCTGGGCCGCTCTCATCGTCGCGGCGGCGCTTGCGGCCTTGCTGCCGGCCAACCGGGCTGCGCGCCTGCCGATCGTGGATGCGCTGCGCCATGTGTAACGCGGCCAGGCGGGCATTTTCCGGCGTTCTGCTCGCCCTGCTTTTCACGGCAAGCGCGGCTGCGGAGAGCGCACAGGACATCGTCGCCGGCGCCGATCGCGTCCGCAATCCGGACAAGCCCTGGCACGTGACGGTGACGACCACCGCTTACACATCCGGCAAGCCGACCGACCGCAACGTGTTCAGCGTCTATGCCAAGATCGATCCGGCGACGCGCCAGTTCCGCGACATCGTGCTCTATGTCGATCCACCGCGCGACGCCGGCAAGATGGTGCTCTTTCGCGGCACCACGCTGTGGTTCTACGACCCCGCTTCCAAGGACAGCATCCGCATCCCACCGCAGGAGATGATCGCCGGCCAGGCGTCGGCGGGCGATCTGCTCGTCGAGAACCTCGCGGTGGACTACACGGCGACGCTGCTCGGCGACGAGACGATCGACGATGCCGAGCGAAAGACGCGCGACTGCTGGCATCTCGAGCTCAAGGCCGCGAACGAAGCGGCCACCTACAACCGCGTCGAGTACTGGGTTGAGAAGACAAGCCACGATCCGATCAAGGCGAAGTTCTTCTCGGACAGTGGACGCCAGCTGAAGACTCTCTATTACCGGAAATTCGCGCCAAGCCTCGACGGCATCCGTCCGATGCAGGCCATCATCATCGACGCGGTCGATCCGACTCTCGTGACCACGCTGGATTTCTCCGGCGGCGATTACCGCGACATTCCCGATTTCTGGTTCCAGCGCGACTATCTCCCGCATGTGAAGGCCGAATGATGCGGCCGCTCGCCTGTGCTTGTCGCACCGTCGTGCTGCTGGTGGCGTTCGGGATGCCGGCGCACGCCGATGAGCAAGGCGACCTCGACCGCATACCGGCGGGAGCCGCCGAAACGCCGGTTTCGAAAACAGACAACGGTTCGCCACTACAGAGCACGCTTTATCTCCAGAACGATTTCTCGGGTTTCGAACAGCGGTCGGGATTGGTTGTCCCGCTCCCGGAGAACACGCCGCTGAGCTGGGAGGAGCGATTGTTCTTCGATGCCCGCGTCGAGTGGCGGCTCGCGCCGGCCGTAAGTCTCGTCTACAGCGGACGCCTCAATTTCCGCGCTGCCGACGATCTGCCATTTCCGGATCACGAGAACATCCGTCACGACCTGCGCGAGACCTATCTCAGCTGGCAAGCCGGCGATGGCCTTTATATCGAGCTGGGCCGCATCAACCTGAAGAGCGGCGTCGCGCTCGGCTACAATCCGACGGACTTCTTCAAGGCGAGCGCGGTGGTCGAGCCGACCTCCGCCGATCCCTCGGTGCTGCGCGAGGACCGGCTGGGCACGGTCATGCTGCTCGGCCAGGGCGTGTGGAACGGATTTGCGGTGACGCTAGCCCTCACACCGAAGCTGACCAGTCCGCGCCCCATCGAGCCGGACAGCACGCTGCCAAGTTTCGATCCGCTGTTCGGACGCACCAACGGCGAGACGCGCTTTCTGGCGAAGGCCAGTGTCACGCTCTCCGACGACATTACGCCCGAGTTTTTGTTCTATGCCGCGGATGGCGAAACGCGTTTCGGCCTGAACTTCACCCGGTCGTTCGGCAAGCAACTCGTAGGCTACATCGAGTGGAACGGCGGGGAGCGTGCCTCGCTGATACACGAAGCGATCGTTTTCGGTCGCGATACCGGCGCGTTGCCCGGCGCCGCATTCGCCGTCTTGCCGCAGAACGGCGCGAAAGCCTTCCGCGACGAGCTTTCGCTCGGTCTCTCTTGGGCGCTCGAAGACCAGATTACGCTCAATCTCGAATACCATCTGAACGAGGCGGGATTTTCCGGAAACAACTGGCAAACCTGGTTCGCGACCGGCACCGGCGGCGATCCGTTTGTGCGCAACGTCCTTTGGTACATCCGCGGTTATGTGGGCGATCGTCAGGTGCCGATCGCCAGGAGCGGCCTATTCCTGCGCGCCAGTTGGCAGGACGCCTTCGTCCGCAATCTCGACCTCTCGGGCTTCGTGCAGGCAGACACCCGCGACGCCTCGGGCCTCGCGCAAGTCAGCGCCGATTACGACCTGTCGCGCACTTGGTCGATCGGCGCCCTCGCCGACGTCACCTTCGGCGGACGGCACACCGATTTCGGCAGCCTTTCCTCAGAGACGACCGTGCTGGCACGAGTCTCCTGGTACCTCTGACACGCCCAAGCAAACCGGGCGATGCCGAATCGCGCTCGCTATTTGTTCGTGCGCACAGAGGATAACGCGTACGGTGTCACACTTTCATTTGTTTCAACGAATCCAAGGCGTTCGACTGCGCGCAAACGCGAAGCACTACGGCTGAAGATAAATTTTATTATAACAAGCGCATTCCCGCCAGAAGCGTACAGTCCCTCGTCCGCCAGCACGGAGACACCGTCATGGACGCGCTTCGCGAGAACATCGATCACGACCGCCGCCGGCTTTTCGGTGCAGCCGCCTTAACGCTTGCGGTTGGCATACCGGAAAATGCCGATGCAGAATCTGACACAAGAAAACACGTCACGCCGGTCCAACATGGCACTCTTGCCTCGTTCGGGCCGATCAAACAGATTGATGCCGGGTTGCTGAATGTCGGCTACGCCGAAATTGGCCCCGCGAACGGCAAGCCCGTCATTCTTCTACACGGCTGGCCTTATGACATTCACAGCTTCGCCGATGTTGCGCCTTTGTTGGCGTCTCAGGGTTACAGGGTGATCGTTCCCTATTTGCGCGGCTACGGTTCGACGCGCTTTCTCTCCGCTTCAACCCTGCGCAACGGCGAACAGGCGGTAGTCGCTCTCGACACCATCGCTCTGATGGATGCTCTCAAGATCCCGAGGGCTGTCATCGGTGGTTTTGACTGGGGCACGCGCACAGCGGCCGTCATTGCCGCTCTGTGGCCTGATCGCTGCAAAGCCTTGATCTCCGTCAGCGGCTACCTTATCGGCAGCCGGAAGGCCGCCCAAGTGCCGCTCCCTCCAGCCGCCGAGCATGCGTTTTGGTACCAAAACTATTTCGCCACCGACTACGGCAAGGCCGGCTACGCGAAATACACGCGCGACTTCAACAAGATGACCTGGCAGCTGTCCTCTCCGAAGTGGAATTTCGACGACGCCACGTATGAGCGCAGCGCAGCTGCGTTCGACAATCCCGACCATGTCGATATCGTGATCCACAATTACCGCTGGCGGCTCAGCCTCGCGGACGGCGAAGCGAAGTACGACAATCTGGAGCAGAAGCTCGCAGATGGTCCGGCGATTGCGGTGCCCACGATCACTATGGAAGGCGATACGAACGGCGCACTTCACGCGCCACCAAGCACTTATGCCGGCAAATTCACCGGCAAATACGAGCACAGGACGATCGCGGGCGGCGTCGGGCACAACCTCCCGCAGGAAGCGCCGGAAGCCTTCACCAAAGCCGTCATCGACGCAGACCGTTTTTCGTAACCGTCAGAGCAGGCCGGGGAACTGGCCGCCGTCCAGCAGGATGTTCTGGCCTGTGATGTAACCGGCGCGCGCCCCGCAGAGGAAAGCGCACATATCGCCGAACTCCGCCGGGTCTCCGAAACGGCGTGCGGGGATCTGGCTCTTCTGGCGATCGCGAAACGCTTCGATGTCGCCGCCTTGCGCGAATTTCTGGTGGTTCGAACGCAGCCGATCGGTGTCGAACTGCCCGGGTAGGACATTGTTCAGCGTCACGTTGTGGCGCGCGACCTCGCGTGCGAGGCCGCCGACGAAGCCGGTCAAGCCGGCGCGCGCGCCGTTGGAGAGACCCAGAACGCTCGCAGGCTGCTTCACCATGTGGCTGGTGATGTTGACCACACGGCCGAATTTGCGCGCGATCATGCCGTCGATCGTCGCCTGGATCAGGAAGATCGCCGATAGCATGTTGGCGTCGATCGCCTTCAGCCAGTCTTCGCGCGTCCAGGTGCGAAAATCGCCCGGCGGCGGTCCACCCGCGTTGTTGATCAGGATGTCAGGATCGGGACACGCTTTCAGAACGTCGGCGCGCCCTTCGTCGGTGGTGACGTCGGCCGCGACGCAGTGCACGGCGACGCCGGTTTCGACCGCGATCTCACCGGCCGTCTTGCGCAGGCGATCTTCGCCGCGCGCCGCAATCACGACATTGACGCCTTCCCGCGCCAGGGCCGTCGCCGTGGCGCGGCCAAGACCGGCACTGCCGCCGCAGACGATCGCCGTGCGGCCTTTGAGTCCGAGATCCATGATGTTCTCTCCTGATGCCGGTCAATGCGCCGGCCGCTTGTGGCCCCAACTGCTGGGCTTGTCGTGCCGCGTGACGCGCCATGTCGTATCGTCGACCTCGATCGCGCCTGTGCCGAACTCCACTTCGAAACCGGCCGGTGTGCGCGCATAGAACGACACCATGTGGTCGTTGGTGTGCCGTCCGAGAGTTGCGGTGATCGGCGTCGCCTGCGCCTCCGCCCGCTCCAGCGCAAAGCCCACGGCGTCGAGCGTCGGGACCTGCACCATGAAATGATGCAGCCGTTTCGGCATCGGGATGGGCATCAGCGCCAAAGTGTGATGGCGCGGATTGCAGTGGAAGAACTCCATGTCGAAGCTGAATTTCGGATTGATCTGCATACGGATGATGTCCGACAGGCGGAAACCGAGAATATCCTGATAAAAGTGCCGCGCCGCCGCCATGTCCTTCGTCGCGAGCACCGCGTGACCGAGGCCCTGTTCGGCCGTCACGAACCCCGCGACACCGGCCGGCGACGCGAACGGCGTCTCGGTGCGTTGCGTCAGACCGTAGAAAATCTCCACCGGCGTTCCGTCCGGATCGCGGCAGGCGATGAGACCAAGCACGCCGCGTTCGGCGATCAGCGCGGGATCGCCGTTGCCGACCGCGATACCCGCCTCCTGCAGGCGCGCGCGCATCGCTTCCAGCTCCGCACGGCCGGGCACTTCAAAACCGAGATAGGCGACGTCGTCGCTGTCGCCGGGTTCGACCGAAATGCGCCACGCCGCATCGTCGAGACGGAAGCGGCGCGCCTCGCCGCTCGCTTCGCCCGGCATCAGGCCGAGAACGCCGGTCGCGAACGCCTCCCAAGCGGACGGGTCTTTCACCTTGAAACCGAGATAGCCCAGCGATCCGATGCTCATGGCGCTTCCTTCATCTTATAGTGAGACCCGATGCTCGTTCTCGCGCGGGTTTCGCGCGGCCCTGTGACGCCGCCAGCGCGCGGGAGTCTGGCCGAACTCGCGCTGGAACGCGCGCACGAAGGCGGCCGACGACCCATAGCCCGCCGCTTCCGCTGCCGCGTCGACGCTAAGCGGCGTGGTCGCGAGCTGTCGCGCCACGGCGGTAAGCCGCATACGCGAGATGATGTGTGCCGGTGTCTGGCCGGTCGCCCGGCGAAACTCTTCGGCAAAGCGTGTGCGCGACATACCCGCCGCCTTCGCGAGATCGGGAAGCGTCCACGCCTTGCCGGGTTTGGAGAAGAACGCGCGGATCGCGAGCATGATCTGATGACTTGCCGCGCCACCCGGTCCACCCACGCGGCGTTCGGCAAAGACACGGCGGCTCATGTTGATCGTCATGATCTCGGCAAGGCGGCGGATAACGAGGCTGCGATCGATCCAGAAGTCATTCGCGTACTCGTCTTCCAGCATCTCGACCGCGCCCCATAGCCGCCGCGCGAGATCGGGATGCTGCTGCGCCTTCACGACGATCGGCCCGACCATCAGGGAGCCGAGCGCAAGCGCTTCGCTCGGCGCCACGCCGATGATGAGTTCGACGTCGCTTCGCGCGCCACTGCCCGACACCGGCAGCCTGTCGAAACGGCCGATGGCTGCCGGCGCGGCTTTGCCGAGGGAGTGGAAGCTGTGGGGCGTGAGGCCGCTCACCGCAACGCCATCGCCGGGGCCGAGTTCGATCTCGGCCGGTACCGGGAAATCGATGTCGAGCCGCATGCGGCCTGTGCGCAGCATTACGCAATACGCATAGTTGCCGGCCTCCAGCGCTTTGCTGAACGCGCCTCCGATCGACGCGCGGAAGAATGTAACGCCGTCCATGCGAACATCATGGCGGGGATTGGAGCCGGGTTCGGAATCGGAAGCCGTCATCCCTGGCCCGCGCCGTATTTCGCGGCGAGCCCGCCACCAGCCGCGGCGCGCCCGATACCGCGAATGGCGATGCCCGTGTCGAGCTTGACGACGCCGCCAGTCGCCGGCCGGCTGTCGCGGCGCGAAGCGAGGAAGACGTAGCCACCGGCATAGTCCGCAGTCGCGGGCACAAAGGCGAGCGGCATCGCGGGGCCGGCATTGGCGGTGAGGTTCACACTGCCGATGGAGCGATCGGCCTGGCCGAGCGCTTCGGGGCCGCGCAGATCGGTCTCAATCGGTCCCGGCGCGACGCCGTTGACGCGCACCGACGGCGCGAGTTCGTACGCGAGCTGACGGATGAGGCCGACTACCGCGTGCTTCGATGCGGTGTAGAGCGGCCCGCCGCCCGCCGGATCGAAGCCGGCATTGGATACCGTAAAGATCAGCGAACCCTTGGCGCGCACCAGCGCCGGCAGTGCCGCCTTGGCGAGCAGCAGATAGCCTTTGACGTTGACGCTGAAGAGCTCGTCGAACGCCCTCTCGATATTGCCGGCGGGCAGGGCGTCGAGCGTGACGGAATAATCCCAGATGCCGGCATTGCCGATGGCGCAGTCGAGCTTGCCAAATTTCGTGACGCACTGCTCGACCGCCTTCGCATTGTCGGCGAGCGAACGGACGTCACCGCCGACCGCGATCAGTTTGTCGCCATGTGCTTTGGTCAGATCGCCGAGCCGGTCCGGCGTGCGGTCCAGCACTACGACGCGCGCGCCTTCTTCCAGGAAGCGTTCGACAATGGCGCGTCCGAGACCGGATGCACCACCTGTGATCACGACAGCTTCGCCCGCGAGCGCGCCCATTCGACCCTCCGTCGCTTAAAACAGCGTGCTCATATTGGTCGACCGGATGACAGTCTGGTCAAGGAAGATATGGCGGCGCGCGAGTTTGAAGCCGCTATCGACCCGGCGCAGCACATCGGTCCGGCGTCCAACCCAGCTGTCGACCTCCGTGTTCAGGCGTGTGCGATAGAGATGAAAACAGAGATCGAGCGTGATCTCGTCGCCTTCGACACCCACGATACGCACATTCGACACGAAATGGCGCGAGCGCGACGGTGGATCTTCCGCCCAGGCCGAGCTTGCCTCCAGCTTCTTCACCCGCATATCGAGCAGATCGCGATCGTCGTCGAAGAACGCCATGTCGCCGTGTTTGGTGAACTCGAGCTCGATATCGTTACGCGTCACGGTGCGGCGGATCGGCATCCAGTAGTGGATGTCGGGCACGAGAACATCGAGCCATTCGCGATACTTCCGCGCGTCGAGCAGCGCCGCCTCGTCATAGAGGAACTGCTCGACCTGATGCTGCAGCAGTGCACGCTCCAGCAGCCCGCTTTCATCGCGGGGTTTCTCCGCGGGCCAGCTCTTTTCCATCGCGGCCATCAAACGACCCCCGCGGGGATCGGCGAATGGGCGGCGCTCAACTCCGACCAATCGTTCGCCGCCATCCATTCCGTCCACGAGCGGTAGAGCCAGCGTTGGCCATGCTCGTTGATGCGGGTTTCGATGTAGCGCTGGCCGTTGTCTTCGGTCGTGACGTTGTCATGCCCGAGACCCATCTTCAGCGCCGCGCCGAGCTTGCGGCTCGAAAAACCGCGGGCGGCGCGTGTGCTCTGGCTCCAGTTCTCGCCGTCGTCCTGTTCGAGCAGACCTGCCGGACCGAACACATGGTTGGCCTGCCAGATCATCGCGCGGCGCAGATCGGGATGGACGCCCTTCGGCACGAAGGTGAACCACCACAATTCCGTCTTCGACGGCCCGCGCGGCAGACGCAGGCAAATCTGCAATCCCTGCATCGTCACCCAGACATTGGGAAAGATGTTGGGGTGGCCGTTGCTGCGCACACCCGCTGGTCCCATCACTTCGGAGGCTTCGTGCGGGCGCAGGCGCGGCGTTCCGCGCGGTTGATCGCGCGACGCCGCCATGCGGTCCGCGTTGGACATGCCATCGATCTTGTCCTGCTCCGCCTTGGGCGTGCCCGGCCCGCTGATCGCATGGCCGTATTCGCCCAACATCACCATCTGGTTGTTGGGATAAAGGATCTTGGGAATCTCGAAGAAGCCCGCGGTATCGGCCGAGGCATGGCTGTAGGCCACATGGTACCAGTCGAACAGATTGTCGACCGCGATCTTCCAGTTGCAGTCGATGACATTCTTCTGGATGCCGTCGACCGCTTCGACTTCGCCGAACGCCACCATCATGCCGATCCCGGTACGCCCGACGTCGCCGAGAAAGTCGTGCAGCGACGGCGCGTCTTCGGCGAGCGTCGCGAAATAGAAACCGAGATGGCTGTCGACCCGTGCCTTCACAAGTCCCAGACGCGAACGGTCGAGATCGCCGTGATAATAGCTCGACTGGCCCGGCACGCCGATCAACCGCCCGTCGAGCGCGTAATTCCAGCCGTGATAGGAGCAAACGAACGATTTCGCCCGCCCCTGCTCCGCCCGGCACAGCGCATTGCCGCGGTGGCGGCAGGTGTTGAGAAGGACGTTGACCTTGCCCTCCTCGTCGCGCACGCAGATGACCTGATCTTCACCGATGTAATTGATGAAGTAATCGCCCGGATTCAGAATCTGCGACTCGTGACACATGAAATTCCAGCTGCGCGCGAAGATGCGTTCCATCTCCAGGCGATAGAGCGCCTCGTCGGAGTGCACCCGGCGGTCGAGCCAGCCGGTTTGCGGGTCGAACAGGGCCTGGATTGCCGCTTTGTCCCAAACCGCGTCGGTGCTCGGGGCGTCCTGTTCCACGCGTATCTCCTCGGCCGATCGTCTTCTTATGAAGCGAAGCCTACTCCCACCCGCCAGAGGGGGAGAGACCCAATCGTACAGGAAAATTGATAATTCGTCCGCAGGCCGGCCGGACCGGAATGGATCGAACTCGCCGGCCATTCCCGCCGGACCGTCGTCCGTTGCGCCAGGGTGACGGAGCTCAACCGTCCAGCGATTGGTTGGCCAAGGCAATATTGGTCTCGTGGCCGTCGAGCATGGCCTTGAAATCGGCATGCATGGCGTCGTCGCGCACCTTCGGCAGCATCTCGCGCAGCTTCTTCACCACCCAGCCCTGACCCCGGTTGATGAAGGCGACGCGCGCGCGCAAGTCCGGGATGGCGAGACATTTTTCATAGAACGCGCCGACTTTGGGCGAAGCCTCGCCGCCCCAGATGCCCGATCCACTTCAGCATCACGGCGCACCAGTGCGCCTCGTCCTTCTGGATCATGCGCAGCAGCGCCCGTGTTTCGGGATCGGCAGCCTCCGTCGCGGACCGCGCGGTGATGCGGGCGCCAGCCCGCTCGGCCTCCAGCAATTCGTTGCAGAACACGATCAGGTCCTCGCGCGTGGCGTAACCGCCATATTGGTCGTTGGCTTCGCCGGCATAGCAGACGGGCGACGACAACGTTTCCTCTGCCGTCGAGGCGATGCTGTCTCGCTCTTCCGGCAACAGACGTTCGGCCTCTGCCATGATGGTGGCGATGCGCTCCCCGGCCGGAACGAGCCGGTCGATGACACCGCTGGCTTCGCCGGCATAAAGCGCCATCCGTTCGAAATCGCCGGTCATGTCTCTAAGCGGCGAGTCGGTCGAGAACAGCCAGATGGTGCGCGCGCCCTCCTTGCCGATGGCTTCGCGCTTCCCCGAAAATGGGTCGCCCTGTTCGGCGCGCGTTACCGAGTTCGCGAGCACCCGCACAAAGGCGCCGGCTGGCCAGTTCACATGGAAGTCCTGGGTGCGGACGGTATCGCCGGGACCGGCCTCGACGATGCGTTGCTTGTGATACGCGTGCGCGAAGGATTCTTCCGTCGCCAGCAGTGCGGTGCCCAACAGAATACCCTGCGCGCCAAGATCGAGCATCTCAACCAGATCGCGTCCGCCGGATATGCCGCCCGACGCCAGCACCGGAACATCGACGACTTTCACGACGTCCTGCACGATCGCGCGGCGCGGAACGGCTCCGCGCACATGGCCGCCGGCTTCCACGCCCTGCGCGATGACGATCTGCGCCCCGGCCTGCTGCGCATCTTCAGCTTCCCGCACGCTTCCGACCTGGCAGACGACCAGCACGCCTTCGCTGCGCAGCCGCTTCACCAGTTCGGCCGAAAGATCCCAGAACAGGCACACCACCGGCACGCGCGCCTCCAGCACGGCCGTAATTTCCGATTCCAGCAGATCGGGTTTGGTGGCAGCAGGGATGAGGTTGACGCCGAAATCGCGATCCGTGGCGGCGCGCACCTTCGCCACCTCTGCGCGGATCAGTTCCGGCGATTCCCGCACCATGCCCAAAAAGCCGAAGCCGCCGGCCTTCGTCACAGCCGTGACCAACTCGCTGCGCGCCACACCGCCCATTCCGGCAAGAACGATGGGCAGATCGCATCCCAACAGATCGCAGACGGGCGTGTGCAGTTTTGGATTCATCGTTCGGTCTCGCGGCTTCAGACGGTGCGCTCACGGTGCTCTGTGCGCGGATTGCGTACGTCCGCGATACCCTCGCGTCAAGATTTTGCGCTTCACCTGGCTTGCGACGGCCACATGGCTCGCATCGGGGGCTGCATTCGTGTTCATATCGCCAACCGCTAAATGAGGAACGCCACCATGACCGAATACGCCCTGCCGAACGTCTCACACGACCTGAAGAAACAGACCGCGCTCGTGACCGGCGCATCGTCTGGACTGGGCCTGCGCTTCGCGAAGGTTCTCGCAGCGAGTGGCGCACAGGTCGCGCTTGCCGCCCGGCGCGTGGACCGGCTCGAGGCCGTCGTGGGCGACATCCGCAAGGCCGGCGGGACCGCGCAGGCTTTCGAACTCGATGTCGCCGATGCCGACCAGCTGAAAGCGGTCGTTCCGGCAATCGAGGCAGCGCTTGGGCCGGTCTCGATCCTCGTCAACAACGCCGGCATTCCCGATGCGCAACGGGCGACGAAAATGAGCATGCAACTGATCGATCAGGTGCTCGACGTGAACTTGCGCGCACCATACGTGCTGTCCTGCGAAGTGGCGCGGCGGCTCATGGAGCTGAAGCTGCCCGGCCGCATCGTCAATATCGCATCGGTTGCGGCCTACGACTACGGTGGCCAGGGTGCGGCGCTCTATTCGATCACCAAGGCCGGTGTGGTTCGCCTAACAGAGGCGCTTGCCGTCGAATGGGCGAAGTTCAACATCAACGTCAACGGCATCGCGCCCGGCGCGTTCGCATCCGAGATGATGGACGGCATGTTGCAGCGCGTTGGCGACATCACCGCCGCGTTTCCGCGCCGCCGCCTCGGCGATCCGGCACAGATGGACTCGACGCTCCTCTATCTGGTGTCGCCCGCTTCCGACGCCGTGACCGGAACGATCATCAAAATCGACGACGGCCAAGGCAGGCGATAGCAGCGAAACGGGACCTTCTGGCGTTCCTCAAAAGCTGAGATCGCCCAACCCTGCTGAAACGCAAACACGCCGGCCCGCGAAGGCCGGCGTGATGCTTTTTGGTCCGGCGAAAGATTACCAGCGGCGGCAAACGCGGTGGTGATGGTGCCAGCCCCAGGCACGGCAGTGGTGATGGTGGCCGCCGATGTGCGCACCGACGCCCACGCCGCCGACATGCACGCCGACGCCGACGTCGGCATTGGCGGCACTCGCGCCCATCAGGATCAACGCCAGAACAGAAGCACTGAGAAGTTTCATAGTAGGTCCTCGATCGATGTTGACGAATGGTCTGCTGAATTGGCGCTGCAAACACCGGGCTCGCAGGCCGAACCACCATGCAACGCCGGAACGTGCTTAAGGAAGCGCAATATCAAAACTAAAGTGCGGCGCGCCGTAAACATGAATGGCCTGCGTCCGCTAAGCGCTCTGACGACTTTTTCCCGCCTCGGCGATGAGTTCGAACGAGCGCAGGCGTTTGGTGTGATCGTAGACATCGGAAACAATCATCAGCTCGGCGGCGGCGGTTTCTGCCACCAGCGCTTCGATGCCGGCGCGCACGGTTTGCGGCGAGCCGACGATGGAGCGCGATAGCATCTGCATCGCCTGCGCCTTTTCCATCGGCGTCCAGTAGGTTTCGATGTCGTCGATCGGTGGACGGCTGAGATTGCGGGTGCCGCGGAAGATGTTGGTGAAGGACACCTGCTGCGTCGTAGCAAGGCGGCGCGCTTCGGCATCGGTCTCCGCCGCTATGACGTTCACGCCCACCATCGCATAGGGCTGTGCCAGCTGTTCGGACGGTTTGAAGCGCTCGCGATAAAGCTCCAGTGCCCGCAACAATTCGGCCGGTGCAAAATGCGACGCGAACGCGTAGGGCAATCCAAGCTCGGCTGCGAGCAGCGCGCCGAAATGGCTCGAGCCCAAGATCCATAGCGGCACCTGCGTTCCTGCGGCCGGCACCGCTTGGATACGCTGGCCGGGTCCGGCCGGCGCAAGCCACGCCTGCAGTTCCAGAACGTCCTGCGGAAAGTGATCGGCGTGCTCGGGCGTGCGGCGCAGCGCGCGCAAGGTGAGCTGGTCCGTGCCGGGCGCGCGGCCAAGCCCGAGATCGATGCGATCGGGAAACAGCCGCGCCAGCGTGCCGAACTGTTCCGCGATCACATAAGGCGCATGGTTGGGCAGCATGATGCCGCCCGCACCCACGCGGATATGTTTGGAGCCGCCCGCGATATGCGCAATCACGACCGCGGTCGCCGCGCTTGCGATCCCTTGCATGTTGTGATGTTCGGCCACCCAGAGCCGGCGATAACCCCAAACTTCCGCATGCGCCGCGAGATCGCGCGCGTTGTCGAGCGCGCCGCGAGCGTCGGTCGCTTCGGTAACGCGGACAAGCTCGAGAATGGAAAGCGCGGTCATGCCTCCCGATACCTATGTCATCGTCCGGACATCTTCAAACCGCGCGATAAACGTCCGCCCACGGATGGATTTGCTTGACTTTAACGAATTTGTGACGCATTAATACTTTATTAACCATAAAGCATCGCGGCCTGCGCATGACGGCCGAATCGAATGCCGGTTAGTGGTGGGGTGTAGGGGAAGCATAAACGCATCGAGAGGGATGTAGTTATGCGTACCATCGAACAAAGCAGCATCGGCGAAGACTTCGCGGACCCGCCGTTCGCGACCGAAGAAGTCACGGCCTTGCGCATCCGGCATGTCGAGTTGTTGCAGAGCCATCACGACATGGACGACGCCGTTACGCGTCTTTCCGAATCCGGCACCTGCGACGAACTCCTGATTGCCCGGCTGAAGAAACGCAAGTTGCAGATCAAGGACGAGATCGCGCGCATCGCGGCCATGCTCATGCATTGACGCCAGCGCATCTAAGCGATCTCGATCAGGACGGCTTTTCCTTTCAGCGTGAAGAAGTGCGCGTCCGGCGCAGCGAACCGGGTCGCGTCGAAGCGTTGCAGTGACACCGTCTCGCCGCCGCAGCGGATGACGGCCGGTCCGCATGCCACCAACACTGATGTGGTGGAGATCGTCCGTTGTGAGTCTCCTGTGAGCCGTTCGGTGCGCGCGGTGAAGCGCCCGCGCCGCACCATCACGTTGAGATCGGTCACCGGGCCATCCACCGGTGTCCCGTCGCAAGCCACATCGCCCGCGAACACAAACGGCGTGCTGTCTTGCGAAAGCTCAACGGAGCGGTCGTCGAGCCGCAGCAGCAGCCGTCCTTGCAGAATTGTGAGTGTGCGGTCGACGCCATCGAACTGCGAGAACGGACCGGCCGTCCGCACTTCGGCGATGCTTATCCGCCAGTCGAAATCGTCCATGCTTGCGTTCGGCGGCGACAGTGCCACTTCGCGCGTCACCCCGCCGCCGTTCTTCCACGGTGCGGCGATGCGATCCGCGGCCCGCAGCAGCGCGATCACGATACGCTATTCCCGGCACGCGCGAAGGCGACGCAGGCTTCCAGGATCGCTTTCAGAACCTTGCGCAGATCGGCGGCGCGCGCTTCGGAGTAAGGCGTCGGCCAATTCTCCGGCGCCGGCGTTGCAGGCTCGTCGATATAACCGCGACAGGCCAGCTCCAACTGGATCGCATGAACACCATCGGCCGGTTGGCCATAGTGGCGAGTCGTCCAGCCGCCTTTGAAGCGGCCGTTCATGACCCGCGAATACCCCGTCGCCGCGCAGACCGCCTCCACCGCCTCTGTCAGTTCCGTTGCACAGCTGCGGTTGCCGTTGGTCCCGATGTTGAACTGCGGCAGTTCGCCGTCGAACAGGCGCGGGATGTGCGAGCGGATGGAATGCGCGTCGAACAGCACCACGCGCGGATGCGCGCGCCGCAGCCTCTCGATCTCGCCGCGCACCGCATCGTGATAGGGCTGAAAGAAGGTTTCACGGCGCCGTGCGATCTCTTCTGCCTCCGGCTCCCGGCCGCTTCGATACAAGGGCGCGCCGTCGAAATCCGTCGTCGGACACAACTCCGTCGTCGCCTGTCCCGGATAAAGCGAGGCGCCGGAGGGATCGCGATTGACGTCGATCACGCTGCGTGAAATCCGCGTGCGCACGGTCGTGGCGCCGAGGGCCGACGCGAAATCGTAGAGTTTGTCCACCCACCAATCGGCATCCCGTTTCGCGTGCCAGGCCGAATGGAACGCGCCGGAGAGATCGGCGGGTATGTCGGTACCGGTGTGCGGAAAGCTCACCACCAGAGGCGCATCGCGCCGGTGAATCTCCAGCCAGTCGGGTGTCATGGGCGTCTCACGGAAAGAGCGTCGACGGGCGCTGCTGTATTATATATAGGCATAGAGGGAGCAAACGAGGTCTGTCCAGTGCACGCGGGCGATCGTTCCCCTCCCTGGTTCGAGCATGCACTTCTGCCCGGCGGCTGGACGCAGCGCGTGCGCATTGCGATCGCTTCCGGCCGCATCGCGGCAATCGACAGCGGCACGGATCCCGCGCCGGACGACGAGCGGCACGCGATCGCCCTGCCCGGCATGCCCAACCTGCACAGCCATGCGTTTCAGCGCGGTATGGCCGGCTTCGCCGAAACGCGCGGCCCGCAAGGCGACAGCTTCTGGACCTGGCGCGAAATCATGTACCGCTTCGTCGAACAGATGGGACCGGACGAACTCGAAGCCATCGCCGCGATGGCCTATATCGAGATGCTCGAAGCCGGGTTCACGCGCGCCGGCGAGTTTCACTATGTGCATCACGATCCGGCCGGCGCACCTTACGCCGATCGCGCCGAGATGGCGGCACGCATCGCGGCTGCGGCCGAGCAATCCGGCATCGGCCTCACGCTGCTGCCGGTGTTCTATGCGCATGCCGGCTTCGGTGGGCTTGCGCCGAAGCCCGGACAACGCCGCTTCATCCACAATCTCGATGAGTTCGAAAAACTGCTGGCGGCAAGCCGCGCCGCGGTCGCGTCTTTAGACGATGCCGTCACCGGCCTTGCACCGCACAGCCTGCGCGCGGCGACGGAGGACGAGCTGCGTCACCTCGCGACTCTTGCCGGATCGGCGCCTATTCACATCCACGTCGCCGAGCAGCAGAAGGAAGTGAACGATTGTCTTGCATGGTCCGGGCGGCGGCCGGTCGAATGGCTGCTCGACACCGGGCTGGTCGACGATCGCTGGTGTCTGGTGCATGCAACGCACATCACCGGCAGCGAGACCGCAGGACTCGCGAAGAGCGGCGCGGTGGCAGGGCTCTGTCCGATCACTGAAGCCAATCTCGGCGACGGCGTGTTTCCGGCGGTGCCGTTTCTTTCGCAATACGGCCGGTTCGGCATTGGCTCCGACTCCAACGTGCTGATCGATGCCGCGGAAGAACTGCGGACGCTGGAATACGGCCAGCGTCTGATGCAGGAGGGCCGCAACGTGCTCGCCTCCGCCGAAGGCGCATCGACCGGAGGCGAACTCTATCGTGCCGCGTTGCGTGGCGGCGCGCAGGCGCTGCAGACAGAGGCCGCGTTGCGCATTGGTGCCCCCGCCGACCTGGTGAGCCTGAACGCAGAGCATCCCGCGCTCTACGGCCGCCGCGGCGATGCCATCCTCGACAGCTGGATTTTTGCCGCGCGCGCCGGTGCGGTCGATTGCGTCTGGCGGCATGGCCGCAAGGTCGTCGCAGACGGGCGGCATCACGCGCGCGACGAGATCGTGCGGCGCTACCGTAGGGCGCTCGATACGGTGTTGGCCTGACCTTCGCGGTTCAGATCACGCGGCAGAGAAATTTCTCGATATTCTTCTGCAGGTGCGTGACCGACTTCTCGTCGTCGAGCACCAGACGGATGCACACCCCGTCGAGAAAAGCGGAGAGCACGTCGGGCAGGATATCCGCGGTCTCCTTGTCGAGCTTGCCTGCCTTCACCGACGGCTCCAGCTTTTCGCGCATGAACACCGCCACGTCGTCGTTCCAGCGCGCGAGTTTCCGGACCGCTTCAGCGGACGGCGGCGGCCGCAGCAGCATGCGGTATTGCGTGCGGTTGGCGTTGAAATCGGCGAGCGTGGTGTCGAGCAGTCGCTTGACGACGTGGTCCTTCGGATCGGTCTTCGCGAACGCCGCCTCCAGCCGCGCCACATATCCGCTGACGCAATAGTCCAGCACCGCGTCGTACAGCGCCTCCTTCGACGGGAAGTACCAGTAGAAGCTGCCGCGGCTCACCTTCGAGCGCGCAATCAGATCGTCATAGGTGGCGCGCTCGAAGCCCTGCTCGGCGAAGCATTTCAGGCTTTCGCCGAGGATGTGCCCCACCCGCTCGCCGCGCCGGGGAGCCCTTTGTTTTGACGCCGTTTTCCGTGCCGCAGGCGGCATTTTCCCATCCAAACCGGTACGGCTCTTGAATAAACCGACTGTCCAGTCTAGTAAAGAGTCTATTTGGAGGGAGCCGAAAATGCCGAAGGTCGAATATGTGACGCGGCCGCATATGAAGCCGCTGCTCGAGCCGTATGGATTGAGCGAAGCGGTGCGCCACGGCACCACGCTCACCCTCGCCGGCCAGACCGGGCTCGATGCCGAACACCAGATGGTCGAAGGCGGTCTGAAGGCGCAGGCCCTCCAGGCGTTTCGCAACATCAAGGAGGTGATCGAACACGGCGGCGGCGATGCGACCGGCCTTGTGCACCTCACCTGGTATCTCGCGCCGTCGGGTCGCAGCTTCATGGAAGACGCGCTCGACGTGACGGCGGCACGCACCGAAGTGTTCCCCGGTCTTGCGCCGGGTTCGACGGCCGTGCGGGTGAAGGAACTGCTCACGCCGGACATCCTCATCGAAATCCAGGCGGTGGCGGCGTTATGACGGACGCGGTGGATGTCATCGTCGTCGGCGCGGGCGCGGCGGGCTTGAAAGCGGCGCAGGAACTGGTCGCAGCCGGCCGCACGGTTCTTGTTCTGGAAGCGAATGAGCGGGTGGGCGGACGCCTCAAACGCACCGAAGCAGCCGGTCAGGTCGGCGATGTCGGCGGCCAATGGATCGGTGTCGGCCACGACGTTCTTCTAGACGAAGGCAAACGCCTCGGCATCGACACCTATCAGCAATACGAGACCGGCAAGACGGTGCTGGAGCTTCGCGGCAAGCTCGCGCACTTCACCGGCGCCGTGCCGAAGATGCCGATCCTCTCGCTGCTCGAACTGTTTCGGCTGCAGAAGCGCTGGGAGCGCGAGATGAAGACCGTTCCCGCCGACGCGCCATGGACCGCGCCGAAAGGAGCGGAATGGGACAGCGAAACGCTCGAAAGCTGGATCGTCCGGCACGTCCACACCGAAGCCGCGCGCGCGTTCGCGCGGCTGGTGCCACGCGGAGCGTGGGCGGCGGAGGCGCGTCAGGTCTCGTATCTGTGGTTTCTCGATGCGCTGCGAAGCGCCGGCGGCCTCGACTACCTGATGGCGGTGAAGGGCGGCGCCCTCGACCGCAAATTCAAGGGTGGTATGCAGCAGATCCCGCAGCGCATCGCCGGCGAACTGGGCGACCGCGTGATCCTCGGCGCACCTGTGCAGCGGATAGTCCAAGATGCGGACGGCGTGCATGTCACGACGGCAAAAGGCGATTTCCACGCGCGGTTTGCGATCGTCGCGGTGCCGCCCGGTCCGGCATCGCGTATCCAGTTCGAGCCGCACCTGCCGGCCTCGCGGGATGGGCTGCAACAACGCATGCCGATGGGCGCGATCATCAAGATCATCGTGGCCTACGAGACACCGTTCTGGCGCGAGGCAGGGCTCTCCGGCCAGGTCGCCACCGGCGACGACGTGCTCGGCATCGTGATGGACGACACGCGCGAGACAGGCCCGGCGATGCTTCTGTGTTTCATCGAAGGCCGCCACGCGGTCGAGATGAGCGCGGCAGGAAAAGACGTCCGAAAACAGAAGGCGATCGAATCGCTGGTGCGCTTCTTCGGCCCGAAGGCGGCCGACTGTATCGCTTATGAAGACAACGATTGGCTGGTCGAACCTTACGCCCACGGCTATGTCGGCCATATGCCGCCAGGGGTGATGACACGGTTCGGCAGCGCCTTGCGCGAACCGTGCGGCCGCATTCACTGGGCCGGAAGCGAGACCTCTGCGGAATGGGCCGGCTATATCGAAGGCGCGCTGCGCTCCGGCATTCGGGCCGCGCGGGAAGTCGTTCTACGACACAACGAATGACAAAGGGTCAGGGCAGCTATGCGCCCGGTGCGATAGCCGGCTCTAGCCCGTGAACGAAGCCCTGCCCCACACGCGCCCGTCATCTCCGGACCTTCTCACAGCAATGTGAGCCGTGGTCACCGGAATGTGCGGCAAACATGCTTTAGATCGTCGCGGACCGGAGCGAAGAATGCGCCGCTTCGGTAACCTAGCTTCGGGGAGAAGCGATGCGTGCGCTTACGAGTGCCGGCCTCAAAAGTCCGGCTGCCATCGCCGTCGGTGTCGCCGTCACCATCCTGTTCGGCCTGTTCGCGCTCTATAGCCTGCCCATCCAGCTGTTTCCTGATATCGACCGGCCGCAGGTCGGGATCGAGACGGACTGGCGCGCAGAAAGTCCGCGCGAAGTCGAGGCGCAACTCGTCGAACCCGAAGAAGAAGTCCTGCAGGGCATCTCCGGTCTTCAGGAGATGGACGGCTTCGCCAACGAAGGCGGCGGCTATGTCCAGCTGACCTTCGCGCTCGGCACCGACATGAAGAGCACGCTGGTGGACATCGTGGGCCGCCTCAACCGGCTGCCCCCGCTCCCCGCCGATGCGCAGCGCCCGATCATCCAGCTTGCCAGCACGCAGGATTCCAACGCGACGCTGCTCTACGTGTTCATGCAGGCGCTTCCGGGCAACAAGCGCGACGTCAATTCCTATGTCAGTTTCCTCAAGGATGTCGTGATCCCGCGGCTGGAGGCCATTCCCGGCGTCGGCTCGGTCCAGATCAACACCAATGGCGGGACAGACGAGATCGACATCGTGTTCGATCCGTTGCGCGCGGCCGAGTTGGGCGTCCAGATCCCCAAAATGGCGCAGCAGATCAGCGGCGCCGAGGACGTGTCGGCGGGCACGATCGATGTCGGCCGCCGGGAGTACAGCCTGTCGTTCCGCGGCCGCTATTCGGTGGATGCGCTGAAGTCGCTGATCCTCGAATGGCGCGATGGTAAGCCGGTGCATCTTGGCGATATCGCGGACGTGCATGTCGGGCGCAGCAAGGCAACGGGTTTCGCTTACCAGGACGGCAATCCGGCGCTTGGCATGCAGGTGTTCCGGTCTTCCGGCGCCAACGTGCTCGCGACCGTGAACGCGGTGAAGGCCGAGTTGCAGAACATCAATGACGGCGTCGGCAAGGAGCAACGGATCAAGCTGCAATATTCGTTCGATCCGTCGCACTTCATCAACCAGGCGATGTCGATGGTCACCTCCGACCTCATCCTCGGTATCGTCCTTGCGGTCGGGGTGCTGTGGTTCTTCATGCGCGAATGGCGCGGCACCCTCATCATCTCGTCGGCCATTCCGATCTGCCTGTTCGCGGTCCTGATCCTGCTGAACGCAACCGGGCGCACGCTGAACGTCGTGTCGCTGGCCGGTCTCGCGTTCGCGACCGGGATCGTGCTGGACGCGGCCATCGTGGCGTTCGAGAACATCCTGCGCTTGCGCGAGCACGGCATGGACCCCAAGCGTGCTGCAGAAGAAGGCACTAGCCAGGTGTGGGGCGCCCTTCTCGCCTCGACCGCGACCAACGTCGCGATCTTCCTGCCGGTGATCTTCCTGAAAGACGTCGAGGGTCAGCTGTTCGCCGATCTGTCGCTCACCATCGCGTTCGCGGTGCTGATCTCGCTCATCGTGGCGGTCACCGTGGTGCCGGTGACATCGATGCTGTTCCTCAAGACGACGCCGAAGGTGTCCGATCTTGCCGTGGTGTGGCGGCGGATCACCGATTTCGTGATGGGACTCACCGATACCGCGCGCAAGCGCAATCTGTGGATCGGCGGGCTGATTCTCAGCTCGGCGCTCGGGACCTGGCTGCTGTTGCCGAGCCTGCAATATCTGCCGCAGGTGAAGCGCGCGGCGATCGACGGCTTCATCCAGATACCCTCTGCCGCCACGACGAAGGTGGTGAACGATACTGTCGCGCGGCCGATCATCGACCGGCTCACGCCCTATATGACGGGCGCCAAGCAACCGAAGCTGCTCAACTACTACGTCAAGATGAACGGCCCCGGGAACATGGACATGGCCGTGCGCGTGCCCGACGACCGGGACTTTCCCAAGATCGAGAAGATCGTGCGCAACGATGTGCTGCACGATCTGCCCGATGCGCAGGGCTTCGCCCAGATGGGCAGCCTGTTCGGCGGCTTCGACGAAGGCGGCGGCATTTCGATCAACATCCAGTCCAACGACGCCGATGCCATGCGTCTTGCCGCGCAACGCGGCTACGAACTGCTGACGAAGCGCTTCCCCGAGGGCGTGGTGAACACCAACCCGTCGCTCGACAACGATCAGCCGCAGCTGCGCATGATGCCGGACGACCGTTCCATCGCCGAAGTCGGCTGGACTCGCGCGGATGTCGGCACGATCCTGCAATCGCTGGGCGAAGGCGCCTATGTCGGACAGCGCTATGACGGCGAACGGCAGCTGTTCCTGATCCTCAAATCGCAGCCGCTGACCTCGCCGGACGCGGTGAACAATGCACCGCTGGTGACGCCGAACGGGACCGTCGTGCCGTTCGGCCACCTGGTCACCGCGCAGAGGACGCTGGCGTCGAGCGGCATCTACCGGCTGGGCCGCCGCCGCACAGTTGCGCTGAACCTGCAGCCGCCGCGCGGCATGGCGCTGCAAGATGTCATGAAGATCGTGCGGTCCGAGATCGAGCCGCAGATCCGCCGTCTGCTGCCGGCCGACGGCAACGTCACCTATGGCGCCGCCGCCGACCATCTCGACAACGCATTATGGTCGATGGGCAAGAACTTTGCGCTCGCCGTGCTGATCCTGTTCCTCATCATGGCGGCGCTGTTCAAATCGGTGTGGGACGCCGCGATCGCGACGATCGCGTTGCCGCTGGGTACGGTCGGTGGCATGGCGGCGTTGCGGCTGCTCGGCCTGTTCGTGTTCCAGCCGCTCGATCTTCTCACCATGATCGGCTTCATCATCGTGCTGGGCCTGGTGGTCAACAACACGATCCTGCTCGTCGCGCGCACGCGGCAGGCCGAGGCCGAAGGGATGTCGAGAGTCGATGCGGTGCGTTCCAGCCTGGAGACCCGCCTGCGTCCGATCTTCTCCAGCACTTTGACGGCGATCTTCGGGATGCTGCCGCTGGTGTTGGTACCCGGGCCGGGCGCCGAGATTTATCGCGGCCTGGGCGCCGTGATCGTCGGCGGCATCCTCGTCAGCCACGTGTTCACTCTGGTATTGATGCCCGCCCTGCTTCGGCTGGGTGAGAAAACGACCGCGGAATATTCCGCTCCCGTCACTGCGTTCTTGAGGAAAGCTGCGTGAAAGCGTTCGTCCAATCCCGCAAACTCGGCGGACATCTCGCTGTCTGCGCGGCCGCTCTGCTGTTCTTCACCGCGGCCGCCCAGCCGGCGCCGGATGCGCCGACGGTCGGTGTCATGGCCGCGCGCGTCGTAAAGATGGCGCCGGGCACGGCAATGCCGGGCACGGTTGTGTCGCTCAACGATTCGCAACTCGCCTCCGAGGTCGAAGGCCGTGTCGCCAGCGTTGCGGAAGTCGGGACCGTGGTCGCGGCTCACGATGTCGTCGCGCGCGTGGACGGCAGCCTGGCGGACATCCAGCTCGCCTCCGACAAAGCCAATGTCTCCCGCCTCTCCGCCCAACTGCGGTTCGATCAGGATCAGGCGGCGCGGATGGACAACCTCGCCAGCCAGAACGCGATCGCCAAAAGCACGCGCGATCAGGCCGCGGCGACGCGCGACATGGATGCGGCGGCGCTGGCACAGGCGCAAGCCGCCCTCCGGAGAAGCCAGTACCAGTCCGCGCACGGGGAAATCCGGGCGCCCTTTGCCGGCCGCGTTGTCGCGCGGCTGATCAATCCTGGCGAATACGCAACCGCGGGAAAACCGGTGCTGCGGCTGGTCGACATCGGGTCGCTGGAGATCAGCCTGCAGGTGCCGATCGACTCGACACGCTACATCCGCGAGAAGATGCCGCTGACGGCGGTGATCGAAGGCAAGCCGGTCATAACGACGGTGCGCGCCATCGTTCCGGTCGGCGAGATCGTCAGCCGCACCATCGAAATCCGCCTGACCTTGCCGGCCGGCACGGGCCTGGTCGGCGACGCCGCAAAGGTGATGATCCCTTCCGCTATGCCGCGCTCGGTCGTTGCGGTCTCGCGCGATGCGCTCGTGCTGCGCGACGACAACACCTACATCTTCAAGGTCGACGGCAAGGGCGTGGTCCAGCGCGTCGCGGTCGAGACCGGCGCCGAGCAGGGCGCGCTTGTGGAAATCAAAGGTTCCCTCGCCGCGGGCGAACGCGTCATCGTCCGCGGCGCCGAACGCATGGCCGCAGGCGAAAAAGTTCGCGCGGTCGAGGTTTCCTAGGCGTCCGAATAGCGACAGATGTTTGGTAAATGCCTCGGAATCAGAGGCTTACGCCCCGCCCGATCACACGGAATCCTGCGGAGGCAAGGTTCCATCAGCCTGTAACCTTGTTAAGGAATTCGATTTCCTTTGGAATGCCCGAAAGCCTATGGGGGCTGTTGGGTGAGCGTGGCGGCGTGGCGATGGCCGAAGACAACCGCTTTCTGGATCTGGTCTACGACGCGGCCGTGCAGCCTCTCTTGTGGGTGCCCGTGCTGGAGCAGCTCGCCGATATGGTGGGCGGCTCGACCGGCTGGCTGTCGCAGCTGAGCGTGCAGGACGGAAGCGGCATTTCGCTCGACGACCCGCGATGCCGGATCGATCCGAAATGGACAGCGCACTATGCCGCCTATTACGAGCAGCGAAATCCGCTGCACAACGTGCCGGACCCATCCGCATATATGAAGCAGTGGAAGCCGTGCATCCTGACCGACGAGAACTGGATGCGGAAAGACGCTCTGGTCCGCTCGGAATTCTATAACGACTTTCTGCAGCCGCAGGACGTCGATTCCGTCATGATGATCCGGCTTGCGAAACGCGGCAGCGAGATCGCGACGATCAACATCGGCCGGGCAACGCCGCGCCATCAGTTCGACGGTGCGGAGATCGAACTGGCGAACAGCATCCATCCCCATCTCATCCGCGCCTTCAATCTCGGGCGAAAGCTCGCCGGTGCGCAGCGGGTCGAACAGGACTTGCAACACACCATCGACCGGTCGCCGCACGGTCTCTTCCTTCTGGACGCGACGGGCGCCATCCGGCATGTCAACAAAGCCGGGGAAGCGTTGTTGCGCATTCCCGGCGGATTGCAGGTGAACGAAGGCCGGTTGATCGCCCACTCGCAAAGCCAAACCAAGCGGCTGCTCGGGCTGATCGCCTGCGCGGGGTCGCCGTCCGGCGCCGGTGGATCGATGGCGCTGGACATTGCGCCCGGCCGCCTGCCGATTTCGCTGACGATCGCGCCGCTGACCGAAGCCGGTTCGCCCCATCTGCGCGGCCGCACCGTGCTGGTGTGCGCGACGGATCTGGAAGCGCGTACAAAACTGCCGGAGAAACAGCTGCGCGATCTGTTCGGACTCACCCCGGCCGAAACGCGTCTGGCGCTCGCGCTGCTCGACGGCATCACCCTGCGCGAAGCGGCCGAGCGCTTCGAGACGAGCCAGCACACCACCCGCACGCAACTCGCCCGCATCTTCGACAAGACCGGCACGAACCGGCAATCCGATCTCGTGCGGCTGCTGATGCGCGTGGATGGCGTCGCCCGTCCCTAAACCGCGAACTCTCCCTGGTGGAAATTGCTGGGACTGAGGCTGCTCAGGTTCACGGCGCCTTGCAGCTGGATCACCGCATCGCCCTCCGCCTGATATCCCGCAATGCCATTGACATCCACGATCAGGAAGACATGGCCAGCCAGCGAACCGCCCGACGCCGTGAACAGCACGGCATCGCCCGCGTGCAGCTTGGCGCTCGTGATTGCGGCGGCGAGGTCGGTGTCGAAGGTCGCCGTGCTGAGCGAACCGGAGGTGACCGCCGGATCGATCGCTTTCACGGCCAGTGGAACGACGAAGGAATCCTGCGTTGGATCGAAGCCGATGATCGTGTCGTACCCCGGTCCGGTGGAGTCCTGCACGTTTTGATAGACGAACTGATCCTTGCCGGCGCCGCCGGTCATGGTGTCGGCGCCCAGGCCGCCCCACAGGATATCGTTGCCGCCGCCGCCGTTCAGGATGTCATTGCCGGAATGGCCGGCGAGAATATCGTCGCCGTTGCCTGCGGTGAGCGTGTCGTTGCCGCTGCCGCCGGTAATCTGGAAGTTCTCGATGTTCACGAATGTCGAGCCATCGCCTTCTAGCGTGATGGTCGACGTCGTATTCACGAACTTGAACGTCAGGTCGGCCGTCGCGAAGCTACGATCGATTTCCGCCGTGTCGGTGCCGGCGCCCCCGTTCATCTTGGCGATGCCGTTGCTGGCATATTCGATCAGCGTATCGTCACCGCCGCCTCCCAGGAGCGTGTCCACCTGGCCGATACCATCGGTAGCGCCATTCAGGACATTGCTGTTTCCGTCGCCGGTAAGCGTATCGCCGAAACTCGAACCGTTCAGGATTTCGACGCCGGACAGCGTATCGTTGCCGTCACCGGTTGCCTTGCCTGTGGTCAGGTTCGCCGTCACCGCTGCGGCAGAATCGCTGAAACTCACGGAGTCGAAACCGGCGCCGCCGATGAAGGTATCGTTGCCGGAGCCGCCCTGCAGGGAATCATCGCCAGCGCCGCCGTTGAGGACGTTGTTGCCGGCGCCGCCATCGAGAAAGTCGTTGCCTGCGCCTGTCAGCAGATTGTCGTCGCCGGAGCCCGTCGTGATCGTGAGATTCACTTCGTTGACGACGGTCGTCCCATCGCCGACGAGTGTCGTCGTCGATGACGCGCTGGTTTCGTGGAACGTCAAATTCGCGGTCGCGGAGTGCCGGTCGATAACGACCGTGTCGTCTCCGGTACCGCCATTGATCTTGTCCAGACCGGAACTCTGGATGTAGTCGTCGCCGGTGCCGCCCACGAGCGTATTCTTGCCCAGTCCGCCCACGAGTTGGTCGTTGCCGTCGCCGCCGTTCAGGACATTGCTGCCGGTGAAGTTGAACTCGCTCAGCGAATCGTTGCCGGCGCCGCCGTTCAGCGTGTTGTTGCCGGCACCGCCATCGAGATTGTCGTTGCCCCCGCCGGTCGTGAGCGTGTCGTTGCCGGAGCCGCTGAAGATATCGATATTCAGGGCGTTGACGACGGTGGTGCCCCATCCCGTCAGTTTGGTCGTCGTCGTCTCGCTGGTCTCATCGAAGGTGAGATTGGCGGTGGCGTTCGAGACATTGAGCTGAACGAGATCGTTGCCGCCGCCGCCGTCGATCTTGTCGACGCCATAGCTGCTGATTATGTCGTCACCGGTGCCGCCGTTGATCGTATCTTGCCCCACCCCGCCGGTGAGATTGTCGTTGCCGGCGCCACCGTTCAGGACATTGGTTCCGGTCTCGCCGTTCTCCGAGATCAGGTCGTTGCCGCCGCCACCGTTCAGCGTGTTGTTGCCCGCTCCGCCGAAGAGTTCGTCGTTGCCGTTGCCGGTCGTGATCGTATCGTTGCCGGAGCCGGCGTAGAACTGGAAGGCTTCGACGTTGATGACCTTCGTGCCGTCGCCGCCGATCGTCGCGCTGGTAGCCGGATTGGTTTCGTCGAAGGTCAGATTTGCCGTGGCGCCTTGACGGCTGATGACCGCGAGGTCGTTGCCGGTCCCGCCGTCGATCGAGTCCGTACCGCTGCTGTAGATGACGTCGTCGCCGTTCCCGCCGTTCAGGGTGTTATGCCCCGTCGTCCCGGACAGCGTATCGTCGCCCGTACCGCCGTTCATGGTGTTGTTGCCGGATCCGTAGGCCGAGATCGAATCGTTGCCGGCGCCACCGCTCAGTGTGTTGTTGCCGGCGCCGCCCAAGAGGGTGTCGTTGCCCGCGGCGGTGGTGATCGTGTCGTCGCCCTCGCCGGCATACACCTGGAAGTTCTCTACGTTCACCACGGTCGTACCGCCGTCGCCGGAAATCGTCGTGACTGCGGCGGTGTTGGTGACGACGAAGCTGATGTTGTCGGTCAGGGATCCGCGGTTGATGACGGCGGTATCGTTCCCTGTGCCGCCATCGATCTTGTCGGCGCCGTAGCTGTAGATGAGATCGTCGCCGGCGCCGCCGCTCAAGGTATTGTGACCATAGCCGCCGGTCAGCGTATCGTTGCCGACACCACCGAACAGTCCGTTGGCGCCGTAATACCCGTACTCGTTTATCTGATCGTCGCCGGCACCGCCGTTAAGGATGTTGTTTCCCCCGGCCGCCTCTATCACGTCGTTGCCTGCACCGGTCGTGATGGTGTCGTTGCCCGAGCCGGTGTAGATCAGCAAGGTTGCGGCGTTGACGACTGTGCTGCCGTCGCCCTTCATGTGCGTCACCGACGTTTCGCTCGTCTCGACGAAGGTGATATCGGCGGTGGAAAGCTGGCGAAAGATGCTGACCGTATCGTTGCCGCCGCCGCCATTGATCGTATCGCCGTGGAGGCCATAACTGTAGATGGTGTCGTCGCCCGTCCCGCCGTTTAAGGTGTCGGTACCGTAACCGCCGTAGAGGAAGTCGTTGCCGTCCCCGCCATTCAGCGTGTTCGTGCCGTCCTGGTTGCCCTCGGAGATCGTGTCGTTGCCGCCGCCGCCGTTGAGTGTGTTGTTGCCGGCATTGCCATAGAGCGTGTCGTTCCCATTGAGCGTGGTGATGTTATCGTCGCCCGAACCGCCGCTGTAGTTGATCGTCTGGATATTGATGACGGTGGTGCCGTCGCCGACCAGTGTGGTGACATGCGATGTGCTGGTTTCGTCAAAGGTGAGCGTGCCGGTTGCATTTATGCGCGAGATGTTAAGGACGTCGTCGCCCGTTCCGCCGTCGATCTTGTCCGTTCCGTAACTTTCAATGTAGTCGTTTCCGGCACCACCGGAGAGCGTGTTTATACCTGAAGCGCCGGTGAAGTAATTGGCGCCGTCGGCGCCGGTGAGAAGATCGTCACCGTCGCCACCGTTCAGGATGTTGGTGCCGCTGGTCTGTCCGAGTTCTGAGATCGCGTCGTTGCCCGCGCCACCGCTCATGGTGTTGTTGCCGCTATTGCCGCTGATGCTGTCGTTCCCGGCACCGAGGCTGATGTTGTCGTTTCCGGATCCGCCCTCGAAATCGATGTTCGCGGCATTGATGACCGTGGTGCCGTCGCCCACGAGCGTAGTGGTCGTCGTGCTGCTGGTCTCGTTGAATGTGAGATTGGCGGTCGCGGTAATGTGGTCAAGGTTCACGATGTCGTTTCCGCCGCCGCCGTCAATCTTGTCGGTGCCGAAGCTCGTGATGTAGTCGTCGCCGGCGCCGCCCGACAGTGTGTTGTGGCCGGTGCTGCCGCTCAGAGTATCGTTGCCGAGGCCGCCAACGAGCGTGTTGTCGCCGGTGGTTCCCTGCTCGCTGATGATGTCGTTGCCGATACCGCCGTTGAGCGTATTGTTGCCTCCGCCGCCAAAAATCTCGTCGTTTCCAGCCCCCGTGATGATGGAGTCGTTGCCGGATCCTGTGGAGATATCGATCGTCGCCTCGTTCACCACGGTACTGCCGTCGCCGACGAGCTTGGTAACCGCCGTCTCGCTGGTTTCGTCGAAGGTCAGGTTCGCGGTTGCACCCTGGCGATCGATGCTAACGAAATCGTTGCCACCGCCGCCGTCGATCTTGTCGGTACCGTAGCTGTAGATGATATCGTCGCCGGTGCCGCCCGACAGTGTGTTGTGCCCGGTGCCGCCGATGATGGTATCGTTGCCGTCATCTCCGGTCAGCGTGTTGTTTCCGCTGGTCAGTGTATCGCCAAATCCATAGTTTATGTTGGCGTCCAGCAGGTCGTCTCCGGCACCGCCGTCCAGCGTGTTGTTGCCGCCCCAACCATAGATCGCGTCGTTCCCGGCAAGCGTGGCGATGTGGTCATCCCCCGATCCACCCGCGATCGAGAAGGTTTCGACGCCGGTGACCGTCGTTCCGTCGCCAACCATTTTGGTGATTGACGACGTGCTCGTTTCGACGAATGTCAGATCGGCCGTCGCATTGTGGCGATCGATGACAGCGGTATCGTTTCCCGTACCGCCGTCGATCGTGTCTTTGCCATAGCTGTATATGAAGTCGTCGCCCGCGCCGCCGGTCAGCGTGTTCTTGCCCAAACTGCCGGAGAGCGTGTCATTCCCGTTGCCGCCATTCTCGGTGTTGTTTCCGGTCTCCTGGTATTCGTAAATATAGTCGTTTCCGTCGTTGCCACTGAGCGTGTTGTTGCCGGAGCCGCCATAGATGGTGTCGTTGCCGCTGCCGGTTGAGACCGTGTCGTTTCCATCGTTTGTGACGACGTAGTCGCTTCCGGTGCCGAGGAGAACGATCTTGTCGTTCCCCGAGCCGGTAAAGAAGTTGTAGCTCTGGATGTTCTCGACCGTCGTGCCGTCGCCGGTGAGCGTCGTCGGCGATGTGATACTCGTCTCGTTGAAGACCAGGTCAACCGTCGCGCCCTCGCGGTTGATGGCCAGAAAATCGTTGCCGCCGCCACCGTCGACCGTGTCGATACCGTAACTGCTGATCACGTCGTCGCCAGTGCCGCCATCCAGGGTGTTGTGCCCGCTGCCGCCGGTCAGAAAGTCGTTGCCGGCGCCGCCGATCAGGATATTGGTGCCCGATTGTCCATATTCCGAAATGGTGTCGTTGCCGGCGCCGCCGTTGAGCGTGTTGTTGCCGGCGCCGCCGGAAATATTGTCGTTGCCCGCGCCGGTCGCGATGCTGTCGTTGCCAGAGCCGGTTGTGATGATAAAGGTCTGGATATTCACGACGGTGGTGCCGTCGCCCACCAAGGTTGTGGTGGTCGCCGGGCTGGTCTCGTGGAACGTCAGGTCTGCCGTCGCGGATGCGCGGTACAATTCCAAGGTGTCGTTGCCGGTCCCGCCATCGACCTTATCGGTCCCATAGCTATAGATGAGGTCGTCACCGGTTCCGCCCGACAGATGATTGTGGCCCGTACCGCCGAACAGCGTGTCGGCGCCGTCTCCGCCGTTCAGGATGTTTGCGCCAGTCTGCGACTGTTCGGTGAGCGTATCGTTGCCGCCGCCGCCGTTCAGCGTATTGTTTCCGGCAGCCCCAGAGATGGTATCGCCGGCGTTGCCACCCGTGATCGTATCGTTGCCGGCACCGGCCTGTATGTTGAAGCTGCCGGCGAATTCGGCGCTGCCGTCGAACGTCAGCGTATCGGCCGCGCCCAATCCCGTTGCGGCGACCAGGAGCACCGTGCCATCCGTCACCGTGGCGTCGTTCGTCACCAGCTTGTAGGTGTGGCCCGCCGCGAGATCGAGTTCCTCGACGTTGACCATCGTCGTCGCGGAGAAGGTGAGATTGTAATCCCCGTCGAGCGAAACGATGTCGTTACCGGCGCCCCCGTCGATCTTGTCGAGCGGGTCGAGCTGGGCACCCATATTGAAGACATCGGCGCCAGCGCCACCGAAGGCCGTGTCGTGCCCACCCTGGAAAAGGTTGAAGGTATCGGCGTCACTGGTGCCGAAGAATGTGTCGTTCCCCGTCGTACCCTTGAACTTGGCCATACTGGTTTTCCGCCCGTCTTGTTGACAGCAGACGCGCACACCCGATCGCGATAACGATCGCCGTTCACGTGCCTGATTTGGGTTTGGACGGTAGCGAAGCGCATTTTTTGCCGCATAACCCGTTTGCATTATGCGGACCTAAAATAAGTGTTACGCGATCACGGAATCGTATTCTTCTGCTTCGCGGTCACGTCCGAACGCGTATGGTCTCGTTCGACTCGTTTCCGCAAAAACACGCGACGACTTCCGCCGCCGTGTGCACGCCGGCGGACGATGCCGGCAAAAAATTCACTCGCCAATCGTTGTTGCTGTGATCGTCTGCCAGGGCGGAATACATCGTCCGTAGGCGAACAATGCCTAAAACTTATAACAAAAACAGCCTCTTGAACTGCGCGCTGGCGGCAGCCTTGGGCAAAACCGTCTGTGCAGCGTCGAATCCGGCCGGATATTGATTAGGGCAATCGTGCTCAATACATTCGAAAGCATCACGGGCCGGCGTAACCGGTCTTCACTTTCCGGGGAAAAACAATGTCGTCTCTCAAATCTTTCGTTATCGCGCTTGCGGCCACGGCTGCTTTTGCAGCGGCGCCCGCTCTCGCGAGCCCGCCGTCTTCCTCTGCCGACACCGGCCACACAGCACTGGGCGGACATACGGCACTTGGCGGGCACACCGCATTGGGCGGCCATACCGCGCTCGGCGGTCATACTGCACTTGGCGGCGGTACCAATAAGAACGTCAACGGCGGCGTCAGCAAGCACAACGTCAACGGCGGCGTCAGCAAGCACAACGTGAACGGCGGCGCCACCGGCGTAGCCCACTGATCGCGGCGCACACCGCGCCACGATTGCTGTCGACAGCTCGAACCCCGTCCGCAAGGGCGGGGTTCTTCTGGTTTATGGAACCGGCCGAACGGTCTGCCCGGTCTCCAGGCGTTCTGCGCCTTTCACGACGATCGTGTCGCCGGCCTTCAGGCCTGCGGTGATCTCGACGAACGCACCCTGCTCCGATCCGGTCTCGACCGCGACGTGCTCCACCCGGTTCCGGTTCACCAGCCGGAATACGTAGGTGTTGTCCTCGCGCAGAACCAGCGCATCGCGTGGCACCGCAAGGACTTTGCGCTGCGGTGCCGACGGAATAAGCACCTTCACCGCATCGCCTACGACCCCGTCCTTGGCAGAGATCACGATCCGCACCTCAATGGTGCGGCTGTTCACATCGCCCACCGGAACGAACGCGCGCACCTTGCCGATCACAGGCTTGCCCTCGATCTCCAAGGTGAGCGGCGTGCCGGGTTTCAGATAGCGCGACGCGCTGATCGGCGCCGGCGCGCTTACTTCCACATCGTCGATGTCGACCAGGCGCACAATGTCCTTGCCGACGACAGCATATTCGCCGGGATTGATCAGCCGGGCGGCGACGCGGCCCGGGAACGGCGCGCGGATGGCGTCATAGCTGAGCTGGAATTTCGATTTCGCGGCATCTGCGACCGCTTCGGCAAGCTGTGCCTTGTCGGCGTCGCGTGTCGAAAGCGCCTCATCGACCGTGCTGGTGGCGATGGCGTCTGACTTGGCGAGCCGCGTCATGCGCGCGGCCTGGGCTTCGTCATAGTGCACGGTCGCCCGCAACCGGCTCACCGTCGCGATATCGGCGGTGTATTGCAGCTTCAGCAGCGCATCGTCCAGCTTTGCGACTGGATCGCCCGCCTTCACGATGTCGCCGACGCTGGCGACCCAGACGATCTTGCCTTCGACTTCGGACGCGACATGCGCGTCGTTCATCGCGACGACCGAGCCCGGCGCCGAAAAGGTGGGCGCCATTGTCATGGCTTTGACCGACGCCACCGAAACTGTTTGCACATCGGACGGCGCTGCGCCCAACAGCGACAGCATCGCCGCCGCCGCGACTGCGCCGCCTGCACGCTTCAGTGTTGCCGGGAGCATATGCATGAACGTCAGGAGTTCACCGTTGCGGGTTCGCTTTGCGCGGTCGTGGCAGGTACGGGCTCACCAAGGCGCAGCAGGGCCGGAATCAGAAACACCGTGAAGACGCTGCTCAACAGGACACCCCCGATCACCACTGCGCTCAAGCCCCGATAGATTTCCGAACCCGCGCCGGAAATCAGCAACAACGGAAGCATACCGGCAACCGCGGTGAGCGTACTTGAGAAAATGGGTCGCAGCCGGGTTTCCAGGCTGGAGCGCACCGCCTCGTCGCGCGACAGGCCTTCGGCCTCCGCCTGCCGCGTCCGCGCGACGAGCAGGATGGTATTGTTCACGACCAGTCCCAGGACGATCAGGAATCCGATCACCGTCAGCAGATCGAGCGGCTGAAAGACGAAGAGACCGAGAAGGCGAAGCGCGATCACGCCGCCCGCCGCACCCAGCGGCAATCCGATCGCCGCGATGGCTGCATCCTTCAGCGAGCGGAACAAGGCGGTCATGATGAGGAACAGGATGACCACCGCCAGCAGGAAGTTCTCGCCAATCGCCCACAACGCATTGCCCAGTTCGCCGGCCGCGGCTCCCTCCGTGACGGTGCTGCCGGCCGGAAGTGCGGCGCGGATTTTCGGTTCCACATCGGCCCGCACCTTCGAGAGGACATCGCCCAGCGCGAGGTTATCCGGTGGCGTGATATTCAGCGCATAGGTCTGCAACCCGTTCAGCGAATAGATCGCGCTCGGCGCCAGGGTACGCTCAACCGACACGAGACTGCCGAAATAGGCAACCGTCCCTTGCGGTGTCATGACCGGCGTGTTCTGGAGCGCGCTGGCGGAATCGACCGATTGCGATTTGAGGATCAAATAAAGCTGTTCGCCGTCCTCGAAGCGCTGTCCGACATACAGCCCCTCGCCCAGCGCCTGCAACAGATTGGCGACATCCACCCGCGTCCACCCTGCTTCGGAGATTGCGCGGTCGTTCGGTTTCAGCTCCAGTTGCGGTTCGTCGTAATACAAGGCCGGCTGCGCCGTGACGACCGCACCGGGAAACTGCGCCGTCAGCAGATCGAATCCCGTGCGCGCGGCGTTGCGCATCGCGTCGGCATCGTTGGCCTGAATGTCGATAGACGCGGTCTCGCCCTCGTCGAGCCCGCCGAATAGATTGTTCTCGGTCGCGAAACCCTGGGTGTCCGGCAAACCCTTCAGAACGTCGGAGCGGAGGATGTCCTCCATCCGGTCGAAATCGCCGCCGTGCTGCATACGCAGCGCGACCGTCATCGCGCCCGTCGTATCGGCCGAAAGATACCAGTCCGCGATTTTGGGATCGCCGGACTCCGCAAGATAAGGCGTGAGGCGTTTGATCAGCGGTTGGGCGATTTCCTTGTCGACGAAGTCGAGGGTTGCGCCGGGTGGATATTGCAGCGCCACATTGATCGCCCCGCGCTTCACATACGGAAGGTAATGAACTTTCGGAAACAGCAGCACGATCGCGAACAGCGGCATGACGATCAAGGCGACGATCCAGGCCAGCCGTTCGCGCGGCTGGTCGGTCAGATCCATCACGCGACTGGCGATCCGGCCCCAGACACCGCTCAACTCGTGCACCCGCGTCTGCGTCTTCATGAACAGCGAACTGGCAACCGGAACGACGGCAATCGCGACGATGAAAGACACCAACACCGAAAACGCGAAGGTCAGCGCGATGTCGGAAAATATCTGACCCTCGATATTCCGGAGGAAGATGACTGGTAGGAAGATTGCAACATTGGTGACCGTTGACGCGAACAGAGCGCGCCAAATCTCGTGGGTGCCGTCGTGGGCGGCTTTCTCCGCCGGCTCGCCCGCTTCGCGCAGCCTGAGGATGTTCTCCACCACCACGATGGCGGGGTCGAGCATCAAGCCGGTCGCGACCGCAAGTCCCGCAAGCGAAATCACATTGAGGCTGCGCCCGAACACGAGAAGCAGAACCAGCACGGCACAAATGCAGATGGGAATTGCCGACGAAACGACGAATGTCGCATGCCACTCCCGCATAAAGAACCACAGCACACCGATCGCGAGCAGCGCGCCGAGGAAAATGTCGAAGGTGACGAGGCCGACGGCCTTGCGGATGAACGGGGTGATGTCGGCGGCGTATTCGAGCACGACGGCGCGGTCTTTCGCCGCCCCGGCGTTGAGCTCCTTAAGCGCGGCTTTGATGGCGCGCACCGTCGACAGCACGTTTGCGCCGGGTGCCCGGAACACATCGATCTTCAGCGCCGGATGACCGTCGTGATAGGCGAGGCCCTGCTGCCGCGCCTGGCCGACATGCACATCGGCGATATCGCCCAGCAGCACCGGATTTCCACTGCGCCAGTCGAGAACGGTGTGCTTCAGCTCGTCGATGGAATAGCGGCCGCGGAACGACAGCCCATAGCGATGCCGTCCCACGTCGATCGCGCCACCCGACACGTCGTCGGAGTTTCCGATCTGGAAAGCGGCCTTCGGAATCTGGATCGCAAGCTGTGCGGCGCGCATCGGGTTGAACACGATCTGCAGTTCGTCGGTTGCGCCCTCGCCGGTGAAATGGATCGCGCCCACGCCCGGTATCCCCTGCAGACGCGGCACGATCATGTCGCGCAGGAAGCTTTGATAGGCAGCGAGATCGTCCGCGTTGCCGGGCAGCTTCTGCAGGAAGATCGAAAGCAGGACCGCGCTCTGATCCTTCTTGTTGGAAATCTCCGCCAGCGGCTTCTGCGCGTCGACCGGCAGGGTCTGGATGCGGTCGAGTCGGCCGATCACGTCGACCAGCGTGTTGTCGATGTTTGTGCCGAGCGGGAACGTCAGGGTGATGTAGCTTTCGCCGAAATTGGCGTGCGCCTCCATCTTCTCTAGGCCGGGCAGTTGCTGCAGCACCTGCTCTTCCGGCTCGACGATCTGGTTTTCGACTTCGCGCGGCGTCTGGGCGCGCCAGTCGGTCTCCACGCCGATCTCCGGCCGTGCGATCTCGGGCAGCAGTTCGACCGGCAGGCGGTAGAGCGCGAACAGTCCGAGGAAAATGGTGACCGCAACGCCGGCAAGAATAGCGGCAGGGCTCTTCAAACTTAGCCCCGTGATCGCCCGCATCCGTATTACGCCCCGCTGCTCCGACTCCGCATGCTATCTGGCAGGGGAGATGGCGGGCAACCGGCGGTCATGGGTCTGGTGAACGTGTCCGCCGTTTAACCCAGCCGTTCGCGCACGATCTCGTAGAACAGCGGCACGAAGAAGATCGCGAGCGCGGTTCCCGACAGCATGCCGCCGATCACACCGGTGCCGATGTCGTTCTGGCTGGCCGCACCCGCACCGCTCGAAACCGCAAGCGGCAGCACGCCGGCGATGAACGCCAGCGAGGTCATCAGGATCGGGCGCAGGCGCAGGCGTGCCCCTTCGAGCGCCGCATCTCGAATGGATTCGCCGCGCTTTTGCGCGTCCACCGCGAACTCCACGATCAGAATCGCGTTCTTGGCCGACAACCCCATGGTGGTGACGAGACCGACCTGGAAATAGATGTCGTTGTAGAGCCCGCGCAGCGTGGCCGCGAGCACCGCACCCACGATGCCGAGCGGAATGACCAGCATCACGGCGAGCGGGATTGCCCAGCTTTCATAAAGGGCGGAGAGCAGCAGGAACACGACCAGGACGGAGATGCCGTAGAGCGCATAGGTCTGCGCTCCGGCCTGGCGTTCCTGATACGAAAGCCCCGTCCACTCCAGTCCCACGCCTTTGGGGAGTTTCGTGAACAGCTTCTCGACCTCCTCCATCGCGGTGCCGCTGCTCTGACCCGGCGCGGGCGAGCCCTGGATCTCCAGCGATCCGACGCCCTGATAGCGTTCGAGTTTGGCGGGACCGAGCGTCCACCGATAGCTGGCGAAGGACGAGAACGGCGTCATCTCACCGGACGAACTGCGCACATACCAGCGGTAGAGATCGTCGGGCACCATGCGATACGGCGCATCGGCCTGGATATAGACTTGTTTGACGCGTCCACGATCCACGAAATCGTCGACGAACAATCCGCCCCACGCCGCGTTCAAGGTGTTGTTGATGTCGGCGATGGAAACTCCGAGCGCCGTCGCCTTTTCCTGATCGATGTCGATGTGCAGCTGCGCAGTGTCGTCGAGGCCGTTGGGCCGCACGCCTGTCAGCAGCGGATCCTTGGCCGCCATTGCGAGCAACTGATTTCGTGCCTTCATCAGCCCGTCATGGCCGAGATTGCCGCGATCCTCCATTTCGACGTCGAAGCCGGAAGACCGCCCAAGTTCCTGCACGGCGGGCGGCACCAGCGCGAACACCATCGCGTCGCGGAATTGCGAAAATGTCTTCATCGCCCGCTGCACGATGGCCGCCGCGTGGTTTCGCGTGCCCGAGCGCACATTCCAGGGACGCAAGTGAACGAACGAGATGCCGGAGTTCTGCCCGGCGCCGGCGAAACTGAAGCCAGCGACCACGAAGACCGTCTCCGCATTCGCCTTCTCGTCGGTCATGTAATAGTGCTCGACCTGCTTGGCGACCGCGAGCGTGCGCGCCTGCGTGGCGCCGACCGGCAAGGTGATTTGCGTGATGACCGCGCCCTGATCCTCTTCCGGCAGGAACGCGGTCGGCAGGCGGATGAAGAGCAGGATCAAAACCGCAACGATCGCCGCAAAGATCAGCGCCGCCGGCACCACCCAGCGCAGAAACCGCTCCAGCGCACGCCGGTAACGCTCCCGCCCGTAGTCGAACGTATCGTTGAACCAGTTGAAGAAGCGGTTGTGAAGATGTTCGCCGCCGCGCGGGACCGGCCGTAGCAGCGTCGCGCAGAGCGCCGGGGTGAGGATCAACGCCACGGTGATCGACAGGATCATGGCGGAGACGATGGTTACTGAGAACTGGCGATAGATCACGCCGGTCGAGCCGCTGAAGAACGCCATCGGCAGGAATACGGCAGAGAGCACCAGAGCGATGCCCATCAGCGCGCCGGTGATCTCCCGCATCGATTTCTTGGTGGCCTCCTTGGGCGAGAGACCTTCCTCGCGCATCAGGCGCTCGACGTTCTCGACCACGACGATCGCGTCGTCGACCAGAAGACCGATCGCCAGCACCAGCGCGAACATGGTGAGCGTATTGATCGAATAGTTGAACGCCGCCAGCACCGCGAAGGTGCCGAGCAGCACCACCGGCACCGCGATCGCGGGAATGAGCGTGGTGCGCCAGTTCTGCAGGAACACGAACATCACCACGATGACGAGGAGCGTCGCCTCCACCAGCGTCTTGATCACGTCGTTGATCGAGAGCCGGATGAACGTCGTGTTGTCCACCGGAAACGCGAGCTTCACGCCCGGCGGGAACGTGGCGGCCAGCTCCGCCGCTTTGGCTTTCACCGCGTCCGCGGTCTTGAGCGCGTTCGCGCCCGGCGCAAGCTGGATCGCGATGCCGGAGGCCGGTCTGCCGTTCATGCGGCTGACGGTCGAATAGTCCTGAGCGCCGAGCTCGACACGCGCCACATCGCCCAACCTTACGATCGCGCCGGCCTGGCTACTCTTGAGCACGATGGCGCGGAACTGGTCCGGCGTCTGTAACCGCGACTGCGCCGTCACCGTCGCATCGAGCTGCTGACCGGGGACGGTTGGCTGCGCGCCCAGTTCGCCCGCCGAGACCTGCGTGTTCTGCGCGAGAATTGCGGCCTGCACATCGGTCGGCGTAAGGCCGTAGCTGTTGAGCTTGAACGGATCGAGCCAGATGCGCATGGCGTAGGCCGAACCGAACACCTGCGCCTGCCCCACCCCGGATATGCGGCTCAGCGGATCCTGCAGCTTGCTCGCCATGAAGTCGGCGATGTCGAGGTCGGTATAGCGGCCGGTGGAATCGTACAGCGCCACGATGAGCAGGAAGCTGCTCTGCGATTTTCGGACGACAACACCCTGCTGCTGCACCTCCTGCGGTAGGATCGGGAGCGCCTGCTGCACCTTGTTCTGCACCTGCACCTGCGCGATGTCGGGATTGGTGCCGGGCGAAAAGGTGGCGGTGATCTGGACCTGTCCGTTCGAGCTGCTCGACGAGGAGAAATACAGAAGGTTGTCCACGCCGGTGAGCTGCTGCTCGATCACCTGGGTGACGGAGTTCTGCACGGTCTCCGCAGCAGCGCCAGGATAGCTGGCAACGATCGTCACCGAAGGGGGCGCGATGGTGGGGTATTGGGTGACCGGCAGAATGTTGATCGCGAGCACGCCCATCAGCGCGATGACGATGGCGATCACCCAGGCGAAAACCGGCCTCTCGATGAAGAACTGCGACAGGCCCATCAGGCACCGTTGCCGGGCTGCTTCACGAACGAGGCCGGAACCGCATGCACCGGCGTGTCGGGCGTCACTTTCTGCAGGCCCTCGACGATGAGCCGGTCGCCGGGATTGAGGCCGCTCGTCACCAGCCACTTGTCGCCGATCGCGCGAGATACGGTCAGCACCTTGAGTCGCGCGATGCCATTGCCGTCTACGACGAGCGCAGTCGGCTGGCCCTTCTCGTTGCGGCTCACGCCCTGTTGCGGCACCAGGATGGCGCGCTGCTCGACACCTTCGATGATGGTGGCGCGTACGAACATGCCTGGCAGCAGGATCCCGTCCGGGTTGGGGAAGAGCGCACGCAGGGTCACCGCGCCCGTCGTCTGATCCACCGTGACTTCGCTGAACTGCAATCGGCCGGGTGTCGGGTATTGCGTGCCGTTGTCCAGTGTCAGCGTGGCGCGCGCGTCCTGCGCCCCCTTGTTCACCACCGCGCCCTGCTGCATCGCGAGCTTGAGGTTGAGGAGTTCGTTCGTCGACTGGGTGATGTCGACATAGATCGGATCGAGCGTCTGGATGGTGGCGAGCGCCGTCGTCTGATCCGCCGTCAGCAGCGCGCCTTCCGTGACCGACGAACGGCCGATGCGGCCGCCGATCGGCGCAGTGATGCGGGTGTAGCCGAGATTGATGCGCGCGGTTTCGGTGTTCGCGAGCGCCTGTTTGTAGGCGGCTTCCGCATCGTCGTAATCCTGTGGCGCGACCGCGTTCTCTTTCAGCAGCGCGGCATAACGGGTCGCTTTGGCCTTTGCGGTTGCGAGCGCTGCGGCGGCGTTGTCATAGGCGGCCCGATAAGGCGCGGGATCGATCTGATAGAGCGCCTGCCCCTGCTTCACGATCGCGCCTTCGGTGAAGAGGCGCGCCTTGAGGATTCCGCTCACCTGCGGCCGCACATCCGAGACCGCGTAGGAATCGGTGCGGCCGGGAAGCACGGTGGTGAGCTGGGTGGGCGCGGCGGTCACGACCACGACACCGGCATCCGGCGGCGGCCGTTTGGGCGGCTGGCCCGGACCGCAGGCCGCAAGCAACAGGACGGAGCCCAAGGCGAGATATCGGAGAGGGAAAATCATGCAGGAACAAACCAACGGAAAATCGTAGCGTAGCCAAGGCCCAATCGATTGGACCTCGTACGCTTCGCAACCGCAACAATCCAGACCAAGCGGTCGGGCTGGCTTCAAATAGGATGCGGTTCAGGCAAACACAGGGGTCGCGGCTATGTAGCCGCTGACAAGAAACAGGTCGCGTCGATGGCTACTGAATCAGACCGAAGAAACCATCCACACAGACCCTGATAAACGGGACGGCTGCTGCCACGATTGCAAAGACGACAGCCGCAAGCCCGACCAGAGCAAGGTCCCGGGACCGATCCGGTTCGTGGTGATGAACCAGAGACATTTTGCGCTCCCCAAAAACGGACTCCCTGATCCGTTTGTAACGAAATCATGCGGCAATCGGGCGCAAGAAGATAGCAGAATCTTATACTGCAACTGCGAACTGGCGAAACTTTTGTTCGCGCCCGCAGCAGGCGAACCCTACCGGGGTGTAACGGCACCAAAGGGAACTCTGCGCGTTAAGACCGGACTAAAGCCCGAAGCGGGAGAGCCTTGTGCACGCGACGATCGATATTCTGACCATTCAGCCCTTGGTGGCGCTCATTTTCGGCATTTTGATTCTGCTGCTGCCGCGAATCCTGAACTACCTGATCGCGATCTACCTGATCTTCATCGGCGTAGTCGGCCTGTGGCCGCACTTCTTCGCCACCCCGCTGCACTGACGCCGGGATTGACAATAACGCCGGCCTACCGGCCGATATTCGCTTTCAGGAATTTCTCCAGTTCGGAGAGCACCTGCAGCCGCGTGGCTGCAAACTCAAGATAATGATCATCGCCGTTCAATTGAACGAAGGTGACGTTCTTTCCCGCGCTCTGCAGTGCACTCTGCATCACCAGACTTTGGTCGATCGGCACCCACGTGTCGTCGCGGCCATGCATAAGCAAGACGGGAATCTTGATCGCATCGGCGTGTAACGCCGGCGAAGCAGCATCGAGCTTTGCGCGATCTTTTTCCGGATCGCCGATCCGGGAATTCCAATACGCCACACCCAGTGATGCCGAGTGCAGCCCTCGTTCCATTTCTCCAGCCACCCGGCGCAGATCGGTCACCGGCGCCACACCGATGGCACAGGCATAAAGGTCGGGCACGAACGCAGCACCCGCGAGAGCTGCGTAGCCGCCATAATCTTCGCCTGCGATACAGATACGCTTGGGATCGGCAACGCCGTCGGCGATGAGTTTCTTCACACCGTCCGTGATGTCATCCTGCGCCCTCAGATTCCAAACCGGAATCCCGGCGTTGGTAAAGGCGCTTCCGTATCCGGCAGAACCGCGATAGTTGGGTTGGAAGACAGCATAGCCACGCGAAGCCAAAAACTGCGCCCGCCAGTCGAAGGCAAGTATTTCCCGTCCATCCGGTCCGCCATGCACAAGCACCACCATCGGCAGACCCTTCGCCTCCCTCCCGGGCGGGATAGTTAGATAGCCAGGGATCTTTGTACCGTCGCGCGCCGTGTAAACGTAGGATTTCAGGGTACCGAGAGGTTTGCCCGCCAAGTCTGGATATGCGCTTCCGATTGCAGACGCGTGCATGGTGGCCGGCTCGAAATAGTAATAGCCCGGCGGCGTGCTACCTCCGTCCACCCGAACGATGATCGCATGACCGTCCTGATCCGATGAAGACATCGTGACTGCCATCGCGGGAAAGGTCTTTTCGAGAAGGCGTTGAAGCTTTGTCCTTGCCGGATCGAAATAGACATACTTCTCACCTTCGTCGGCGAAGGAGACGCCGATGACGCGACGAGAAGCGTCGTCGTATAGCGCTTCGTGCATGTCGTATGCTGAATTGGTGAAAAGCGCTGTACCGAGAGAACCTGTTTTCAGATCCTCGGGATAAAGTGAGCGCGTGCCCTCCGCGCTTCTCTTGATGATGGCAAGCGAAGTGCCATCCGAAGTCAAACCTGCGACATGGGGTTCCGGCTCCGCACCCAGATTGAAGGAGGAAATTTCCTTCCAGTCGTCTTTAAGCGGGATTTTCACATGTAAGCTGCGATCCTTGTACATGTCGACGCGCGCCGCCACGTGAGCGCCGTCAACGCTCCAGCCAATCGTGAAGTACGAACCCGGCTGCCAAAGCTCGTACGATCCGTCTTTTAGACTTACCCGGTAGAGGTTTCGGGTCGATGGGCCACCTGACACGCCACCGCCCGTATCGAATAGACTCACATGACCGGAACCGTTTCTGTTGTCCCCGTACATCTCCATAAACATGGTGTTGGGATCGCCGGGGTCCAAACCCAGGAAAAACGGTGCCGGTAGATACCGTCCGGCAAGCGGATCCTGAGCAAACAGAACATGCGGATCGCTGCAGTCCGGTTTCGTCATCAGGGTACGGCTGAAGGTATATAGTCTGTCGTTGACGCGTTGGTTGAGCCTGATCTGGATCAGCAATCGATTATTGCCGGCCCAAGTGACGTTTTCGATCAGCGTATCGGTGGAATTGCAGACGATAGGCGTCGCGCCCGGTGCGTTGACCGGATAGACCTGTACTGCCGAACGACCGTTGCTCGATTGGATGACCGCAAAATGTTTCCCGTCCGGGGAGAGATGGGGATGGTCAAAGGCCGGCAGATTGGCGAAGGCCTCAGCCGGAAGCGGCGTTGTTTGCGCCCTGGCCCCGCCGCTAGCGGATATCATGGCAAGCATCACCGACGCCGCGGCGACGCGCGCGTTCGCTCTCATAATTGAAAACCCAGACAAAGCCCCGCCGCCTTTGTGACGGCGCGGCACGCGCTAGTCAAACGCGCGGTTTGTCACTCCGCGGCTTTCGGTTGTTCCACGCCGTGCTTGCCGCGGGCGATCCGCTCGCGCGCCATCTGGTCGGCGATTTCGTTGGTGGGACGGCCTTCGGCTGCGGCGCGCTGGAAGATGGCGGTGAGCGTGGGGCCGATCGCGAGCACGCGGCGTTCGATCTCGGCGTCGCTCCAGTTTTCGATCTGCCCCGCCACGCGGATGATGCCGCCACCGTTGACCACATAATCCGGCGCGTAGAGGATTTCGCGATCCTGGAGCGCGCTGCCATGCGCATCGCGCGCCAACTGGTTGTTCGCCCCTCCGGCTATGACGCGCGCGTGCAGCTGCGGGATCGTCTCGTCGTTCAGGATCGCGCCCAGCGCGTTCGGCGACAGCACATCGCATTGCGCGGTGACGATCTCGTCCGGCGACACGGCTTTTGCCCCGAACGCATCGACGGCCTTCTTCACCGCGGCCGCACTCACATCGGCGACGACGAGCTTCGCGCCTTCCGCGTGCAGCCGCTGCGCGAGTCCCATGCCGACCTTGCCGAGACCCTGGATCGCAACGATGAGGTCTTTCGTCGTATCGGCGCCGAGTCGATGCTTCACCGCCGCCTTCAGGCCGACGAACACGCCGAGTGCCGTCAATGGACCGGAATCGCCACCGGTTTTGCCCGGGATGTCGTAACCCGCGATGTATTTCGTGCCGCGCGCGATGACCGGCATGTCCGCCGGCACCACGCCGACATCCATTGCCGTCACATAGCGGCCCGCCATCGCGTTGATCGCATCGGCATAGGCGAGGAAGCGCGCCTCGCTCTTGTCCGTTGCCGGATCGCCGATAATCACCGCCTTGCCGCCGCCCAGCGGCAGATCGGCGATCGCGTTCTTGTAGCTCATGCCGCGCGACAGGCGCAGCACATCGGTCAGCGCGGCATCGGTGGTCGGATAGGCATACATCCGCGTGCCGCCGCAGGCGGGTCCGAGTGCTGTGGAATGAATCGCGATGATGGCGCGCAGGCCGCTCTTCTTGTCGTCGAAGAAGGCGACTTCTTCGTGATGATCGAAATCCGGGGCCTCGAACACGCTCATGACTCACTCCTGGCAGCGCCGCCAAATCGGGCGGACGGGCCGGACCATACGCCCGCAGCGGTGCAATGGGGTTGCCAATTCCGCTAACCCGCCGCAACACCCATGCGAAGGAAACGCATGACGGGCAACAATCGTTGTGCCTTTACAGCAGCACAGGCGAGGACGTTAATCGCGCCATGGAAGGTCTCGAAAAATTCCGCGAACGGCATCCCGAAATCCGCGCCGATTACACGATCGACCAGCATTGGGAGCGCTATGGCGCGGCCGAGCACGGCGTGTGGCGCACCCTCTATGAGCGCCAGTCGAAGGTGTTGCCGGACCGCGCCTGCGGCGAGTTTCTCGACGGGCTGCAAAAGCTGCAACTGGTCTCCGATCAAATTCCCGATCTCGAAAGAATGTCGGACACGCTGGAGAAGATCACCGGCTGGCGCGTGGTGGCGGTGCCCTCTCTGGTGCCGGACGACGTGTTCTTCGATCACCTCGCCAACCGCCGCTTTCCCGCAGGTCAGTTCATCCGCAAACCGGAAGAGCTCGACTATCTCGAAGAGCCGGACATCTTCCACGACGTGTTCGGCCACGTGCCGATGCTCGCCCATCCTGTGTTCGCCGATTACATGCAGGCTTACGGCAAGGGCGGGCAGCGCGCACTGACGGAGTTCTCGGCGCTCAAGAACCTCGCGCGGCTTTATTGGTACACGGTCGAGTTCGGCCTGATCGAAAAGCCGGAGGGTTTGCGCATCTACGGCTCCGGCATCGTGTCGAGCCGCGCCGAATCGATCTACGCGGTCGAGAGTCCCTCGCCCAACCGCATCCATTTCGATCTGGAGCGCGTGATGCGCACCAACTACCGGATCGACGATTTCCAGGAGAGCTATTTCGTCATCGGCTCGTTCGACGAACTGTTCCAGGAAACCTACAAGGATTTCGCAGCACTCTATAAGAGGCTTGAACACGGCCCGTCCTACAAGGCGGGTGACGTGCTCAAGACCGACCGCATCCACACCAAAGGCACCCACACCTACATCGGCGGCAGTCACGCAGCGGAGTAGTCTTCAGACTGCCCCTCACCTGCTTTCGCTTCCCGAAAGCTGTCCTCTCCCGCAAGCGGGAGAGGTTAGACCAGCCTCGCTTAACCTCTCCCGCTTGCGGGAGAGGACAGCCGTTGCGTCAGCAACGGCAGGTGAGGGGAAGTCGCTAAGTCACTTCGCTTCTATCGCATTCACCAGCGTCTCGCTGGTCAGCACCTGCGGCAGGATTTGCGCGTCTTTGCCGGGCGCGAAGTAGAGATAGAGCGGCACGCCGGGGCGGGCGTATTTGTCGAGCAGTGCGGTGATTGCCGGGCTCCGGCGGGTCCAGTCGGCAACGAGATAGGCGACATTGTTCTTCGCGAATGCATCATGCACCGCCGCCTGGCTCAGCACCGCGCGCTCGTTGACGAGGCAGGTGATGCACCACGCCGCCGTCGCATTGACCAGCACAGGGCGATGTTCGGCCCGCAGCTGGTTGAGCAGCGCTTCGCTGTACGGCCTGGACGGCACACCGGAGACGTCGCTCGCCCCGATCGCCACACCGGTGGGCTCTTGCCCGCGCACGATCCACAGACCCGACAGCGCGATCAGCAACGCGAGCAACCCGGCGACACTGCCATAACCGCGGCGGCGTGCGTCGAGATTGCGCGTGCTGGTGAAAACCCACGCACCCGCGGCAACGACCGCCATCGCCCCCACGAAGACAAATAGCGCCAACCGGCTCGTCTGCTGCGACAGCACCCACAGCAACCACAACGCAGCAGCATACATCGGCAGCGCCAGGATGCGCTCGAGCGTGATCATCCAGCGGCCCGGCTTCGGCAGATAGCGCAGCGCCGCCGGCCACAGCGCGATCAACAGGAACGGCAGCGCGAAGCCTAGACCGAGCGCGAAGAATATACCCAACGCCAGCGCTGCCGATTGCGTGAGCGCAAAACCGAGCGCCGCCGCCATGAACGGCGCGGTGCACGGCGCGGCGACGGCAACAGCCAACACTCCGGTGAAAAACGCGCCCACCACGCCGCCGCGCTCCGTCAGTTCGCCGCCGAATGAAATGGCCGGAAACGCGAAGACACCGGAGAGACTCAAACCCACCGCGAACAGCAGCAGCGCGACCGCGGCGACAACGACCGGCTCCTGCAACTGGAAGCCCCAGCCGATCTGCTCGCCGCCCGAGCGCAGCACGACGATCAGCAAGCCGAACGCGACGAAGCTGACGATCGCGCCCACGCCATAAGCGAAACCTTCGCGCCGCGCCGCGCTCTGCTCGGCCCCGCTGTGCCGCGCCAGCGACAAGACCTTCATCGCCAGCACCGGCAGCACGCATGGCATCACATTAAGGATCAACCCGCCGATGAAGGCGAAGAGGAGTGCGAACAGCAGGCCGATACCATGGTCGGATTGTGGAAACGTCGCAGCGGGCACCGTGCCCGGCGTGGCCGTGATCGCGATCGCCTGCGCCGAGCCGTCGGCCGAGGTGAGCACCGCAACGCCATCGAGCGTCGCGCCGATTTTCGCATGTGCCGCCGGTTGCAGCCTGAGCACGAGACCGCCTTTCGCGAAGCCCATCTGCTGCAACGCCGGATTGTGGATCTGACCCGGATTCAGCGGAAAGAACGCCGCGGATTCGGGATGCGCATTCGCCAGCGCCGACGATTTGAAGAAGAGATCGAGTGCAGGCCCGGCATGAAACACCACCGGCCACGGCGACTTTGTGGGCAGCTTCGCACGCGCCGCGGCGAACGGTTTCGCGATGACGGGGTCCACCGCATTGGCAGGCCCGATCTCCACCGGTGCGCTCAGCGAGACCTCTTCCGGAACGCACACCTCTTTGCACACCAGCCAGTTCGCGTGTGCCTGGATCAGGAACGCGTCGCCCGTCTTCACATCGGCGGGAATGTGGATGTCGCTCAGCAGCCAGACGCTGTCCTCATAGCCGTAGTCCATGAACGGCGGCACCGGCAGCCTCTTGGGATACGGCCACTGGATCGGCCCCGCGGTCCATCCCGGCGGCAGATCCCATTTGATCTCGGTCGGCGCCCCGACGTCGCCCGGGTTCACCCAATAGGTGTGCCAGCCCGCGCGGATGGTCTCGACCAGCGCCACTGTCACCGTGCCTCCCGCGGGGATGGTGTCGTGTTCTGCGATCAGCTGCGCATGGACCTTCGGCGCTCCGTCGATCTGGGCCGCCGCAGGAAGGGAAAAAAGAAGGAGAAAAAGGGCGGCCAGAACGCGCGTCATCTGGCCGCTATAGCGCCCCGGGCGTCATGCCGCCAGCGGGTCTCGCAACAAGTTGAGCGCCGGGCTAGGTTCCGGCAGCTACATACGGGAGAGACGGCATGCGCAACAGCAACCGCCAATGGATTTTGCGAAAGCGCCCCACGGGCGACATCAAGGAAGGCGATCTGGAGTTGGTGGAATCGCCCATTCCCGTTCCCGGCGCAGGCGAAATCCTGATCCGCACCGTCTATCTCTCGCTCGATCCCACCAACCGCATCTGGATGAGCGACATGGAGCAGTACATGCCGCCGGTGAACATCGGCGACGTGATGCGCGGCGGCACGATCGGCATTGTGGAGCAGTCGAACAATCCCGATTTCAAACCCGGTGACATCGTAAACGGCATCGCCGGCTGGCAGGAATATGTTGTCGCACCAGGCGCGCAGAAGCTCGCGCCCGGTGTGCCGCTGCCGGCTTACATGAGCGTGCTCGGCGCCACCGGTGCCACGGCCTATTTCGGCCTGCTCGATCTCGGCAAACCTCAAGCTGGCGAGACCGTGGTTGTTTCGGCCGCGGCCGGCGCAGTCGGCTCGATCGTCGGCCAGATCGCGAAGCTGAAAGGCTGCCGCGTCGTAGGCCTCGCCGGCTCGGACGAGAAGTGCAAACACCTGGTGAAGGATTTCGGCTTCGACGCCTGCATCAATTACAAGAAAGAAGACATCCGCGCCGCGCTGAAGCGCGAATGTCCCAAGGGGATCGATGTCGATTTCGAGAACGCCGGCGGCGAAATCCTCGATGCAGTGATGGAGCAGATCAACCTGAAGGCGCGCATCGTGCTGTGCGGGATGATCTCGCAATACAACGCGGTGGAGCAGCCGCGCGGACCGTCGCTCACCAACGTGCTGATGAAGCGCGCCCGGATCGAAGGCTTCATCATCATCGACTACTTCCCGCGCTTCGGCGAATTCTTCGCCGAGATGGGCAAGTGGGTCGCCGAAGGCAAGATCAAATACGACACGACCGTCGTGAAAGGAATTGAAAACGCCCTCTCCTCTCTCGACATGCTGTTCACCGGCAAGAACACAGGAAAGCTGCTGATCCAGGTGTCGGAGGAGAAATGAAGCTCGCGCTGGAACGCGACGACGATGACGAAGTGCTCAAGGCGCTGATGGCAGGAATGAAGGCGTTCAACGCCGCCGCCGTGCCCGATCTCGCTTCGCACAAGATCGTGGCCGCTGTGCGCGACGATGGCGGCAAGGTCGTGGGTGGCGTAATCGGCCGCCTGGCGGGCGACTCCGTCTATATGGAAGTGGTCTACAACGACGAAAATGTGCGCGGCACCGGCCTCGGCACCCGCGCCATGCATCTGGTCGAAGCCGAAGCAAAGCGCCTCGGCGCAAGCGAAGCGTGGCTCTACACCATGAGCTTCCAGGCCAAGCCGTTCTACGAGAAGCTCGGCTATTCCCAGTTCGGCAAATTGAACTGGCTGGACGGCAAGCACAAACGCCACTTCATGCGGAAAGATCTTTGAGGTGGCGAGCACCACCATCACGGCCGGCGAACTCGACGACGCTCTGCACCAGGTGCTGGACGACGGCATCATCGAAGACAGCCGCAAAAAGAAGAATTGGCCGGAGCCCGTCTGGTATCAGGTGGTCGCGCGCGGCGGCGACGGAGCGCTTCAGGGCGGCGTGGCCGCGAAGTTCCAGTTCGACATCACGTTCCTCGACACGATCTGGGTGGACGAGCGGTTTCGCGGCAAGGGGATCGGCCGCCGCCTCATGGAAGGGTTCGAGACACGCGGCCGCGAGCTCGGCGCGAAGATCGCGTGGCTCGACACCATGAGTTGGCAGGCGCGGCCGTTCTACGAGAAGCTCGGCTATCGGGTGTTCGCGGAGTTGCCTTATCTCGCCGGCGCACGCGCCCAATATTTCCTGCGGAAAGACCTGTGAGGATCGCCGGTGGCTCTCTGCGCGGACGTCCTCTCGCCGCGCCGCCGGATAATCGCGTGCGGCCGACCTCGGATCGCGTACGCCAGGCGATCTTCAACATTCTGTTGCATCACGATTTCGGGACCGGCTTTGCGGTGGAGGGCGCAAAGGTCGCCGACCTGTTCGCCGGCACAGGTGCGCTCGGTCTCGAGGCGCTCAGCCATGGCGCGGCGTATGCTCTGTTCGTGGACGACAGCGCCGAAAGCCGCGCGCTCATTCGGACCAATGTCGAGACGTTCGGATTGACGGGCACCACCAAGATCTGGCGGCGCGACGCGACCGAACTCGGCCCTCTCAACACCGGCTCGGGCGGCCCGTTCGATCTTGTTTTCCTCGATCCGCCCTATCGCAAAAACCTTATCGGAGCTGCACTGATCTCTCTTCACGCGGGAGGCTGGCTTTCTGCCGGCGCGGTGCTGGTCGCCGAGACGGCAGCTGACGAGCATATCGAAGGCGGAGAGCATTTCCAGGTTCACGACACGCGAACCTATGGCGAGACCGGTGTGACGTTTCTTCTGCAACGCTGAGAGTGGGAGCGAGCAATGACCTTGTCCGACATCGCCAATATCGGCGATTTCCTCAGCGCAATCGCCGTGATGATCTCGCTGATCTATCTGGCGCTTCAGGTGCGGCAAGCGGAAAAGAGCCAGCGCTCCATCGCCAACCAGGGCGTTGCAACCCGCTCGACCGAGATCGTGCGCTGGTCGGCGGAGCCGCATATCAGCGCGCTGCGCACCCGCGTGATCGCCGGCGACACCGACTTCACGGCGCAGGAGATCATGCAGCTTTCCTTCATCCTGCGGGTCTCGCTGCTCGCGGTGCAGGACAGCTATCTCCAGCACAACGCCGGGCTGACGGACGACATCACATTCAACAGCGCCGTCGGTGGTGTGATGTCGCTGCTCGCCTCTCCAGTCTATCGCGCCTTGTGGCTTCGCACCCGCAGCTACTATTCCGTCGAGACCCAAGCGTATATCGACCGGCTGATCGCGGAAACGCCGCTCGTCGAACCCGTCGATATCGTCAGCCGCTTCAGAAGCGACCTTGCGGCGGTAGCGCCGTAACATCTTCCGCCACCGCCAGCGCGGCGTTGGGATTGCGCAAGTAGTGGCGGCGCAGGATCATGAACACGCCCGTCGTGCCGAGCAGCGACAGAAGAATCGCCCAGGACAGCGGTAATCCGGCCGCGATCAATCCGGCGGAGACAAAGCATCCCGCCACATTGCCGACGTCCCAGCCCCCTTCGGTCGCGACGTGAAAGCGCAGCACACAGGGCGAACGCTTCGCCTGTGGATAGACTGCCGCCATCATCGCCGGCACGTAGAGGCAGGCGCCGACCGGGCTCAGCGCATTAGCGGCAACGGCCCACACCGGATTGCCGACGGCGAGCGCGCGCAGCACGATCATCGCCGAGAACAGGCCGACCGCGATCCACACCATGCGCGCGCCGTGACCCGCGTCGATATAGCGGCCGAGCACCAGACCCGCCATCGCGCCGACCACGGCGGCGATGGCAAGCGCGCCGCCGTAGTTGAGCAGGTTCTGGCCGAGCGACAGGAACAGGCCGATCTGCCACACGAACACCACGCCGGCGGCGACCCAGCCATCGAGCGCGAACAGCGTGATGCCCTGCGATGCGCTGCGATAGGCGCCCGTAACGCGGCGCGCGATCTTCACATCCGGCGCCCAGAACAGCGGGACCACAGCGATCCCCGTGATCACCGCGCTGCTGTCGAACGCCATTCGCGGGCCGAAACGCACGAGCAACCAGCCGGTGAGGAACGGACTGAAGATGCCCACAAGTGTCTCGGCTGCCGCGCGCACGCCCATCTGCTCGCCGCGATGCTCGTCGTCGCCGATCTTGGCGAAATAGGCGTGATGGCTCGACCAATAAAATGTATCGGCAATCGCGGTCACGAGCACAAGCGCGTACAGCACCGCCCCGATGCCGTTCACTTCGGCAAGCAGCGGGTATTGCAGCCCGCTGAGGAACGTGCCGGCGACCAACGTCTGGCGCAGGCCGAAGCGCGCGGCGACGCCAACGATCATCGGGCGGATCGCAAAGCGGACGGCCTGGGTCAGGCCGAGCGCGATCAAGGCGAGTGGCACGGACACGCCCGACTTCACCAGAAAGACGGCGTAGAACGCCGCGCCTCCGGAGATCGCGATCGAGAAAATCGCGTAGTGAAAGTTGAAAAGATTGACGGCGTTGTTGCGGAAGAAGGCCATGCGTGGGGACCATAATGGAGTGAACGGGACATCGAGGCGCGGGTTTGGGCGCGGCGCTCAGGGATGCACAACCGGCTCGTTGATCGGTTCGATGTGAATGCCTGGATGGTCGCGGTAATAGCGGCGCAGCAGGACGAACACCATCGCCGAACCGACCAGCGACACCAGGATGCTGTAGGAGACCGGAAAGCCGAGCCAGACGATGCATGCGGCGGCGATGAGACCGAGCGAAATGCCGATGTCCCAGCCGGCTTCCGCCGCGATGTGGAAGCGCATCGCACAAGGCGAACGCTTCGCCCGGTTGTAGACCACCGTCATTATCGTTGGGATGTAAAGACAGCTGACGAGCGCACCAAGGGCGTTGGCGGCGACCGCCAGCGCCGGATGCGCGTGGATCGAGGCCCGCATAAAAGTGACGATGACGACGAGGCCGATGGACAGCGTCACCGCTCGCCCGCCGCTGCCGGTGTCGATCATGCGGCCGAGGACGAGGCTGCCGGCCGCGCCAACCAAAGCCGCCACCGCAAGCGCTCCGCCATACGCCATGAAGTTCTGGTCGAGCGCGAGGAACAGCGCGATCTGCCAGGTGATGACATAACCGGCCGTACTAAAGCCGTCGCCGATGAAGATGCCGGCACTGGGCAACATGGCGCGATAGCCGCCCGCGACGTGGCGCGCGACCGGCACGTCGGGGGTCCAGAAGATCGGCAGTGCGGCAAGCGCCTGTACGACGCCGGTGGCGACGAACGCGACGCGCGGTCCGAAGCTGACGAGCAGCCAGCCGGCGATCAGCGGACTTACGATGCCGAAGGTGGCGTTCAATGCCTCGCGCACGCCGAGTTGCTGGCCGCGATGCTCCTCATCGCCGAGTGCTGCGAAATACGCATGGTAGGTCGGCCAATACACCGTGTCGGCAATTGCCACCACAAGCACCAGCAGGAACAGGCCGGCACCGATGCCGTGCACTTCGGCGAGGAACGGATAGCTCAAGCCCATCAGCAGCGAGCCGGCGATGAGCAGCCAGCGCAAACCGGTGCGGACCGCGATGACGAGAAGAAAGCCGCGGATCACGAGCCGCAGCAGGAACATGGCGGCAAGACTGAGGAGCGCGCCCGGTATGCTGACGCCCGCCTTCAGCAGGTAGACCGTGAAGAAGGCACCGCCGCCCGTGGTGGCGAGCGATGCGATCAGCGAATGG
>DASXDS010000002.1:0-1787 GCA_036490455.1 Rhizomicrobium sp.
TCCAGGATGTGGGTGTTCATGACGATGACTCCTGTTCGGTGTGGTGGACTGGATCGATGCCGGCCAGCGCTTCGAGCAGGCGGCGTAGCGCGCGCTGGGCCGAAGCGACGTCGGAGGCTGAAAGCTTTTGGCCGAGCCGGACGTGAAAACCTCGCGCCGCCTTGCCGAGCTGATCGAGTGCAGCGCGGCCGCGCCTCGTCAGCACCAAATGCGGCGAGGCGCGATGATCGGGATTGTCCTGGAATTGTGCGGAGCCATCGCCGACCAGGAGGTCGGCGATGCGCTGCACGTTCTGCCGGGTGACGCCGAGTATGCGCGCGATCTGGGGCACGGTGAGCGGCGGCGCGGTTGCCGCCGCGCTCAGGACCTGCCAGCGCGCCTGGGTCTGGCCGACGGTTCGTGCGATGGCTTCGCCGTGTTCGCGGAAACGCCCGGCGAGTTCGTAAATGTCGGCGACGACAATCGGGATGATGCCTGCGTTATCGTTCATGGAAAAATGTTGTCAGAATGACAACGTATTGTCAATATCGCTGTGCTGCATTGAGCATGTCAGAATTATCGGCGTTTATTCAGGGTCTTATAACCATCGGGCAGGGCGACCAGGAGGTTGTGCAGCAGCTCACGATCGGCGACGGCCGTGGCGCAAAATGGCGACGTGTTCGACCCGGCGTTGGGCAAGACGGTATCGCCTGTCAGACTTTCATCGTGTGCACGCATGGTGCACTATCTCGCGCGCTGGCTTTGCGGCCTTCATGCAGGCAGTGGAGAGCTGCCGAACGCGGCCCGCATCGCGAGGCCATTGCTATCGTCCGCCGACTGTGGTCACTTTTTTCTATCGTCAATCTCCGGGAGACCGTTCCATGCGCAAACAACTTGCGTTGCTCGCTTCGATCGCCGCGCTGTTCACTTTCATGGCGTTCAGCGCCCAGGCCATGCCGGCCGCTCCGCTCAGCAAGGGCGTGTCGAATTCCAGCCAGGTGATCCACGTCGCCGGCGGCTGCGGCCGCGGTTGGCATCGCGGTCGCTACGGCCACTGCCGTCGCAACTAGTCTCGGCATTGCAAGAGAATTTGGCCCGGGTTGTCCGGGCCAAGTTTTTTGCGGCATTGCGATTCGCTATAATCGCCGCCGTGGCTGTCCGCCTACACTGTCGCGATCATGTACCGGCCAGATGCCCTGCCTTCGCAATTGAGGGACGAAGATGAAACAGCTTACGATCGGCGACGTCACCATCACCAGCATCATCGAGCGCGATGGGCCGTGGCGCAAGCCGGAGGAGATGTTCCCGGCCTACGATCATGCGCTCGGCAAGCGCCATCTCGTGGAGCTCGATGGCGAGGTGTTCGATACCGCGTCAGGCAAGATGGTGATCACCTATCAGACCTTCATCGTGCGCACGCCGCAGCACACCATCCTGATCGACACCTGCACCGGGGAGGACAAGGGCTATCCGCCGCCGATGGACTTTCCCAAAAAGCCCTGGCTCGACGGCTTCCGCGCCGCGGGACTGCGTTTCGAGGACATCGACTACGTGTTCTGCACTCATCTGCATATTGATCACACCGGCTGGAACACGATGCTGCGCAACGGCAAATGGGTGCCGACCTTCCCGAAGGCGAAATACATCTTTCACAAGCGCGAATACGCCGCGTGGGAGGACTCCAACAAACGCGGCGAGAACCGGCCGGGCGGCGGCGGCAATGTGTGGGGCTATAATTGCGAGCCGGTGGTGGCGGCCGGCCAGGCGCTTCTGGTCGACGACGACTACCAGCTCGACGACACGTTTAC
>DASXDS010000040.1:0-23911 GCA_036490455.1 Rhizomicrobium sp.
GCAAACGACTATTCGGAAGAGCGGGGATTCCAAGCTCACCGATTATCTGGTCGCTGCGGCCATCGGCATTGGCGCACTGGTAGGCACAATGGCTCCGGCGGCGGCGCAAACTGCGCCGGTTGAGGCTCCGGCGGCGGCGCAAAATGCGCCGGTTGATTGCGCTACTGATCCCAACAATCCTGCTTGTGCTGTTGAAACCGTTGTGGTCACCGGATCGCGCATTCCGCGCGTCGAGACCGATAGCCCGAGTCCCATCACCTCTGTTGGCGCCACCGAAATCCTGCACAGCGGCGATACCAACCTGACGGATTATCTCAGACGCATTCCGGCCCTCGTGGGTTCGCTGAGCACCCAAAACACAAGCTCCAATGCGGGCTTGATTACAAACTCGCATTCGTCGCTGGAAGGCCTGAACCTGCTCGACCTGCGCAACCTCGGCTACATCCGCACCTTGGTGCTGGAAGATGGGCAGCGCATCGTTAGCTCCTCGCCGGGCGATGCTGCGGTGGACACCAACACAATCCCAATCACCCTGATTGATCGCGTCGATGTTGTGACGGGCGGATCGTCGGCGGTGTACGGCGCGGACGGCGTTTCAGGCGTCGTAAACTTCATTATGAAGCACGACCTGGAAGGCATCGACGCACGCTCACAGGCGAGCTTCTCGGATGGTGGTGGCGGCAACAGCTACACTTGGGCAGCGTCGATCGGCCACAATTTCGATAACGGCAACGGCAACGTCACCCTGACTTATGAGGGTTACACGCAGAACAGTCTGTTCTACACGCAGCGTGCAGAATTCCGGAATGGCAACTTCGCCACGATGGAGCCGAATCCGGCCAATCCTCTCGGCAGCAATCGGGGGCTGCCGGCCTTCATCCCAATGAAAAATGTCACGATCCCAAGCTTCGGTGGCATCGGTGAAATCGATGCGTTGAACGGCTCGGTTTTCAATGGAAATGGAAATGTGTTTAATTCTGGGACGCCCATCAAAGATTCGAACGACGCAATCGGCGGAGATGGCTTGCCGATCGCGCCAGCCTCGTTCGCGGACTTCATCCCGATCACCAATCGAAATATCGCGGAGGTTTCTGCCGACGATCAATTCAGCCGCTGGTTCAAGCTTTCGGGCGAGTTCCGCTTCGCGCACGTCGATACAAAGAACGCCGAAGAAAATCCTTTCTTCGAAATGGCCGTGACAAATCAGAATCCGTTCCTCCCTACCAATGTGCAGAAATCAATCGCGGGCAACGGCCTCGCAGGTTTTGGGCCTGACGGTTCTTCAATCGGTCTTTTGACGGAATTCCCCTATCTAATTCCCGGAACTGCGCTCGCCGAAAGAGTCAGCCGCAATGTATATCGCGGCGTTTTGGGTGCGGATGGCGATCTGCCTGCGCCTGATTTCATGCACGACGCGAAGTGGGACGTGCACTACGTGTACGGTCAGACAGATGTGTCGGACCAGAACCAGAACGATATGAATGACGATCGTCTTGCGGCAGCGATGGATGTTGTAAATGGCCCGAGCGGTCCGACGTGTCGGTCCAACCTCGAACCGGGTACGGCGCCGGCGGACCTTTCGGCATTTGGCTTGCCGGTGTTTGACGCGATCGTCGGGTATCCCTCCGCTCTGTTCGGCTCGACGTTTACCCCCGGCTCCAACTCGGGCTGCGTGGCCTACAATCCCTTCGATCCGAATTACAATAACAAAGCAGCGATCAAGTGGATTTACCAAGATGAGACGACCCACAGCGTCGTCACAGAGCAGGATCTCAATGGCTTTATGAGTTTCGATTTGCCGCAGTGGAAGGACTGGGGCATGGCGGCGCCGCTCAGCGTGGTGCTCGGCGGCGAGTATCGCCAGGAGACCAGCAAATCGGTCTCTCCGGCGAATACTGTCGCAGGCTACTACGGTCAAATTCCAGGGAGCCCCGCAATTGTCGACAACTGCTCCTCGCCCGCAAATACTGCCTTGGGTTGTGTCGGCGCGGGCAGCCCTTACTTCGGACAAGGCGGCTCACCTGTCGAAGGCCGTTTCCATGTGACGGAAGCGTTCGGTGAGGCGAACATTCCGGTGCTGGCGAATCAGCCCTTCGCGCAGGAATTGACCTTCGATATCGCCGGACGCGTCTCGGATTATTCGAGCGCGGGCACGGACGAAACCTGGAAGCTGGACGCCGTTTGGTCGCCCATTTCCGGCATCAAGTTCCGTGGTACCGATGCTTACGCGGTTCGCGCACCGAGCGTCGGCGAGTTATTCTCGCCGCAGCAGGTCGGTTTCGAAGGCGTGGCGGATCCCTGCGACCAGACAAATGTTCACGCAGGCACCAAATTTCGCGAAGCGAACTGCATTGCCTTGTTCAAGGGACTGGGCATTCCTTACAACCCGAACAGCAGCACTGTGAATGCGAATACGACACCGCAGGTCGATAGCGGCGGCAATCCAGCTCTTTCGCCGGAAACAGCCAGAACCCAAACGTTGGGCGTCGTGCTCCAGCCGGACATGTTCCCGAATTTGTCGGCAACGGTCGATTGGTACAGCGTGCATATCGTGGATGCGATTGAAGCGCCGGCGGCACAGGACATCGCGAACGAATGCGTTGATCTTTCGTCGATCGCCAATCCTTTCTGCGGCCAAATCACTCGTCTGACGACGCCGGTAAGAGGGCAGAACTTGGGTCAAATCTCATTGGTGACGGCCCAGGAGATCAACGTCGCGACATTCAAGACCGCCGGTGAGGACTTCACGATCAACTACCATGCGAACCTCGATGATTGGTTTGGTGGTCACTATGGCATGCTGGACCTTCACCTGCTGGGCAGCCATCTTGACAGCTTCGCCATCACGTCGTTGCCAGGTGAGGCGCCGGTAAAATCGGAAAACGTCAATGGGGGCGGTTTTGACGGCGGTGTGACGCCCGTGTGGCAGTTCAACCTCGATACGGTCTGGACATACGATCAATGGTCGTTTGACTACAATATTCAGTGGTACAACAGCGTTCTGAACGTGAGCCGTCAGACGCTTGTGTCCGAGCCAAACATCTATTCCAGCAATTTCCTGTACGCTCCGCCACAGGATTTGCATTCGATCCAGATCAGCTACGACATCGCGGATGGTTGGAATGCCTATGCCGGCGTGAACAATCTCTGGGATCAGAAGCCACAGTTCACGCACAATGCGATTCCGGCGGATGCGATCGGGCGCGTTTATTATCTCGGTCTGAAGGTCGATATAAATCCTTGGTAAGAGCGGGTATACTCGCTGCAAAAGGGCGCGGCCGCGAGCCGCGCCCTTTTCGTATTTGTCGTATGTGCCCCTGGCGCCGCGATGCATTTGAGCAGCGGTTCGGTAGGAACGTATCCTGTGTGCAACGAGTCCCTTGCCGACTGCCGGAAGAACGCAGCAAATAGGGCGGGAGCTGAATCAATTCGGGTGATACCGGGGGCCACCCGGCGCAATGGGGGGTGTCATGTCGTTCGAGAAGCGTTTCGTCCGCGCCGCCGCGGGTTTTGGGTTGCTTCTGATTCCGGGTCTGGCGCTTGCCCAGAACGACACCGGCAGCGTCGAAACCGTCACGGTGACCGGCACCCGCATCCCGCGTCCGGAAACCGATATGCCCAATCCCGTCACCGCGGTCAGCGCGGCGGAGATCGAGCATAGCGGCACGGTCAATCTCACAGACTACCTCAAGCGCATTCCCGCCCTCACCGGTTCGCTCAACGACTTCCAGACGAGCGGCTACAACACGCCCGCCTCCGACGACGGCTCGTCGCTGGGAGGACTCAACCTGCTCGACCTGCGCAACCTCGGCTATGTCCGCACACTGGTGCTGATCGACGGGCATCGAACGGTGGGGCAGGCCACCGGCAGCACGGCGGTGGATATCGATTCCATTCCGATCACCATGATCGACCGCATCGAGGTGGTGACAGGCGGATCGTCCGCGGTGTACGGCGCCGACGGCGTGTCGGGCGTCGTGAACTTCGTGATGAAGCACAATCTCGAAGGCATCACGGCCAAGGTGCAGGCAGGCACCTCGCAGGATGGCGGCGGCAGCAAATATCTCGCCGCCGTTTCCGTCGGTCACGACATCGACAACGGCAACGGCAACGTCGCGCTCACCTTCGAGGATTCCTACCAGGACCGCCTGAACTACATGCAACGCAGCTTCACACAGGTGGGCGGGTTCACGGCCTTTGTGCCCAATCCCGTGAACAAGCACGGCAAGAAGCTCAACCTGCCGGCGAACATTCCCACCAACGATGCGCAGTTCATCTTTTCCGCCCCCTCCGGCGCCATCGATACCACTGTAAAAGGCAGAGAATTTCCGACTTATCTCGGCGACGGCCAGCCGTTCATCGCCGGGGTTGGCGTCGGCGGCGGCTCGGCAATCGGATCGTCCGGCATGCCTTATGCGAACGATCTGCAGGGCGACTTCCTGCCGATCGAGCATCGCCGCATCGGGCAAGTCCAGATCGACGATCGGTTTTCCAACTGGTTCAAGGTTTCGACCGAACTCAAATACGCCCATGTCGATACCAAGTCGGCGAACATCGCGCCCTACGATGACGACATCATGATTACGGCGCAGAACGCCTTCCTGCCCGCGAATGTCGCCGCCGCCATCGCCGCCAACAAATTCGGTCAGGGCGCCTTGAGCGAGGATTACCTCGACATGCGCGAGGCAGAGCGGGTGGCCCGCGACACTTATCGCGGCGTGCTCGACATTTCCGGCGATTTTCCGCTGCCGAGCTTCTTTCACGATGCCAAATACGATTTGAGCTACGAATACGGCAAGACCGACATCGACGATGAGGACGAGAACAACCGCAACATCGACCGCTTCGTGGCGGCGCTCGATTCCGTTATCGATCCCGCCACCGGCCAACCCACATGCCGCTCTAACCTTCACCCCAACGCCATTCCGCCGACGCTGCGCCACTATTACGGCAAGGGGAACAATTACTTCTCCGACCAGCAGGAATGGACGCCGAGCGAATTCGGCACCACCTTCACCCCCGGACCAAATTCGGGCTGTGTTCCCTACAATCCGTTCGATCCCAACTATAACACCAAGGCGGCAATCGCCTGGATGACCCAGAACACCCATGTCTGGGGCTACCTTTCTCAGCAGGATCTCAACGGCTATGTCAGCTTCAACCTGCCGCAAGTGCAGGATTGGGGACTCGCCAAGCCGATCAGCTTCGTATTCGGCGGCGAGTATCGCTTTGAGTCGAGCAGATCCACGCCCGAAGCGATCACCGAAGTGCCGCAGCTCTACTGGGTCGGCGGCACGCTTCCCGTTGCCGGCAGCTTCAATGTCAGCGAGGCCTATGGTGAGACCTCGATCCCGCTCGTTGCCGATAAGCCGCTGGTCAAGGAGCTGACCATCGATTTCGCCGGCCGCCTGTCGAGCTATTCGACAGCGGGCGACAACCAGAGCTGGAAGATGGACGCTGTCTATTCGCCGTTCTCCTTCATCAAATTCAGAGGGACCGACGCGGTTGCAGTGCGCGCACCGAACATCGGCGAGCTTTTCGCGCCGAACCAGCAACTCTATGCGTTCGTGGACGATCCGTGCGATGCGGATTACATCGGGCAGGGTACGAAATTCCGCGCGGCGAATTGCCAGGCAATCGAGAACGCCCTCGGCGTCACCTATACCGCGGGCCACACCAACGTCCAGACCGATTCGACGACGCCCAATCTGGTCGGCGGCAACGACGGGCTAAAGCCGGAAACCGCCAGGACGCAAACGCTCGGCGTCGTGTTGCAGCCGGATTTCCTGCAGGACTTCGTCGCCACGGCAGACTGGTATCGGGTGGACATCACCGATGCGATCGAAGCGCCGGACGCCCAGCAGGTCGCCAACGAATGCGTCGATCTGTCCACCATCGTCAATCCGTATTGTGCGGAGGTGCAACGCACGGCGACGGGAAACTTCCCCGGCTCGATCAAGGAAGTCACCACCCGCCAGATCAACGTTGCCTCGTTCTTCACGCAAGGCATCGATTTCAGCATCTCCTATCATGCCGATCTGGAGCGGTGGTTCGATCGCCACATGGGCAGCGTCGATCTTCACCTGATCGGGAACCATCTTGATTCGATCTCGACGACGCCGCTGCAAGGCGAGGCGCCTATCCAGTCCGCCAATACCTATGACGGCGGTGTGGATGGGCAACCGGCGCCGTACTGGCAGATGAATCTGGATGTGGTCTGGAATTTCGAAGCCTGGTCGGTAGATTACAACGTGGATTGGTACGATGGCATTCTCAACTTCGAGCGCCAGCAGGTGTATTCGGAGCCCAACATCGTGGCGCCGCAGTTCCTGCACCAGCCGCCGCATGACGTGCACTCGATCCAGGTGAGTTACGACATCCGCGAAGGCTGGAACATTTATGCCGGCATCAACAATCTCTGGTACCAGAAGCCCTCCATCGGAAATAACGGCTTGCCGACCGATCCGCTTGGCCGCTTCTTCTATGGCGGCCTGAAGGTCGACGTCGATCCCTTCTGATGCGCGCTTCCCCTTTGCTAACGAATCGTAAAGATTCGAAGGCCTAGGTTACCTTTTGGAAGGGATAAGAGCGCTGGCATGAAGCGGTTTTTGGTGGTTCTGGCGAGCGCACTTGTGCTGGCGGGGGTGGCATGGGCGCAGCAAGCTGTCAGCCCAGCAGAGATCGCCAAGGCGGAAGCCACATTGCCTCCACCGTCCGGCCACAGAGTGGTGCGGCCCGCGCCGCGCCGCGCACCATCTTCGTCTCCGGCTCCTGTCCGGATTGCAGCGCATCCGCCTGTCGCCGATGCGCCCGCAGCGGCGGTGCCGGTGGCTTCCGTTGCGACCCCACCCGCGCCGCGGGCGGGCGCGTTGCCCGTCGTCATCGCCGCCCGCATCGGCGAGCATCCCGACAGCACCCGCTTCGTGATCGAGGTTTCCGACCCCCTGACCTTGCGCGTGTTCACGCTCGCCAATCCCGACCGCGTGGTCATCGACATGCCGGAGGTCCTCTGGCGGTTGAATGCGGCGGACAAGCCCACGGGGCTGGGCGCCGTGAAAAGTTATCGCTATGGCCTGTTCCGTCCCGGCGACTCACGCTTCGTGATCGACCTCAACGCGCCGGTGGTCGCCGCCGAGCCGATGATGCTGCCGCCGGAGAACGGTTTTGGATATCGCGTCGTGCTGGATCTATCTGCCACCACGCAGGCACAATTCGAAAAGACCGCGGGATGGCCGGCCGATCTCCGCGCCAAGGAGAGAGCGGACGAGCTGCTTGCTGCGATTCCGTCAGCCGCCGCACCGGTGCTGAAGCCCGCGTCGTCCAGCAGCGAAGCGGCGCCCAGAAAGCAGGTGATTGTGATCGATCCCGGCCATGGCGGGATCGATTCCGGTACGCTCGCCGTTGACGGCTCGATGGAAAAGAACCTGGTGCTCGACGAAGGCAAGCGTCTGGCGCGGGCGCTGCAGGCACGCGGTTATGCCGTGCATATGACGCGCGACACGGACATTTACATCCCCTTGCGCGAGCGCGTGAACATTGCGCGCGGCTACAACGCCGATCTGTTTATCTCGCTTCATGCCGATTCCAATCCGGATCCGACGGTCAACGGTGCGTCGGTGTACACGCTTTCGGCCTCTGGCTCGGACAAGGAAGCCGCAGCGCTGGCGAACAAGGAAAACCAATCCGATATCATCGCGGGGGTGGACCTCGCCGGCCAGGACGACGCGGTCTCGCACATCCTGATCGACATGGCGCAGCGCGACACCATCAACCGCTCCGTCCGTTTCGCCGAAACAACAGTCGCTTCGCTGCAGCAGGCCACGGACATTTTGCCGCGCGCGCCGCACCGTTCCGCGGCCTTCGCCGTCTTGAAGGCGCCCGATGTTCCGGCGGTCCTGATCGAGTTGGGATATCTTTCTAACGCCCGCGATTGTGCCCAGATGGCGACGAATGGCTGGCGCGATGGGGTGGCGACCGCTATTGCAGACGCCGTGGACCGGCAGTTCCGCGCCGTGCCGGCTCGAGCGCCTGCCGCGGCACTGGCGAGCCAGGGGGCGGAGTGACGCGCCGCCTTGGCGGCGTCATAATCGGACGGCATATGGGCTACGTCAGAAGGGCCTAAAGGGTTCATGCGACGCATTTTTCTTTACCTCGGACTTACGCTCGGCGTTCTCTTCGTCGCGGGCGTAGCGGTGCTCGGCGTCTACGTCTGGATGCTGACGCGCGACCTGCCGAGCGTAGAAGCGCTGCAGAACTATCGGCCGCCGGTGACCACGCGCGTCTATGCCGGCAACGGCACGGTGCTGGGCGAATATGCCCGCCAGCGGCGCATCTTCGTGCCGATCGCCTTCGTGCCCAAGAGGGTGATCGACGCCTTTACCTCGGCGGAGGACAAGAATTTCTATTCCAATCCCGGGGTCGATCCCAGCGGTATCGCGCGGGCCGGGTTCAAGGACGTCATCAACGTCATGGAGCACAGGCGGCTCGAGGGCGCTTCCACCATCACCCAGCAGGTCGCCAAGAACATCCTGCTCAACAGCGAAGTTAAGTTCTCGCGCAAGGTCCGCGAGGCGATCCTGGCGGTGCGCCTCAGCGCGACCTATTCCAAGAACAAGATACTCGAACTCTATCTGAACGAAATCTTCCTGGGCGAGAACTCCTACGGCGTCGCTTCCGCTGCGCTCAATTATTTCGACAAATCGCTCGATCAGCTCGACATCGCCGAATGCGCCTTTCTGGCCGCGCTCCCCAAGGCGCCCAGCAATTACGATCCGCGCTTCAATAAGCAGGCCGCCATCGACCGCCGCAACTGGGTCATCGGCCAGATGCACGAGAACGGCTACATCACGAGCCAGCAGGCGCACGACGCGATGGCCGAGCCGCTGGTGACGCTGATGCGCCCGCTCGGCATTCAGGCAGTGGACTCCGATTACTTCGTCGAGGAAGTGCGGCGGCTTCTGTATGCGAAGTATGGCCAGCAGGCGCTTTACGATGGCGGTCTGCAGGTTCGCGCCACCCTGGATTCGCGCCTGCAGAACTTCGCCGTGAACGCATTGCGCGAAGGCCTGGTGCGCTACGATCGCCGTCATGGCTGGCGCGGTGCGTTGAGCAGCATCGCCATCGACGGCAATTGGAAAGATGCGCTGGCCAGCACCGGCAACCAGTCCGGCATCGACACGTGGCGCATTGCGGTGGTGCTGGGCTATGGCTCCGACGATTCCGTCGATATCGGACTGGCGGACGGCAGCCGCGGCCGCATTCCTTTCAAGGAACTGCAATGGGCGCGGCCCGAGCACAAAGCCAGCGCGACCGTCGGCGCGGCGCCGACATCGCCGTCGCAAGTCGTCCATCCCGGCGATGTGATCTATGTCGAGCCGGTCGATGGTCCCGGCGATTACGGCTTGCGCCAGGTGCCGGAAGTGAACGGTGCCATCGTGGCGATGGACCCGCACACCGGCCGCGTGCTCGCGCTCTCCGGCGGCTTCTCCTATGCGTCGAGCCAGTTCGATCGCGCGATGCAGGCGATGCGCCAGCCCGGATCGTCGTTCAAGCCGTTCGTCTATGCCGCGGCGCTCGACAATGGCTACACGCCGGTGAGCAAGGTGCTCGATGGCCCTGTCTCCTTTCCGCAAGGGCCGGGCTTGCCGATGTGGACGCCGAAGAATTTCGAGAAGAGCTATCTCGGCATGGCGACCTTGCGGCGCGGCATCGAGTTGTCGCGCAACCTGATGACCATTCGCCTCGCTCATGATGTGGGCATGGAGAAGGTCGTGCAATATCCGATCCGCTTCGGCGTCTACGACAAGCTGCCGCCATGGCTCTCCAACGCCATCGGCGCCTACGAGACGACCGTAATCCGCATGGTCACCGGCTATTCCGAATTCGTGAACGGCGGCAAAAAGATCAACCCCACGCTGATCGACCGCATCCAGGATCGCAATGGCATGAACATCTATCGCCACGATCCGCGCGACTGTCAGGCCTGCAACCAGCCGACATGGCACGATCAGGAAGAGCCGATGCTGCCCGACACGCGCGAGCAGATCATCGATCCGCGCACTGCCTATCAGATCGTCTCGCTGCTGGAAGGCGTGGTGCAATATGGCACCGGCGTCTCGGTGAAGGCCGTGGGCAAACCGATCGCGGGCAAAACCGGCACCTCGAACGACTCCAAGGACACATGGTTCGTGGGCTTCTCGCCCGATCTCGCCTGCGGTGTGTTCGTGGGCTTCGACAATCCGCGCACGCTTGGCCGACGCGAACAGGGCGCCACTGTCGCCGCGCCGATCTTCCGCGATTTCATGAAAGCGGCGCTCGCCGACCAGCCGCCCACCCCGTTCCGCGTTCCGCCGGGCATCGATCTTGTTTCGGTCGATCGCACCACAGGCGCACAGGCCGCGCCGGGCAGTCCGCACTCCCTGCTGGAGGCCTTCAAGGCCGGCACCGAGCCGTGGCTGCAGGTGTCGGATCCGGCCAATGCCGCGGTCAATGCCGATGCCGCCAACAACAACAATCCCGCGACCAATGTCGATCAGGGCACAGGCGGTCTCTATTAATTGAACATGCGCGCGTTCGCGCTTGGGCGTATGCTTCGGCCGCGTCCACGGAGATATCGCCATGATCGGCGCGCGCACGCTCGCTTTCGCAGCTCTCGTTCTGGCGGTGCCGTCACTGGCCTCGGCGCAGGACACCCGCGCGCGGGTGGATACGTCCAAGAGCCATATTGTGGTCTATCCGAAGGGTTTCGAGACATCGGCCGAGCAGGGCGTCGTCACCCTGGCTGTCGGCGTCGGTACGGACGGCTTGGTCTCCCACGTTGGCCTCGCGCAATCGAGCGGTCATCACGATCTCGACGTCGCGGGCATCGAAACCGTGATGAACTGGCATTTCGTTCCGGCCACGCATGATGGCGACGTCCACCCCGACGAGATCACTTTGCGGGTCGTTTACGATCGCCCAGATTCGGCGTCGGCGGCGCCCGCTGAGGCGCATTGACAGCGCGGGCAGTTGCAACCATATCGGTCCGCGAAGAGGAACATGCTTTGCGCCCGGAAATTCAACGCACCGTCGACGAGATCGAGCAGGCTCTTGGCCTGCTGAGGAGGCATCTTTGACTGGGATGCCGCGCTGCGCCGCCTCGACGAACTGAACGCGAAGGCCGAAGACCCCGCCATCTGGAACAATCCGCAAGACGCCCAGAAGCTGATGAAGGAACGTCAGCGGCTCGAGCAGGCGGTCGCGTCCGTGCGCAAGCTCGAGGGCGAGCTCGCGGACGCCACCGGATTGTTGGAAATGGCGGAAGCGGAAAACGACTCCGCGATGATCGCCGACGCGGAAAAATCCATCGACGTGCTCGCAAAGCATGCCGAGGATTTCAAGCTGCAATCCATGCTTTCCGGCGAGGCCGATGCCAACGACAGCTATGTCGAAATCCACGCCGGCGCAGGCGGCACCGAAAGCCAGGATTGGGCCGAGATGCTGTTCCGCATGTACACCCGCTGGGCCGAGCGCCGCGGCTACAAGCTGCAGCTCATCGAGGAAAGCGAAGGCGAGGGCGCCGGCATCAAATCCGCGACCCTTCTGGTGAAGGGCGACAACGCTTATGGCTGGTTGAAGACCGAAGCGGGTGTGCATCGGCTGGTGCGCATTTCTCCTTTCGATTCCAATGCCCGCCGGCACACGAGTTTCTCGAGCGTCACCGTCTATCCGGTGATCGACCAGTCGATCGAGATCGACATCCCGGAGAAAGAGGTTCGCATCGACGTCTATCGCGCATCCGGCGCCGGCGGTCAGCATGTCAACAAGACGGAAAGCGCCGTGCGCATCACGCATCTGCCGACAGGTATCGCGGTGTCGTGCCAGAGTGAACGTTCACAGCACCAGAACCGCGCCCAGTGCTGGGATATGCTGCGCTCGCGGCTTTATGAGATCGAACTCGACAAGAAAAAAGCAGAGACCGGCGCTTTCATCGGCGAGAAATCCGATATTGGCTGGGGTCACCAGATCCGGTCTTACGTCCTGCAGCCCTATCAGCTCGTGAAGGATCTGCGCACCGGCGTCGAGAGCCGCCTTCCTCAGGATGTTCTGGATGGCGATCTCGATCCCTTCATGGCCGCGGCGCTGGCGCAGGAAATCGGCGGCAAGGCAAAAGAGAAGATCGAGGACATCGAATAGCTCCCGCTTCGCGTTGTCCGCGAAGGGGCTCGCATTTCATAGCGCTCTACGAAATCAGGCGTCGCTCTTCATCGGCGTGGCGGCCAGCATCGGCCCGAGCGTGACCGCGCGTGGCGGCACCATGTCCGCGGCTTTTGCAGGCATGGCGGCGATCGCCGCCGGCGCGATTGCGGCGGGGCGCGGCGGTGCGATGTCCCCGGTTTTTGCCACGGTCGTCTTTCCCTTGAACACCAGCGAGTTCTTCACTTCCTCGGAAAGCGGATCGTCGGAGTGACGGCAATTTCCTTCGAAGAAGGCGCCTTGTTCGACGGTGAACGCCTCATGCAGGATGTTGCCTTCGACGCGGCAAGTGGCGGCGAGCTGCACCTTGCGGGCGCGAATGCCGCCTTGAACCGTGCCGCGCACGATGACGTCCTCGGCGAGGATTTCGCCATGCACCAGCGCCTTGTCGCCAATGACCAGGCTGGCCGAGTGCACGTCGCCTTCGACGCGTCCGTCGATCTGGATGTCGCCCGTCGATATCAATGTGCCGTTGATCAAAAGGTCGGCGCTGATGATGGAGGGGACGGAGGAACGTCCGTTGCGCTTCGCCGGTTCCTGCAGCATCTGCGGTATCGGCGTGGAAGCCTTATTCTTACTCGAGAACATTGCGCCCCGCCTCGATGAACTTTCTCGGATTTCTCACCACATTGCCGCTCCACACTTCGTAGTGGACATGCGGCCCGGTGCTACGCCCCGTCGAACCGAGTTTTCCGATGGGTGAGCCCTTCTGCACTTTGGCGCCAACCCGCACCAGCACGGAGGACAAGTGTCCATAGCGGGTCTTAAATCCATAACCGTGGTCGATTTCGACCATATTGCCGTAGCCGCCCCGCGGGCCGGCCCAATCCACCACACCCGGCGCCGTGGAACTCACCGTCGAGCCCCACGGTCCGGCGAAATCCAGGCCCGGATGGAACGAGACGTGGTGGGTAAAGGGATCGACGCGCGCGCCGAAGCCGCTTGTCTGTTCGAAGGATGCGCCATGCACCGGCGTTGTCAGCGGAACGTGGCGCAAAGCCGCGAACAGCGCATCGAGTTCATTCGCATGAGCGCCGATGCCCTCATAGGCGTTGGTGAATGCCTGGTCGGCGATGCCCTCGATATGAATGGCCTCGATCGGAACCAGCGGGCCGCCCATCGCGCCTTCGGCCTTCTGTTCCATCGCATTGGGATCGACGCCGACGCGGGTCAGCAGCGCCTGAAGGTCGCTGATGCGACCCGTGATCTGGTGGTCCACGCCCTCCAGCAACGCCGTCTCGGAGCCGCTCATCCGATCGATGCGATTGGATTGCGCGGCCAGAATGCGAAATGCCGGCTGGTTCGCAACGTTGGAGCGGCGTCTTGGCCGCCGGGCAAAATAGAATATGGCGCTGAATTTCTTGAATGCGCCTTCAAGGAAGCTTGCTTTGGTCGGCTTGCCGGTTCTGGGTTGCGGGGCGGCATTTTGCGGCATCACGTTGAGCTGTGAAGCCCCCTTCGAAGGCGGCGAAACGTCGTCTCCATCGCCGCTGCCGGCATTGGTCGTGACGCCGACATCCTCGCTGTCGTCAGCGGAACTGGCGCTGGCGGAAACGCGCGGTAGATCGTCCGGCGCGGCCTTGAGCTGGGCGCCGCCGGAGATGCTGGTCAGTGTCCGGTCTACTTGCTCCTTGCGGCCCAGCAGCTTGGAGACGATGTCCTGCTTGCGCTGCAATTCGTCGGCCCTGACTTTGAAATGATCGACGGCGGAAATCAGCGCCGTATTCAGCTCGTCGTAGGAGACCTGCTGATCGGCGACCCGGTTCTCATAAGTCGCCTGCATCTGCTGATAGCGGTGATTTTTGGCGGCGATGATGCGGTCCTTGAAGATCACATTGACCGACGCGAACGCCACCCAGCCGAGGAAAATCAGCGACAGTCCGGCGCAGGTCGCCTGGAGGGTCGCACCGAAGGTGAAGAACTGCACGCGGCCGTCGCTGCGGATATAGACCTGTCGCTCGGGGAACGTCGCATGAAGCCACGCCCACGCACGCTCAAGGAGCGTATCGGCCATGCTTGAACTTTCCTTTGCGGCGTCTTTCGCGCCAGCCCCGTCGGCGCGCATCTCACTCATTTCCGGACGGTGGATCAAGCTCTTAGCCCAGAAAAAAGAACCTGAAGTTAATCGCGGTCCGAACGATGCAGGCAGACGCCGCCTCACAGCGACTTCGCCGCGGTTAACACGGCCTCCACATGTCCCGGCACCTTAACCCTGTGCCACACTTGGCGGATGATTCCTTTGCCATCCACCAGGAATGTCGCGCGTTCCAGTCCCATGTATTTCCGGCCGTACAGGGATTTTTCCACCCAGACGCCGTAATCCTCGACTGTCTTCTTCTCGGGGTCGGCCCCCAGAGCGATCTTCAGCTTGTGCTTTTTCTTGAATTTGTCGTGGGATTCCACGGAATCCTTCGAGATGCCGAGGATCTCGACACCCGCGGAGTCGAATTTGCGCTTGGCCTCGCTAAAGCCGATCGCCTCCTTTGTGCAACCTGCGGTGTCATCCTTGGGGTAAAAATAGAGGACGTAAGGCCGCCCTTTGAGGGCCGCGGAAGAAATCTCTCCGCCTCCGTCCGTCTTGAGCCGGAATGCCGGCGCCCGATCGCCTGGCGCGAGATCCTTCGCCATTCCCTCTCCCCGCCATTTGCACGAACGGCCTCCGCCCGAGGGCGTTTACCATCGTTAGGCTTTAGGCGATAAGCTGCCCGGCGTCCAGCGCGGGAGGCGGGGCGTTCCAAGGGGTGGCGACATGGCAGGCAGGATGCGCACCCTTTGAATCTCGACTGGCTCAAGAACATCCCCATTCGCGCCCATCATGTGCGCTGGACCGGCTTCGCGACTGCCTGCGCGGCCGTGGCCATCGTGTTTTTCGTGCTTGGCGCCTTTCTGCGCCTGATGGTGGGTCCGGTTTCGCTGGAACCGTTCAACGGAACGCTCTCGCGCGCCATCGCCAGCGCGCTGCCGGGCCTGGGCGTGCGTTACGACGAAGCCGCCCTGGAGTGGTCGCGCGACGAGGGGCGCGTCAATCTGGTCATCCTGGGCGCCCGGGTGTTCGACGAGAACCAGCGCATCATCGCGCAGGCGCCCAAGGCCGAAATCGGCCTCGCCGCCGGCGCGTTCTTCCACGGCAAAATCAAGATCAAACGCATCGCGCTTGTCGGCGTCCAGCTCACGCTGGTGCGCGACAAGGACGGCACGCTGCGGCTCGGGATCGAAAACGATCGGGAGCGCAGCAACGTTCTGGACCGCATCCGCGAGGATCTGCTCAAGAACAACAGCGGCGCCACGTCGCTCGAAACCTTCGCGGTGACCGATGCCCGGCTCGCCTTCTACGATGAAGGCACCAAGCTGTTCGTGGTGGCGCCGGAAGCCGATCTGCAGATCACCACGAGCGATCCGGCGGCGAAGGGCGCCCTGGTCGCCAGCATCGATGCGCAGATGGAGATCTCGGGGCATCGCTCCCACATCGTCGCCAACATGCTGCTGCCGCGCGGTCACGGCATCGTCCACGGCAATCTCAGCGCCTCGCAGTTGAGCCTGACGGCGCTGGCGGCGAACGCGCCGTCTTTCGCCTTCCTCAAGCCGTTCGCGCTGACGACGAATTTCTCCTGCTCGTTCGCGCTGGAGAACGGCACGCGGCTGAAATCCGCGGACTTCCTTCTGGGCACGGTGGGCCAGATCTACGGCCTCGGACCTCATCCCGTGCACATCGACGCGCTCAACATCGTTGCGCGCTACGACGGCGACGCCGGCCATCTGTCCATCGAGGATGCCACGCTGAAAGGAAAACAGGCCGCTGCCTATCTCACCGGCGACGCCCAGCTCCAGTTCAATTCCGGCGATGTGCTCACCTTCGTCACCTACAACCTGGACGCCGAGCAGATCGCGCTGCGGCTGCCCGGAGTCATGGGGCAGGCGGTTTCCATCGGCCAGGCGACGCTGAGCGGCACCTACACGCCGGCGACGGAGGATTTCGCGATCGCCAAGGCGGCGGTGCGCGGCGGCCCGATGCAGGCGAATTTCGCCGGCCATGTGACCTTGGGCACGAACGGGCAATCGCCCGCTGTCGCGATGGATGGCTCGGTCGCCGTAATCGGAGTCCAGGATCTGCTCCATTACTGGCCCCTGATGCTTGCGCCGGGACCGCGCGACTGGATCGACCACAATGTCTTGGCCGGGCGCATCGGGCCGATGACGCTGCACACCAACATCGCGGCCGGCGCCATGCAGCAGCCCATGCTGCCGGACGACGCGGTGAATCTCAGCTTTCCGATCGCAGGCGCCACCATCAGTTACGTTCACGGCCTCACGCCGATGACGAACGTGAATGGCACGGCGCAGCTCACTGGCGATGCCTTCAAGGGCCAGATCGGTTCCGCACAAGTGGGGCCGCTCGCGGTGAACAGCGCGCAGGTGCTGATCCAGGGCTTGCATGTTCCGGGCGTGCCGGCGGACATCACGGCGCATGTCAGCGGCCAGCTTGTCGATGTTCTCAAGCTGATCGACATGAAGCCGCTGCGATATCCGACAAAATTCCATCTGTCGCCGGAGAGCGCGCGCGGCACGATGTCCGCCGATCTCTCCTTCAAGGTGCCGACCAAGCACGACGTGTCGATCGACGATGTCGCGATCCTGGTGAAGGCGCAGGTCGCCAATCTCGGGCTCGCGCTGGGCCAGCACACCAAGGTCACCAACGGCACCGGCGCCATCACGGTGGACAACAAATCGCTGCATGCGGTGGGCAATGTCGCGATCAACAACGCGCCGCTCAATGTGGACTGGACGGAAGTCTTCGATCCCAAGGGACCGTATTCCACGACCATGCTGGTCAAAGGCACATTCGACGAAGCGGCACGCGCGGCGCTCGACATGAAAGCAGGCGACTTCCTCAGCGGGCCTGTCGGCGTGGTCGCGACGCTGCAAGGGCGCAGCGGGCAAATCCAGCGCGGGCAGGTGGCGCTCGATCTGACACCGGCGACGCTGACCTTCGATCTGATCAATTTCGAAAAGCGGCCGGGCACCCCGGCCAGCGCAGAGCTCGGCGTGCGCTTCGACAGCGGCGTGCTGCGCGCCATCGACATCGCAGCCTCCGGCCCTTCGATGTCGGCGAGAGGCACAGCCACGTTCGATGCCAATGGCGATCTGCAACATCTGCAATTGCCCACGGTTCATGCCGGCGCGCTCAACGATTTCGGCATCGATCTGGCCGAGGGGCCGCCCAACGGACTCACCGTCACCGTCACCGGACGCTCTGCCGACGGCACCGCGCTCGGCCGCCACAACGCCAACACCAATCCCGCCAACGCCAGCAAGCCGGTCGAGGAAAGCAACGATCCGTTCCATATCGTGGCGCATCTGGACCGTGTCGCACTGCGCGACAACATTGCGATCTCGTCGTTCTCGCTCGATGTCAGCGGGCTCGGCGAACGGCCGCGCGCGATGGCGTTGTCCGGCGCGTTGAACAAGACCGCCAGGATTTCCGGCAGCGTCTCAGAGACGGCGACAGGGCGGCAGATATCGCTGCATGCCGACGACGCCAGCCTGCTGCTCAAAGGCCTTTTCGATTTCGGCAGCATGCGCGGCGGCGTGCTGCAAGTGAACGCGACGATGCCGCCCGTGACGCTGAAGAGCGATCCGAACGTGCCCGATTACACCGGCAAGCTCACCATCACCGATTTCCGCATCCTCAATCAGGGATTTCTGGCGCGGCTGTTCGCGGCCGGATCGCTGGGCGGGCTGGTCGATCTGCTGCGCGGCGAGGGCATCACCATCGACAAGCTCGACGCGCCGTTCACCGTGCATGGCGGCGTGATCGATATCCGCGACGCGGTGGCGTCCGGCCCGGCGCTCGGCATTTCCGCCGACGGCTATCTCGACCGACGCAGCAGCCAGCTGCAGTTGCGCGGTTCGCTGGCGCCGATCTACGGGCTCAACGGGTTGCTGAGCGGCATTCCGCTGATCGGCAGCATCCTGACCTCCAAGAAGGGCGAGGGCATCGTCGGCATGACCTACACCGCGAGCGGCAATGCCGATGAGCCCGATGTCGAGGTCAATCCGCTGTCGATCCTGGCGCCGGGAATTTTCCGCCGCATCTTCGAAGGCAACGTGCCGACGGCACCGATACAAGCCAACACCACGCCGCCGCCCGCACAGCCGAAATAGCGGGCCGCAGTTCGCTTCGCACGCAGTTCCGGAGATGATGATAATATACCCAGCCAGCGTGACGGTGTCAAGCGACTTAGGAATGATTTTTCCAGGCAATCCCGGGCCGCAGAAAATTTTTTCAGGCGGGTTTCACCAGCACATGCTTCTTCTTGCCGAGGGAGAGTTTGAGCACGCCCTCGCTGTTGAGGGCTGACGATTCGATCATCATCTTCGGATCGCTGACTGGCTGGTCGTTCAGCTTGAGGCCGCCATTGGCGATCGCCTTGCGCGCTTCGGAGTTCGATGACGCCAAGCCGGCCGCCACCGCAAGCGTGAGGATGCCTTCGGGCAGATTCGCGGTGATCGTCGGCAAGCCCGCCGCCATTCCGCCGCCCTCGAACGTCTGCTGCGCGGTGTTTGCGGCTTCGTCCGCCGCCTTGCGGCCGTGCAGAATGGCGGTGGCTTCGGTGGCGAGGATCTTCTTGGCGTCGTTCAACTCGCCGCCTTCGAGTTTTTCCAATCGCGCGATCTCGTCGAGCGGAAGATCGGTGAACAGGCGCAGGAAGCGGCCGACATCCTTGTCTTCCGTGTTGCGCCAGAATTGCCAGTAGTCATATGGGCTTTTCTGATCGGCGTTGAGCCACACCGCGCCCGCGGCGGTCTTGCCCATTTTCGCGCCGGACGCCGTGGTGATGAGCGGCGTCGTCAATCCGAAAAGCTGCACATTCTCCATGCGGCGGCCAAGATCGATGCCGCTCACCACATTGCCCCATTGATCGGAGCCGGAGGATTGCAAGCGGCAGCCGTAACGCTTGTGCAGCTCCACGAAATCGTAGGCCTGCATGAGCGAGTAGTTGAATTCGAGGAACGACAGCGGCTGTTCGCGATCAAGCCGCAGCTTAACGCTCTCCATCGTCAGCATCCGGTTGACGGAGAAATGTTTGCCGACCTCGCGCAAGAACGGGATGTATTCGAGCTTGTCGAGCCACTGCGCGTTGTCGATGAGCATGGCATCGCTCGGCCCGTCACCGAATTTCAGCAGATGCTTCACGCCGGCGACGATGCTGTTCTTGTTCTCTTCGATCTTTTCCGGCGTGAGGATGAGGCGCGTCTCGTCCTTGCCGGAAGGGTCACCGGCCTTGGTCGTGCCGCCGCCCATCAGCAGGATCGGCCGATGCCCCGCCTGCTGCAGCCGGCGCAAGGTCATCAATTGCACCAGGCTGCCGACATGCAGGCTGGGCGCGGTGCAGTCGAAGCCGATATAGGCAGTGACGCGCTCCTTGCCGAACAGCGCATCGAGGTCTTCCGGCGCCGAGCAATCGTAATAGGCGCCGCGCTCCACAAAGGTGCGGAGGAATTCGGAGCGGAATTGCGGCGCGGAAGGCATGTTATAGTAGTCCTGAAACGGGCCGGGTGTTTAGCACGGATGCCAGATATTCAGAAAGTCATCGGCCTGATGAGCGGCACCTCGCTCGACGGCATCGACGCGGCGCTGCTGGAGACAGACGGCGAAGACATCGCCATCCCCGGCGCGACGCTGGCTATGCCCTACGATGCCGAAACGCGCGCCATGCTGCGCGCCGCGCTGGAAGAGGCGAAGGGCGTGGCGGCGGGCCAGCCGGTGCCGTATTCGATCCGCGACGCCGAGCAGCGGCTTACGCAAGCACACGCGGATGCGGTGAAAGCGCTGCTGACGAAAGCGGGGCTGGCTGCGCGGGACGTGGCACTGATTGGCTTTCACGGCCAGACCATCCTGCATCGCCCGAAAGAACGCTGGACCTGGCAGATCGGCGACGGCGCGTTGCTGGCGCGGCTCACCGGCATCGATGTGGTCAACGACTTCCGCTCCGCCGATGTGAAAGCGGGCGGCGAGGGCGCGCCGCTGGTGCCGCTCTATCATGCCGCGCTGGTGAAGAAGTCCGGCAGGTTCGCCGCGCCTGTGGTGCTGGTGAACATTGGCGGTGTCGCCAACATCACCTATGTCGGGGAAAACGAAATCCTCGCCTTCGACACCGGCCCCGGCAACGCGCCGATCGACGATTGGGCGATGCGGCACACAAGCAAGCCGGTCGACGAAGACGGTTCGCTCGCCGGCCAAGGCAAGGTCGATGACCGCGCGCTGTCCGAGATGCTGGACAGTGAATGGTTCGACAAAACGCCGCCGAAATCGCTCGACCGCTTCGACTTCGGCATGGACGCGGTGGAGAATCTTTCGCCGGCGGATGGCGCCGCCACGCTGACCGCGTTCACGGCAGCGTCGATTGCGCGCGCGCGCGAGCACTTCTGCGAACCCGCCAACACCTGGATTGTCATGGGGGGCGGGCGGCGCAATCCCGTCATCATGCGCGAATTGCGCGCGCGCGTGAACGCGCCGGTGCTGTCGGCGGAAGATGCGAACTGGGACGGCGACTTCATCGAAGCGGAAGCCTTCGCCTATCTCGCCATGCGTTCGGTGAAAGGCCTGCCGCTCAGCCTGCCGACGACCACCGGCGTGCGCGAGCCGATGACGGGCGGGAAATTCTACAAAAAATAAAACTTGTCATGGCCCGGTCAAGCCGGGCTATGACAGGTGGGGTAGTGAGAAAAGCTACTCCTCATCCTTCGGCGTCAGCCCCATGCCTTTGGAGACGTAGTCCTTCACCGCGTCCACCACTTCGGCTTCGTGCTTGTCGAAGAAATGATTGGCGCCTTCGATGCGCTCGTAATCGATCTTGATGCCCTTCTGCGCGCGCAACCGGTCGATCAGCTTCTGCACGTCGGCTTCCGGCACCACCTGATCCTTCGAGCCGTGCACCATCAGGCCCGATGCGGGGCAGGGCGCGAGGAAGTTGAAGTCGTACATCGAAGCCGGTGGCGCGATGGAGATGAAGCCGGTGATCTCCGGGCGGCGCATCAGCAACTGCATCCCGATCCAGGCGCCGAACGAAATCCCGCACACCCACACATGCGACGGGTTGGGATAAAGCGTGTTCATCCAGTCCAGCACGGCCGCCGCGTCGGATAGCTCGCCGGCGCCGGAATCGAATGTGCCCTGGCTACGGCCGACGCCGCGGAAGTTGAAGCGCACCGTCGTGCAGCCCAATCCCACGAACATGTGGAAGAGGTCATAGACCAGCGGATTGTTCATCGTGCCCCCGAATTGGGGGTGCGGATGCAGCACCAGCGCCATCGGCGCGCCGGAGGCCTTCTGCCGCTGGTAGCGGACTTCGATTCGCCCCGCAGGGCCGGGAAGAATGATGTCAGGCATGGTGCGTGATTCCCGGCTGAATTTCAGCCAAATAGTCGGAATTGATGTTTCCGCAACGGAAGGAATATCCACGCATTTTCATATGCTTATCTTGCAATGGGGTCCTGCGGCGGCGAATTCTTGACCATTGTACTCAGGAATTCTATATGCAGTGCGGTAGAAAGCCTTCCGCGCCTTGTCCCAAGCGGCTTCCTGTTACCACGAAGCAGCCCCCGAAAAGCAAGGAAAACCCGCGAGGCCGACCGAAGGAGGAGTCCATGAGACTCAGCACAAAAGGCCGCTATGCCGTGATGGCGATGGCCGATCTCGCCAGCCACGAAGCGGAAAAGCCGGTGTCTTTGGCCGAGATTGCCCGGCGGCAGGAGATTTCGCTGTCTTATCTGGAGCAACTTTTCGCCAAGCTTCGCCGCGGCGAGCTGGTGAAAAGCGTGCGCGGCCCCGGCGGCGGTTATCGCCTCAATCGTCCGGCGAGCGAGGTTCGCATCTCCGACATCATCGTGTCGGTGGACGAGCCGATCAAAGCCACGCGTTGCGCGCCGGGAAGCCCGACGGGCTGCATGGGCACGACAGGGCGCTGCGTGACGCACGATCTGTGGGAAGAGCTGGGCCGCCAGATCCATGTGTTCCTGTCGAGCGTGTCGCTGGCCGATGTGGTGGAGAAGCGCATCTTGGGGCGCACCAAGCCATGTGAGGTGAAGGCAGGCGAGGCAAAGGCAGGCGAAGTGAAACAGGACGAAGCCAAGCCTGAGCGCGAAGCCGCCTGAGTTTCACCGCCATGATCTATCTTGACCACAATGCGACGTCGCCGCTGCGCCATGAGGCCAGGGAGGCGATGCTGCGCGCGCTGGAGACCGGCGGCAATCCGTCCTCGGTGCATGCCGCCGGACGTGGCGCGCGCGCCATGATCGAAAAAGCGCGCGGGCAGGTGGCCGCGTATGCCGGCGCCAGTGTTGGCGAACTGATCTTCACCAGCGGCGGCGCGGAATCGAACGCGCTGGCGTTGCGCGGTGCCGTCGCCAGTGCACTGGAAGCCGAAGACCGCATCACACGCCTGTTCGTGATCGCGACGGCACATGAGAGCGTGCGCTCTGTCGCGGCGTCTCTTGGCGAAACGGTTGCGGGCTTGGTGGTCACGGAAATCCCCGTCGATGCAAATGGGCGCGTCGATCCGAAAACCTTTCGTTTGTTGCTGATGAACGGCAAAGGCCGCGCGCTCGTCTCGCTGATTGCGGTGAACAACGAAACCGGCGTGATCGAAGACGTGGCAGCGCTGGCCAAGATCCTTCGTGCTGAAGGCGGCGGCCGCGCGCTGCTGCATGTCGATGCGGTTTGCAGCGCGTTCGTCCGCTTCGCCAATTGGGACGCGGATTACCTCGCGCTTTCCGCCCACAAACTCGGTGGCCCGCAAGGCACAGGCGCATTGATCGCGCGCGAATCCACGCCACTTGCTCCGCTGTTCAACGGTGCACAGGAAAAGCGCCGCCGCGCGGGCACGGAAAATCTCTCCGGTATCGCCGGGTTCGGCGCCGCTGCGGCTGCGGCGCACATCGACGCGAGCAAGCTGCGCGATGCGTTCGAGGCGAAGCTTCTGTCGGTTGCGCCCGACGCGGTGATTTTCGCGAGTGACGCGCCGCGCCAGGGCAACACGTCGTGCTTCGCCATTCCGGGCGTTGTCGCGGAAACCGCGCTCATGGCGCTCGATCTCGACGGCATCTGCATCAGTTCCGGCGCGGCGTGTTCGTCCGGCAAGGTTTCGCCATCGCATGTGCTGGCGGCGATGGGCGTTTCGGAATCGCTGGCGCGTTCGGCGCTGCGTGTCAGCTTCGGCTGGAATTCGACTGGGGCCGATGTTGATGGCGCGATCGCGTCGCTTTCCAAACTCATCGCGCGCGTGCGTGCGCGGAAGGCGGCGTGATGGCTGCGATCGAAACCCGCGAGAAGGTTGCAGAGCTCGGCGACAAGTATAAATACGGCTTCGTCACCGACATCGAGATGGAGCGCGCGCCGAAAGGTCTTTCGGAAGATACCGTTCGCTACATTTCAGCGAAGAAGAACGAGCCGGAATGGATGCTGGAATGGCGTCTCGGTGCGTTCCGCCGCTGGCAAACATTGAGCGAGCCCACCTGGGCGCGCGTGCATTATCCGAAGATCGATTATCAGAACGCCTATTACTACGCGGCGCCCAAGAGCACGCCGAAGAAGCAGTCGTTGGATGAAGTCGACCCCAAGCTTCTCGAAACCTACAAGAAGCTCGGCATTCCGCTGCATGAGCAGATGGCGCTGGCG
>DASXDS010000048.1:0-74012 GCA_036490455.1 Rhizomicrobium sp.
TGCCGTTCGCAGGCCGATTCAGGGTGATGGTGGCGATGCCGCCGGCCACGTCCAGCACAACACACTTGCCGGTCATCGCGCGTTGCGCCCGCCCAAGGTCCTTCCGACGATGTCCTTCATGATCTCGTTGGCGCCGCCGTAGATTTTGGTGATGCGGCCGTCGAGCCACATGCGCGCAATGGGATAATCGAGGATGTAGCCGTAGCCGCCGTGAAGCTGGACGCAGTCGTCCACGATCGCGCATTGCTGCTCGGTCGACCAGTATTTGAGCATCGCGCTTGTCGCCGCGTCGAGCCGGCCTTCCATGAAATCGGCGATGCATGCCTCCAGGAACACGCGAACGACCATGGCCTCGGTCTTGGCTTCGGCAAGCTTGAACCGGGTGTTCTGGAAATCGATGATGCGCTGGCCGAAGGCCTTGCGATCCTTCACGTACTGGATGGTCATGCCGAGCGCGCGGTCGATCATCGCGGCCGACGCGATCGAGGCCATCAGGCGTTCCTCCACCAGCCGGTCCATCAACTGCGCGAAGCCGCGGCCTTCTTCGCCGCCCAGCAGTGCGGTCTGCGGCACGCGCACATTGTCGAAGAACAACTCGGCGGTGTCGCAGCCATGCTGGCCCAGCTTCTTCAGGTTGCGGCCGCGGGAGAAACCGGGCGCATCCGTATCGACCAGGAACAGGCTCATGCCTTTGGCGCCCGCGCCTGCGTCCGTCTTGCAAGCCACGATAACCATGTCGGCGTTGATGCCGTTGCTAATGAAGGTCTTCTGCCCGCTGATAAGGTAGTGGTCGCCTTCCTTGCGCGCGATCGTCCGGATCGCCTGGAGATCGCTGCCGCCGGACGGCTCCGTCATCGCGATGGACGCGATGCAGTCGCCGGACGTCATCTTCGGCAGATAGCGCGTCTTCTGTTCTTCTGTCCCGTACAGAACGATATAAGGCGCGATGACATCGCTTTGCAGTGAGATCATCGGCGCGATCGCGCCGGCACGGACCTGCTCTTCGGTGAGGATGGCGCTGAACAGGAAGTCGGTGCCCATGCCGCCATAGGCTTCCGGCACGCGTGGACAGAGAAAGCCAAGCTCGCCGGCGCGCTTCCAGATGCTGCGCGGTGTGATCCGCGCGGTGTCCCATTCCGCCTGCATGGGTGCGACTTCGGTTTCGAAGAACCGGCGCGCCTGGGCGCGGAAGATTTCATGTTCCGGCGAGTACGGGAGCTTCGAGACGAAGGCGCCCGAAACGGAGTGGGCAACCGCGCTCACAACGTCCGTCCGATGATGTCTTTCATGATTTCGTTGGTGCCGCCGGCGATGCGGCCGAGGCGGGAATCCGCATAGCGGCGCGCGATCTCGTATTCGGTCATGTAACCGTAGCCGCCGTGCAGCTGGAGGCATTCGTCAGCGACCTCGTTCTGGCGCTGCGTCGTCCACCATTTCAGCATCGCGCCCTGGGTCGCGTCGAAAGTGCCGTCGATGAAGGAGTCGATGCCGTATTCGAGGAATGTGCGCGCGAGCGTCGCTTTGGTTTTGGCTTCGGCGAGCTTGAAGCGCGTGTTCTGGAAATCGCCCAGGCGCTGGCCGAAGGCCTTGCGCTCGCCGACATAGGACACGGTTTCCGTCACCGCCTCTTCCATGTTGGCTACGGCCGACATCGCCATGATCAGGCGTTCCTCCGGCAGGCGGCGCATCAATTGCGCAAAACCCTGTCCTTCGACGCCGCCAAGGAGCGATTCCGGCGGCAGCCGGACATTGTCGAAGAACAGTTCCGAAGAGTCCTGTGCCTTGCAGCCGATCTTCTTGAGGTTCTTGCCGCGGGTGAAGCCGTCGGCCCGGTCGGTTTCAAGAAGGAACAGGCTGATGCCCTTCGCGCCTGCGCCGCTATCGGTTTTGGCGGCCACCACGATCAGATTCCCGACCTGGCCGTTCGAGATGAACACCTTCTGGCCGTTCAGCACGTAGCCGTTCCCGTCGGCGCGCGCGGTGGTGCGGATCGCCTGCAGATCGCTGCCGGCGCCGGGTTCGGTCATCGCGATCGCGGCAACGAACTCGCCCGCCGCCATCTTCGGGAGATAGCGCGCCTTCTGGTCTTCGGTGCCGTAAAGCTCGATATAGGGCGCGATGATGTCGCTATGCAGATAGAAGGTGAGCTCGTTGAAACAGATGCGCGTCTGTTCTTCGATGATGATCAGGCAGTGATAGAGATCGCCACCGCCGCCGCCGAATTGCTCTCCCACTTTCGTGCACAGAAGCCCTGCTTCTCCGGCCTTGTGCCACAGTTCGCGCGGCGTACGGCCTGCCGCTTGCCATTCGTCGCGATGCGGCAGGCATTCGCGTTCCATGAACCGGCGCACCGAGGTGCGAAAGTCCTCGTGTGCGGAGGTGTAGTGGCGCGGGCGGATCATGGATGAGATTCAGACGTGGCGACGGGCAAGAACAGGACACCCGGGCGCCCCGAATCCGCCAGCGGCATAGCGCTTGGGGTATCGCCCGTGTTTACCCTGGGCCTGGGAACTTCAGCGGCAAGTGCAGGGCGGCGCAATCCCTGGCCCGCGATGGTCCTTCTCTATGTGAGACCGCGCATCACGAATTCGATCGCCTTTTCCGCGAGCCCCTCGATGTCGAGTTCGCCGTCGGCCCGATACCAGTACGGTATCCAGTTGAGCGCCCCGAACATGAACTTCGACGCAATACCGGGATCGCAGGGCAGGATCGACTTGTCGGCGATCCCGCGCTGAAGCATCTCCCGCAGGATCAGCTCGATGCTCTTGCTGCCTTTGCGCACCAGCATCCGGTTTTCCGGCAGGAGCGGCAGCACGCCGGTCATGATCAGGCAGGTGCCGAAATCGTCCACGATCATCTCGACGTAGCGGTGGAAGAAGGCGCGAATCTGCTCGCGCCCCGTCGCGTTCTCGTCGACATCGGCATCGAGCATCTGCGCGATCGCGACCTGCTGCACTTCGAGGAGAATTTCGTCTTTGCTTTTGAAGTAGTGATAGAGGGTCGGCTTGGCGATGTGCAGCTCGTCGGCGATATCGGCGAGCGTCGTCTGATGAAAACCGCGCCGGCTGAAGGTGCGCGCCGCGGTGCGGAGCACAACCTGGCGCTTCATGGCGAACTGATCGTCGCCATCCTGGATTGCGCCGCGCCACGCGCGCTTGCGCTCGCGCCGAAGGGGCACCGCGCTCGCACCATTTTGGGGTTCTTCGGTCGCCACTATCCGGTCGCCGTCCAATCGAGTCTCTGCGCGCCACTCATAAAGACAATTTCCTCCCTTGACTCCCGCTACGACCCATCTAACGATACGACCGACCGGTCGGACGACTTGTTGACATAGTAGTCAGATTATTGGGCAGTGCCAACAGACAGTTCGCCGAATGGCGCGGCCGGTCGAACAGTGGCGGGAGGTCAAGTGGGGCTTGAACCGAACCTTTTGAATGCGGGGGCCGGCCGGCGGGAGCCGGTGGCGATCGATGGTTCGCCGCTTTCCAGGCCTGTGCCGGGACCGGCGCCCGGAGTGAAGTCGGTCGACGAGATTTACCGCAAAGAAGCAGCCGCGGTGCGCCTGTTCGTGAAACGGATGGTGCGCAACACCTGCGATGCCGAGGACCTACTCCAGGAAACTTTCCTGCGCTCATGGCCGGCGCTCGCATCCGGCGAGATCTCCTGCCCACGGGCCTTCCTGTTCCGAACCGCGCGCAACCTCGCGCTGAACCACATCCGCAATGGACGGGTCCGCAGTTCGGACGCTGCGCGCCTCGCCACGGACGAGGCGTTCCGGCGGCACGCCCCGACCGCCGAAGAGCAGATGATTGCGTCCGAGGAAGCAACGGCCTGCCGCCGCCTGCTCGACGAGCTGCCGCACCGCTGCCGCGAAGCCTTTGTCCTGCGCGTGGTAGAAGATCTCTCGTACAAGCAGATGTCGAAATCGATGCGGCTTTCGGTTTCGACCGTCGAAAAACACATTGGCAAGGGAAAGCAGATTTGCCGTGCGCTCCTGACCAATCCCGGTCTCGGCGATCCGTCGCTGGAAATCCTGAGCACGCGCATGCCTGCGGCCCAGCAGGCCGCGCGCCGCGAGGCCGGGCGCGCCTTGAGCATCGCGGCCGAGTGAAGCCGGCATCAAACAGGCGAGGAACGCCGTGACCTTCATTCCCGAAATCGAAACGCTTGCGGACGTCCCGCGCCACCATGCGCGCATACGGCCGCAATCCATCGCGATGGTGGATGGCGAGCGCGTCTCGACCTATGAGCGCTTTCAGGCGCGCACGGCGCGGGTCGCAAACGGCTTGCAGGCCCTCGGCGTGACGCCGGGTTCGCGTATCGCGGCCCTCGACCAGAATTCGGACCGTTATTTCGAGATATTGTTCGGGGCGGCGAAAATCGGCGCTGTGCTCGTCGCGGTCAACTGGCGTCTCGCGCCGCCGGAAATTTCCTACATCCTTAACGACGCGCGCGCCGAGGTGCTCTTCATCGGCGAAGGTTTCGCCGGCCTCATCAAGCCGTTGCTCGGGGAGTTGCCACACCTCAAGCACGTCATCGTCACGGACGGCACGGCGGAGGATTGGCAATCCTATGAGAGCTGGATCGCAAAACAGAGCGACAAGGATCCGCCATTCCGTGGAAATCCCAAGGATACCATCGTGCAGATGTACACCTCCGGCACGACGGGAAATCCCAAGGGTGTGCAACTCTCCCATTTCGCGCTGTATGCGCACGATCGCAACCGCGCGCTGCTCAAGGATCAACTCGATCCGCAGCTAAACTGGAACGAGTGGGATTCGAACGACGTGAGCCTCGTGACGATGCCCGCGTTTCACATCAGCGGCACCGGCTGGGGCATCGTCGGGCTCTACAATGGCGCCAAGTCCATCATCCTCACCCAGTTCGAACCGGGCATCGTGCTTGCCACCATCGATCGGGAGCGCGTGTCGAAGCTCGTCCTCGTGCCGGCCGCGATCCAGATGCTCCTGCGCCATCCCGATTGTGCGAAGACGGATTTTTCGGCGATCAAATACCTGCTCTACGGCGCGTCGCCGATCCCGCTCGATCTGCTGCGCGAAGCCGTCGACATGTTCAAATGCGGCTTCATCCAGCTCTACGGCATGACCGAGACCGCAGGCGCGGTCACCTATCTCCCGGCCGAAGACCATGATCCGAGCGGCACGACCCGCATGCGCTCCGCAGGGCGCGCCATCACCGGCTCGAAGATCGAGATCCGCGACGCCGAAGGCCACACCCTGGCAACCGGCAAGGAAGGCGAAATCTGGATCCAGGCCGACAGCTGCATGAACGGCTACTGGAACATGCCGGATGCGACGGCGAGCACGATGCCCGGCGACAACTGGGTCCGCACCGGCGATGCCGGGTACATGGACGAAGACGGCTACGTCTACATCCAGGACCGCGTGAAGGACATGATCGTGTCCGGCGGCGAAAACATCTATCCGGCGGAAGTCGAGAGTGCGATGTACGGGCATCCCGCCATTGCCGAAGTCGCGGTGATCGCGGTGCCCGACGCGAAATGGGGCGAGGCGGTGAAGGCGATCGTGGTGCTCAAGCCCGATGCCGAACCCGATGCCGCATCGATCCTGGATTTCACACGCACCCGCATCGCCGGCTTCAAGATGCCGAAGTCGATCGATTTCGTGGACACGCTGCCGCGGAACGCGACCGGCAAGGTGTTGAAGCGCGAGCTGCGCAAGCCCTTCTGGGCGGGGCAGGAACGTCAGGTCAACTAGACGTTCAGCCGAACGGACTTTCGGTCGAGGCGCGGGACAGCGCAAGCCGTTCGTGCTTCGGCCCTTCCTGGCGATAGCCCTGCCATTTGTCGCGCCAGACGAGATTGGCGAAACGTTCGCCATGCGGCGCGATCATCTCGTCGGTGACGTCGCCGAAGTCTTCCGCCGGCATCATGAAGGTGCGGCAGTAGATGGTGGCCAGGCTCACTCGCGTCGTGTCGTTCGATTTGCCGAACGCGCCGTGCCAGGTGTTGCCGGCAAAGACGCAGATCGAACCGGCCTTCGCGATGATCGGCACGACATTGTCGTCGCTCCCCGGTCCGCCGACAGATTTGGGTTGTTCTGCTGCGGTTGGGTGACGGCACAGCCGATGGCTGCCCGGCACCATGAACAGCGCGCCGTTTTCGCGTGTGTAGTCGGAGAGAATCCAGGTGACGTTGCAGGTCACGCACCATGGCGGCAGCGGTGACGGCACGGAGACGGAATCGCAATGCATGGGGACGGGCAGAATCTCGCCGGTCTTGAGGATCGTGCTGCTCTGGTAGATGCGCAGCGACGCGCCCAGAATGTGCGCCGCGAGCGCGTAGCCGACCGGCGAAATCGTGGCCTCTCGAAAGACGGCATCGCGCGCGACGGTGTGAAAAAGATGTTCGCCGTCCACCGGACGCTTGGCGCGGTCGATCACATTGATCTGCGCATCTTCCCGATTCTGGCCGCGGGTATGGCTGATGACGGCGTCGCGCAGCCGCTCGGCGAAACCGGGCGGCGCGGCTTTCTCGGGCGGAACGATCGTGAAGCCATAGGTGTCGAGCTCGGCGACATACGTTTCCAGGCCCAACTCGCGCAACTCGCGATAGTTGCTGAGGCCCGGTGCCTTCCACGCTTCCATGTCCACGGCCGTCTCCTTTCCGAAAATCAGGAACCCGTCCCGACCCGCGGCAATGTTACGGCCGTCGGATGCTCCGCATCGTGCAGGATCGTGACCTCCGCGACGAGTCCCTTGGCGTCGGAGCCGACGGGATTTCCGGTGTTCATGTTGCGGTCGAAATGCGGGAAGGCGCTCGAGGTGAGCTGGAAGCGGATGCGGTGACCTGCGAGGAAACGATGCGCGAGCGGTCCCACGTCGAAGTCGAAATCGTAGGTCTTGCCCGGCTCGAGCAGCGCCGTGTTGCGCACGCCGTCCCGCCAGCGCAGGCGGATATACTCGTCGATCACGTTGTAGGAGACGCCGTCGGGCCGCACATCGCAAACCTTCACCACGAGATCGGTGTCGGGTGTGCTGCACTGCATGAAAACCCTCAGCTTCACCGGCCCGGCGATCTCCAGGTCGGCCGTCAGAGTGTCGCCCGTATAGACAAGCACATCCTTGCGCTCTTCGACGCGCCGCTGATCGAAGGGACCGGGGCGCGAACCGCCGGCTTCGAAATAGCGGCCGCCGATCGACGGCGCGGGATCGAGCGGATCGTAGCGGTAGCGATCGGCCTTTTCCGAAGGCGAGGGCGGCTCGCTGCTCAATCGCCCGTCACCGGCGACGCCGTTCGCATTGCCGCCCGAGTGGAGATAGAGCGTGTGCGGTTGCGATGGCGGCGGCCAGGACGGCGCCTGCTTCCACTCGTTCAGGCCCATCACGAAATACTTCGCCCCCGGCGCCGGCTTGCTGCTGTCGCCCTTCAGGTGCCGATCGTAGAAGTCGAGATAAAGGCGTGGAATCTCCGCCATGCGCGCACCGGCGAACGGACTGAAGAACAACTCGCCCAACCCCGCCATTCCGTTGCCGTGATCCCATGGACCAATCAGGAAGTTCACTTCGCCCTGCGCCCGCGCATGCAGAGTCCGGTAGATGCGCGCGGTCTCGGTCGTTGCCATGTCGTACCAGCCGCTGACCACCAGCGCCGGCACCTCGATCCTTTCGATCTCGATGGCGTCTTCCTGCGTGAAGAGCTCGATCATCTTCTGGAACGTCGGCAGGCTGCCGATCTTGCGCAGCGGCATGTCGTCGAGCGGCAGGTATCGCGCGGCGGCCTGCGGGTCCTTTAGCGCACCTCGAATGACCGCGGCTTCCTTCTCGCCGGCTTCCTGCCGCAACATGGCCTTCTGCAGCCAGTCCATCGCCTGACCCGCCGTCCAGGCGACCATGATGGAGTCGAGAAGCACCGCGCCTCGCGCCGGCGATCCGGTCTTCTCGGGAACGATGCATTTGAGGTGCGGCGGCCTTTCGACCGCCGCCATCAACTGCGTGAGGCTGTTGTAGCTCGCACCGATCATGCCGATCGCACCGCTGCACCAGGGTTGCGACGCAAGCCATTCGATCGTGTCGTAGCCGTCCGGCCCTTCGACGGCCTGCGTGGGCGTGATCAGGAATGTTCCGTCCGAAGCAAACCGGCCGCGCACGTCCTGTGCGACGACGGCGTAACCCGCGGCAGTCGCCGTACGCACGTCGAGGCCCATGTGGTTGCTGTGGCTAAAGCGCTTGTCATAGGGCGTGCGCTGGAGAATGACCGGCACGGGCTCGCTTCCTGCAGGGCGAAAGATATCGCAGCGCAGAATGGTTCCGTCGCGCATCGGTATCTCGACATCGAAGTCGACGCGAACGTCCGGTACGGCGCGAAGGGCGCGGTTGATCGGCTCTGGCTTGTTCATCGGGGTTTTCCTGACTGATGCAGGAAAGACACCCTATGCCGCGATCTCCGCCACCGGCCGGCATGTTACCACGCGTCGATCCACGAAAGCTTCTTGCCGTCGCGGGGCGGCGCGGGCGGCGCCGAACGCAGCGCTTCGACAATGCGCCGGCGCGTGTCCAAAGGATCGATCACGTCGTCGAACTCGTAGAACGTCGCCGCGTTGACCGCCTTGGACTCGTCATACATCCTGGCGACCATCTCTTCGTATTTCGCCTTGCGTGCATCGAGATCGGCGATGGCCGCGAGCTGATCGCGGAAGCCGAGCTTCACATAACCCTCGATCGCCATGCCGCCGAACTCGCCGGTCGGCCACGCCGCGGTCATGATGCAATTGCTGAAGCTTCCGCCTGCCATCGCAAGCCCGCCCATGCCGTAGCCTTTGCGCACCACAAGCGCGATCCACGGCACCGTCAGGTTCGAGCCGACCACGGTCATGCGCGCACAATGGCGGATGAGCGCGGTCTTCTCCGCTTCCGGACCGACCATGTAGCCGGGGGTATCGATCAGGGAAAGCAACGGGATGTCGAACGCCTCGCACAGCTGCATGAACCGGGTGGCCTTGTCCGAAGCCGGAGCGTCGATGGCGCCGCCGAGGTGATGCGGATTGTTGGCAATCACACCGATCGGCCGGCCCTCGACGCGGACAAACGCGGTGATCATCGCCGCGCCGAATTGCGGCCGCAGTTCCAGAACCGAGCCGGTGTCGGCGACGATGGCGATCAGCTTGCGCATGTCGTAGACGCGCCGATGGTTCTCCGGCACCACATTGCGCAACTCGCGTTGATCCGCTTCGCTCCACGTGCCAAGCGGTCCCTGGAAATAAGAGAGATATTTCTTCGCCGCCGCCACCGCCGCCGGTTCGTCGTCGACCAGGACGTCAATCACGCCGTTCGGTCCGTGAATGGCGGCCGGGCCGATCTCTTCCGCCTTGTAGGCGCCGAGGCCCGCGCCTTCGACGAGGGCAGGGCCGCCAATGCCGATAGTCGAGCTTTTCGTCGCGATGATCACGTCGCAACAGCCAAGGATGAAGGCGTTGCCTGCAAAGCAGCGGCTGTTGTTCACCCCGACAATGGGCACAAGACCGCTCAGCGCGCCGAGCCAACTGAACGATTTGATGAAGTTGAAGCCGACGCCGAGCTTGTCGGTGTCGCCGGGGCGGCCGCCGCCGCCTTCGGTGAAAAAGACCACGGGCAGGCGCGATTTGCCCGCAAGCTCGAGCATGCGGTCCATCTTCTCATGGCCCTTGAAGCCTTGGGTTCCGGCGAACACGGTCGGGTCATAGGAAAGAACCGCGCAGCGTGCGCGATCGTCTGTGAAATGCGTGCCGTTGACGCGCGCCGTACCGGTGATGAGACCGTCCGCCGGTGTCGTGCGCAGCAGCTCTTCGACAGGGCTGCGGGTGCGCCGCGCGGCGATCGCCAGGCCGCCATATTCAACGAAAGACTCGGCGTCGCACAGATCGTCGATGTTTTCGCGCGCCGTGCGCTGGCCGGCATCGTGCCGGCGCGCGACCGCTTTCTCCCGGTTTCGATCGTAACGCAATGCCTCGCGGGCCTTGAGCTCGGCGAGGTCGGGCCGGATCGCGTCGAGATCGTCCGAGGCAGCGGCCGAATGTGCCGCGTCGTGCGACGCGCGCGGCTCGACGAAGGCGAGGACCGCGGCTTCGAACACCGCATCGCCTGGCGCCACGGTAAATTCGCGGATGATGCCGGTCTCCGCGGCGATGACGACGTGCTCCATCTTCATCGCCTCCATGATGAGGACTTGAGCACCGGCGGCGACCAGATCGCCGGGTTTGGCGGTGATGCTCACGATCGCGCCCTGGATCGGCGCACGCAGCGGCACCGTACCTTCGGGCGCAACCGGTTCGACATAGTTCGGATCGGGTTCGACCGTCGCAAAGCCTTGCCCCAGTATCGCGAGCGGATCGTTGCGGTCGATGCGAGAGCCGGCAATCTGAACCGTCGGTGTTGTCTGCGTGTCGCCGGCGCTCAGCGTGGCCGCTTGTTCTTCCAGAAGCTGGGTATGGATTTGTCCGTCCTGGACATCGGGAAGGGCGAGAACACGCTGCAGCCAGCCAATGTTGGTCGGGACGCCCGCGATGCGGAATTCGCCAAGCGCACGCACTGCCTTGCGCACCGCATCGCCCAAGACGCCGGCGTGCATATGGACGATCACCTTCGCGAGCAGCGAGTCGAACCGGCTGCCCGTGCGATAACCGGTGTAGCCGAAACCGTCGACCCGCACGCCTGGCCCGGTAGGAGGCTCATAAACCGATAACGTGCCGCCCGCCGGGCGGACGGAGCCGTCCGCTTGCATCGTCTCCATGTTGACGCGGACCTGGATCGCAATGCCGCGCGGTGGCGGCACAGTCGCCTGCGCGATGCCGAGCGCCTCAAGGCTCCGGCCGTTCGCGAGCCCGATTTGCAGGGCCACAAGATCGAGGCCGGTCACCTCTTCGGTGACGGTGTGCTCGACCTGGAGCCGGGGATTGGCCTCGATGAAATAGAATGCGTCGCCCGCGATGAGAAATTCGAAGGTGCCGAGATTGCGGTAGCGCGCCTTTCCGGCCATGGCGAGCGCGGCGGCGAAAAGCTTCTCCCGCAAGGCCTCAGGAATCGCGACAGCCGGCGCGATCTCGACAATCTTCTGATGCCGCCGCTGCAGGCTGCATTCGCGGTCCCACAAATGCGATACCGCGCCAGTCCCGTCACCGGCGATCTGCACTTCGATGTGACGTGCGCGAGGCAGGAACTGTTCGGCATAGAGCGCGCCGTTGCCGAATGCGCGCCATGCCTCCGACTGGCACAGTTCGAAGGCCGGCGCGAGTTCGTCCTCGCGATCGATGCGCCGGATGCCTCGGCCGCCGCCACCCGCGACGGCCTTCAGCATGATCGCGCCCGACGTTCCAAGCAGCGCCGCCGCTTCCTCCACGGTGGCCGGCTGCGCGGTTCCTGAAAGAACCGGCACGCCGCACGCCTGTGCCAAGGCGCGCGCGCGAGCCTTGTCGCCGAACAGGCGAAGCTGTTCCGGCGCCGGTCCGATGAAGATGAGGCCGGCTTGTTCGCACTGTTCGGCGAACGCCGCATTTTCGCTCAAGAAGCCGTAACCGGGATGCACCGCCTCGCAGCCTGTGCTTTTTGCGGCTTCCACAATTTGTGCAGCATCGAGATAAGCAGCCGGCCCGGTGCCTTTCAGAGCGACGGCTTCGTCGCTACGCCTGACATGCAACGCCTCGGCGTCGTCTTCGGAATAAACCGCTACACTGGCGATGCCGAGTTCGGTACCGGTGCGCGCGATCCGCACCGCGATCTCGCCGCGATTGGCGATCAGGAGTTTGCCGATCATGCCGTGTTGCCTTCAGCGCGGCAGTTCGATCCCGGCCGCTTCCCGATCCCACACGCCGGCGATCGGTCGATTGCGCAGCAGAACCTTCTGCACCTTGTATGTCGGAGTTTGCGGCAGGGCGTCCATGAACTCAATGAAGCGCGGGACCATGAAGCGCGGCATGTTCGGGATCAGCCAGCGCAGCAACGTCTCGGCGTCGAAGTCGGCACCGGGTTTGCGCACGACGACCAGACGGATTTCCTCGTCGGCTCCCGCGCCGTCGCTCATCTTCACCGCCACGGCGGCACAGTCGAGGACTTCGGGATGCTTCTTGACGGCCGATTCCACTTCGAAGCTCGAGATGTTCTCCATCCGGCGGCGGATGCAGTCCTTGATCCGGTCCCGGAAGTAGTAGTGGCCGTCCGCATCGCAGCTGAAGGCATCGCCGGTGTGGAACCAGCCATTCCGCCACGCCGCGGCAGTGGCCTCGGGATTGTTCAGATAGCCGGCATTCATCGTCCACGGCGCATCGCTGCGCACGATCAGTTCGCCAACGACGCCGGTTGCGACGTCCTGGTCGTGCTCGTCCACGATACGGATTTCGTATCCCGGATAGCCTGCACGAAGCTTGCCGCAGCTCACGAAGCCTTCCGGACTGATCCGGCCCGAGTTCCAGTCCGGATCGACGATCGGGCAACTCATCTCGGTCATGCTGTAGGCGGAGAAGGTGCGGCAGCCGAAGCGTGCCTTGAACTCCTCGATGCGCGGCAGCTGGATCGGCATCAGAAGGTTGTGCAGCGGACAATCCTTGTCGTCCGGCCTCGGCGGCTCGTCGAGCCAGACAAAAGGCGGATAGAAGGCGGTCGTCACGCCGTATTTGCGATACTCGTCGGGCATCCGCGCCGGGCTGATGAACGGCCGCATCACATGGCTGCCGCCGATAACCGCGGCGATGAAAGGAAAAACCTTGGCCCCGACGTGATAGGTCGGGCCGGGATTGAAGATCACGTCATGCGGTCCGAAATCGTGCAGCGGCAAGGTGCCGACGGCCGTCGAATGAATTTGCGCCCAGGGCATGCGCACCGCTTTGGAAGGCCCGGTCGTGCCGGAGGTGAACAGGATCGCGCCGATTTCCCAGGGCTGGGGATCGCGGCTGCCGGGCGCTGCTGTCGCACCGTCGAGAAATTGCTTCCCTGTCATCGTCTCGAACGGCAATCCGCCGGCCGCCGTCTCGGCATCGAGCACGATCACGCGCTTCAGATGCGGGATCTGTCCGGCGATCTCGGCAAGGCGGTCCACGAATTGCTGCAGAACAAGGAACGTCCCGGCCTTGGTGAGATTGAGCGCATGGGCGAGCAGTTCGCTGCGGTAGTCGTTGTTGATGGGGGCTTCGATCGCGCCGAGGCAGGTGAGACCGAGCCAGCCCGCGAGGGACTCGATCGTGTTGGTCTGCATCGTCACGACGATGTCGCCGGCGCCGATGCCGAGCCTGCGATAGGCATCCGCCCAGCGGTCCATCTCCGCAACGATGCCGCGATAGGTCAGCTCGCGGTCGGCGATGTCGATGAGATAGCGCTTGTCCGGCACTTCGCGTGCCCGGGCCCGGAGCAGCGTCGGAAGCGTTGTTTCGTTGGTTTTCATAAGGAACATCCGCTGGCGGCCAACGCCCCTGAAAAGACACCGCGTTCTGCTGTTTTCCGCTATCGGAGGCTTTCCAGACCCTTCCTGGAACAAAACGTAGCGGATCGGGAGCGCCACTGTGTCGTTTCGCAGGATGTATACGCGCAACCGCCCATCAGCCCGTCCAGCCTAAGATGAGACACCGCGATGATTCGGCCTGTGGGCTGCAGGACACACTGACGATGACCAAAAGGGCTTGGGGCGCCGAGATCCAGAACCGGCAGGAGAAGTTCGAGCTCAAGCGCCGCGCCGTATTGCAGTCGGCCGCGCGCATCATTCGCCGGTCCGGTTTCGAGACTCTGTCGCTGGGCGACATCGCCGAAGACCTGCATGTTTCCAAGCCGACGATCTACTATTACTTCCACAACAAGGAAGAAATCGTCCGCGAACTGATGGATATGGCGGTCTTGGCGTTCCTCGATCCTGCCGACCATCCGGAAGATTATCACGGCGCGCCCGGCTTGAACGGCGCGGCGCGGTTCGAACGGTTCATCCGGCGAAGCGTGCGCGTGACCAGCGGCGATGTGGGCGCATGCCTGTTTGTGATCTATCCCAATCAGCTGGCGCCCGATCTGCGGCGCGATCTGGACGGCAAAGGGCAACCCATCATTGCCGCGGGTGAGAAAATCCTGCGCGAAGGGATCGACGATGGTTCCATCGCGCCGTGCAACCCGGCCGTCGTCTACCATTTTTTGATCAACGGCTTGCGGTCGGTGCCGGTCCTCCTGGAGTTGCGCCAGGGGCGGCTGGAGGAATTGACCGACTCGATCGTTGCGATCATGGCGCATGGTACGCGAACGCTTCTCTGAAGCTTTGGACCAAGCGACCGGCACCGCCCGCCGTCTCCCGGCCGTTCGATCAGGCGCAGGCGTGTCAAAAATGTTGCAGTTCGCTTGGCGGGTCAGAACCAAAACGGTGTCGTACTGCCTAGGCCCCAGCCCGATCTTCCGGACATTGGCTGCGGCTGAAACGAGGGGAAAACTGGATTATGGCATCCGTTTATGGACGCGTTGCTTGCCGTTTGAGCGCACTGGCAGTGGGGCTGCTGGTGAGCACGGCACTTGTCTCGCCGGCTTTCGCGCAGATTGAGACCGTCGTCGTCACCGCCGAAAAACGCACCGAGCGCAATATCGACGTGCCGATCGCCATCACCGTGAACACGGCTGAAGACATCAAGAACAAGAACATCGGCGACCTCACCGAACTGGGTGAGAAAATGCCGAACGTGAACGCCTATGGCACGTTCATCGGCGGATTCAACATCCGCGGTATCGCCACAGCCTCTGCCGGTTCGGGCTTCCCCCCGGACGTCGGCGTGAACGTCGATGAAGTGTTCATGGGGCGCGACCGCGCGTTCGACACCGTGCTCGCAGACGTTGCAAGCGTCGAAGTCGCACGCGGACCGCAGGGCACCCTATACGGCAAGAACACCATCGCGGGCGTCATCAACATCACCACCCAGCGGCCCACCGACGAGTACGAGGCTTTGGGCGACATCCGGGTCGGCAACTATGGTTACACGCAGCTTCGCGGGACGGTCAGCGGACCAATCATCGACGACAAGGTGCTGGTGCGCATCACCGGCATCTACCAGACGCGGGACGGCTACCTCGACGACGTGACCCTGAACAAGAAACTCGACAACCTCAACCAGTACGGCGGCCGCATCATGGTCGTCGTCAAGCCGTCGAACGATTTCACGCTGGAATTGCGCGGCGATGCCTATCACGAAGGCGATTCGAACGGCACCCCGGAAATCCAGCACACGCTGGACGGAGCCACCTGTACGTCGTTTCCCTACAACTTCCTCGGTTGCAATGCGGCCTTCTATGCGTCCGTTCCGCCGCAGAATCCGACCGATCGCATCGTCCAGGAGAACACGATGCCCTTCGACGACCGCACGATGTGGGGAACGTCGCTGAAGGGGCAATATCTCCTGGGCGACTACACCCTGACGTCGATCACGGCGTACCGCTTCCTGAGCAGCGACGACGAGGGCGATGAAGACGGCAGCGCGCTCGACGGCTTCGATACCGGCCAGGCGGAAACCTTCCACCGCTTCAGCCAGGAAGTGCGCCTGACCTCGCCGGCCACGGACCGCTTCTCATGGATCCTCGGCGCGTATTTCGACAGCGAACTGGACCACGACGTGTTTCATATCCGTTTGGGCGATGCGTTTCCGACGTTCCTGTTCGGGCCGCCGTTCCCGCCGCTGCTGCCGGCCGGATTCCAGGAAGCCGCAGCCGCCAACGCCAAGATAGAGGACGACAGCGGTTCGGTGTTCGTCTCGGCGAAATACAACATCACGGACAAGCTGAAACTCGGCGGTGGCCTGCGCTTTACGGACGACCGCAAGAGCCTGCGGTTCGTGCAGGAGCCGACACTTCCGGTCGTGGTGGGTGCGATCTTCGCATTTGCCGAGCCGATCGCGCCGACCACCTCGAAGACCGACGCCAAAGCGTTCTCGGGCGATGCAACTCTTTCTTATACATTCACGGACGATGAGGTCGGCTATTTCCGCTTCGCGCACGGCTTCAAGGCCGGCGGCTTCCAGTCCGACATCATTTCGCCGCCCTACGACGTCGCGGCCAATGGACTGAGCTTCAAACCGGAGTTTCTCGACGACTACGAGGTGGGCTTCAAATCCGTCCTGTTCGACAACACGTTGTCGGCGAACCTGGCGGCGTTCTATTACAACTTTTCCAACAAGCAGGAAGAGATCAACACCGGCGTTTCGTTTGTCGTGAGCAATGCTGCGAGCGCGACGAGCAAAGGTCTTGAAGTCGAACTGAACTGGGCGCCGCCGGTCATCGAAGGGTTGAACGCCTTCGCAAACTTCGGCGTGCAGGATGCCTACTACAACAAATTCCCCAACGGCGGCGGTCCCGGCATCAACTACGACAACAATTTGTTGGCCGGCTCGTCCAAGTTCTCCGCGAGTTGGGGCGGCACCTACACCCATCCGATCGATGCCTTGCCAGGCAAGAATTTCTACTTCTCGACCGATTGGGACTATCGCTCGCGGCAGTTCACCGATCCTGCCAATACGCCGCTGATTGAAGTTCAGCCGTACATGATCATCGATGCGCGTATCGGCGTTGAAGACGCAGACGGTCAATGGGGCGCCTATCTATGGGGCCGCAATCTTGGCGACAAGACGGTGCTGGGCGGCGGCGTGAACGTGGTCAACAGCATTTACGTTTCGCGCAGCATCAATATCGGCCGCACCTTCGGCGTCGAGTTGCGCGGCCACATCTAGGCTGACCGAACCTGAGGGGCACGATCTTGCTGCGGCGGATCGTGCCCTTTCTTTTCAACCTGAGTGAGAGCAAGCCGAACTTTGGGGTCGATGCCGGAAAGCCAGAAAGCCAATGCCTCCCTGACCTCTGCCGTATCGAGCCCGGCTGTCGAAGATCTTGCAGCGGTCGCCGCGCATTTCGGCGTTCGCGGCGAGATGACGGCGCTCTCGGGAGAGCGAGACGAAAATTTCCGCATACAGACTGAGCACGGTGCGTTTGTTCTCAAGATCACCCATCCTGCCGAAGACCGCGGCGCCATCGCGTTCCAGACGCGGGCTATGCTCCACATCGCAAGCGCCGATCCGGCTCTGCCGATTCCGCGCCTGCTGCCCGCGCGAGACGGACGCTATGAGGTGGAAATTGCGGATCGGCATGGCGAGGCACGCATCGCGAGGCTGTTGAGCTTTCTGCCGGGAACGATGGCCGCACAGCTTCCCCGGTCGCGTGCGTTGCGCGCGGAAATCGGCGCCGTGCTGGCCCGCCTCGACCGCGCGCTTGCCGATTTTTCCGATCCTTCCGACACATTCGAACTGTATTGGGACATTGGCCGGGCGGCTGCGCTACGCCCGATGCTGGCGGAAGTCGCGCTTCCGGTGGACCGGGACAATGCCGGGCGCGCCCTGGACCGGTTCGACGCGGTCGTCGCTCCTGCGCTGCCGCGCTTGCGCCGCCAGGTCATCCACAACGATCTCACGCCGTTCAATATCCTGGTGTCCGCCGAACACCCCGACCGCATCACAGGCATCATCGATTTCGGGGACCTGATGCGTGCGCCCGTGATAAACGACCTGGCCATCGCATGCGCGTATCACGTCGGCCGCAGCGGGGACCCTCTGGCGCCGGTGCTGGAGATCGTCGCGGCGTATCATGCCGTCAATCCGCTCGAACGCTGTGAGTGCGATCTGCTCTACGACCTGATAGCTACGCGCCTCGCCATGACGGTGCTGATCACCGAATGGCGCGCGGCGCGAAACCCCGAGAACCGCGCTTATATCCTGAAGAACCATCCCACCGCGGCAGCAGGATTGGTACAACTGGGCACGATCACGAGCGACGAAGCACAGCGCCGCCTGCGCCGCGCCTGCAAACTGGAAGTCTGACATGGCAATGGTCAACGCGTTCGACGGCAAGTCCGCGGATCTTTCCGCCGAAGAGCGCAAACTGATCGAACGGCGTGAAAAGCGTCTCGGACCTGCATATCGCCTGTTCTATCGCAATCCGGTTCACATCGTGCGCGGGGAAGGTGTGTGGCTCTACGACCCGGAAGGCAACGCCTATCTCGACGCCTATAACAACGTCGCTTCGGTCGGTCATTGCAACCCCCATGTGGTGGATGCGATAGCCCGCCAGGCGGCGGTGCTGAACACGCATACGCGCTATCTCAACGAGACGGTCGTCGGCTATGCGGAACGCCTGCTGGCGAAGTTTCCGTCTGCGCTGTCGCAGATCACGTTCACCTGCACCGGCAGCGAAGCGAACGATCTCGCCATCCGCGTCGCGAAGAGCTTCACCGGCGGCACAGGCTTCGTCGTGACCGAGCTTGCCTATCATGGCGGCACGGATGCCGTGGCGGGATTGTCTCCGTCTTTCGGACCGTTTGTGAACCTCGGCGAGCATGTGAGGACGGTGCCTGCGCCGGACAGCCGGCGCTTTCCCGCCGGGCATCTCGGCGACGCTTTTGCGCACGGCGTGCGGACTGCCATCGCCGATATGCAGCGGCATGGAATCCGTCCGGCGGCTCTCCTCGTCGACACGATCTTTTCAAGCGACGGCGTGTTCGCCGATCCAGCCGGATTTCTACGCAAGGCGGTGGATGCCATCCACGAAGCGGGAGGCTTGTTCATCGCCGACGAAGTGCAGCCCGGCTTCGGCCGTACGGGCGAGAAGATGTGGGGATTCGAGCGCCACGGTGTGGCACCCGATATGGTCACGCTGGGCAAGCCGATGGGCAACGGTCACCCGATCGCCGCGCTGGTGACGAAGCCGGAGGTGATGGCGCGGTTCGGCAGTCAGTCGCGTTATTTCAACACCTTCGGCGGCAATCCCGTTTCCTGCGCCGCCGGCATGGCGGTACTGGACGTGCTCGAGCACGAGAATCTCCAACAATCCGCTTACGATGTCGGAAACCATTTCCGCGACGGGCTTCGCAGGATGCGCGAGACGCACCGCGAACTTGTCGATGTTCGCGGCGCAGGATTGTTCATCGCCGTCGAGGTCGATTCGGTTGACAGCGGCACGACGCCGGCTGACAGGGCTGCGGACATCGTAAACGAAATGCGCAACCGGCGAATCCTGCTGAGCGCCACGGGGCCGCAAGCGAACGTGCTCAAGATCAGACCGCCATTGACCTTTTCCAAAGAGAACGCTGATTTTTTCCTGAGTAATCTCAACGAGGTTCTCGAGATTGACCGTCACGATTCGGATCGACCGCAACCGCAAAGACCTAATTGAAGGCTTAGTGACGGCGGGGGATCCTTTCAGGTCTTCTGCACAAACAATAGAGACGGTCGACAATAGTGCGAGATGCTTAAAGCTTAGCCTTCGTCAGTGAAGCGCATTCAGCACCGAAGAGCGTCGGGAATTGCTCGTGCCGCAAACGTCGAGCTTCATGCGCACCGCCATGGGTACGCAGCGCAATGTCGCGACGAACTCGCTTTCGAATGCGAGGGTCTGATTGTGCATGAGAGCTTCCCGTTGTCCGTTGTGGTAAAGTCTCTTGTCGTCTCCTGGAGCCCGGCGTGGCCAGCCACACCAATAACGTCGCCGGACTTGTGCTTGCGGGTGGACAGTCTAAGCGCATGGGCCGGCACAAGGCACTGGTCGAAGTCGGTGGGCTGCCACTCCTCGCAAGGGCGTGCGATCTGGTGAAGTCTGCCGGCGGTTCTGTCGCGGTCAGCGTGCGGGAGGAGGGGCCGGTTGCAGAGCTTGCCGTCAGCCTGGGTGTCACTGTTGTCTTCGATCTACCGGGAAGTCCCGCGGCCGCGTTGTGCGGCATCGTTGCCGGCCTGCTCTGGGCAAAGAGCGTCGGTGCCGGTTCGATGCTTACGATTCCCTGCGATGTCCCGTTGTTGCCGGCAGACTTGCCCGGCAGATTGATCGCTGCGGTTGTCGACGCACCCTGCGCGGCGGCGCGGACGTCGCGAGGCGTCGAGCCACTTTGTGCGATCTGGCGAACGGAGGCAATTGCCGTGTTGCAGGAGGAATGCAGAGCCGAACGTCAAGCCCCGCTGCACGAGATCCTTCGGAAGATGCAAGCGGCCTTCGTCGATTGTGCCGATCCGGCGAACTTCCTCAACATCAACACACCGCAAGACGTTATGCTCGCAGAGGCCCTGATGCGCGATCGTGGTGTCGCAGGCGGGAGCTAATGCCGCGGCACCTTCACACGCGGCAACGCTTCCGAAACGTCTGGGTTCATCGTCGCCTTGTGCTCCGGCGCAATGGCGAGAAAGCGCGCGCGCATGTGGGGCGTCCAGTTGCTGTTGAGGTGGTCGGCAATGCCCTTCACCGCTCGCTCTTTGCCTTGCGGCGCGAAGAACGCGGCGATCTGGTTCGCCATGTAAACCAGCTTTTCGTCAGGCGACATGCACGGCCGCCGCGATGCGCTCGGGATGGGTGAAGATTTCGAAGCTGTCGTCGCGCGCCACTGCGATGAGCGTGAGGTTCGCGGCTTCCGCGGCTTCGAGGGCGAAGGTGGTGGGGGCGGAAACGGCAACGAGCAAGGGTGCGCCCATCGCACAGGTCTTCTGCACCAGCTCGATCGAGATACGGCTGGTCATCACAATGAAGCCGTTCGCCGCATCGATGCGCGCGCGGGCGAGGGCGCCGGCGAGCTTGTCGAGGGCGTTGTGACGGCCGACGTCTTCGCGCACGGCAGCGAAGCCGCTGGCGGTGAGGGACCAGAAACCGGCGGCATGGACGGCGCGGGTTTCGCTGTTCAACGGCTGGTTGGCGGCGAGCGTCTTCAGCGCGGTGAAGATGGTCTGCGGCGAGACCGTGAGCGTGTTCGTTACCAGCGGCGGCGGGCGCACGGCGGCATCGAGGCTTTCAATCCCGCAGAGCCCGCAACCGGCGGGACCGGCGATGCGGCGGCGGCGGGATTCGAGTTCGCCGGCGCGTGCTGTGGCAAGCGACATGCGCAGTTCGTAGCCGCGCGGCATCTCTACCGCCTCAAGCTCGGCGATTTCATCGACACGGCGGACGATCCGTTCGTTAAGCGAGAAGCCGATCGCGAAGTCTTCGAAATCGGAAGGGCTCGCCATCATCACGGCGTAGGTCGCGTGATCGTAGGTGAATGCCACCGGGACCTCGGCGGGAACGACGCGCTCGCCACCGCTTGCATCGCCTTTGCGCGCGACGAGTTCGCGGCGGGCACGGACGGACGGCTTTGTCATTCCGCTGCGCCGGTCGTGGCCGCGATGTGGCGGCTCTCTTCCATCCGGTCGTGGTAGCGCTTCTGCCAATCGGTCGGACCGTTGGAAGGCGAGACCTGCACTGCCGTCACCTTGTATTCGGGGCAGTTGGTGGCCCAGTCGGAAAAGTCGGTGGTCACCACGTTCGCCTGTGTGTCCGGGTGATGGAACGTGGTGTAGACGACGCCGGGCGCGACGCGGTCGGTGATCAGGGCGCGCAATGCGGTGTTGCCGGCGCGGCTGGCGACTTTCACCCAGTCGCCATCCTTGATGCCGCGTTCTTCCGCATCGTGCGGATGGATCTCCAGGCGGTCTTCGGTGTGCCACTGCGTGTTGGCGGTGCGGCGCGTCTGGGCGCCGACATTGTACTGACTGAGGATGCGGCCCGTCGTCAGCAGCAGGGGAAAACGCGGGCCGATCTTCTCGTCGGTCGGGACGTATTCGGTGAGGACGAAATTGCCCTTGCCGCGCACGAAGCTGCCGACATGCATGATGGGCGTACCCTCGGGCGCTGCATCATTGCATGGCCACTGGATAGAGCCGAGCGCGTCGAGCTTCGCGAACGACACGCCGGCAAAGGTGGGCGTAAGGCGTGCGATCTCGTCCATGATCTCGGACGGATGGTTGTAGGGCATCGGATCGCCCATCGCTTCGGCGATGGCGAGCGTCGTTTCCCAATCGGCCTTGCCGCACTTCGGCTCCATCACCTTGCGGACACGCTGGATGCGCCGCTCGGCGTTGATGAAGGTGCCGTCCTTCTCGAGGAAAGTGGAGCCGGGCAGGAACACGTGGGCATAGCCCGCCGTCTCGTTGAGGAAGAGGTCGTGCACCACGACGCATTCCATCGCCGCAAGACCGGCGGCGACATGGCGGGTGTTGGGATCGGATTGCAGGATGTCCTCGCCCTGCACGTAGAGACCCTTGAAGGTGCCTTCAACGGCGGCGTCGAGCATGTTGGGGATGCGCAGACCCGGTTCGGGGTCGAGCGTGACGCCCCAATCCATTTCGAACGTCGCGCGAACCTTGTCGTCGGAGACATGGCGGTAGCCGGGAAATTCGTGCGGGAACGAGCCCATGTCGCACGAGCCCTGGACGTTGTTCTGGCCGCGCAGGGGATTCACGCCGACGCCGGCACGACCGATATTGCCTGTCGCCATCGCGAGGTTGGCGATCGCGATAACGGCGGTGGTGCCCTGGCTGTGCTCGGTGACGCCGAGGCCGTAATAGAACGCGCTGTTCGGACCTTTCGCATACAGACGTGCCGCTTCGCGCACGAGCTGCGCGGAGACGCCGGTGAACGGCTCGGTGGCCTCCGGGCTGTGGCGTGGGTCAGCGACGAATTGGGCCCATTCGGTGAACGTGGCGAGGTCGGTGGTCTCGCGTACGAAGCTATCGTTGACGAGGCCTTCGGTTACCACGACGTGGGCGAGGGCCGTGAGCATCGCGACGTTGGTGCCGGGGCGCAGCGGCAAATGCAGCGCGGGGTTGCTCGCGTGCACGGTCTTGGTGAGGTCGATGCGGCGCGGATCGATGACGATCAGTCTGGCCCCTTCGCGCAGACGCTTTTTCATGCGCGAGGCGAACACAGGATGGCCGTCGGTCGGGTTGGCGCCGATCACGACGATAATGTCGGCGTCGGCGACGGAGTCGAAATCCTGCGTGCCGGCGCTTGTGCCGAAGGTGGTCTTGAGGCCGTAGCCGGTGGGCGAATGGCAGACGCGGGCGCAGGTGTCGGTGTTGTTGTTGCCGAAGACGCGGCGCACCAGCTTCTGCACGAGGTACGTCTCTTCGTTGGTGCAACGCGATGACGAAATACCGCCGATGGCGCCGCGGCCATACTTCGCCTGAATCCGTTTGAACTCGCCGGCGCTGTGGGCGAGGGCTTCTTCCCACGACACTTCTTGCCACGGATCGGTGATCTTCGCCCGGATCATGGGCTTGAGGATACGGTCGCGGTGCTGGGCATAGCCCCAGGCGAAGCGGCCTTTGATGCAGGAGTGGCCGTGGTTCGCCTTGCCGTCCTTGAACGGCACCATGCGCACGACTTCCTCGCCGCGCATCTCCGCCTTGAACGTGCAGCCGACGCCGCAATAGGCGCAGGTGGTGACGGCGCTGTGCTCCGGCTGGCCGATGTCGATGACGGACTTTTCGATCAGTGTCGCGGTCGGGCAGGCCTGCACGCAGGCGCCGCAGGAGACGCACTCGGAGTCGAAGAAGTTGGTGTTGCCGGCGGCGACCCGGGAACCGAAGCCGCGGGCGGCGATGGTGAGGGCGAAGGTGCCTTGCACCTCTTCACAGGCGCGGACGCAGCGCGAACAGACGATGCATTTCGCCGGATCGTAGGTGAAGTAGGGGTTGGATTCGTCTTTCGCGTCGGCGAGGTGGTTTTCGCCCGCGTAGCCATAACGCACATCGCGCAGCCCGACCGCACCTGCCATGTCTTGCAGCTCGCAATCGCCGTTGGCGGCGCAAGTCAGGCAATCGAGCGGATGGTCGGAGATGTAGAGCTCCATCATGCCGCGGCGCAGCGTCTTCAGGCGATCCGTCTGTGTACGGACTTTCATCCCGGCGGCGACCGGCGTGGTGCACGAAGCAGGCGTGCCGTGGCGGCCGTCGATCTCGACCAGGCACATGCGGCAGGAACCGAACGCTTCCAGGCTGTCGGTGGCGCAGAGCTTGGGGATGGAGGTGCCGGCGAGCTGCGCGGCGCGCATGATCGATGTGCCTTCCGGAACCTCGATGGGTTGGCCGTCGATCGTAAGACGCACCGCCGCGCCTTCGCGCGCCGGCGTGCCGTAGTCGATTTCTTCGATGAGGCTCATGCGAAGTCCTCAGGAAAATGATCGAGGGCGCTCAACACCGGATACGGCACGAAGCCGCCAAGGGCGCAGAGCGAACCTGCCCGCATGATATCACAAAGGTCGCGCAAAAGCGCCAGTTGGCGCCCTTTGTCGGGTTCCGTCCGTATACGGTCGATCACCTCGACGCCGCGGACCGAGCCGATGCGGCAGGGCGTGCACTTGCCGCAGCTTTCGATGGCGCAGAACTCCATCGCGAAGCGCGCCTGTTCGGCGAGGTTAACGCTGTCGTTGAAGACGACAATGCCACCATGGCCGATGAGGCCGCCGCGTTCGGTAAAGGCTTCATAGTCGAACGGCGTGTCGAACAGCGCGGGCGGGAAATAGGCGCCGAGCGGGCCGCCGACCTGTACCGCACGGACCGGGCGGCCGGAGGCGGTACCGCCGCCGATGCCGTTTACGAGTTCGTCGAGTGTCGGGCCGAACGGTGTCTCGAACAGGCCCCCATATTTGATGTCCCCGGCGAGCTGGATCGGCATGGTGCCGCGCGAACGCCCCATACCGAAGTCGCGATAGAAATCGGCGCCGTGGGTGAGGATCGTCGGCACGGCGGCAAAGGTCAGCACATTGTTGACGATCGTCGGCTTGCCGAAGAGCCCCTTGTGTACCGGCAACGGCGGCTTGGCGCGCACCTGGCCGCGCTTGCCTTCGATGCTGTCGAGCAGCGCGGTCTCCTCGCCACAGATATAGGCGCCCGCACCGACGCGGACTTCGAGATCGAAAGCGTGGTTCGTGCCGAGAATCGCGTTGCCAAGGATGCCGTGGTGGCGCGCGGCGGCGACGGCTTTGTTCATCGCACCGATGGCGTGCGGATATTCGGAGCGGATGTAGATATAGCCGCATGTCGCGCCGATCGCGATGGCGGCGATGATCATGCCTTCGATCAGAAGGAAGGGATCGCCTTCCATCAGCATGCGGTCGGCATAGGTGCCGCTGTCGCCTTCGTCCGCGTTGCACACAACATACTTCTGGGCGGCACTACCGATCCCGGCGGCCGATTTCCACTTGATGCCGGCCGGGAAACCCGCGCCGCCGCGGCCGCGCAACCCGGACTGGGTAACGGCCTCGATGACGGCGTTGGAGCCCAATTCAATGGCGCGTTTGAGTGCGGTGAAGCCGCCGGTGTTGGCATAGTCTTCGACCGAGGCGGGATCGATGCTGCCGCAGCGTGCGAAGGTGAGACGCGTCTGTTTTTTCAGGAACGGGTGGTCTTCAATCTTTCCGAGCGCGAGCGGATGCGGCTTGTCCGCCGCGGCGGCTTCGAGGATCGCGGGAATGTCGCTCGCAGCGACGGGACCGAACGCCTGCCAGCCGTTTGCGGTTTCAATTTCGAGCAACGGTTCAAGCCAGAAGAGGCCGCGCGAGCCGACCGGCTTCACCGCGATGTCCGGTTGCTGCGCGAGGGCGCGCGCGACGGTCGTCGCACCCAGGGCGATGGCGGCGGCATCGTGCGAGAGGCGCACGCACGTCATGGCTCGAACGCATCCAGCAGTGAGGTGAGCTTCTCCGTTGTCAGCTTCGCCACCGGTTCGTTGTCGATCATGCCGGACGGGCCGCTGGCGCAAAGGCCGAGGCAGAACACCGGCTCAAGCGTGAGGCGGCCGTCCGCGGTCGTTTCGTGCCAGCCGATGCCGAGATGCTTTTGCACATTGGCATGCAGTGCGTTGCATCCGACGGCCTGACATGCTTCGGCGCGGCAGAGCTTCAGGACATGACGGCCAGACGCACCAGTGGTGCGGAAGTCATGATAGAAGGTGACGACACCGTACACATCGGCGCGGCTGACATTGAAACTGTCGGCCAGCACATTGATTGCGAGATCGCCGATGGCGCCATATTCGCCCTGTAGGGCATGCAAGGCCGGCAACAAGCCGCCGGGGCGATGCGTGTGGGGTCCGATCAGCGCGCGCGCTTCAGTTTCATTCCATGGACGGTTGAGTTGGCTCATCAAAGGGTGTCCGGCGCGCGGATGATCGCCGATTTTGTGCCGGATGAAAAGAAAGAACGACCGCCTTTGTCGCCAGAGGTTGATTGAAATCGTTTGTCAGACGGTTGAATCCTCACGTTTTGGAAGCGGTGCATCGTCAGCCTGCATCAAATGTTTTTCATGGTGTTCGAACCTCGCACAGCGTGTTCGATCGGGTAGACCTCGGGTCCGTCTTCCGTCGACGGTGGAGTGTAGAAGCCGAGCCCGTAGCCGCCCGACCCATATCCCATCAAGTCCTGCAACTCGGGTTCGAACGTGCGGGCGATGTCCGGAGGGCAAGACAGGTATTGGTTTTCTTCCTGGCGCAGCCAATTCAGGCAATACGTCAGATTCATTCCGATGCGCGGTTGTTGCGTGTTGTTGGCGCCGCCGCAATGGAATACCGAGCCGGTATAGATCAACACGGAACCGCGCTCCATTTCGGCATAGGCAATCTCGTGCGGCAGAGGCCGGCGGCTGTCCGGCCACATCCACGATCCCGGTACGAGATGGGTTGCACCATTCTCTCTGGTGAAATCGGAGAGCGCCCAGATCGTGTTGAGCTGCGGCTCCATGTCTTTGAGATATTGCCAGGACCAGCGATCGCGATGCATCACCTGCGCAACCTCGCCCGGCATGATGCGGATGACATGTGTGACGTTGACCTGATAACGATCGCAGTGGGGCAAGAGCACCTGATCGCAAACCGCGCGCACGCGGCGGTCGAGGATTGCGGCACGGACTCTCGGTGAGCGCGCCGCAAGCGCTCCGGTTCGCGTTGTCTTGAAGCCGGAAAATGTCTCTCTGCCGGGTCTGGTGGCATCCAGGTATGGCATAAGTTCGTCTGTCAACGCAGTTACCTCTGCGGGACCCATCATGCCGGTCAGGATGATTGCGCCGTCACGGCGCATCGCCTCCATGATCCTTTCGATCGGCGTATCGTGCGGCAGACTTTCGAGTTTCGGCATCGTTCTCATCTCCTATGCGATTTCACACGAACTTCGCGCTGACTGTTTCACCGGCGCGTAGGCGCTTTGCAGGTTCAAGTTTCGTGTCCGCGCCGGCTATCCCGAAACGCTTCAGGGTCACTTCGCCAAAGCGCACTTCGAACGTCGCCAGTCCGTCCCGAGCGTTGAGTTCGCCCCATGCGGTGCCCGCCGCGACGAAACAGCGAAATGGCGCCTCGAGCCGTGGCGCGAATGTCAGGGACTGCTCGACCGCGCTATAGCGCGCGCCGCTGAAGGCCTGTACCAGCGACCAACTCGACAATGCGCGCGCGTAGTGGTGCCCGCATTCGATCTCATCCCACGGGTTTCGCCGCATGCCGTCGTGGCGTGCCCGAACCGCCCGCACGATCTCGAGGCCTTCTTCGACCAGCCCTTCATAGATCAGATGCGCTGCGACCTGGTATTCGATTCCGGTCCACACCTCTTCACTGTAGACGAACGGGATCTTCGGCCGGCCGCCTTCCGGCCACGAACACAGGATCAACCCTGCTTCGTCCTGCAGCGCGAACACTCGCTGCACGCTTTCCACGCTACGAAGTTCGCGCCGGAAATTGTTGCGATGGATTTCCGCCAGTGCAACGCGCGTTTTGCCAGGATCGACGATCGCGCCGAGGCCGGAAACGTGCGCCTGCCACTGTCCGATCAACTGATCGGAGAGGCAACCTGCGCCATATTGGTATTTCGGAAATACGCCCTCCACACCGGGCGTATGAAGATATGGCGGCACCGTCAAACCTGCGGCAACTTCGACGTTCTGGATGAAGTAGCGGCCGTTCCACAACGCGTGCTCGAACCGCTCGCGGCCGAGCGCGTAGACTCGGGCGAACTCAGCCGCCTCATTCTCTTCGCCCAGATAGCGCGCCATCTCCTCGGCCGCGCGCAGCGCTGCAAGATAAAGCCCGCTCAGCATCGCGTTCGGACCGTAGAATTCTATATCGTAGGTGTTGTGCTGCCGTCCCGAGATCAGCCCCGTCCTGTCCGGATCCCAGCGTTCGGCGCCGCTCCAGGCATAACGCAACGCGCTCTTCACGTTCGGCCATATCTCGCGCAGAAAACCGTCGTCGCCACTCAGCTGCCAATCGCGGTAAGCCTGCACCACATTGCCCATTTGTCCGTCGACACAGGGGAATGTGTCGAATCCGCTTGAACTAACCGCGCCGGCTGGCGCTTCGCACCGAAACGCCATGAGCCCGCTGGGATGCATGCTCGGACCGAAATCGATCCGCCGCATCGTGCGTTCCAGCGACGGAAACAGGAAGGCCAGCGCCTGCTCATAGTTCCAGACATGCGTGCAGTTGCCGGAGCAGCTGCCGCGTGTGTCCTGGCAGCCTTCCCAGGCGTAGATATTGCCGTCCGCCAGCCGCAACACGGTCTGCGAGCGGATGATTGCGATCTGACTGCCGGCCGCGTCGATGACCTCTTCTGGCAGCGAAGAGCCAAAGAATGCCTGCCGCCATGTGCGCGATGTCGCCTCCAGCCACGCGTGTTCGCGGTGGGTATATTCTGCTGCATCCCACGCGTCGGCGAAATCGTTGGCGACATGGGTGCGCACGGCAGCGCCTGTCTCGTCACTCCATAACCGTGTGTGCGCGAAATGCCAGTGGATGTAGAGCGGGAATACCACTTCTTCGCCCGGTAGCAGATCGGCTTGCAGGCACAGCGCTCCGGCTTCCCAGCGATATTGGCGCTCCGACGGCGCCCGCGGTTCGCCGAACCGGGGCTCAAGCTTCGGCGTCAATCGCCCATGCTCGACGAACGCATCCCAGAGTAAATGCAGTCCGTCCCACCAGGCACTGCGATAAAGATGGGTCTGCGCGTCCAGCCGCGGCCATGGGGTGGTGAGGGCCACCGACCCCGCGTGCACGCTATTCGGTGCCGCGAGCGGCGCTGTGAAATAGAGCCCGCGCAGTTCACCGCCCTCGCGATACTGATTCAGCGTCTCTTCAAGGGCCGGTGGCGGCGCGAACATCGCGTCGGCCACGCCCGGCCCCATCCATCCGCCCGCGCGTGTGAAGCCGATCGGGTTCTGCATCGCCGCAAGCAACGAGACCATCGCCGGCACGCCGCTTGTATTGCGCACGCGATACTGAAGGATCATCCCGGGGATGGAGCTGTTCTTCACATCCAGCGGAATGAAGGGATTGTAAGCTTCCAGCGAGACCTGTGCCGCAAAGGCCGCGTCCTCGAACGTGATCTCGGCGAAAGGATAGGCGCCGCGGAAGGTCGCTTCGCGAAAACGCGGCAATCCGGCGACCCGCTGGTTCTGAAATCCGAGGGCTTCGTTGAAAGGCGGCAGATATTCGCGCTCCACAACGCGCGCTTGCGCGTCCCGGCCTTCCGGTGCGATCCGTATCGCAGCGAAAGTCCGATCCAGCGTGCTACCTTTTGCCGGCCGGTTGAAGATTTCCCAATCGCGAAGATTGCCGCGGCCGCCAAGCGAAACCGTTCCCGTGCCGATACCGCCGATCGGAAACGCGATCTGCGCCAACGCGGCGCCGGTGTAGCTGCGTAGCCGTTCGGTCATGCTTTGGGTCCACCGAAGCGGCGGGCCTCAAGCTGAGCGGTGATACGCATCTGCTCCTTGCGATCGAGACGATAGAACATCATCAGCACGAGCGATGCGGTGGAGATCACCGCGGGCAGAGGCCCGCCCGCGACGCCGAGCAGGTTGACGACCCGTGTGCTCAGGTGCAGCGCCGCGGCGGCGTTGCTGCCGAGATCTTGTGGCAACCCGATCGCCGACAGCGCCACGCCGCCTATCAGCAGGCCGGTCGCGATGGCGGCTTTTGCGGACAGTGTGATGCCGGCAAAATACAGGCCTTCGCGTCTGGTACCGAAGAGCAATTCATGTTCATCGGCGGCATCCGCCATCATCGACTGGAAGAATATCCCGCTCATCGCACCGGCCAGTCCCACGCAGAACGACAGAACCATGAGCAGGCCATAGAGGCCCCAGCCGGAGTCTGGCAGCAGATGCATCATGCGCATTACGGGCAGCACGCCCTGATAGGCGCAATTGAAGATCAGCGTGCTCACGACGACCGTTCGCTTCTCCGCATAGTGGGCGATCACGCCCGACGCCGGAATCCCGGCGAGTCCGCCAACAGTGGTCGCGACCGCGAGGTACTGGATGATGTCGTTGGGCAACGCCCAGAAGAACTTTGCCAGATGCAAAGCCATCTGCAGGGCGCTGCCCTGCGCCGTCCAGAACAACACGATGGTGACGAACAGCACGACGAAAGAGCGGTTCCTGAAGACCTCGGCTATCTCTTTCAGAAGCCTCGGGGCAAGCGGCGTGCGGTCATCCGAAGGCTTGCCGAGACGTGGACGCTCCCGAAGCGTTCCCCAGGCGCAAACGAACCCGGTCACCAGCAACAGCGCCGCAATCGTCCAGCCGAACCGCATGTAACCTGCGCGATCGAGAAGTCCGCGATCACCCGCCATGAATACGCGATAACCCAGCGCCGTGGTAAGAAGATTGGCGCTGGTGTTCATCAGCACGCGGTAAACGATCAGGCGGGAGCGATCGACGTAGTCGCTGGTCAACTCGGCGCCCATCGCCAGAAACGGCAGGGTGAACGCGGAGTAGGAAACGCGCAGCAACAGCGTGACGCCGGTGACATAGGCGAATAGCCAGCCGGTCGAGAGCCCTTTCGGTACCGAAAACGTCAGACCCAGGCCGATCGCGATGGGGATCACACTCGCGAACAGAAAGGGATGCCGCCGCCCGTGCCGGGAATGCCAGTTGTCGGACAGCGAGCCTATCAGCGGATCGATGAAGGCGTCGAACATCAGCGCGATGAATCCCGAGAGGCCGGCCAGCGCGCCCGGCAGTCCGCACACGATCGTGAGGTAGAAGAGATGAAAGCCGACCGCGGTCGTGCTGAACCCATCTATCGTATCGCCGAACGAGAACAGGACTTTCGAACCGAAAGAAAGCGGCTGCGGTGGCGCATTCGCGGCTGCGGCACCGGAGGCAAAGACGTCAGCCTGGAGCGAGATGGGCGCCGGTCCGGCGATCGTTTCATCTACCATTCGGCTTGATCGCGGTCAGGCGCGGGAACGGTGCCGGCGCGTATCAGGTCGCGATGCGCCTCCGCAAAGCGGAAAGGCGGTGGCGGCTGCGGGAGTTTCCCGTCCGGCAAAGGCCACGCGATGGGCGTTGCCGGTCCAGCAATCCTGTCACCGGGCTTTGTTCCGTTGCGATCTTGCGCCGTACTCGCGCCGGTGGCCGTCCGTGTGCAGCCGTCGCGAAAGTAAACGACGGTGTGGACCGCGCGGGTCTTCACGCTGCGATTTGGCATCGCCATGTGCACGGTCCGCGCTCCGTGGAAAATGACGTCGCCGCGCTTTGCCGGAATGTATTGCGCCTGCGCATGCCGCGCGGCGTACGCGGTTCCCGCGCCGGCCGATCGAAAGATGTCGACGAACTCGCGCGGGGCTTCCTGTGTGCCGGCGACATAACCCATGCAGCCGTTTTCCTCGTCGACATCGACCAGCGGAATCCATGCCGTGAGCATGTCCGGCTCGTTCACCGGCCAATATGCGAAATCCTGATGCGCCTCTGTTTCACGTCCCCCGGCTTCCTTGTAGAGCGCCTGATCGTGCCAGAGCCTGACGCATGCCGTATCCAACAGGCGCGCAGCGAGCCCGGCTATATTGGGGTGGAAGGTGAGGGGGCGAACGGCGGGCGAATCTTCCCACAGGAACAGGCATTGCAGGAACGACTGGCCGTAGGGTGTCTTCTCGGCGAAGGCTCGTGTGTCCTTGGCGGTGCGGCGCGCCACGGCCTCATCGACGGCGACGCGATAGGCATCGATCTCGTCCCGGCTAAGCAGACCGGACGCTTTGACGAACCCGTCTCGCCGGTAGCGATGGATCAGGTCAGACTGTTGTTCGTCCATCCAACGCTCCGGCCCCCTAGAAGTTGTAGTGGAACAGAACGCCGAACCGACGAGGCTCGTTCGGATAGGCGTTGTAGCCGGGCCCCCCGTGCGCTTCATAATAGATGTCGTCGGTTGCGTTGGTCATGTACGCTTCCGCATTCCAGTTCTCGGTCGCGTAGGTAAGCTTCAGGTTCAACAGCCGGTGCGGCGGGGTGCGATCGAGCGCGATGCCGTTGAAGAACTGATCGACCGGGGTCATGGTCTGGCGTCCGACATAGGCGAAGTCCACGCGCGGTGTGAGGGTCGTGTCGCCGAAGATCGGAAACGCGTATTGCGCTCCGCCATGAAACGTTATCGTGGGTGTGTAAGGTTGCGGCTTGCCGTTGGTCGGTACGATGACCCCGCCGGCCCCTTCGATCTCGGCATCGCCGAGAGAGCTGTGCATGAGCGACAGCCCAGTATCGAGCGACAGGTTGTCGAATACCGCCTGCCCTGTCAGTTCCACGCCATAGAGTTTGCTGATGCCTGCGAGATTTTGATACGTGCCGAGCGTCGTCACCGGGTCGGTGAAGAAAGCTTGGTAATGCTTGATCCAGTCATAGAAGCCGCCGATCTGCGTCGAAATGTGATTGTCGAGCCACTGTGCTTTCCATCCGGCTTCGGCATCGGTCGTCTTCTGCGCGATGAAGTTCGGATCGCCGAAAACGACGCTCACACCGCCGGTCGTGTTACCGGTCGCGACGAAGCTATATAGATAATGATCGTCGTTGAGTTGATAGTTTACGGCGAGTTTACCGGTCAGAGCATCCTCGCTGTACCGCGGCGTTGCCGTCGGCAGCACGAGATTGAAAATCGGCAGCGATAAGTCGGACGTCTCGGTGTTGATGTAGCTCTGATAGCGCAGCCCAAACTGCACCTTCAGGGCGTCCGTGATGTTGTAGGATATCTGCCCGAAGCCGGCTTTTGTCGTGCGTGGCGTGTGCCAGACCAAGATGATTTCGGTCGTCGGCACGGCATCCGACGGGCTCAATCCGGGATTGGGATTGCCCGCAGGATCGTAGATCGGAACGCCGCCCGCCGCGTAATGCGTGTTGTCGGTCAGTACGAACCCGTCATTCGGTGGAAAGTCCAGGGTTTCACGTTTGTAGAAAGCGCCCAGGATCCAGTTGAAACGATCGGTGTCGGGCGAAGCGAGCGTCAACTCTTCGGAATAAATCTTCCACGTCGCGTTGATGTGCTGCCGCCGGTCGACGAATGCGCTGCCGTCGTCATCGTTGCGGATGTAGCTCTGCTCCCACTGCTCGCCATACAGCGAGCGCAGCACGTAGCCGCCACCAAAAGTGTAGTGGATGTCGAGCGCGCCGCGCGCGTTCTTGTCCACGGCATAGTTATCGGTCGAGTTGTTGCCGATTACGAACGGGTTCTTGGAGATATTCGCCGCGCATGGGCAATCGCCGAAGTCGTCGGCGCCTGGAATGGGCCAGCCTGGAACGACCCCGAAGGCATAGCCGTGATTGTCCAGATTGTTGTAGTCGAATTTGAACTTGATCTGCAGGTCTTCGGTAGGCTGCCATAGCAACCCCAGGCGCCCGTTGTTGTAGTCGCGTGCGCCAATGGGCTCTGGGTTTCGGATCGTCATCGCGGGGTTCATATAAGCGGTGAAGAAGCTGTCCCGGTTGACATGATCGAAGGCGATGCGGGCCGCAAAGGTGTCGGTTATCGGAAGGTTGATCGCGCCCTGCGAGTCGAATTCATTGTAATTTCCGTATCCCAGTTCTCCGTAGCCGGTGTAGCCGCCGTTGGGATCGGGATCGCGCGTGTTGACGAAGATCGCACCGCCGGCGGCGTTTTCTCCCGAGAACGTTCCTTGCGGGCCGCGTAACACTTCTACGCTTGCGATGTCATAATAGGGTTCGTTGGTCGCAAAGCCGGAGACTGTGCCGATGCCGTCGCGATAGATGGCGATCGCGGATGTCGCCGTTCCGGAATTGTCTTCCTTGCCGATGCCGCGGATGTTGATCTGGTTGCTCTGGCCGTTGCTGCCCACGGTGAGCGACGGGGTGGAGAACTCAAGGCCGTCGATTCCGGTGACGTTGTGGGTCTTGAGGTCATCTGCGGACATGACGGTCGCCGCCACGGGCGCGCGCTGCAGATTTTCCGAGCGCCGCTCTGCCGTCACAACGACGGTCTCGACGCCTTTGCTCTTTGTCGAATCCGAAGATTCCGTTTGCGCCGAAGCCATTGAATTCGCGGCCATTGCAACCGCGAATCCGAACACCGCGATCGGTCCGCCGAATGTCGTCGCCTTGGTCATACTTCCCCTCCCGTGTGACGCTAGCTAACATGTTTCTATAGTTTGTCTGCGGATCTTGCAAGGAAAGCCATCGCCACTTGTCTGCTTCAAAATGGCTGAAGAGTGGACATTCTCGAAATTGACACTGGGCGGAAACGGTCCGAAGATGAATTTCTAACATGTTTGAATTGGTCGACGAGGATGTTGCTGGGCAGAGATGAAAAGAAAGAGGCCGCCGAATGAGCGAACCTGCGAAGAACCGCTACGAGAACATGCAATATCGTCACTGCGGCCGGAGCGGGCTGAAGCTGCCCGCGATCTCGCTCGGCGCGTGGGAGACTTTCGGTGGATATCGCGATGCCGAAGTTGCACGACAGTGCCTGACACGGGCGTTCGACCTCGGCATCACCCATTTCGACTTCGCCAACAACTACGGCAACCCGCCGGGCAATGCGGAACTCGTCTGCGGCCGCGTGCTTAAGGAATTTCCCCGCGACGAAATCCTAGTCGCGACAAAGGCCGGTTTTCCGATGTGGCCGGGTCCCTATGGCGACGGAGGCTCGCGCAAATACCTGATTGCGAGTTGCGATCAATCGCTCAAGCGGTTGGGCGTCGACTACGTCGACATCTTTTATCACCACAGACCCGACCCCAGGACGCCGATCGAGGAGTCCATCGGTGCGCTCGCGACGCTGATTCAGCAGGGCAAGGCACTCTATGCCGGCGTTTCGAGCTATTCCGGAGAGCAGTATCTGGCGGCCGTCGGCGCAGCAAAGGCTGCCGGCATTCGTATTGCCATTCATCAGCCTTACTTCAATCTGCTCGGCCGGCGCATCGAAAAGGATCTCCTGCCGCATATCGCAGAGCAGGGCAGCGGCGTCATCGCGTTCTGCCCGCTTGCGTCAGGTCTTCTCACCGACAAGCACCTGGATGGTAACGTGCCGGCCGGCGACCGCGGCGGTCTATGGCCCGGCGCCTGGGTCCGCGCGCGTTCACAGGCCCAACGGGCGACGACCCTCAATGCGCTCAACGCGATCGCAAAGGCCCGTGGCCAATCGCTGGCGCAGATGAGCCTCGCGTGGATTCTCCACCACGAGCTTCTGACGAGCGTTGCGGTCGGCGCGTCGCGTGTCGAGCAGGTCGAAGCGAACGTGAAAGCTCTCGACAATCTCAAATTCGATCCGGACGAGCTGGCCAAAATCGACCAGATCACGGAGGAGCCGGTCAAGGCGGCATAGCGGCTGGGCGGCAGAGTGGAAGCGCAAATGAATGACCTGGAAATTCGGCAGATGCTGGATGGCATGTGCCGTGCGGCAGAGGCGTTCGACGGCAAACGTTTCGCCTCGTATTTCGCGGAAGACGGCGTCTATCACGACGACTTCTACGGAGAATTCGCCGGCCGCGAGCGGATCGCAGAATTGATCGACCAGTGGTTCTTCAAGCACGCGCGCGACATGCGCTGGGACATGCTCGACCCGGTCCATCAGGACGGCCGGCTCTATGTCCGCTATGTGTTTAGCTACAACGCGAAGCTTCCCGAAGCGAACAATGCGCGGACGATGTTCGAAGGCGTATCGATCATGTCGCTGCGCGACGGGAAGATCACCGAGTATCGCGAGGTCATCGCCTGCGGTACGGCGTTTGTCGACATGAATTTCCACCCGCAACGGATTTTCAAGATATTTGCGCGGAAGGCCGACGCGATGAAGGCGAAGCCGGAAGTGGCGCGGCATCTGCCGAGCCGTTGAAACGTGCGCACGCGCAATGCCGTGTCCTTGTGAGACCCTCGCATGACGAGCGCTGAGGACAAGCGGGTGCCGTCCGCCGACGCGTGTGTGCTACGGCCGCTGCTGGAGAAGTGGGCTGCTGCGCAGCCTGATAAAGTGTTCGTCAAGGTTTCCAAATCTGAGGAAGTCACCTATCGCCAGATGCGCGATCTCGCGGCTTCGACCGCTGCCGGGCTCGCTCAACTGGGTGTCAGGCAAGGCGACACTGTTGTCGTCTGGATGCCGAACAGTATCGAGTGCTTGCGGATATGGTTCGGCATCAACTGGCTGGGCGCGATCTACGTTCCGATCAACACCGCTTATAAGGGGCGCCTGCTCGAGCACGTTCTGGAGAATGCCGGCGCCAAGATCGTCGTGGCGCATGCGAGCCTTGCCCGACTTCTGGCGGAGATCGATACGGCGACGATCGAGACAGTCGTTGTGTTCGGCAGCGAGCCCTGTTCGATCGAGGGCGTGCAGGTTTTTTCCTCGTCTGTGCTCGATCAGAGCGACGCCCTGCGCGTGGACGATGTGGACGTGAAGCCGTGGGACATGCAGTCGATCGTCTACACATCCGGCACGACGGGCCCGTCAAAAGGCGTCATGTCGTCTTATGCGCATCTTCATGCGATGTCCGGCCCAGACAGCTTTTACATGCTGACCAGCGAAGATCGCTACATGTGCAATCTTCCGCTGTTTCATGTCGGCGGCACCGTCGCAGTTATGGGCATGCTGGCACGAGGCGGCAGCATTTCTCTTGTTCCGTCGTTCTCGACCGAGGAGTTCTGGCCGAAAATCCGCGAGACCGGGACAACGGCGGTATTGCTGCTGGGTGCCATGACGAATTTCATCACCAAGCGGCCGCCCGACCCGAACGACAAAGATCATCCGCTGAAGAAGGTCATCATTGCACCGCTGTCGGAAGATGCTCCGGCTTTCGCCGCACGTTTTGGCGTCGACACTTACACGCTTTACAACATGACCGAAATTTCGACGCCGCTGGTATCCGAATTGAACCCCGGAAAGATCGGCTCGTGCGGTCGTCCGCGCAAAGGTGTCGAACTCCGGCTGGTCGACGAGCATGACTGCGAAGTGGCGCCGGGTAGTATCGGAGAACTGGTTGTCCGCACGGAGGCGCCGTGGGCATTGAACAGCGGGTACTACAAAGATCCGGAAGCCACGGCGTCCGCCTGGCGCAACGGCTGGTTCCACACCGGCGACGCCTTTCGCAAGGACGCCGACGGAACGTTCTTCTTTGTGGACCGGATGAAGGACGCGATACGGCGCAGAGGCGAGAATATCTCCTCGTTCGAGGTGGAGGCGGAGATCGCCGCCCATCCACTTGTGAACGAAGTCGCCGTCATTCCTGTGCCGAGCGAATTTTCCGAGGAAGACGTGATGTGCGTTATCGCGCCTGTTGCCGGAAAAAGGATCGATCCCGCTGAGCTTCTTGCGTTTCTGGTCCCGCGCATGCCCCATTTCATGGTGCCGCGCTACGTGCGAATTGTGGACGCGCTTCCCAAGACGCCGACGCAGAAAATACAAAAGCATCTTCTGCGCGCGGACGGCCTGACGGACGACACATGGGATCGCGAGAAAGCCGGCATCACGATAAAGCGGAACAAACTTTAGCCATCGGCAGGGTGCGAGGCCTGGCAGTGAGCGAATTTGTGACGATCGGAAAAGATCCGGGACCGGAAGGCCGCATCCGGCCGAGCCTTTCTGGTATTTCAGATTTCTGAGGAGAGTTCGATGCCTGAAGACATTCTTCTTCTGAAATTCTCAGGTCCTGTGGCAGAGGTCACGTTCAACAAGCCGTCCAAGCTCAATGCGATAGACAGAGAGCTCGCCGAGGAACTGGTCGGGGCCTTTTCGGCGATCGAGCAGAATCGGGAAGTCAAAGCCGTTATCGTGAGAGGCGCTGGCCGTGCATTCATGGCCGGCGGGGACCTGAAGACGTTTCATGACGCCGGCGAACAGGCACCCGAGGCGGTGAAGAAGCTCATCGTTCCGTTTCATCGGGTCATCCGCAGCATACGAGAGTTGCGCGCTCCCGTGATCGCCGCTGTTCACGGCGCTGTAGCGGGCGGCGGACTGGCGCTCGCTCTCGCTTGCGATTTTGTGATTGCGTCGTCCGATGCGGTGTTCACGCCGGCCTACCTCAAGATCGGCACAAACCCCGATGGGGGAACCACGTGGTCTGTTCCCAGGCTTCTCGGAGAGCGTCGCGCTTTGGAGTGGTTGCTGCTCGGAGACCCTATGTCCGCTGAAAAAGCCGCCGGCCTCGGATTGATCAATCGTGTTGTCGCGCGAGAAGATTTCGAGCAGAGCGTGCAGGGGTTTGCGAACCGGCTCGCGACGGGTCCGGCGCAAGCGCAGGCATCGCTGAAACGACTGATCTGGAGCGCGCGTGGCTCCTCGCTCGAGGATCAACTGGACGCCGAGGCGGACGGCTTTACGGCAATGGCCAGTACAGCGGATTTTCGCGAAGGTGTCGCGGCGTTCTTCGAACGCAGAGAACCCCGCTTCGGCAAATAGCACCCGTGTAACGCGCTAAAGGCCGATGCTAGCGCCACGATCGCGGCTTCACTGTATACGACCTGTCGAGCGCGTGCGAATGCGCGGCTGGCAGATCGCGTCGTATCCGCTGCCGGCGTGACGATCATGTCTATGTCTTCCGACAATGCGGGTCCTGGCCGCGCTGAGCGGATGGTGGCATTGATGCTGGACGGGCTGCTTCGGCTCACTCAACCACGAACCGCCGACGCGCACGCGGAACGCACCCGGCATAATCGGTAACGATCATAGTTGAGACGATGACTACCGCGGTTACGCGTGCTTGCGAACGAGGCTGGCATACGTCTTCGCAGAGTCTTTAATCTGACGCTTCTGCGTCGCGCGATCGACGCTAACCAGCCCAAAACGCTGGCGGTAACCAAGCAACCATTCGAAATTGTCGAGCAGCGACCAATAGAAGTAGCCGCGTATGTCGGCGCCCGAGGCGATCGCGGCAGCCAGGCCGTCGAGCGCCTGCGAAATGAACTCCGCCCTCCGCGCGTCGTCGTCTCCGGAGAAGCCGTTTTCGGTCACATACATCGGCGTTTTCCACCGGTTCGCGATCCAGCGGCACACTTCCCCTAACGCCTGGGGCCGATCTTCGTATCCCATTGTCGTGCGTGGCGCACCGGCCGGAACGCCGGTCGAACCGTCCGCGCGCGATGTGGTGCGCGTGTAGTTCTGTACGCCGACAAAATCATCGTCCGCCGCAGCGTCGAGAAAGGGCACGTAAAGCCGGTTCAGACGCGTGTCGCGATATGCCTCCGCACCGGGCTCGGCCGCTTCTTCCGAAATTGCGAGCGTCATGCCGACCGGCACGCCGGGGCGAGCTGTCTTTATCGCAGACCGCGCGGCGCGATGCGCGGCAATGCCGTTTCCAAGCACCGCCCCGTCGTCGGCAAAGATGAAGAAGTTGGTGAGCGGCCCGCCCAGGGCCTTTTCCGCTGCTGCCTTCGCATCGGGCTTGATCTGCTCGAAGAAATAGCCGCGAGCGAGCAGGGGAAGATTCAATTCGTTGATCGTGCACGCCATCGCCATGCCGTCCAGGCTGCGCGCGGCCTTTTCGCAATAAGCCGCGAAGCGTGCGGGAAAATCCACCGCCGCAAAACCGCCCTTTGCCGTGAGCCAGCGGGGCAGGGTGAAATGATGGAAGGTGACGACCGGTTTCAGGCCTTTGGCAAGGCAGGCAGCGACGCAGCGCTGATAATGCGCCAACGCGGCTTCGGAGAAGAAACCGTCTTCAGGCTCGATGCGCGCCCATTCGATCGAGAATCGGTATGCATCGAGGCCGAGGCTCGCCACGATTTCCACGTCTTCCGCGAAGCGATGGTAGCTGTCGGTCGCATCGCCGGACGGTTCGGCGAACAGCGACGGTTTTGCATGCTCCAAAGCCCAGCAGTCGGAGTTGACGTTGTTGCCCTCGATCTGGTGGGCGGCGGTGGCGGTGCCCCAGACGAAATCAGGTGGGAAAGGTTTTGGCATCAGGCCCTGCGCGGGGGACGGCTCGTGAAGTTGAAGATATAGGCGCGCCGGCGTCGATCGGTCGTGGTGTTGCCGGATGTGAAGTGCGGCGTCCCGTAATTGTGCACCGTCGCGCCACCAGCCTTCAATGGGCAGGCGACTGCGGTTTCCAGCGGAAGAACGGCTTCCGGATCGCGAATCGCGAGCAGACGCTGGGAATAGTCTGCCGGTCCGCCGGCCACATAATGCTCCAGCATCGGCGCGGTGTGGCGTCCGGGCACGAAATGCATGCAGCCGTTTTCCTCGTCGACATCGTCGAGGGCGAGCCAGAACTGCACCACTTCGTCGGAAGGAATGCGGACGCCTGCGGGCGCATGGGGCATCACACTGTAGGAAAAGTCCTGGTGCCAGGGCGTCGTCGCCGTCTGGCCGGGCTCCTTGTAGATGAGCATGTCGAAGACCGGCTTGGGATCGTCGCAGCCCAGCAACGACTTCGAGATTTCCTGCGCCGCAGCGAGCGCCGGGTTGCTTTTGAATATCGGGTGATAGGCCGACGGCATCATGATCTGGCGGGTGATCATCCCGAGTTTGTTGTCGGTAGGGGTGACGTCGATCTCGCCGCTGAGCATGGCGTCGTAGACCGCCCCGATGGCTTTTACGGTCCGCCGGTCTGTGAGTTCCGGAATGGCCAGAAACCCGTCCCGTTTGAAGTTTTCCACGTCCGCTGGGCGCATTTTTCGAGCAGATCCTTGGTCCGACCGGTGCATTATTAAATCTAAACATTGACAATGGAATGGATTATATCAATTTTTGCTCCCAGAACCAACTACGATAGAGAGTTGGTAAGGGGGAAATATGCTCGTTCAGGTTCGAAAATCCACCGGAGCGTTGGCAGCGCTTTTGTTGCTGGGCGGTAGCGGCGTGCTGTTGCCCTCCTACGCGAGCGCGCAGACATCGGGCATCGAAACGGTCACGGTCACGGCTGAAAAACGGTCGGAAGATCTTCAGAAAACCCCGCTCACGATAACGGTGGTTTCGCAGAACCAGCTCACGCAGCAGAACATTCTGACGACGACCGATCTGGTTCGGGCGGTGCCCTCCCTGACCACCTCCGATGAGGGGGTCTTTCAGATTCGCAGCATCGGCACCGAGGGGTTCGGCCGGTCCGCCGAGCAATCGGTTTCCGTCGTCCTCGACGGTGTGGTTCTCGGGCGCGCGCTCACCAATTCGATGTACGACCTCGATCACGTTGAGGTGCTTTCGGGGCCGCAAGGGACACTGTTCGGGAAGAATGCCACCGCCGGCGTCATCAACGTCGTCACGAAGGCGCCTGTACTTGGCGAATATGAAGCTTCGGCGCACATCGACGCTGGCGACCGCGATTATATTCACTCATACGTCATCGGGAATATTCCTTTGGGCGACGATGCTGCGCTTCGCGTGAGCTTCCATCACGATGCGACCGGGGATGTCGTCTATAACACGCTTTTCAACCAATGGGATTACAACACCGATAACGGCGTCCGCGCGCGACTGTTGTGGCAGCCAAGCAGCAATCTGACGATCAACCTGTCGGCCGACTATCAGAAACTCGGCAGCAATGGTGTGAACGGCGTTGCGGATTTCGCAGGCGTGGCGGTCTACACATTCGCACCGGTCGGCTCCGCGCTGGCGACTACGCTTGCCGGTTGCGGCATCGTCGCGAGCAAGGATAACGACAGGGTCTGCGCTAACAGTCTGCGGCTGCCGGGTGTCAACCTCGGCGATACCTATGGCCGCAAGAACGCCGGCGGATCGCTGCAGATCGACTACAACTGGGGCGACCTGGCGTTCACGTCGATCACGGCCCTTCGTCAGGCCAGCAACGAGGACTTCAACGTCCATGCCAACATCGCGGGCGAGTTCGGCGATACGCTTCCGCAGGACGTCCTCGATCGCAATCTCGTGCCTTACTACGCCCAGACGTGGAGCGAGGAGGCGCGCGTCGCGTCGCCGGCGACCGATCCGGTGAATTTCGTGGCCGGGCTGTATTATTCGAAAACCGACACACACGACGAGATCGACCAGGTCGGTGCATTGGGAACCGATCCGCCTCCCGTTGCACCGTTTCCACCGCCGGGCGGAATCCAGTTTCGCCGGCTGATCAACATGTTCATCCATCAGCAAAACTATGCCGCTTTTGGACAGGTGAACTGGCAGATCACACCGGCTCTGAAGGTGTTTGCAGGTGGGCGCGTCACCCACGACGACGTGAGCGATTTCAGTTTCAACTCGTTCCCAGATGCCTTCGCGCCTTACGTCTATACGGGCGACACCGGCTTCTTCTCCGTTCTTCCGGTCAATTCGTGCACCCTTGCCGGCGGTGTCCCGTACGACGCAGTCAACATTCCATGTCCTGCGGGAACCAGCACGTCGGCCCCCGGGATTCTCAGAAAGACAGGCCTGAGCGGGAAGATCGGCGCGCAATACGAGATCGATCCGGTCACCATGGTTTTTGCGTCGCTCGCGCACGGCTACAAAGGGCCGTTCATGAACGAGTCTGCGTCCTATGTGGCGGGATTTGCACGGCAGCCGCTCGCCATCACTTCGGAATATCCGACAGATATCGAACTGGGTGTGAAGACCACGGTCTTCGATCGCTTCGCGCTCGATGCCAGCCTGTTCACCGACAACATTCGCAACTTCCAGACCACGATCTACGTGCCGCCAGGCCCCGGCCAGACCGTGGCGAACTTCATCCAGGGTAATGCCCCACATGCGATCACGCGCGGCGTCGAAGTCAGCTTCTTCGGCAATCTGAACGACAACCTCAGCATCAACGGCGGCGCGATATACAACGACGCACATTTCAATCCTGGCTTCCAGGTGGCTTGCAGCACCGGTCCCTGCAATGCGCTGTCCCAGCTTCCCTTCGCGCCACGCTGGAAAGCCACCATTGCCGGCGAATATCATCAAAATCTATCCACCGATCTGGATGGCTTCGTTCAATCGGACCTGGCCTATTCCGGCACCTATCCCTACGGATCGGCGCCGGGTTTCCCGGGATCGCCGCCGCGCTATCTGCTCGGAGTGCGCATGGGTATCCGTGCCAATGACAGTGGCTGGGCTGCCGCTGTGTTCTGCCGCAACTGTTTCGACAAGCGCTATCCGATCAGCGCCGCACCGGACGGTTTTGCGTCACTCGACGGCGGTGTCGTCGGTTCGCAAGCGTCAACGTATCAATTCCTGACGATCGACTCTTATCGCATCGTCGGCGTGACGCTTGACTTCAAATACTGAGGCAGGGCAACCGATCTGAATTGCTCTCAGTGCGCGATGGACACAGTGAAATTGCCGGAGCGCTCGGCAGAGCAGGAGACGAGCGCCGATGAGTGAAGCGCGTCCGCATAAGCTGACGACGATCGGGAAACTGAGTTTCACGGTCGGCGACTATGCCTGCAATCTCTACTGGCAGAGCGTTTCGATCTTCCTGCTGTTCTTCTACACCGACACGGTCGGTCTTTCCGCGGCCACAGCGGGCCTCATCTACATGATCGCATCGATCGTCGATGCGATTCTCGATCCGATCATGGGTAGCATCGCCGATCGCACGCGCACGCGAAACGGCCGTTATCGGCCGTACATCCTGTTCGGCGCGGTACCGCTCGGCCTGTCGTTCGTGCTGCTGTACTGGAAACCTCCGCTGGAAGGTTTGCTGCTGGCGTTCTGGATGATGATGTCGCATATCGTCTTCCGCTTCGCCTACACCGCGCTCAGCATTCCCTACACTTCGCTGAATGCACGCCTCACGGATCATTCGGAAGAACGGTCGACGATGGCCGGCATGCGCATGGTGTTCGGCACGCTCGCGGCCCTCACGATCTCGTACTTCACCCTGCCGCTCGTAACGGCCTTCGGTCGCGGCGATGCCGCGATCGGATACACCTGGGCTGCAGCCGCCTTCGCCATCGTGGCGACAGCGATCTTCCCGCTGGTTTATCTCTGCACCAAAGAGCCGATGGACGAACAGGACGGGGAGGCAACCACGGCCAGCGCCTATCAACTGTATTGGCGCGGCACGCTGGCGAACAAGGCATTCTGGGTTCTGGTGCTGGCGACCTGTACCGCCTGGATCTGTTCGACCGCGGTGGGCAAGTCGATCCTCTATTATTTCAAATACTATCTCCACGCCGAGGGTTCGGCGCGCTACGCGCTTGCCGCGATGTCGCTGGCGGGACTCGTCATCGTGCCGGCATGGGTGTGGGTGACGAAATTCATCGGCAAGCGTAATGCCTGGTTTGCGGCGTCGGGCTGGGGTCTCGTCATGCTCACGATCTTCGGGCTCACGGACATCCGTGTTCCGGGATTGATGATCGCATGGCTGATCTCGATGAATATCTGCTCGCTCGGTCTCGCCTTCACCTTTTGGTCGATGCTGCCCGACACGGTCGAGTACGGCGAATGGGCCAGCGGCATCCGTACGGAGTCTTTCATTTTCGGTCTCGGCCAGTTCTTCCTGAAGGTCGCGCTCGGCATCGGGGCCGGTCTGTTCGGTGTGCTGCTTGGGTTCGTTGGTTACGTCCCCAATGTCGAGCAGAGCGCACAAACCCTGGCGGGGATGAAATCGCTGATGGTCGGGCTTCCGGCTTTTGGCCTTGCGGGCGCGTTCTTGGCCATGACCCTTTATCCAATGCGCAAAGGGGGACATGAAACGATCATCGACCAGCTGGCCGCCCGCCGGAACGCGGAACCCCAGACGCTGAATCCTGATGTCGCCACTTAACAATAATAGATATATAACTTGCAATACAGCGAAATTCGATAAATTATTGACTGGTCTTGAGGAGACAAAAATGGACGCCCAAGCGCGCCGCTCCGCCTGGAACGAAAAAGGCTTCTTCGTTGTACGCGGCCTCGTGTCGAAATCCGATGCGCAGGCGATCGAAGACGAGGTCATCGCCCAAATTCGTGCCCATCCGCCGGAGCGCTATCCCGGCGAGACGTTGTATGCCGGTGACGCGGAATACGCGATCTTTCCGGAGAAGGAGCCGGGCCCGTCAGCGATCAATCCCGAAGACAAGATCGCCAAGGTGTTCAACTGCCATACGGAAGGCGTGACCCGCGCCGTGGCCGAGAGCGCGGCCGTGGCCGATGTCGTCGTCGATCTGCTCGGACCGGAGATCGATTGCTTCCAGAGCCAGTTCATCTTCAAGAACCCGGGCGTCATCGGGCAGCCCTGGCATCAGGACTCCTATTATTTCCGTTTCAACATGCAGCCGCAGGTCGGCGTCTGGGTCGCGCTGTCGCGCGCCACGCTGGAGAACGGCTGTCTGTGGGTGCTGCCGGGCTCACATAAAGGGCCGGTCTACGAGCATATTCCGGACCGCCGTCCTGCCGCGAACCGCGCCTATATGGAGATCGTCAGCCAGGACGATTCCACGAAAGAACCGTCGCTGATGGAGCCGGGCGACGTACTCTTCTTTCACAGCTACCTGATGCATATGTCGACCGACAACGTCGCCAACGAGCGGCGTGCCGCGATGGTTTATCATTACGCACGCACAGGGACCGAAGCTCTCACGCCTCAGATCGCCCAGACGCTCAGCCATGTGAATCGCTGGATTCCCGTTCGCCGAAAGAGAGCCGCATGAGCACCGCTGCCTATATGCTACATCCGCGCAACACCGCGTTCGCATGGCACAAAGGAAACGCCGGCGGTTTACGCCGGATCACGCCAGAGCAGAAGCATGCATTCGACGAACAGGGCTTCATCGTGGTGAAGAATGCCTTCTCCGCCGACGAGTTGCGTGCGGTCGAGAGCGCGATCGACCCGCTTGAGCGCGAGCATGATCAGATCCTGCGTGCCAACGGTTCGACCAACGCGATCTCCTCAGCCGATGCCATCACATTCACCGGCCATATTGTGAAGAAATCGCCGGTGCTGAAGAAGTTCGCGGCGCATCCGGTTATCGCCGACATCTGCCACGACCTGATGGGCGACGATGTGCGGCTGTACTGGGATCAGTCCGTCTACAAGAAATCCGGCAAGCCGCAGGAATTTCCCTGGCACCAGGACAATGGCTACACCTTCGTGGAGCCGCAGCAATACCTGACCTTCTGGATTCCGCTGCTCGATGTGGATGTCGAGAACGGTTGCCCATGGATCGCACCGGGCATGCATCATCTCGGGACTCTGAAACATTGGCGGACGCCTATCGGGCTCAAATGCCTGGAGGACGTACCTGACGCCGTACCCGCGGAAGCCCGGCTGGGCGACGTGATCGTGTTCTCGTCGCTCGCGCCGCATCGCACCGGTCCGAACCTGAAACAGGGCACGGTGCGCAAGGCCTATATTCTGCAATACGCACCGGACGGTGCCGAGGCGATCCTGGAAGACGGCACGCGTGTCGCACAGACCGATCCCGATCGTCAGTTCGCGATTCTGAAGAGCGGCCGGCCGGTATGATCGACAAGCCTGCTCTCGATGCCTATGTCGCGCGCTACCGGCGCGACGGTTTTCTGCATGTTCCGGGCGTGTTGACCGCCGAGGAGATCGCGCGTCACGGCGCTGCGGTCGATGAGGCGGTGGCAACGCGCAAGAAAGGCGATACGCGCCGTCTCGAAGAGAAGACGCCGTACGAGCAGTCGTTCGTGCAGTGTCAGTACATCTGGGAAGACTTCCCCGGCGTGCGCCCGCTCACCTTCCATCCGGTTATCGGCCAGCTAGCGGCGGCGCTGACCGGCGGGGAGCGCGTGCGTCTGTGGCACGATCAGGCCTTGTACAAGGAAGCCGGCGGCCGAGAGACCGAACCGCATACCGACCAACCCTATTGGCCAATCAACGAGACCGACACCGTCACTGCCTGGATTCCGTTCGAGAAGACGGACGATACCTCCGGCTGCATGGGTTATGTGCCGGGGAGCCATGCCAACAAAGCCGAATTCATCGATATCTTCAGCGCCAAGGGCGACGGCGAGACGTTGATCGAGAAGTTTGCCGATACGCCGCCGGTGTTCGTCCATTGCAAGCCGGGCGATGTGATCTTCCACAACGGCAGCACAGTCCATCTGGCGAAGCCCAACCGGTCGGACCGCACACGCCGTGTCTACACCGCGATCTATTTCCGGGACGGCTGTACGCGTGGTGGCGACCGTCCGCATCCTTCCGTCGATCGCGATAACATCGCGAAGGGCGCGTCGATCGGCGGCGGCGCGACGCCGATCGTCTGGCCGCTGCCGGAAGGATGCATTCCTGAACCCGCGCCATGGCCGGAGGCGGGGGCCGCCTGGCGCGAGCGCGCCGAACGTCTCGGCATTATTCCCAGGCGCGCCGGATAACCATGCCACTGCCGCGGATTCGTCAGGACGGCGCGCTGTTCATCGATGCGCAAGGCCGCCAAATCATGCTCCGTGGCGTCAATCTCGGCGGCGACTGCAAGGTGCCGTGGCCTGACGGCGGCACCGAGAATCCAAGCGACTTCTCCGACCATCGCGACGTCTCGTTTATTGGCCGCCCCTTTCCGCTCGAAGAAGCCGACGAACATCTCGGCCGGCTCGCCCATTGGGGCTTCAACGTGCTGCGCCTTCTCACGACATGGGAGGCTGTGGAGCACAGGGGACCGCGCCAATACGACGAAGCCTATCTCGACTACTACGCCGAGGTCGCACGGCGCGCCGGCGAACACGGGCTCTACGTCTTCGTCGACTTCCATCAGGACGTCTGGAGCCGTATGACGGGTGGCGATGGTGCGCCAGGCTGGCTCTTCGATGCCGTCGGCATGGACATGACGAAGTTCTCGGCCGCCGGTGCCGCGCATGTGATGCAGGCGGAATACGACTACGCGGGCCGCGAGAAATTGCAGCCGTCCTACCCGCAGATGAGCTGGGGCTCGAACTACAAGCTCTCGGTCAACGGCATCATGTGGACGCTGTTCTGGGGCGGCCGTGTCCTGACCCCAGCGTTCGAGATCGATGGCGTCAACGTGCAGGATTTCCTGCAAGGCCATTATCTTGGCGCGATGGAGCAGATTGCACAGCGCCTGCGCGATTTTCCGAATGTGCTGGGATTCGACACGCTCAACGAGCCGGGGCCGGGTTGGATGGGCGAGCGCCTCACCTATCGTCACCTTGCTTCCAGCAACGAAAGGCCGGAACGACCGCGTGTCGGTCCGGCGCTGTCGCCGCTCGATGCGTTGGCGGTGGCGCAAGGCGTCCCGATCACGGTGCCGACGCTGAAGCGCGACTTGAGCGGTGTGCCCGTGCCCGCTGGCAATGTCACGGTCAACCCAAACGGCGTCTCCATATGGAAAGAGGGCGCCGTTTGTCCGTTCGAGCGGGCAGGGGCCTATCGCATCGAAGACGGCAAGGCGATTGCGTTGAACGACGATTTTCTTCGGGTCGCCGGCGGCCGCACGCTATCGCTCAGTGACCACGGCTATGGTCCGCTATTTCACAAAGTGGCTGAAGTCACTCGCGAGTATCAGCCTGACTGGTCGGTGTTCGTGGAGATGGACCCGTTCGCCCGCGCGGCTCGCCGTGTGTTTCCGGAAAACCTGCCGGAGCGCAGCGTGAACGCCAGCCACTGGTACGACGCCGCGACGCTTTACATGAAGCGGTTCGATGCCAACGACCACTACGCCGCCGCAACGGGCGCGCGGGAACAGGGCCTCGATGTCATCGGCGCCCGCTATATACGAGAACTGGGCAGTTTCAACGAGCAGGCGAAGCGTTTCCCCGGCGGTGCTCCGTCGCTCATCGGCGAGTTCGGCATTCCCTACGATCTCGACGAAGGCGCCGCCTATGAAGCCTGGCGTGAAGGCAAGCGGCAGGGTGTGTGGAAGGCGCACATTGACGCACTGTCGCTGATGTATGACGCGCTCGACGCTAACGTTCTTCATTCGACACAGTGGAATTATACCGCCTCCAATCGAAACGATTTGCGTATCGGCGATCGCTGGAACCAAGAAGATCTCTCGATCTTCTCGCGCGACCAGCAGGACGATCCATCCGATCCCGATTCCGGCGGGCGCGCCATCGAAGGTTTCTGCCGCGCCTACGCGCGCGCGATCCAGGGCCGCCTGACGAAGATGCATTTCGATCGCGAAACCGCGCGCTTCACGCTGGCATTCGAAGCGGATGCGGACATTGCCGGGGTCACGGAAGTCTACGTTCCGCGCCGACGCTATCCGTACGGCTTCATCGCGCGGTTCGAAGGCGTTCCGGCAGAGCCGCATCGCGACGCCCAGCGCTTCACGGTGCGTGCGCTCGCCACCGGTTCGGCGACCATCCAGATCGATCCAATATGGCCCGACCGCGAACGTTAGACGGCTTCGAGGATGTCTTTGGGCTTGCGGCCCCGGCGCGGTCGCGCGGACTGGCTGCGCTTCAGCACTTCGATCACCGACTGGCGGAACGACTGACCGGCTGCGAACCACTGCTTCAACACCGCATGCGTGCGATCGAGATCGTGCGCCACAATGGCGTCGATGATGGCACGGTGTTCTGCGTGCGGATCCCGGGTGCGGACGTTCTCGAAATCCCCAAACAGGCCGACATAGCGCTCGAGTTTGGCGCCGCTATCGGAAACGAGCTGCAGCAGCAGGGGCGAGCCGCAACCGATGAGAATTTCGCGATGCAGTTCGCCATAGGCGCGTTGCCACCGCTCGCGCACCTGTGGATCGCCGTCAGGAAATGCCATCGGGATTTTCGCAGACCGGTGCATCTGCACGATGAGCCGCTCTTCCCAGGTCGGATCATTCCGCTCGAACGCCATGTCGACCGCAAGCAGGTAGAGATGCTGATAGACGTTGATCACGTCGTCATAGTCCGCGAGCGAAACCGGCGCGACGCGATAGCCCTTCTGATGTTCATGCACGACCAGTCCGCTCGAGGACAGCAGGATGATCGCTTCCCGGATCGGGCTGTGGCCCACTTTGTAGAACTTGACCAGCTGTTCGACCTTGAGCCGTTCGTCCGGCTCGAACACGCCGCGGACGATGTCCCGGCGCAGCCAGTGGGCAGCGGCCATCGAAGGGTTCGTCCTTGGGTCGAACGGCGATGCGACGGTCGGATCGGTGAAGGTCGAAATGGAGGGCAGGGATGTGGGCATGGCGGCAGATTCGATCTAAAACGGCCTCACCGTAAAACATTCGACACAAGCCGGGAACCCTTCTCACCCGTGACGTACTGGCGCTCTGAATATCTTACCGCGCGCGAGGCTGCCTGATGCTGGAACAGCGCCGCTATGGAAGCACTGGTCTGACCGTCAGCAGCGTCGTGTACGGCGCGATGACCATCGCGGCCGATCCGGAGCTTAAAGACGGCGTGGCGCCGTCGCTGCTCCGCGCCCTCGAACGCGGCGTCACGCTGGTCGATACCGCGCGGGCTTATGGCAAGTCGGAAGCCATTGTCGCGGCCACCTTGAAAGAATGGCGCGGGCCGAAGCCTTTGATCTCCACCAAGCTGATGCCAGGTTCGCGCGAGACCTTCCGTTTCTACCGTCCGCTTGCGGAGGCTTACACGCCTCAAAGTATCCGCGCGTCCGTGGAGGCGAGCCTGACCGCACTGGGAGTGGAGACGCTGGATATCGTCCATCTCCACCAGTGGCATTATCTCTGGACACACGAGCATGCCTGGCTCGATACGCTCCAGGCATTGAAACGCGAGGGCAAACTTCGCTTCATCGCAGTGAGCGCGCAGGACCACGAGCACGATGCGCTGCTTGAGGCTGTCTCGACATGTATGATCGACGGCCTGCAAGTCATCGTGAATATCTTCGAGTCGCGGCCTGCTGCATCGCTTCTGCCGCTCGCCGCACAGCGCGGTGTCGGCGTCATTGCGCGCTGTGTTCTCGACAGCGGCGGTCTTTCCGGGACGCTGAGCCGGGACGATTTTGCTGCACGTCCATTCCTGAAACACGCGCCGTTCGATGCGTACGCTGCCCGGCTCGAAGCCTTGCGTACCCGCTTTGTCCCAGCCGCCGCCGCCGATATGCCGAGCCTCGCGCTGCGATTTGCCCTTTCGCTGCCCGGTGTTTCGGCCGTCACCGTAGGAATGCCCGAGCGGCATTTTGTCGATGCGACGCTCGACGCGGCAGAGCGGGGTGCGCTTTCATCCGACACCGTCGCAGCCATCACGCGCGAACACGTCTGGACCAAAAATTTCTATGAACGGCTGCTATAGGTGCAAGTATGTCCAAAGAGCTTCTGATCGGAATCCAGGAAGCCGGTATCATGAATACCGTCTTCAACGAGTTCGATACCGACACCAAATTTCGCATGGTGAAGGAGTCGGGCGTCTTCGACTATATCGACAAGACGCCGACACCGGCCGACGGCATCCTCTATAAACGCGCTTCCGAAAAGTACGGCGTTCCGATGACGGCGGGAGGCTGGTTCTATCTCCTCGGACGGGACGAACCGCTGCTTCAGTGGCATCTGCAGATGGCGAAGGAATATGGAACGCGGGTTCAGAACGTCCAGATATTTACCCATCACGCCGATGGCCACGCGGTGACGGATGAAGAGGTCGCGCAGGCTTATCTTCGCGCCGCCGAAATCGGCGAAAAGAACGGCGTCACACCGTGTTTCGAAGTGCATGTGAACATGTGGTCGGAGCATTTCGGACGCGTCGAACGGGTGGCGAAGCTGGTGGAAAACCGTGGCATCCGGTTCAACATGACGCTCGACCACAGCCATGTGATTTTCAAGATCGACAATCCTGAAGACCAGAACGTACAGGGGATGCGCGCCGACATCGAAACCGGACGGTTGGAACTCGATCCGCGCAAACCAGACGCGGTGACCCAGAAATGGATCGACGCCAATTGGGTTCGCCACATGCATGCACGTCCGGCAGCACCGAATGGGCCGCGGAATATCTGGGCTATGGTGGAGGGAAAACCCGGCCGCGCGATCCAATACCCATTCATTGAGCCAAAGCCCGGCGAGTGGCATTCCGAATGGAACGAAGAGGCGCTTGAGCCATGGAAAAAGGTGGTACGCGATCTGCTCACCCACCACGCGACCGATCCGGACAGCAAGCTCGCAACGATCTCGACCGAGTTCATTCCGTGGCCCGATTATGGCGGCAACGCGAAATACTCGTTATTCGAGCATTCGATCGCCTGCGCGCGTTGGATCCGCACCGAATGGAGCGCGCTTTCGGCATTACGGTGATGTCGGCCGGAGGACCGGTTCATTTGTCGGCTGATGCGTCTTTCAGAAGGCGCTGGGCGCAGCTTGACAGGTACCATCCCATTATATGAACATTGTTCATATAGCGGGATCGAGGAACGGCATTGTGTCTCGGGAGATAGCTGGAACCGTCTACCTCGCGGATTACAAACCGCCGCCGTTTGCGATCGACACCGTCGAACTCGATGTCGATCTCGATGCCGACCGCACCGTGGTGCGCAACACCATGCGGGTGCGCCGTGCTGCCGCCACCGCCGATGCATCGCTCCGCCTCGACGGCGAGCGGATGGAATTGCTGCGGGTTTCGCTGAACGGCGAAGTGCTCGGTCCCAACCGCTACGCGGTGGACAAGGACAGTCTCACCATTGCCGATGTGCCGGATGCCTTCGAGCTGACCGTTGAGACGGCAATCTGCCCGCGCAAGAACACCACGCGGCTCGGCCTGTTCGAACTCGGCGGCAAGCTCGCCACGCAGTGCGAGGCGGAGGGCTTTCGTTCCATCACCTATTTCGCCGACCGGCCGGATGTGCTGTCGAAATATCGCGTCACCCTGCATGCGGATAAGGCGAGATATCCGGCATTGCTCTCAAACGGCGATCCGGTCGCCGCGGGCGATGAAGGCAACGGCCGTCACTGGGCGACTTGGAACGATCCCTACGCCAAGCCGTCGTACATCTTCGCGATCATGGCCGGCGATTTCGGCGTGCTGACGGACGAATACGTCACAAGAAGCGGGCGGCGCGTGAAACTCGGCATCCACGCCGATCGCGACCTGATCGGCCGCTGCCATTTTGCGATGGACGTGGTGAAACGTTCCTTCGCCTGGGACGAGGAGAAATACGGCCTCGAATACGATCTCGACGTGTTCAACATCGTGGCGCTCACCGGCTGGGCCGGCGCGATGGAGAACAAGGGCCTCAACCTGTTCGAGGCACACGGCATCATCACCGATCCCGAGATCACGACCGACAACGACTATGTGATCATCGAACGCATCATCGGTCACGAGCAGTTCCACAACTGGACCGGCAATCGCGTCACCTGCCGCGACTGGTTCCAGCTTTGCCTGAAGGAAGGGTTGACCCGCTTTCGCGATCAGCAATTCATCGAAGACAAGATGGCCGACGGCGTGTGGCGCGTCGAGATCGTGCAGGCGCTGCGCCGCAACCAGTTTCCGGAAGACGACGGCGGCGCGGCCCATCCGGTGAAGCCGGCGGCTTACGCCGAGATCGACAATTTCTATACCAACACGGTCTACGACAAGGGCGCGGAAGTCATCCGCATGATCCGCGCGCTGTTGGGCGAGACGCTCTATCGCAAAGGCTTCGATCTCTACATAAAGCACCACGACGGCCAGGCGGTGACGACCGAAGCGTTCGTGAAGGCGATGGAGGACGCGTCGGGCCGCGACCTGTCGCAGTTCCGCCTGTGGTACACCCAGGCTGGCCGTCCGCGCGTTCGCGCGCGTGGTGCTTACGATGCCGCCGCCAAACGGTACAGCCTGACGCTCACGCAGACCTGTCCGCCGACGCCGGGTCAGCCGGAGAAGAAGCCGTTCCACATTCCGATTGCCGCCGGTCTGCTGTCGCGCGAAGGCGAGGCGTTGTCGTTTTCGCGAGACGCGGGAGCGGCGGAAACCTCCGCGATGCTCGAATTGACCGAGCCGGAGCAGACGTTTCACTTCGAAAACGTTTCGAGCGAGCCGGTGCCGTCGCTGCTGCGCGGTTTCTCCGCGCCGGTCAGCCTGGACGCGGGACTTGTGCCGGCCGATCGCGCACTACTGATGGCAGCCGACAGCGACCCGTTCTCGCGCTGGGACGCGGCGCAGACGCTCGGCATCCAGCTCATTCGCGCGCTTGCCGCCGAATACTCCGCCGGAAAGCCGATGGTTGTGCCGGAAGCGTTTCTCGCCGCCGTCGGCCAGATCCTGAACGACGAAAACGCCGACCTGCTGATGCGGGCGCAGATCCTGACCATGCCGGACGAGCCGATGATCAGCGAAGGCCTGGCGCGGATCGATCTCGACGGTCAGGTGGCGGGGCGCAATTTCCTGCGCCGTTCCATCGCCGCGCGGTATCGATCGGATTTGCTCGCGCAATATCGCCTGTCGGCGGAGAGAGGACCGTATGCACCCGATATCGCCGGCATCTCGCGACGGCGCTTCAAGAATGCGGTGCTCGATCTCCTGATGAGCACGGGCGAGCCGGAAATCGCCGATCTCTGCCTCACACAGCTCAAGACCGCGACCAACATGACCGACATGTACGAGGCGCTCGCCATGCTTTGCCATCTGGCGGCGCCGCAGCGCGCGGAGGCCATTGCGTGGTTCTACGATCGCTGGAAGGACACCTCCACCGTGGTCGACAAATGGTTCGGTGCGCAGGCGTTGTCGCGCATGCCGGACGCAGTGGATGCGATCATGGCGCTGGAAAAACACCCGGCGTTCGACATGAGCAATCTGGCGCGGGGGCTTCTGTTCTATGGCGGCTTCTTCCGCCAGAATCGTGTCGCGTTCCACGATCCCAGCGGCAAGGGCTATGAGTTTCTCGCCGACCGCCTGCTGATGATCGACAGCCTTGGCCGTTCCGGCGGGCATTACATCATGCCGCAGATCAACCAGTGGCGCCGCTACGATCCCGCGCGCCAGGCGCTGATGAAGAAGGCGCTGGAGCGGGTGGCCAACACGCCGAACATCTCAAAGGGACTTGCCGAAAACGTCACCAAGGCATTGCAATAGGAGCGGACATGCGATCGCTGGTCGAGATTTCCAACAAGGTGCGCAAAGGCGAGATGCGGGCGCGCGACGCGGTGCGCGAAGCATTCGAGAAGATCGAACAGCGCAATCCGGAGTTGAACGCCTTCGTCGTGCTCGATCGCGAGAATGCGGACCGCATGGCCGGCGAGATCGACGCGAAGGTCGCCCGCGGCGAAGACCCCGGCAAGCTCGCGGGCGTGCCGTTCGGGGTGAAGGATCTGGAAGACTGCGCCGGCTTCCGCACGACGCAAGGCTGCGTCTTCATGATGGATACGCCGGTCAAAACGAAGGATTCGCTCCATGTCGCGCGCCTGCGCGCCGCGGGTGCGATCCCGATCGGCAAGACGGCGACGGCCGAATTTGGAATGGATTCTGCGACCTTCACCCGCGCCTGGGGCGTCACGCGCAATCCGTGGAATCCGAAGACGACGCCCGGCGGTTCGAGCGGCGGCTCAGCCTCCGCGGTGGCGTCCGGCATGGTGCCATTCGCGACCGCCACCGATGGCGGCGGCTCGATCCGCGAGCCGGCCGCATTCACCAACCTGATCGGCCTGAAGCCGAGCCACGCACGCATTGCGAAGATCAACGGCTTCGCCAACTGGTCGGTGCATGGCACGGTGACGCGCAGCGTGGCGGACACAGCGCGCTATCTCGATGTGGCGGCCGGTCCCGACGATCGCGACCGCCAATCGCTTGCGGCGGTGCCCTATCTCTACGAAGACATCATCGAAACGCTGGACGTTTCGGGATTGAAGGCGGTGTTCACACCGGATTGCGGCTATGCGGTGGTGGAGCCGGAGGTGATCGAACTTGCCCGCACCGCCGCAACGCGGCTGATCGCGGCCGCAAAACTTGTGGAAGTGAACGAGCCGTTCCATCCTACCAACATCCTGCGCGATTGGGGCACGCTCAATCTCGGCACGCTCGAAGCCGATTTCATCCGCGATGGAATCCTGCCCGACGGCTTCGACAAGCTCGCGCCGACGACGCAGTTCTTCCTCAACCGGGTGCGCTCGCGCCGCGACCAAATGGATCCGAAGCAGGCGTGGAAGAACGTCGAGAAGCTCACCTATGAAGTGGCGGAGTTCTTCCGCCATAACGATCTGTTGATGTCGCCCGCAACCGGCTGCCGTCCCTATCAGGCGGACATCACGCCGCCGCAGACGATCGACGGCCGCGACTCGAGCGAGACCGGTGTCGAACCGTTCGGCATGCTCGCGAACGCGTGCTGGAATCCATCGATCTCGATCCCCGCCGGACTGACCTCCGACGGCTTGCCGGTCGGGCTGCAGATAACCGCCCGCCGCCACCGCGACGACACCCTGCTGCGGCTGGCGCGTCTCTACGAACAGGCGCATCCTTGGACGTATCCGTGGGATTAGGATGCCGCTGCGTTCTGCAATCGTAGGCGAAGATCTCCCGTCGCTGTCCATCGCGGTGACGCCGCGCATGGCGCTGGCGTATGCCGCCGTGCTCGGCGACGAAACATTGCTCGACGATACGGCGCCGGATTTCGCTGCTTCGCCCTTCTTCTGCGTCTCGCTCGAATGGCAGCTCGTCATTGCTGCCCGCAACGCAATGCTCGGTGTCTCGCCGGCGGAAGCCTTGCGCGCCGTTCACGCCGGACAAAGCACGCGCTTTCTGAAGCCGTTGCGGCCCGGACAGACCGTGCGGGTTTCCGGGCGCATTGCCGAAGTGCGACGGACGCGCGCCGGTGCGCTCTCGGTGACCGAACTCACTGTGACAGGCGAAGACGGCGAAGTTGTTTCTTCCACCTTGAGCACCGGGATTTTCCGCGGCGTGGAGGTCGACGGCGATGACAGGCGCGTGGAGGGAGCGGTTCCGCCGGCATCCGGCGCGCCGGTCATGTCGGATATGCAGCAGACCGTGATCACGCTCGATCGCGGGTTTCCGCATCGCTACACCGAATGCGCCAATATCTGGAATCCGATCCATACCGAACGCGCGGTGGCACTGCAGGCGGGGCTTCCGGACATTATCGTCCACGGAACGGCGCTGTGGGCGCTGGCAGGGAAAACCTTGGTGGCGCGCTTTGCGCCGGGTGCGCCTGGGCGTCTGAAAAGCCTATCCGGCCGCTTTGCGGCGATGGTGTTGCCGGGCACGAACATCACGGTGCAGTACGGCGCCGGCGCAGGGCAGGGCGAGGTCAACTTCGTGGTGCTGAACGAGAAAGGCGAAAAAGCCGTCAGCGACGGTCACGCGACGTTCAGCCTATAGACGCGAGCACGCGGTCGATCCGCTTCAGGCCTTCCTCCAGTTCGTGCGCATGACCGCCGGTGCCGATGCGCAGGTGACCGTCCATGCCGAACCATTCGCCTGCCACGACGAAGGTGCTTTCCTTTTCGCGAAGCAATTTGCTCAACTCCGACGAGCCGATCCTGAAATCGTAGCGCACGAACACCATGCCGCCGGCCGCCGGGCGGTCGTACGCCAATCGCCCGTTCCAGCGTGCGATCCAGTCGTCGACGATCGCCAGATTGCGGCCCAGGATGGCGCGGCTGCGCTCGAGGATTGCGCTGCGCTTTTCGGGTGCGAGAAGTTTGGCGGCGACGAACTGGTTGATCGGCCCGGTGCCGATGGTGGTGTAGTCCTGCCGGCGCATGCACTCATAGATGAAGGCCGGCGGCGCCACGACCCAGCCGACGCGTAAGCCCGCGTGCGCGAGCGATTTCGAAGTGCTGGATGTGACGATGGTTTTTTCATAGCGCCCCCAGAAGGTCGGCGTTTCGGCCCGGCCGTCGAGTTCGGAGCCGCGATAGATCTCGTCGCACAACAGCCACGCGTCGTTGGCGCGCGCAGTCTCGGCGATCGCCGCCATGTCGCTTTCGCTCAGCACCGCGCCGCTCGGATTGTTGGGATTGCACAGCGCGATCAGCTTTGCGTCCTTCGCGGCCGCGCCGAATGCGTCGCGGTCGAGTTGCCAGTTGTTCTTCGGATCGAGCGGAAAAGTGCGCACCGCAGCACCCAGCGAACGGCCAAGACCGTGTAGCTGCATGAAGTTCGGCACCATGAATGCGAGCACGTCATCCTGACCGAGCAATGCCCATGCCGAGATGAAATTCGCTTCGGCCGCGCCGGCGGTGAGCAGCACGTTCTCAGCGGCTGCACCCGGATACCAGGTCGCGACCGCGGCGCGCGCCTCCGGCGAACCTTCGGTGTAATTGTAGCCGAGCCGCAAGCGATGAAGTTCGTTCAGCTCCTCAGGCGACAGCAGACCGGCCAGGGTCAACGGTTCGACGCCGCTTTCGGTGAGGTTGATCTCGACCGCGTTCTCGTGGAGCGACTGGTTGCGTTCGAGAAGAAAGGTGTCGATCTCGCTCATGCGTTCCGCTTCTTCAGTTCCGCCAACACCGCCTTGGCGATTTCGATGTCCTGCACCGCGACGCCGGTCAGATCGGCGATGGTGATCTGTTGCTGCGTCGTGCGGCGCGGCGCGTGGCCGGTTACGATTGCGCCGAGTTCGACCGCGCGGTCCGCCACTGCCGGACAATGGTGCAACTCGCCACGCTCCCGGCTCTGCACGAGGCTGTCGACTGCCACGATATCCGCGCCGTTGAGCAGATCGGATTGCAGTTCGCGCTTTTCCGCTGTGTCGGCGCCGACGGCGTTGATATGCGTGCCGGGCCTGATATCGCCGAGCGCCAGGAGCGGCACCTTTGATGCCGTCGCCGTCACGAGGAGATTCGTCGCTGCAGCGACGTCGCGCGGCGATTTCACAACCGCGACCGTGAACCCGCTATCGCGCAGATCGCGTGCACAGTCCTCCGCCGCCGCATCGCGCCGCGCCCACAGCACGATGGAACGGCATGGGGTGAAGGATTTAAGCGCTTCCGCCTGCAGCCGCGCCTGCACGCCCGATCCCAGGACGCCGATGGCGGTCACCGTTTCCGGCGCCAGGTATTTCGCGGCCATCGCACCGGCCGCCGCGGTGCGGACATTCGTCAGGTGTCCTTCGTCGAGCAGGATCGCCTGCAACAAGCCGTCGCGCGCGCTGAACGCCAGAACCACGCCGGAGTTCGCAGGCATACCGAGGTCGGCATTGCGATAGAAGCCGGTTGCGACCTTCACCACGAACACGTCGTCGCCCGCGATATAGCCGGATTTGATGTGCGCCTCGCCGTCGCGATCGGCGAACAGGATCTCGCCAACGGGCGGAACGACCGCCTCTCCGTTCGAGTAAGCGGCAAACGCGCGCTCCATCGCCGCGATGGCGTCAACTTGCGCGAGTGCGTCCACGATCTGCGCGCGCGAAACGATCAGCGGGCCGCTCATCGCCGCGAATCCGCACGCGTTGGCCACATGCCAAAAACTGCCGCCTCCATCGGCACACAATCGCATAAAGATCAGGCTTTGCAACACAATGCCAACATATATGAACGGTGTTGACATCGCGAAAAAGCCGTATGTAAACTACGTTTATATCGAGGGATGCGGCGCAAGCCGTGATCGGCTAGGGGGCCAGCCAATGCCTAAGACTCTTCTCCGGACATTTCTGCTTGCGACGGTGACGCTTCCCACGCTGCTGACTGCGCGCGCGGCGATTGCGGAGAACGCCGGCGTCGAAACGGTGGTTGTGACCGCGGAGCGCCGCTCGGAGTTGATCTACAACGTGCCCGCCACCATCACCGCGATCTCGGGCGATCAGATCAAGAACCTCGGCTACACCGACATGAAATCGGTGATCGCGCTGGTGCCGAATGCGGTGCTGCCCGACGATTCGGAGAATTTCGAGACCTTCATCAACATCCGCGGCGTGCATCAGGCGGATATCAACGCCGAACCGAACTTCGGTCTCTATCGCAACGGTATTTTCAACGGCGGCGTGCGTGGCAACCTGGGCTCGCAGATCGACATCGCTCGGGTAGAAGTGCTGAGCGGTCCGCAATCGGGACTATACGGCCGCGACGCCGTCGGCGGCGTCGTCAACGTCGTATATGCGACGCCGAAGCTCGACGACAACAGCGGTTACGTGACCGGCGACTACGGCAATTACGAGCGCAGCGAAATCCAGGGCGCGATCAACCTCCCGCTCGGCAACGATCTGGCGTTGCGCGCCACCGGCTGGTGGATCAATCAGAACGAAGGGCAGCTCTTCAATCCCACGCTCGACCGCTACATCGACGCGCATCGCGACCTGGGCGGACGGTTGAGCGCGAAGTGGGAACCGACCAGTCAGTTGTCGTTCCTGTGGATGGCGGAACTGGAAGACGTGCACGGCCCATCTTTCACCGCCTATGCGCCGAACGGGATCGGCGGCGTCTTCAATGTCAACTGTTGTGGACTTCCGGTCGAACCGCCGGAAACGCTCCATACGATCCGACATGATACTCCGGACACGGAACACTGGCAGCAGTTCTATCTGTCGCAGGATATCAATTACGACACCGAAAGCTGGATGGGCACGTTCGAGCTGCAGGGCGCCTATCGCAACTATGTCCTGCATCTGCAGGAAGACCAGGATCACACCGCCTTCAGTCCGGCCACCAATCCGATGATGATCCAGCAGATTCAGTTGCGCGATGAGCAGTTGCACAACGGCTACGGCCAGCTCATCTGGAAATCGCCGGACGACCAGCGTCTCACCTGGATGGCCGGCGTCGACTATTTCGACGAGACCTTCCGCTTCGACCGGGAGTTCGTGGGTACCATCAATTTCAATCTGCTGAACAACCCCGCCTTCGGCCCCGGGTTCACTTACGCGAATTTGCTGTGCAGCTTCCTGATGGCCGGCAATCCCACCGGGTCCTATAACGGCGGCTGCGAAGGCACCCCAGCGTTGGGATTCCCCGGCCTGCCGGGCGCTGGTGCCAATGGCCAGTTTCCCTACAACGTGCCCAACATCGGGCTGCAATCGGGTGGGAATGCGTTCGGTGCGCCAGGCAGCGGCATCAATTCGATGTCGGTGTCCGGCTTCGGCACCGCGACCTACAAGCTGACCGACGCTCTCAGCATCACTGGCGATCTGCGCTGGGACCAGACGCGTAAATACCTCACTTACAGGCAAGGCGCGATCCCGGGCTTCGGCGCGACCGCGCTGGGCACGTCTTATCTCACGCCGCTGTTCGAGCAGATTTTCGTTCCGTATACGGATATTCAGGCGGATACTTACGTCAATCTCGCGCCCAGCGTGACCGTGCAATACAAGTTGAACGACGATGCCAATCTGTACGCGACCTACGCGACTGGTTTCCGGGCGGGCAGCTTCAACCTGGGGACGTCCAGTCCGCAGTTCCTGTCGTTCAAGCCGGAGAAGGACTCGAACTACGAAATCGGCGCGAAGACGCTCTGGCTCGACGGCACGTTGGGCATCAACGGCGACGTGTTCTATATGCTGCAGAGCAATCTGGTCGAACCGCAGACCGATCCTGTCGAACCTGCCTTCATTGGGCTCTACTATCTCGCGAATGTCGGCGAGGCGCGCACCTACGGCGCCGAACTCAGCGCCGTGTATCAGGCCAACGACTGGCTGAACCTGGGCACGACGATCGGCTATCTGAACGACCGGATCAACAAAGGCACCACGCACGGTCAGTCCCTGGTAGGCCAGGAGATTCCGCTCACCCGCGACTGGACTCTGGACTTCACCGCGGGCGTCAACAAACCGATCTCTGCCGGCGTGAACTTCGTCGCCGACGCGAACTGGAAGCTCGAGTATGGCGGTTATTTGCCGGCATCCATTTCCAACCTGCTGACGACACGCTATCAAGATCTCGACAAGCTCGATATCGATGCCGGTGTGCTGTATGACGACACTCGTATCGTTCTCTACGCCAACAACGCATTCGACAGCGTCATCCCGCAGTTCCAATATTCGGACGGCGTGGAGAACGTGAACCTCGGCCGCACCTATGGTATCCGTATTCAGAAGAATTTCTGAAGCGGTTTCGCCTCGCGCCCATCCGGAGTTTCTCCGGGTGGGCGTTTCTTTTCGGGTAGCGATCAGGAAGCCAGTTCTTTGGTCAGCGTTCCGTCGAGCATCGTGCTGACCGCGTCTTCCACGAACTGTTTGATCTCGGCACGGTTGCCGGTTTTGAATTGAAACTGCTCTTCGATGATGTTGCGCGCGAGGCCGTAGACGAGCGCGAACACCGCATAGGCGGCGCGGCTGCGCGAATGCGTCGCCTCGAGATCGGACGGATCGAAGATGTCCTTGCCGTAGACGAGATACACCAGTTGTCCGAACGATGCGTTCGACGCCTCCCGAAAGCGGTCATGCGAAGCGGAATTCGGCAGATAGCCGAACATGACGCGAAACAGCTGTTTGTTCGCCATCGCGAACTCGACGAACAGCCAGCTGCGCTGCAACAGCGCTTCGCGGCGGCTCTTGCGGCTGGCGATGATCGCCTCGGCATCGTGCCGGATTGCATCGAACCCATCGGCCGCCAGGTTCAGCAGCAGATCGTCGAGGCTCGGGAAATGGTTGTAGAAATTGGCGGGTGTGACACCCACTTCGCGCGCCAGCCGGCGCACCGAAATGTCTTCCACCCGCTCCGTCCCCAGGATGCGCGACGCGGCCTTCAGAAGGTCCTCGGTGACGTTGCCCTTGTGATAGGCGCGGGGCTTCTTCGGCGCGGTCCGGCGCAGCTGGGCTGCGGCTTTGCGGGCTTTCGGCGCAGATTTCATGGGTCCCGCTTATCCCGCACACCTGGCGCTGGCAAGCAGACCGCCCGAATCGATTCGCTACGCGCCATCGATTTCGACCAGTCTTTTGTGCCGCTTCAAGATCTCCTGGATACGCGCGATGGGCAGGCCCGGGACCACGCGATTGTCCCGCCCGATCATCGTCTTATTGGCGAAGATGGAGTTCATGATCGCCTCGTCCACCGCCTCGATCGTGGCTTCGTAGAAGCGGCTCATGGCTTCCTCGCCGAGATAAGTCGCGGTGACCAGTCCCTTGTGCGTGGAAACCGGCCCGAGATTCGCAGTCGAAAACGCGAGCAGCAGGTCGCCGGATTCGTTCGATGCAATGCCGCCCGAACGCGCGATGCCGAACGCAGCGCGGCGCGCCATCCGGCGCAGTTGATGCGGCATCATCGGCGCATCGGTCGCCACAATGACGATGATCGAGCCGTTCTCGTCATCCGCTTCCAGCGGCGACGTCACCGGGACCTCCACGCCGATCGGAATGCCGGCGATGTGCAACAGATGGCGTTTGCCGAAATTGGATTGCACGAAGGCGCCGACGCGGTAGTCCGCGCCATCGTAACCCACCACGCGGGAGGCCGTGCCCGAGCCGCCCTTGAACTCGTAGCAGCGCATGCCGGTACCGCCGCCGACGCTGCCTTCTTCGATTGCGCCGCCGCGCGCGTCCTCGAACGCCGCGATGACATGCTCGGCTTTCACGTGATGGCCGTTCACGTCGCTCAGATTGCCGTCGAAGGTTTCGGCGGAGACCGGAAGCCAGAACGGCTGGTCGTCCTTTGGGCTCTTGTCCAATTGCGAATAGAGCCATCGCGCCGTCACGTCGCGCACCAGGCCGCAGGAATGGGTGTTGGTGATGGTGATCGGCCCGTCGAACCGGCCGCGTTCCTCGACCAGCGCCATGCCGGTCATCTCGCCATTGCCGCTCATGTTGAAATAGCCGGCGTAGGCGGCGGCGTTCGGATTGGCGCGGCCATGCGGAAAAATCGCGGTTACGCCGGTGCGGATCGGGCCTTTGCCCACGACCAGCGCCCCTTCGCCTTCGATCAGGGTGCAGTAGCCGACCTCAACGTTGCCGACATCGGTGATCGCGTTGTTCTCGCCCGGCGTTCCGGTGAACGGCACACCGGCGCCGCGGGCGCGCAGCTTGCCGGACGGTGTCTTGCGATGGCTCGGCTTCATGGCGGCCCTCAATTCATTTCGCGCAGACCCTGCACGGCTTTCTCCAGCACGAAATCGATATCGCCGTCGGTCAGTGCGGTCGACAGCACGATAAAGCCCGGCGCGCCCATCAGCACGCCGTTGTTGAGCATGAAGCGGAAGAACTGCGCCGCGCGCGATTGCGCTTCGGCATTGCCGCGCATGGAATTGACCACGTCGCGATAGGTTTCGATCTCGGCCTCGGCATGGAACAGCGAGATCATCGAGGCCGCGCCGCCGACCGTGCCGGGCGAGCGGGTGATGTTCAGCGCCTCGCGCAGGCCTTTGCGCAACCGGTCGCCCAACGCGCCGAGCCGCTCGAACGATGCCTGGTCGAACAACTCCATCGCGACCGCACCCGCCGCCATCGTCATCGGATTGGCATTGAATGTGCCGCCGTGGCTCATCTTCGGTGCGCCGGCGCGGGGATCGAACACCGCTTCCATGATCTCCCGCTTGCCGCCGACCGCGCCGACCGGCAAGCCGCCGCCGATGATCTTGCCCAGCGCCGTCAGATCCGGCGTGATGCCGAGCACGCCTTGCGCCCCGTGATAGCCGAGGCGGAAGCTGTAAACCTCGTCGAAGAGCAACAGCGCGCCGCAGGCTTCGGTCTCCTCGCGGATCATCTGCACGAACTCAGGCGTCGCCGCCTTGTAGCCGAGTGCATTCACCAGCGGGTCGATGATGACGCCTGCGAGATCGGCCGCATGCTTGCGCAGAATCTTGCGCGAAGCCTCCACCCGATTCATCGGCAGCACCACGATGTCCTGTCCGACACCCGGTCCCGCGCTCGACGGCGATACGGTCGCCGGTTCGTCGGGATCGCCCCACAATGCAGGCGAGGGCGACGCACTCACACTCGCGCTCTCGCCGCTGCCATGATAGGCGCCTTCGACTTTCGCGATCTTCGCCTTGCCTGTGTAAGCACGAGCCGCCTTGATCGCGAGCAGAACGCCTTCGCTGCCGGAGTTGCCGAAGCGGATCAGTTCCACGCCGGGTACGCGCGCGGTGATCATCTCGGCCAGCCGCACTTCCTCTTCGGTCGGCAACGAGATGGAAAGCACGCGATGCGCCTGTTTGACGATCGCCTCCACGATGCGCGGATGGTTGTGCCCGTGGATCAGGGAAGAGTAGTTGTTGATGAGATCGAGGCGCTCCACGCCGTCGACGTCCCACACCTTGGCGCCTTCGGCGCGCGCCGCGTAAACGGGGTAGGGCGGGAAATAAACCGTGTGCCGCGAATTGCCCCCCGGCATCACCTTCACGGCGCGCTGAAAAAGTTTCGCGGAGTTCGAGGTCTCGTCGGGATACATGGCGTTCTCCTGGCGCGGGACGGTCCCCCGCGTGCCCCTGCTTCTCAATATGAACAGCGTATATATTGCGGGACGCGGGTCAAGCCGGACGTGGATTTAAGGGGCCAGAAGGAGCGCGTCCGATTGCACCAAGGCGCGCTCTTCGATGGTCCGGCGAATGACGGCGTGATAGGCGGCGTCGATCGGAAAGTTCCACGCGATGCGGGCCGTGACGAAATACATGAGCGCGGGAAACACCAGATAGACGAGAAACAGCCCTGTATTGGCGCTCGCCGGATTGGCGTGGCCGACGTGATAATGGAAGGCGTCGAGCACCACAAAAGCGAGGCCTGCGCCCAGCGCCATCGTCACCTTCACCAAAAGCGTGTTGAACGCGAAGATATTGCCGGCCTTGTTGGTATTGCTCTGCATCAGGTCGTAGTCGACGACATCGCCAAGGATCGCGGGCGGGCAGATGTTCGCCGGAGAGTTGAGAAACGCGCTGATCGAGCTGATAGCGAGCAGCGCCGGAACGCCGCCGCCGAACAGCGGAATCAGAAGGATCAGCGGCCGGGTGCAGGCGTCCAGCACCAGGCTCGTGGCCCATACGCGATGCTTGCCGTAGCGCAGGATCCATCGCTGCCAGACCGGCAGCGCCGCGGCTGAGACGCCGAAGAACACGATCATCAGGAATGGGAACGCCGCGCCCATATTCATGTAATCGGAAAGAAAGATGAGGATGACGGAGAGATAGGCGCCCTGGCCGAGACCCCAAGCCGCCATCGCACTGTTGTAGATCAGGAACGGCTTGTTGTGCCGCAGCGTCTTGAACAATTCGCTCACCGTTGCCAGCCGGTCCTGCAATTGCCGGCCGGAGGGCACGAAAGTCGCCGCCAGAATCATCCCCGCCGGCATCAGCACTGCGTAGAGCAAGGCTATGCCGCTGAGCGCTGTGCCGGTGATAGCCGTGGTGCCGGTGAATTTCGCCAGAGCCAGCGGCATCAGCCAGAAGACAAGGCTTCCGACGATGTTGAATGCGGCGACATAGGCGTTGATGCGCGAGCGCTGCGCATAGTCGCGGCTGAGTTCGGCGCTCCACGCGTTGCGCGGAATCTCGAACAGGGTGAAACCGAAATAGAGCAGGAACGACCACACACCATAATAGATGAAGTTCGCGGTCGGCGCCGGCTGGAACAGGAAGAAGATCGAGATCGCGCAGACCAGCGCGCCCATCAACACCCACGGCTTGCGACGGCCGAGCGGTGTTTTCGTGCGGTCAGACAGATAGCCGATGGTCGGATCGAGAAATGCATCGAGAATGCGGCTGAGCGAGGTGAAAGACGCGATCTGCAGCAGCGAAACGGAGGTGTGCGCCGCATAGAAGGCCGGGATCACGATGTTAAGTGGCAGCGCCACGAAGGAATGCGGCAGTGAAGGAAAGCCGAACAGGATAAGTTGCAGCAGCGTCGGCTTGGGTTCGGCCGGCCGGTCCTCGCTCCTGTCCTCGGCCATCAAATCCCTCCCGCGCCCATATGAAATATACGGTGTTTATATCGCGGCTCAACAGGATTCTGACAGGCGTCGCGTTCTTGACAGCGCGGCTGGCGGCACTAATATGAACGGTGTTTATATGTGACGAGCGCGCGAAACCGGCGCGAGGAAACAGCATGGCCGATCTGTCGCCCGCCGAACGGCTTGCCCGCAATATCCTGCCGATTGCGCGCATTGCGGGCGAGAACATCCGCTGGACGATCGACGAGCGACTGGCGGCTTACGATTGTCCCGGCGTCGGCGTCGCGGTGATGCAGGATGGCGAACTCGCCTGGTCGGCCGGTTACGGCCTGATCGAGGCCGGCAAACCACAGCGGGTGCAGGCCGACACGATGTTCTCCGGCGCGTCGATCAGCAAACCGTGCGCGGCGGTTCTGGCGCTGCAGATGGTCGATCGCGGCGTGTTCGACCTCGATACCGACGTGAACCGCTATCTGAAGTCGTGGCAAGTCCCGGAAAACGAATTTACCCGGCAGCATCCCGTGACATTGCGCCTTCTGTTGTCACATCGTGCCGGTACCACCATTCACGGTTTCGGCGGCTATCCGCCGGAGGACAAACACCCGACGCCGCTCGACATCCTTTCCGGTCCCGTCGTGTTCAAGCACGGGCGCACCACCAACGGTGTGACGGTCGACAAGGTACCCGGCGGCGCCACGCGCTATTCCGGTGGCGGGACCACGATCGTGGAGCAGATGCTGCAGGATGCGACCGGAAAGATGTTCCATCGGCTCGCGACGGAAAACATCTTCGAACCGCTCGGCATGACGCGCTCGACTTTCGAAGCGCCGCTGCCCGAGCGCTATCGCGCCAATGCCGCGGTGGGCCATGAAGATCATGGTCCGCTTCCGGAGAAATTCGTCTATGTGCCGGCGATCGCCGCGGGCGCGATTTACACCACGGCGGCGGACTATGCGCGTTTCATGCTCGGCTGCCGCGCGGCGTTCCTCGGCAAGCCCAATGCCATCCTCAGTCAACAAATCGCGCAGCAGATGATGACGCGGCAGGGCGACGGCGAATTTGGTCTCGGCTGGGAGTTGTTCGGCTCGGACGAGAACCGCCGTTTCGGTCATGGCGGCTCGAACGCCGGCTATCAGTGCGAATCCACCTGCTATGTCGAAAAAGGCCATGGCGCGGTGGTGATGACCAACGCGGACTCCGGTCTGATCTTCTATTGGGAGGTGTTCGCCGGTGTCGCCGACATGGAGAAATGGCCGGACTATCTGCTGCCGGACAAGCATGTGCAGGAGATCCCGCCCGATCAACTGGAGCGCTTTACCGGCAGTTACGACATCGTCACGGGGGTAGACGCGCCGGAGCTGCGGGTCTGGGCGGAGAACGGCAAGCTCAAGAGCGAGATCGCCGGAATGCGCGGCGGCCCGCGCGAATTGCAGATGAACGAGAACGGCCGCCTCTTCAACCGCATGGGACCGTACGAAACCGCCGTCACCTATGACGACAAAGGGTTCGTCCAGGAGATGGCGATCCTGCGCGACGGCAAGACGGAAATCCTGCGCGCGCGGCGGCGCAAGACTTCTTAGAGCTCAGCCCCAGAAGCGCGAGTCGAAGGCGTAGAGTTCGCCATTGCGGGTCGGCATGCCGCCGCGGCGGTCTTCGAACAGCAGTTCATGGCTGTCGATATCGCGATAATCGCACAGTGTCCCGATCACATAGGCCGGTGCGTTGCCGAGCGAGGTGCCGCCGTTGCTGCCCATCATCAGGCCGAGGCCGTGCTCGCGTGCGGCGCGGGCCAACGCCAGCGCTTCGGTCAGGCCGCCGGTCTTGTCGAGCTTGATGTTCACGGAGTCGTAGCGCTCAGCCAGCATCCCGATCTGGGCCGCAGTGGCGCAGCTTTCGTCGGCGCACAGCGGAACCGGACTGTCGTAACCGGCGAGGGGCGCATCGGCATCGTGATGCAACGGTTGTTCGATGAGGACAACGTTCAGCGCCTTGAGTTGCGGCGCCAGCGTCTTGAGTTGGTCCAGCGACCACGCTTCGTTGGCATCGACGATGAACCGCGCGCCGGGCACGGCTTGCGCGATCGCAGCCGCTTTCTCGACAATGCTGTGCGCATCCGCCTTGAGTTTCAGAAGGCTGTAGCCCCGCATTACCGCAGCCACCGCATCGGCGCGCATCTTCTCGAGGCTGTTGATGCCGATGGTGATATCGACCTCGATCTTGTCGGTCTTCGCGACGCCGGTCAGTTCCCAGATCGATTTGCCGCTGCGCTTGCATTCCAGATCCCACAGCGCGCAGTCGACCGCGTTGCGTGAGGATTGCGCCGGAATCCGCCGATTCAGTTCGGCGCGCGTTTCCATGACCGCGATGTTGTCGGCTATGTCGCGCAGTTGTGCGGCGACACCCTGCGCGGTTTCGTTCTTGAGCGACTGCAGCCCGCATTCGCCGCGCCCGATGTGCTCGCCGTCGCTGACGTGCACGACGAAGTTCGGCGCCGCCTCCCGCGTCTCACGCGCGAATTTGAAGGTCTGGCGATACGGCCATTCCTGATAGGCGAAGATCATCTGCAGCGGCATACCGCCCGCTTCCCGCAAGGAGGGAAATACTTGTGAAACTATATGAACATCGTTCATATGACGCGGTCAACCGCTGTCTGCGTACAACTCCAGATGTGAGTCCAGCAGGTCGATAAGAGGCGCGATGCCATGCGCCTTTTCGGATTCGCGATTTTCTATCTGTTCGCGCTTTTCGCCGCGCTGCTGCTCGCCTGCCTCACTTGGCGGCTGGCAGTTGTGCGCGGCAGGGTGCAGGGTCTAGTCATGATCCGGACCGCTCGTGCTCATTGTGCCGCTTTCGCTTGGTGCCTTGCCCTTGCGCTCGCACCGTCGGGCGTGCACGCCGATCCAATTCTCGATCCGGTCGGCCCGGTAGGTGCCGGCGACAGCACCGTTCTGATCGACGCCGTCGTCATCATGCTTGCGATCGTCGTTCCGACGATGCTCGCGACGCTGGCGTTTGCGTGGTGGTACCGGGCATCCAACACCCGTGCCGTCTATCGGCCGGATTTCACCTACTCGGGAAAAATAGAGCTCATCGTCTGGTCGATACCGACCCTGGTGATCTTCTTTCTTGGCGGCGTGATCTGGATCGGCAGCCAGAAACTCGATCCGGCGCAGCCGCTCTCCTCGACCGCGAAGCCTCTCGAGATCGAAGCCATCGCGTTCGACTGGAAGTGGCTGTTCATCTATCCCGGCCAGAAGGTCGCGAGCGTGAATCGCCTCGTCGTTCCCGTCGGCCGGCCACTGCATTTCCGCATCACCTCCGGCTCCGTGTTCAATGCGTTTTTCGTGCCGCGGTTCGGCAGCATGATCTACGCAATGAACGGCATGGTGACCCAGCTCAACCTGCAAGCCGACAAGCCTGGCACCTACCTTGGCCTCTCCGCCCAGTTCAGCGGCGACGGATTTCCCAACATGAAATTCGACGCCGTCGCGGTACCTGTCGATCAATTCGACCGCTGGTATGGCGGTGTGCACGGCACAGCGCTGGATCGCGCCGCTGCCGCCGCTCTGCTCAAGCAGGGCGTCGTGCCTGCGCCCTACACTTATCGCGGCATCGACCCTAAAATCTTCGACGCGATTGTGTCGCGTCAACTCGGCCCGGGCGCAGGGCCTGCAAGCACACGGGCCAGTTCCACCGGACATGGCATGCTGATGCAACGGGCGGGGACGCAGTGATGTTCGGAAGACTCACCTGGAACGCGATCCCCTTCGATCAGCCGATCCCCCTGATGGCCGGCGCGGTTGTGATGCTCGTCCTGCTTGGCGTTCTCGTTTGGGTCGTTGTCAGAGGCTGGGCGCCGTATCTGTGGAACGAGTGGATCACCAGCGTCGATCACAAGCACATCGGCATCATGTATGTGCTGCTCGGTCTCCTGATGCTGCTGCGCGGTTTCATCGACGCGATCATGATGCGGTCGCAGCAGGCGCTTGCCTTTAATTCCCAAGGCTATCTTCCGGCCGAGCACTACGACCAGATATTTTCGGCGCACGGCACCTTGATGATCCTGTTTGGCGCCATGCCGCTGATCATCGGCCTGATGAACTTCGTGATCCCGTTGCAGCTTGGCGTGCGCGACGTGGCGTTCCCGACGCTCAATTCGGTCAGCTTCTGGCTGACCGCAACCGGGGCGCTGCTCATCAACATCTCGCTCGTCGTGGGCGAGTTCGCCCGGGTCGGCTGGCTGCCCTATCCGCCACTGTCCGAAACGGTCTATTCGCCCGGCGTGGGCGTCGATTACTATCTCTGGGCTGTGCAGATCTCCGGCATCGGAACGCTGCTCACAGGCGTCAATTTCGTCACCACGATCCTGAAGATGCGCGCGCCGGGCATGACCTATCTGCGCATGCCGATGTTCTGCTGGACGTCGCTTGCCTCCTGCATGCTGATCATCGCGGCGTTTCCCGTGCTCACTGCAACCCTCGCCATGCTCACGCTCGACCGCTATCTCGGCTTTCACTTCTTCACGAATGAGGCGGGCGGCAATCCGATGATGTTCGTGAACCTTATCTGGTGCTGGGCGCATCCGGAGGTGTACATCCTCGTCCTGCCGGCCTTCGGCATCTTCTCGGAGGTCGTGCCCACGTTCTCCTCCAAGCCGTTGTTCGGCTATCGCTCGATGGTTGCCGCCACGCTGTTCATCTGCATCGTTTCGTTTTGCGTGTGGCTGCATCACTTCTTCACCATGGGTGCCGGCTCGGATGTGAATGCCGTGTTCGGCATAGCCTCCAGCATCATCGCCGTCGGGACGGGTGTGAAGATCTACAACTGGCTGTTCACGATGTACGGCGGGCGCATACGCTTCGCGACGCCCATGCTGTGGTCGATCGGCTTCATGACGACGTTCATCACCGGCGGTCTCACCGGCGTACTTCTCGCCATCCCGCCGGCCGATTTCCTCCTGCATAACAGCATGTTTCTCGTTGCCCATTTCCATCACGTCATCGTGGGCGGCGTGATCTTCGGCGTGTTCGCCGGCATCACCTATTGGTGGCCCAAGGCCTTCGGCTTCCGTCTGGACGAGGGTCGGGGGAAGGCGGGTTTCTGGCTTGCGCTCGCGGGGTTCTACGTCACCTTCGTGCCGCTCTATGTGACCGGCTTGCTCGGCATGACGCGCCGCTTGCAGCACTACGACGTTCCGGAATGGCGGCCCTGGCTGCTGGTCTCAGTCGCCGGTGTGCTGATCCTGATCATCGGCGCTGCCTGCCAGATCACGCAGATCGTTGTCAGCATCAAGAACCGGGACAAGCTGCGCGACACCACCGGCGATCCGTGGGATGGCCGTTCGCTCGAATGGGCGACGTCCTCGCCGCCGCCGGTGTTCAACTTTGCCGTTCTGCCTCAGGTCCAGGATGCCGAAGCCTACTGGGACGTGAAGCAGCGTGCCCGTGCAGCGGAGCAACTCGGTCAGGAGCCCAGCTACGAAGCGATTGCGATGCCACGCAACAGCATGACGGGGTTCGTTTGCGCCTTCTTCGCCACGATCATCGGCTTTGCGCTCATCTGGTACATCTGGTGGCTCGCGATCGTCGGCCTCATCGGTGCCTATGCCACCTTCGTTGTGTTCGCATGGCGCGACGTGCCCGAATACAGAATCTCGCCCGACGAGGTCGCGCGCATCGATCGCGCCAATCGCGCGGCGCGGCAGCAGGCACTGGCGAGGGAAGCCGCATGAGCACCGTCGAAACCCCCGCGAGCGATCCCTATCGTCTCGGCCGGCGCGAACCCAACCTCGCGCGCGGGCATGGCGGCGGCGGCCCGGCCACCAAGCGTGTGGTAGTGGGCTACGGCTTCTGGCTCTTTCTGCTTTCGGACATCGTCATCTTCGCCTGTCTGTTTGCGGCGTACGCGGTGCTCGCCGATGCGACAGCAGGCGGCCCGAATGCCCGCCAAATTTACGATCTGGACCGCGTTGCCTGGGAGACCGCCTGCCTGCTGGTCTCCAGCTTTTTCTGCGGACTGGCGACCATCGCCGTGGCGCGGCGAAATCTGCTGCTCACACAAGTGGCGTTGGCCGCCACGGGAGCGTTCGGTCTCGCGTTCCTGTTGCTGGAGCTGTCGGAGTTTCACACGCTGATAGCCGCCGGCAACGGCCCGTCGCGGAGCGGCTTTCTCACCGGGTTCTTCTCGGTGGTCGGCTGCCATGGCATCCACATAACGGTGGGCTTGCTGTGGCTCGGGACCATGATGGCGCAGTTCCTGGCCAAGGGATTCCGCCCCGACATCCGCCGGCGCTTTCTCTGCTTCAGCATGTTCTGGCACTTTCTGGATATCGTCTGGGTGGCAATCTTCTCGCTCGTTTACCTGGTGGGGACACGGTTATGACAATCGCGGATCAACACGTGCTCGACGACGAAGACGACGACCAGGGCGGCGCGAGCGACGAGCGCGACGCAAAACTGGGGACATATCTGCTGGGTCTCGGTCTTGCCGTCCTGCTGACCGTCGCGTCCTTCTGGGTCGCAAAAACCGATCTCATCTACGGGCCGGGAATTCCGGTCGCTCTTGCCGCGCTCGCCATCGCGCAAATGGGAATCCACCTGGTCTTCTTCCTGCACCTGACAACCGCTCCCGACAACACCAACAACGTGCTCGCGCTTGCGTTCGGGTTGCTGATTGTCGGCCTGGTGGTCTTCGGCTCGGTCTGGATCATGGGACATCTCAACCACAACCTGATGCCCATGCACCAGGCAATGCAGATGTAGCCGCAGGCGTCGCTTGCACGAAAGCGTTCCGCCTCGCCCGTCACGCCGCACAGGCTGACGCGTTTCGTTTTCAGCTTGAGAAGTTTGTCGTCGAGAGGCTGCCGAGGTTGGTGGCGCCGGTGATGTCGATGACATAGTCCTGGCCGGCCTGGTAGCCGGCTGTGCCGTTGGCGTCGACGATCAGGAAGGTGTGGCCTGCCAGCGTGCCGCGGTCGGGTGTGAACAGCACGGCATCGTGGGCGTGGAGCTGGGACGCGCCGATCGCACTGGCGAGGTTGAGGTCGAAGTTGGCCGGGTTCATGCCGCCGGCATTGAGCATCCCCGTCGTCACCGCCGCGTCGATCGCATTCACCGTGATGCCGGTGAGCTTGAAGGTGTCGCTGGCGGCATCGAACCCTCTCACTGTGTCGTGACCGAGGCTCGTGGAGTCCGACACCCCATTGTACACGAAGGTGTCGGTGCCGGTGCCGATCAGGAGGTCGGCTCCGCCGCCGCCGGTCAGGACGTTGGTGCCTGCGCCGCCGCGGATGGTGTCGGCGCCATGACCGCCGGTGAGCATGTCGTCGCCTGCGCCGCCGTCGAGGGTGAGCGTGCCGCCGGTCGTATCGGCGCTGCCGTCGAAGGTCAGGCTGTCGCCTGCGCCCAGCTGCAGGCCGTTGACCGTCATGGCGGCGCCGGAGGCGACCGTCGCATCGGCGATCGTGAGGTTGTAGCCGTGGCCCGCGAT
>DASXDS010000004.1:0-1755 GCA_036490455.1 Rhizomicrobium sp.
TCTCGGCGTTGAGCGCCCCCGAGGCGAGCAGCGTCCACAGCGCGCTCGCCATTTCGGACGGCGGAATGATGACGTTGTGGTTGATAAGGCCGAGACGGCAGGCGAGCTCGAGCGCGCCGACCGCCACGACGATCACGACGAGGCGGATCAGGCCGACGCGGCTCATTCCGCAGCCAGCGCGCCTTGGCCTGAATGACCGAGCGCCTTGAGCGATTCGCCGCGCAGGCGCTCCCACAGTCGGCCGGTGATTTCGCCGAAGGCCGTATTGCCGACGACAGTCGAGTCGCGCTCGCGCGGCCAGCCGGTTTCGATGATCACGATGAAGCGGCCGGGCCGCGCCGACATGGCGCCGACCCGATCGGACAACATGGCGGCTTCGTCGAGCGCATGCGTGATCAGCAGCACCGTCGCGCCGGTGCGCCGCCACAGCCGCAAGACTTCGTCACCCATCAAAAGCCGCGTCTGCGCATCGAGCGCGCCGAATGGCTCGTCGAGCAGAATGAGGCGTGGCTGCAGCACCAGCGTGCGCGCGATGCAGACGCGCTGCCGCATGCCGCCGGACAATTGCGACGGGTAGGCCTTGGCAAAGTCCTTCAGTCCCATGAAGGCAAGTGCATCGTCGACGCGGCGGCGGATTTCCAGCGCGGCAACCCCGCTCCGCCGCAGTCCGAATGCGGCGTTGTCCCACACCGTCAGCCAGGGGAAGCTCGCGTCTTCCTGAAACACGACGCCGATGCCATCCGCGACTTCGCCATGAATCGGCTTGCCTTCGAACGTGACAGTACCGGCGCTGGGCGTCTGCAGGCCGGCGAGCACTTCGAGAAAGGTCGACTTGCCGCAACCGGACGGCCCGACCACGGCAAAGAACTCACCCTTGCGCAGGTCGAGATCGATCGGGCCCAGCGCATGCACCGGCGGTTGGCCGCCGGCGCCCGCGTAAACCCGCGTGACATTGTCGATCCGCGCATGAACTTCGCCAGGCATCGATGACACGCTCACTTCTGCAGGTCGGCCGGCAGGAACGAAGGATCGATCATCTTCGTCAGATCGACGTCCTTGTCGAGCATGCCGACGAGGCGCATGACGTGCGCCGTGGTTTGCAAAAGTGGCATCTCGATCCGGCCCTCGCTGTAAAACTTCGCTGCGACCAGCTGGTGCATCATGGTGCTGACGTCCTTGGGCGGCAGCGGCGCGTACACCTTCTCCAGAACCTTGCTGGCGTCGTCGGTGTGCTGGTCGATGAACTGCACCGCCTCGCGCCGCGCGACGAGGATGGCGCGCAGTTTGTCGGGATGGTTTTTGATCAGATCGGTCGAGGCGATGCCGGCTGCGGGCGGCAGCAACGGCAATTCGGTCGGGCCCATGATGACGTGGTATTTGCTCTCGCCACCGCGCATCATGAACAGGATGCCCGGAATGCTTGTGGCATCGACCACGTGATTTTCAAGCGCGGTCAAAGCGCCGGACAGATTCCCGAGCGCGACGCGTTGAACGTCGGCCGGCTTAAGCCCGACCTGTTCGGCCGCCGCCACAATCGTCATCTCGCCGAGCGACTTCGGATTGCTGATGGCGAATTTCTTGCCCTTGAGGTCCTTGACCGATTTGATCGGCGAACCCGGCATCACGATGATGACGTTGTCGGCGAGCGAGCGGGTGCCGATATTGACGATCTTGAGGTCCTGGCCCTGGCTGATGGCGGCGATTGCGGCCGCCGGCGAGGTTTCGCCGAAGCCGAGCGAGCTTGCGATCACCGCG
>DASXDS010000059.1:0-63233 GCA_036490455.1 Rhizomicrobium sp.
CGATGCTGGGTGCCGTGGAGTTGGTGCGAGTCCGTGAAACGCGTGGCGGCGAATAACTCGTTGCTGATGTTCGAAGCGCATGACCGTTCGTTACATGCAGTCAAACTGAACTACGATCATAAGAAATTTCAGCGCACTCAACTGTACGGCAACCTTTTCTACCAGAAAACTTTCGAGCTCAAGCCTTTGGACATCGGTTGGCTGGAGTCGCAGAGGCCCAATCGATCTGAGAACACGAGCAGAACGCAGGCTTGAACAGCTCTGCCGCTCAGGTAGCGGTTACGCTGATCGTCTTGATCTGCACCGCAGCCTGAAGATAGGTGTACGAGATATAGTCGTATGCCACTCCGTAGGACTTGCAAAATTCCGTAAATGCTTTGTGCTCGTGATCGCGCCATTGGGGATAGTTATGATACTCGTCGAACGCGATCACCGTGCCGGGTTTTATGCGATGCGCGAGGGCGTCAAGAACGATCTTGGTCGATGAGTACAAATCGCAATCGATGTGGATGAACGCAACATCATCGGGGTGCTTTGCAAGAAACGGTGCCAACGTTTCGCTAAACAAGCCCTTGTGCAAAGCGACATTCTTCTTCACCGTCGGCAGCTCTCCTTTGCGATTAAAAGTGGCGGCCGCCATATTATAGCCGGTCCATGCCTCGGGAAGGCCTTCGAAGCTGTCGAAGCCATGTATTTGCCGATCCGGTAGAATGTCTGCGATAAGGTTTATGCTTTTCCCTTGGAAGACGCCGAATTCCAGGATCAGCCCGCTACCTACTTTGCGCAGAACATACCGCAGATGATTTTCTTTTCCTGATAGTTTGAATGCGGAATGCATATTCTCAGCAACGTATGCTGCACTGTCTTGGGAATATTGCAGTCGGTACATGACCTCGAATTGAAATACGGGGCTGCGGAACTTCTCATGGATCGAGTCTGTAATCGCTGAAGCCAAAGCCTTTATATCATCTTTCGCCAACCTGACGACGACTTCCTGTTTCTTGGAGATTTGCTGATTTTCTGATTTCGCCTGATCCTTACCTTTGGACCCCGGCTCTCTTCCGCGGGCCAGGGCACCGAGGCGCTTGAAAACGTTCACCAATTGCTCCGCTGTTCTCTATCGAGGGCGAAGCCAACCTAAGATTGGCGCTATTGCCGGTCAAGCAAAGCCCCTCCTGCCGAGGTAAGCAAATCGATACGATTTTCAAGTAAGTTGGTCGCTGCTGCGCGCATAGCAAGCCCATCGTTTCGGCCTGACTGACGGTATTGAGAACTGCGCAATGCTCCCCATTTTCTGCGTGTTCGGGGATTCTCAACGGTCCCCGGAGCATGATGGAGAGGTAACATGACGCATACGGACAATCCGATGACCACCGAAGTGTATGGCTCGAGCGCCTTCTACGGTGCGATCGTGGCCGGCGCCGCGTTTCTTCTGGTCGCCACGGTGTCGAGCTTCGGCCCGTCCAGCACCGTCGCGCCGCAGCAGCTCGCGAAAGCGCCCATTTCCACGATCGAAACCGTCGTGGTGACGGCAGGCCGGTCCACGTGATGGTAAACCGGCCGTTACTCTGAGGACACGGCTTCCAGCTTGACGTCGTGTCCCCAGAGCCGCTCGACATGCGCGAGGACGGAATCGCGGGTCTTCTCGTGCAGCGGCACGTTGCGGTGCATGAAGTGTTTCAGATGAAGGGTGCGATTGCCCTTCAGATCCGCACCTGTCACCTGGATGTTCGGATCGGCGATCCCGACATCGTGCTGCTGGGCCAGCGCCCGCCGCACGGCGCGATAGCCGCCTTCGTTGTGGATTGAGGCGACCTTGTAGGTGCCGGCATCGGCTTTGTCGAACAGGCCGAACAACCGCATGTCGCGGATCACCTTCGGCGACAGAAATTGTTCGATGAAGCTCTCGTCGCGATAGTTCGCCCAGCCGTCTTTCAGTGCCGCCATCCAGTCGCCGCTGCCGGCGAGATGCGGAAACCAGTCGCGATCTTCCGCGGTCGGCTCCTCGCAGATCCGGCGGATGTCGCTCATCATCGCGAAGCCCAGCGCATAGGGATTGAGGCCGTAATAGCGCCGGTCGTCGAAGCCCGGCTGGAAGATCACCGACGTGTGGCTGTGCAGGAACTCGAGCAGCGAGCTTTCGGTGATGAGGCCGCGGTCGTACATCAGGTTCAGGATCGTGTAGTGCACGAAGGTGGCGCAGCCTTCGTTCATCACCTTGAGCTGGCGCTGCGGATAGAAGTACTGGCCGAGATTACGCACGATGCGCAGCATCTCGCGCTGCCAGGGACGCAGCTCCGGCGCGTTCTTCTCAAGGAAGTACAAGAGGTTTTCTTCCGGGAGCTTCGGATCGTCGCCGCCGAACTCGTCTTCCGGATCGAGCGCGGGAGACGACGCAGGCGGCTGGGCCGCGGCCGGCAGCGTCCGCCACAATTCGTTGTAGGCCTGCTCCTCATAGCTTTGCCGCGCACGCATCTTCTCCAGCGCGCGCTCGCGCGACGGCCGCGGCGGACGGCGGTAGCGGAACACACCCTGGTCCATCAGCGCATGTGCTGAATCGAGGACCGCTTCCACTTCGTCGCGGCCGTATCTCTCCTCGCAGGCGGAGACGTACTTCTTGGCGAAGGATAGATAGTCGAGGATACCCTCGGCGTTGGTCCATTGCCGGAACAGGTAGTTGTTCTTGAAGAAATGGTTATGCCCGAACGCGGCATGCGCCATCACCAGCGCCTGCATCGTCATCGTGTTCTCTTCGAGGCAGTAGGAGATGCACGGGCTCGAATTGATCACGATCTCGTAGGCGAGCCCGGAATAGCCGGCGCGATACATCCCCTCCTCGCGCGCAAACAGCTTGCCGAAGCTCCAATGGTTGTACATCAGCGGCATCGCGAGCGACGAATAGGCGTCGAGCATCTGCTCCGACGAGATGATCTCGATCTGGTTGGGATAAACGTCGAGCTTCAGATCGTTGAGCGCGATATCCTCGATCGCCTTGTAGGTCCGGTCGAGGGTGGCGAAATCCCATTCGGATTCGGTGAAGAGTGGGGTCATCTTCTTTCCTCACCCCTCCAACTGCGTTGGAGGGGTCTGAGCGAAGCGAGGGGGGAGGACCTCTAGCGCGCAAGCGCTTCCTGCTCGCCGTTCAAGGTACGTTGCGAAGCGGTCCAACGAGCGCGGCGCTGCCGCGCAAGGTCCTCCCCCGCGGCTTCGCCGCGACCCCTCCAGCACGCTTCGCGCGTGGAGGGGTGAAGGGAACAAAGCCATCAAGCGCTCTCCGTCTTTTTGAACAGTTCGTGGAAGACCGGAAAAATATCCGCGGGCCGTGAGATGCGCTTGGTGGCGAAGTTCGACCATTGTTCGGCGACGGTGCGATAGGCGCGCCACAGTTCGGCGCCGGAATCCTCGCTGGCGAACACCTCCATCTCGCGTTCGTCGAGGATCTCGATATAGGCATAGTACTGGCAGAGCGGCATCACCTGCTCGTTCAACAGATCGACGCAATGACGCGCGTCGCCGCTCTGGGTGTAGCCGTCGCTCGCCTGCGCCGCATAGATGTTCCAGTCGGCGGTGGCGTAACGCTCTTTCTGGATCTCCAGCATCTTGTCGAGCGCGGTCGAGACGATGGTGCCGCCGCTTTGGCGCGAATAGAAGAACTCCTGCTCGTCCACCTCCTGCGCATCGTGGGTATGGCGGATAAAGACGACATCCACCTTCTTGTAGCGCCGCTTCAGGAACAGGTGCAGCAGCATGTAGAAGCGCTTGGCGAGGTCCTTCTCCCGTTCGCCCATCGAACCCGACACGTCCATCAGACAGAACATCACCGCCTGGCTGGTCGGCACCGGCTGCTCGGTAAAGGAGTTGAAGCGCACATCGATCGGATCGACGAATGCCACCCATTTGCGCTTTGCGTTGGCTTTAGCGAGCCGCTCTTTGAGCGCGGCGATCTCCGCGCGCACGCTTTCGCTTTCCGGCTGCTGCTCCAGCGCTTCGAGGTCGGCTTCCATTCGTTCGATGTCGGACAGCTTCGGCCGGTGCAGCGCGAGGCGGCGGCCATAGGAATTGCGCATCGTGCGCACGAGGTTGATCTGGGTCGGCGAGCCCGCTGTCGTGATGCCGGCCCGTTTCCACTGCTTGACCGGCGTCTCCTTGAGCGTGGTGCGGATCAGATTGGGCAATTCGAGATCCTCGAAGAAGATGTCGAGGATCTCGTCCTGCGTCATCGTGAACTCGAAATCGTCCTCGCCTTCGCCGCTGTCGGATGCCTGTTTGCCACCTGCACCCCCGTCACCCGATTGCGGCTTCTTGATCTCGTCGCCGGGCATGAACTCCTTGTTGCCCGGCAGCACGAAATCGTGCTCGCCGCCCTTGCGCGGATCGAGCCGGAAGCGCGGCTCCGCGGTGCCTTTGGTCGAAACCTTGATCTTGCGGCCTTTGTCGAGGTCGGCGACGCTCGCGTCCTTCAGCGATTTCTGCACCGCCTCGCGAATCTGGGTGCGCGCGCGCCGCAAAAAACGCTGGCGGTTACCAAGGCTCTTGCCCTTGGGGTTGAGACGGCGATCGATGAATTGGGTCATTCGATAAAACCTGTCATCCCGGCCAGCGAGCGAAGCGAGTGCGAGCCGGAACCCAACTTACCGTTTTCACCCCGCCTTGTTCACGCGCATGTACCACTCCACCAGCCGGCGCACCTGGCGCGAGGTGTAGCCGCGCGCGAGCATGCGCTTCACGAACTCGTTGTGCTTGGTCTCGGTGTCGCTGTCCTTCTTGGATTCGAAGCTGATGACCGGCAGCAGGTCTTCGACCTGGGTGAACATGCGCTTTTCGATCACGCTGCGGATCTTCTCGTATGCGGTCCATGCCGGGTTCTGCCCGTCGTGCTGGGCACGATAGCGCAGCGCGAATTTCACGACCTCGTTGCGGAAGTCCTTCGGGTTCGCGATGCCGGCCGGCTTTTCGATTTTCGACAACTCGTTGTCGAGCGCGGCGCGGTCGAGCAGCTGACCGGTGTCGGCGTCCTTGAAATCCTGGTCCTCGATCCACGCATCGGCATAGGCGATATAGCGGTCGAACAGGTTCTGGCCGTACTCGCCATAGCTCTCCAGATAGGCCTTCTGGATCTCCTTGCCGATGAACTCGGCATAGCGCGGCGCCAGCTCCGCCTTGATGAACTCGAGATATTTCTTCTCGATCTCGTCGGCGTATTGCTCGCGTTTGATCGCCTGCTCCAGCACATACATCATGTGCACCGGATCGGCCGCGACTTCGGTGTGGTCGTAGTTAAACGTCTCCGACAGCGTCTTGTAGGCAAAGCGGGTCGAGATGCCGGTCATCCCTTCGTCCATGCCGGCCGTGTCCTTGTACTCCTGCAGCGTCTTCGCCTTCGGATCGGTGTCCTTCAGCTTTTCGCCGTCATAGACCCGCATCTTGGAGGTAAGATTGGAGTTCTCGTGCTCCTTCAGCCGCGTCATCACGCAGAATTTCGCAAGCATCTCCAGCGTCTCCGGCGCGGTGTTGGCTTCCGAAAGGTTGCTGCCGGCAAGCAGCTTGCGATAGATCGCAGTCTCTTCCGTCACGCGCAGCGAATACGGCACGGTCACGACGCATATGCGGTCGAGGAATGCCTCGTTGTTGCGGTTGGCCTTGAACACCGTCCATTCCGCCTCGTTGGAGTGGGCGAGCACGGTGCCGTTGAACGGAATGGGACCGAGCGTTTCGGTGCCGACGTAGTTGCCTTCCTGCGTCGCGGTCAGCAGCGGGTGCAGCACCTTGATCGGCGCCTTGAACATTTCCACGAACTCGAGCAGGCCCTGGTTCGCACGGCACAACCCGCCGGAGAACGAGTAGGCGTCGGCATCGTTCTGGCTGAAATGCTCCAGCTTACGGATATCGACCTTGCCGACCAGCGAGGAGATGTCCTGGTTGTTCTCGTCGCCCGGCTCGGTCTTGGCGATCGCGAGCTGGCGCAGCTTCGACGGATAGAGCCGTACGACTTCGAATTTGGAGATGTCGCCGCCGAACTCGTCCAGCCTCTTCACCGCCCACGGACTCATGATGCCGGTGAGGCGATGTTTCTCGACGCCGTACTTGTCGGCCAGCAGATCCATCAGCTCCGCAGAGCGGAAAAGACCGAGCGGTGATTCGAATACCGGCGAAAGATCATTGCCCGCCTTAAGGACATAGATGGGGTTCTTTTCCATCAAATCCTTCAGCCGTTCGGCAAGCGAAGACTTGCCACCGCCAACCGGGCCGAGCAGGTAAAGGATCTGGCGCTTCTCTTCGAGGCCCTGCGCCGCATGCTTGAAGTAGCCGACGATGCGCTCGACGGTGTCTTCCATGCCATAGAAGCCTTCGAAGGCTTTATAGCGGCGGATCGTGCGGTTGAAAAACAAACGGCCCAGACGTGCGTCCTGGGCCGTATCGACAAGCTCCGGTTCTCCGATCGCGGCCACCATCCGCTCGGCGGGGCTCGCGTAGTACATTTTGTCGTCTCTTGCGGCCAACAACCAGTCACGGAGAGACATCGTTTCGAACCGCTCGCGCGCATAGTCGCGGGTGAAGATGTCGAAGACGTCCAGGTTGCTCATGCTCGCCGACTCCAATCCGTCCGGCGCCCTCCTTCAGGAGAATCTGGGGTGGCGCTTTCGGGCTTACAAGATGGTGGACCCCCACACTGGAAATATGCTGCGGATCAGTCTCTCATCACCGAATGAAATAACCGCTAATGGAACTCTTCGGTTCCCGACCGCCGCAGCGCAAATGCTGGAAAAACCCACGCGAAATCCCTCATTCGCGCCGTTTGCGGCGCGTAAGCTATCGTTCGCGGACGTTTCCTCGATCAATCTTCGCCAGCCCCTTTTCGCCACACTCATGTGACGGGCATGTGCGATTTGCGAATCAAAGTGTATCGCGCCTGCAAACTTTGTGAAGAGCATGCAACGGTCGACAGCACGCAATCTCGCCGCAGTCGGCACAAATGCAACGCCTTGATTGCCACAATGATGAACGCTGCTTCGGTGTCTTAAGATTTGTTTGCAGATGCCGCTGCTTGCCACTCGCGTACACCGAGTGACAGGCTCGCCGGCGAGGGGCGCATGTTCATTCATTCCGTCTTCGACATTCTCGCGTGGCTGTCCGCATTCTTGATGGCGCGCTTCGTCTCGCGCAAAGGCTGGCTGAAGACGCAACGCACGCCGATGCGCGATCCCGGCTATTTCATCGCGCTGTCACTCGGTGCGATCGCTGGCGCGCTCGCGTTCGGCAGCTTCAACATGGTGCTCGCGCATTTCTGGCAGATCGGCCACTCCATCGCGGGCGCGATCGCCGGCGGCGTCATCGCGGTCGAACTCTACAAGTTGGCGCGCGGCATCCGCGGTTCGACCGGTGCGCAGTTCGTGGCGCCGCTCGCGATCGGTATCGCAGTTGGACGCTGGGGCTGCTTCTTCGCAGGCCTGCCGGATTACACCTATGGCTCGCCGACCGCGCTGCCCTGGGGCGTCGATTTCGGCGACGGCATAAGGCGCCATCCGGTCCAGCTTTACGAATCCTTGGCGATGATGTCGTTTTTGGCCGTATACCTGTTCGCGATCGCGCGGCAGAATGCGTTCGTGCTGCGGAACGGCTTCTACCTGTTTGTGGGCTGGTACGCCGCACAGCGTTTTGTCTGGGAATTCTTAAAGCCGTATCCGACTGTCCTTGGGCCGCTCAATATTTTTCATCTCATTTGCCTGGCGATGCTCGGCTATAGCCTGTTCATGATGAGGACCAACCATGAGCTTCGTGCGGCCGTCTAAGGATTACACCTTCTACGGCGAGACGCGCTCGCTGTGCGAAACCTGCCTGACACTGGTGCCGGCCAAGATCGTGATCGAAGGCGACAACGTCTTCTACCTGAAGCGCTGTCACGAACATGGCGCGATGAAGACGTTGATCGCGACCGATGCCGCCTATTACCGAAGCTGCAAGGATTTCCAGAAGCCCGGCGATCTCCCGCTCAAATTCCAGAGCCGCACGCACTACGGCTGTCCTTACGATTGCGGGCTGTGCCCGGATCACGAGCAGCATTCCTGCCTCGCGCTGATCGAGGTGAACGACGAGTGCAACCTTACCTGCCCCGTCTGCTTCGCCGTGTCGTCGCCGCAACGGGCAGTCAACAAATCGCTCAAGACCATCGAGGGCATGCTCGATACCTTGGTCGCGAGCGAAGGCTTCCCCGATCTGGTGCAGATCAGCGGCGGCGAACCGACCATCCATCCTGAGATCCTGGAGATCCTGAAGCTCGCGAAGTCGAAACCGGTGCGCCACGTCATGCTGAACACAAACGGCATCCGTATCGCGACCGACCGTGCCTTCGTGGCAGAGCTGGCGAAACTCAAGCCCGGTTTCGAGGTCTATTTGCAGTTCGATTCGCTGAAGCGCGAGGCGCTGGAGAACATCCGCGGCGCCGACCTGCGCAAGGTGCGCGCCCAGGCGCTCGCCAATCTGGAGGAGTTCGGCGTCTCCACCACCCTCGTCGTGGTGGTGAAGAAAGGCGTTAACGACTGCGAGATCGGCGCCATCGTGCGCCATGCGCTGTCGTGGAAATGCGTGCGCGGCATCACCTTCCAGCCGGTGCAGGATGCCGGACGCAACGAGAATTTTGACAAGAACACCGACCGCGCTCTGCTCACCGACATCCGCCGCGCGATCGCGACCCAAGCGGGCGAAGTGTTCGACGGCGACGACATCATCCCACTGCCCTGCAACCCGGACTCAATTGCCATCGCCTATGGCCTCCGCAACGGCGCCGAGGTGACGCCGATCACCAAGCTGATCCCGAAGGCCGATCTGCTGGCGGCGGCGCCGAACACTATCAGCTTCGAGAAATATCCGGCGCTGAAGGACCGGCTGTTCGACCTGCTGTCGCTCGCGTCATCGGGCGAACGAACGAAAACGGTGCTGGGTGACCTGCTGTGCTGCCTACCGCAGGTCGAGGTGCCGGACGATCTCGGTTACGACAAGGTGTTCCGCATCGTAATTGTGCAGTTCCTCGACAAGTACAATTTCTGCGTCGGCACGGTGAAGCGCTCCTGCATCCACTTCGTGACGCCGGACAAGAAGATCATCCCGTTCGATACCTACAATCTTTTCTATCGCAACGGGCTTGCCGAAAAAATGCGGGAAGAAATCCATGTCCCTGCCTGAGCCGCCGCCGCAGCAGCCAGTCTCACCCCAGCAAGGCCCGAGCTTCGGCGGCTGTGCGCTGTTCGCGATCGGCATGCTGATGCTGATTCCGTCCGGCCTCTGCACCGCGTTCGGAGGCGTCGGGCTGGTGATGCAACTCGCCACCGATCCGAGCGAACTGGTGCGGGATTTCACCGACTATTATCCGTTCGTCCTGATCACGCTGATCCCGCTGGCGCTCGGCATCGTGCTGGTGCGCCTTGGTTTGCGCATCCGGAAATCCTGAGATGAACGAACCGGAGCAAAGCCAGCCGGGCGCGGGACGCATGGCCAGCGGCATGGCGCTGATCGTCATCGGTCTGCTGATCCTGATCCCGTCGGGACTGTGCAGTGCGATCTTCGGTGCGGGCGCGTTCATGAGCGCAATTTCCGGCTCGACCGAGAGCGCGCTCAACGATGTTCCTGAAATTTTGCTAGTCGGCGGACCGTTCATCGTTGTCGGTTTGTTGCTGTTCCTCGCCGGCCGCCGGTTGCGACGCCGCGGATAGACAGATTGTCAAAATCTGCGCTTGCAGCACGCGCGATTTCGGGCGCAAGCTTCACGCCATGGACGAGCTGCAGATCACGGTCAGACGTGCAAAGCCCGACGACGCGGCGGCTGTCGCGCGTGTCTATATCGAATCGTGGCAGGACACCTATCCGGGTACGATTCCGTCCGCACTGCTGTGTGCGATGACCCTGAGAGGCCAAACCGCACGCTGGCGCTCTGCGATCATGGCGAAAAGCCGCGAGTTCGTTTTCGTGGCGGAGACAGCGGAACACGGCATCATCGGCATGTCGAGCTTCGGTCCGTCGCGCGATCGCGATCTCGGTTTCGATTCCGAAGTCTATACACTCTACGTAGATCCCGCATTCTTCGGCCGCGGCGCCGGGCGTGCGCTGCTCACGGCGGCGTTCCAGACACTGCACAGTCACGGCTACGATTCCTGCATCATCTGGGCGCATGCGAAGAACACCGCCCGGTTCTTCTATGAGCGCATGGGCGGCCGCCTCACCGCGGAGCGCACCGCGCGCATGATGGGCGATCCGGTGCCGGAGACCGCCTTCGGCTGGAAATCGCTCGCTTCGGCGGAGCGCAGCGCCGCGCGATGACGGTTGGCGCGAAGAACGCGATCGTCCTTCTGCTCGACAGCCTGAACCGCCACATGGTGGGCGCCTATGGCGGGCGCGAGTTCGCAACACCCAATCTCGACCGCCTTGCCGCGCGTTCGCTGCGCTTCACCAGGCACTATGCCGCGTCCTTGCCCTGCATGCCGGCGCGGCACGACATCCTGTGCGGCGCGTGGGATTTCCTGTGGCGGCCCTGGGGCTCGGTCGAGATCTGGGAAGACGCGATCACCTATCCGCTGCGCCGCGCCGGCGTGGTGTCGCAGCTGATCAGCGATCACCCGCATCTGTTCGAGAGCGGCGGGGAGAACTACCACGTCGATTTCACCGCCTGGGATTACCAGCGCGGCCACGAAGGCGATGCGTGGAAGACGAAGACCGATCCGAGCTGGGCCGGGTCGCACCATTTCGGCTTCGCGCGCGACATGCCGTACGACAAATCGCGCGGCTATTTCCGCGGCGAAGAGGATTTTCCGGGACCGCGCACCATGCGCGCTGCCGCGCGCTGGCTCGAAGACAATGCCGGCGCGCACGATCGCTTCTTTCTGTTCGTGGACGAGTTCGATCCGCACGAACCGTTCGACACCCCGGAAAAATATATCCGCGAGACCGACCCTACCTGGGACGGGCCGATGAACCTGATCTGGCCGCCCTACGCCGTGAACGGCGTTGCCCGTGGCGTGCTCAGCCAACGCGAAGGCCGCCACATCCGCGCCCGCTATGGCGCGAAGCTCATGATGATCGACCGCTGGCTGGGCAAGGTGCTCGACACGATCGATGCGAAGAAGCTATGGGACGACACACTCGTCATCCTGTGCACCGATCACGGTCATTATCTGGGCGAGAAGGACATCTGGGGCAAACCAGGTGTGCCGCTCTACGAGACGATGTCCCACATCCCGCTCTTGATCGCAGCACCCGGTGTTGCGCCGGGCACGAACGACGCGTTGACGACGAGCGTGGACATCCACGCCACGTTGAGCGCGCTGTTCGGCGTGGAGACACGCCAGCGCACCCATGGCCGATCGCTGCTGCCACTGATCGATGGATCGCAGACACGCGTGCGCGACTGGCTGCTGGCCGGGGTTTGGGGGCGCGAGGTCCACTACATCGACGAGAAGATCAAATACGCCCGTGCGCCTTCGGGAAAGAACGCGCCGCATTCGATGTGGTCGAACCGCTGGTCCACCATGCCGACGCACATTCTGCCGCGCGAACAGGAATTGCCGTTGCCCGACGATCGCGCCCGCCTCGACAAGATGCCCGGTGCGAACGTGCCGGTGATCCGCCAGTCATGGGACGAAAGCGACCCGCTCCCCTTCTGGGCCGCGGCACGGTTTTCGGGCAACCACCTATACGACTTGCCGGCCGATCCGAACGAGGTGGAGAATTTGGCAGGGTCGTCGCGCGAAGCGACTGCGGCGGATGCGCTGCGTGAGGCGCTGCGCGCGGTTGAAGCGCCAGAAGAGCAGTTCTTGCGGTTGGGGCTGACTTAACGTCGTCGGATTACAGTGCAGGCGGAAAGACAGCCCTCGCCGCAAAATCCTTGACACACAACACAGATGCTCTCCCCCATTGGGAAGAGGAAGAAGCCAGCGGGTATTCCGGCTTGAAGATATTGCTGATCGAAGACGATGCCGAGACAGCCGGCTATGTCGCGCAGGGCCTGTCCGAAGAAGGGCACAGCCTGCATGTTGCGCGCGACGGCCGTGACGGATTGTTCCGCAGCTCCGGCGAGGAATGGGATCTGCTGATCGTCGATCGCATGTTGCCGGGTCTCGACGGCCTGGCGCTGGTGCGCACGCTGCGCGCCGGCGGCATCAAGACGCCGGTCCTTTTCCTGACGACTCTGGGCGGTGTCGGCGATCGCGTCGAAGGACTGAATGCCGGCGGCGACGATTACCTGGTGAAGCCGTTCGCCTTTGCGGAGTTGGTCGCCCGTGTTGCAGCACTCGGTCGCCGCCCGCAGACCATGACGGCGGAGACCGTGCTGCGGGTCGCCGATCTGGAGATGAATCTGCTTGCACGCACGGTGCGCCGCGGCGCTTCGCCCGTCATCCTGCAGCCGCGCGAGTTTCGCCTGCTCGAATATCTCCTGCGCCACACCGGACAGGTGGTGACGCGTACCATGCTGCTCGAAGGGGTGTGGGATTTTCATTTCGACCCGCGCACCAACATCGTTGAAACCCATATCAGCCGGCTCCGCGCAAAGCTGCACCGCGCCGATGCGCCGGACCTCATCCACACCGTCCGCGGAGCGGGATATTCGCTGCATGCGCCTGCCTAGGGTTCTGCGCACCACGAGCTTCCGGCTCACCCTCCTCTACGCTGCGCTGTTCTGCGGCTCGGTGTTGCTCCTGTTCGGTGCGATGTACTGGTCCGGCACCGGCTATGTCGCGAGCCAGATCGACCAGACCGTCTCCAACGAAATCGCGGAGATCGAAACCAACGCCCGCGGCCAGGGCGCGGCGGGCATGCGCGCGGTCGTCGCCAAATATGCGGCACAGGCCTCGCCCGGCGTGTTTTACCTGTTCCAGGATTCGCGCGGCAGCGTGCTGGCTGGAAACACACCGGGGCGCGCGCCGGTGGCCGGCATCCAGAGCTGGACGCCGGACGAGGACGACAAGCGGTTTCCACACGGCATCCGCGGCCGCGGCGTGCGCTATCCGGACGGCACCTATCTCTTCATCGGACTCGACAATTACGAACTGATCAGCATGCGCGAACTGATCACCCGCGCGTTCGTCTGGGGCCTCATCGGCACGGTGCTGCTCTCGCTTGGCGGCGGCACGTTGATGAGCATCGGGTTGTTGCGCCACATCGAAATAATCGCCAACACGAGCCGCGAGATCGTCGCCGGCGATCTGACCCGCCGCATCCCGGTGCGCGGCACCAATGATGAGTTCGATCATCTCGCCACCAGCTTCAACGCCGCACTGGATCGCATCGAAGACCTGATGATCGGTCTGCGCCAGGTATCGAGCGACATCGCGCACGATCTGCGCACCCCGCTCAGCCGCCTCCGCCAGCGGCTGGAACTGGCGCGCCGCCGTGCCCATACCGTTGCAGAGCTGCATGACGCGCTGGACGGCTCGATCGCCAATGTCGACACCATCCTCGATACCTTCGCGGCGCTCCTGCGCATTGCCCAGATCGAGGCGCACACCAAAGCGACGGCATTTGCATTGCTCGATCTTTCCCAGCTGCTTGCCGATCTGGTGGAGACCTATCAATCGGTGGCCGAAGAGAAAGGCCAGTCCGTCCAGAGCGCGATCGCCCCCGCCCTCTCGCTCGATGCCGACCGTGAATTGCTGCCGCAGATCTTTTCCAACCTGATCGAAAACGCGATCCGGCATTCGCCGCCCGGCGCGCGGATTTGCGTTGGCGCGGCGGCGGCAGCGGAAGGCATCACGGTCACGATCTCGGACGACGGCCCGGGCGTCCCTGCGGATTTTCGCGAAAAGGTGTTCCAGCGCTTCTTTCGCATGGAGCGCAGCCGCACCACCGAAGGGACGGGCTTGGGCCTGAGCATGGCCGCCGCGATCGCAACGCTGCATCACGCCCGCATCGATCTGTCCGACAACACACCGGGACTGCGCGTCCGCGTGACCTTTCCTCCGCCTTACCGATCCGTATAGCGCGCCCAATCTCGCGGTATGGCGGCAACTCCTAGGTTTTGCGTGCACAAGACTTGGCGAGCCGAGGCGATGACATCTACCCTGTCCACCCGTTTCTCGCGCCTGGTGGCCGTTGCCGGTCTCGCGCTGCTGCCTGTGAATGCTCTGGCCGCCGATGCCACCCAGCCTGCGTTACCCTACAAGCTCGAAAAGACCATCCCGCTCGGCGACGGCGAGCGCTGGGACTACGTGACTTATGCCAGCGGGCGCGCTTACGTCGCGCATGGCGATCACGTTTCGGTGGTCGACCTGGCCAAAGGCGCCGTGATCGGCGAGATCGGCACGATGCCAGGCGGCACCCATGGCATCGGCATCTCGGGCGCGGATGGCGTGGGTTTCACCGACGACGGCAAAGCCGGTGTCGCGGTCGCGTTCGATCTCCAGTCGCTCAAGGTGCTGAAACAGATTCCAGCAGCGCCCGATGCCGATGGCATCGTGTTCGATCCGGTGAGCCGCCATATCTTCGTCATCGAAGGCGATAGCGGCACGATCTCGGTGATCGATCCGAAGACCCGATCGTCTATTGCCACGATCAAGATCGGCGCCGCGCTGGAAGCCGGCGTTGTCGACGGCAAAGGCAAGCTGTTCGTCGACGGCGCGGCCAATCACGACATCGTCGCCATCGATACCGCAACCAACGCGGTCACGGCCCATTTCGCCATGCCGGGCTGCGTCGGTCCGCACGGTATCGCAGTCGATGCGGAGAATGACCGGATCTTCGCGACCTGCGCGAACAAGGTGATGGTTGTTGTGAACGCGAAAGACGGCACGAATATCGCGACGCTGCCGATCGGCGGCTACAACGACGGCGCCGTCTTCGATCCTGCGCGCAAGCTTGCGCTGAGCGCCAACGGCGACGGCACGCTCACCGTCGTTGCAGAGAAAGACGCAGATCACTTCGCTATCGCGGCAACGGTGCCGACGGCGCTCAGCGCGCGCACGATTGCGATCGATCCGGCGAGCGGGCGCCTCTATCTGCCGGCGGCCGATATCGCGAAAATCGACCCGCCGGCCCAGCCCGGTGGACGCCCGCACGTGTCCTTCGTTCCGCATTCCTTCAGACTTCTGGTATTCGCGCCAACGCCTTAGCGGCGATGGTTCCCGCATTTAACTTTGCGGGCGATAGCGGTGGTGCAACGGGAAATCCGGTGGCACAATCCGGCGGCATGTGGGGGGGAAGCCACCATGTCACCCAGGATTCTTGTCGTCAAAGACAGCGTTCGTCTTCTGGAACTGGAAATAACCGAAGAGATCGATCACCACTGCTACACGGTGATCCGCGGTCTTGAGCATCTCTATCACGGTCCGCACCGGCAGGAAGCCGAGCGCGTCTTCGCCGCCGCGATCATCGAAGACCCCTACGAGTGACGTGGCGGCACTGAATGTGTCGCGCTTATTCGATCACCACACCCATGCGCTCACGAAGATGGCGCCTGGTTGCCTCGTCCAGCACCGTCGGCCACGGCATGCCGATTTCACGCGCGAGGCTGCGGGCGCGCGGCAGGAAGATCGCAGCCAGTTCGATATTCGCTTCGATGAGGCCCTCGCGACTCGCAACGACCGGCGAAAGCGAATCCAGTTCGCGGCGCTGGCCGGCGGTCAGCAGCGGATTGCGATGCAGCGCGCCGCCGCGCTCGGCCGGACCGATGCCGTTCTCTTCCAGCATCAGATCGGTGGTGAGGCGGCGCAGGATATCGACGCCCGAAAGTCCGAGCAGATACTCTTCGCGGCCGGTGGCCACGACCAGAAGACCGAGCACGCGAAAATATTCGTTCACGATCTTGAGCAGGGTGTCAGGCGTGGGGCGGTAGGGCCGCGCGGCAGGCCGCGGCGGCTCGCGCTCGCCCTTGTTGAACAGCACCGTCAGGCGCGCAGCATCGAAGCGCGCGAGTTCGCCGGGCTCGATGAAATTGATGTCGAAACGCTGCCAGTCGGCCGTGACGACATTCACCACGCGCCCACCGAACAGCGGGTTGACCAGCGCCGGTTCGGCGATCGCTGAGATATCGCGAGCGTAGCGCTGCCCGACCTCGCCTGCGCGCACCACGCCTGTCAGCGCCACGATATCGACATCGCTGAAGGCGTCGCCCGCGCCGCGGCCGAGGCTTCCGCCGATCCACGCCGCCTCGATCTCCGCATCGGCGGCGAGGACGCGGCCAATCGAATCGGCCAGCGCCTGCTGTTCGGGCGTCACGACACCCCGCTCACAAAGCTTGGAATTGGAAGCGCAAGCTGCCATTGATCGCACAAGTCGGATTTGTGGAATCCGTACCGGCGAAAATCACCTGCGAGGCTTCGCCCTCGCCATCGAGCAATCCGTAAGTCGCCGTGTAGAGTTGCGCCGTGCCGCCCTTAATCTTGATCGTGAGCGTGCTGTCCGTGTTGGCATAGACGCCGTTCACGGTTGTGGGCTGGCCAGTCTTGAAGGCTTTGCCTTTCACAGTCCCGCCCAGATTGAGGCTGAGAAGCGAACCTTGAACCGCCGTTTCGGTGGCCGAATACTGTCCGGACGTGGCGCCGGAGGTTGCAGGCGTGAAGGTGGCGGTTCCGGTGACGAACGTGACGCTGCCCGCAGTCCCTGTCGGGACCGATGAACTCGACGAAAATTTCAGGCCGGCTTGGCAAATCTCTTCCATCTGCAACATGTAGGTGCCGCGAAGATTGGTCGGCGGCATCTGTGCCGATGCAGGCGTCACGACGAGCAACAGGACAGCGGCGACAGGAACGGTTGCGCGCATAGCTCTCTCCTTCAACGACCGGGATGAGCACCGATCATGCCCAAGGAGCGGCACAGGCGAAAGATGCGCTCGGCTCCAATCTGTTGTACGTCGCCTTGCGGGTCGCGCGGTGGGCGGCATCATTCAAATGGGTGATGCGGTCCACCCGCGCCGTGCGATAAGCCGCCAGTGAACAACCGGTAACATTGGAGAGCCGCGTGAGGCGTAATCGTTTTTTGTCTGTGGCATGGGCCCCCTTCATTGCGGCGGCGTCTCTCGTGCAAACCGCGGCCGCGGCACCCGTCCTGCCCCAGCGGGTCCTGACCCAGGAAGGCCTGGCGATCGCGCTGGCTTCGACCGTGCTGCAGAGCCAGTTGCAGATCGTCCTGTCCATTGAATTCAAGGCCAAAGGATGCCAGGTGCTGACGGGCGGCACCGGCAGCAGCAAGATCCTCACGTACAAGAAGGTCAGCGGCAAGAAGGTCAAGGCATTGGTCGGTGTCTACTTCGATGAGCAGTGCAAAAAGCCCTACGTCATGGCGAATACGACCCTCACCGGGAGTGAGAGCGCGATCAATGCAACCGAAACCGCGACGTACACCAATCCCGACGGCCACATCCTCGGCACACTGGGCCTTAGCGAAACGGCGGTGCTCGACAACTTCGCGCTGACAGGCGTGATCGGGACCGGAACCTTCACGCCGGCAAACGGCGCCGTGCCCGTCAGCCTCGGTCTCGAATGCCAGTTCCCTCCCAAACCTGGCAAGACCGAGGAAAAAGTGCCGTGTGAAGGCGGCATCGCGCAGGACTTCCCGGCGCTCAAGCTTTCGGCAGGCTCGGTCACGCCTCTGAATCTCGTCATACCGGTCGACAAGAAAGGAAACCCGAAAAGCGTCTCGTTCTCCGGCTCCGTTTCGAAGATCGCAACGGGCGAGCTCGGCGGGATGTCGATCTACGAGGGAAGCCTGACCGCGCTCGCGATGCACGGCAAGAAAGGCACGTACGGTTCCGTCGTCACCGCCGGAGCGGCATCGCAGTTCTCGCTGTTCCCGCCGACACCGACCGGCTGGTCGGTCACCGACACGGCGCACGACGCGAAGTTCTCCATCGCCGTGGTCGACGACACGACGCGCCAGTCCAAGGGTACCGTGACCCAGATCTCGACGGGCGCGGTGCTCGCTCAGTTCGTCATGGATATGTCGGGCACCGGCACCATCAAATACGCCGACGGCACCAAAGTGCCGGTTACCGGCTGGCTGCTCGCAGATTGATGCTGCAGGCGTGTGCTGGCTGAAGCCGGTCTTTTTCGGAGTCAGTGCACGCCTGCCAGCTGGAACGTCGCCGTGAAACGCGTTTTCGCCGGATGGCCTGCGGCATCGAAGCAGCCGACCAGCACGGTCGTGATCGTAGGCGTGCTCTCCCAGCTCTGCGTCTTGCAATAATTCCCGGGGGCGCCATAGGCCGTCGCCAGCACCGTGCTGTTGGTCCACGTGTCCTCGACATTCATGGTCCAGGCGTAAACGCCCTTTTCCGTTTCCTCGGCATACATCGTTTCGCCGTCGATCGGGATCGAGCGGCGATTGCTCACGCTATATTCCGTCGTCGCGCCCGGTTTGGAGGCGAAGATCGCGCCGCCATTGGCGGACGCCGCTGCATAGCCTGCGGTTTCGGAGATCGAATAGACGAGCGAGAATTCCGCATCGATCGGCGCGCCGGCGATGTCGGTGCAATTCACCTTGACCTCCGTGCCGTGCACCGCGTTGCCGACGCCATACAGGTCCCACGAGGTTTCCTGGCAGTGCACCGGCCCGCCATAGCCCGCGACCAGCACTGTGCCGCCCAGCACTTTGAGATCTGGCAGTTTCACGTTGTACGTGCCGGTGGCGAGGCGTGCAACGCTGTTCATGGCGCCGGCCGGATTGTACTGAAAGTTCGCGTTTGGAGTGTAGGTGGCAGTGGTCGGCTGATCGGCCAGCACGAATGCGACCGTCGGCTTTGTCGCATCGCTCGGCATGCGCGCTTGATAGAGCGCGGTGAAGCCCGTGTCGGCGCGGGCACCTCCATGGCCGAAGCATTCGACGTTGGCGGTGACGTCGGTGCCGTTCGGCGATCCCCAGCCGCCCACGACACAGAAATTCGATCCCGTGCCGTAGGCATCCACCATGAGGTTGCTGTCGAGGCCATTGCCCAGATTCGTGAACCGGACCATGTAAATGCCTTTGGAATGACGCTCGATCGCGATCGCTCCGCCGGACGAGCTGTGGCTGAAGGCAGCGCTGGGTGTGATAAGGCCGGCGGTTGTCGGCTTGTCGTCGCGCACGAAGCCGATCTGTTGCGCCTGCGCGCTGCCGGAAGAAAGCAACGCGACCAAAGCCGCCAGCAGGACGAATGCCGGTTTGCGAAGATTGGTGCTCATCGGATTGTCTCCCCCGAGGCTGACCGGAGGATACGCCTGTCGCTGTGCGAGCAGAAGCGCTGTTTCTGCCTCAGTTCGGCACAAGACCGGCGCAGGATGCGCAAAAAAAGAAGGCTCCCGCAGTCGATGCGGGAGCCTTGGACGTTGGCGAAGCGGCGATCAGTTGGGATCGCGGCTGTCGTCAGTGGTGCCAGTGATCGCCGTCGTGGTCATGCCAATCATGGTCATGACCGCGCCAGTCGTGCGCGCGCCAGTGACGGAAGTCGTCGCGGTCACGCCAACGGCCCCAGGTCACGCGATCCCGGAAGATGAAACCGTCCGAAATGTAGACGCTGGGTCCATAAAAACGACGGTAGTCGGCGAGGCAGCGGTTTGGCGCCGGCAGGTCGTGATTGAAGTAGAACCGGCACGGTTGATAGTAGTTGTAACCGTAATAGGCGGGGCCGCCGATCCCGATCGAAACACCGACGCCGGCCTGAGCCGGAGCCGCGGCGCCCAAAGCGACCGCTCCTGTCATCAACGCGCCGAGCGCGTATTTTGCGATGGTCTTCATTGTGTCCTCTTTCTCCTGAGCCCTTCTCGCGTGGAACTATTGCGGTCTTAGCCTGAACGACACATGAATGGGTTGTAATGGTTTCAGGTCATGTTCTGCGGGGCACGCGCGCGGCGCCGCCGCCCATGGCCCAGGCCAGAGCGACGCGCGCAAACGGAGGAGAAGCTCAGTTGGTACCGAGCGCCGTGAGCAAGGCGGGCACCCACGGCGTGCCGAGGCCCGTCACGTTGTCGTAGCCTGTCGTCGTGTTCAACGAGAGATCGTCCGCACCTTCGCGTCCGGGAACCGAGTTGGCGGTCCTGAGCGAGACGGTCGGCGTGAACGGCGTGTTGAAATTCACCGGCCGGACCATCGTCGTCAAGTTATTCGGCGCTACGACATCGGTGATCGCCGACTTGCTGCTCGGAACGCCAGGCGTGATCCCATAGAGACGCGGATTCACAAATCCGAGCGCCGGCAGGCTGTTCGCGAATCGCTGCTGGGTGACGATCGCCAGCACACCGGCGAACAACGGCGACGCCAGGCTGGTGCCGCCGATGACATATTCGCAGTACTCCAGCGTGGTCGACCCGGCATTCAGCGTGCAGCCGGGATCGCCGCCCGGCGTCACGACGCTGAATTCCTCGCCGATCAGAAGACCCGTCTGCGGGTCCGCGTCCATCGCGATATCGGGCGTGACGCGGTCGGCCTGGCTCAACGCAACCTGCGTGCCGTCGGAATGATAGGTGAAAGAGGATAGTGACGACGGCACGATCCCTTGCTGATACGTGGGCTGTGGCAGGTTCAGGCTGGGACCGCCGCCAGAGCCGTAGTCGAACGTGAAGCCATTGAACCCGGTCGTCGAGACAGTGCTGCCGTCGTTGGCGATCGTTGCCGGCCCGGTCGGATCGGAACGGTAGGTACCCCAGCCCCATTCCTTCTTGCTGCCATTGAGGTTGTGCAGCGCGAGCGTGGTACCGCCCACCGCCGTCGCGAACGGGCTGCTTGCGGGCCAGCTGGCAGACGCGATGCCGTTAAGCTGGCTCACATCGCCCGAATCGCCGGAAGAAAACAACACGGAGATGCCCAGGGTCGAAGCCTCTATGAAGGCTGTGTCGCCTGCCACCATTTCGTCACCGCTTTCCTCTTCACCGTTATAGCCGTAACTGTTGCTGATGACGTCGGCGGTGTGGTTGTCGATCGCGTCATAGAGCGCATCGTCCAGGGAGACGTTACAGTCGCGGCTTCCGATGTAGACGATGTGCGCACCCGGCGCGATGCTGTGCGCCGCTTCGACATCAAGTGTCTGCTCGTCGAACCAGCCCTGCGGACCGCAGGATTCGCTTGCCGACACTTTATAGATGCCGCTCGGAACGATCGCTCGGAAATTGGCGGGAGTGAGCTGCGGAACGCGATGCAAACTGAAATAGTGATTGGCGCTGCCTTCGAGATTGGGCGAGGCATAGGCATCGACGATGGCGATCGTGACACCCGTACCGCTCAACGACAGCAGCGACTGATAGGTGATGCCGTAGGCGGCGCGCATTTGTTGCGGCGTGTATCCGCAGGGCGCCCATGGCAAGGTGCTCGCGTAAGGCGACGGCTGCGGCGTCACGGCCGTTGTTTCGCCGCTCCAGAACGTGCTGCAGAACGGCCGATACACGAACTCCCACGGCTCCGGCTGGATCATCGGAGAGGCACCTTTGGCAACAGCGGGTTGTGCAGCGATCCGCTGTGCTGTTGCGCCTTCGACGATGTGATCCGGGATCGCCCTGCGGTCGTTGAGACCGGAGACGGATGTTACGAGACCTGCAAGCGTTGCGGGCAGTGTCGCCGCGCGATCGGTGGCGCGCAGAGTTTGGCCGTGAATGCGGTAGAGATTCTGAGTGACATGGAACACAGAGCGGATCTGGCCAACGGTTCCCGTGGCTTCGATATAGGCGCCGCTCGCGGGGCTATGCCCAACCGAGAAGCCCAGCTTTGCAAGCGCATTGCGCACGCTCGCCACGTCGGCCGGTAACGGTGCGAAACGCTGCCGGAACTGGGCAGGCGTCAGATAGTGGCCATATTGCGAGCTGCCGGGAGTCGAAACCGCTTTTGCCAGCGCCTCGAGCGCCGGCATATTGCGAAACGGAAGGTGGACGCTGATCAGCACCGTCTGCGCGCTGTTGGCGGGACCGGCGTTCTGCGCCTGCTTGATCCAGAGCGGCGCCGTGCTCGTGAACGCGGCCTTCGGCGGCGCTACCGCCTGCGCCGATGTGAGGCCAAGCCCCGCGCAAAGAAAACCGGCTGCCATCGCTGCCGCGATGGTCTTCGCTCTACTCAACATCATGAAATGCCCCACCCGAGATACTGTTGGGGCAATGTCGCGGACAGCGCCGCGATGGTCAACACATTCTCAACTTTCCGGAAAGTTTATTCCGGCGCGCACGGAAAAGTTCCGGAACACGACAGTTTCGTGATACCGCGGAATCGCTTGACTTGATCAACGTGTACGTCGCGAACACGCGAGGAGCACTTTCACGCCATTCAGCTTTTCAGAGCTTCCGCGATGCGCCGGTCGATCACCGTGTCCAGCACGGTGAGCGGAACTGCCCCGGCCTCAACCACCCAATCGTCGTAATCGCGCACGTCATAGCGCGCGCCCAACGCCGCCTTCGCCTTGTCGCGCAGCCGCAGCAACTCGTTGTGGCCGACTTTGTAACCGCACGCCTGACCCGGCGTGCCGCAATAGCGGTCGATCTCGCTCGTCATCGCGGCATCGGTGCGGCCGGTCTGTTCGACCGCCCACTGCACGGCGCGCTCCCGCGTCCAGCGCATCGCGTGGATGCCGGTGTCGACCACCAGGCGCACCGCGCGGAACTGCTGCGCCTGCAGATAGCCGAGCTGGCCGAACGGATCGTCGTCGTAGAGACCGAGCTCGTCGGACAGTTGCTCGGCATAGAGCGCCCAGCCTTCGACATACGCGTTGAAGCCGGAGAGCAAAATGCGGATCAGCGGCAGCTTGCCGGTCTCGTTCAGATAGGCGCCCTGCCATGCATGACCTGGAATGGTTTCGTGACGGGTGAGCGTCGGCAACGAGAATTTCGGCCAGTTCGCCGTCGTCTTGAGGTTGATGTAATAGATCGACGGCCGTGTGCCATCCATCGAACCGGGATTCATATAGCCGAGGCCGGCGCCGTCCTGGATATCGGGCGGGACGCGTTTCACCAGCACCGGCGCCTTGAGCGAAAGCCGCGACGCCTTCGGCATCACGGTGCGAACCTGCGCGATCAGCTGGTTGAGATAGTCGATCACCTGGGCGCGTCCGGCATCGGTGTCGGGATAGACGAAGCGCGGATCCTGCGCGAGCGCCGTCATGCGCGCACCGACCGTGCCTTTGGTCAGTCCCTGCTTGCGCAGCAACGTATCCATGCGCGCGGTGATCTGGTCGTTCTGCTCCAATCCGGTCTGGTGGATCACGGCTGCGCTCTGCTCCGTGGTCGTGCCGACCCGCAGCAGCCACGCATAATAAGCCTCGCCGTCCTTGAACTTCCACACGCCGGCATCGTGTGTGGCGCCGGCCGCAGCGGTGTTGAGAACCGCAAGCTGGCGCGAGATCGCGGGATAGACCTTGCCGGCCGCGATCTTCGTGGCCATCGCGGCGTAATCGCCGGCGATCCCCTTCGCGGCGGCGCGGGTGGCAACCGAACTGACGATCCGCGACTGCGCCGGCGGCACGCCGAGATAACGCGTCATCTGTCCCGTCGCCGTCTTCAGAAGAAAGTCGGGCGGACAGACGCCGATCCCGACGTCATGCTTCACTCGCTCGCTCTCCTGGTCGAGGGTCACCGCGAACGCTTCGAGGCGCTCGAGATAAGCGTCGGCATCTTCTTTCGTTTCGATGCGATGCTGGCTGTCAAGAAATTCCGGGGTGCTGACGAAATTGCCGGACTCCTGGCACACCACATAGGGACCGGCGCTTTCGCCCATCGCGTTGCCAAGCGTGTTGTTGCCATAGGCGAATGCGCCGCCGTCCTTGCCGAGGGTCAGGGCATAGAGCACCACGTCCTTGTTGAGCGCGTTGTCCGGCGAAAGCTGCGCGGAAGGAACAGCGCCGAGCTTCGCGATCCAGTCCGCGCACATCTTGTGCGAAGCCTCGACCGCGGCCCACGATTCGTCGCCGAGCTTCGAACGCAGATCGGCATGTGCGCCCTTGTCGAGGCCGAGAAAGGTCGCCTCTTCCGGACTCTCGACCAGCAGCCGATCGCACAGCGCGTCGAACATCTGATTCAGCGCCGTATCCTGCGAAACAGGTGCCGTGTCGGCGAAAGCCGGTGTTGCGAAAGCAACAGCGGTAGCAGCGGTGCTTTCAAGCAGCGCACGGCGTGTCAGTGACATGGTGTCCCCCCAATGGCGTTACGGCCTTTGCGCGAGCTTAACGGCGGCCCACCGGTGGTCCAATTACGACCTTGTGTTCAGAGCGGGCCGCCGCGCCATTCCGGCATCGGCCGATCCCCCAGCGCAACATCGACCGCGGCGCGCGCCAGCAGCCGGGTGCTGTCCAGTACCGGCAGTGGCGAAGTCGTATCGTCCAGGAGAAGCGGCAGTTCGGTGCAGCCGAGCACCACCGCGTCGCAGCCCTGCTCTTTCAGACCAGCGACAACATCGGCGAAGCGGCGGCGCGAGGCATCCAGGATCGTCCCGCGCACCAGCTCGTCGAAGATGATCTGCTGAACCAGTTCGCGCTCTCCGCGCGGCGGGGACGTGAAAGCCAGCGCGCGCCGCCCGAACGCCGCCGGATAGACCGGCCCTTCCATCGTCCACAGCGTCCCGGTGATGCCGATCTTGCAGAAACCGCGCCTCACCGCCTCCTCCGCCACGATCTCGGCGATATGCAGACCGGGTATCGGCAGCAGCGGCGCCATCGCTTCGAACGCCATGTGCGCGGTGTTGTCGGGACAGACGAAGAAATCCGCACCCGCCGCCTGCAAGCGTTGCGCGGCATGGGCAAAGCGCCGCGCGATCGGTGCGAGCGTGTGGGATTCCCAGTCCGCCATGCTGGCACCCATCGCCTCGATATCGAGCACGATGTCGGGATGGAAATGCGCGCCCAGCCGCCGCTCGCCCTCATGGCAGGCGGCGAGAAAGCACAGCGCCGCCCCTTCCGCGCTGTGCGCCACGATGCCGATCCGTTTCACACTGGTCCCTCTTCGCAAGCGCCACTATGCGGCGGCTTTATGCCGGACAAAAGCACCGGCGTGCACGGCCGATCCCTCGCGCGTTGCATGGCTCGTTCGTCTAAACTCATGCGGCCGAGAAGGGACGACGTCATGGAAAAGATTGCGCTCGCCGACAAGTTCGCGAAGTTCACGGAGCACTGGCGGCCCAAGGTCGTCGCCGCGCTCAACGGCCAGGAGGTCAAGGTCGTGAAGGTACAGGGCGTCTTCCCGTGGCACTTACACGAGGACATCGAGGAGATGTTCCTCGTCTGGCGCGGCCGCTTCCGGGTGGAGTTTCGCGATCGCATCGTCGAGATGGGACCGGGCGAGTTCATCGTGGTGCCGCGCGGTGTCGAACACCGCACCGCCGCCGACGATGAAGCCGAAGTGGTCCTCTTCGAACCGGCCGACGTCGTCAACACCGGCAATGCGGAGCGGTCCGAATTTACAGCACCTGCGGGTACGAAAATCTAACAACCCCGCTTGTCATCCCTGTCTAAGCGAGCGCAGGGATTGCCGTTATCGGTGAAGTCTGCGTCGATGGAGAGGCGGACGGAGCGCCGGGACCAATTCGACCGGAAAGTTGGTGCTTACGAGTAATCCTTCTCGAGAACGCTTGTTGATAAATGGGTCCCGAAGCTCCGTTACCCCCGCAACAAGTGCGGGGTCCACTCCGTTCGGGATGACAAGTCGAGGTTATTGCGCTGCTTATCTTTCACGAACCGCACGATGTCTTCGCGCAGTGGTGTGCGCCAGCGGAACCACGAGGCAAGCGACACGATGATCGCGATGTGGCCGATGCCGTCATATTCGCGCAGGTCCACCTCGCTGCCGAACGCCTGTAGCTGCTTCATCAGCCGACGCGAATTGCGCGGATGCACCGTCTTGTCGGAGTTGCCGTAGGCAATGAGCATCGGCGCGAGCTTGCGGTCGACATAGTTGATCGGCTGTGTCTCCGGCACATTGTCGCCGCCGAAGATGTCGATCAGTGCCGTATCCTTGAGCGGCAGGAAATCGTAAGGCCCCGCAATGCCGATGATGCCGGCGATCGACGCGCGTTCGGCATCGCTCAAATAGCGGCGGTCGGCTGCCAGCAGCACGGCGATATAGGCGCCCGCGGAATGACCGGCCGGAAACAACGCCTGCGGATTGCCGCCATAGGTCGCGATGTGCCCGCGCATGAAGCGCAGCGCCGCGGCGCCGTCCTCCACGAATGCCGGATATTTCACCTGCGGATAAAGCCGGTAGTCCGCCACGCCCACGACGATGCCGGCCGATGCCAGCGCCTGGCCGAGAAAGCGGTAGGCCGCCTTCGAACCCCACTGCCAGCTTCCGCCATAGAAATAGAGAACCACAGGCGCGGGCCGGGTGAGACCGTTCGGAATGTAGAGATCCAGCCGCTGCCGCGGATCGCCGCCGTAGGCCAGATCAGGCACCACCCGGTATCCCCGGCGCGGAATCAGCGCGTTCAGCAACTGAGCCAGCATGTCTCATCTTTCTCACCCCTCCACGCGAAGCGCTGGAGGGGTCGCGGCGAAGCCGCGGGGGAGGAGCCTAGCGCGCAGAGCGCGCTTCTTGTTTCTTCATAGAGTTGAATGGCATGGCCGAACGAGCGCGGCGTTGCCGCGCTTGCGCCGCTCCGCTCGACCCCTCCAACGCTTCGCGTGGAGAGGTGGGAATGGTTGCGAAGCGCCCCTGCATCCGCTAAAAGCCGCGTCTTTCCGGGACCTTCAGGGCCGACCTGCCGCACGAACGGCTGGAATTTCAAGGACTTAGCCATGCGTGAGATGCAGACCATCGTAGCCGAGAAGCGCGCCGGCACGGGCAAGGGCCCGGCCTACCAGGCACGCCAGAAGGGCCATATCCCGGCCGTGGTCTATGGCGGCGATGCCGAGCCGGAAAATGTCTCCATCGAAGCGCGCTCGCTGGAGCGTCATGCGGTGAAAGGCACGTTCCTCAGCACGCTGTTCACGCTGGAAGTCGGCGGCGCCAAGACCCGCGTGATCCCGCGCCAGATCCAGCTCGATCCGGTCTCCGATCGTCCCGTGCATGTCGATTTCATGCGCCTTCCCGAAGGCGCCAAGGTCCGCCTCTCCATCCCGGTCCGCTTCAAGGGCCAGGGCGACTCGCCCGGCCTGAAGCGCGGCGGCGTGCTCAACATCGTGCGCCATGAGATCGAGATGCTCTGCCCGGCCGAGCACATCCCGGAATTTGTGGAAGGCGATCTCGCGGGCCTGAACATCCACGACTCGCTTCACATCGGCAACATCGCGCTGCCGGAAGGCGTGGTGCCGACGGTGCGCGAGCGCAACTTCACCATCGCCTCGATCGTGGCGCCGACCAGCGTCGTCGAAGAGCAGCGTGCTGCTGCCGCCGCTGCGACAGCTGCCGCTTCGGCTCCGGTCGTCGAAGAAGCCGCAGCGCCGGCCGCCGGTGCTGCTGCGCCAGCCGCTGCCAAGGCACCGGAGAAGAAGTAGTCCGGACCCGTCCTTCGGGGCATCGCTTTGCGATGCACCTCAGGATGACGGCAGCGGAACAATTTTGCGGTGGAACGCCTTGCTCATCCCGCGTCATGCTGAGGTGCGAGCCCGCATGGGCGAGCCTCGAAGCACGAAACCGCGTTCCGAAGCACTAGAAATCCTATGACCGACACACCGCTCCTCATCGCCGGACTGGGCAATCCGGGCGCGGAATATGCGCGCAACCGCCACAACGCGGGCTTCATGGCGGTCGATACGATCCATGAGAGCTATGAGTTCGGCCCGTGGCGCGCGCGGTTCCAAGGCTTGCTGTCGGAAGGCAAACTCGGACGCCGCAAGACCTGGCTCCTGAAACCGCAGACCTACATGAACGAAAGCGGCCGCTCGGTGGGCGCCGCGATGCAGTTCTTCAAGCTGCCGCTCGACGCGGTCGTGGTGATGCACGACGAAATCGATCTCGCGGCCGCGAAACTCAAAGTGAAAACGGGTGGCGGCGATGCCGGCAACAACGGCGCGCGCTCTATCACCGCCGCGATCGGTCCCGATTATCGCCGGGTGCGCATCGGCATCGGGCATCCCGGCGAAAAAGGCCGCGTGCACGGCCACGTGCTCGGCAATTTCAGCAAGGCCGACGAAGACTGGCTCGTGCCATTGTTGTCGGCGATCGCAGAAGCCGCGCCGCATCTGGCGCGCGATGACGACGCCGGTTTCATGAACAAGGTCGCGATCACGCTCAATCCGCCGGCGCACAAGCCGAAGCCGGACGAGCCGAAATCACACGAGTCGAAAAAGCCATGATGCTTCGCTCCTTTCACCTCCCCCTCGTGGGGAGGTCGGAAAACCGGCGAGCGGAGCGAGACGGATTTCCGGGTGGGGGGTCGCTTCGGTGCGGAATTGCCCCCACCCGAATTGCTTCGCAATTCGACCTCCCCACTAGGGGGAGGTGAAAGGGACGAACATGGGCTTCAAATGCGGCATCGTCGGGCTTCCGAACGTCGGCAAATCGACACTGTTCAACGCGCTGACGCAGACCGCGGCGGCGCAGGCGGCGAACTATCCGTTCTGCACCATCGAGCCGAATGTCGGCGACGTGGCGGTGCCCGACCCGCGGCTCGACACGCTGGCAATCATCGCGAAATCGGCGCAGATCGTGCCGACGCGCATCACCTTCGTGGATATCGCCGGTCTCGTGCGCGGGGCGTCGAAAGGCGAAGGCCTCGGCAACCAGTTCCTCGCCAACATCCGTGAGGTCGATGCGATCGCGCATGTGCTGCGCTGCTTCGAAGACACAGACATCACCCATGTCGAAGGCAAGATCGATCCGGTCAGCGATGCCGACACGGTCGAAACCGAACTGATGCTCGCCGATCTCGAAAGCCTCGAGAAGCGGATCATCCCGATCGAGAAGAAGGCGAAGTCCGGCGAGAAGGAAGCGAAGGAGCAGCTCCCGCTGATGATGAGGGCCGTGACCTTGCTGCGCGAGGGCAAGCCGGCGCGGCAGGCCGATCTCGCCCCGGAAGAGCGCGAGCCCTATCGCCAGCTCGGCCTGATGACGCAGAAGCCGGTGCTCTACGTCTGCAACGTCGACGAAGGGTCGGCCGCGAGCGGCAATGCTTTCTCCGCTGCGGTCGAGGCCAAGGCGAAAGCCGAAGGCGCGCTCGCCGTGGTGATCTCCGCGCGCATCGAAGAGGAAGTGGCACAGCTGCCAGCGGACGAGCGCAAGGATTTCCTCGACAGCCTCGGCCTCGAAGAGCCGGGCCTGAACCGGCTGATCCGCGCGGGCTATGCGCTGCTCGGCCTCATCACCTTCTTCACCGCCGGCCCGAAGGAAGCGCGCGCCTGGACCGTGACCAAAGGCAGCCGCGCGCCGCAGGCGGCCGGCGTGATCCACACCGATTTCGAGCACGGCTTCATCCGCGCCGAGACCATCGCCTATCCCGATTATGTCGCCGGCAACGGCGAAGCCGGCGCGCGCGATGCTGGAAAATTCCGTCTGGAAGGCAAGGAATATGTCGTCGCCGATGGCGACGTGATGCATTTCCGGTTCAACGCCTGAATGACGGCGTTGCTGCACTTCGAGGATTTCCACGCCGGGCAGGTGTTCGATTGCGGCAGCTATGCCGTGACGAAGGAAGAGATCTTCGAATTCGCCGCGGAGTTCGATCCGCAACCCTTTCATCTCGACGAGGAAGCGGCAAAGCAATCGATGCTGGGCGGCCTCGGCGCCTCGGGCTGGCATGTGTGCGCGATGGCGATGCGGCTCGCCTGCGACGGCGTGTTGTTGAAATCGGCCAATCGCGGCGGCTCGCGTATCGAGGAGACCCGCTGGATGAGACCGGTGCGTCCCGGCGATGATCTGCGCCTGGAAATCCACGTCGTCGCCACGTCGGAAACCGCCAGCCGGCCGGAGCTTGGGTTCGTGAAGATGGAGTGGCGGCTGTTCACCGCGGCCGGTCAGGTCGCGCTGATGATCGTCACGCCGCGCATCGCAAAGCGGAGCGCCGCATGACACCGCAATATTTCGAGGACGTCGAAATCGGCGCGAAGCGGATTGCCGGCTCCTACACCTTTACCGAAGCCGAAATCATAGCGTTCGCGAAGAAATACGATCCGCAGCCGTTTCACATCGATCCGGAAGCGGCGAAGAACGGCCCGTTCGGCGGTCTCGTCGCGAGCGGCTGGCACACCGTTTCGGTGTGGATGAAGGTGACCGTCGCGAACCGCGGGGCTGGCAACACCTTGCGCGCCGGCGTCTCGCCCGGCTTCGAGGACCTGCGCTGGGTGAAACCGGTCAGGCCTGGCACGACGCTGATCTATTCCTCGGAAGTCATTGAAAAAGTCGAACTGAAATCGCGCCCGCAATGGGGCCTCGTCAAAAGCCGCAACGAAGCGCGCGACGAAAGCGGCGCGCTATACATGAGCTTCACCGGCAAAGGCTTCATCGCCCGACGGCCATAGTAAACATACATATTCAAAAGAAAGACCGCTCATCGTATAGCGAGAGCGCGTGAGTGGCTTAAAAGACGTCTGTGCTCAGCCTTTTCTCGCCCGATGTGCGTAGCGCTCCCTTTCCAAAACCGTCATAGCCGGGCGTTCGTCCCGGCTATCCATTGCCTCGATGTCGACGGGGAGACCAATTCTGCAAACACAGCGGCAATGGATAGCCGGTACGGTCTCCGCTTCGCTCCGACCCGACCGGCTATGACGACGGAACACAAGGCTCGCCGCCCGGTTGCAGGCCCTGCTGGTTGTTGGGATGATGTCTCCAGAACCACACAGGGAGACGACGCCATGGCGATCAAAGGCAAGATGACGAAGATGAAGATGAGCGACGGTGCCGAGATCGGCGTTTACCATGTCGAGCCGGACGGCGCACGGCGCGGCGGACTGGTGCTCATCCAGGAGATCTTCGGCGTCACCGAACACATCATGGAATGCTGCGATTCCTATGCGGCCGAGGGCTACGAGGTACTGGGCCCCGCGCTCTACGATCGCGAAGTGCCGGGCTTCCAGGCGAGCTATTCGCCGGAAGACATCCAGAAGGCGATCAAGATCGCGCGCGGCGAACACCCGTTCGATCTGTCGATCGCCGACACACAGACCTGCATCGATGCACTGAAGGGCAAAGGCGCGGTGTTCATCACCGGCTATTGCTATGGTGGCAGCGTGACCTGGGCGGCGGCGGGACGCTGCGACGGCCTTGCGGCGGCGAGCGGCTTTTATGGCGGCAACATTCCGGCGATGAACGATCTCAATCCCAAATGCCCGACCATCCTGCATTTCGGCGAGAAGGATCACGGCATCCCGATGGACCAGGTCGAGAAAGTCAAAGCGGCGCATCCCGACGTGAAGGTCTATGTCTATCCGGCAGGGCACGGGTTCAATTCCGACCGCCGCACCGATTATGACGCCGAAAGTGCAAGCCTCGCCAAGCAGCGGACGCTGGAACTGTTCCGCGCGAACGGCGGGTGACGGGAACCGCGTGGAACGGGTTTTCAGACTGCCCGTTTCCGGTTTCGGGTGCGCTGGCTAAAAATTTGGAGGAGTAGTCATGTCCATTTCATTCAGAACCACGCTTCTGGCCGGAGCGGTCGGCCTTTTCCTAGCTGCGCCCGCGACGGCGCAAGATTACGGGTATGGCTATCGCCAAGCCGCTTATGAAAGCCGGCCGGAATCGGTGACGGTGTACGCGCCGCACTTCCGCGCAGAGACTAGCCGGCCGCTTGAGACACCGGACAAAATTCTGCTGTCACAAAAGATCGACATGGACGATCTCGATCTGCGCACCCGCCGCGGCGCGCGCGAGTTGCGCCATCGCGTGCGGGAAACGGCACACGCGGTGTGCGAGCAACTCTATGCCGCTTATCCGCATCCAGAGCTGCCCGGCACGCATTGCTATCGCGACACAGTGCGCACGGCGATGATCCGCGCCGACCATGCGATCCAGAACGCACGCTACGACGCCTGGCATCGCTACTGATTGTGGACCTTGTCCTGAACTCGCATGGCCCGCGCTCCCAGCGCGGGCCATTTGCGTTCGATCAGGTGGTTTTAGGCGGCTCGGTCGCCTGCATCGACGCGAAGCGGGAAAAGCTTTCGAACCACTTCGCGAGATTGGGATGCGTCGCGCGCCAGCCGATATCGGCATAGCGAAAATCGAGATAGCCGAGCATGCAGCCGATGCTGACCTCGCCGATGGTCGGCGGATCGGCGAACGTTATCTTCTCCAGCGTGTCGACACCGGCGGCGATGGTCGCGCGATAGCGGGCCATGAAATCGGCGTTCTGCTTCTCTGCCGGCTGGATGCTCTCATAGCGGCAGGCGACTGCCGCCTCCATCACGCCGTCGGCCAGCGCCTGCAGCATCAGGGCCTTCCACCGTCCGGCCGTCCCGCGCAGGATGCTCATCCCGGGAAAGAATTTCCCGCCGCCCAGATGATTGAGGTATTCGCAGATCACCGGCGAATCGAAGAGCGCCGAGCCGTCGTCGAGGATCAGCGCGGGGATTTTCTTCAGCGGATTCACCCGGCGCAGGCTCTCGTCGTCGCGCGCGTTAACGTCGATCGTCTCAAGCTTGAGGTTGAGTTCGTGCGCGATCACGCGGCACTTGCGCGCGAACGGCGACGCCGGATTGGAATAGAGCTTCATCAATGTCCTTCGAAACTCACCAGGGTGGTGACATCCTTGCCGAGTGCGCGCAGCTTGTCCGCGCCGCCAAGCTCCGGGAGGTCGATCACGAACAGGCAGCCGATCACTTTGGCACCCGCGCGCTCCAGCAGCCGGATCGCGGCCAGCGCCGTGCCGCCGGTGGCGATGAGATCGTCGACCAGGATCACCTGATCGCCGTTCTTCACCGCGTCGGCGTGGATCTCGATCCGGTCGGTGCCGTATTCAAGGGCGTAGTCCTCGCCGATCACGGTGTGGGGCAGCTTGCCCTTCTTGCGCACCGGCACGAAGCCGGTGGAAAGCTGATGCGCGACCGCGCCGCCCAGGATGAAGCCGCGCGCCTCGATCCCTGCCACCTTGTCGATCCGGGCGCCGGCATAAGGCTGCACCAGCTCGTCCACAGCGCGGCGAAATCCCCGCGGGGAGCCCAGCAACGTGGTGATATCGCGGAACATGATCCCCTTCTTCGGGTAGTCGGGGATGGTGCGGATGACGGTTTTGAAGTCCATGACGCCTCGCCGGAAAGACCGCCGCCGTTCTAACCGGATCACAGCAAATCCCAAAGGGCGCCTAGCATTTGACGCGATTGGCGCGCATATCGGGGTGGTTAGAGGGGAGTCCGCTCGTGGCTCTTTCGGAGACCACCACCGCACGGCGCCTGCCGGAGCGGGTGTTGCCATCGCGCTGGGATGCGTTTCTTTTCCAGTTGAAGGTAGCGGCATTCCGCACCGCGCGCTTCGTTCGCGAAATCGACCGGGGCCCAGCGCGGCTGACGCGCGGCGCTGTTGTGGACGGCATGATCGTCATCGCGGAGTCGCGCACGCCGCTCTGGGGCGATCCGCGCCCTGGCGAACACATAATGCAGCAGGGCAAGGTGCAGAACCTGCGCGCCGCTGCACGGCGGCTCGACCGGACGGTTCTGCCGGCAGGTGCGGTGTTCAGCTTCTGGAAGCAGACGGGTCGCGCGAGCGCGCGCCGCGGCTTCGTCACGGGCCGCATGCTGCAAGGCGGCTGCCTTGTGCCCGCCACCGGCGGCGGACTGTGCCAGCTGTCGAACGCGCTTTACGACATGGCCTTGCGGAGCGGCTGCACGATCGTCGAGCGCCACGCGCATTCGCGCGTCGTGCCGGGTGCTGTGCGCGAGCGCGATGCGACGGTCGCGTGGAATTACGTCGACCTCCGTTTCTCAGCACCGCAGGACATGCTGTTGCGGGTGGTTGTGGAACGCGACGATCTACTGGTGCAGTTCTTAGCGCCCTCTTCACCTCCCCCTCGTGGGGAGGTCGGATTGCGAAGCAATCCGGGTGGGGGGCGGGATGCATCCAAGAGGCCCCCACCCGAAGCGCTACGCGCTTCGACCTCCCCACGAGGGGGAGGTGAGAAGGAAGTGCGCACGTGTGGTACGTGCAACGAAGTGCAGTGCTTTCGTCATGAACAGCATTGCGGTGGACCGGCCGGCCGCACAGCATATCTGGTCGATGAGAACTGGCCGGAGTTTCGCAAATATGTGCGCGAGACGCGCAAAAGCGGCGATGTGCTGGCGCTGCCGTTGGACGGCGGGCGTTGGCACGCGGCGCGCTATGCGTGGGATACACACGAGTTCGCGCGCATCGAACCCGCCACACTGACCGCGATCGGACACAGCCTTGCGCTGCGTTTCGCGAAAGACGGTCCGGCGCGGCGCGCGGTCGAACTGCGCTGTGCGGAGCGGCTGGCGCAAAGGCTTGCGCGGTCACTGACGCCGGATGTGACCGATGTCGTGGTGGCACAATCGCTGCTGCCGTATCTGTGGCGCGACGGCCATCTCGGCGGGCGGCGCTTCACGGTGTTGATGACGCGGATGCCGATGGCGGAAATCCAGGCGCGACTCAACGCAGCCGCCGCGCGCCATCCCGAACGCAAGAGCCTCGCCGATTTCCGCGCCGATCCGGCGCTGATCGACGCCGAACGCGAAGCGCTCGCGCAGGCCGATGCGATCGTGACACCGCATACGGAGATCGCAGCGCTATTCGGCGAACGGGCAATCCGGCTCGACTGGCATCACTTTGCTCCGCGCCCACGCGATATCGCTGCTGTACCGAACCGCATCGCGTTCGCCGGTCCGACGATCGCACGCAAAGGCGCCTACGAACTGCGCGAAGCCGCGCGCACGCTCGATCTTGAGGTGGTGCTACTGGGCAGCGAACTGGAAGGTGCGGTTTTCTGGAGCGGTGTGCGCACGCGCAAGCCGGAGACGAACTGGCTGAATGGTGTCAGCGCCGTTGTGCAGCCTGCGCTTCTGGAAGACGCACCGCGCCGTTTGCTGATGGCGCTCGCGAGCGGCGTACCGGTGATCGCCACGCCGGCGTGCGGTTTGCCATCGCAACCAGGACTGACCTTGGTGCCCCCGGACGATGTGCCGGCGCTGGCGGCAGTACTCCACCCCTTCATGAGCGAAGCGAATTGGAGGGGTCGCGGCGAAGCCGCGGGGGAGGACCATGCGCGGCAGAGCCGCGTTCGTTCGACCGTCTCACTCTCTTCTTCGAAAGAAAACAAGAAGCGCTTACGCGCTTGAGGTCCTCCCCCTCGCACCGCGCGACGTCCCGCCTCATAACCGGCCTGCCTCCTGATGGGCCAAATGTGTTACCCATCGTCCCGGATCAAACTGTTACCCATCAGCCCGGTCGGACACCTCCAAAGCTTCGCGTGGAGGGGTGGGTTATTTTTTCAGCACCCGGCCCGCGACGGCGTCGAGTTTTTTCATCAGCTCGGGATCGCGCTTTTCCGGTGCGGTGATCAGGGCGGTGTCTAGCACCGTTTCGATACCGTCAGGTGAAGGCGTGCGCTCCGGCCCGAGTTTCGGCGCAACGGCCATCACGAGCTTGCGCGCGTTCTCCGCATTGCCGGTCAGCACCTTGATCACTTGATCGACGGTCACATGGCCGTGGTCTCCGTGCCAGCAATCGTAGTCCGTCACCATGGCCACGATCGCGTAGGGCAGCTCCGCCTCGCGCGCGAGCTTGGCTTCGGGCATCGCGGTCATCCCGATTACGCTGCAGCCCCAGTTGCGGTAGAGATTGCTTTCCGCAAGCGACGAGAACTGCGGGCCTTCCATGCAAAGATAGGTGCCGCCCTTGGCTGTGGGCACGCCGATCTCGTGGGCCGCCTCAGTGAGCTTCGCCGACAGCCGTGAGTCCACCGGATGCGCCATCGAGACATGCGCCACGAAACCGGGACCGTAGAAGCTTTTCTCGCGCGCGAAGGTGCGGTCGATGAACTGGTCGGCCATCACGAACATGCCGGGCGGCAGTTCTTCCTTCAGCGAACCGCAGGCCGAGACCGAGATCACGTCGGTGACGCCGATACGCTTCAGCGCGTCGATGTTGGCGCGGTAGTTGATGGAGCTCGGCGTCTGCACATGGCCGCGGCCGTGGCGCGGCAGGAACACGAGATCGACGCCCTTGAACGTGCCGGTGAGCAACTCATCCGAAGGCTCGCCCCACGGCGAGGCCACGCGCTGCCATTTCGCATTTTCGAGCCCCGCGATGTCGTAGACGCCGCTGCCGCCGACGATGCCGAGAACGGTTTTCATAAAATTACCCTATCCACCTCTGCCATGGCCCACCGAGAGTGGGCCATCCAGGTGACACCTATACGCTCTTCGCAATGAGACGGAGTCTATTCTGCAAGCACACCAAAACACCAACTGGATGGCCCACTCTCAGGTGGGCCATGACAGTGCGAAAGTGGATAGGGCGCGGCACGCCCTATGCCGTTTTCGTCATTCCGAGATGCGACCCGCACTTGATGCGGGGGAGCCCCGAAGGACGCCCGCTTAATGCGCGTCTTTCCAGAGCGTCCGGTAGGACAGATACAGCAGGCCGGAGAGCAGTATCATGAACAGCATCACGCCGAGGCCGATGCGGTGGCGGTCTTCCAGCTTCGGCTCCGATGCCCACGACAGGAACGCGACGATGTCTTTCGCTTCCTGATCGACGGTCGCCTTGGTGCCGTCGGCATAGGTCACCTGGTTGGCCGTCAGCGGCGGCGGCATGGAGATGTTCCGGCCGGGGAAATACGGATCGTAATATTTGCCCTGGAGCACCGCGAAGCCGTGCGGCGGCTTCTGGCCGTCGCCGGTGACGACCGAGTAGATGTAATCCGCGCCGCCGTCCCGCGCCTTCACGATCAGCGACTGATCCGGCGGCAGTGCGCCGCCATTGGCCGAACGCGCGGCCTGTTCATTGGCAAACGGCGGAGGGAAGTGATCGGCGGGAATGCCGGGACGCGTCAGCGGGTTGCCGTTCGCATCCGTGGTTTCGCCCTTGTCGTTGGGCTCGGCCGGGATCTTGTAGGCCGCGGCGATCGCCTTGACCTCGGCATCGTTGAACATGCCCGTGCCGCCGTTCTCGTAGGAGAGATCGTGGAACGAGACCCGGTTCAGGCTGTGACAAGCCGAGCAGACTTCCTTGTAGACCTGGAAGCCGCGCTGCAGCTGCCCACGGTCGTAAGTGCCGAAGATACCGTCCCAGGACCAGCTTTCGTGCTGTGGCGGCAGCGGCTCGCTCAGATCGTCGGCGAATGCGGCGGTCGACACTGCGAGCAGGCCGGCAAACGCGAGGCAAAGGGCTTTCATGGTCATCACTCTCATTCAGCCGGGCTGAGAACGGGCTGCGCAATGCTGGCAGGCATCGGTTTGGGGACTTCGAACAGGCCGACGAGCGGCATGATCAGCCAGAAGAAAGCGAAGTAATAAAGGGTGGCGACGCGCGCGACCCAGACGAGCGGGAGCGAGGTATCCGGCAGCAGCGCGTCGGCGCTCTGCGAACCGCAATAACCGAGGATCACGCAGTCGACGACGAAGATCCAGAAGAACTGCTTCATCATCGGGCGGAAGGTGTTGGAGCGGACCCGCGACGAGTCGAGCCACGGGACGAACACCAGGGTCAGCAGCGATCCGGCCATCACCAGCACGCCGATAAGCTTCTGCGGCACCGAACGCAGCATCGCGTAGAACGGCAGCAGGTACCACTCGGGCACGATGTCGGGCGGCGTCACCACCGGGTTGGCCGGTGTGTAGTTGTCCGGGTTGCCGAAGAAGTTCGGCGCGTAGAACACGAACGCCAGATAGACGGTCGCGAACAGCGCCACGTAGAACGCGTCCTTCACCGTGTAGTACGGGTGGAAGGGCAAGGTGTCCTGCGGCCCCTTCACGTCGATGCCGAGCGGGTTGTTGTTGCCGGGCACATGCAGCGCCCAGACGTGCAGTCCGACGACGCCAGCGATCACAAACGGCAACAGGTAGTGCAGCGAGAAGAAACGGTTCAGCGTCGGATCGCCGACTGCATAGCCGCCCCACAGCCAGGTCGCGATCGCGGTGCCCGAATGCGGGACCACCTGGTCGAGCGCGGAGAAGAAATTGGTGATGACGGTGGCGCCCCAGAACGACATCTGGCCCCACGGCAGCACGTAACCGAAGAACGCGGTGGCGACCATCAGGAGATAAAGGATGACGCCCAGAATCCACAGCACCTCGCGCGGCGCCTTGTAGGAGCCGTAATAGAGGCCGCGGAACATGTGGATGTAGACCGCGATGAAGAAGAACGACGCGCCGTTGGCGTGGAGGTAGCGCAGCAGCCAGCCATAGTTGATCGACCGCATGATGTTTTCGACCGAGTCGAACGCCATGTCCGCGTTGGCGACGTAGTGCATCGCCAGCACGATGCCGGTGACGATCTGCACGCCCAGCATGAAGGTCAGGATGGCGCCGAACGCGTACCAGAAATTCAGATTCCGCGGCGTCGGGAACGTCAGCATCGTGTCGTGCGCAAAGCGCATCAGCGGCAGACGCGTGTCCATCCAGCGGGAGAACGCGGACTTCGGAACATAGGTCGAGGGACCGGACATGAGGACGCTCCGTTAGCCGACTTTGATCTTGGTGTCGGAAATGAATGAGTAGGGCGGCACCGCGAGGTTCTGCGGCGCAGGGCCTTTGCGGATGCGGCCGGCGGTGTCGTACTGCGAGCCGTGGCAGTGGCAGAGCCAGCCGCCGAACTCGCCCTGCGGCACCTGCGGCGTCGAAACGGTGGGGGTGCAGCCCAGATGGGTGCAGACGCCGATCACGATCAGATATTCCGGCTTGATCGCGCGATCGGCGTCGGTCGCCTGGGCGCTGTCGGGCAGATTGGCATTGCGCGCCAGCGGATCGGGTAAGGATGCAACGTCGACCGCCTTGGACTCCGCGATCTCGGCCGGGGTGCGGCGGCGCACGAACAGGGGATGGCCGCGATATTTGAAGACGACCTGCTGGCCCGGCTGGACGGAGGAGATGTCGACCTCGATCGAGGCCAACGCCAGCACGGCCGAGCTCGGGTTCATCTGGTCGATGAATGGCCACAAGGCAACCGCGGCACCGACCGCGGCCGCCGAGGCCGTCGCTACGTAGATGAAGTCGCGCCGCGTCGGTTCGGGCGATGTCGTGCTGGCCACGGTGTTCACCTTTGAAAACGGTCGCGCCGGGTCGCAGGAGAATGGCCGCGCCACCCCCGGAATCATGGGCGGGCCATCGAAACGCGCGGGTAAAATATTGAAACGCCCATGGGGGGTCTCGCGGCACGATGCCGCAGAAATTCGGGCTTTTTCACGGGGTTGAGGCGAACCGCGGCGTCAGCACGCCAGCGCGGCGATATGGCCGTCGCGGGCATAGCGAAGAAGCTCCGCATCGCGGGTGAGAACCGTGAAACCATACTCCCGCGCCGTCGCCGCAATGATGCGATCGGCGGGATCGCGATTGAGGTTGCCGGGGAGATACCAGGACGCCATCAGCAACTCCGGTGGCATATCGGCAAGCCGAAAACCCCAGGTTCCGATAAGCCGCTGAAACCAGCGCTGGGCTGACATTGTGGATTTGAGCCGGCCTTTGGAAATCAGCTGCCCGATTTCCCACGCCGTGATCGGCGAGACGTAAGTGAGGATGCTGGCGTCGGCGGCATGATCCATCGCCGCAACTGCAGCGTCGGTCATCGGCTCGTTGCCGAAAATATAGATGGCGGCACAGGTGTCGATCAAAAGCGGCGCAGTCACTTCGACTTGTCCGTCGTACCCTGTTCGATCACGTCCCAGTCGGCCGCCATTTCCTTTTCCACCTCAGCCCATTCTTCCGGCGTATACATCGGACTGGTCAGATCGTAACCAGGCTCGATAGTGAAAGTGCCTTTCAGAGCGCCGAATGCGGGATGACGGCGCGGATTCTTTTCACTTGCCTGCGCTTGCTCAAATTCCTTGCCGCTCTCAGCCATCGCGCCGATCCCGATCCGTTTGAAGGTCAGCCTTTTCCCGGCCATATCGACCTCAGACGTTTCATAGCCTGCGTCGAGCCAGGCTTTCGCGTGTGAGTGCCCTCTCGCCTCGTTCGCCCACCATGGACGGTGGAGATATGCCGAGGCGGGCAGATTGCGACCGAGAACCTCCCCAATCTCGGCGAACGTCATCGTGACACGAGAAGCGCCCGAGCCTTTCAGCTTTTCGTAGAGAGGGTCGTAGACGCCCATTCTCCAAAAATCCTCGATTGAAGTTGGTCAGAACAATATAGTAATTACTATATGGTGTCACCAGAAAATTACTATGCGCCTCGCTCTCTACGAACCCGACATCCCGCAGAACGCCGGCACCCTGGTCCGGCTGGCGGCTTGCCTCGACATCGGGATCGACATCATCGAACCGTGCGGGTTTGTGTTCAGCGAAGCGGGCTTCCGCCGGGCGGGGATGGACTACCGCGACCTGGCGCAAATCACCCGGCACGCGTCCTGGGAGGCGTTTCATGACAGTCACAGGCGCGCCGGGCGCGGACGGCTGGTTCTCTTGACCACCAAGGCCACCCATTCCTACATCGATTTTGTCTTCGCGCCGGACGACACACTTCTTCTGGGGCGCGAGAGTGCGGGCGTTCCGGAAATCGTGCATGCCACCGCCGACGCGCGATTGGTCATTCCGTTAAAGGCGGGATTGCGTTCGCTCAACGTGGCCGTGGCAGGGGCCATAGTCCTGGGCGAGGCGCTCAGACAGACGAAAGGGTTTCCGGGTTGACCGCGTCCATCACCGAACAGCGTAAAGCGCGCGCCCAGGCCTGGTTCGAAGAGCTGCGCGACCGCCTTTGTGCCGCGTTCGAGACTCTGGAAGATGAGAATAAGGGTCAGCTCTCCCATCTCCCGCCCGGCCGCTTCACGCGCACGGCCTGGACGCGACCGCCGGAGAACGGCCAGGCGCTCGGCGGCGGCGTCATCAGCGCGATGCGCGGCGGCCGGGTGTTCGAGAAGGTCGGGATCATGACCTCCACCCGCCCGACCGGGGCGCTGTCGCCGGAGATGGCGAAAACCGTGCCCGGCGCCGCCGAAGACCCGACGTTCTGGTCCACCAGCATTTCGCTGATCGCGCACCTGCAGAGCCCCCATGTGCCGGCCGTTCACATGAACACACGACACCTGATGACGACAAAGGCCTGGTTCGGCGGCGGGGCCGACCTGACGCCAATGTATCCAAACGAGCGCGATGCGGCCGATTTCCATGCCGCGCTGAAGGCGGCCTGCGACGGGTTTGGGCCGGACATCTATGAAAAATACAGGAAATGGTGCGACGAATACTTCTTCCTTCCGCATCGGAACGAGCCGCGCGGGGCCGGCGGCATCTTCTTCGACCATCACGATTCGGGGAATTGGGAGGCGGACTTCGCCTTTACCCAGGCCGTGGGACTCGCATTACTGAATGTTTATCCCCACATCGTCCGTAGAGGGATGGATCTGCCCTGGTCGCCGGCCGACCGGGAGCATCAACTCGTCCGCCGCGGCCGCTATGTGGAGTTCAACCTTTTGTACGATCGCGGAACGACGTTCGGACTGAAAACCGGGGGAAACATCGAAGCCATCCTGATGTCGATGCCGCCCGAAGTGCGTTGGCCATAGTGGCGCTCCTGTTCACCAGCGCCTGACGGGATAGTTGTGTTCACTTTCGATCACAGCGCGCTGCTACCCCTGCTTCAGGTCCTTCTGATCGACATCGTGCTGGCAGGCGACAATGCGATCGTGATCGGGATGGCGGCCGCCCGCATGCCCCCGCATGCCCGGCGCAAGGTGATCTTCTGGGGCCTCGTGTTCGCGGTGATCGTCCGCGTGATCCTCGCCACGATCACCATCGAACTGCTCAAGATCGTCGGCCTGATGTTCGCCGGCGGCATTCTCCTTCTATGGGTGGCGTGGCGGCTGTGGCGCGACCTCAAGGAGCAGGAGGACCAGCGCCATGCGGAAGCGGCCCGTATCGAAGCCGGAGGTATTCCAACCCCGCCGGCCTTCGAAGCCAAGCTGCCGGTCAGCCGGGGTGCGCTGCGGCGCGCGATCGCGCGGGTTGCGATCGCCGATCTCTCGATGTCGCTCGACAATGTGCTGGCGGTTGCCGGTGCCGCGATGAACCATTGGTGGGTGCTGACCATCGGTCTTGCGCTTTCCATCGCGCTGATGGGCATAGCGGCGAACATGGTGGCGAAGCTTTTGAACCGCTTTCCCTGGATCAGTTATGCCGGGCTTCTGATCGTGGTTTACGTCGCGATGCGCATGATCTGGCACGGCGGCATTCTGATCCTGGAGCACACGCGCGATTCAGACGACGCACAGCTGAAGCGCGGTGGCGTCGTCACTCTTCTTGAACCGCGGGAACAGCCGGCCTTGCGGATCGGCGTCTTCGATGCTGCGCAGTTCTTCCAGCAGCGGACGCAAGCTGCGGTCTGACGCGGCCGTGATGAGCCCGTCGGCGTCATAGCGGCCGTAATCGCTGGCGAGCGCAAGAAAACCGTCGCTGCAGAGAAGAATATGCGTGCCTTCCGGCGCTTCGAAATGCAGCGCTTTCACATGCTCGACGCACGCCGTATCGGGCGAAAACGCCCAGGAGCCTTCGGCCGTATTCTGCCGGTTGCGCGCCGCACGCGCCGCCGGCAGGAAACGCGGATCGCTCGAACCGGAGGTTGGCGGGATTCCTTCCTTCTCCGCAAGCTTCGCGACGAACGCCGTTTCCCGGCGGCGCTTTTCGAACGCATCGCCGACGAGTTGCACCGCTTCGCCCGGCCGGCGCACCAGCGCCGCGCAATCGCCGAACCACAGCGCCAGCATGCGATCCGCATCCGGCGCGACCAGCATCATGGATGCGCGCGGAATCTCATATCGCTCCTGCGGGTCGCGAATTTTCGTCGCGTCGAAATCGCGGACGAGGTCGCGGACCGCCCGCGTGAGCGCGCCGTATCCGCCGAGCACATCATAGGCAATCAGCTTCTCGGCCCCCTTGCGTGCAACCCACGCTGCATCGCTGTCGGCCGGCAGCACCGGATCGCCGATGCCGGTTGCACCGTCGAACACAGCGGCGATAAGTTCGGAATGACAGAACGCATCCTCGTTCGGCTTCGCGCGGTCGCCCGGCCACGAGACGCCACGGATGTATTCGAGTTTCACCGGCAAATGAGATCGTCCCGTCAAACGGCGACTACGCTGATTCTGCCTGCAGAGCGGGAGCGCGGTTTCTTTCTGATCGAAATTTCGACATCACGATCGAGCGCGGTCAGAAACGTCATCAAACGCTCAACCGAAAAGCCATCGAGCTTATAGCGCTGCATTGCAGATACCTTCGGCTGATTCACTTTAAGAAGATCGGCGGCCGCCGCTTGGGTCAGGTGGCGTTGCTCCACGATCTGATTGATGGCGTAGGCCAGTCGCAACTTGGTCTGACGCTCTTCCGCATCGGGGAAGTCGAGATCGGCAAAGACGTTGGTGCTGCCGTGCAGAACGGACTCGACGTCATTTTTCTTTGCCATAACGGGCCTCGTAGTCGTCTCTTGCAGCCTTTAGCCGTCGCTCGACCAAATCCACGTCGCCACGGGCAGTGCGGATACCCCTGGGCGACTTCTTCTGGAACGCATGAAGACGTAGACGACCTCTTGGAACCGGACCGTATAAATGGCCCGGTAAGCATCGCCGTCAAAGTCCTCCACAATCTCGAACACCCCAGAACCCTGCCCTTTCCAGGGCTTGGCGGAAGGATGTTTGCCACCGAACTGGGCAACGCCCAGGGCATTCCCCATCTCGCCGATCACCGTGCGCGGAAACACCATGAGATCCCGCTTGGCGGAGCCGACCCAAGCGAGAGGTTTCTCGCCTTTGACCAATTGACGCGCCATAAATATCCCAAAAATGGGATGAGCACAACATCCCGGACGAATGGGGCAGTTATACCATCAGCCGGTTAGCTTGGATTCGCTACCACCCGCTTAATACGCTGTCGCCTGCACGACGGCTTTCAGCCGTTCGGCGAGCGAGAACTCGTCTTCGATGAAGTCGGCATCGACCCACCAGTCCTCGACCTCCTTGAGGATCTGGCCGATCAGCGGGCCTTGCGGCACGCCGGCAATCATCACTTCGCGCCCGGTGAGCGGAAATTGCGGCTTCACCCAGGCATCGGCGAGCGCCAGCAGCGCACGCCATTGGGTGATGTTGGACTCCTTGGAGTCTTCCGCCCATTTCAGGAACACGCGATCCTTGAAGCGCGCCGGACCAAGCCGGTAAAGCAGCTTTCGCACTTCCCTGATCGACAGATACGAGACGATCTTTTCCACAGCGCCGGCAATGTCTTCGAGCCTTTCGGCCTGTGCGTTGGAGAGCCGCCATTTTTCGCTGAGCGTGCGGGCTGCTACGACGTCGGCTGGCAGCAGCGCCGCGAGACGCAGAACCGGATCGGGCGTGAAGAATGCGTCGGCATCGTGCTGTGTCAGCCGTTCGAGGCGCGCGAAGTTCAACGCGCTTGGCAGCACCTCCGAAAGGATGCCGCTCGCCGCCATCGTGCGCAGCATCGGTACCGGTTCTTCGGCAGCCAGGAGCTTGAGCATCTCTTTGCTGATGCGCTCGCCGGATAGTTGCGCCAGACCCGCTTTCTCCGCAGCGGACGCGTGCAGCGCCGCCGCATCGATGTCGCCCTTGCCATACCACGCATGAAAGCGGAACAGGCGCAGGATACGCAGGTAATCTTCGCGGATGCGCTGCGTGGCATCGCCGATGAAGCGGATGCGCCCGGCCTTCAGGTCATCGAGACCGCCGAAATAGTCGAAGATCTCTCCATCGGCACTCGCGTAGAGCGCGTTGAGGGTGAAGTCGCGCCGGCCCGCGTCTTCCTTCCAGTCGGTGGTGAACGCGACAGTGGCCCGGCGGCCATCGGTCGAGACATCGCGGCGCAAGGTTGTCACCTCGAACGGCTTGCCATTCGCAACCGCGGTGATCGTGCCGTGGTCGATGCCGGTCGGCACTGCGCCGATCTTCGCGGCGGTCAGCCGCTTCACCACTTCGTCCGGCACCAGAGGCGTTGCGATATCGACGTCGTCCACGTCGCGATTGAGCAGTGTGTTGCGCACCGCGCCACCGACGAACCGCGCCTCGCCGCCCAGCGCCGCCAGCACGTTCTTCACTTCGGCGCTGCGCATCCACGGATTGAGTTTGGGATCGAGTTTCACGGATGCGGCTCCACATGGCCGGGTACGATCTGGCCGTGCGACATGTGCGGCGGCACATAAACGCCGCGCGTCGTCTCGCCTTCGGTCAGCCCGACGATCACAAAACTTACCGCCACCAGGCCCAGCCCGATGACGAACAGCAAGGTCCACGGCGTTGCCGGGCGCGCCGAGCCGCGCTGGCCGAGCAGGAACGCGTAAATCCCGAACAGCACGAAAGGCAGCAGAAACAGCAGAGCCCGCAGCAGCACGGTGCGCATCATCTGCGCAGTCTCTCGTTGAAGTTCACCAGCATCGCCGCCGTGGCGCCCCAGATGTAGTGCTCGTTATAACGGAAGGCGTGAAACCGGCGCGGTTTGCCCTGCCATTCGCGCTCGCCGGTCTCCCGGTTCGCCTCGTCCAGCAGCCAGGCAAGCGGCACCTCGAAGATCTCCGCCACTTCGCTGGCCTGCGGATTGAGCGCAAAGCCTTCGGTCAGAAGGCCGACAACCGGCAGGATCGCGAAACCGGTGCCGGTCTCATAGGCATCGAGAAATCCCGCGACTGCCACGAAGGACGGATCGATGCCGGTCTCTTCCTTGGTTTCGCGCAATGCGGTCTGCACCAGCGAAACATCGGCTTCGTCGGCGCGGCCGCCGGGAAAGCTCACCTGTCCTGCGTGGCGCGACAGTGTGTCAGTGCGTTGGGTAAAAAGGATCGTGGGTTCGGGGCGCGCGACGATCGGCAGGAGCACCGCTGCCGGCGTCAGCTTGCGCACGGCATCCGGCTTCATCGCCGGATTGAGATCGTAGTCGCCGTGATGCGGCGGCAGCATCGGCGGTTCGCGCAGCAGGCGCGACCGCAAACCATCCAGACCTGTTTCGGACAATTGTGTGACGATGTCGGCAATCGGTCGCGCTGCGGTTTCACTCATGCGCGGCCCAGCGGAAAGAAGACGCCGTTGCTCCACACCCCGAGCCTGTCCGCAAGCGCACCCTCGCCGGGCACGGCAAGATCGGCCATCTGGTAGAACGCGTTGCGCGCAATACGCGCCTCCAGACCCTTGCGCACATGGACGTAAGGCGCGGGTTCGTCGGTCTCGGGATTGGTTTCGACGCGGATCGGGTTGTCCGGCCCCGCTTCCGTCTGGTCGCCAACATTGGTCGTGAAGCGCAGCACCTGATGGCGGCCCGCACCCTCCGCATCCATGAGCACCGCCATAAACGGAGCGTCCTCGACGCGGATCTTCATCTTCTCGACCGGCGTCACGAGATGGAAACCATCCGGGTCCTTGCGCAGGATGGTCGAGAACAGCCGCACCAGTTCCTTGCGCCCGATCGGCGAACCCATGTGGAACCAGGTGCCGTCGCGGGCGATGCGGATGTCGATTTCGCCGCAGTGCGCAGGGTGCCATTTGTCGACCGGCGGCAACCCTCTGCCGGCGGCGGCATCGCGCAACGCCGCCGCATTCCCGAACGCAAAATCACCCATCGAAGACACGCACTTACCGCCTGTCCGGGCTTCACCTTTATGTGCGGAGATTAAGGCTAAAGGCCGGGCTTTTCGTGTTGCGCGAGACCCGCCCCGGGTGCCACAAAAGCCTCGAAAGCGCCACGCAAGAATCGAAGATAGAGTGGCGCGGCAGCACCGGCAACCAGCCCCAACGGACAGATTTTCAATGAACGATATGGCGAACGCAGACGGCACACAGGCGGTCGCCGGGGCGGAAAGCGTCGCCGGTGCCTTCCGGCAGGTGCGCGAAGCCATCGCCCAGGTGATCTTCGGACAGGAAACCGTCATCGAGCAGTCGCTGGTGACGGTGCTGGCGGGCGGTCATGGGCTTCTGATCGGTGTGCCGGGTCTGGCGAAAACCAAGCTCGTCGAAACGCTCGGCATCGTACTCGGGCTCGACTGGAAGCGCATCCAGTTCACGCCCGATCTCATGCCGGCCGACATCATCGGCTCCGAAGTCCTCGAAGAGGCGAAGATGGGCCGCCGCGGCTTCCGCTTCATCAAAGGCCCGATGTTCGCGCAGCTCCTGATGGCGGACGAGATCAACCGCGCCTCGCCGCGCACCCAGAGCGCGCTGCTGCAGGCGATGCAGGAAAAGCACGTCACCGTGGCCGGTCAGCGTTACGACCTGCCGCAACCGTTCCATGTGCTCGCGACGCAAAATCCGCTCGAGCAGGAAGGCACCTATCCGCTGCCCGAAGCGCAGCTCGACCGTTTCCTGCTGCAGATCGACATCGGCTATCCCGACCGCGAGGCCGAAAAGAAGATGCTGCTCGCCACCACCTTCGGCGAGGAGGCTCATGCGCAACCGGTGCTCTCTGCCTCCGAGTTGATGAAGGCGCAGGCCGTCGTGCGGCGACTTCCCGTCGGCGAGAAAGTCGTCGACGCGATCCTGCGGCTGGTGCGCGCTGCGCGCCCCGGCGAAGAAGGCGACAAGGACGTGCGCGGCTTCATCGCGTGGGGTCCCGGGCCGCGCGCGAGCCAGGCGTTCATGCTGGCGGCGCGCGCCCGCGCGCTGATCGAAGGCCGGCTCGCACCGAGCACCGACGATGTGGTGGCGCTGGCCCATCCGATCCTGCGCCATCGCATGGCGCTCAATTTCACCGCGCGCACCGAAGGCCAGACGCTCGACGGCGTCATCGAGCGGATCTGCCGGAGTCATCTTTGAGTGATCGCGTAAGGTCGCATCCTCTTCAAGACGAAGCGGAGCAGCTGTCCGCAGCCCTGCCGCCGTTGCTGATGGCGGCCGAGCGTTTGTCGTCGGCGGTGAGCCTCGGCGTGCACGGACGCCGCAAGGCCGGCATGGGCGAGACGTTCTGGCAATTCCGCCGCTACCGCTCGGAAGATGCCCGCGCTGCGATCGACTGGCGCCAGTCCGCGAAATCGCAGCACCTGTTCGTGCGCGAGCGCGAATGGGAAGCCGCGGAAGCGATCTGGTTCTGGCGCGACGGTTCGGCCGGGATGGATTTCAAATCGGCGGCGAGCCCGGTCACGAAACTGGAACGCGCCAATGTGCTGCTGCTCGCCCTCGCGTCGCTTCTGGTGCGCGGCGGCGAGCGCATTGCACTGCTGGGGGACGGTCGCGCGCCGGCTTCGGGACGCCTGCCGCTGCGCCGTATCGCCCATGCGCTTTCGCAGAAGCCGGACGGCCACGCGCTTCCGCCCAGCGCGCCGTTGTCGCGGAATGCGCAGTTCATCTGGGTCGGCGATTTCCTGTCGCCGCTTTCCGACATCGACGCTGCGTTGCGCCGCATCGCTGCCCAAGGGCTCGGCGGCCATCTGATCCACATCATCGATCCGGCGGAAGAGGACTTCCCTTACCAGGGCCGCACCCGTTTCGACGCGCCGTCCGGCAATACGAGCGAAATCTTCGGCCGCGCCGAAAGCGTGCGCGACGCCTACCGGGCGCAGTTCAAAGCGCATGGCGAGGCCGTGGCGGGGCTCGCGCAACGTCTGGGATGGACGTATCTCGCGCACCGCACCGATCATTCGCCGCAACTGGCTCTGGTCGCGCTCTACATGAACCTCGGCGGGGACGCGCGCGCCTGAGATGGACGCTCTTGCGCAACTGAGCTTCGGCACGCCGCTCGTTCTGGCGGCGCTGGTCGCGCTGCCGGCGATCTGGTGGCTGTTGCGGGTGACGCCACCGTCGCCGCGCCGGGTGACGTTTCCGCCGTTGCGGCTGCTGCTCGGCCTGCGCGCCACCGAGGAGACGCCGGCGCATACGCCGTGGTGGCTGTTGCTGCTGCGCCTGGCCGCCGCGGCGCTGATCGTGATCGCGCTGGCCGAACCGCTGCTCGGCGAAAGCAAGACGCCGGCCGGCGCAGGTCCGCTGGTGTTCTTCGTGGACAACGGTTGGACCGCGGCGCATCGCTGGGACGATCGCCAGAGTGCGATGAGCGATGCGCTGCGCAAGGCGCAGCATGACGGCCGCGCGGTCGCGATCGTTCCGACGGCTGCAAAATCCTTTGCCAACGTTGCAACACTGCTGGATGCCGGCGCCGCCGATCGCACGGCGCGCGAACTGGAACCGCAGGCGTGGCTGCCACAACGCGCCAACGCGGTGGCGGCGCTGGCCAAATTGAAACTCGCCTCGCCGCCGGAGATCGTGTGGCTGAGCGACGGCCTCGATTACGGCGATGCCCGCAATACCGCCGATGCGCTCGCGAAGATCGGCCGGCTGCGCATCGTGAGCGATGCACCGGGACGCGGCCCGTTGGCATTGCGGCCGCCGGTGAACGGCGCGAGCGGTTTCACGGCGACGGTAATACGCGGCGACACGCGCGGCCGGCCCTCGGGCAGCGTGAACGCGCTCGGCCTGCATGGCGAACAGCTTGCGAGCGCGCCGTTCAAGTTTGCCGAAGGCCAGAACACGGCGCGCGCAACCGTCAGGCTTCCCATCGAGATCCGCAACGAGATGGCGATGCTCGCCATCGACAACGAGGACTCGGCTGGATCGGTACAGCTTATGGACTCGAGCGCCAAACGGCGCGTGGTGGGCATTGCTTCGTCCGGCACGCTGGAAAGCGAAACGACGCTGCTCTCCGACACCTATTACCTGCGCCGCGCGCTGGAGCCGTATGCCGATCTGCGTTCCGGGCCGCTCAACGATCTGATCGCAAGCGACGTTGCGGTGCTGGTGCTGGCCGATGTCGCGAAGGTGTCGGGCGACGAGCATGACAAGATCGCGAAGTTCGTGGCCGACGGCGGCGTGCTGATCCGCTTCGCCGGCGACCGCATGACGGGCGAGACCGACGATCTGATCCCGGTGAAGCTGCGCACCGGCGGTCGCTATCTCGGCGGCGCGATGGCGTGGAGCACGCCGCAGCATCTGGCGGGATTCCCCGAGAACTCGCCGTTCCGCGGGCTCGACATCCCGGCGGAAGTGACGGTGACACGGCAGATCCTGCCGGAGCCGTCGGTCGAACTCACCGATCACACCTGGGCGCGGCTCACGGACGGCACGCCGCTGGTGACCGCGAAGAACATGGGCAAGGGCTGGATCGTGCTGTTCCACATCACGGCGAGCCCTGCGTGGTCGTCGCTGCCCTTGTCCGGTCTTTACGTCGACATGCTGCGGCGGCTGATCCAGCTGTCCTCCGGTGTGCGCCCCGTCGACATGGCGACGGACGCGAATGCGGTCTATCCCGCGTCGCAGACGCTCGATGGATATGGCCGGCTGCACAAAGCGCCGGCCGATCTGCCGCCGGTGCGCGCCAGCGTGCTCGCGAAGGCAAAAGCCTCGCCGGACCACCCGCCGGGTCTTTATGGCGCGGCGGGCGTGCAGGTTGCGCTTAACGCGTTCCACGCAACCGATGCGCTGGTGCCGATGGGCAATGTCGGGCATGCGGTGTCCTATTATTCAGCGTCGCGGGTGATCGCGCTGGAGCCGCCGCTGCTTGCGCTGGCCGCGATTCTTTTGTTGCTCGACGCACTGGTCTCGCTGTGGCTGCGCGGGCATCTGGCGTTGCCGCGCCGGGTATTCGGCGGTGCCGCGATCGTGTTGCTGGCACTTGCACTGTTCGTGCCGCGCGACGCACGCGCCGACGACGCGTTCGACATGAGCGCCGCGAACCAGACCCGGCTCGCCTATGTGAAGACCGGGTTACCGGATGTGGACGCGGTGAGCCGCGCCGGTCTGTACGGCCTTGGCCTCGTTCTCAAGACGCGCACGACGTTCGACGCGCCCGATCCGGCGGGAGTCGACATCGCACATGACGATTTGTCGTTCTATCCGCTGCTCTACTGGCCGATGGACCCGCGCGAGAAGGACCTGACACCGGCGGAGGTCTCCAAGCTCTCCGATTACATGCGCAACGGCGGCACCCTGGTGTTCGACACCCGCGATCTCACGCTCGGCGCCTCGCCGGGGCCGAACTCGCCGGGACAACTGACCTTGCGGCGGATGGCTAAGGGGCTCGACCTGCCGCCGCTGCAGGTTGTGCCCGGCGATCACGTGCTGACGAAATCGTTTTACCTGCTGCAGGATTTTCCCGGCCGCTGGGATGGCGGAAAAGTGTGGATCGAGGCGCTGCCGCCGCCGGAGCCCGGCGTGCCGGTGCCCGCACGTGGCGGTGACGGCGTCTCGCCCGTCGTGATCGGCAGCAACGACTGGGCCGCCGCCTGGGCAGTGGACAGCCAGGGCCGTCCGCTCAACGCCTGCGTTCCCGGCGGCGACCAGCAGCGCGAGATCGCGTTCCGCTTCGGCGTCAATCTCGTGATGTACGCGCTGACCGGAAATTACAAGACCGACCAGGTGCACGCCCCCGCGCTGCTGAAACGGTTGGGCAAATGAGAACGCGCTCGCGCCACGCCCCCCTTAACCTCTCCCGCTCGCGGGAGAGGACGCTTGTCGCGAAGCGACAAGCAGGTGAGGGGCAGTGGCCGGCACCTGACTCACCCTCACCTGCTTCACGCTTCGCGCGAAGCTGTCCTCTCCCGCTCTGCGGGAGAGGTTATCGGAGGCGAGCAAGGCTATGACCGTCTCGCTCGCCTTTGCGCCGCATGTGCCGTTGCTGCTGCTCTGGATCGCAGGCGCCGTCGGGCTTGCCATCGTCGCCTATGGCTTCATCACCCGCGCACGCGGGACGTGGGCGCGGCTGCTGGCGTTTGCGGCAATCGGTTTCGTGCTCGCCAATCCACTGATCGTGCACGAAACGCGCGAGCCATTGCCGGACGTGGCGGCGCTGATCCTCGACCGCTCGCAGAGCATGGACATAGAGGACCGCAACAGCGAAGCCGGCAAAGCGTTCGAGGTGCTGAAAGCGAAACTCGCCAAACAGCCGCACCTCGAACTGCGCACCGCGACCGTCACCACCAGCACCTCAGGCGACGACAACGGCACGCGCGCGTTCTCTGTCATAAATTCCACGCTGGCCGATGTGCCGCCGGAGCGGATCGCCGGCACCATCCTTCTCACCGACGGCGAGGTGCACGATGCGCCGGACAGCGCGCATGCGCTGAAGTATCCGCTGCACGCGCTGATCGCCGGACGTCGCGACGAACGCGACCGCAAGCTTTCCATCATCAGCGCGACCCGCTTCGGGATCGTGGGCCAGGGCGCCGACATCGTGGCGCGGGTGGACGACTTCGGCGCTGCCGGAGACGGCTTTGCCAATGTGACGGTGCGGATCGACGGCAAGGATGCGGGCACGCGAACGATCCCGACCGGCAAACCTGCCGCCATCAAGGTGCCGATCGCGCATGGCGGCGAAAACGTCGTCGAACTCGCAGTGCAGCCGGGACCGAACGAACTGACGCTCGAAAACAACCGCGCCGTCGTCACGGTCAATGGCGTGCGCGACCGGTTGCGCGTCGTGCTGATCTCCGGCGAACCGCACGCGGGAGAGCGCGTGTGGCGCAGCCTGCTCAAATCCGATCCGTCGGTCGATCTGGTGCATTTCACCATCCTGCGGTCGCCGGATTCCTCGACCGATTTCACCCCGATCACCGAGCTGGCGCTGATCGCGTTCCCGACGCAGGAGCTGTTCGAGACCAAGCTCTATGGTTTCGATCTCATCATCTTCGACCGCTACACCCAGCGCGGCGGCGAGCGGGTGATGCCGCTCGGCTATTTCGAGAACATCGCGCGCTATGTCGAAAACGGCGGCGCGCTGCTGGTTTCCTCAGGTCCCGAATATGCCGGGCCGCAGAGCGTGTCGCACACGCCGCTCGCCGCCGTGCTGCCGGCGCAACCGACCGGCCAGGTGGTGACCGAGCCTTACAAGCCGATGGTGACACCGCAAGGCTTCGCGCACCCGGTGACGCAGAACCTGCCCGGCGCCAACACGCCAACGTCACCGCCGACCTGGGGCCGCTGGTTCCGGCTGATCGGCGCGAACAAGATCTCCGGCCAGACGCTGATGAGTGGGCCGAACAACCAGCCGCTTCTGGTGCTCGATCATGTGCAGAAGGGCCGTGTCGCCGAGCTGCTCTCCGATCATGTGTGGCTGTGGGCGCGCGGTTACGAAGGCGGCGGTCCGGAAGCCGAACTGCTGCGCCGCCTCGCGCACTGGCTGATGAAAGAGCCGGAGCTGGAGGAAGAACGCCTCACCGCGAACGTGACCAACGGCCAGATCGTCGTCGAACGCCGCACGATGGGCGATAGCGTCCCGCCGGTGGCCGTGACTGCGCCGTCGGGCAAGACCTCGACGATGACACTGACCAAAACGACACCGGGTGTGTGGAAAGCACAGGCGCGCGCCGCCGAGCTCGGCCTCTACCGTTTCAGCAACGGTACGCTGTCGACCGTCGCCGCCTCCGGTCCGCTCAATCCGCGCGAAGTGGCCGACATGCGCGCGACGGATTCCATTCTGTCGCCGGTGGCGCAAGCAAGCGGCGGCTCGGTCAAATGGCTCGGCGACGGCATCCCGGATATCCGCCGCGTCGGTCCCGATGCGATCGCCAGCGGCTCCGGCTGGATCGGCCTCAGAGCCAACGGCGCCTATCGCGTGACGAGCGTCGAACAGCAACCGCTGCTACCCGCGTGGCTCGCGCTGGTTCTGGTGCTGGGCACGCTGCTGCTGGCGTGGCGGATGGAAGGGCGTTAGTTATCTCACTCCTTCTCCCCCATTGGGGGAGAGGGTTGGGGTGAGTGGGCGTCGTAAGACGCTGTGCTTCAGAGCGTCGTCAGACGACTTTCTATTTTCGTGCGAGCCAACCGAGTCGTCTTGCGACGACTTGCGCCACTGTGTTCTACGGCGCCCCCTCACCCTGCCCTCTCCCCCGTCGGGGGAGAGGGTGGTGACTAGTTGGAAGGACGCCGAGTGAGGCGATAGTCTCCGCGCCGTTTACAAGGGGGCATCATGGGCAAGCCGGAACGCATTCACGCATATACCGACCTCATAGCGGACAGCATGCGCTGGGATTCTTACCATCCGCGCAAAGGCGACATCATTGTCGCCACACCGGCCAAATGCGGCACGACATGGACGCAAATGATCTGCGCGCTTCTGGTGCACCAGTCGCCCAGCCTGCCGCAGCCGCTTACGGTTCTGTCGCGATGGCTGGACCGGCACACCGAGCCGGTGGCGGATGTCGTGGCGCATTTCGACAGCCAGCCGTTTCGCCGGATCGTGAAAACGCATACCCCGTTCGACGGCTGCCCTATTACGAAGAGGTCACGTATGTGTTTTGTGGCCGCGATCCGCGCGATGCGCTGTTGTCGATGATGGATCATCTGGCCAATATCTCCGAAGCGACGCAGAGGACGCACGCCGGCGCGGCGGACTTCCAGATGATTTCGCATTTCCCACCGATCCCAACGCGCTGTTTCCGGTCTGGCTCACGACCGGGCCGCAACCGTGGATGTGGGACGGCTTTCCGGCCAACTCCGTCCTCTATCTCACCGACACCTACTGGCAGCACCGGCATCTGCCGAACATCGTGTTCCTGCACTACGCCGATCTCACGGCGAACCGCGATGCAGAGATGCGGCGGCTCTCGCTGGCCCTCGGCATTCCGATCGACGAAGCCAAATGGCCGTCGCTGGTCGAGGCCGCGGGCTTTATGTCGATGAAGGAACGGGCCGGCGAAAACGCGCCGGGCGCCCATCTCGGCGAATGGGCGAACAACGAAAATTTCTTCCGCAAGGCGCGCAATGCCGAATGGCGCAGCGTGCTGAACGCGGAAAATCAGGCGCTGTACGAGAAGGTGTCGAGCGAACGGCTGGAGCCCGGGCTCAAGAAATGGCTTGAGGGCGGCAGAACGGCGTTTGATCCGGCGGGCACCTAATCTGTTTTGGACGGGCCGGAAACCTCCGCTTCGCAATAATCCGCCAGCCAGCCCTTGAAATTCTGTCTGTCATATGTAAGTTATTTGTGACATATGACTGACGGAGCTATTGCTTGGCCCTGACAGGGGACCGACTGCTGGCCGCGCTTGCGGCGCTCGCCAATCCGCATCGGCTGCGGATTGTGGCGGTGCTGACGAGAAGCGGGCGCAACTATGTCAGCCAGCTTGCGCGCGAATTGGGCATCAGTCGTCCGCTGCTTCATCTGCACTTGCAGAAACTCGAGGAGGCCGGGCTCGTGACCTCAAGGCTGGAGCTCTCGTCCGACGGCAAGGCGCTGAACTATTTCGAAGTCGTCAAATTCGATTTCGAACTCACTCCGGCGGCTATCGCGGTTGCCGCCAAATCGCTCACCGATTCCAAGTGAAAGGAAAACCCATGTCTCCCACCGTCTATTTCATTTCCATGGGCGCGATGTTCGGAACGATCATCATCGTCTTCGGCATCCGCTTTTTTCAAGCCTCCGCCGTGGCCCGGGCTGACGCCGCGCACAGCGACGCCTACCGCAAGCTCGCGTCCGACGCGGTGACGGCGCAGGCCGGCAATGCCGCGACGCTATCGGCGATCCAGAGCGAACTGGCCGAGATCAAGGCGCGCATGACGAGCGTCGAAACCATCCTGAAAGCGGTGGAGTGAAGAACATGCGCGACATCAAGGAACGGTTGTCTGCACTGTGGCTGTTCGCGTTATTGAACTACCTTTACGCGGACGTGACGGCCCTGTGGTATATTATCGGCTCGCCGAATTTTCATGTGCACCTGCCCCCATGGGTTCTGATGGGTTCGGCGGTGTTGATGGAAATACCCATAGCCATGATTCTGCTGTGCAGGCTGCTTCCGTTTGGCGCGAACCGGCTGGCAAATATTGTCGCGGGTGTGATCGAGACCAGTGTAAACGCTTCCGTGACCTTCATTCCGCCTCTTGTCGGTGCCGGTGACCGAACTCCCGCTCTTCCCGAGTACCTGTTCTTCGCGACGATCGAGACTGTCTGCACCTTGATCATCATCCGGCAGGCATGGACCTGGAGGAAGGACGCAGCAAATCCAGCAGAAAAATTGTCGGCATCTCCGGTTGCGGCCTGATTGCAGCGGGCGAAAACGGCGGAGGGCACGGCGGGATGCGGGTTTCGCGCGGCAATGGCGCCGGTACCTGAATTCACGCCCCGTCTTCCGTGTGAAACCGAGAGCGTGAAAATCCGCCCGCGAAGGCATTGACCTTCGCAAATCGGGTCGCCAGCGTTTCGTCACTGACTTCGCCGCGACGCAGCGGAGGCCGGGGGTACCCCCCTCCCGGATTCTGAGGTTCGAATGCCTGAAGCCGCCAAATCCCTGGAAAAACGCAAACGCGGCGGACAGCCTGGCAACCAAAACCGGGTGGTCCACGGCCGGTACACCCAGAAACGGGCCGCGTGGCGCGTCGAGCTGTGCGCGTTCCGCCGCAAAAGCCGCGCGCTGGCGATCCTCGTGCGCAACGTCCTCAAAGCCCGTGCGGCGCTGAAACGCCGGCGCGGCGCGCTTGCCGCTCGAGCAAGCCTCGTTGCTGCCGTGTTGTGCGATCCGGAGCGCGCTGCTTCAGCGCAAGATGCGCACATGGAGGGGTGGCGGGGGACATCTCCGCCGCTCAACTGTCATGGCCCACCCTGTTGTGAGGCCGATCAGGCGCGAAGCGATCCGCCGAGCTGCGCACCGTCCGCACAGTTCGCATGATCGAGTTTTGCGCGGCGGATCGGGCCGCTCAGCGAAACCGGTGCGTTCGGTTGCAGGGACAGGCCGAGGATGCGCGACGGATCGACCGGGCCGGGAAACCATACGCGGCCCGGCGGCAGCTTCGAAAAGCCGGCGCGCGCGTAATAGGGCTCGTCGCCCACCAGGATCATCGCCGCGTGGCCGGCCGTGCGTGCGGCAGCGATGCCGTGTTCCATCAGAGCGACGCCGATGCCCTTGCCGCGCAGATCGGCTTCGACCGCAAGCGGCCCCAGCATCAGCGCCGGTGCATCGCCGATGACCACAGGCCAGAAGCGTACGGAGCCGTGCAGGACATCTTCCTCAATCGCCACGAAACTCAAGGCTGCGACCGGATCCACGCCTTCGCGCAGGCGATAGGCGGATTTCGCGAAGCGGCCGGGACCGAAGGCCCGTGCATTAAGCGCATCGACCAGGGACGTATCGTCCGGCCGCTCGGGCCGAATGAACCATGTCGCGTCGCTTGCTTCGCTCAAGGCGGGCTCGTTACTGTTGGGCCAGAAGAGAGTTTTGGAGGAAGCACATGGGCGTGTTGGATGGCAAGGTCGTTCTCGTAACCGGCGGTGCAAACGGCATAGGCAAGGAGTGCGCGCTGCTTGCGGCGAAAGAAGGCGCCAAGGTCGTGGTCAACGATCTGGGCGGCGCGGTGGCGGGCGGCGACGAGGGCTCGGCCGGTCCGGCCGAAACCGTCGCGCGCGAAATCAAGGCGGCCGGCGGCGAAGCGGTCGCCAATTCCGACAGCGTGACCAACCGCAAAGGCGTCGCCTCGATGATCGAGCAGGCGATGGACACGTTCAAAGGCCTGCACGCGATCATCAACCCCGCTGGCATCTTGCGCGACACCATGTTCCACAAAATGACGGACGACGACTGGGACATGGTCGTCAACGTGCATCTGAACGGCGCCTACAATGTGTGCCGCGCCGCGATCAATCATTTCCGCGAACAGGGCGAAGGATCGTTCGTGCTGTTCACCTCCACCTCCGGCCTGATCGGCAATATCGGGCAGGCGAATTATGCCGCGGTGAAGATGGGCGTGGTCGGTCTGTCGCGCATCCTCGCGATGGAAGGTGCGGCCAAGGGCGTGCGCTCCAATGTGATTGCGCCGTTCGCGTGGTCGCGCATGATCGCGACGATTCCGGTGAAGGACGAAGCATCGGCCAAGCGCGTCGACCGTATGAAGAACTACATGCGCGCCGACCAGGTGGCGCAGCTCGCGGTCTCGCTCGCCTCGCCCGCCTGCAAGGACGTGAGCGGCCAGATATTCGCGGCGCGCGGCAACGAGATCTTCCTGATGAGTCAGCCGCGTCCGGTGCGCGGCATGGGCAAGATCGAAGGCTGGACGCCGGAGACGATCGCGGAACACTGCATGGCCGCGATGAAGCCGAATTTCACCGACCTGGGTGCGACAACGTCGGTTTTTGGCTGGGACCCGATCTGATTTCACTGCATTTCCCTCTCCCCCATCGGGGGAGAGGGCCAGGGTGAGGGGGTCGCTAACACAGATCAGATGGCTCCAGGCGTGCCTCGCGCCCGACTGCACACAACACATTGTGAAATCGCGCGCGAAATCTCTGTTCGTAACGCGCGCACACTCAGTCCGTTCAAACACCCCCTCACCCTGCCCTCTCCCCGATGGGGGAGAGGGTGGGTTTTATCCTGCTGTTGCAGGCCGCGACCCGTGATGTTTTGCTTCCGGCAGCGAAAACAGAAACGGGAGAAACGATGGGTATTCTCGACGGCAAGGTCGTGATCGTCACCGGCGGCGGCAACGGCATCGGCAAGGACACTGCACTGATCGCGGCCAGGGAAGGCGCCAAGATCGTGGTCAACGATCTCGGCGGCGGCTTCAAGGGCGACGACGAAGGCTCCGCCTCGCCGGCCGAACAGGTGGCGGACGAAATCCGCAAAGGCGGCGGCAAGGCGTTCGCGAACTCCGACAGCGTAACGTCGCTCTCCGCAATGGAAGCATTGGTCGCGCATACCATCAAAGAGTTCGGCGGCCTGCACGCGATCATCAATCCGGCGGGCATCCTGCGCGATGCGATGTTCCATAAGATGACCGAGTTCGACTGGGACAAGGTGATCGAGGTGCACCTGCGCGGCAGCTACAATGTGTGCCGCGCCGCTATCAATCATTTCCGTGAGCAGCAGGACGGCGTGTTCGTGCTGTTCACCTCCACCTCCGGCCTGATCGGCAATATCGGCCAGACCAACTACGCGGCCGCCAAGCTCGGCATCATGGGCCTGTCGCGCGTGGTCGCGATGGAGGGGGCGAAGTACGGTGTGCGCTCCAACATCATCGCGCCGGTCGCGTGGACGCGCATGACCCAGTCGGTCCCGATCCGCGACGAAGCGCAGGCCAAGCGGCGCGAACAGATGGCGGCCCGCATCCGGCCCGATCAGCCGGCCAAGCTGGCGGTCGCCCTCGCCTCGCCGCTGGCGAAGGACGTGTCGGGCCAGATCTTCGGCGCCCGTGGCGATGTGATCGAGCTCTACAGCCAGCCGCGCGTGATTATGAATCTCGACAAGGAAGGCGGCTGGACGCCGGAAGGCATCGCGACCGAAGCGTTCGGCCAGATGAAGGAGAAGTTCTTCCCGGTTTCGCGCTCGGCCACCTCACCGCAGCCGGAGCACCAGAAGGCGTCCTGATCACCACTTGGACGATTTCGCCATCTTGCCGGTGAACTCGGCGAGGCGGCGGAGCGTCCCGGGTGTCATCCCGTCCGGCGGCGCATGGGGATCGGCCCACATCAATTCGCGGATTTCGAGATTGGGATGAAATTCGATCTCGGCGTCGCGCAGCCGGTAGATCGATACGATATTGGTGATCCAGCGCACCGGCTGGACATATTGGCCGAAGAACTCCGGCGGGGCGCTGCGGGTGACGCCGGCCTCCTCCCGCGCTTCGCGGACCGCGGCCGCATCCGGCAGTTCGCCGCGATCGACGCCCCCGCCCGGCAGGAACCAGCCAGCCAGATAGCTGTGGCGGATCAGCACGATACGGCCCTGGCTGTCTTCGATGAAAACGCGCACACCGAAGGTCACCGGCTGCCAGAGGGCGCGAACCGACAACTGGATCAGGTTTACGGCGCCGTTGAGCGAAGCCATGCCTGCCCGTGGAGTTTGCTAAAGGATGCAGCGCGATATTCGCACATCATTGTGTAAACTTTGAATCTCGGACCCCATTCTGGCCGTGACCGCTGTCCCTCACAAGGCGGATGGAAGCAATCCGTTAACGCTTCGGGGCGCGGCGTTTCGCGCGAGAAGAGCCCCATTTAGCCCTTCCTTAAGCCCTTTCCTTAATCATGTGCCAAAGGGTGAGGCGCGGTTTTCATGCTCCAGATCGGCGGCATCGTATTTCTGTTTGCGGCGGTGTTCGGCGGTTACCTGATGACCGGCGGCTCGCTGAGCGTCGTGTTCGAAGCCCTGCCGCACGAAATGCTCACCATCTTCGGCGCCGCGATCGCCGCCATGCTGATCGGCGGTTCCATGTATTCGATGAAGAAGACGATGGGCTCGCTGGGCAAGGTGATCTCCGGTCCGAGTTGGAAGTCATCGGATTATGTCGATCTGCTGTGCCTGTTGTTCCTGCTGACGAAGACGATGAAGACCAAGGGTCTGATCGCGCTGGAAGCGCATATCGAAAACCCGAAGGACTCGTCGATCTTCAAACGCTACCCGAAGATCGTGAAGGACCATTTCGCGCTGGTCTTCATCTGCGACACGCTGCGCATGATGACCATGAGCCTGGAAGATCCGCATCAGGTCGAAACGGCTATGGAAAAGCAGCTTGAGAAACATCACAACGAGGCGCTCGGGCCGGCGACGGCGCTGCAAACGATGGCAGACGGCCTTCCCGCGCTCGGCATCGTGGCCGCGGTGCTCGGCGTCATCAAAACCATGGGCGCTATTACCGAGCCACCGGAAGTCCTGGGCGGCATGATCGGTTCGGCGCTCGTCGGTACGTTCCTGGGCGTGTTTCTCGCTTACGGTATCGTCGGACCGATGGCGACCCGCCTGAAGGCGATCGTCGACGACGACTCCCTCTTTTATCACGTGATCCGCGATATCCTGGTCGCGCATCTGCACGGCAACGCAGCCCAGGTGAGCGTGGAGATCGGCCGCGGCAGCGTGCCGAGCGAAGCGCAGCCGAGTTTCCAGCAACTGGAAGCCGCCATCGGCGCGATCCCGAACGACGCCGGCTAAAGGCGCTACTGTTCCAGGAACGCTTTGCCTGCTACCGCACGCGATCCTGCGCCGGGATTGAGCGGCGGCGCGGGGCGACCGCACGGGCCAGCATTTTCTGCAGTTGGCGCTGCTCGGCCAGCGAGACGAAGAACATCGCAAGCGCGCCGGCGAAAATACCGAGCGGCATGGCGTAGACCGTGTCGAGATCGGTCCCGAACACGACAATTGCGGTGACGGCGATCCCGGTAATCTGCGCCACGTTCATGGCAATCCTCGGTTCTTCCTTGCGGAAGGACCCTAGGACGGCGGTCGGTGCTCGCGAAACAGTTAGTTAAGAACCGGTTAACGCGACCCGCCAAGGTCTTGTTTTTTCTGAAGATATTCGTCGCGCTGGATTTCGCCGCGAGCGTAGCGGTCCTCAAGGATGGCGAGCGCCGAAGAGGAGGCCGAGGGCGAGTAAGACGGCGGCGTGTCCCAGCCCCCTGACGGCTGGCTGTACTGGCCATATTGGCCGTAGACCGGGGGGCCGCCCCGCAGCAGATGGACCAACACGTACACGATCCCCGCCAGCACGATGAGCGAAAACAAACCGTGGAACGGGAAAAACCAGAAGAATGGCCAGAACAGCAGAAAACCCGCATGCATGACGCGTCTCTCTCCGAACACCTACCGTTTCTTAATATAGGTGCGGCCATTGCCGGTTGCGACGGTGCGGAATAGCGGAAATGTGTTCCGGCCCGATCGGACGGCCTAACTGTTTGATGTCAGGGCATGATTCCCCGACAGCGAGCGAGAGATCGCCGCCATCGAGACTCGAATGATCTGTCCGTCTCGGCCGGATACCGGTCATACGGTGTCGAACTGGATTCCCTGCGCCAGCGGCAGCGCGTCGGAGTAGTTCACCGTTGCGGTCTGGCGCCGCATATAGGCGCGCCACGAGTCGGAGCCGCTTTCGCGGCCGCCGCCGGTTTCTTTTTCACCGCCGAACGCGCCGCCGATCTCCGCCCCGCTCGGGCCGATGTTCACATTGGCAATGCCGCAGTCCGAGCCGCTCGCCGCGGTGAACTTCTCCGCTTCCTGCATGTCCTGCGTGAAGATGCAGGACGACAGGCCCTGCGGCACCGCATTCTGGCGCGCGAGCGCGTCGGCGAAGTTCGTGTACTTCATCACATAGAGAACCGGCGCAAAGGTTTCGTGGCGCACGGTCTCTGATTGCTCCGGCATCTCGACGATCGCCGGGTGCACGTAGAACGCATCGGGGAATTTGCCGGTCAGCGCGCGGCCGCCGCCCGTCGCTTTGCCACCCTCGTCGCGTGCGTTGGCGATAGCGCGCTCCATGTTCTCGAACGCCTGTCGGTCGATCAGCGGCCCGACAAGGGTGCCTTGCTCCAAAGGATCGCCGATCGGCAGCTTCGCGTAAGCGGATTTCAAGCCGGTGACGAGCTTGTCGTAGAGGCTTTCATGCACGAAAACACGGCGCAGGCTGGTGCAGCGCTGACCACACGTGCCGACGGCGGAGAACAGGATCGCGCGCAACGCGAGATCGAGCTTTGCCGACGGCGCCACGATCATCGCGTTGTTGCCGCCGAGTTCGAGAATGGATTTGCCAAAGCGCGCGGCCACGACCGGCGCAAGCTCGCGGCCCATGCGCGTCGAGCCGGTGGCGCTCACCACTGGGATGCGTGCGTCTTTCGCGAGCGCCTCGCCCACTTCTCGCGCGCCGAGCACGACCTGGCTCAGGTTCGCCGGCGCATCGCCGAACTTCTTCGCGGCGCGTTCGAACAGAACCTGACAGGCAAGCGCCGTGAGCGGCGTCTTCTCGCTCGGCTTCCAGATCACGCTGTCGCCGCACACCCACGCAAGCGCCGCATTCCAGGCCCACACCGCGACGGGAAAGTTGAACGCCGAGATCACCGCAACCGGACCCACCGGATGCCACGTCTCCATCATGCGATGGCCGGGACGTTCGCTCGCGATCGTGAGACCATAAAGCTGCCGCGAGAGACCGACCGCGAAATCGCAGATGTCGATCATCTCCTGCACTTCACCGCGGCCTTCCTGCAGGATCTTGCCCATCTCGAGCGTGACGAGGCGTCCGAGCGCGTCCTTGTTGGCGCGGAGCTCTTCGCCGAACAGCCGCACCAGTTCGCCACGCTTCGGCGCCGGCACATCGCGCCAGGTCTTGAACGCCACGACGCTCGCCGCGATCTTTTTCTCGACCGCTTCAGCGGAATCGAACGCGACATGCCCGATCACCGCGCCATCGACCGGCGAGTGAACCACATGATGTCCGTGATCAGCCTTGATGCCGAAGTGGCTGAGAATTTCGTGCGCTTTCATAATGGTCTTCTCCAGAGTCTTGTCACCCTCCCCTTGAGGGAGGGTCGAAATTTGCGAAGCGAATTTCGGGGCGGGGTAGTACTCGTAGGATTGCCCCTCCCCCAAACGCTTCGCGTTTGGACCCTCCCTCAAGGGGAGGGTGAAGTTACCGTTT
>DASXDS010000060.1:0-34176 GCA_036490455.1 Rhizomicrobium sp.
ACCATCCGCTCTCGACCTCGTGGTGTTAGCCGGGCATTCTTGTGCACGTTCATCCGGTCCTCCGAGATTGCTGTGGCTTTGACACCTTCAGCTTCTCTCGGTTCGGGCCGGATGGACAACCTATTGAAAGCTCACAGCTAGGTTGGTCCGTCTCGTTGGCGCGCTAAATCTAGATGTCGCAGCAGTCGAGGCGGTACCCGGAGGTGTGCGGGTCGTGACCACTAAGGGATTGCATTTGACAGCCGAAAAATGGGAGGGGAATCTAGACCTTGAATTGGAAGGGTACAGGTCCAAACGAGATGGTGTGGGTGATGCTTAAAGGCGTTCACACCGTCAAATCGAAGGGGCGGGTCTATTATTATGCTTGGCGCGGCGGCCCGCCCTTGGAAGGTGAACCAGGAACGCAGGTTTTCCTAGACTCATACACCGCTGCTAAAAGTCCAGCCTCTCACCTCGACCGGAAGAGGTTCGAGGCTTGGATCGCTCTGTATCGCGACAGCGACGACTTTAAGGACCTCGCGCCGTCCACTAAAGAAATCTGGTCTAAGTGGCTGGACCGCATTCGCGATGAATTTGGGAAATTGAGCGTCAAGCAATTTGACCGCCCCAAGTTTCGCGTTGACATCCGGAAGTGGCGCAACAAATGGAAGTCAACGCCACGTACCGCGGACTATGCAAAGCAAGTGCTCTCTCGTGTACTCACATTCATCGTCGCTGAGGGCGAGCTCGCGTGGAACATCTGCAACGACATAGAAAATCTCTACACCGTAGACCGCTCCGAAATCATCTGGGAAGAGCATCACTGGTCGATGCTGATGAACTGCGACAAGGTCTCTGACGAGATCAAGTGGGCTGCCCGGCTGTTCCGTCGCACCGGCTTCCGTTTGAGCGATGGGATCAAAGTGTCCTGGGTGCACGCCTCTGAGTTCGCGCTAGAGATCAAAACCCAGAAGAGCAGTGGCAAGCTGAGCAAAAGGAAGCGAACCGCTACCGCGCCAATGGTGCACGATCTGCGAGCCTTGCTCGATGAAATCCCCAAACGTGCAACTACGATCCTAACGAACTCGCGAGGACGCCCCTGGACCGCGGACGGGTTCGGATCGTCGTGGTGGAAGGCTATGAAGGACGCTGGCCTACACGCTCAGGGCATCGATCTTCATCTACACGATCTGAGAGGCACCTACGCGACCGACCTCTTCAGAGCCGGTTTCGCCGTCCGCGAAATCGCTGTGACGCTGGGCTGGACCGAAGAGCGCGTAGAGCGATTGCTAGATCGTTACGTCAAAAGAGATGAGATTTTGCGGGACCGCATTCGCCGCATAGAAGCTCTCGACTCCTTGAAGCGCCAGAACGCAGGTTGAACGAAAGCTGTAAAACCTGATGTAAAACTTTGGTGCTAGCAGCAGATAAGCCTTGGAGCGGGCGAAGGGAATCGAACCCTCGTATGAAGCTTGGGAAGCTTCCGTTCTACCATTGAACTACGCCCGCGCAGGCAACCGTTGTGCCTCCGGCTCTCTTTCATATCTGCTTGGGAATAGATGGGTCAACTTTGCGTTGGGCTCCCGAAACAGCGACAGCTCGGCCATTGCATCAGACACACCCGATCAATCAGCGGATCCCGTGCGCAGCCGTGCGAGTGTCTTGGCTGCGACCCTTGCGTCGGCGAGGTGGACGCTGCCGCGCGGCAGGCCGAGCAGCCGGTCGAACAAGGCTTCCTCGCGATGAATGCGTTGGCCGAGCATGGCCACCGCTTCGTTCATGCGTCCCGCTTCGACCATTGCGAAAATCCCGGCCATGAATTCCTGCCGCGCGAAGCTGATGGTCAGAAGCAATTCCGCGACGAGCTGCACATCCGGAACATCGAACACGCCTTCGCGGATGCCATCCTCCACGATGCGCGACAGCACCGGCGCGACCGCGGCGATCGCCGAGCGGATCATCCGCTGATAGAGCAGGGCGTTCTCCGGCTTCACCAGCACCGCGGCGATCGCACGCAAGGCCGGCGCGGACTGAAGCTTCCATTGCTGGCTGCGATCGAGGAAGCGGTTGAGTTTGGTGAGCGCGTCGAGCGTGGGATCGCCCAGCACATCCTCCCCCTGCGCGATCGCCTGTCGTGTCATCCGCGCGATCAGCGCGTCGAGCAGATCCTCTTTCGACAGGAAGTGATGGTAGAAGCCGCCCTTCGACACGCCGGCGCGCGCGATGATGTCCGCCACGGTGGTGCTCTCATACCCCTTGGTCAGGAACAGCGCCTGGGCGCAGTCGATCAGTTCGTTTCGCCGGACGTCGACGGGCTTCACGACCCGCGCGATTGCCGGGTTTGTGTCCAGGACCTTTGGCTTCGCTGCCCTCCGGGCCAATGCGCACTCCGATTTCACTTGCCGACCGACCGCCGGTCTGTCATACGCTAGCGCAAAACTCGCACCCGCCCAAGGACTTTGTCCGGCGGGGCCTGCGAAGGGGAGAGCGCTGTATGAGATCGCTCGTGGCCGCCGCCCTCTGTATGGGCCTTACCGTGAGTGCCGCGGTTGCCGCCCCGGACCCGGACGCCCTGCTCAAGAAGGCGTTCGACAATTACCGCGCCAACTCCTCCACCGGCACGGTCAGCATGACCATCCATCGCCCCGACTGGGAGCGGGCCATGACATTGAAGAGTTGGACGCGGGGGGACGACGATGCACTCGTCCGCTTCCTGGCGCCGGCCAAGGACGCAGGCAATGCCACGCTCAAATCGGCGCAAGGCACATGGGTGTTCAATCCGAAGCTCAACCAGGTGATCAAGCTGCCGGCCAGCATGATGGCGCAATCGTGGATGGGCTCGGACTTCTCCTACAACGATCTTGCGAAGTCGACCGAGCTCATGGATGCCTATACGCACAAGCTGACCGCGACGGAGACGGCTGGCGGCCATACGGTGTGGGCGATCGAATGCACGCCGAAGCCTGGTGCGGCTGTAGTGTGGGGCAAGGTCGTGCTCAAGCTGCGCGACGACGACGTGATGATCGAGCAGACCTATTACGACCAGGACGGCAAGCCGGCGCGGCGCATGACGGCGGACAAGGTGGGAGATATCTCTGGCCGCGCCTATCCGCTGGTGATGACCATGCACCCGCTCGATACGCCGGGTTCGTGGACGCGGATCGAGACGACGGCCGCAAGCTTCAACGTCGCCGTTCCGGATTATCTCTTCACCCTGTCGAGCCTCCAGAACCCGAGAGAGTAGCGCCATGCTGTTCGCACTCGCCTGGCGCAATCTGTGGCGGCAGCCGCGCCGCACAGTGCTCAGCCTCATCTCCATCGTGTTCACCGGGGCGCTGCTGGTTTTTCTCCTCTCGTTCCAGATCGGTGTCTACGGTCAGATGAAAGAGAGCGCACTCAAGTTGTTCGATGGCTATGCAGAAATGCAGGCGCCCGGCTATGCCGACGATCCCGATCTTCGCCGCTCGCTGACCGATCCGGCTGGTCTGCGGTCCGCGGCGCTCGCCATTCCCGGCGTCGATGCCGCTGCGGCGCGCGTCAATGCCTTCGCGATCTTGAGCCATGGCGAACGCAGCTTCGGCGCCGTCGTCGTCGGGGTCGATCCGGCCAGCGAGCCGCTGGTCTCCAAGCTCGCGACCTCGGTTGTGCAGGGGCGGTACCTTGGTGGCGCGGACAGCGGGGCCATCGTCCTCGGCCAGACTCTCGCGCGCAATCTGAAGGTGGCGGTCGGCGACAAGCTCACGCTTCTCGGCTCAGGCATGGACGGTTCGGTCGCCGCCGACGTCCTCAAGGTGGTCGGCATCTACAACAGCGGCATTCCCGAGCTCGATCGTTCGGTCGCGGAAATTCCGCTCTCCCGGGCGCAGGAAACGTTCTCGCTCGGCCCGCGCGCCACGACCGTCGCGCTCGCAGGACCGACGCTTCCCATCTTCCAGAGCGCGGTGCCGGCACTCGACGGCATCAGCAAGGCGCGCGGTTTGATCCTCAGGGATTGGTCAGACCTCGAGCCGGAGGTGCGGGATTCCATCACCCTCAAATACGTCACCTCGGCGATGCTCTATGTGACGCTCGTCGTCATCGTGACCTTCATCATCCTGAACACGCTGCTCATGTCGGTCTTGGAGCGGACGCGGGAGTTCGGCGTCCTTATGGCGATGGGCATGCGGCCTTCGCTCATCGGCCGCATGGTCTGGCTCGAGCTCGTGATCCTGGCGCTGACCGGTGCAGCGCTCGGGATACTCATCGGCGGCGCACTCGCACTTTTTTTCGAGGCGCACGGTGTGACTATCGGCGATCTCGGCAAGGCCATGGCGCAATACGGGCTGCCGTCGCGTCTCTATCCCAGGTTCAGCGTGTTCAGCGCGTTGGCCGGACCCAGCGCGCTCCTTTTCGCCATCAGTCTCGGCGGCATCGTCCCCTATCTTCACGTGCGTCACCTCGAAGCGGCGGCCGCCATGAGGGCAGCATGACGCTTCGTCTCGGCCTTCTTGCACCGGTCGGCTGGCGCAATCTCTGGCGCAATCCGCGCCGCACGATCATCACCCTGATCGTCGTGTCGGTCGGCATGTGGTCGGTGCTGACGCTCTCCGCAATGGTCCAGGCCATCGTGGTTTCCAGCAAGAACGCAGCGCTCCGCCAGCTCACCGGCGAAGGGCAGATCCATGCGCCGCACTATCTAGACGATCCGAACGTCGGGCGCGGCATGCCGGAGCCTTCCGGCCCGCTCGCCGCCATCCTCAATTCGCCCGCCGTCGCTGGCTGGTCGGCGCGGGTGCGGGTGCCGGCGGTGATACAGAGCGAGTATCGCACCCGCGCCATCACGCTGGTCGCGGTCGATCCGGCGCGTGAGCGCACGGTCTCCGACATTCCGGGCCAGGTCGAGTACGGCCGCTATCTCAGGGACACGTCCGACAACGGCCTGGTGCTCGGCCGTGACCTCGCCATGCGGCTGAAGACGCGCCTCGGCAAGCGCGTCATCGTGATGGCGCAGGCGCTGGACGGTCATCTCGCCGAATACGGCTTCACCGTGGTTGGCATCTTGGGCGGCTCGCAGGAGAGCCTCAACGGCTTCGCCTTCGCCGGACGCACGCCGGTGCAGAAGCTTCTCGGCATCGGCACGCAGGTATCGGAGATTGCGTTCGCTGCAGCACCCGGCGAGAAGGTCGACGCGATCATCGCCCGGCTTCGCGCGGTGGCGCCCCAGCTCGACATCCAGTCCTGGCAGACGCTTGCGCCGCTTGCTTTCACGCTCGAATCCGTATCGCAGGCGATCGTCGGCATCTGGCTGCTCATCATGTTCGTGCTGATGGCGATCGGCATCGTGAACACCCAGCTCATGGCGGTGTTCGAGCGCACGCGCGAGCTCGGCCTTTTGCAGGCGCTCGGCATGCGGCCGCGCGCGGTTCTCGTCCTTGTCGCGCTCGAATCCGCGCTGCTCGTCGGTAGTGGCGTCGTGCTCGGCGCGCTTCTCTCGGCGCTGACTCTTCTTCCACTTCACAACGGCATCGACCTCGGCCGCTACGGCGCGGCGTTCGCGCACTACGGCGCCGGCGGCGGCATGCTGTTCCCCACGATCAGCGCCGGCAACTTCTTCGGCCTCAGTATCGCCGTCTGGCTCCTCGGCGTCGTCGCGGCGCTTTGGCCGGCGCGCGCCGCGGCCAGCGTCAGCCCCGTCGAAGCGATGGGCCAGGCCTGAAACTTATTGGAGAGCGCCTCATGACCGTCATCGTCTCCTGCCGCGCCGTAACCAAGACGTACGTGCAGGGCACGCTCGAAGTGCCGGCCGTGCGCGGCATCGATCTCGACATCGCGCGGGGCGATTTCGCGACGCTCGCCGGTCCGTCCGGTTCAGGCAAGACGACGCTTCTGAACATGATCGGCGGGCTCGACCGTCCCACCTCCGGCGACGTGATCGTCGATGGCATCTCGCTCGCCGGGCTCGACAAGAACGCGCTGGCCGACGTTCGCCTGCACAAGATCGGCTTCGTGTTCCAGACCTACAGCCTCGTGCCGGTGCTTTCGGCGGAAGAGAATGTCGAATTCATTCTCCGCCTGCTGGACGTGCCGGCGAGGGAACGCAGTGCGCGCTCTCGCGAAGTGCTCCGCCAGGTCGGCCTCGCGGGGCTGGAGAACCGCCGGCCCGCGCGTCTTTCGGGCGGACAGCAACAGCGTGTAGCGGTGGCGCGCGCGCTCGGTCCCAAGCCGGCCATCGTTCTTGCCGACGAGCCGACCGCCAATCTCGATTCGAAGACAGCGGAGGAGTTGATCGAGCTGATGTCCGGCCTCAACCAGTCCTCCGGAGTGACCTTCCTGATCGCGACGCACGACTCTCGCGTGATCGCCCACACCCGGCGGCATATCGAGATGACGGACGGACGCATCACGCTTGATGAGCGTCGCAATCACGCCGTTGCCGCCTGATCTCATGCGTGGCGGCGCGATTCTTCTCCCAGCGTTCTTTTCCGCGTTCTCCGCATCTGCCCTTGCGGAACCGGTGGACGGCCGTCTCGAACTCCAGGACTTCGGCACCTTCGCGCGCAGCAATACCCTCGACGGCATTCTCGCCGGTCCCAACCGCAACGATGCCTCCAGCAATCTGCGTCTCACCTGGGCGCCGCAATGGGACCGGTTTCGCTTCGAGATCCATTACGTCGTGGATGCGCAGTATGGCGACAGCGTGCCGCTCACCCGCTTGGCGACACTGGGACCGCTGCCCCCATCCACCTTGTTCAACCTGACCGAAACCTTCGAAAACGACAGCCGCCTCTTCGCGCAACAGAGCATCGACCGCCTCTCGCTTGCCTATTCGACCGACAGCGTCGTGTTGCGCGTGGGGCGTCAGGCCCTCACCTGGGGCAACGGTCTCGTGTTCCGTCCGATGGACCTGTTCGATCCTTTTGCACCCAACGCAACCGACACCGAGTTCAAGACCGGCACCGACATGGTCTATGCGCAGTTCCTGTTCGGCGACGGCTCCGATCTTCAGGCGATCGTCGTGCCGCGGCCGGATGTGTCCGGCGGGCAGCCTTCGTCGAATGCGAGCTCGTTCGCAGGGCTTTACCGGCGTGCGTTCGGCGCAATTCAGACCTCGTGGCTGCTGGCGCGCGATCATGGCGACTGGACCGCCGCAGCGGAAGCGACCGGACCTCTCGGCGGCGCGAGCTGGACGCTCGAGCTTGTGCCGGTGTTCCCGCACGCAGGCGGCACGCGCGTCTCGGCTCTTGCCAATTTCAGCGATGCCACGACGCTGTTCGATCGCAACGCCACCGTGTTTGCCGAATATTTCCACAACGGCTTCGGCGAGACGGGCGGCGATCTCACGCTCGCGACGCTGCCGCCCGATCTGCGCGATCGTCTGGCGCGCGGGCAGCTATTCACCTTCCGGCAGAACTATCTCGCGGGAGGATTGACCCTCGAATGGACGCCGCTTCTCACGTTTTCCCCGACGCTCATCGCCGATCTCGACGACGGCAGCGTCTATGCGTTGGCGGCGGCGAACTATTCGCTTTCCGACAATCTCGTGCTGATCGGCGGCGCCCAAGTGCCGCTCGGCGCGCGGAACACGGAGTTTGGCGGCCTGCGCCTCAGCCCGGCTGTCACCACCACCTTCGGCCCCGCACCGCAGGTCTACGTCCAGCTCCGGCGCTATTTCTAAGCAGTCGCGAACGATCGGATTCGCGCCGGTGCAGGCCGGGCTCTATCGCCCTCCTGCCGGACTTCTATACGGACAACAGGTGGCGCAATCCCGCCTTGTTTCGTCCCTCATCCTGCCATGCGCGGCGCGCGCAATTGCCTGTGCAGGTTCGGAAGGGGTTCGAGATGCCGGCTCATTTTCATGCCTTTTCTCCGTCGCACTGGACGGCGATGGCGCTCATGCTTGCGGTCTCCGTGGCGCTGGTTGCGATCACCCGCGCCGCCAACAAGCCGACGCTCGACAAGGCGCTGCGCTATGGGCTCGCTTTCTTCCTGCTGGCGGACTGGGTGATTTATCTCAGCTTCTTCTATGTGAAGGGCTGGATCACCGTCGGCAACATTCTGCCGCTTAACCTGTGCGACTGGGCGACGATCGCCGTTGCCGTGACGTTGCTCGCGCCCAATCAGAGAAGTTTCGAGCTTGCCTATTTCTGGGCGCTGGCGGGCACGCTGCTCGCGTCGATTACGCCCGATCTGGCATACGATTTTCCCGACATCCGGTTCGTGCTGTTCTTCTTCTATCACGCGATCATCATCACCTCGGTCCTGTACATGACGTTCGGGTTGAGGATGCGCCCTGTTGCGGGCTCTATCGCGCGGGTTGCCGCGTGGACGATCGGCTATATCGCCGTCGCCGGTTCGGCGGATTGGCTGCTGCACACCAATTACGGCTTCCTGCGCGCGAAGCCTGCCGTGCATACCCTGTTCGACGCGATGCCACCGTGGCCGTGGTACATCGCGGAGTCTTTCGCGATCGGCCTCTCGGCCATGGCGTTGCTCTACCTGCCGTATTTTGTGCGGGACCGGTTGCGCCGGCTGCAACCGGCTTCATAGTTGCGGGGAGGGGAGGGCCGATGCACGACAAGTTCGTCCTGTTCGGGCCGCAGCATCTGATCGTGATGGCCCTGACGGTTGTGGTGCCGTTGGCGCTGGTATTGCTGGTGCGGGGTGAGCGGCGTCGCACGGTCTCGCTCGCTTTCGCCGCGGCGCTGATCGCGACCTGGATCGCGTGGTATGTGCTTTTCATTGCGCGGCACTGGATCACGCTCTCCAACGTGTTGCCGATGAACCTGTGCGACTGGGCGACCATTGCGGTCCTGATCGCGCTGGTTCGCTCCAGCCAGCGCGCTTACGAGCTTGCTTATTTCTGGGCGCTGGCGGGATCGCTGCAGGGACTGGTTACGCCCGACGTCAATTACGGTTTCCCGGAACCACAGTTCATCGTGTTTTTCCTGGGCCACGCGTTGATCATCGCCGCGGTGATCTGGCTGACGGTGGGCATGCGAATGCGTCCGGTTGCGGCTTCTGTCCCGCGGGTGATCGGCTGGACGCTGGTTTATGCGGCCGTAGCCGCGTTGATCGACTGGCTGCTCGGCACCAATTATGGCTTCTTCCGCGCCAAGCCCGGCCACGTCACGCTATTCGCCTTCATGCCGGCGTGGCCGGTTTACATCCCTGAGATGCTGGCGCTGGGCGCGCTGGCGACCATCATCCTCTATGCGCCATGGTTTGCCGCCGACCGGCTCAAGCGCGCCTGATCCGTTACGAGCGCGTCGCGATCGCGAACACGAAATCTTCGGTATCGCATTCCGGCTCGGATTTGAGCTCTTCGCGGATCACGTGCGCGCCCATCGCCCGATAGAACGCAACGGCCTTATCGTTTTGCTTGAGCACGTTGAACGTCATCTCATTCAGGCCACGTTCGGCGAGTGCGGCACGGGTCTGGTTGAACAGCGCCCGGCCTATCCCATGGCGATGCCATGCCGGCAGCACATAGAGCGTTTCCATCACCGGTCCGGTGGCGTGCGAGAAACCGACAATCGCGCCATCGGCTGTCGCCACAAGCGCGAGATCGCCACGCGCGAGGAAAGTGTTCCATTCCGCGCGCCGCTGCTCCAGACTCAGCGTCAGAGGGCTTGGTCCGAAGATCGGCACGTAGGTGTCGAGTTGAACGATGCGATGCACCTCGGCGAGCGTGTCGGCATCGTCCGGTGTCGCTGTGCGGTAGGCGATCATCGCAATCTCCCCCAGACTTCGCAGTCCCGCCGCTCGCAGTCGCGCAGCACGTGGCCTTTCAGGGTGCCTTCATACGCGAAACCGAGCTTCTGCAGCAGGTTCTGCGAAGCCATGTTGCCGGTGTGAAAGCGCGCCCACAGACGTTCGAGGCCAAGCGGTCCGAACGCGTGGGCCATGATCGTTTCCATCGCTTCTCGGGCATAGCCTTGGCCCCAATAGGCGCGTGCGAACAAAAAGCCGATCTCGGCGCGGCGGTGGTGCACATCGAACGCCGAAAGATCGCAGATTCCGATCACTGGGCCACCGCTGCCCAGGCAGACCGCCCAGTACAGCGCATCGCCGGCGCGCACGTCGGCGAGTTGACCGGCAACGATCTCGTCCACCGTTTCGCGTTCTGCAAAGGCCGGCCAATCCCAGAACCGCATTGCCTCCGAATCGGACATCATCGCGAACACGGCGGACGAATCCGCCTGTTCCAACGGGCGGAGCTTCAGGCGCGCAGTTGTGAGTATATTGGTGGAGTGGGGCACGGCTCAGAGCGTAACACAGCCCGAACCCCGAAAACTCATGAGGCGGCCGGCGCGATTGCGCCGTAGCCGCCTCATGTCTGCCCCCGTCAATGCGGACCCCTCGGTTCGAGAACCCCCAAATCTTTTCCCGAACCAGCAGTGGGCGTAATTGTTACGGGAGACCCCTCTCGCACAATGGGGTCGCGTACGGTGAAAGTGCATTTAGATTCGGTGTGGATTCGCGGCAACAACTGGAACTGCGAAAGCACGTTCCGGCATGGTTAACCGACGATCCGTATACGTCAGACCGCCTTGAAATGCTTGGAAAGCTTGAGGCCCTGCCTTTGATAGTTTGAACCAATCCCCTGCCCATACGTCTCCGGCGGCGGGTCGGTGAGGCGTTCGAACACCAGCCGGCCGATGATCTGGCCATGCTCCAGGATGAAGGGGACCTCGCGGCTGCGCACTTCCAGCACGCCCCGCGCTGCCGGCGCCTTGCCGGGTTCGTAGCCGAAGCCGGGATCGAAGAAGCCCGCATAGTGCACGCGAAACTCGCCTACCAGCGGATTGAACGGCACCATTTCGGCCGCGTAATCGGGCGGGATCGCCACGGCCTCGCGCGAGACGAGAATGTAGAACTCGTCGGGATCGAGAATCATGTTGCCATCGGGCTGCGCCTCGATCGGATCCCAGAAATCCTGCGCCAGCAGTGCATCGCGCCGGTCGACATCGATCACCCCGGTGTGGCGCTTGGCGCGCCAGCCGATGCGCTGTCCTCTCTCGCCGAGAAGATCGATGGAGAGCGCGAGACCCTGGTCGATATCTGCGTCGCCGCTGACCAGCGGGCTTTCCGCATGCAGACGGCGAAGTTGCGTATCGGTGAACAGAGGATTGCCGTGCCGGATACGAAGCTGGTTGAGCTTCGAGCCTTTGCGCACCAGAACCGGGAAGGTGCGCGGACTGATCTCGGCGTAGAGCGGTCCGCGATAGTTCGGCTCGATGCGGTCGAATGCCTGACCGTAATCGGTGATTAGGCGGGTGAAGACGTCGATGCGTCCGGTCGAGCTTTTGGGATTCGCGGTGCCCGAGACGCGGGTAGAGAAGTCTGCGTGTTCCAGCAAAGGAACGATATAGACGCAGCCGGTCTCCAGTACCGCACCATGCGTAAGGTCGATTTCGTGCATGAAGACGGCTTTGAGTTTCTCTTCCACCGTCGCCTTCGGGCCGGGCAGGAAACTCGCGCGCACGCGATAGGCCACCGGCCCAAGCCGAAGGTCGATGCTCGCCGGCTGGATCTGCGCGTCCTCGATATCCTCGGTGGCGAAGATCTCGCGCCGTGCGCGAATCAGCCGCTTGAGCACGTGGCTGGGCAGGATGCCGGTGGAGAAGCGGCCGAACTCACCGCCGCCTTCGCTGGTATCACCAAACAGGTTCTCGGCCGGATCGGGCATGCGCGGTTTATAGGGGCTATGACCCACGCGGTCACGCAGCAGTGCCGCTCCGGCTGTGGATTTCCGCGCCGTGGCGGCGCCGTTCGCGGCAGACATGGAGTTCCTCATCGGACCCGTTCGTGGCTGTGCCGCGATTCTGGTTCGTGCCGCAACCGGAGCCCGTTGCGCTCCTGTGGACGGCAGAAGTTATAGTCCCATTCTGTGCGGTGGACTGAGGCGGGTATGCTATCGAGAGAGGAATGCGAGGCCCTCGACACGGCCGATCCGCTGGCAGCCGTCCGCGCCCGCTTCGTATTACCCGAAGGCGAGATCTATCTCGACGGCAATTCGCTGGGTGCGCTGGGCACGACCGTCGCGCCGCGCATGGCACGGGCGATCGAAGAGGAGTGGGGCAAGGGTCTCATTCGTTCGTGGAACGAAGCCGGGTGGTATCCGGCGGCGCGCCGGGTCGGCGCTGCGGTCGCGCGTCTCATCGGCGCCGCGCCGGACGAGGTGATCGTCGCGGACTCGACCTCGGTCAATCTGTTCAAGGTGCTGGTTGCGGCGCTCCGGCTCAGGCCCACGCGGCGCAAGGTGCTGGTGGCCGCCGGCGATTTTCCGACCGATCTCTATATCGCGGCCGGTGTGGCGCAAATGATGGGCGTCAGCTTCGCGACGTTCGATCCGCACGAGCCCGCAAGCGCAATCGACGATGAGACCGCCGCGGTGGTCCTGACTCAGGTGAATTACCGGTCCGGCCAACTCTACGACATGGAGCGCGTCACGGCCGCGGCGCACGCGCGAAGCGCGCTCGCGATCTTCGATCTGTCGCACAGCGCCGGCGTCATGAAACTCGAACTGAATAAAGCGAAGGCCGATTTCGCCGTCGGCTGCACCTACAAATATCTCAACGGCGGTCCGGGGGCGCCAGCCTATATTTTCGCCGCCTCGCGCCATCACGCTACGATGGAGAATCCGATCACCGGCTGGTTCGGCCATGCCGATCCGTTTCGCTTCGCCGGCGATTTCGCACCGGCCGACGGTATGGCGCGCATGCTCTCCGGCACGCCGCCGACCCTGTCGCTGCTGGCGCTGGAGGAAGCGCTGAAGGTGTTCGAAGACGTCGACCTCGACGCAGTGCGTGACAAGAGCAAAGGTCTCACCGATCTCTTCATGCGCCTCAGCGACGACATGCTGACGCCGCTGGGCTTTGTGCTGGCGTCGCCGCGCGATGCGAAAAAACGCGGTTCGCAGGTCTCGCTCACCCATGAGCATGGCTACGCCATCATGCAGGCGCTGATCGCACGCGGGATCACCGGCGACTTCCGCGCCCCCGACATCGTGCGCTTCGGCTTCGTGCCGCTCTATATCCGCTATGTGGATGTGTTCGACACGGCCATTGCGATCCGCGACATCATGCAGACGCGCGCGTGGGACACGGTGGAATTTCGCACCCGCAAAGCTGTGACGTAGGGAAATCAATCAGTGGCGTTACGACACGATCACGGGAGCAAATTGTAACCGAGTTTATCCAGTGATCTGCTTGACCAGATCTCCAGACAAGAAATCCCGCACTTCGCCGATCGCCTCCGCCAATCCGCAGCGGACCACCGGCGCATCGGGCGGAAACGCGCTCAACAGCCGCGATGGCGTCGCCGGTTCGAGGATGACGAACACGCCTTTGTCTTCGCGGCCGCGGATCAAACGGCCGAACGCCTGTTTCAGCCGCAGGCGCGTGAGCAAGTCGTCATAGGATTTTCCGAACCGCTGACGGCGCGCCTTGTGCAGGATCGTCGGTTTCGGCCACGGCACCTTGTCGAACACGACAAGGCGAAGAGACCGCCCCGGCACGTCGACGCCATCGCGCAACGCGTCCGTGCCCAGCAGACAGGCGTTCTCTTCGGCACGGAACAGATCGACCAGTGCCCCGGTGTCGAGCCGGTCGACGTGCTGGGCGTAGAGATTGATCCCGGCTTCGCTCAGCGGCTCGGCGATGCGCTGCTCGACGGCGCGCAGGGTGCGCACCGCCGTGAAAAGTCCGAGGCCGCCGCCGCCAGCGGCGAGAAACAGTTCGCGATAGGCGCTCGCGATCTCGTCGATCTCGCGCTTGTTCACGTCGCGCACGATGAAGATGCGCGACTGCTCGGCGTAGGCGAAGGGCGAGCCGAAACAGGCGCGTTTGGGCGGTTCCGGCAGGTGCAGTGCACCGGTGCGTACCTCGGCGCTGGCCCAGTCGTCGGCGCCGGGATCGGCGTCGCGCAAGGTTGCCGAAGTGATCACCGCGCCGTGCGACTTCGCCAGCACTTCGCCCGCCAGCGGAAGCGTAGGATCGATCCAGTGCCGCTCCAGTCCGACATCGATGTCGCGGCCGTCGTCGCGCGCGATTTCGAACCACTGGGCGTGTTCGTCGGACACGACGCCGCCCTCGAACTGGTCGAGCATCGCGATCCACCACGGCAGCAGAAGCTTGGCGCGGCGCTCGATACCCTGAGCCGCCGCCGTGATACGCGCCTTGGTCGAGGGCTCCATGTCCTCGGCGCCGTCGGCGATCTGCTTGCGTAAGGTTCGGCCGAGCCGCGCCAGCGGTTTCGCCAGCGCATCGAACGCGTGGCCCAGCTCGCGCGCCGCCGCGAGCAGTGTTTCGCCCGGCGTCTCTGTACCGGCTTCGATGTTGTAAAATCCGTCGCGCTCGTCGTTGCGCGCCAGCACGTGTTCATAGGCTGCGGCGAGGAATGCTTCGCCCGGACCGCGTACGCCGCCTTGCGACACCCGGCCGAGCCAGCCGTCGCCTGCGAGCGCTCCGGCTGCGGCCATCGCTTCGTCGAGCGCCTCGCGCGCCTGATCGTCGTCTTCGATCAGGTCGCGGATACGTTCCTGTAGGCCTTTCATGCGCGTGCGCGCGCCGCGCTCCGGCCCGCGGATCCAGCGGCGCAACTCCGCCATCTCCTGGCCGGAGATCTGCGCCGCAAAGCCGGAATCGGCGGCGTCGAACAGATGGTGCCCTTCATCGAACACATAGCGGGTGCGCCGTTCGGCCGGCGTGTCTTGCGTCTGATCGGTCGAAAGCCAGTCCTGTGCCGATTGCGCGATGACGAGCGCATGATTGGCGACGACGATCGGCGCATGGCGTGCGCGGCGGATCACCTTCTCGATGAAACAGGTGCGGTAGTGCGGGCAGGCGGAATAGATGCATTCGCCGCGGCGGTCGGTGATCTCGCGCAATGGCATCGAAGCGGCCAGAAACGCGGGAAACCCGGCTCCGGAAACGTCACCGTCCGGCGTCGCGCTGATCCAGCGCGCCGTGAGGCCGAGCGCCACTGCACGCTGGCCGGGCGCAAGCGCATTGCGCTTCACGCCTTCCTCGAAATTGAGCAGGCAGAGATAGTTTTCGCGGCCTTTGCGCACGACGGCTTTGTCGTTGCGCTCGGCCGGATCGGGATAGAGCCGCGCGATCTCCTGCATGATCTGGCGCTGCAGATTGCGGGTATAAGTCGAGAGCCACAGGCCGGGGCCGTTTTTCTCCGCCCACACACTGGCGGGCGCGAGATAGCCGAGTGTCTTGCCGGTGCCGGTTCCGGCTTCGATCAATGCGATCTTTGGCGCACCCTCTGTTTCGCGCGGACCGAACGCATAGGAGGCGGCTTCGGAATAGGCACCTTGTTCGGGACGTGCCTCATGCGTGTCGCCGACAAGTTCGCGCAGCCGCGCGATCGCTTCGTCCGCGCCGACGGGATGCGCGCTCGGCCGGTCGGGCGCGGCGCTGTCTTCCCATTCGCGCAAGCCTCGCCACGCCTCGAAGCCGCGGATCGGATTGTTGCTCGGCTCCGGCTCGCCGAGCGCCGTGAGCGCCGGCGCACCCCAGCGCCATCCGGCTTTCTGCAGCGACGCGGCAAGCGGCGAAAGCCGGATTTTCGTTTCGCTGTTGAGAGCGGCAAGTTCGTTCAGCAACAGATCGGCTGCGTCAATCAGCGCGCGTGCATAGCCTTCCGCGCTCTGTGGCAATTCCAGACCGAGCGCACGCGCGAGCCCGAGAGGGCTTGGGATGCATGGCTGGGCCGGGCGCACGAAGGCAAACAATTCCAGCACGTCGAACACCGCGCGGGCCGGCGCCGAACGCAACCGCCCGGATACGAACACCGCATGCGCCAACAGGACATCGCCAGAGCGGAACAACCGCCGCGCATCGTCGCGACTGACGCGCCGGCATGCGCCGTCCTGCGCGATCACCGCACCGCCGGCGACGGGGACAAGGGCTGGATAGGGAATCGCGCACGCAGACATGGGCTGCGATCATGCGCAGCGCGGGTCGGAAGGGAAGCGAGCAGATATTCCCTTTGAAAAAGGCGAAACCGGGTCAGGCCGCGAGATCGGGATAAAGCTGGACGAGCGCGGCGCGCGCTCGATTGTGCTCGCCGACGATCGCCTGCGCGGCGCTGCGAAGTGCGGGTTTTTCTTCGCCGTCACGCGCCTTCTGGGCAAAGCTGCGGGCGGCGCCGGTCATCGCGGCCAGGCCGAGCCCGCTCGCGGCGCCCGCCATGTCCTGCGCCACGCGCGCGGCCTCTTCCCAGTTTTCCTGCGTGCAGGCATCCGCGAACACGACCGAGAGCTCTTCCGCGGTCTTGATGTAGGACTGCAGGATCTCGACCAATGTCGCCAGGCCGACGGATTTCTCCAATGCGGCAAAACCCGGCGCATCGATCGCGCTGGGTGCGCTGGTATCGGCGGCTGGTTCGCTGCCGGTGACGAAGCGCAAAGCATCGAACAGCTCCGGCCGATCCGCGGGCCAGCGCAGCGTTGCCGTCGCGGCTGCAGAAGCGCGCTCTCCGTTGCAAACGATCGCGAGCACCGGTGTGCGGTTTCCCGGCAGCGCCGCGATGGTGTCGGCATTGCTCGCTCCGGTAACGATGACGTCGAAACTCTCGCGGCTGGCGCGCATCACCGCGTTGGTAATGTCGGCCGCCTGCGTCAGTGTGTTACCGAACGGCTCAAGCCACGCGGCGAGCGTTTCGCACATCTTCGCATCGCCGAGATGAACGAGCAGAGATCGCCCGCTGGGCGGCGGCACACTCTGCGAGATGACATTTTGCGTCGTGGCAACCGGGTGAACCACAGGCACGCGGAACCAGAAGACCGCGCCTTCGCCGGGTTCGCTCTCGAAGCCGATCCTGCCGTGGAGCGAGGTCACGATATTTCTGGCAACCGCGAGGCCGAGACCCAGTCCCTGATGGCGGCGGGCATAAGAGGCATCGCCCGGTTTGAACGGCTCGAACAGATGCGCCGCAACTTCCTGCGGAATGCCGAGGCCTGTGTCGGTGACACTGAAACGCAACGTCTGCTCGCCATCCGCTGCCGTCTCGAGTTCGACGCGGATCTCGACGCCGCCGCGCTCGGTGAATTTCAGCGCGTTCTCGGTGAGCTTGAGCAGCGTCTGCCGGATGTGGCGCGGATCGGTGCGGACATGCGGCAGCTGCGCGGGCGTCACCACGTTGAGCCGCAGCCGCTTCTCCCACGCGAGCGGTTGCAGGAGTCGCGCGACGCCGCGGGCGACCTGCTCCGGATCGCAGCCTTCTTCGGAAACCGGATAGACGCTGTCCTGGTTCGACAGCGTGATCACGTCGTCGAGCAGGGTCTGCAGCCCGCGGCTGGCCTCCAGCATCACCTTCACATGGTCGCGATACGGCCGTTCGAGTTCGGCCCGTTCAAGAAGCTGGGCCATGCCGAGCATAGCGTTCAGCGGCGTTCGGATTTCGTGGCTGACGTTTGCAATGAAGAGTGCCTTCGCCGCGGCTTCGCCGGATACTGACGCGTTCGCGGCCTCGTGCTCGCTCCGCTCGTGCGCCAGAGCGACGGTAAGCTTTTCGCCTTCGCGACGAAGGCGGATGTTCTCGTTCAGCAGCTGGCCAACCCCGCTGCAATAGCCCAGGGCGCCGATCGACACGACGGCGACCAGCACACCTGCGAGTCTCAGCGCGTCGCCACCCGCGAACAGCGCGACGATCACCGTCAATGCGAGCAGGATCGCGCCGACGGCTGTCGAAAGATGCGGCACGCGACCGGCCGGATAGAGAAAATCCGCGCGATCTGCGAAAGTCGCGCCAGCACCTCGCAAGGCTTTCGGCTCGGTCATTGACTGCGTCCCTTGGCAAAGCCTAGCGTCGCGCCCTTTCGAAACGCTTAAGAGCAAGCAATTTCAATGACTTCCGCGACTCTAACGTCCCGAACAGAACTGGCCTTGGCCGCCCGCGCGTGGCCATTTGAGGAAGCTCGTAAGCTTCTGGCGCGGCTGGAGAAAAAGGCGGCAAAGGGTGAGACGGTGGAGTCCGTGCTGTTCGAGACCGGCTACGGTCCGTCCGGCTTGCCGCACATCGGAACTTTCGGGGAAGTCGCGCGCACCACCTGGGTGCGGCGTGCTTTCGAGATGATGTCGCCGGTGAAGACGCGGCTTGTCTCGTTCAGCGACGACATGGACGGCATGCGCAAGGTGCCGCCGAACGTGCCGAACCAGGAGATGATGGCGCAACATCTCGGCCTGCCGCTGACGTCGGTGCCCGATCCGTTCGGCAAATACGAAAGCTACGGCGCGCACAACAACGCGCGGCTGCGCGCGTTCCTCGACCGCTTCGGTTTCGACTATGAGTTCCTGAGTTCGACCGAGTGCTACAAATCGGGCCGTTTCGATCGCGCGCTGCTGACGGTGCTCGAACATTACGAGCAGATCCGCGACATCGTGCTGCCGACGCTCGGCGACGAACGGCGCGCGACCTATTCGCCGTTCCTGCCGCTCAGCCCGAAAAGCGGGCGGGTGCTGCAGGTGCCGATCCTCGAATGGAACAAAAAAGCCGGCACCGTCGTCTTCATCGACGAAGACGGTTCGAAGACGGAAGTCCCCGTGACCGGTGGGTACGTGAAGTGCCAGTGGAAGGTCGATTGGGGCATGCGCTGGTATGCGCTGGGTGTCGACTACGAAATGTCGGGCAAGGATCTGATCTCGTCGGTCGAACTGTCGACCAAGGTGACGCGCGAGATGGGCGGCATGCCGCCGGAGACGCTGAACTACGAACTGTTCCTGGACGACAAAGGGCAGCGTATCTCCAAGACGAAGGGCAACGGTCTTTCGGTGGAGGAATGGCTGACCTATGGCCCGGACGAAAGCATCGCGCTCTTCATGTATCAGAAGCCGAAGACGGCGAAGCGCCTGTTCTTCGACGTGATCCCGAAGGCGGTGGACGACTACATCCAGTTCCTCAATGCCTATCACTCGAACGAGCACGGCAGCGAGGCCGAACGGATCGAAAATCCCGTTTGGCACATCCACAACGGAAATCCGCCGCGCGAGAGCTATCCGGTGTCGTTCGCGCTGCTGCTCAATCTCGTCAGCGCCTCGAACGCGCACAACCGCGATGTGCTGTGGGGCTTCATCCGTGCTTATGCGCCGGACGCGAATCCGCAGAGCAATCCCGGGCTTGACCGGCTCGTCGGTTACGCGGTGCGTTACTACGAAGACTTCGTGAAGCCGTCGAAGCGTTTCCGCGAACCGACGGAGAAAGAACGCGCGGCGTTGAGCGAACTCGCCGACGTGCTGGAGAAATTCGGCGCCGAGCGGGACCAGGAAAAGGTGCAGTTCGAGATCTACGAGATCGGCAAGCGCCATGGCTTCGAGCCGCTGCGCGCATGGTTCTCCGCGATCTACGAAGTCGTCATCGGTCAGACCCAGGGCCCCCGCTTCGGTTCCTTCGCAGCGCTGTTCGGCTGCACCGAGACCGCCGCTCTGATCCGCCGTGCCCTGGCAGGCGATTTTTTGAAGGCAGCGTGATTACACAACTTCAGCTTCTCCTGAGAGAACCGGAGACTCTCACGCCAGCCACGCCGGCGGCTTCAGGCCGAAGTGGCGTTGCAGCATCGTCTCGGCGCGTTCCACTGCGCCTTCGACCCAGCCGGATTCGGTCGTCGTGTAGGCCTCGCCGCAGATGAAGAGTGCTTGGCCCTCGACCGGCTGCATCACGCGATCCGCGAGCTGAAACCCGTCGCGCCCCTGCGCCCAGAAGTGCCAGCCGCCGCCATAGGGATCGGCGGACCAGTCCTGGAAACACGCCGCGAGCGGCTGCGGCGGCGTCGTGGCGTAGACCAGCGCCGCTTCGCGGTTGATCTCCAGCGCGAGTTGCGAATCGCCGGTGAGCCACTGAAAGCCGGCGTCCTCCGGCTTCGGCGGCGATACGAGCTCGCGCCAGTACTCCACCGTCTCCGCATCGGCGTAGGACATCAGCACGCCGTGACCGTCCGCCGGTTCGATCGGCAGCCGCTCCGGTTCGGCGCCGAGGGCATAGAACTGCCGCGCCGGAAGATCGGTGACCGAACGGCCGCCGCTGATGCCCTGATCGGTCCACCATGGCCGGTCGTAAAGCGTGAGCGATTTACAGGCGGGAATGGCATTCACCGCTGAGATCAGATCGTAGACCCTGGGATCGCGCAGCGCAGGAAAATCGTCGACCAGTTCGATTGCACGGCGTGGCAGCGCGAGCACCACCTTTCGCGCCGTGAGCACGGCGCATCTGTCGCCTGCTGCAAGCGAGAGCTTGAACGGACCGTTCGGCCGCTCCGGCAGATGCAACCCCGCAAGCCGGGTCTTCAATGAAATGCGCGCGCCCATACGCCGCGCTTCGTCCGCCAGCACGATGGGAAGACGCTGGTAGCCGCCCGCAATGCAAAGGAACGGCTTCGACTCATCGTCGGCCAGGAACAGATAGTCGAACTCGTCGAGGCCGGTCTCGTGCAGGATGAAATCGTCGTAACCGCCGGTGTCCTGGATGAACGCGCGTTCTTCGCCGCTGAACGCGTCCGCCAGAAGCGCCCACGCCGCCCAGTCCTTCAGCGAGCGTCCCTTGTAGGTGACACTGGCGCGCATCGCCTTCCACTTGTCTGGCGTCATCGTCTTGAAGTCGGGCAGGATGCGCGTCATCGCGCGTGCGAACAGCGTGCTCTGCGGCGACTGGTCGGCGGGCGCGATGTTGTAATCGTAGAGATGCGGCGGAATGCCGGCCTCTGCGTAGGAGAACGACTTGCCCCGCAGAGCGAGCCGGTTGTTTGCGCCCGCCACCGGATAGGCGCGGGTCGGCAGGTTGAGATGCTGGACGAGGCCCATCACATGTTTCTGGACCGGGAGGAAACGCATGCCGCCGATGTCGGCTGCCAGATGCGACGCCTGTGGAAACACGATCGAGCGCAACCGGCCGCCGATGCGTCCGCTCATCTCGAACAGTCCGACGCGCAATGAGGGGTCTGCCTGACGCAGACGCCAGGCAGCATAGACGCCGGCGACACCGCCGCCGATAACGGCCACATCGAGGTCTGCGCTATCGCTCTTCGCGCGCGCGGCCTGCGGGGCGGCTGCGAGCGCCGCGGTGCCGCCCAGAACGGTGCGCCTGTCCAATCTCATCGCGTGGCTCCCGAATCCCAACGTGCAGAATGCGGGTTTTCCGGCCGGTTCCGGAAGTTCCGAATAGGCGTCAAACCACTTTTCTTTCCCGCCCCAAACGCCCATCTTCGAAGCTGGAAAACTAGAGAAAGCCAGCCCCATGGCGCTGATCGGTCCCGGCGGACGCCCCGTCACCTCTGCCCCGAAGCAACCCGCTCCGGAAAGCAGCAGCCCCTACATCAAGGATAGCGGCCTCGAGACCTTCGCCGCCGACGTTCTGGAAGCGTCACGCGAGGTTCCGGTCATCGTCGATTTCTGGGCGCCTTGGTGCGGTCCGTGCAAGACCCTTGGCCCGGCGCTGGAGAAGGCGGTCAACGACGCCAAAGGGGCGGTGAAGCTCGTCAAGGTCAACATCGACGAGAACCAGGAGATCGCGCGCCAACTCCGCATCCAGTCGATCCCGACCGTGTATGCGTTCAAGAATGGCCAGCCGGTCGACGGCTTCATGGGCGCGATCCCGGAATCCCAGATCCGCGCATTCGTCCAGACGCTCACCGGCGATGGCCATGGCGGCCACGACCACGCGGCCGAAGTGCTTGCCGCCGCCGAAGAGGCGTTCGAGGCCGGCGATCTCGCGACCGCGGCACAGGCTTATGCGCATGTGTTGCAGGACGAGCCGGGCCATCCGAAGGCGGTGGCCGGTCTTGCCCGTTGCTATCTGAAGGGCGGCGACATCGAACGGGCCAAGCAGACGCTGCAACTCGTCCGCCCCGATGGCGCGAGCGACGAAGCGATCCGCGCGGTTGAAGCGGAGCTGCAGTTGAAGGATCAGGCGGCACAGGCCGGCGACACGGCGCCTTTGCGCGCTAGGCTCGAGGCGGACCCGAAGGACCACCAGGCGCGTTACGACCTTGCCTTGGCGCTGGACGGCGCAGGCGATCGCGACGGGGCGATCGAGCAGTTGCTCGAACTCGTGCGCCGCGACCGCAAATGGAACGACGAGGCGGCGCGCAAGCATCTGGTGACTTTGTTCGAGGCGATGGGGCCAACGGACGAGAGGACGCTGGCCGCACGGCGCAAACTTTCGGGAATCCTGTTCTCGTGACGAACCGCTATCACAATCCCGACGACCTGCCGCAGACGCTCCCCGTGTTTCCGCTGTCGGGCGTGCTTCTGCTGCCGCGCGGAAACCTGCCGCTCAACGTGTTCGAGCCGCGCTACCTCGCGATGGTCGATATGGCGCTCGCGAGCACGCGGCTGATCGGACTGATCCAGCCCGCAGAGGCGGAAGAAAACGTGCTGAAGCCGAAGCTGTCGGCGGTCGGCTGCGCCGGACGCATCACCGCGTACCGCGAGACCGAAGACAACCGCTACCTCATCACGCTCACCGGCGTGTGCCGTTTCCGGGTGGTCGGCGAACTCGACATCGCGACGCCCTACCGGCAGGTGAAACCGGATTTCGCGCCGTTCGCAGGCGATCTGGTGCAGGGCGACGACGCCGATTTCCCGCGCGAGCGGTTGCTGAGCGCGCTGAAAAGCTATCTGAGCCAGCGCGATCTGAAAGCCGACTGGCGCAGCGTGATGAGTGCGCCGCCGGAGACGCTGGTCAACGCGCTTGCCATGCTTTGCCCGTTCCAGCCGGCGGAAAAGCAGGCGCTGCTCGAAGCGCCCGGCTGGCAGGAACGCGTGGCGACGCTTGTCGCGTTGCTGGAGATCGCCGGCAACGAAAGCGGCGGCACCCCGACGCTCAACTGATGGAACCCGATCCCAAGCTTCTGGAGATCCTGGTATGCCCGGCGACACGGACCACCCTGATCTATGACCCGGAACGGCAGGAGCTGGTGAGCCGCATCGCCGGTCTCGCCTATCCGATCCGCAACGGCATTCCGATCATGCTGACCGATGAGGCCCGCGAACTGAGCGAAGAAGAGCGTCTGAAGAAATGAGCGAGACCGCCTGGCCGACCGAACTGCGGGTGAACCCGGCGCGCGACAGCCTGCGGGTGACGTTCGACAACGGCGACAGCTTCGCGCTCGCGGCCGAATATCTGCGTGTGGAATCGCCGAGTGCCGAAGTCCAGGGACACGGGCCGGCCCAAAAAAAAGTCGTGACCGGAAAGCAAACGGTGAAGATCGCCAAGCTCGAGCCTGTCGGCAATTACGCCGTGCGCATCCTGTTCGACGACGGCCACGATACCGGCCTCTACAGTTGGGACTATCTCCACGAACTCGGCCGCGACCACAACAAGAAACGGGCGCTCTACCGCGAAGCGGTGCGCAGCAGCGCGAACTAGCGTACCCGCATTCCCGCTTTCGGGTCCCAGTGAAGCGGCTTCGGCGATTTCGGTAGCGGCGCGTCTTCGGCGCCCGGCGAGACGCCGTATTTCCAGTTGGGCGGGCAGATCGCGATGTAGCGGGCATAACCGCCCGTGCCGCCCTTGAACTTCGGATAGCCGATCGAGACGAGACAGCCGATCTCGGCGACTTTGTCGAGGTTCGCGATACCCTCGCCCTGCGCAAAGCCGTGATGCATCAGCCAGGCTTCGCCTTCGAGGTTCGGCGTGGTGTCGGTGTCGAGCGGTTCGTGGCCGTGCATCAGGATGTGGCGTTTCAGGTGCAGAAACTCCAGCGCGTCGAGCCCGACGCCTGGAAACGCCTTCAGGGTCGCGAGCTTCGGATCGGGCCAGCGCTTCGACCAGTCGGAGCGGACGAACACCACCGAGCCGGCCGGTACTTCGCCGTGAACCTTCTCCCAGGCCACTACGTCGGCGACATGCAGCGCATAGGACGGGTTGGTCCTGAGCTGCGGCACGATCGAAATCACAACCAGCGGCCGGATGGCGTAAGTCGCGGGCAACTCGTCGATCGCGGGGAATTCCGGCGCCCAATGGGCGGGCGGATCGAGCTGAGTGCCGAGCTGGTCGGTGGAGAGGTCGTAACGCGACGCCTCGAACCCCTCCTTGGCGTAGGTGTAAGGCTTGCCGGTTTTGGGATCGAGCGCCGGACCGAACTTCGACGGCCCGAATCCGTACCACACCGGGATATCCGGCGTGATGGCGTGGGTCAGGTCGATGTATTTGGCGTGGGCGAATGCGTCGTCATAGACCTTCCACAAACCGGGCGACGCCGCATGAGCGGCGGTCGCAAGTGCAATCCCGAAAATGGCAGCAGCCGCTACGCGCAAACGCATGAACCCCTCCAGCGCACGAATGCGCTAGGATAGGATCGCGCGCGGGCTGAGAGCGAGAGCAGATGCTGAGAATCGATCACGTGGTTTTTCCGGTGTGGCATGCGAAGGCCAGCCTGGCATTCTATCGCGACGTCATGGGCTTCGAGTTGCTGCAATCGCTCAGCGGCCCGGATTGGGGCGGCTATCCGTGGCTGATGATGATCTTCTCTCCCGGCGACGGGCGGGAGATAGTACTGGTCGCCCTCAAGGGCGCGAAGAAACCGAAGGCCGACGGTCTCGCAAAGGACGTGCGCCATATCGCGTTCGGCGCGACTTCGACGGCCGCGCTCGCCAAATGGCGCAAGAAGCTGACCGCAGCCCGCATCGATTTCTGGGAAGAAAGCCATGGCGATCGGATGTCGCTCTATTTCGCCGATCCCAATGGGGTGATCCTGGAAGTCACGGCACCGCCCGCGCATGCGAAAGGCAAGACCGGGCGCAAGGCGCTTTCCCATGCCGAGGCATGGATCGCGGCATGAGCGACAACAACAGGCCGCCCCGCCTGGCCAACACCGCTGCGCTGATGCGGGCGCGCGGCCGTATTGCCGTGGTCAAGGGACAGGATCGCAGCCGCTACACCGATTTCTACCATGGCGTCCTGACGGCGCCGTGGTGGCTGTTGTTTCTCGAACTCGCGGCGTTCTTCGTCTTGGTCAACAGTGTCTTCGCGGTACTCTACCTTGCCGATCCGTCGAGCTTCAAAGGCACGCATGCCGGCTCGTTCGGGACCGCGTTCCTTTTCAGCGTCGAGACCATCGGCTCGATCAACTACACCGTCTTCCGGCCGCAGACGCTCTACACCAACATCATCGTCAGCATGGAGGCGTTCACCGGCCTTCTGATGATCGCCCTGTTCACCGGCATCACCTTCGCGCGCTTCTCGCGCCCGTTCGCGCGCGTCGTCTTTTCCAGGGTCGCGCTGATCACGCCGTTCGACGGCGTGCCGACCTTGATGTTCCGCGCCGCCAACCAGCGCGGCAACCAGGTGCTGGACGCCAACATGCACTTGAGCCTCGCCTGGCAGCACGTGACCCGCGAGGGGATGAGCTTCCGCCGCTTCACCGAACTGAAGCTGGTGCGCGAGCGCACCGCGCTGTTCGCGCTGTCCTGGACGCTTATGCATCACATCGACGAGACGAGCCCGCTCTACGGCCTGACCCCGGAGCAGATGGCCGAGCAGCAGATGGAGATCATCGCCATGCTGTCCGGGACCGACGACACCATGGCCGAGACGATCTACGCCCGTTACGCCTACCAGCCCGAAGACATCCTGCGTGACCACATATTCGTGGATGTCATCGGTGTCTCCCCCAGGGGAAGGCGGATGGTCGATCTGACGCGCTTTCATGACACGGAACCGCTTGCTTGAGGCGCGCGGGCCGGACCGTTAGGTTGGCGCCGCCATGGAACCGTTCAAGCAACTGACGGGCGTTGCAGCCCCGCTCCCCATGATCAACGTCGACACCGACATGATCATCCCGAAGCAATTCCTGAAGACGATCAAGCGCACCGGCCTCGGCAGCGCGCTCTTCCACGAGATGCGCACGCGTCCCGATGGCAGCGAAAATCCGGACTTCGTGCTCAACAAGCCCGCCTACCAGAAGGCGCAAATCCTGGTGGCGGGCGCGAATTTCGGCTGCGGCTCGAGCCGCGAGCACGCACCCTGGGCGTTGCTCGACTTCGGCATCCGCTGCGTGATTGCGACGAGCTTCGCCGACATCTTCTACAACAACTGTTTCAAGAACGGCATCTTGCCGATCGTGCTGCCGCAGGAAGACGTCGACAAACTGATGGACGATGCCGAACGCGGCGCCAACGCGATCATCTCGGTCGACCTGGAGAAACAGGAAATCCGCGGACCCGACGGCGGCTGCGTGAAATTCGACGTCGATCCGTTCCGCAAGCAGTGCATGCTCAACGGCTGGGACGACATCGGCCTCACGCTGCGCAATGAGAACAAGATTTCCGACTTCGAGGCGAAGCGCGCGGCGCAATCGCCCTGGCTATAAGGGAGAACATCCATGACCGACGTATTGCGGGACGTCCAGGACGGCCTGATGACGTTGACGATCAATCGCGCCGACAAGCTCAACGCGCTAAGCTTCGCGTGCTTCAAGGAGTTCGCCGCCGCCGTCGACTACGCGACGGCACATGTGGGCGAGATCGGTTGCGTCCTGTTGAAAGGTGCGGGCCGCAGCTTCTGTGCCGGCAACGATCTCGGCGGCCTCGGCAGCGTTTTCAACGAGGGGGACAATTCGCGATTCCGCAGCGAGACGGTGGAACGGCTGGCGAGCCTGCCGATGCCGGTGGTCGCGGCCGTGCAAGGCCATTGCCTGACCGGCGGTCTCGAGATCGCGCTGGCCGCGGACATCATCATCGCGGCCGAAAGCGCGAAGTTCGGCGACACCCATGGCAAATGGGATCTCGTGCCGGTATGGGGCCTCAGCCAACGCTTGCCGCGACGCGTCGGCCGCGCGAAGGCGCTGGAGATGTCGTTCAGCGGGCGTTTCGTTTCCGGCCGAGAGGCAGAGAAATCCGGCCTCGCCAATTTCTGCGTACCGGATGCCGAACTCGACTCCGCAACGGCCGCGTTCATCAAGGACGTGCTCGCCAATTCCTGGCGCTCCAGCCGCGCGATCAAGAAACTCGTCGACGACACCGACGGCATGCCGCTGAAGGCCGGCCTCGCGCATGAAGTCCATCGCAGTGAAGGCATGGGACCGGAAACACGCGAGCGCCTCGCGGCGATGCGGAAGTAATTCTCGTTCCTTCGGGGCTCGCCTACGGCTCGCGCCTCAGGATGACGAAAGGGGTGCGTCTTTAGACTCCCTGTCGTCATGCTGAGGTGCGAGCCCGGCAGGGCGAGCCCCGAAGCACCCAAAACAGCTGGAGCAGTTCATGGCCTACAACATCCTTCTCACCCCCGGTGACGGCATCGGCCCCGAGGTCATCGAAGAAACCCAGCGCGTGCTCGGCTGGTTCAAGGCGAACCGCAATCTCGCCTTCACCACCGAAAGCGCAGCCATCGGCGGCATCGCCTATGAGACGCTCGGCACGCCAGAGCCGGACGAGACCATTGTGAAAGCGAAAAAGGCGGATGCGGTGCTGTTCGGCGCGGTCGGCGGTCCGAAATGGGATGCGCTCCCGTTCGAGAAAAAGCCGGAGCGCGGCCTGCTGCGCCTGCGCAAGGACCTCGGCCTGTTCGCCAATCTCCGCCCGGCCCTATGCTTCGACGCGCTGAAGGATGCGAGTACTTTGAAACCGGAAATCGTCTCCGGCCTCGACATCCTCATCGTGCGCGAACTCACCGGCGGGGTCTATTTCGGCGAGCCGAAGGAAACGACCACGCTGCCTGACGGCCAGAAACGCGCCGTCGATACCCAAGTCTATACCACCAGCGAGATCGAACGCATCGCACGCGTCGCCTTCGAGCTTGCGCGGGTGCGCGGCAATAAGGTCGCGTCTGCGGAGAAATCGAACGTGATGGTCACCGGCGTGCTGTGGCGCCAGGTCGTGACTGCGATCCACGCGAAGGAATTTTCCGATGTGCAGCTGAGCCACGTGCTGGCCGACAATTGCGCGATGCAGCTGGTGCGCAATCCGAAGCAATACGACGTGATCGTCACCGACAATCTGTTCGGCGACGTGCTGTCGGACGAAGCGGCGCAGCTCACCGGCTCGATCGGCATGCTGCCCAGTGCCTCGCTCGGCGCGAAGGACGCGAACGGCCGCCAGCCGGCGCTCTACGAACCGATCCACGGCAGCGCGCCGGACATCGCAGGCCAGGGTCTCGCCAATCCGATCGCCTGCGTTCTCTCGTTTGCGATGTGCCTGCGCTACTCATTCGGCCGCACCGAAGACGCCAGGCTGCTGGAACAGGCCATCGACAAAGTGCTGGCCGAAGGCTACCGCACGCAGGACATCATGCAGAGCGGCATGGTCAAGGTCGGCACAAGTGCGATGACTGACGCGATCCTGAAGGCGTTGGACAGGCTGAACAGCTAGTGCTTCACCCTCGCTGTCATCCCCGGCCGAGCGCGCAGCGCGAGGGGAAGGGGACCCAAGCGTTATAACGATGACGATGCCTTCAGCCGCGCGCTAAGCTCCGTCGCATGCGCGAGCACCTTTACTTCGTCTATATCCTTGCAAGCCGTATGAACGGTACGCTCTATGTCGGCGTAACGAACGACGTTCTTCGCCGCGCATGGGAGCACAAACACGAAATCAAGTCGGGCTTCACGAAGAAATATGGCGTACACATCCTCGTCTGGTACGAGATGCATGGCAATATCAATATCGCCATCGCGCGGGAGAAGCGCCTCAAACGCTGGAACCGCGCATGGAAACTGAAGCTCATCAACGAGCACAATTCCGGCTGGAACGATCTTTATGATCGCATGCTCGGCGAGATCGCGTTGCCGGACGTAGTTGGGTCCCCTTCCCCTCGCGCTACGCGCTCAGCCGGGGATGACAAGCGGAGTTTGTAGTCGTCAGTTGCGCTCAAGGTTCGATCACCGTCTTGCCGATCACGCTGCGGTCTTCGAGCGTGCGCATCGCGTTCACGGCCTGTACGAGCGGGAAGCGGGCGTAAACATGCGGACGGATTTTGCCGTCCGCCAACATCTGCGTGATCGCCGCCATGTTCTCTCGGCCTTTTTCCGGAAACTGACGGCCGTATTCGCCGGCGCGCACGCCCATGATCGAGTACTGCTTGATCAGCGGCATGTTGATGTTGATCGACGGGATGCGGCCGCTGGTGAAGCCGATGATCAGCAGACGTCCGTTGAACCCGATGCAGCGGGTCGATTCGTCGAATACGTCGCCGCCGACCGGATCGTAGATCACATCTGCGCCACCGCCGGTGAGCGCCTTGACCTGCTCGCGAAAGCCCAACGACGGCAGCACGTGATCGGCGCCGTAGTCCTTCAGGAACGCCCGTTTGGTCTCGCTCGAAGCAGTTGCGATCACCTTCGCGCCCAACACCTTGCCGAGGTCGACCGCAGCGAGGCCTACGCCACCCGCCGCGCCGTGCACGAGCAGCCACTCGTCCGGCTGCAACTCCGCGCGCCGCGCCAGCGCGACATAGGCGGTGAGATAGGCCACTGTGAAGCTTGCCGCTTCCGCATAGCCCACGCCGTCCGGGATTTTGCGCAAGCCAGCCGCGGCGACCTGCGTCTCTTCGGCGTAGGAGCCGAGACCGCCGGTGATCACCCGATCGCCGGCCTTCACGTTGCTCACGTCGCTTCCGATTGCGATCACATCGCCCGCCGCTTCGCTGCCGGGGATGAACGGCAACGCCGGCTTATGTTGATACTTGCCTTGCACCGTCAGGATATCGGGGAAATTCACCGCCGCAGCGCGGATGCGCACCCGCGCCTCGTGCGGTTTGAGCGGCGGAAGTTCGATGTCTTCGAGCTTCAGGGTGCCGATGTCATCGGCGAGCGCGTGGCAGACGATGGCTTTCATGCTGACTTTCTACGCCGAGCCGCGGGCCCAGTCGCGCGCGCCAGGCAGTCCCGCGCTGTGCGGCAACGCCTTGATGCCGCCTAGGAACAGCGCGGTGGCAAACGCGGCCGCGGCCGGCGCATCGCGCGGTTCGCTGCGCAGCGCCATGCGTTCCGCGATCTCGAACGCTACGCCGACGATGGCCGCCATCAGGAAATCGGCGTCCACCGGCGGAAATACGCCGTCCTTGATCGCCTTCTCGATATCCTCGCGCAGTTCTTCGAACCCGGCGATCACTTCCGGCGTGTCCATGCGGACGCGTGTGACATCGGCGATGTGGCGGATGTTGCGGAAGTTCACATGATCGTCGGCCACGAACTCGAAGAAGGTGCGGAAAGTGGCGGAAATGAACTCCTCGACCGTCCGGGCCTTGATCCGCTCGTCGCGCAGCCGCGGGCGGATCTGCAGCGCCACGTCGTCGCGGATCGCCTGGTACACTTCCTCCTTGGACTTGAAGTAGTTGTAGAACGTGCCCGAGGCGAGCGGCGTCGCGCGGATGATGTCGCGCACCGTTGTGGCGCCGTAGCCGAGTTCGGCAAACACCTGCCGGGCGGCGTCCAGGATCAGAGTGCGGTTCTGGATTTTCGTCCGTTCGCGTTTACCCTGAACGGCGTAGGAGGAAGCCGGTTTTGCGGCGAGTTGGGAATCCATGAGAGGCCCTTTGTGACAGGCGCCGGAGTCTACCCATCGATGACACGCCGTCAACTTCGGAAACTTTTATTGGGGCGTTTGACTTCCGCGGCGCGCGGCCGGTCAAACTAGCGCCATGAGCGAAGTCCCCGCCGATTTCTTCGATTCCATCCGCGATCGCATGTCGCAAACCGCCTACTTTGCCGGAATCGGGGCCGAACTGGTGATGGCAGAGCCCGGCAAGGCGCGGGTGCGCCTGCCCTATGGCCCCCATCTGGTGGGCGATCCGGATACCGGCGTGGTGCACGGCGGCGTCATCACCGGCCTGCTGGACCAGGCATGCGGCATGTCGGTCGGCCTGACACTGCGCGAACACCGCCCCTACGCCACGCTGGATCTCCGCATCGACTACATGAAGGCGGCGAAGCCGGGCGAGGACATCTTCGTCGAGGCCGAATGCATCAAGGTCGCGCATGAAGTCGCGTTCACCCGCGGCATCGCCTATCAGGACTCGCGCGAGGCGCCGATCGCGATGGCAACTGGCACCTTCATGATGACGTCGATGCCGTCTTCGAAGGTGGGCGATTAATGGAACTGCTCGCCCGCGCCGCCGCTGCCGGTACCCGGCCCGATCCGGAGGCGCTGATCGCCGCGATCCCCTATTGCCGCCATCTTGGCGTGACCGCGCGGCTGGAGGGTGAGGCTGTGATCCTCACCATGCCGTTTGCGCAGCAGCTGATCGGCAATCCGATTTTGCCGGCGCTGCATGGCGGTGTGATCGGCTCGCTGCTGGAGACCGCGGCGATCGCACAGGTGATCTATGAGACGAGCGCGATCAAGCTGCCCAAGCCGGTGGACATCACGGTCGACTACCTGCGTTCCGGCCGGGCGCTGACCAGCCATGCCAAGGCCCGCATCGCCAAGCAGGGCCGCCGGGTGATCAATGTGCATGCCGAGATGTGGCAGGAAGACGAGATGAAGCCTATTGCGGCGTTGCGCGGCCATTTCCTGCTCGGCTGACCTTCAACGCACGTCTGCACCGACGGCGTCGGCCAGTGCGGCGAAACCGTCGCGTGCCAGACAGGCGCTGAGGTCGCGCGCAATCCGCCCGATCAGGCTCGGACCCTGGAGCGCCAGCGCGCTGTAAAGCTGCACCAGCGAGGCGCCGTTGCGGATTTTCGTGTAGGCATCCGCGCCGGATGCGATGCCGCCGACGCCGATCAGCGGGATTTTCGTGCCGATCAGCTGCCGCATCGCGCGCAGGATTTTCGTCGAAGGCTCGAACAGCGGCGCGCCGGACAGGCCGCCGGTTTCCTTCGCGTGCCGACCTTCGAGCGATGCCGGTCGCGCGATTGTCGTGTTGGAGACGATCAGTCCATCGATACCGGAGGCAAGTACCACCGCCGCGATGTCGTCCACGGCTGCGTCTTCGAGATCGGGCGCGATCTTGAGCATCAGCGGGATTGGCAGGTTCAAGCGCATGCGCTCGCCGGTCAGCGTGTCGAGCAGTCGTTCCAGTTCGTCACGGTTCTGCAGCCCGCGCAGGCCAGGCGTGTTGGGCGATGAGATATTGGCAGTCACATAGTCCGCCAATGGCACCAGCCGCGCGAACGCAACGCGGTAATCGGCGATGCGGTCGTCCGAATCTTTGTTGGCGCCAATGTTGATTCCGACGATGCCGTTTCGCTGGCGCCGCGCGAGGCGTGCCGCCGCAGCCTCCATCCCGCCATTGTTGAAACCCATCCGGTTGATGACGGCGCGATCCTTGGGCAGGCGGAACAGGCGCGGTCGCGGATTGCCAGCCTGCGGCCGTGGCGTGACCGTGCCGCATTCCACGAACCCGAACCCGAAGCGCAGCATCGCATCGGGAACTTCGGCGTCCTTGTCGAACCCGGCGGCCAACCCGATCGGATTGGGGAAATCGCGGCCGAAGACCCTGATAGCCAGCCGGGGATCGGCGGTGTCTGCCTGGGGGATAAGCCCCTGTCCCGCCTTCAAAAGCATCAGTGTTGTCCGGTGCGCCGCCTCCGCCGGAAGCAGCCGGAGCGCGCCCGCGCCCGCGTCAAATACCGTTGCAACCACCATTTGCGCCTGATAATTCCTACCGTGGAATTTTTCTAGGACCGTTCCTACATTTGAACGGACCCTGTTCTTACGGACGATACAAAATGCTGACTCATAGCCAAGTGTGGGCCGCCATCGATGCGCTGGCTCTGCGTTATGACATGTCTGCCTCCGGTCTTGCCAAGGCTGCGGGCCTCGATCCCACGACATTCAACAAGAGCAAGCGGGTCGCGGCGAACGGCAAGCAGCGCTGGCCCTCCACCGAGAGCGTTTCGAAGATCCTGAACGCCACCGGCGCGAGCATCGAAGATTTCACCGCACTGATCGTCGGTGCGGAGCCGCATGGCGAGACGCGCTATGTGCCGCTGATCGGGCTGGGTCAGGCGGGCGAGAAAGGCTTCTTCGACGACAGCGGCTTTCCCGCCGGGACCGGCTGGGATCAGATCGCCTTCCCGGAACTCGCCGAAGAGCATGCCTACGCACTGGAGATCAGCGGCGATTCCATGCAGCCGATCTATCGCGACGGCGACCGCATCATCGTTTCGCCGGCGGGAAATCTGCGGCGCGGCGATCGCGTGGTGCTGAAGACGAGCGCCGGCGAAGTGATGGTCAAACAGATCGCCCGCCTCACCGCGACCCGGGTGGAACTGAAGTCGCTCCATTCCGACGTCGAAGATCGCACCTTTGAACTGTCGGAACTCGCGTTCATCCACCGCGTGATCTGGGCGAGCCAGTAAAGGGCGGAGGCTCGCGCTCCGGAATTGCCACGATCACCGGCTCATGTCCGGTGGCGCGGAGAAATTTCAGGAGGTCGTCCGGCGTCACGGCAATGGTGCGGTCGTTGCGGAGCGGGTGGTAGTTCAGCGGCGTCAGCGCCAGCATGCCTTCGTCGAGCACCACGCGAACCTTGCCGTGCGTATCGTTCAGTGCCGAGAACGGCGTCACCGAACCCGGTGGCACGCCAAGCGTGGCGATGAGCAACGCCGCCGAGCCGAACGAGAAGCGCGGACTTTCCAGCGCTCGCGAGAGCGCGTTCAGATCGACGCGCAGCTCGTCGCGGCAGACGACGAGCCACAGCCCGTCTTTCTTGTCCTTGAGGAACAGGTTCTTGGTGTGGCCGCCCGGCTGGCTCTCATAGAGCGCTGCCGCTTCCTCAACCGTGAACACCGGCGCATGTTCGTAGGTCTTCCAGGCAATGCCGAGTGCGCGAAGCCGCTCATACAGCGCGGCCTCGCGAACATCCGGATCGGCGAGCGCGCTCACCGCTTCTTTTTGGCTTTCGGCACAAGCCGGCCGATCCACTCGGGCAGTGCGAACGCCGCGGCATGGATGGCGGGGTTGTAGTAATCGGTCTTGAGTTTCGCCCGCTTGTAAGCGGCGGCGGCTTTGCGGATGCCAGCGGGGGTCCCGAGCATGGCCTTGCCGTTGCAGGCCCAGCTCAGCGCCATGAAGCCGCCGATGTAGGTCGGCACCACGGTCAGATAGAGACCGGATGAGGGGAAGAATTCGGCGAGCTCCTGCAGCGCCTCGGTGATCTCCCACGGCTGGTAGAACGGCACGCCGGTCTGGAAAGTGGCGAAACCGCCGGGCTTCAAGGCGTTCCTGACGCGATCGTAGAAGGTTTCGCCGAACAGCGCTTTGCCGGGACCGACAGGATCCGGACGGTCGGCGACGATGAGGTCGAAGCGGTTCTTGCTCGCGTTGCGGCCCA
>DASXDS010000036.1:0-2141 GCA_036490455.1 Rhizomicrobium sp.
CGGTTCGCACAGCGGTTGTGAAACAATTGCCGCGGCGACGAATGATGTAGGGTCGGTTGTGCGGATCATCAAAACCTGCTCGAACGCCAAAATCCGTGGCGTGGATTTGGTCCGCACGGCGGACCCTACGGGGCGCCGTCCTTGGTTCGTGGCTTCGAGCACTCGACGGAGTCGGGCTATTTCGGTAGAGAAATCGCCGGCGATGTTGCAGGATGCAGCGACGTGGCGACGAGGGGCTTTTCGCTGCTGGAGCTGGCGACGGCCTTGGGCTGGGCCGGGGCGGTCTGCAACAACGCCTTCCCCAGAATCGCCTCGGAGGATGGGCTCGCTTGCGCCGGAGTGTGAACTGTCGGCGAACTGGCGATCGGCGCGTTCTGAGCGGCGCCCGCGAGCGCGATGTACGAACTGGGGGACGTGGAAGTCGACGGGCCTCCTCACCAGAATTCGTGGGTGAATTCCGGCTGCGGGAGGTTTCCGAGTTGATGATATAGGGCCGTTTTCATCGCATGTTCGGTGCGAAAGCCATACGATTTTCTGATGGTCAGTTTCGCCTTGTTGTTGAAACCCTCGACGACGCCGGAAGACATGGTCCCTTTGGCGCGAAACCAGTTGAGCAGCAACGGTCGATGCGTTCGCAGCATGCGGGCCACGCGCTGCAGCGGTTCGAGCTTGGAACTCAGCGCGCGTTCGATCCATTCGTCCAGGAACCGCCCGGCCCAGGTCGGCGATCGGTATTCCCAGAAGCGCTGGAAGTCTTCGCGATGCAAGTAAGCGCGCACGGCTTGCAGGTTGTAGCGCAGCAGTTCCGACAGCTTGACCGTTTGCTTCGGCGTCAGGTTGTCGGGACGCTTGAGCAAGCACCAACGCGAGTGCTTGAGCAGCGGTTCGTAGCCGTCCTCCTGTAACCGCCTGGCCTCGCCGGCGCGGATCTCGTCGATCGCCTTGCCGAGTTGCTTCATGATATGAAACCGATCCAGCACATGCACGGCCGCGCCGGCTTCCTCGGCGATCACCTTCAAGTAGGGCGCCCACATGTCGCTGCACACGAACCGCAGCGTCGGCACGATATAGCTGCCCAGCTGCGCAAAGAACTCGCGCAGCACGTCCTCCGTCCGCTCTCGGCCGATCCACAACAGTCGCTTGCAGCCGGCGTCGATCTGGTACACCAAAGTCAGGTAACGATGGCCCCGTTGCCACTGGATCTCGTCCACGCCGATCGCCTCGACGCCCGACAAATTCCGCTGCAACAGGCCCCACAGCACCGCGCGATGCACCGCGGTGTGGACATGCTGCCAAGTGGTATGGAATATCTCGGCCACTTCTTTCCAGGCCAGCCGCCGCGCCCAATTGGCTAGGAACCACTGGTAGCGGATGGTCAGCCGCTCTTTGCCGATCGCCCAGGGAACCCGTTCCACCTTCACGCCGCACGTCGGGCAATTCACGCGCCGCAGCGCGTACACGAAAAAGACTTGAATCTGCCACAACGGCACGAACTCGAAACGCCGCGGTGGCTGCCGATCGTAGCTCGCGCGCCGCACGCCGCAACCCGAGCAGATCGGCCGGCTGTTGGCGCGTGGCTTCACGGACACTTCGATCGTCAGCCGCGCGGCGTCCTCCACCCAGCGGATCTTTCCGTAGACAAACGACTTGTAATGCTCGACCCGATTGAGGATAGTCTTGAGTTGCATCCTGAGTGCGCTCCGGAATTGATGAAGTCTGGTAACTCCATCGTGACCGATCGCCGCTCAGGATGCACTTGTTGCGCAACATCTTTGCCTGGCTACGTCGCGCCGATCCGCCACCAGACTCTCCCGGAACATCAGGGAAAGGCTAGCCGGGTCCAGGGGGCGGCAATGAGCCCCCGGTCTGCGTGAACGCAATGACAACTTGCGGCGACAGCCGCTCCGATCTTTCTGATTTCAGTACGAAACCACCCACAGATTCCGGCGAAGAGCCGAATTCCAAATCGCCGCCCTGATACTCGTGCCAGAATTCATCGGACCCGTCGACCGCGATGGGCGGCATAGACGCGATAAAATCGAGATGAACACGTTGCCCCGCGAACTTGCATTTGTTGTTTCTGCATTGCACGTCGCCGGCGTTGATTGGCAGGCGACGGCGCCCGCCAATTCGGACAATCG
>DASXDS010000038.1:0-2822 GCA_036490455.1 Rhizomicrobium sp.
CAGCGGATACGGAATCGCAACCGCGATGTTTACCATCTTCGTGTCGTGGTCGTTCGTACACACGATCTTTGCGCTGCATTACGCCCACGAGTACTACGGAAGCCGCGGCGATCACGCGCTCGGCGGCATGACGTTTCCCGGCCGGCAACCCCCCGACTATTGGGATTTTCTCTACTTTTCGTTGGTCATTGCGATGACCTCGCAGGTTTCGGACGTCGTGATTACCAGCAAGGTGATCCGCCGCATCGCAATGGCGCATGGTGCATTGGCTTTCTTTTTCAACGTCTCCGTGATCGCCCTGACCGTGAATATCATTTCCAACCTGATCTGAAACTTACCGTCTGTAACCGATGGCCGCGGTCGCACAAACTCTCCTGTTCATGCTGGTCGTGCTGGCCGCGGTCGCGGTCGCCGCCAAGCGGCTCAACATTGCGCCCTCGATCCTGCTGGTGGTCGCCGGCATCGGAATGGCGCTCATTCCCGGCCTGCCGAAAGTGGAACTGGCGCCGGAAGTCGTGCTGCTGGTGATCCTGCCGCCGCTGATCTATTCGGCCGGCGTCGCCATGAGCTGGCGCGATTTCAAATTCAACTTGCGCCCCATCGCGCTGCTGGCGTTTGGCTGCGTGATCTTCACCACCTGCGCGGTCGCCGCGGCCGCGCATTATTTGCTGAAATTCGACTGGTCGGTCGGCTTCCTGCTCGGCGCCATCATTTCACCGACCGACGTGGTGGCGCCGCTCGCAATCGCACGCCAGCTCGGCATTCCGCGCCGGCTCGTCGTGGTGCTCGAAGGCGAAGGCCTCGCCAACGACGCTACTGCGCTGGTGCTCTATCGCTTCGCCGTTGCGGCGGTGAGCACCGGAACGTTCTCGCTTGAAGAAGCCTCGATGACCTTCGTGCTGATCGTCATCGGCGAGCTCGTTTACGGGATCGCGGTCGGCTGGCTCAGCCTGCACCTGCGGCGATGGGCCAAGGATCCGCGCGTCGAGATCACGCTGTCGCTGATGACGCCCTATTTCGCGTTCTGGGTGCCGGCGCATTTCGGCGGCTCCGGCGTGCTGGCGACCGTCGCCTGCGGACTTTATGTGAGCTGGGTCGGGCCGCGACTGATCCCGCCGGCCACGCGCCTGCAAGGCATCTTCTTTTGGGACCTGATCATTTATCTCATCGAAGGCCTGGTGTTCCTGGTCACCGGGCTACAGATGCGCACGCTCATCGACAACGTCGCGACCTTTCCGATGCGCGAGTTGTTGATCGCGACCGCCGTGGTGACGGCGATCACCATTGTGGCGCGCTTCGTCTGGGTGTTTCCCGCAACCTATCTTCCGCGCTGGATCGTCCCGGGCTTGCGCAAGCGCGATCCGTCGCCGTCATGGCAGACCGTGTTCTTTCTGGCCTTCACGGGCGTGCGCGGCGTCGACTCGCTCGCGGTCGCGCTCGCCATTCCCTACGCGATGTTCAGCGGCGCGCCCTTTCCGCACCGCGACCTGATCCTGTACGTGACATTCGGCGTCATCGTCATCACGCTGATCGGCCAGGGCGCAATGTTGCCCGCGGTCGCGCGCTGGCTCGGCCTTTCCGCCATCGCGAAGCAGGAACACCACGAGGAAATCCGGCACGAATTGCACGCGCGTAAGCAGGCATTGAAGGAAGTCGACAAGCGGCTGGACCAGGCCGTCAAGGATCACGAGCTGTCCGCCGATGCGGTCGAACACCTGCGGACCCGCAATCGGGTCCGTGTTCAGGTGCTGCCGGAAAATCTATCCGACGGCCTCGAACAGACCCGGCAAACCGCCAAGGTGAAGGCCGATTTGATCAAGGCCGAGCGCGACTTCATCTATCAGCTCTTGCGCGACGGCAAGATCACCGACGAAGCGCGCCGGCGCATCGAGTACGAGCTCGATCTGGAGGAAGCCAGCGTCGCCAACCGCGCTCAAGACGGCGGCGGGTGGTTCTAGATTTCCCGGGAACGCTATTTCGCGACGCGGTTATAAATCCAGGCGATCACGAAGCCTGCGCAGAACCCGTCGACCACCGCCCAGAGCGCGCCGATGATCGCGCCGACCACCGTCGGGCCGTAACCGAGATAGAACGAACCCAGCATCGCGACGAACGCATTTCCCCAATCGAACATGGCGAAGATGCCGGCGAAAAAGACGCCGAACGCCCATACGAGGCCGGCGGCAATGCCGAATGCGAGCGGCTGAAGTTTCATCGTGACCTCCAAATCGCTGTGTGACTGCCGTTCAGACATAACAACCAAACCGAAAAAGCCAACGCTCCGCCGCCCCTGTTTTTTGACGGCGCGGGGGCGCCGGTGTCCCTTTTTCCGTTTCCCCAGAACGGGGAATGGAGCACCGGGAGGGTGCCAGGGGCTTGGTGAAAGCCCCTTGGGCAGCCCTTGCGATCGGGCCACCCGCGCGCCTTGCGAGGGCGCGCGCCGGCTTGCGAAGCCGGCGACACCCCCCTGGCGCTCCATCCGTCAAGCGTGCGCGGGTCTCGCGCAAGCCTGACTGCGGCGCGCATTGTCGGCGCGCCGCGCCTTCTCTCGCCGCGATGTCACTCGAGATGACATCACGAACGCGACAAAGACGAATGTCGGCTTATAGTCCTATGGGAATTTTATCAACTTCTAATCGCGGCCTCTTCTTGAGACCGATCCCCGGCCGCCGGCTCGACGGAGGAGCCGCTCGCGAGCCTGAATGCGGACGATGAGGCGCAAGCCCGGCGCCGCGCATCTCGATCTGGTGCGGTTGGGATCGCACGGTGAATCGGGGTCGTGAGAACCAGGTAGCACTCCGGCCGGGGCTGAAGGTGGCGGC
>DASXDS010000042.1:0-193857 GCA_036490455.1 Rhizomicrobium sp.
GGGTTCGATTCCCTTCGCCCGCTCCACTCTCTTTTCGCTCAGGTTCAAGCCGGCCGTTGCGCATATCGAAACCGCATCGGCTGCAAATCGCTTCCGGCCAAGGCATACCGACGAACCCAAACGGTCCAAAAGACGGCCCGATTACGTAAGGAGATTTACCGCATCGGGGACAAGCCAGGCTCAAACCAAATAGAAGCTGTAGCGTCATGCCGGCGCCAAAAGCCACGAGCACTGGCAACGAATCCAATTCAACAAACCCACCGAATACCAAAACAAAGCTGAGAAGAATGAGAATCAGCGGCAACCCGAGCACGACCGAGAGTAAGGAATGCGAACCATGACATATCCCTTGGCAATCTCGATTTGGAGGTACCAACACCCAATCGACCGATGAGTCAGTGCTCCCGAGCCGGCAATAAGGAGAGCGTTGCTCCAACGGCCTTGCAGTCGTAGGGCAGTCCGGGCTCCGAGCAGAAGTCCGGCCAATGGCCGCTCGAACGCCAGTAGTCCAAAAGTCCAAGCCGCTGGGTCAGTGACAGGAAGCGGCGGTCGCGCCGCAATTCGACTGTCTGAGGACCAAAGAGAACAAGATAGGTGCTGCCAACCCCGAGATCGCTGCCAAACAATTGATGGAGTTGAGCCAGCGTCAGGGTTCGATCGACGATGCGAAAGGCGCCATCCACATCGCCAAGGGACGAAAGAAGCGGGATGCCGACAAAAGGATTTATCTGCCGTTCGTCCATCGACTTCTCGACGAATTGCGCCGCGGTTCTCTTGACCGCGGGAGAGCCGGTTTGCGCTCTTATCGCGGTGCGCAGCACACCCACCGCACCCGGCCTGCCAAACGGCGGTCGCTCGTAAAGGTTTCGAAGATCGGCGTCGTCCAACAAAGCCAGTGCGCCGGTATAGGGCCGCTTCTGGCTTTCGACGATGAAATCGACCCACTTGAAATACACATCGGGATTATCCGGCCATCTGCGTTTCATTTGAGCAATGGCATCTCGCGCTTCCTCGATCCGGCCGGCATTTGCGAGCATAAGCGGTAGAGACCAAGCAACCCATTCGGTAAAGGGCGCAAGGTTCCACGCCGCTCGCGCCTGCGCGATCGCGTCCTCGGTCCGACCGGTCGAAGCAAGTATCTGAACCGTGTAATTCCAATTGGCGCTTGCGTTACCGGGATCGACGGAAAGTCCCTTGAGAAGCAGGTCCTCTCGCGCCTTGAAGGACAGAGCCGGGAGGTTGGCTGAAAGCATGGCATAGGCCTGTCCGTCTCCGCCATCGAGCGCGATCGCCGTCTTTGCTTCTCGAATGGACTGGGCGCGCGCCTGCGGCGTGACAATCTCAAGACCGTTCTCCTGCCCCACGGTCGACGCCAACAAGGTGTGGCCCGCAGCGAATCGGGGTGCCTGCGCGACAAGATCGCGGGCAATGGTGAGCGAGCGTCCGCCGCCCTCATTGATGTTTTCATCTTCGCCTTCAAGATACGCCGACACGAGTGAAGGGGATGACCTGATTTCTTTCATTTTCGGCGATACGGCCCAACGCGTCACATCGGTTGCATGAAGCGCGACTTGCGTCTGAAGCGGCTCTGGCAAATCGGCCGGGCCTGTGAATTCCTTCGACCAAAGAGTCTCGTGCTGACGCACATCGTCCAGATGCAGCCGCACCGTTATGGTTTTGCCATCGTTCTGCACCGAGCCTTCCAGTGCCAATCCAACCCGAAGGTCGGCGAGCGCCGCGTTTGCCTTTGCACTTCCACCACGAAGCGAGAGACTGTCAGAGCGCGAGACGGTCTCCACTTGATTGGCGGAGAGTGCCGCCACGATCTTGTCCAGAAGAGTGTCAGCGAAAATCTGGGTCGCATCAGACGCGGTACCCACGACATCGAATGGAATAATCGCGACACGCATCGTCTCGGTTGCGCCCGCCTTCGGAGACACCGTGCTCGTGGAGACCGCACCCTGTCTCGGCGCGGTCGACGAACCGCTCCAGATCTGGTAGCTGAGTTGCGCCAGCGAGAGCAGCAACACGCAACCCAGAAGGCCAAGCAAGGCGAACTCGCCGGCTGCGAGACCGCCACGTTTTTGAACGGTCTCGGGATGGGGATGCGGTACGGAAAACCACGCCACGAAAAGCGCCACGGGAAATCCAATGATCGCGATCGCGATAATTGTTCTGAGTGCCCACGCCGGCGTGCCGAACGACGGAAGGGCGATCGAGGCCCCTTGCACGACCAGCCACGCCGCCACCGCATAGGCGGCACCCACGCGATCGAGCTTTTTGTCTCTCGCTGCGCTCAGAAAAGCCTGCACTGTTCCCCCGAGAACGAGCGACTGACGCGGCGACCGAGCATATGGCCTGGAAGGGACGGTTCCAAGAGCGGCACCCCCGCTCCCTATCACTTCCGGATGAAGTGAATACCGCGCGGTTGTCTGGGATGGCGCAGATGGATGGGTTAGCTTGTTGCGCGTCACCGTCGCGGGCGTGAAGAGCTACTTCAGCAATCGTCGCGACCAGGAGACGCTCCGAAACATGCTCAAGCAGCACAACCCACTGCATGGCTGGTGCTGGGCGTCGCACTGTTGTTTGGAGCGGCGATCCGCAAGGACATTACGCTCAGGATCGCGTCGCTTGTCGTGATGGTGCTGACGGTGGGGAAGGTGTTTCTTAACGACGCGTCAAAACTTACCGGTTTTTGGGACGCGTCGTGGCTGGGCTTGAGCATTCCCGGCTTGAGTTGGTTCTATTCCCGCTTCATCTTCGGCGGCAAAGCTGAAGAGACACCCGCCTGATGCATCTCGATCTGTCTGCCGAAGACCGCGCCTTTCAGGCCGAGGTGCGCGCCTTTCTCGCCGAAGCGCTGACGCCGGAATTGCGCGACGCAGGATCGCGCACCACCAGCGTGTTCACCGACAAGGCCTACAATCTTCCCTGGCACAAGATCCTCTACGCCAAAGGCTGGGTCGCGCCGAGCTGGCCGAAGGAATATGGCGGCACCGGCTGGACCGACATGCAGCGCTATGTCTTTGCCGCCGAATGCGCGCGCGCCGGCACGCCGGGTCTCGCGCCGATGGGATTGCGCATGGTCGGTCCCTGCATCATGCGCTACGGCACGCCGGAGCAGAAAGCGCATTACCTGCCGCGCATTCTTTCCGGCGAGGATTACTGGTGCCAGGGTTATTCGGAACCGGGCGCTGGTTCCGATCTCGCATCGCTGCAACTGCGCGCGGTGCAGGACGGCGACGATTATGTGCTCAACGGCTCCAAGATCTGGACCACGCATGCGCAATGGGCGACGCGGATGTTCTGCCTCGTGCGCACGAAGTTCGACGGCAAGCCGCAGGCCGGCATCACGTTCCTGCTGCTCGACATGAACACGCCGGGCATCACGGTGAAGCCGATCGTCACGCTCGCCGGCGATCACGAAGTGAACCAGGTGTTCTTCGACGCCGTGCGCGTGCCGGTCGCCAACCGGCTGGGCGCGGAGAACGACGGCTGGACGGTCGCGAAATATCTCCTGGAATTCGAACGCGGCGGCGGTTCGGGTGCGGGACTGAAAGTGAATCTCGAGAAGCTGCGCGCGATGGCGCGCACGCAACAGGGCGACGACGGCCGCTCGCTGATGGACGACGAAAACTTCCGGATCAAGTTCGCTGCCGCCGAGGTGAAGCTCTCTGCGATCGAGATGACGGAGCATCGGGTGCTGAACGCACTGGCGCTGGGCCGCAATCCGGGGCCGGAATCCTCGATGCTCAAGATGGCGGGCACCGAAATGATGCAGCGGCTCGACGAGCTTGCGATCGAGATCGCGGCCACTTACGCGCTGGTGCCGCAGCCGGAGGCACGCAGCCCCGGCTCGAATGTCGAGCCCATCGGTCCGGCGTCGCTGATGTTCGCGATGCCACGCTATCTGAACAACCGCGCCGGCTCGATCTACGGCGGATCGAATGAAGTGCAGCGCAACATCATGGCGCATCTGGTTCTGGGGCTCTGATCCGACACATTTGACCGCTGTCAGCATTGGCGCCGGGTGTTGCCAGACACGGCAAGCAGCCACTAGCGTTCGGCGCTTTCATCGCCGGATTCTCACATGCTCGACCGCCGCCAGCTTCTTGGCTCGTCCGCTTCGCTTGCCGTCGTCTCTCTCGCGCGGCCGGCTTTCGCCGACGCCCCGCCTTCGTCCGAAGCGCAAAAGCTTAACGCACTGTTCGACGCATTCTTCGAAGAGAACCTTCGGCAGAACCCGGAGAGCGCGACACAGCTCGGCCTCGACACCGGCGCGAATGCCGATCTGAAGAGCAAGCTGCGCGACGAATCCGCGGCCGGCATCGCGGCCGCCAAGGCGCTGACCGCAAGCCAGCTCGACCGGCTGCACACCATCGATCCCGGCAAGCTGAGCGGTCTCGATCGCGTGAGCTACGACACAGTCGTCTACACCCGCGAATCGAGTGCGGCGGTGCAGGCGTTCGATTTCGGCGGCACGTCCTACGGCCCATCGCCATACGCCGTGAGCCAGCTGACCGGCGCCTATCAATCGGTGCCGGATTTCCTCGACACCAAGCACCGGATCGCCGATGCGGCCGATGCCGACGCCTATCTTTCGCGGCTGGAAGCGTTCGCCGTCGAGCTCGACGCGAACACCGACCGGATGAAGCACGATGCGGCACTCGGCATCGTGCCGCCGGACTTCCTGCTCGACACCGCGCTCACCCAGATGGCGAAGACGCGGCTTCCTGCCGGCCAGACGATCCTCGTCACTTCCATCGCGCGGCGCGCCAAAGAGAAGGGCTTGAGCCCGGATTACGAAACGAAAGCGACCGCGATCTACAACGAGAAGATCGGTCCGGCGCTGGACCGTCAGATCGCCGAGGCGAAAGCGATGCGCGCGACGGCGGTGCACGACGCGGGGCTTGTCCGGTTCAAGGAAGGTCCGGCGTTCTATGCCGCCGCACTGCGCTTCACGACGACCACCAAGATGACACCGGACGAAATCCACCAGTTGGGTCTCGATCAGGCGAAACAGATCAGCGCGCGGCTCGACACGCTGCTGCGCGCGCAAGGCCTGACGACGGGCACGGTCGGCGAACGCATCCAGGGACTCTACAAGGACCCGAAATCGTTCTTCCCCAACACCGACGACGGCAAGCTTCAGGCGATCGCCTATTGCAACGACCGGCTCGATGCGATCCGGCCGCGCCTGCCCACCGTGTTCAAGCGCCTGCCGCCCTACAAGTTCGAAGTCCGCCGCGTGCCGCCGGCGACGGAAGCCGGCGCGGCGTCCGCCTTCAGCCAGGGTCCTGCGCTCGACGGTTCGCGCCCCGGCATCGTCTATTTCAATCTGCACGACACTGCCGAATGGCCCAAATGGTCGCTGCCTTCGACCGTGTTTCACGAAGGCCTGCCGGGACATCAGCTTGAGGGCGGACTCGCGCTGTCGAACACGTCGCTGCCGTTGATCCGCAAGACCATCGGTTTTTCCGGCTATGCCGAAGGCTGGGCGCTTTACGCCGAACAACTCGCCGACGAGATCGGAATGTACGACGACGATCCGATGGGGCGAATCGGTTATCTCAAATTCCAGCTGTTCCGCGCCGGACGCTGCATCGTCGACACCGGCATCCACCATCTGGGCTGGAGCCGAGAGAAGGCGATCCAGACCTTCATCGCCCTGGAAGGCGATGCGCCCGGCTTTGCGACACGCGAGGTGGAGCGCTACTGCGCCACGCCGGGACAGGCGTGCAGCTACAAGCTGGGCCACACGGTATGGATAACCGCACGCGAGCGGGCGAAAACGACGCTGGGATCGCGTTATGACATCAAGGACTTCCACGAGGCCGGCCTCAATTGCGGCCGGGTTCCGCTCGACGTGCTGGACGGCGTGATCGACGCCTATATCGCGCAGAAAAAGACCGCCTAAAGTTCACAGCTTGCTTCCTGGCTGCGGCGGAACGCGTCTCCCTTTTGGGGCACGCGGGGGCTATAACTGGTCACCGGCCTTCGCTGTGCAGCAGAGAAGGCGGCCACGCCGTAGCTCGAAGAGCGAAGGCGGGCGTGCTTCCGCAGCTACGGCCCGGCTGGCCGTTGCCTAGAAAGGTCCGGCAATTTTCTCATGTCGAATGTAGCAGTGATTGGCGCCCAGTGGGGCGACGAGGGCAAAGGCAAGATCGTGGACTGGTTGTCGGCGCGCGCCGACGTGGTCGTGCGTTTCCAGGGCGGCCATAACGCCGGCCACACGCTGGTGATCGACGGAGTCACCTACAAGCTCAGCCTGTTGCCGTCCGGCGTCGTGCGTCCCGGCAAATTCGCGATCATCGGCAACGGCGTGGTTGTCGATCCGTGGGCGCTGCTGGCGGAGATCGAACGGCTGAAGACGCAAGGCGTTTCGGTGACGCCGGACAATCTGCTTGTCGCGGAAAACGCGGCCTTGATCCTGCCGCTGCATCGCGACCTCGACGTCGCGCGCGAAACCTCCAACTCGGTGCAGGCGCTGGGCACCACCAAGCGCGGCATCGGCCCGGCATATGAAGACAAGATCGGCCGTCGCGCGATCCGCGCGATCGACCTGAAGGATCTCGCGTCGCTGCCGGCGAAGATCGACCGGTTGCTCGCACATCACAACGCGCTGCGCCGCGGCACGGGCGGCGCCGAACTGGATTCGGCCGCGGTAATGAAAGAGCTGAGCGAGATCGCGCCCCGGATCGTACCGTTCATCGGCTCGTCGTGGCGCAAGCTGAACGACGCGCGCCTTTCCGGAAAGCGTGTGCTATTCGAAGGCGCGCAGGCGGTGTTGCTCGACATCGATCACGGCACCTATCCGTATGTCACGTCGTCGAACACCGTCGCCGGACAAGCAGCAGCCGGAAGCGGCATCGGTCCGAAACAGGTGGGCTATGTGCTCGGCATCGTGAAGGCCTACACCACCCGCGTCGGTGAAGGTCCCTTCCCGACCGAGCAGAAGAACGAGATTGGCGAAAAGCTCGGCACCCGAGGGGCGGAGTTCGGCACCGTCACCGGGCGCAAGCGGCGCTGCGGCTGGTTCGACGCGATGTTGGTGAAACAGACGGTGGTCACCGGCGGCATCGACGGCATCGTGCTAACCAAGCTCGACATCCTCGACGCGTTCGAAAGCATCGAGGTATGCGTTGGCTATCGTCTCGATGGTGCACTGCTCGACTATCTGCCGGCTGACACCAACGATCAGGCGCGGCTGGAGCCGGTCTACGAGACGATCGAGGGCTGGAATTGCTCGACCCGCGGGGCTCGCAGCTGGGCCGACCTGCCGGCCCAGGCAGTCAAATATGTCCGCCGGGTCGAGGAGCTGATCGGAGCGCCGGTCGCCCTGCTCTCCACCAGCCCGGAGCGCGAGGACACCATCATGGTGCGCGATCCTTTCCTCGGCTGACCCATACGGACGTTGCGTCAGCCTTGGCGGGACGCTGAAACGCTCTTGCGCCGGGCGTCATTATCCCGGCAGGCTTGGGTCAGAGATATCAAGGAAGGGGAAACATCCATGATCAAGACACGCTTCACCGAAATGTTCGGCGTCGAGGCGCCCATCACCTGCGGCGGCATGACCCGCGTGGGCAAAGCAGAACTGATCGCAGCAGTCGCCAATGCGGGCGCGCTCGGTTTCCTGACCGCGCTGACGCCGGGTTCGCCGGAGCTTCTCGAGAAGGAAATCAAGAAGACGCGCGAGATGACGAACAAGCCGTTCGGCATCAACCTGACCATCCTGCCCACGATCAACCCGGTGCCGTATGACGAATACCGCCAGGTGATCATCGAAAGCGGCTGCAAGGTCGTGGAGACGGCGGGCAACAATCCGTCGCCGCATCTGCCGGCGTTCAAGGCGGCCGGCGTGAAGGTGATCCACAAATGCGTCACCGCGCGCCATGCCGTGAAGGCGGAAAGCATCGGCGTCGACTGTGTGTCGATCGACGGCTTCGAATGCGCCGGTCATCCGGGCGAGGAAGACATCGGCGGGCTGATCCTGTTTCCGGTCACGACCGCGAAGCTGAAGATTCCGGTGATCGCATCGGGAGGCATCGCCGATGCGCGCGGCCTCGTCGCGGCGCTTGCGCTGGGCTGCGAAGGCGCGAACATGGGCACGCGCTTTATGGCGACAAAGGAAGCGCCGATCCACGAGAAGGTGAAGGAAGCGCTGGTCGCAAACGACGAACGCGCGACCGACATGATCTTCCGCACCATGCACAATTCTTCGCGCGTTGCGCGCAACGCGATCAGCCAGCAGGTGGTAGAGATCGAACGCCGCGGCGGCGCAAAATTCGAGGACGTGCGCGATCTGGTGGCCGGAACGCGCGGCGGCAAGGTCTATGACACGGGCGACACCGACTACGGCATCTGGTCCGCCGGCCAGACACAGGGCCTGATCCACGACATCCCGAGTTGCAAGGACCTGATCGACAAGATCATGAGCGAAGCCGAAGCCATCATTCGCCAGCGCCTCGACAGGCTGGTTGCGGCCTAATCGATCTTTCCGTGCATGTGATTGAGCGGACCGTACCCGGCGCCAAAGCCGGGTGCGGTCCGTATCGCTTCGTGGACATAGTCATGCGCGCGGGCGACGGCGTCTCTCAGCGTTAGTCCTTGCCCCAGCCCACACGCGATCGCGGTTGCGAGCGTGCAGCCTGTTCCGTGTGTATGACGCGTTTCGATCCGCTTCGACGCGAACCAGACCGGGTGTCCTGCTTCGATAAGAACATCGCGCGCTTCTGTCCCGTCGAGATGGCCGCCCTTGATCAACGCAGCCTTCGCGCCATCCCTCACAAGAGCCATGCCGGCTGATACGCAATCCTCGTCCGTTTTGACCCGTAAGCCGGTCAACCTCTCCGCTTCGATCGCATTGGGCGTGACGATTGTTGCGAGCGGAAGCAGTTCTGTTTTCAACGCGCACAAAGCATCGTCGTCCAGCAACGACGCACCCGTCGTAGCCACCATGACGGGATCGAAAACGAGCGGAATGGATAGCGCATGCCGTTTCAAAACATCCGTAACCGCCGCAACGATTTGCGCACCGCCCAGCATGCCGATCTTGATCGCGTCGGCACCGATGTCTTCCAGCGAAGCCTCGATCTGTTCCCGCACGATCGCGGCCGGAATGGGGTGAATGGATTTCACGCCGGTCGTGTTCTGCGCCGTGACCGCGGTGATCGCCGTCATCGCATAGCAACCCAGCGCGGTGGCGGTCTTGATGTCCGCTTGAATCCCGGCGCCGCCACTGGAATCCGAACCGGCGACGATGAGAATCCGCGCCGGTCTTGCGTTCAAGCGGTCACTTCCTGGATGACGGACGCGATGTCCTGCACCACGGCACGGACGAGGGTTTCGTTCTCGCCTTCCGCCATGATGCGGATGACCGGCTCGGTGCCCGATTTGCGGACCAGCAGGCGGCCGCTGCCGTTGAGACGCGCCTCGCAATCCTTGATCAGCGCGGTGACGCGCGCGTCGGCGAGAGGCGCACCTTTCTTGAAGCGTACACTTTCCAGAACCTGCGGCATCGGATCGTAAAGATGCGCGGCCTCGCTCGCTGGCTTGCCTTCCTGTGCCAGCACCGCCAAGACCTGCAGCGCCGCGATCAGGCCGTCGCCGGTGGTGATGAAGTCCGACAGGATGATATGGCCGGATTGCTCGCCACCGACGTTGTATCCGCCCTTGTTCATCTCCTCGATGACGTAGCGGTCGCCAACCGGCGAACGCGCCAGTTTGAGCTTCAGGCCCGTGAGAAAGCGTTCCAGGCCGGCGTTCGACATGACGGTGCCGACGATCCCGCCGCCCTTCAGATGTCCGGTCTTCGACCAGGAGCGCGCGATCAATCCCAGGATCTGGTCTCCGTCGATAATCCGGCCCTGCTCGTCCGCCATGACGACGCGATCCGCGTCGCCGTCGAGCGCAATCCCGAAATCGGCGCGCAACTCGCGCACCTTCGCGGCCATCGCTTCGGGCTGGGTCGAGCCGCATTTGTCGTTGATGTTGAAACCGTCGGGCGTAACGCCGAGCGATACGATCTCTGCCCCCAGCTCCCACAGCACTTCGGGGGCGACCTTGTACGCCGCGCCGTGCGCACAATCGATCACGATACGCAGACCGTCGAGCCGGGCGGCCTTCGGGAAGGTCTGCTTGGCGAACTCGATATAGCGCGCCTGCGCGTCGTCGATCCGTTTGGCGCGACCGATCCGGTCGGGCGTCGCCAAGCCGGACTCGAGCCCGTTGTTCATCAGCCGTTCGATCTTCGCTTCGATCTCGTCCGACAGCTTGCGGCCGTCGGGACCGAAGAACTTGATGCCATTGTCGTGATAGGCGTTGTGCGAGGCGGAGATCATCACGCCCATGTCGGCGCGCAGCGAGCGCGTGAGCATGGCGACGGCCGGGGTCGGGAGCGGACCGAATTGGAAGACATCCATGCCCACCGAAGTGAAGCCGGCAACCAGGGCGGACTCGATCATGTAACCGGAGAGGCGCGTGTCTTTGCCGATCACGACGCGATGCCGGTGTTCGCCGCGCATGAAGATGCGTCCAGCGGCCATGCCGGCTTTCATCGCGATTTCCGGCGTCACCGGAAATGTGTTGGCGCGGCCGCGGATGCCGTCCGTTCCGAACATCTTTCGGCTCATGCAGAAGGCTCCCCTTTGACCGGCTGCCCGATCAAGAACTGTACCAGATTTGCCCTAACGACAGGCAGTAACGGAAAAAAGGTAAAACAATCAAGGTATTCCGAACGCAACTCGCGGATTCTCCAGCCTTTCCGCGACCCGCAAAACGTCGCGAAGCGGGGCAGGATCGTGGGTGCGGATGAAATCCACCCCCTGGCGAGCGGCAAAGAGCTCCGCCGCCAAGGTGGCTGGCCCTGCCTCCATCGCCGTCCGGCCGGTGGCGGCGCGCAGGAACGACTTCCGCGACACGGAGACCAGAACCGGCAGGTCGAACGTGGCTTTCAGGTCGGCGAGACCGCGGAGCATGGCGAAGGACGTTTCCGGGTCGGTGCCGAGGAAAAATCCCATGCCCGGATCGAGGATGAGACGTTCGCGCGCGATCCCGGCCGCTGCCAGCGCGGCGATCCGCCCGGAGAAGAACGCCTTCACACGCTCGACGATCTGCTCCGCCGGTACATCGATCCGCGTCGCTGGTCCGCGTTCCTGGACTGCATGCATAACAACCAGCCTGGCGGAGGCGGCTGCCAGTTCCGGATAGAACGCGCGGTCTGCAAAGCCCTGAATGTCGTTCAGGTAACCCACCTGCTGGGACAGCGCCCAGCGCTGCACCGGCGTGGAGAACGTGTCGATGGAAACGGCACGCCCTTCGGCTTTCAGAGCGGCGACAACAGGCGTCAGACGCGCGATCTCTGTTTCGGGTGAAACCTGTTTCGCCTCGGGATTGCTTGCAGCGGCTCCGAGATCGAGCACATCGGCATCGCCTAGCGCGTGCACATGTGCGATCGCCCGATCGGTGGACAGATAGCGTCCGCCATCGGAGAAGGAGTCTTCCGTGATGTTCACGATTCCGAAGAGGAGCGGCGTCATCGGACGGTCTCAAAAGCAAGAAGGGAGGCTATCGCCTCCCTTCGCGCCAATCACGGGATTGTTGTCGTTCAGTGACCCGGCTGCGGCTCCGGCGCCACCGGACCGATGGTCCGCGGACGGCCGGCGCTCGGCACGCTCGGGCCAGAGCCACGCTGCGGCTCCGGCTCTTCATAGGGCGTGCGGATCGGCGGGATGCCCTTGAGCAGCGCGATGATCTCGTCGCCCGTCAGGGTTTCATATTCCAGCAGGCCCTTCGCCAGCGTTTCCAGATCCGCCTTCTTGTCGTTCAAAATCTGCCACGCACGGTTATAGGTCGTGTCGATGATGCGGCGGATTTCCGCATCGATCTTCTGCGCCGTCGCTTCGGAGATGTTCTGCGTGCGCGACACCGAATGGCCGAGGAACACCTCTTCCTGGTTCTCGCCATAGGCGATCGGGCCGAGGTCGTCGGACATGCCGAAGCGGGTGACCATCGCGCGCGCGATGCGGGTCGCCTGCTCGATGTCGCTGACCGCACCGGTCGTGACCTTGTCGTGCCCGAAGATCAGCTCTTCCGCGATGCGGCCGCCGAATGCGACGCACAAATCGGCCATCATTTTCTCGCGGGTGATCGAGAGCTGGTCGCGTTCCGGCAGGCGCATCACCATGCCGAGCGCACGGCCGCGCGGGATGATCGTCGCCTTGTGGATCGGATCGGAGCCCTTCACGTTCAGCGCGATGAGAGCGTGACCGCCTTCGTGATATGCGGTGAGCTTCTTCTCTTCGTCAGACATGGCCATGGAGCGGCGTTCCGCACCCATCATCACCTTGTCTTTCGCCTCTTCGAATTCGGACATCGTCACGACGCGCTTGCCGCGGCGGGCCGCCAACAGAGCACCTTCGTTGACGAGGTTCGCGAGATCGGCGCCGGAGAAGCCCGGCGTGCCGCGCGCGATGACCTTGGGCTCGACATCGGGACCGAGCGGGACTTTGCGCATATGGACGCGCAGGATCTTCTCGCGGCCGCCGAGATCGGGATTGGGCACCACGATGTTGCGGTCGAACCGGCCAGGGCGCAGCAACGCCGGGTCGAGCACGTCAGGCCGATTGGTGGCGGCGATCAGGATCACGCCGTCATTGGCCTCGAAGCCGTCCATCTCGACCAGCAGCTGGTTCAGGGTCTGCTCGCGTTCGTCGTTGCCGCCGCCGAGGCCGGCGCCGCGATGGCGGCCGACCGCGTCGATTTCGTCGATGAACACGATACAGGGCGCGTTCTTCTTCGCCTGTTCGAACATGTCGCGCACGCGGCTCGCGCCGACGCCGACGAACATTTCCACGAAGTCCGAACCGGAGATCGTGAAGAAGGGGACATTGGCTTCGCCGGCGATCGCGCGTGCCAGCAGCGTCTTGCCGGTGCCCGGAGGACCGACCAGCAGGACACCCTTCGGAATTTTACCGCCGAGGCGTTGGAATTTCTGCGGATCGCGCAGGAAGTCGACGATCTCCTTGAGGTCGTCCTTCGCTTCATCGACGCCGGCGACGTCCTCGAACGTGATGCGGCCCTGACGCTCGGTCAGCATCTTGGCGCGCGACTTGCCGAAACCCATCGCCTTGCCGCCGCCGGACTGCATCTGGCGCAGGAAGAACACCCATACTGCGATCAGCAGCAGCATCGGGAACCAGTTGATGAAAATGCTCATCAGGTTCAGCGAGCCATCAGACGGCGGCTTCGCCGTGATCAGGACGTTCTTCTGCAGCAGCTTGCTGACGAGGTTCGGATCGTCCGGCTGATAGGTCGTGAAACCGCTGCCGTTCTGGAAATGACCGTCGATCTGATTGTTCTCGATCGTCACGTCCTTCACATTGCCGTCGGTAACCTGCTGGTTGAACTCCGTGAAATTGATGGCGCGCGCGTTCTGATGCTGCGACGAGTTCTGGAACAGGTTGAACAGCACCACCAGGAGGACCGCGATCAGAGCCCACAACGCGAGGTTACGTAGATTGTTCAAGGAGCGTCCTTTCCTGGGCCGAAGCCCCACCGCCGGCAGCGGAAAAAGCACCCTATAGATAGGGGCTGTTCTACTGCGTTGCCAGCCTTCAAATCGTTAAGAAATCCCGGGCTGGCCTGCAATGATCTTCGATCATAGCGCTTAATCCGTTAACGCGATAACTGGAATTTCAGGTACGCACAGTCCGTACATCCGGTTTCCTGCGATCTCTCTCTCGTTCAATAAGCACGGAATTTGCTCCAAAAGTGGCCACCATCTTCGGCGCGGGGCCGATACGGCAACCATGCAGCGTTCGTGCCTTGCGCAATCCGCCCGAAATAAGGGCATCGAAGAGGCTTTCAAGCCGCTCGAACCGCGGCCGGTACGGCACGTTGCTAACATTTGTCAGCATCGCGGCTAGCGCGCGCAGCGCAACCTCCCGCGGCGCCAAGCGGAGCACAGCGGCGTCGATCACAACGCCGTCGACACCCGTGACAGCGGCGCGGGCAATGAGTTCCTTTGTCACCGTCTCGAGCGCAAAGCGGGCGCGCGCCAGATGCGCGGCTGCGTCCGCGATTCGACCTTTCGTCAGACCGGCTTCTTCCAGAACGGGCCAGACCGCACGGATACGGTTGCGGGCAAAACGAGGATCGGCGTTTGTCGAATCCTCGCGCCAGGCCGTACCGCTTTCGGTCAGATAATTGCGCAGCGCCTCTCGCTCGAATTTCAGGAGCGGCCGCGCGAGCGAAAGCTCCGGGAAGCTCTGAACCGGCCACGGGGCGATTGCGGCCATGCCCGAGAGCCCATCGAGGCCGGTTCCACGGGCCAGACGCAGGAGGAAGGTCTCCGCCTGGTCGTCGCGGGTGTGACCGAGATAAAGCGTCGCGGTGCCGTTTGCGCGACACCACGCGCCCATCAGGGCATAGCGGGTCTCGCGCGCCATCGCTTCGATGTTTGCGGCAGGCTTCTCACCGTCCCATTTGAGAATCTGCACCTTCAGACCAAGCGCTTTCGCCGCCCGCACGACCGCGCGCGCATCTGCTGTGCTTCCGGGGCGCAAACCGTGATCGACCGTCAGGACGACCGGGGGCGGCACCGCGCCGCTGCGCGCCCAGCCGCGTAAAAGATGCATCAATGCGACCGAGTCGCTTCCGCCCGAAACGGCGACCGCGCCGGGCCACGGCATGGCCTTCATCGCGTCGGCGAAATCGGCTTCCAGAAGACGGCTACTTGCAGCCGGAGGCCTTCTGAGCGGCCCCGGCCTGCGCGAGCGTGGCTTTCGGGCTTTTCGGGTAGGTGGCCGAGATCGCGCCAAGGGTGAAGCAGCCTTCTTTCTTCTGACCCATCGACACGAGCGACTGGCCGAGTTTCAGCATGCTTTCCGGCGCGCGGCTGTTCGAGGGATATTTCTTGATCTCTTCCGCAAAAGCATGCGCGGCGTTCGGATAATCCTTCTGAACGAACGCGATGTTGCCCACCCAGAAGACCGCCTGCGGCGCCAGATCGTCTTTCGGATGGTTGTCCGCATAAGCCCGGAAGGCGGCCCGCGCATCGTCATACTGTGCTTTGCCCAGCAGATTGAGACCCGTGTCGAACTCGGCACGATAGGGCGAATCCTGTGCTGCCGCGGCGTCGTCCGGCGGTGCGCTGCTGTCCTGAGTCGGCGCTTCGTTGCGCGGCAGCGTTCCCAGTTCGCCCGGCGGCGGCGCCAGCGAACGCGGCGGTCGCGAACTCGCGGGTGTGTCGGTGAACGGTTGTTCCGGCGGAGGCGGTGCTGACGACGGTGCAAAGCCCGGGCTCGCCGCCCCCCCACCGCACGGAAGCGAAGCCGTATCGCCACCGACCTGCTGCGCCGTAACAGTGCAGAGCTTGTAGTCGAAATCCTTCTGCATCCGGTCGATCTTCGCCTGGAATTGATCGACCTTGTGATTGAGCGTCTCGTTCTGGCCAGTGAGACGGCGCACAGTATCGTCGAGATCGCGAATCCGGGTCTTCAAGTCGGCGATCGCGGCATCCTGATCCGATTCCCGTTGCTCGGCGGCAAGGCGCGCCGCCCGTTCCTCATCGCTTTCGCCGAAGATACCGGCAAGTTGCAGGCCGCGCTGGTGTTGCGGGGCCGGTTGTGCCGCATTCGGGGACGACGCCGCCGTCAGCAGCGACAGCGCGACGAGCGAAACGCCTGCGGCTGCGACCAGGCTCCGAAGATTCGTCATTGGCGGCCTCTTGCCATCAACATTGGCCATAGAGCCCCGACACTTAGCCGAAAATGAGGCTTTGAAAATCGCACTGCAAAACAGAAGGGGCGCCAGTCCATGACGCCCCTTCCCAACTTATTCATCCGGCTCTACGAGCTCGCGCCGCCGGAGGCGATCACGGTCACGCCACGGCGATTCTGCGCGTAGCAGTCTTCCGTCGACTCCGTGCACATCGGCCGTTCCTTGCCGTAGGAGATCGTATCGATGCGCGATGCAGAGGCGCCGAGGCTGACGAGATACTCTTTCACCGCATTGGCGCGGCGGGCGCCGAGCGCGAGATTGTATTCGCGGGTGCCGCGTTCGTCGCAATGGCCCTGGATCGTCACGCGCACCGACGGATATTTCGAAAGCCACGAGGCCTGACGTTGCAGGGTCGCCTTGTCGGCATCCAGAACGTCATATTTGTCATAGTCGAAATGGACCGTATCGCCGACATTGACGCGGAGATCTTCCGCGCTGCCGGGCACGATCGACGACGTCGAGGTGCTCTGCTGCTGGCTGTAGGTCTGCGCCGGCGGGGGCGGGGTCTCCTCGGCGGCTTTCTTCGTCGTGCAGGCCGCCAGCAAGATGCTTGCGGAGACCACGGTCAATTTGAGCCCTGTCGAAATTCGCATCATGGCAATTACCACTCCTTCAATTCACGCTCTTCGTGGTGCGCGAAGGACACGTGACGGCAAACGAAGCTGCACCGGGCAGATGAACACCGTATTGGCGGAAAAGCGCCAAATTGGTGAAAGTTCCACGAGACTTTATGTTTCTCCCGCCTATTGGATCAAGGGCGACCACGCCGGGTCGGACGCGCCGCCAGGCGTGAGCACGCGCTGCTCGTTCCGCCCCGTCACGTCGATCGACCAGATTTGTGAACCATGTCCGCCACGTAGCGAGCGGGAGAACATCAGAACCCGTCCGTTCGGAGCCCAGGTCGGACCTTCATCTTCCCAGCCGTTGGAGAGCACCCGCTCGTTCGAGCCATCGGGTCGCATCACGCAGATGCGAAATGCGCCGCCGGACTGTTTCGTGAACGCGATCAAATCGCCGCGCGGCGACCAGACCGGGGTTCCGTTCTTGCCGGCACCGAAGCTGATGCGGTGTGGATTGGACCCATCTGCGCCCATCACATAGACCTGCTGGCTGCCGCCGCGGTCGGACTCGAAAACGATCTGCGAGCCGTCCGGCGAATAGGAGGCCGAGGTGTCGATCGCCGGATCGCTGGTGAGCCGCGTCACCGCATGCGTGCGCAGGTCCATCGTATAGATGTCGGAATTGCCGCCCTGTTCGAGCGTCATGACGACCTTGTTTCCATCGGGTGAAAAGCGCGGGCTGAAGGTCATATTGGTGAACTGGCCCAGCATCTCCTGGCGCCCGGATTCCATGTCGAACAGATACACACGCGGCTTACCGGAGATGTACGACATATATGCGATCATCTGACTGGTCGGATTGAAGCGCGGCGTCAGCACCAGATAGCCGCTGGTGAGGAATTTCGGATTGGCGCCGTCCTCATCCATCACCGCAAGCCGCTTCGACCGGTTCATCGCCGACCCGGATTCCGAGATGAAGACGATACGCGTGTCGAAATAGCCCTTCTCGCCCGTGATGCGCTCGTAGATCGCGTCCGAGATCAGATGCGCGATGCGGCGCCAGTTGTCGGGTGTTGCGGTGAATTGCTGACCCAGCATCTGGCTTTCGCCGTAGACGTCCCACAGCCGGAAATCGACGCGCAACCGGCCGTCGGGCTGCGTCGAGGCTTGCCCCACCACCAGACCTTGCGCATTGATCACGCGCCAGTTGTTGAAGTTGGGCTGCGCGTTGATGTTCGGCGCCTGATCGACGAACGACTTCGGATCGAGCGGCTTGAACAGTCCGGAGCGCTGCAGATCGGCACGTACCACATTGGCGATATTGGCGCCGGGACTCACGCCGCCGAAATCCGGAATGGCGATCGGCATCGGCTGGATGTTGCCCTGCGTGACATCGACGTGCAGCGCGGCAGACGCCGGCGCTGCCGCAACGAACGCCGCGACGATGCTCAAAAACGCAATCACCAGTTTCCGCATTCGGTTCTCCAAAAGCACGCTCATCGTCACTGTCCCATCATCTGGCGGGGATCGAAGTGAAAGGGATTGATCTCCTGCCAATCGCTATAGCGGTTCGCAGGCAGTTTATAGGGCGCGCAGGTGTAGATCGCTCGCCGGGCCGCTTCGGCGGCTGCACGTGTGTAAGGGCTTCGCGCGACATCGGATGCAGAGTTTCCAACCAATTGTGGCGGTCGTGCGACGGAGCCGTCCTGATTCAGAAAGAGATCGAAATCGACCACGAGGTCGGCGCCGTTCGGTGCGCCGACCGGGGGGCTCCAGCAGGCCATGATCTGGCTCGCCAACGCAGTCGACAGATCGGCGGTGTCGGCGCTCTGTTCGCCGAAACCCCGCTGCGACCGCTTCGCTACCTTCGCGTTGGGCGCCGCCGCCTTCGACTGCTGATTGTCGAGCATTGCCATGACGTTATTGATGTCGAACTTCTTCTTGCTCTGCTCCGGTTTCGCGGGCGCAGGTGCCGCGGCTTTCACGACGGGTTCCGGCTTCGGCTCCGGCTTTTTGAGCACGACGACCGGTTTGTCCTCCGGCGGCGCTTCTTCTTCCTTCTTCGGTTCCGGCGGCGCCGGCTTGGGCGGCGGCGGTGCTTCCTCCTGCTTGGGCGGTGTCACCGGCGTGGGCGGCGGTGTTGGCGTCGGCTGTTCGACTTCCTTTTCCGCTTCGATCTTCTGGCGCTTGGTGATCGTGGGCGCGATGTTGGTTTTCTTCCCGATCTGCACCAGATCGACCGCCACGATCGGTGGCGACTGGTCCACGATGTCGAGCTTGTGGGCGAAGGTGAACAAGGCTCCGGCAATGATGGTGGCATGGATCAGCAGCGCGCCGACGAAACCGGCAACCGGATTCTGACGCCGCGCGAAGGTGGCGTTAATTCTCAGGGTTCGGCTTGGGGACATCGGTCACAAGCCCGATATGGGTAAAGCCCGCCGCGTTCAGCAGGCCCATCACTTCCATCACGCGGCCATAGTCGACGCGGCGGTCGGCCCGCACGAAGATGCGCTGGTCGTAACCGTTGGCGGAAATCGCCTGCAGCCTCTGAACCAGCAGATCCTCGGAGATCGGCGTGTTCTGGAGATAGATGCCGGTGGTCCGCACGGTCACCGACAGCGGTTCGCGGTCCTGGCTCAACGGCTGTGCTTTCGTTTTCGGCAGATCGACCGGCACACCGACGGTAAGCAGCGGCGCCGTGACCATGAACACGATCAGGAGCACCAGCATGACGTCCACGAACGGGGTCACGTTGATCTCCGCCATCGGACGGCGGCGGCTACGACGCCTGCCACCGCTTTCGCGCATCTGAACGGACGCGCCCATCAGGCGACTGCTTTCTCGTCAAGCTGCCGCGACAGGATCGTCGAGAACTCGTCGGCGAACGTATCGAGACGGTTGGCGTAACGGCCGATTTCGTTGGTGTAACGGTTGTAGAAAATCACCGCCGGGATAGCAGCCAGCAGACCCATGGCAGTGGCAAATAGCGCTTCTGCGATGCCCGGCGCCACGACGGCCAATGTGGTGTTGTGCTGCGCTGCGATGGCGGAGAACGAGTTCATGATGCCCCACACGGTGCCGAACAGCCCGACGAACGGGGCGGTGGCGCCGGTGGTGGCGAGGAAGCCGAGCTGACGTTCAATCCCGTCGACCTCGCGCGAGATCGTCACGCCCATGGCGCGATCGATGCGATCCTTGATGCTCGGCAACAACGACTGACGCGGCGGGCCTGCTTCGAACGCTCGGCGCCATTCGCGCAAAGCCGAGACGAAGACGGTCGCCATGGGATGATCCGCCTTGGCGGCGAATTGTTGATACAGCTCATCCAGCGACTGGCCCGACCAGAACACCTTCTCGAACCGGTTGGCTCTGCTGTTGAGCATCGAAAGCGCGATGCCTTTGTTGATGATGATCATCCACGACCAGAGCGAGGCCAGCAGCAGAAGAATGAACACTGCCTTGACGATCGGATCGGCGCGATTGAACAGCGATACGATCGAAATGCCGCTGATTTCCGGCCCCGTAGTGCCGCCGGTGGTCGTGACATCGACGTTGCTGGTTGGCGCGGCTTGCGGCGGCGCGAGATCGGAGCTTTGTGCGGCGTCGCCCGTGGGCGCGGCGGACGGGCCATGCTGCGCGAGCGCCGGTCCGGTCGCCAGAAACAGCGCGACCGTCACCACGGACAAAAAGCCGCCGAGCGCAAAGCTGAATTTCATGGCCGATCCCTTAGTTGCGCCCGCCACTCGGAAACCACGGAAACCGGGGTCGCGCCGACCGATTCGTTAGAGACGACATCCGTGGCCGAATTTGGGCGCGGATGGTTAAGCCGTTGTTTCGAAGAGCAAAGGGGCAAGCCGCTCGCGAGTCGTGGACGGTATGCGACGCGGTTTTCCTGTCAGCGTTATGACACAGGCCTCGACGGACGCCTGGGTGAGCTGATGGCCGCGGCAATAGACCTCCTGTTGGGCGCCCATGCGCGCGCCCGTCAGTTCGGTCAGCCGCGTGTGAACCTCGACCAGATCGTTGAGCCGCGCGGGGCGAAAATATTCGATCTGGACTTTGCGTAGCGTCCAAGCTTTCGGCTCGTCGTGATCCATATGGGCAAATTCCGCAACGCCGGCGCCGCGGAAGAACTCCATGCGTCCGCGCTCCATGTAGCGCAGATAATTGGCGTGATAGACGATGCCGGAAAGATCGGTGTCTTCGTAATACACGCGGATGGGCAGGATATGCACCTTGCCCTCGAAACGGCCGTCGCTCATGAACCCTCGTTACGCGAACGCTGTGCTGCACTACTCGTATTCACTCTGCCTGGGGCCCGGCACAGCGACGATACTCATCCTTCGTCGCCGCCGCCAGAGTCCGTGAACAGGCCGAACTGGGCCGGATCGCGGCTCGGCGCGGGAAGGCCGAGATGGACGAACGCCTGCGCCGTCAGCAGCCGGCCGCGCGGGGTGCGCTGCACGAAACCCTGCTGCAGCAGATACGGCTCGACGATTTCCTCTATGGCGTCGCGCGCTTCGCCGAGGGCTGCAGCGATCGTCTCGATTCCTACCGGGCCGCCGGCATAGTTTTCCGCGATCAGTTTCAGATACCGCCGGTCGAAGGCGTCGAGGCCGCGGCTGTCGACTTCCAGCCGCGTCAGCGCCGCATCGGCGAGTTTCGCATTAACCGTGCCGTGCTTGGCGACCGCCGCGAAATCGCGCACCCGTTTCAACAGCCGTCCGGCGATGCGGGGCGTACCGCGCGCGCGGCTGGCGATTTCGCGCGCCCCGTCTTCGGTGAGATCGAGGCTCAGCACGCGCGCACCGCGCTCGACGATCGCAATAAGCTCTTCCGGCGTATAGAAATTCAGCCGGACCGGAATCCCGAACCGGTCGCGCAGCGGCGTGGTGACGAGGCCGGACCGCGTGGTCGCGCCGATCAGCGTGAACGGCGCGAGCGTGATCTTCACCGAGCGCGCCGATGGCCCTTCGCCGATGATGAGATCGAGTTCGTAATCCTCCATCGCAGGATAGAGGATTTCCTCCACCGCCGGATTGAGGCGGTGGATCTCGTCGATGAAGAGAACATCGCGCGGTTCGAGGTTGGTGAGGATCGCGGCGAGGTCGCCGGCCTTCGCCAACACCGGACCTGAGGTCGAGCGGAAGTTCACACCGAGCTCGCGCGCCACGATCTGCGCCAGGGTCGTCTTGCCGAGTCCGGGCGGTCCGTGGAACAGCACATGATCGAGCGCTTCCGCGCGTGCCTTCGCCGCTTCGATGAAGACCGAAAGATTTTCCCGCGCCTGTTTCTGGCCCACGAACTCCGAAAGCCGCTTGGGACGCATGCTGGATTCCAGCGTGTCGTCCTCGCTGCGCTCTCCCGAGACGAGCCGTTGGGGCTGTTCCGCTTCGTTCTTCGGCCCTGTCGCGCGCATGGTTGCCTGTCTGTTCGCGCGACAAGGCTTAACCCCGGCAGGGCCTGGAAGGCAACGTTCAGCGATTCGCGACGAACACGCGATAACCGCCGATCGCCTGTCGCTCGGAATAGCCGCGCCACAAACGGGCGAAGCGCGGGTCCTGCGACAGATAGCGAAGATAGTCGAAGTCGCGGCCGCCGAAACCGAGCTGTGCGGGCCACGCGTCGACGACAATCACAGCAGGATGGTCGCGGGCGAGATCGCCGAGCACATGATCGACCTGACGCGCTGCAACGGCCTGAATGCGCGCGCGTTCGGACACCGGACGCTCGTCTGCCCGAATGGCGGCGGGCAAATGATAGAGACAGCAGGCGTCCGACGCCCAGCGGGTCCCCGATGCGAGGATCGCCGGATGGATATCGCGCGGCGAGGTCACGAAGGCATAGACGGTACCGCCGCGGCCGGCGTAGCGGACGAAGGCGTCGCTGAGTGCCGCCACCCGCGCCGCCGTCCCTTTGCTCGACACAGCGTCGCGCAACTGCTGGAACGCCGGAAGCGCCGCGATGGTCACGAGTCCGATGGCGGCCAGGCGCGCGAGCTTGCCGGTGGAAGTCTCGCCGTTCTCCCAGAAGCAGGCGAGCGCGAACAACGACGCGGCAGGCAGCAGATGGTAGGTGAAGCCTTTCATCTGCAGGACCGCGCCCACCAACGCACCGCATGCGCCAACAAACATAACCGCCGCGGTGGGCGATGGCCGTTTGCGGGCCTCGGCGAGGACCAGCGCGAAGAAAAGCCCGTAAGGCAGAACCGCGATCAGCGACGATCTCAGCACCCCGGCAAAAGACGCATTGAGCGCCCAGTACGTCACGACTGCCTCCGGCGCCACCACATGGAGATAGTCCGGTGCGAACAGAACGATGCAGGCAGTATAGGCGGCGCCGAAGAGCGGGATGGGGACAAAGTCAGGCCGCAGACAGGCGAACAGCGAACGGCGCTGCCATGCCAACCAGCTTTCCGCAAAAATCGGGACTAGCAGAAAATACGGCTTGAGGCAGAAGCCGGCGCCCGCGAACAATCCTATAGCGATTGCGAGCGTGAGGCCGATCGGCCGCCGCTCCGCGCGCGCGGCCACGGCTGCGAGATACGGCACGGCGGACATCAACATCAGATGTTCACGCTGGCCGAAATCGTAGCCCGGCATGAGCAGCAGCACGAAGGCGAGCGTGGCCAGCATCGCAGCGCTACGGACCGCGCGCGCCGCATCCGTCAGCGCGATCGCGATCAGGCCATAACCTAGCGTGAAAAGGACGGACGCCTGCGCGAGATGGATTCCGGTCAACCGCGCGAACGCGGCCGGTATACAGGACAGCCACCAGGCGAGCGGCGGATTGACGTCGACGATGTCGCGCCCGAACTGCGCGCCGCCGAGCATCCGGTTGGCGCCTTCCATGATCCAGGCGACGTCGTGGTTGAGCGGCAGCGACGCGTGAATGGCGAACGCTGCGATCGCGCAGACGCCAACGGCGAGCGGCCGCGCAAGCCAGCGCGGCTTTGCAAAAGTGGTGGCGGTGCTGTCGGTGGCAAGCGACATGGCGGACCAGCATGGCCGCGGCGGCGTTAAGGCGGCGCTAACTTTAAGCCCGTGCCATCGCGCGCAGGGCTTCACGGATCAGCACATCGACGGGGACCTCGCCCAGTTCGCGCACCACCCGGGCCACGGATTCTGCTGCCTGGCTCGGGCTGTAGCCGAGCTTGGTCAGGGCGGAGACCGCGTCGGCTTCCGGGCCGTGCGGCGCAACCGTGGGCACGATGCCTTCTTCCAGCGAGGCTCGGATCATCATCGCCGGTGCCTTGTCCTTCAGTTCGGTTGCGATGCGCAGCGCGAGCTTCGGACCGACGCCGTTGGCGCGGCCGATTGCGGCTTTGTCGCCCAGCGCCAGCGCACGCTGCAATTCGCGCGACGACAGCACCGACAAGACATTGAGCGCGACGCGTGCGCCGACATTCTGCACCGTCTGCAACAGCCGGAACCATTCGCGTTCTTCCGCGCCGCCGAAGCCGTAGAGCTTGATGGTCTCGTCGGTGACGCGGGTTTCGATCATCAGCGAGGCGGGTGCGCCCGCGCTGAGTTTCGACAAGGTCGAGGTCGGGCAACTCACCAGATAGCCGACGCCGCCGACATCGAGGATCGCATGATCCTCCGCCACCGAATCCACAATGCCGGTGAGCTTGCCGATCATCGCACGGCCATCGCGATACGGTTCTGCGTGCCCGCGAGATGCGCGTGCGCGATCGCCGCGGCCAGCGCATCGGCTGCATCGGACTGATTGACGCCCGCAGTCGGCAACAGGCGGCGTACCATCGCGAGCACCTGCTGCTTGTCGGCGTGACCGACGCCGACGACCGACTTCTTGATGTGATTGGGCGTGTACTCCGCGATTTCGAGGCCAGCCTGTGCGGCGGCCAGCAAAGCCACCGCGCGGGCATGGCCCAACTTCAACGCAGCAGAAGGATCTTTGTGCACGAACGCCTGCTCCACCGAAATCGAGGCGGGCTGCAGTTCCTCAATCACGCGCGCCAGTTCGCGATGCAGTGCCAGCAGGCGAAAGCCCAAACCTTCGGCCGTGGTGGTCGCGATCACCCCATGCGCGACATGGCCGAGCCGCGAGCCCGACACCTCGATCACACCCCAGCCCATCCGGCCGAGGCCGGGATCGAGACCGAGAATGCGAATCGCGAGCGGCATGCGGTTGTTGTACCCCTTCCGTTCGGAAGGGGTCCACAAAGCCATCGCTTCTCTGAGGGGGGTGCGGATGGAGAGACTGCCCCTCACCTGCTTCGCTTACGCGAAGCTGTCCTCTCCCGCTTCGCGGGCGAGGTGAAGTGAGCCTCGATTAACCTCTCCCGCTTGCGGGAGAGGACAGACCGGCGCGCAAGCGACGGTCAGGTGAGGGGCCGCGAACTCGCGGCTTACCCCGCCAGTTTTTCCATCAGCGTGTCGGACAGCTCGTAGTTGCCGTAGACGTTCTGCACATCGTCATTGTCGTCGAGCATTTCGATCAACTTGACCAGCGTCTCGCCTGTCACATCGTTCACCGCGGTGGTGTTCACCGGACGCCACACCATCGCGGCCGAGAGCGGCGCGCCGAGCTTCGCTTCCAGCGCGTCGCGCACACTCGCGAAATCGTCGGTCGAGCAGAGGAACTCGTGCTCGTCCGCGTTCGTCGCGCACTCGTCGGCGCCCACTTCGAGTGCCACTTCCAGCATCTGGTCTTCGCTGCCCTTGTCGAGTGAATAGGCGATCGCGCCGACGCGGTTGAACATGAACGAGACCGAGCCGGTTTCGCCCATGGCGCCGCCGTGCTTGGAGAATGCGCTGCGGACATCGCCGGCGGTTCGGTTGCGGTTGTCGGTAAGCGCTTCCACGATCAGCGCGACGCCGCCCGGGCCATAGCCCTCGTAGCGCACCTCGTCGTAGTTCTCGGCGTCGCCGCCTTGACCCTTTTTGATCGCGCGTTCGATGTTGTCCTTGGGCATCGACTGCTGCTTGGCGGCGATGATCGCGGTGCGCAGGCGGGGATTGTGGTTGGGGTCGGGAAGCCCGCCTTTGGACGCAACGGTGATTTCGCGCGCGAGCTTGGAAAAGAGCTTAGAGCGCTCCTTATCCTGCTTGCCCTTGCGGAACATGATGTTCTTGAACTGACTGTGGCCGGCCATTGCGGATTTCTCGTTGGATCGCGTCCCAGGCGCGAAACGCCAGCCAAGGACGGTGTGACAGCGGGCGGTGAGATAGCCGGTCCCGCTGCAAGGCGGCAAGGGCGGGCTTGATGTCTAAGAATTTAAGGCTTGGACTTCTCTATAGTCCTTCATTCGCTACTGCTCGGCAACCTCGATCGTGTACTCGAGGGTGACGTGATCGTGCGCCGGGATCGCGAAGCGCCATGTGGGCATGTTCTTCTTCATCGTGTGCGGCACCGACTCCGACACGATATGCGCCCAGTCGTCGTAAAGCCCGTGTGAGAACTCGAACGCGACGGGCTCCGGTTTGCCATTCGAGATCGCGATATCGATCGTGGTGCGGACCCGGCGCTTGTCGCCGTCGCCGGTCGTTTCGGACTTCGCGACACGGCGCACGATCTCGACGTCCATCGCATGACCGGCCGCGATTTCGACCGGAAGATTCTCGGGCGTGTCGAGGATACCGCTCTGTCCCAAAAGAACCGGATCGCCGTCGGCATCCGGCGCCTGCACCGAAACTGCGCCTCCAGGAAGCGGTTTCCCGAGCCCCGTAGCCCGGGTGTTTTCGACATGAAGCGTCACCGTCGCGGCAACGATATCCGACTGCGCCTCATCGAAAGACGTGCCCGAAAGCGTGTCGGTGTAGAGCTTTTCGAACGGGATGGACTGCTGGTCGAGAAACTGGACCTGTTTGGTCTGCTGCGCCGCCAGCGTGGTCGGCTCGGGCAACGGATAGAGTTTGTAGTCGCCGAGCTTGCGCGGAACGATTTCCCGCTTTTCGGCCGTAACGACAATGGTTTCAGCGCCGCCTTTTTCTCGATTGAAAACAGTAACCCCCATCGGCACGGTCTGCACCGCTTCACCGCGAAGATGCCTCGCCCAGTCGATATTGGTCGGCCAACAGGCGGTCGCCAGTTTTGCCGCCTCGGGATCGGCCGGCTCGTCGTCGCCCGTAACGTTCAACCGTCCGGCAACGACATCCACCGGCACATGCGGGAAACTCGTCTCACCAAAATTGGCAAGCGTGATCCAGCCGGACAGGTCGAGCGTCTTCCCATCCGGCGCGATGCGGGCGACATAGTCCGCGTTCCAGTTGAGTGCGGTTGCGATATAGCTGAGTTTCACCGTGTAACGCCCGGCCACCGGCGCCACCGTCCGCAAGGAAAGCGTCGGCGTATCGGTGAGGCCGGCGGGCACGGAATCGAACACCAGTTTTTCCGGCAGAGCGCTGCAGCGCAGTGCCTCCAGCTTGCCATCGATCTCCAGCATGGCGCCGTTCGGACCGGTGCGGACGATGGCCGCTGTGTCAGTGCGCGCACCGGTTTTCGGATTTGTTCGCACGAGGTGCACGGTCTCGCCGACCGATTTCGCAAGCAGCGAACCCGGGCTCAGCAGATCGTAGTCGAAATTCCGTTCGGCGATGTCGCCCGGCAGCCCCTGCACTGCTGCCGATTGCGGCACCATGGTCGACGCGACGCCGCGAAACCGGATGATCGATGGTCCCGCCGGAATATCGATTGTCCGCTCTTCGGTGATGAAGGCGAGGCCTGTGCTTCGCATCCATGTCGGGTTGCGGGATTGAGCCAGTTCTTCGGTCGGAAGGTCCTCGCTGTGATAGAGCGTTACGCCGATCCTGTCCGGACCCTCCGACACCGTGTCGGCAAAGGCCGGAAGCGCGGCGAAAGCCGTCGCGACCAGGGACAGGCAGAAGCGCCGCATCAGAAGCCTGTTTCGACCGTGAATGTCAGCGTCGTGCTGCCGCCCGCCGGGACCGGTACACTCCAGTCCAGGGTGTGCGCGTCGATCCGTTTGCTGGGCAGGCTTTCGTCGTCCACCTTGCCGTCGCGCCACATGCCGCCCTGCCGGAGATCGACCGCGGCCGGCGCGCTGCTGGCGTTCTTGAACTCGTAGGACATCTGATAGCGCGTGCGCCACTTAGAGAGCCGTTCGCTCTGCACCAGGGTCGGCTGCACCGTTATGTCGAACGCATCGCCCATCTTGATCGCGAGATCGGAACCGGCCGGCGTGTGATCGAGTGAGTCCTCGCCGACGAATTTCGGTTCGCCGGCTTCATCGCGCATGTACACGCGCGCGACACCGGCCGGCAGCGGCGCGCCGGTGTTGGAGAACTTCAGCACCGATGCGGCATGCTCCGGCTCCGACGCGCCGGCAAAACTGTCGGCGCGATACTCGTAACCGTGAACTGTCTTGACATCACTAAGGTCGAGAAAGCCGACCTGCTTGGTCTGGTTCTGCGCGACGCTCACCCGCTCCGGTAGCTTGTAGAGGTAATAATCGGCGATCGACTCCTGATTGGTTGCGCCGGTCCCGGCCGACCGCGCGGCGTAGTTGCTGTACCCCGGCTGCCAGTTTCCGTTTCCGCCATCCGTGAGATTGACGGCGCCAGCAATCAGTTGCGTCTTTGCGTTGCGATAGCTGGTGCCGGAGGTGTTGGTGAGCGTCACCCAACCCTGCAGGTGCATCGTGTCTTGCTTTTCGTTGAACAGCGCGACGTAATCCGCCTTCCACGAAAGGCCTCTGGTCAGATAGCTGAGCGTCACATCGCGGGCACCGGCGCTTGCCGCATCCACGCTGACCGACAGCGTCGGCTGCGCCCGAAGGTTTTCCGGAATGCTGGAGAAGATCACCCGCGTCGGGATGCCGTCGTCGCGCAACACCTCGATGTGATTGCCGACTTTCAGCACCACGCCTTCATTGACCGAAAGGACCGTCGCGGTTTCCGGCGTCTGCGCGCCGTTGCCGGGGTTGGTGCGGATGATCTGGATCTGCTTACCGACCGCCTTCTCCATCATCTTGGCGGGCGTGAGCAGGTCGTAGTCGAAGTTCTGCTCGATGACCGACAACCCCTTGGCCGACAGCGCAACGGTTTCCGGTTTGATGGCCGCGGACACGTCCTTGAACTCGAGACGCGAGCGTCCGGCGGCAACGTCCAGATGGCGAATGTCCTGCACCAGCGCCAGATCGTTGTTGTAGACGCTGAGCGTGATTTGCGAATCCGGCGGCTGATCCGCGGCCTGCGCAATGGATAGCGTGCCCAGCAGCACCGCGGCCGGTAGAAAGGTTCGCATGGCACTCCCCCTGCTTTGCGAAGACGCCGAGAATCCCACGCGACCTTTGCGGCGTCCAGCAATGACTTTCCGTCATCGCGATTTGAAAAACATTCGCTGACACTCCAACATGGCCGCAACAGGAGCTCGTGCATGCTGACCGATTGGGAACTGAAGGACTTCGACGTTGGCGCCGATCCCGCGCACGTGGCGGCGGATCGCGAAGGCTGGGTCGCGGCGCACGCGCCGGGCGATACCTACGTCGCGCTTCACAAGGCGGGGCGGTTGCCCGATCCGTTCGGCGATCGCGCGGAGAAAGATTGCGCCTGGGTGATCGATCGCGAGTGGTGGTGGCGCACATCCTTCGCCGCGCCGCCCGTGGCCAAGGGCGAAAAGCAGATCCTCATCTTCCACGGTCTCGACACCTTTGCCGAGATTTGGCTGGACGGCGAGAAGCTCGGCATCTCCGACAATATGTTCGTGGCGCGCGAGTTCGACGTCACCGGCAGACTCCACGCCCACAACATGCTCAGCATCCGGTTTACACCGCCCGCGGTCATTGTCGCGGATAAGGAGCCGCTGGTCTGGGGCGCGACCGAAAACACGGCGAAGACCAAGCGCAACCTGGTTCGCAAGGCGCAGTTCGGCTGGGGCTGGGATTGGGGTCCGAAGCTGCCGACCGTCGGCATCTGGAAGCCGGTCGAGTTGCATGTGCGCAAGAAGGCGTCGCTCGCCGACGTGAAGTTCACTACGCTGTCGATCGGCCGTGACGGCGCCCGGGTACAGATCGGCGCGCATGTGCGTGGTCACGAGCCGTCGTTGAAGGTCGACGCAACACTTACCGACCCCGATGGCCGCGAGGTTGCGGCGCGCACGCTCACCGTTGCAGACGGCCGCGCCAGCGTGGAGTTCACCGTCGCCGAGCCGCAGCTGTGGTGGACCCACGATCTCGGCAAGCCTGCACTCTATACCCTCGACGTCGCATTGCGTGATGGTGGCGCGATCGTGGACACGCACGAACTGAAGCTCGGCATCCGCACCATCGCGATTGACCAATCGCCCGATCCGGATGAGCCAGGCACCACCTTCTTCCGATTCGTGCTGAACGGTGTGCCGATCTTCGCTCGCGGCGCCTGCTGGATTCCGGCAAGCTCATTCGTCGGCGCACTGACGAAAGAGGACTATCGCTGGCAGATCGAAGATGCGGCGGCGGGCAACATGAACATGCTGCGCATCTGGGGCGGCGGGATCTACGAGCACGATGCGTTCTACGAATTGTGCGATCAGCTTGGCGTGCTGGTGTGGCAGGACTTCATGTTCGCCTGCGCCCGCTATCCGGAAGAAGGCGCGCATTTCATCGCGAGCGTCGATGAGGAGGTGCGCTACCAGATCAAGCGGTTGCGCAATCATCCGTCGCTCGCGCTGTGGTGCGGGAACAACGAAAACCAGATGATACAGGCGTTCCAGCCCAACTTCGACGCTCCACTGAGCGGCGATCTCTATTATGAGAAGATGATGCCGGAAGCGGTGGCTGAACTCGATCCGGCAACGCCGTACTGGCCGGGCAGTCCGTATGGCGGACCGCATCCCAATTCCATGCGCGCCGGCGACGTGCATGACTGGACGGTCTGGCACGGCATCCCGCTGGTGCCCGACGACCGGCCGGTCGGCAGACAGGACCGCAGCCCGGAGGGCATCGCGTTCACGCGGTATGCGGAAGACGTGGCGCGCTTCGTGAGCGAATACGGATTGCACGCCTCGCCCGCGCTCGAAACGCTTAAGCGCTCGCTGCCGGAAGATCAGCTCTACTACCGCAGTCCCGGCATGGAAAACCGGATCAAGGACAATCCGAAAGACAAGGTGAATGCGCTGCTGACCACGGTGACGGGATTGCCCACGAACCTGCAGGAATATGTCGACTTCACCCAGATCACCCAGGCGGAAGGGTTGAAGTTCGGTATCGAGCATTTCCGCCGCCGCATGCCACATTGCTCCGGCTCGCTGATCTGGCAGCTCAACGATTGCTGGCCTTGTGTGAGCTGGAGCGTGATCGATTACAATGGGTTCGCGAAAGCCGGCTATTTCTACGTCCGCCGTGCCTATGCGCCGGTGCTTGCATCGTTCAAGACATTGACCGGCGGCGATACCGAATTGTGGGTCACCAACGAGACCCGGCACGATGTTTCGGCCGAGGTCGAAATCGAACTCGGCACCTTCGGTGGCGGACAAATCTGGCGCGAGCGCGTCGCGGTGCATGTGCCGGCCAACACCAGCAAATCCGTGTGGCAGGCGGATGCGGCAAAGATCGCGTCAGCCGCGGACCGTTATCTGTATGTACGGGCGGCAGATGGCGCGTTTCCCGACAACCGGGTGTTCTTCGCCGCAATCAAGGATCTCGCGCGGCCGCAGCGCACCGAACCGAAGGTCGAGATCGTGCAGAAGAACGCACACGAGTGGAGCGTTTCGATCACCGCGCGCGAATATCTCTATTTCGCCCACGTACTCGTGCCGTATGGCGCGACGCGTTTCAGCGACAATTATTTCGACCTGCGCCCCGGCGACACGCGGGTGGTGACGGTGCGCAACCGCGAGAGGGCATTGACCGCGGCGGACATCACCGTCCGCAGCTGTTGATGCGCAATATTAGGCGGCGGATATGAACGCCGTCGAAGTCACGCATGGCCATTGGTCATTGGTGCCGGCGAAACGCGGGCGCGTGACCCATCCTGGAAGCGATTGCGACGTCCGCCGCTTTTCAAAGGGCATCTGATCAGGAGGGCGGGCCCTTGAGTTCGACGATGTTGCCATCCGGATCGCGGATGTAGATCGACGGTCCGTCGCCCTCGGCGCCGTAGCGTTGCCCGGAATCTGTGATCTCCACGCCATGCGCTGCGAGATGGGCGCGGATCGCGGCCTCGTCGAACGGCGTCACCTGGATCGCAAAGTGATCGAGATTGCGGCCTTCGTTCGCCGGTCCGGCGCCGCCGAGCGAACCCAGCGGCTCGTTCAGCGGGATCAGGTCGATCAGCGAGTCCCCGGCGCGCACCTGATAAAGGCCGATTCTGTCCTGCACCTTATCCACCGGACAGCCGAGACAGTCGCGATAGAACGCCAGGCTCTTCTCCAGATCGGCGATCCGAAGAACGACATGATCGATTTTGCGGATGCGAAAAGGCGCAGCGGAGGTCATGTGCTACCACCTAGGGTGGGGCGCGGCCGGCATCAAGACCCCGCTCGACGCAACGCCACGATGCGCGCATGATGACGTCACGGTCCATTCGGGGGACAGCGATGATCCTGGGCATGTCGCCGCTGCTGGCGTTTCACGTGGCGGTCAGTATCGTCGGCATCGTGACGGGCATACCGGTCGCCTGGGGCTTCCTGCGCAACGACAGGCTCGATGTCCTGACAGCGGTGTTCCTGCTCACCACGGTGCTGACCAGCGCCACCGGATTCCCGTTGCCGCCGTTTGGCCTCGATCCCGCGCGCATCGTCGGTATCATCTCGCTGATCGCGCTCGCCGTCGCGATCGTCGCACGCTACGGCTTCGGTCTGGTGGGGATCTGGCGTCCGGCCTATGTGATCGGCGCGGTGATCGCGCTCTATCTGAATGTGTTCGTGCTGATCGTGCAGGCGTTCCAGAAAGTGCCGATGCTGCACGCACTCGCGCCGAATGGCAACGAACCGCCCTTCGGCATCGTGCAAGGCGCCGCGCTGCTGATCTTCATTGCCGTCGGCTATCTCGGGACGAAGCGTTTCCACCCGCGCTGACGGATCACAATTCGGGGATCGTCTGCTTCAGACGGCCGCCAACCCGCACGGGATCGATCTGCGTGGCGAGACCTTTTGCGTTCGTCTCGACGAAGATGCCGCACAGCGTGGCAGGGCCGGTGGCCGGAGTGAAGCGGCCCTGGCTCAGCTTGGTCACGAAACGCTGCACCGGATTGTATTTCTCCATCCCGATCACGCTGTCGTAATCGGCACAGGCACCGGCATCGCTCTGGTAGGCGGTGCCGTTCGGCAGGATCTGCGCGTCCGCGGTGGGCACGTGGCTGTGCGAGCCGACCACCGCGCTGGCGCGGCCGTCGCAGAAATGGCCCATCGCCATCTTCTCGCTCGTCGCCTCTGCATGCATGTCGACCACGATCGCATCGGCGGCTTCGTTGAGCGGGCAGGCGCTGAGCTGTGCTTCGACACCGGCGAACGGGTCGTCGAGCGGGTCCATGAAGATACGGCCCATCGCATTGACGACCAGGATGCGTTCGCCGCCGCGCGTCTGGAAAAGATTGGCGCCGCGCCCGGGCGTGCCTTGCGGGAAATTGCACGGCCGCAGGATGCGGTCTTCATCGTCGATGAACGACAGGATCTCCCTCTGGTCCGCCCAGTGGTTGCCGGTGGAGATGCAGTCGACGCCCATCGCGAAGAACTCATTGGCGATGCTGCGGGTGAGTCCGAAGCCGTGTGCCGCGTTCTCCCCGTTCAGGATGACGAAATCGAGTTTCAGCGTGTCGCGCAGCCGCGGCAGGTGTTCCGATACGACGTCGCGGCCCGGCTTTCCGATGACGTCGCCGATAAAGAGAATACGCATGCCGCCTCTTAGCACGAGGACCGCAGCATGGCCGTAATGAAATTGCCGGCGCGCTGTTGACCGTCCAGTACCCGGGTTTGGCTCTATCCGGCGTGTGGTGAAAGCTACTCCCGCTCGAACACCATCACATTCGGCTTGGCCCGGCCAGGAATATGCACCGTCATCGTCAGGGCCTTCCCATTGGATGAAAGCCCAACCTCTTCCGTATCCGTTATCTTTCCGGCTGCCTTGTCGGTGATCACCAGGTTGCGCGCGTCTACCCCGCGGGCCGAAGAATACGTACCCGCTCCCTCCCTGGGATAGTCCTTACCGTCGAGCTTCACGTTTTTCACCGTGTGCTGCGAGGGTGTGACAAAGGAGAGTCCGTCGCCCTGAAACGCCTTCACCTGCAGGAGAAAAGGCGAGTTCATGGTTTCCTTGATGCTGCGCCAGTCTCCGGAAAAGCCCGATCCCCCACCGTTGCGCGCATAGACGTAATCCATACTGAGCGTCGAACCGTCCAACTGGAACGCGCGGAAATAGTCCGCGAGCGTGGTGCCATCCTTCGAGAGCTTCCATGTCGCCCTGAGCACCAAGCGGCCGTTCTGCTTTCGCTCGACGATCCAGGTGTCGGGCGCCGCAGCCTTCACCGACAGAAGTGTCCCGCCGTATCCGGGTTGGAAAGTGCCATCTACCGCGATCGTTTCGGCAACTCCGCCAAAGTCGAACGCGTATTTGCCGCCCGCGCTCGTAACCTTCATCTCGTCGGGCATCCGGCTCTCCGCCGGATTGAGTTTCCAGGCACCGATGAAAGGGCTGTCCGCTGCCCAAGCCATGCCTGTCGTTAGGCAACCTGCCAGACACGCCAGCAGCAAGATTTTGACACTGCGCTTGAACATAAGCCCCTCCGCTCACGTCACAGGCGTACTCCCATGGCAGCGGGCGCGAAACCGCAGCGGAAGGAATTTACGGCGTCTTCGCGCATGCAGCAAAAATTTGCCTTCACAGGTGTGTGAGTCCTCGGAGCGCCTATACTCAACACCGGATTGGCCGTAGAAAAATTTGCATGTCGGAGGAAGTTGCACGCAACGCCACAGGCCCGCTTGCCGGCCTGCGCATTCTTGACCTGACGGCCGTGCTGCTCGGACCCCTGGCAACGCAAATCCTGGGCGATTACGGCGCCGACATCATCAAGGTGGAAAGTCCCACAGGCGATCTGATGCGGCTCAACGGTGTGTCGCGCAACCGCGGCATGAGTTCGATCTTTCTCGCGATCAATCGCAACAAACGTTCGCTGTGCCTGAACCTGCAGGAGCTAGATGGTGCGGTCGCGCTGAAGCGCATCGTGCCGACCTGCGACGTGCTGGTGCATAACATGCGGGTCGAGGCGATTGAACGACTGGGCTTCGGTTACGAGGCGGTGAAGGCGCTACGGCCCAACATTGTCTATGTCGCGGCGACCGGATTCGACGAGGACGGACCGGATGCCGGCAAGCCCGCGTTCGACGACATCATCCAGGCGGCGAGCGGTCTTGCTTCTATCGCCAGCATCGGCCGCGACGCGCCCGATTATGTGCCGTCGCTGATCGCGGACAAAACGTCAGGCATGGCGGTGGTGAACGCAGTGCTCGCGGCCCTCTTCCATCGCGAACGCACCGGCCAGGGCCAGTATGTCGAAGTGCCGATGCTGGAGACGATGGCGGCGTTCGTGCTGACCGAACATCTGGGCGGCGAGACGTTCGATCCGCCGACCGCGCCGCCCGGCTATGCCCGCATCATGCAGGGCGGCCGCAAACCGGCGCCGACCAGGGACGGGCACATCGCGCTGCTGCCCTACACCGCGAAACATTGGCGCGCCTTCTTCGAAGCCGCGGGACGGCCCGATCTGGGCGAGTTGCTCGCGCTGGACGATCGCGCCGACCGAAACAAGAAAAACAGCGAGCTCTATGCGGCCGTGCGTTCAATCACGCCGGGAAAAACGACGGCGGAGTGGATGACGCTCTGCGAGGAGCATGACATTCCCGCGACGCCGATCTTCTCGCTGCAGGAGGTGATCGCGCATCCACAGCTGAAAGCCGTGGGTTTGTTCCAGAAGACCGAACATCCGAGCGAAGGCCCGATCACCTATGTGCGCCCGGCGACGAAGTTCGGTGCCAGTCCCGCAAGCGTGCGCAACGGCGCGCCGCTGCTGGGCCAGCACTCCACCGAAATACTGCGCGAAGCCGGTTACGCCGACAGCGAGATCGCCGCCCTGCGCGAACGCAACATCCTTTATCAGAAGGAATAGGCCATGGATTTCGAACTGCCCGAAGAAGACCGGATGCTGAAGGACCTGGTGCACCGGTTCGTCCAGGACGAATTGCTGCCGCTGGAAGCCGGTGTCCTGAAGCGCGAAGCGGAAGGTGGCGGGCTCGGCATCGGCGCGCAGGAGCACGAGCGCATCGACAAGGTGTCGCGCGAATTGGGCTTGTGGGGCCTCGATGCGCCAAAAGATGTCGGCGGCCTCGATTTGCCCGCGGTGTCGCTGGTCGGCGTCAACGAAGAGCTCGGCCGCACCGTCACGCCCTATACCCTGCCGCCGGACTCGCCGAACCTGCGCATGCTGATGGCGACGGTGACGGAGCGCCAGCGCGAGGCCTACCTGGCGCCATACGTCGCGGGGAAAACGATTTCCGCCATCGGCATTTCCGAGCCCGGTGCCGGCGCCGATCCCGCCGGCATGACCACGCGCGCGGAAAAAGACGGCGACGACTGGGTGCTGAACGGCCGCAAGATCTGGACGAGCCGCGCCGCCGAGGCGGACTTCACCATCGTGATGGCGATCACCGACAAGCAGAAGCGTGCCCGCGGCGGCATCTCCGCCTTCTTGGTCGACAAAGGCACCAAAGGCTTCAACGTGCTCCGCCGCATCCCGATGATTGGTGGCGCCGCCACTTACGAAGTGGCGCTGGAGGATTGCCGGGTCGAGGGCTGGAAGCTGCTCGGCACCGAAGGCAACGGCTTTGCCCCGATGCAGCTCCGCCTCGGTACGCGCCGCATCGAGATGGCATCGTGGTCGATCGGCATGGCGCAGCGTGCGCTCGACATGATCTGCGAATTTGCGCCGCAGCGTGTGACCTTCGGCGTGCCGCTGTCGGAGCGGCAAGCGATCCAGTGGTGGGTGGCGGATGCCGCAACGAAAATCCACGCGACGCGCTTGATGACCTATGACTGCGCCTGGAAGCTCGATCAGGGCCGTGATGTGCGGCAGGAAATCTCCATGATCAAGGCGTTCGCCACCGAGATGGCCTATGAGGTGGTCGACCATGCGATGCAGACCTTCGGCGCGATGGGCATGACGAAAGAGTTGCCGCTGCAGCTGATGTCGACCAAGCTGCGGACCATGCGCATCTATGACGGCCCGACCGAAGTGCACAAATGGGTGGTGGCGCGCAACAGGCTTGGAACGAGACGGTGAGGATAGGATGAAATCGAAATTTGGCGAGCACATCACGGTGACGCGCGACGGCCATGTCGCGCTGATCGAAATCGACAGGCCACCGCACAACCATGTGAGCGTCGAGTTGATGCGCGATCTCGCCGACGCGCTGGGCGTCATCGATGCCGAGCGCGATCAACGTTGCAGCGTACTGGCAAGCGCGGGCAAGGCGTTCTGCGCCGGGGCCGATCTCACCGCGCCGACCGGCATAGGCAATCCCAACACCGAAAGCGGCATCGGGCCGCTCTACGAAGAAGCCGTGCGGCTGTTCTCCACCAAAAAGCCGATCGTCGCAGCGGTACAAGGCGCGGCGGTTGGTGCGGGCCTCGGCCTCGCGCTGGTCGCGGACTTCCGTGTCGCGGCGCCGGAAGCGCGCTTCACTTCGAACTTCGTGAAACTCGGCTTTCATCCCGGCTTCGGCGTCACCCATACGCTGCCACGTGTAGTGGGCCGGCAGAATGCCGAACTGCTGTGCCTGACGGGCCGGCGGATCAACGGCGAAGAAGCGCTCGCGATGGGTCTGGCGGACAAACTCGTCCCGCTCGACCAGTTGCGCGCGGCGGCGATGAAGCTCGCACAGGAGATTGCAGAGAACGCGCCTCTGGCGGTGCAGTCGGTGCGCTCGACGTTCCGTGCCGATCTTGCCGCCGCCGTGCGCGAGCAGACCGCGCTTGAGCTGAAAGAACAAAGCTGGTTGCGCAAGACGTCCGACTATGTGGAGGGCGTAAAAGCCGTCGGCGAACGCCGCCCGGGCAATTTTACAGGGAGCTGATACACACTCTCCTTCCCTCCAAACTTGTCATTCCCGGCGAGTGGTCGCGCTGCGCGCGCCCAGTCGCCGGGAATGACAAGTTATCTTTGGAAATGGCGCATGCCGTTCTCCGTAATCACCGCATCGAGGGGATGATCATGCGGTTCGTGCGGCAGCTCGCGCACTTCCTGCCCGGCATAGGCGACACCGATGGTGCGCAGCGGTTTGCCGAGACTCGCGATGGTGCGGTCATAGAAGCCGCCGCCGTAGCCCAAGCGATGACCGTGCGCATCGAACGCGAGCAGCGGCACCAGCAGAACGCATGGGCGCACTACCGGCCAATCGGCGTGCGGTTCCTGGATGCCGTAAGTGCCTTTGCGCAACGTCTGCGCCAGATGCCGTGCGTGGAAAACCAGCGGCGCATCTTTCGCATCCACCCGCGGCAGCCCGATCTCGCAGCCTTTCTGCGCCAGCGCTTCCAGCAACTGGCGAGGATCGGCTTCGTGCTGCAGCGCGGCGTAACCGCCGACGACGCTGCCGTCTGCGATGCCAAGCGCATCGGCGTGCGCCGCCACGCGCGCGGCAAAATCCGGTATCGCGCGCGCGAGCTTTTCGCGGCGGGCACGGGCTTCGGTTCGAAGGAGTGTCTTTGACGTCATCGGAGAAAGAATAGCGGACGGAACCGCAAACGCCGTTGGTTCCGGATCCTCACGGGCCTGCAAGTGCAGGTGGGCGCCATGTGATCAAGACCACGATCCTGACCAGGGACAGCTCCCGGTGAGTACCATTAAGGCCCCTGGGCATCGCTAACCTGACGCGCGGAGCAGTATCCGTCCTCTTGCTAACGTAAGCGCGAACCCGTGCAATATCAATGAAAGCAAAAAAAGGGGCGATCAATGCCCAGAAAACTTGTCGTCAGGGGACCGACATATTTCGCGCCCGGCGACGAAAAAGCCTTCTTCGACTGGCTTCAATCCATTCCATGCGTTGAGGATGTCCGCGGGTCGTTGCGGGACTTGCACATCATCTTCAAGCGTCCGCCCTCAAACGGCGATCTGAGGGAGTTGATCGCGCTCTTGCACCGATATCGCATGAACATGAAGCCACTGGCGGCATTTCGCACCCCGCGAAATGCCGAATGGTTCACCAGACCCGGTAGCTTCTGGCATGCCAAAGTTTTCGGAAAATCGCGTTGAACTTTTAAGCGTGGACCAGCCGGGCCGCGGCGTCTTCCATGCGTTGTGCGGCGCGTTCCAGCGCTTCGGCGGCGATCAGTTCGGAATGTTCGAGACGTTCGGACAGTTCGTCATGCGCGCCGCTCAGTTCGCCCACATGTTCTTTGTGCGCTTCCAGTTTCTTCTGCGCATCGAGCATATCGTCGGTGATCAGCAGTGCCGCCATCAGCAGCAGACGGCTGTCACCGACCTGACCGACCGATGACAACAACTCCTTCACGCGACCGTCGACGTGACCGGCGAGATCGCGCAGATGATCTTCCTCGCCATCGTCGCATGCGATCGTGTAAGCGCGTCCGTTGACCATGACGTTGACGACAGCCATTCGAAAACTCCGTTTCTTCAGGCGAGTAGCGAGTGGCGAATAGCGAATAGAAAGATTCGGCCCATTCGCTATTCGCTACTCGCCATTCGCTTTACCTACCAAGCGCCGCGCGGATATCCGCGATCGCGCCGTCGAGACGGCCTTCGACTTCGTGCGTCACGTTCGAGAGCGAACGTGCTTCGTCTTCCAGTTCCTCGATCCGCGCGAGCAGGCGGTCGCGTTCTTCGGTGATCGCTGCCAACCGGATGGCAGTGGCCGCGGCAGACTCGCGGGCCGCAGCCAGAGGCGCCGTCGTCTTGTTCAGGTTTTCGAGTGCGGCATGGAACCGCTCGGTGGCCGCGTCCAGTCGAGACATCCGCGCCCCTTTTCTTCGATTCGTCAATACCTTAGGCCGGGCAGGGAAAGCCGGTCAACCTCGCGCGTTGAACCCTTGACGATTCATGCCGCGCGCCGCTAAGGCCACGGTTCCTTACCCCGAAGGCGGACTTTGATGACAGCCGAAACCGCACCGCCAGACCAGGCCGAAATCCGCCGCCTCGCCAACGCCATTCGCGGCCTTTCGCTGGACGCGGTGCAGGCCGCGAAATCGGGCCATCCCGGTCTGCCGCTCGGCATGGCCGACGTCGCCACGGTCCTGTTTTCCCGCTTCCTGAAGTTCGACCCCACCAATCCGGATTGGCCGGACCGCGACCGCTTCATCCTGTCGGCCGGCCACGGCTCGATGCTGCTTTATTCGCTCCTTTATCTGACAGGCTACGAAAAGCCGTCGCTCGACAACATCAAGCGGTTCCGCCAGATCGACAGTCCCTGCGCCGGGCATCCGGAATACGGCCATCTGCCCGGGATCGAAACGACCACCGGGCCCTTGGGCCAGGGCATCGCCAACTCGGTCGGGTTCGCGCTGGCGGAACGCATCCTGAACGCCCGCTTCGGCGACGACCTCGTCAACCACCACACCTATGTCATCGCCAGCGACGGCGATCTGATGGAAGGCATCAGCCACGAGGCGATCGGGCTGGCCGGGCATCTCAAGCTCAACAAGCTGATCGTCCTTTATGACGACAACAACATCACCATCGACGGCGCGAAATCGCTGTCGGACACCAGCAACGCGATCGAGCGGTTCGAGGCGGCCGGCTGGCGGACCGACACCTGTGACGGTCATGACGCGGCGCAGGTGTTCCGCGCCTTGCGGCTGGCACAGACCTCGGAACTCCCGACTATGATCGCCTGCCACACCACCATCGGCTTCGGCATGCCGACCAAGGCCGGCACCCAGAAGGCGCACAGCGATGCGCCGGGGGAAGACGAGATCAAGGGCGCGAAGAAGGCTCTTGGCTTGCCGCAAGAAGCTTTCGCCCTGAACGACGGCGTGCTCGAGGCGTGGCGGGAAATCGGCAAGCAGGGCACTGCCGCCTGGGCCGATTGGGAAAAGCGAAAAGCGGCCGGCGCCAACGCGAAAGAGTTCGATACCACCTTCACCACGACCTATCCGTCCGATCTCGCCGGCGCGCTGCTCGCGCACAAGAAGAAGGTGTTCGACACGAAAGAGACCGTCGCGACCCGCAAGGCCAGCGAAGGCGTGCTCGACGTGATCAACGCGACCCTGCCTTTCACGGTAGGCGGTTCGGCGGACCTTACGCCCTCCAACAACACCAAGACCAAGGGCCTCACGGAGATCAAACCGGACGATTATTCCGGCCGCTATATCCACTACGGCATCCGCGAGCACGGCATGGTGGCCGCGATGAGCGGCATGGCGCTGCACGGCGGCATCCTGCCTTACGGCGGCACCTTCTTCGTGTTCTCCGACTATTGCCGTCCGTCGATCCGGCTTGCCGCCCTGATGGGCGTGCACTCGGTGTTCGTAATGACCCACGATTCCATCGGTGTCGGCGAAGATGGCCCCACCCATCAGCCGGTCGAGCAACTGGCCGCGATGCGTGCGATGCCGCGCCTGCTGGTGTTCCGGCCTTGCGATTCCGTCGAGACCACGGAGTGCTGGGACCTTGCGCTGCAGCACAGGAAGCAGCCGAGCCTGCTCGCCTTGTCGCGCCAGAATTTGACGCCCTCTCGCCTGACCCACACGGAAGAAAACCTCTCGGCCAAAGGCGCTTACGAGATCGCTTCGGCCGAAGGGGCCAAGCTCACGCTGCTCGCCACCGGCTCGGAAGTCGAACTGGCGTTGAAAGCCCGCGATCTCCTGAAAGCGGACGGCATCGCAGCCCGCGTGGTCTCCATGCCGTGCTGGGAACTGTTCGAAGAACAAGACGAAACATATCGTGAAAGCGTTTTGGGCCCCGGCACCGTTAAGGTTGCAGTCGAAGCGGCGGTGCAACTGGGCTGGGACCGGTATATCGGTTCCGACGGCGCGTTCGTCGGCATGTCGAGCTTCGGTGCAAGCGCACCGGCCAAGGACGTGTACAATCACTTCCACATCACGCCGGAAGCGGTCGCCGAAGCGGCCAAAAAGGCGCTGAAGGGGAAGTAGTCAGTTTGGGTTTTCACCCTCCCCTTGAGGGAGGGTCGAAAATCTGGAGCGTATGCGGAAGATTTTCGGGGAGGGGTCCTCGAAACGATCGGTATCCCCTCCCCGAAATTTGCATCCGCAAATTTCGACCCTCCCTCAAAGGGAGGGTACTAACTTTGAGAACTGGAGAAATTTGAAATGACACTTCGCGTCGCGATCAACGGGTTTGGCCGCATCGGGCGGCTCGTCCTTCGCGCCATCGTGGAATCCAAGCGTCAGGACATCGTGGTGGTTGGCGTGAACGATCTCGGCCCGGTCGAGACCAACGCCCATCTGCTGCGCTACGACAGCGTGCACGGCCGTTTCCCCGGCGAGGTGAAGGTCGACGGCGAGCACATGATCGTCGACGGTCACAAGATCAAAGTCACCGCGATCAAGAACCCGGCGGAGCTGCCGCACAAGGAGCTGGCCGTCGACATCGCGTTCGAATGCACCGGCATCTTCACTGCGAAAGACAAGGCCGCCGAACATCTGAAAGCCGGCGCCAAGCGCGTGCTGGTCTCGGCTCCGGCCGATGGCGCCGATCTCACCGTCGTCTATGGCGTGAACCACGACAAGTTGACGAAGGACCATCTGGTCGTCTCGAACGCGTCGTGCACCACCAACTGTCTCGTGCCGGTAGCGAAGGTGATCCACGACACCGTGGGCATCGATCACGGCTTCATGACGACGATCCATTCATACACCAACGACCAGCCGTCGCTGGATCAGATGCACAAGGACCTCTACCGCGCCCGCGCGGCGGCACTGTCGATGATCCCCACGTCCACGGGTGCTGCGAAGGCCGTCGGCCTGGTGATGCCGGAACTCAAAGGCAAGCTGGACGGCGTGTCGGTGCGCGTGCCGACGCCGAACGTCTCGCTGGTCGACCTGAAGGTCGTCTGCAAGCGCAAGACAACGGCGCAGGAAATCAACGACGCGATGAAGAAGGCTGCGGCCGGTCCGCTGAAAGGCATCCTCGCCATCGTCGATGCGCCGCTCGTGAGCCACGACTTCAACCACGACCCGCATTCGTCGAGCTTCGCGCTCGACCAGACCAAGGTGATGGAAGGCACGTTTTTGTCGGTCATGACCTGGTATGATAATGAATGGGGCTTCTCCAACCGCATGGCCGACACAGCCGTAGCATGGGGCAAGTTGATCTGATGGGTTCGAGCCAGATCGCCATCGTTTCCGTGCCCGTCAGCGACCAGCAGCGGGCCAAGCAGTTCTATACCGAACGGCTCGGCTTCAGCGTCACCGCGGAACAGAAAGACCAGATGGGACCTGGCCGGAACTGGATCATGCTGCGACCCTCTGGCGGCGGTGCAATGGTCACGCTGGTCAACTGGTTCGAGACGATGCCGGCCGGATCGCTGCGCGGGCTGGTGCTGGTCACCGACGACGTCGAGAAAGAGCACAAACGGCTGCGCGCGGCCGGCGTCGATGTCGACGACATGAAAACCGCGCCATGGGGCCGTTATGCAACGCTTCGCGACAGCGAAGGCAACGGACTGATCATTCAGCAGAACGCATGAATTTCCGCACGATCGACGACCTGGACGTTAAGGGCAAGCGCGTACTCGTGCGCGCGGATCTGAACGTTCCGATGAAAGACGGCGTGGTCACCGACACGCTGCGCATCGAGCGTCAGGCTCCCACCATCAAAGAGCTCGCGGAGCGCGGCGCGAAGGTGATCGTGCTCTCTCATTTCGACCGGCCGAAAGGCAAGGTCGTGCCAAGCATGTCGCTGAAGCCGGTGGCCGAGCCGTTGAGCAAGGCGGTCGGTCGCCCCGTGGCGTTCGCGGACGATTGCGTCGGCGATGTCGCGAAGGCGGCGGTGGCGAAGCTGGAGGACGGCGACGTTCTCCTGCTGGAAAACACCCGCTTCCACGCTGGCGAAGAAAAGAACGATCCGGGCTTTGTGAAGCAGATCGCCGAGCTGGGCGACCTGTTTGTCAACGACGCATTCAGCGCCGCCCATCGCGCGCATGCGACGACCGAAGGCGTTGCGCATCTGCTGCCGTCCGCGGCCGGCCGCTCGATGGAGCAAGAGCTGACCCATCTCGACAAAGCGCTGGGCAATCCGGAGCGGCCGGTTCTGGCGGTAGTAGGCGGCGCCAAGGTTTCGACCAAGATCGCGCTGCTCGAAAATCTGGTGAAGCGGATCGAGACGCTGGTGATCGGCGGCGCGATGGCCAACACTTTCCTCGCCGCCCAAGGCATCGAGGTCGGCAAGTCGCTGGTTGAACGCGATCACATCGAAACTGCGCAGAAGGTGACGCATCTCGCGATCGAGAGCGGCGCCGCCGTGCTGTTGCCGGTGGACGTGGTGGTCGCCGAAGAGTTCAAGGCGCACGCCAAACACCAGACAGTGGACATCCACGACGTCGGCGCCAACGAGATGATCCTCGACGTCGGCGTGAAGAGCATTGAGGCGTTCAAGCATCGCCTCATCAACACCCGCACCCTGGTGTGGAACGGCCCGTTCGGTGCATTTGAAACGCCACCGTTCGACGCCGGCACGGTTGCGGCCGCCAAGGCGGTGGCCCAGGCAACGAAGGCGGGTCATCTGCTCTCGGTCGCGGGCGGTGGGGACACGGTAGCCGCGCTCAACCACGCGGGTGTGGCGGACGATTTTTCCTACGTGTCGACCGCGGGCGGCGCGTTTCTGGAATGGCTTGAAGGACAAGAGCTGCCGGGCGTTGCCGCCCTGGTGGCCAGCAAGGGGAAGTAAGATGGATACGATTGAACTGCACCGCATCGCCACTGCGATGGCCGCGAAGGGCAGAGGCCTTCTGGCCGCGGACGAAAGCTCCGGCACGATCAAGAAGCGCTTCGACGCGATCAATGTCGAGAACACGGAGCAGAACCGCCGCGACTATCGCGAGCTGTTGTTCCGCTCGGCTGAAGGCATGAAGCACATATCCGGCGTCATCCTGTTCGACGAGACCATCCGCCAGAAGGCAAAGGACGGCACGCCGCTCGTCAAGCTCATCGAAGATGCAGGCGCGATCCCGGGCATCAAGGTCGATACCGGCGCAAAGCCGCTGGCCACCAACCCCGGCGAGACCATCACCGAAGGTCTCGACGGCCTGCGTGAGCGCTTCATGGAATACCACAAGCTCGGCGCCCGGTTCGCGAAGTGGCGCGCGACCTACGATCCGACCAAGACATCGTATAATTGCATTAACGCGAACGCGCATGCGCTCGCGCGCTATGCCGCGCTGGCGCAGGAGAACGGCATCGTTCCGATCGTCGAGCCGGAAGTGCTGATGGACTTCGACAACGACATCGACACCTGCGCTGCGGTGACCGAGTGGGTGCTGAAGGAAGTCTACAAGGAGCTCTACTACGCGAACGTGTTCCTCGAAGGCACGATCCTGAAGCCCAACATGGTGATCTCCGGCAAGAAGTGCGCGAAGCAGGCGAGCGTCGAGGAAGTCGCGGAGCAGACCGTGAATATCCTCAAGCGCTGTGTGCCGTCGGCGGTGCCGGGCGTTGCGTTCCTCTCCGGCGGCCAGTCCGACGAAGAAGCGACCGCGCATCTGAACGCGATGAATGCGAAATACACCTTGCCCTGGCCGCTCACCTTCTCCTACGGCCGTGCGCTGCAGGCCGCACCGCAGAAGGCGTGGGGCGGCAAGGCCGACAATGTGCCGGCCGCGCAGGCCGCGTTCACGCACCGCGCCAGGATGAACGGCCTCGCCGCTATGGGCGAATGGAAGCCAAGCCTCGAGAAGGCCTGACCTTTCTATGCTTCGAGGCTATCCCGCGTTTGCTGCGGGATAGCACCTCAGCATGACGAGAGGGATGTACGGCCCGCGCCACTCGCGTCATCCTGAGGTGCGAGCGGAGCGAGCCCCGAAGGACATATGACCTGTCGCCTTTATTTGATCACGCCGCCCAAGCTTGAGCCGCGTATGTTTGCGGACGATCTGAAGCGTGCGCTGGATGCGGGCGATGTCGCCACGCTGCAGTTGCGCCTGAAGGATGTCGATGACGACGCGATCAAGCATGCGACCGATATCCTCAAACCGATCGCACAAGGTTACGACGTCGCGTTCCTGATGAACGACCGGCCCGATCTCGCCCGCGCCTACGATTGTGACGGCGTGCATGTCGGCCAGGACGACACGCCATACGCCGAGGCGCGCAGTATTGCCGGCAACGACCGCATCGTCGGCGTCACCTGCCACGACAGCCGTGAACTCGCGTTCGAAGCGGGCGAAGCCGGTGCCGACTACATCGCGTTCGGCGCGTTCTTCCAGACGGAAACGAAACAACCGAAAACCCGCGCCGGCACCGAATTGCTGCAATGGTGGGCGGAAACGATGACCATCCCCGTCGTCGCTATCGGCGGCATCATGGTCGAGAACGCGAGGCCGTTGGTCGAGGCCGGTGCGGATTTCCTCGCGGTGAGCGCCGGGGTGTGGGCGCACCCCGAAGGGCCAGCCGCCGCGGTGCGCGCCTTCAACACGCTGTTCACAGCATGAAGTCGCGCAAACGCTCAGCGGCCGGCAAGTTCACGATCGACGGCGTGGAGATGTCGTGGTCGCTGATGAACGAAGCGCATTACTCGAGCGAGGGCTACAAAGGCATGGCGTTTACGGTGCGTGCCGAGGGCGAGCGCACCTATCGCGAACTGATCCTCCAGTTTCCCTATCCCGAACGAAAACCCGGTTTCCACCAGGACAAAGAACGCATCGTGCCGGAGAAAATCGACGCCGCGACCCGTCTCGCGCTCGAGATGGGCTGGCGCCCGAAGTCGCGCGGCCGCTCCTTCATCCTCGTCCTCGAATCGGGCGATGTCCCTAAAAACTGATTTCGTCCTATTAAGCGCTGGAAACACTGCGGAATTTGCGTTTTCCGGGAGCCCCTTGTAGAAGGCGCGCGCTCTTTGAACTCGACCCAATAAGGACCGCGTCCGCGACAAGCGGCGCCGCACGCAAGCCATGGCCAAAATCTCCGGCAACGAAATCAGCCCCGGCACCCTGATCGATTTTCAGGGCGGTCTTTGGATCGCGGTCAAGACCGTGAAGGTGAAGCCCGGCAAAGGCGGCGCCTACAACCAGGTCGAGCTCAAGAATGTCACCCAGGGCACCAAGCTCAACCAGCGCTTCCGCTCCGACGAAACCGTCGAGGAAGTGTACCTGGACAAGAAGGACTTCCAATTCCTCTACGCGACCGGCGAAACGCTCACCTTCATGGATATGGAGACCTACGACCAGATCGAGCTGCAATCCGATTTCGTGGGCGAGCAGGCGCAATTCCTGACTGACGGCATGAAGACGCTGGTGCAACTCCATGACGGCAAGCCGATCGGCATCAAACTGCCGGCGCAGGTGACGCTGGAAGTGACCGAAGCCGATCCGGTGCTGAAGGGCGGCACCGCCGCGCCGTCGTTCAAAAGCGCGACGCTGGAGAACGGCATGAAGATCCAGGTGCCGCCGTTCGTGGGCGTAGGCACCAAGGTGATCGTCTCGACCGAAGACGGATCGTATGTGAAGCGGGCTGAATAATCTTTGTCCTTCGGGGCTCGCTCCGCTCGCACCTCAGGATGACGCGAGCCGCGCAACTCCGAATGCCGTCATCCTGAGGTGAGAGCGGACGCCAGTCCGCGAACCCCGAAGGACAGTGCAGTAGGAATTTTGATGCCTTACCTCTCTCCCGCCCTCAACGTCATGGTGGCCGCTGCGCGCAAAGCGGGGCGCAAGCTGATCCGCGATTTCGGCGAACTGGAAAATCTCCAGGTCTCGCTCAAAGGACCCGGCAACTTCGTCACCGCTGCCGACCAGCGCACCGAACAGATGCTGATCGAGGAGTTGCAGCGCGTGCGACCCGGCTACGGTTTCCTCGCGGAGGAATCCGGCGTCATCGAAGGGCCGGACAAGTCGCATCGCTTCATCATCGATCCGATCGACGGCACCACGAACTTCATGCACGGCATCCCGCAGTTCGCGCTGTCGCTGGCGCTGGAGCGCGAAGGCCAGATCGTCTCCGCCGTGGTGTTCAATCCCGTCACCGACGAGATGTTCACCGCCGAACGCGGCCACGGCGCCTATCTGAATGACAAGCGCCTGCGTGTCGCGGCGCGCAAGAACCTCGCCGACGCGGTGATCGCGACCGGCTCGCCGCATGTCGGCCATGACGAAGAGCACCACACCCGCTTCCGCGCCCAGTTGCGCGATGTGATGGCCGGTTCGGCCGCGGTGCGCCGGTTCGGCGCGGCATCGCTCGATCTCGCTTTCGTGGCGGCAGGCCGGTTCGATGCGTATTGGGAAGAAAGCCTCGGCGCCTGGGACATGGCGGCCGGGTTGCTGCTGGTTAAAGAAGCGGGCGGCGTCGTCACCGATCTTTCCGGCGGCGAGCGGATGCTGACTCTCGGCCATATTGTGGCCGGAAACGAGCATCTTCATCCGCAACTCATAAAGCTGCTGAAGGCGGCAAAACCGTGAGTGGGCGTCTTGCGGAAGGTTGAAGCGGTGAATCGACATGATTATGGTTCGGCCCCGATGAAACGGGCTGTCGCTATCGTATTCGGCTGCGCCGCGTTGGCGCTGGCTGCGCCGGCATGGGCGCAGGAAGAGATGTATCCGGGCCAGAGCGTCACGGTGAATCCGGCTGCGATTCCCTACGGACCCTACTACGCCCGCCCGCCCGCTTATCTGCGTGTGCCGACCAAGCATCGCGCGGTGCACCATGCGCGCAAGCCCAAGCCGGAACAGACGGCAACAGTCGACGTGCCGGGCTACAACGTTCCGCGCGCGGACAATCAGGCCGCCGCCGCACCGCCTCCGGCCGCCGCCCCTGCACCGCCGCCGAAGCCGGTCAAAACCGCCGTCAAGAAAAAAGCCGCCGCACCGGTCCAGGCTGCGAGCACCGACACGGGCAGCAACGGCAACGGCATGCCGTTCTCCTTCGACGCCGGATCGAACTTCACGCCGGCACCGGCAGCGCCGCCGTCGAAGCCTGCGAAGAAGGAACTTGCGTCGATCGCGCCCGCGCCGAAGCAGACGCCTTCGCCCGGCGGCGGCACAGGCGGCCTCACCCGGCGCAGCCAGATCATCTTCGCGGCCGGAGCCGCCGATCCGGCGCCCAACGCTCTCGATGCCATCCGCATGCTGGGCGGCGATCTCAATTCCGCGCTGAACGGCGGCGCGTCGCGCATCCAGATCCAGGCCTATGGCGGCGCCCGCAGCGACAAGTCGTCCGACGCACGCCGCCTCTCGCTGAAGCGCGCGCTGGCGATCCGGCAGATACTGATCGACGCCGGCGTGCCGGGCGCGAAGATCGACGTGCGCGCGATGGGCGGCGCCAACGAAGGCCCGCCGGACCGCGTCGACGTGTTCGTCAAAGCCTGATTGTTTCGCGCAGAGACGCGGAGATCCGTTCTTTTTTCTGCGTTTCTGTGTTTCAGCATGAACCAGTTTGAATACGTCACGCGGAGGCGCGGAGAACGCGGAGGGCAGTTGTTCTTTACGCGGGAAGAAATGCGTGCGCTTTGGGTCCTCCCTGCGCGCCTTCGCGCGCCAATAAGCATGTAGAAACGCTGAGCGTTGAGATCACGCAGCCCTCCGCGTTCTCCGCGCCTCCGCGTGAACCAGCATCCAGCGAGCACCGGTCTCGCTAACCCGACTTCACCGCTAACTGCGCATCTTTTGCTTCGCGGCCGATGGCTGTGAAGATGATGATCACGACCGCTGCCGTCACTGCGACCCCAAACAGGGCGAGTGAAAAGTTCTCGCCGTGGCTCTGTGCGATCTTGGTCTGCAGAACCAGATTGTACGATGCGATGAAGTTGCCCAGCTGATAGACCGTGCCGGGAAAGGTGCCGCGCGCGTTGGCCGGCGACAGCTCGTTCAGATGCGCAGGGATCACGCCCCACGCGCCCTGCACGAAGAACTGCATCAGGAACGCGCCAAGCGCGAGCATCGCGGCGGTTTCGGAAAACGCCCAGAGATACGCGACCGGAATCGACAGCAGCGCCGCGACGATGATGGTGCGACGCCGGCCGAAGCTCTGGCTCCACAGTCCGAAGGTCAGACCGCCCAGAATCGCGCCGATATTGTAGAGGATCGCGATATTGCCGGTCGTATGGACGTCGAAGTGATGCTGCACCTGCAGGAAGGTCGGATAGGCGTCCTGGGTGCCGTGGCTGAAGAAGTTGAACGCCGTCATCAGCACAATGGCATAAAGCGCGAGCAGCCAGTGGCGGCGCAAAACATTGAACACCGTGCCGGTGCGTGCATGTTCCACCGACCAGCCAGGCGATTCCGGCACGTGGCGGCGGATGTAGAGAATGAGCAGCGCGGGAAGGACGCCGATCAAAAACAGACTGCGCCACGGCGCCATGCCGGTCAGCGATCCGATCGAGTCATAGAAATTGCGGTAGACGATGGAGGCCAGCAGATACCCGGTCGGATAGCCCGACTGCAACAAGCCCGAGACGAGGCCGCGCGCTTCCGGCTTGATGGACTCCATCGTGAGCGACGCGCCGGTGCCCCATTCGCCGCCCATGGCAATCCCGAACAGCGCGCGGATGATGAGAAACGCGCTGAGATTGGGCGAAAAGGCGGTCGCGAAGCCAAGCAAAGAATAGAGCGCGACGTCCGCCATCAGCACCGGACGGCGGCCGAAACGATCCGCCAGCCGTCCGAAGAGGAAAGCGCCCACCGGCCGCAGCGCGAGCGTCAATGTCGTTGCCCAGGCAATGTCGGATTTGCCGGCGCCGAAATCGTGCGCGACATCTTTGATGACGAACACCATCAGGAAGAAGTCGAACGCATCCAGCGTCCAGCCAAGATAGGACGCGGCGACCACATGCTTCTGCGCCGATGTCCAGCCTTTCAATGCGTCGAGCGCCATCCCCTGCCCTTATTGCGATGTGGCCGCGACTGTCGCGGATTCGCGCCGCTTTGGCGAGGGCTCAGGGTGTCTTCGGGATGTAGCCGTTGTCCTGCAAAAACCAGCGCAGGCTTTCCGGATAATCGTGCGGCTTGAGCGTCTTGCCGGCGCAATCGCCGGACGCCGAGCGCTTGCCCTGGCAACGCGTGGGATAGGTCCAGGTCGAGCCTTTGTCGTAGTTCGCCAGCATGAAGGCCCACGCTTCGTCGAATTTGCCGGCGCGCGCCGCGTCGGCGACATAGGCGGCACAGACGCCGTTCATATGCGCGGCGCACTGGTCCTTCGTCTTCGCCATGTCCTTCAGGTAAAGCGCGCGATAGCGCGACTCCTTAGAGACGTCCTGTACCGCATTGTTCACGACATTGATGACGATCGGCGGCGACCGGCTCGCCGCATAGGAATCGAAGGCATAGAGGAAGCGGTCGTCCGACAGCACGATGTCGGGGATCTTATCGCCGTCCACGTCCACCGGAATGCCGGGCAACTCGCCGTCGTTCCATTGCCCCAGATCGAACGCCGTCCAGCCGGTCGGCAGTTTCTCCACCACGAGGTATTTGTCGCAGCAGTGCGCTCCGCCGCTGTTGGAAACGAACAGGACCTGCGGCAGTGGATTGTGCGGATCGAGCTTCGCGATCGCCCACTGCGCCGATACCGGATTGGTGCCGGGCTGTCCGGCAATCGTGAATGGCGCAGTGCCGGCAGCCTTCAGTTGCGCGCCGGGCACCGCCGCGCCGTCGGCGTCGCGGCCTTCCCCGAAGACGAGCGTCAGCCCGGCGACGGTGAAGCTATTGGTCTTGTCACCGAGCGTCCACGTCTTCAGCGGCGCAGCCTGCGCGGGGGCGCACAAGATCGCCATTGCCGCGAGCGCTGCCCACATCGCCTTCATTTTGAGGAGGCCGTTCGCATCTGACTCCGCCGCGCCTGAAATTCCTCCGTGGAATTGGTCTTCGGATAGGGCGCTTCCGGCACTGGTACGCCGAGGAAGCGGCAAAGCGGCTCCCATCCGGCACCGGTGTCGTAAACCAGCAAACGCGCCGGTGGGACCGTGCGTTTCACTTCCTCGTTGTGCTTTTTGTAGGTGTCGATGACATGCGCCTCGCTCATGTCGCCGCCGAACGTCGCTTCCGCCACGAGATAGCGCGCCATTTCGGTCTGTGCCCGCACCATCGGATCGGGAATGTGCGAGAGCTGCTCCGGCGTGCCGATGTTGAAGATCGTGTTGGAGGCGCTTTTGTACCAGGCCGCGGCATCGCGCTCTGTCAGGATGATCTTTGAGTCGGGATTCTCGTCCATGAGCTGGCGCCAGAAGCGCGTCGACGGCCAGTCCACCGTCGACTGGTAGTTGGCAAGCACGGTCTTCAGATCTTTCGATACGCCGTATGCAGCGGCATGCCAGGCGTAGGCATGGCCCGGATTCCGGAACACCTCCATCATGTGATAGCAGGGGCCGAAGCCCAGCATTTCCAGCGCGATCTTGAGCGACAGCGTTCCGGTGCGGCCGTAACCGGCGCCGATGACTTTGAGCGACATGTTTCCCCTTCAAAACTGGATTGACCCGAGTGTGGCAGCGAGAGCGACGCTCCCGCAACCATGCTATATGGCCCGAAACAGGGGGAATTTTAGATGCGCGCGTTCGGGTTTGCCGTTCTGGCCATGCTGGCGCCCATGCCGGCCATGGCGCTGGACCTGAAGAGTCCGGACATCCAGGATGGCCAGCCGCTGGCCGTCGAACACAACTATCCGCGTTGCGGTGGCAAGAATATCTCGCCCGCGCTGGCGTGGAGCGGCGTGCCGAAGAGCGCGAAGAGCCTCGCGCTCACGGTGATCGACACGGCGGTAAAAGAGCGGCCGGGCGGCTGGTCGCATTGGGTGGTGGTCGATCTGCCGCCGGCCGACGGCATGTTCACCGCGGGTGCTGCGAAACTGCCGCCGGGTGCGCATGCGCTGAAGAGCGATTTCGGCGATGTCGTGTACGATGGTCCTTGTCCGCCGGCCGGCACCGGCGTGCATACCTATGAGTTCACCGTCTGGGCGCTGCCCGACGCGCACGTCGCGACCACCGACGGCAGCGCAAAGATCGGCGCGTGGCTGGAGCAGCAAGCCATCGCCAAAGCGCGCCTCACCGGCACGATGACGCCGCAATGATTTCACCCCTTCACTCCAAAACTATCACTGTTGTGCTCAACGAGCGCACCACTTCCAAACTTGTCATCCTGGCCGAGCGTAAGCGAGAGCCGGGACCCATTGGACCAGCAAGTTGATGCCACCGAATGCGCTCGGCCGCAGCAACGTTCGCTGAAATATAGGTCCCGGAGCTCCGTTACGCTGCGCTTCACTCCGTCCGGGATGACAAAGTCGGGTTCAGACCTAAACCGGCTTCGCGGCGATTGTTTCGTCCATCGCGGCGGTGGGCGGCTCGACCTCGCGCAGGCGGTCGACGGTACGTAGCGGCGGGAACAGCCACATCCATACGCCCACCACGCCCAACGTGCCGAGACCGCCGAGTACCACGGCGGGAACGGTGCCGAACCACGACGCGGTGATGCCGGACTCGAACTCGCCGAGTTCGTTCGACGCGCCGATGAACAGCATCGACACCGCGCTGACCCGGCCGCGCATCGGATCGGGCGTCGAATACTGGATGAGGGCGGAGCGGATGAACACACTGATCATGTCGGAGGCGCCGGTGACGAACAGCGCGGCGAACGACAGGTACACATTGTGCGAGATCCCGAACACGATGGTGGCGATGCCGAACGCGGCGACGGCTGCGAACATGCGCGTGCCCGCCTGCCGCTCGATCGGCGCACGCGCGAGCGTGAACGCCATCGTCGCCGCGCCGACCGCCTGCGAACTGCGCAGCACACCGAGCCCGAGCGGTCCGACATGCAAGATGTCGCGGGCGTAGATCGGCAGCAGGGCGACCGCGCCGCCCAACAGCACCGCGAACAGATCGAGTGAGATGGCGCCCAGCACGATCGGCCGGTCGCGCACAAAACGGATGCCTTCCAGCACGCGCTCGAGCCGTGAAGCGTCCGTTTTCTCACGCACAATCCGGCGTCCGCCCAGGACGATGGTGAGACCGGCGGCGAACAGGAAACAGAGGCTCGCCAGCGCATAGGTGAAGATCGGCCCTGCGAGATACACCAGGCCGCCGATCGCCGGCCCGGCGATCACCGCCGTGGTGAACACCGAGGAATTGAGCGCGATCGAGCGCGGCAATTTTTCCAGTGGAACAAGAAACGGCAGCAGCGACGAACCGGCCGGTCCGGAGAAGCCGCGCGCCGCGCCGAACAGCACGAGCACGCCATAGAACAGCAGCGCATTCTTCGGCGCGAGCAGGCTCAACAGCACGAACAGCACCCCGCACAGGCCTTCGGCGGCGTAAGCCAGGGAGAGCACACGCCGCTGATCGAAGCGGTCGGTCACCTCGCCGGCCGGCAAGGTGAGCAGGAACATGGGCGCGAACTGACACAGCCCGACGAAGCCCAGCGCCAGCGCGGTGTTCTCGATGTTGTAGATCTGCCAGCCGATCGCGAGCGACTGCACCTGCATTGCAACCGTCGCCAGGAATCGCGCGGAGACGAAAGCGCCGAAGTCGCGGCGGCGGTAGACGGTGGCGAGGTCCCTCATGGCCGGCGCAGGGAGCGTGGATTGCGGCGGATCGTCAAGCTGCGTTTCGCCGCTGCCATTCGCTGCGGGAAATAACCCAGAGGTCGAAACAATAGTCGGCGCTGCCCATGTGAAGCGAGATGCGCTCGCCTTTGGTCTCGCCGAGCCGCTGCGCCACGGCTTGCGACGGTTCGTTGTCGGGATCGATGCAGGAGATGAGGCGGTCCACCGGCTGGGTCATGAAGGCATAACGCATCGCAGCCGCCGCGGCTTCCGAGGCGTAGCCGTGGCCCCAATAGGCCTTGCCGAGCGTCCAGCCGATCTCGAGTCCCGGCCAGCCTTCGGGATTGATCATGCCGACCGGTCCCATAAAGGCGCCGTCGGACTTGCGCTCCACCGCCCAGCGGCCATAGCCGCGCAACGTCCAATGGCCGATCTGCGCTGCAAGGCTGCGCCACGCATCCTCGCGCTTCATCGGTTTCGGCATGAGAAAGCGTGTGACTTCGGGATCGGCCATGAACGACGCGTAGGGTTCGAAATCGCTTGCGCGAAATTCGCGCAGGATCAGACGGTCGGTTTCCAGCTGCGGGATCATGGCGGCTCTGTGGCGAAGGTGGCGATGAATGGGAGATTAACCACCAACCATCGCACAGGCGATGGGCGCGACAAACTTTGACACAAATCGCGGCTTTGCGAACGGCGCATGGCTTCAAGAGCGCGCTGCGCGTGACGATCTCTTTCGTGTGCAGCGAAGGAAAAGGAGATACCACCATGAAGCTCACAAGCAAAAGTCTGAAACTGGCCGGCACCTTGGCGCTGGCACTGATCGGTGCAGCACCGGTCGCTCTTTCCACCGCAGCGAACGCCGCGCCGCTGGAAAAGCCGATCGTGGTGAAAGTGGTCGAACGCGAGCACCGCGCGCCGGTGATCAAGGTCGCGGAGAACTTCCGCTATGGCTACGACGCGCGAATCTATAACGACCGCTTCCATCGCCCGCCGCTGCGGTTCGAACCGATCAGCGTCCGGCCGATCTTCGCCAGGACGTTCGAGCATGGCCACTGGGCTTTCTACAACAGCCACTGGCACTGGATCGGCGGTCGTTGGGTGCGCTGATGCGATGACGGAGTGACAGCGCGATTTTCCCAAGCGTCGCGTTGAAAGGAAACCCCGGCGGACCGCCTCTCCCCGCCGGGGTTTTCGTTTGTCAGGCGCGCGTCGCCCGGAAAAAGGCGAACCATCCGGCGACGGCCACAAGCGCCGTGACGGCGGCCAGCGCGAGCAGGGTTTGGGGTGCGGCAAGGGACTGAAGCCAGGCGATGGGCGCGATGTGCCAGCGCGGCTGCAGGACTCCGGCGCTCAGGAAATAGCTCGCGTCGAAGCCGGTGTGCACGACGATGCCGGGCAGCACCGAATTGGCGCGGTGCGCGATGGTGCCGAGCATGGCCGAAACCGCCAGGAAGATGCCGAACCACAGCACTGCGCCGTCGTGGAAATAGCTGTGGTTCAGGTGGAACAACGCCCACACGAAGCCGCTGACCGCGATCGCAGGCGCGATGCCGAAGCGGCGCTCCAGCGGCGTCTGCATGAAGCCGCGCACGGCAGTCTCTTCCACGCTGCCGGCCACGAGCGCACCCATGAACAGCGCCGCCAGCAGCAGCGGTGTCGAGGCGTGGGGCAGCGCCATCGCGTCTTCACCGCCGAGACCGCTCGCGGCGCGGTTTGCGGCATAGAGCAGGAAGCCTGTCGCCATCGTGCCCCATCCGGCGAGGAGCGCGGTGACGAAAGTCCGCCACGACACGGGATTGAGCCTTGCGTTCTCGCGGCGATAAGCGGTGCCGGCAATAGGCCAGGTGCCGTATTTCAACCAGATGCCGCTCAGCGCAAGTACGCCCGCCATGATGAAGATGGCAGGCGCCAGAAACGCGGGATGAGCGAACGACAGGAAAAGCAATGCATTCCACACCACGAGGCTGAGCGCGACGACCGCAAGGCCGGACAGGATGGCCTTTGCGATGAGTTTCACGGTGCCGCTACGCGGCGTGGTTTCTGTCACGAAGGTTTGTGCAAGAGACATGACGATCCTCCTTATGAGATCGGGAGGAGCGTGCGCGCTACGCGGCCGGAAGTGTTTGGCGCAAGCTTGGGATGAGCTTGGGAAAAGCTTGGGACACTTCCACCCCTCCACTTGCTGGAGGGGTCGCGACGCTTCGCAACAGCGAAGCGGCGCGGGGGAGGACCTTAGCGTGCGAAGCGCGCTTCATGTTTGCTGTCGCAGAACGGAGCAAAGCAGCCGAACGAGCGCGGCTCTGCCGCGCAAGGTCCTCCCCCTCGCTCCGCTCGACCCCTCCAACTCACTTCGTTCGTTGAGGGGTGCGTGTTAGTGCACCAACCGCACTCTCTCCATCAGCGCCGTAAACCGGGGGTCGTTTCGCAATCTGTCGAGGTGCGGCAGATAGGGCAGCAGGAGCAGCGTCGGATCGTCTTGCGCCACGGCGGTGTCCAGTGCGGCGAACGCCGCGTCCGGCTGGCCGGCGCCGGCACGCAGCATCGCGATATCCATAGCGCGGGGCACGAACATCACGCGCTGGGTTTCGAACAGATCGGCGCCGGCCGCGAGCAGTTCGGCGAAGCCGCCTTGCGCATGCGACGCGGTCAGGCCTGCGAGCGTGTCTTTGCCGGTGCCCCACAGGCGCAGCGATTCCAGCAACGCTTCGACCGCCTCGCGTTCTTCACCGAGAAAGGCATGCGCCCAGCCTTTGAGGCTCCAGGCTTCGCTCGATTGCGCGCTGAGCGCGATGGCGCGTTTCGCTTCCGCGATCGCAGGCACGTAGCGGCGCGCGGCGATCAGCAGCTGCACCAGATCGGCATGCGCCTGCAGCGTCAGCGGCGTCAGTTCGACGACCCGGCGCGCTTCGCGTTCGGCATCGACAAAGCGGCCTACGCAGGCGAGCGCGAACGAGCGGCCGCGATGCGCCTGTGCCAGCGAGGCATCGCACGCGATGGCGCGCTGATAACACGCATCCGCCGCGGCGAAATCGCGATCGGCGAGAAGCGTGGCAAAGCCGAGCGCGGACCAGCCGGGCGCGTAGCTCTCGTCCAAAGCGGTTGCGGCATGCGCGCTCGCCTTCGCCGCGGCGACCAGCGCGCGGCCCTGTCCCATCCGGTGCTGCATCAGCAGCGTGTCGGCGAGACCGGTGTGCGCGGCGGCACTCTTCGGATCGGCGGCAATCGCGCCTTCGAAATAGACCTGCGCCTGCGCGAGCGACGACGGCATCGGCGTCCGTAGCGCGGCAAAGCCTTGCGCGATCAGCCCGGAGGCTTTGGCCGTTTCGGCCGGCGCGGAGGCAACGTTGTCCGGCACGAGCAGCAGCCGGTAGCCGCGCTTCGGCACCGTTTCGATGATGCGGTTTTCTTTGGTCTCGCCGAGGCTCCCGCGCAGCCGGCTGATCGCGGCGGCCAGCGTATCGTCGCCGATCGCGCGGCCGTTCCACACGCCCGCGATGATGCGATCCTTGGACAGCACCACGCCGGGTTCGCCCGCGAACAGCAGCAGCAAATCCATCTGCTGCGGTTCGAGGCGCGTCTCCGTGCCGTCGCGAACGATAACGCCGCGTGAAGGATCGACCGACCAATCGCCGAGCGAAAATTTCTGCTCGCGCGACCGGCGGTTCATCGCATCAGGCCAGCTTCGGATCGAGCTTCTTGCAGGCGTCGAGCAGGCCCTGCACCGAAGCCGCGCTCTTTTCGAGTTGCGCTTTCTCGTCAGCGGTCAGTTCGAGTTCGACGATGCGCTCCACGCCCTTCTCGCCGATCACCGCCGGCACGCCGACATAGAGATCCTTGATGCCATAGGAGCCGTTCACATAGGCCGCGACCGGCAGCACGCGCTTCTTGTCGCGCAGATAGGACTGCGCCATCTCGATCGCCGCAGTCGCCGGCGCATAGAACGCCGAGCCCGTCTTCAGCAGCGCCACGATCTCCGCACCGCCGTCGCGGGTGCGCTGCACGATCTGGTCGAGCTTCTCCTGTTTGATCCAGCCCATCTTCACCAGCTCCGGCAGCGGAATACCGGCGACGGTGGAGAAACGCGGCATCGGCACCATGGTGTCGCCATGGCCGCCGAGCACGAATGCGCTCACGTCTTCCACCGACACGTTCAGCTCTTCGGCGAGGAAGTGGCGGAAGCGCGCCGAGTCCAGCACGCCGGCCATGCCGACCACCTTCTCATGCGGCAGGCCGGAGAACTGGCGCAGCGCCCACACCATCGCGTCGAGCGGGTTGGTGATGCACACCACGAACGCATCCGGCGCGTTCGCCTTGATGCCCTCGCCCACCGCGGCCATGACCTTGAGGTTGATGCCGAGAAGATCGTCGCGGCTCATGCCCGGCTTGCGCGGCACGCCGGCGGTAACGATCACCACGTCGGCGCCGGCGATGTCGGCATAGGAGTTGGTGCCCTTCAGCTTCGCATCGAAGCCTTCGATCGGGCCGGACTGAGCCAGGTCGAGCGCCTTGCCCTGCGGCAGGCCTTCCATGATGTCGAACAGGACGACATCGCCGAGTTCCTTGGACGCGGCCAGATGGGCCAGCGTGCCGCCGATCTGTCCGCCGCCGATGAGAGCGATTTTCTTGCGAGCCATGGTGGGAAAATCCTTCTTGCGTGAAGCCGCGCGGGTGGTAGCGCGCGGAGGCCGCGAAGCCAAGGCCCCCCGAAAACCCAGCCTTTCCGCGGCCGAAAACGCCGTCTGAGGATGCCCCGAGGCATTCGAACCGCAGTTTTCCGCACCCCCCTCCCCCGGTCGCCCGCGAGCCTCGGCGCAACAAAATTGCGGAATTGAACCTCGGTTTTCACAATTTCCCGCCCGGCCGTTGCTGGAGCGGGAGCGCAACAAAATTACGGAATTGAACCGCGGTTTTCGCGTACTCCCTCCCCCTCTTTCCTTCGGCCCGGATGGCCCATCCCCAAAGGCTGGCGACCCAACTTCGCCATTGCAAGGCGAAGCGGAGAGGAACGCCGTCACGCCGCAAACACGTCCGGGCGTTGCGCTTCAATCAACCATCCGGCCGAGGACGAAGTTTCAACTCTCGCCGGTCACCGAAGTACATCTAGACGGTATCGATCCGTACGCGGTCTTTCGCGCGAACACATCCTCTGACTCGGACGATCAGAATCCGACGATCGCTTCCGCCCAGAGGATGGCGGCGAGGGCGAAGGCGGCGAGCAGCAGGCACAGCGCGATGTCGCGCCGCGCCGTGGTAAAGCACCAGAGCGCGCCGGCGAAGCCGCCGGCCGCCAGGATCAGCAACACCCAGACCAACCCAAACCCCTTGTGCCCGAAACGCTAAGGGCAGCGGCAACATGCGGGCATTAACAAAAGTGGAAATGGCGGCACGGCTGCACCGTTTTGTCGCCTCTCGCGACTGCGATTGCGTGCCATTCGCTATCGCAGGCCGCGACAAGATTGATTATCGGTATTGAGCGATCCGGACGGTGCTGCGTTAACATACGTTGAAGCCGACAAACGCGCTCCGGTGTAGCGCTTTCTGCGGGGTGCTTCGCCAGCCGCAGATCCTTGTTGGGCGAACAAATCCACATTTTGTAGTAGCCCGAAGAGCGCGCGATTTTGTCCAATCCCCTGACTATGAAACTTGAACAGGGCGCCGAGTTGCAGGCGTCCGACCGGGCACGACTGGAGACCGTCGTAGCACAAACCCGCAAGGTCGCGCCGCGCGAGGATTTGATCCGCGAAGGCGAGATTCCGGAGAATGTCCGCCTGGTGCTCGACGGCTTTGCCTGCCGCTACAAGGTGCTGCCGGACGGCAAACGTTCGATCGTCGCCTTTCTGCTGCCGGGCGATTTCTGCGACCTGCACGTCGCCATTCTGGGCAGTATGGATCACGCGATCTGTGCGCTCACGCCCTGCACCATCGTGGAAATTCCGCGCAGCACCATCGACGACCTCACCCAGAACTTTCCGCGCATCACCCGCGCATTGTGGTGGGCGACCCTGGTCGACGAGGGAATCCTGCGCGAATGGCTGGTCAGCATGGGCCAGCGCCCGTCGGACAAGCAGCTCGCGCACCTCATCTGCGAACTGCTGCTGCGCATGCAGGTGGTGGGCCGTGCCACGGAAAACAGCTTCTTCCTGCCGCTCACCCAGGAGGAACTCGGGGATACTTTGGGCATTTCAACCGTACATGTGAATCGCGTGCTGCAGCAGTTGCGCGAGGACGGATTGATCAAGTTGCAGGGACGGACGGTCACGATTCCCGATGTCGAGAAATTCAAGCAGTTCGCCGAGTTCAATCCCAACTACCTGCATCTGCGCGACACCAAGGACATTCCGGTTTCGGACGCGGGTTAGGGTTTCTGCTGCATCCTTCCGGGCAAAAACGGGGACGTGATGCACTATTACTTCGATACCGATAACGACGACCGGACTTCGCGCGACGAACGCGGACAGGATCATGCCGATCCGGAAAGCATGCGCGACGCCGCGATCCGTGCCCTGCCCGATCTCGCACGAGACGACCTTCCCAACGGCGACCGGCGCGTGTTCACCGTAAAGGTGCGCGACGAAAGTGGCCGCTACGTATTCCAGGCGACCCTGTCGTTGATTGCGACCTGGTTGAACTGAGGTGTTCGGTTTTACCTCGGGCCTGTCATCCCGGCCGAAGCGTAGCGAAGCGCCGGGACACATCGGGCCGGCACGTTGAGGCACCAAAGCCAGCTCTTCTGTTGCAGCGTGGGCGGAACTATAGGTCCCGGCGTTCCGTTTCGCTGCGCTCCACTACAGCCGGGATGACAAATTTATTTCGGTTCTACGCGGTGCGCGCGCGGTGCGCGATCCAGGCGAACGGGATGCAGAACAGCACCAGTCCCACCGCGATCGCAACGCCGATGTGGTCGGCGGACGCGAACAGCGCCAGAAGCGTCGCGTCGATCAGCAGCACCAGCGCCGGCAGCAGCGGATAGCCGAGCGCGCGCCACGGCCGCGCCAGCTGCGGCTCGCGGCGGCGCAGCGTGAAGAAGGCGACATCGCTCACAACGTTCGACATCGTGTTGAGCGTGCCGATCAGGCCGAACACCAGCGCGAACGCACCGGACAGCGCGAGCGCGATCGAACCCACCGCCGACGCCGCCAGCGCCACGACCGGCGTGCCGCCCCGGTTCACCGTTTGGAACGCGCGCGGCAGCAGCCGGTCGCCGGAGAGTGCGAACAGGATGCGCGGTGCGCCCATGATCTGCGCGTTGGTCGCGCTCGACACCGTGACCATGGCGGTCAGCGCGAACAGAAAGGCGGGCATCGTGCCGCCGATCCGGCTCAGCACGGTGGTGAACGGCAGTGGCGACGCCGCGACGCCCTGCGGACCCAGCGCATGCAACAGCGCCGCGTTGATCGTGATGTAGAGCGTTGCGGTCAACAGCACCCCGAACAGCATCGCGCGCGGAATGCTTCGCGCCGGATCGACGTTCTCGCCGGCAAAATAGATCGGCTGCCACCATCCGGCATAGGCGCCGAGGATCAGCTGATAGGCGAGGATGATGCTGCCCCAGCGCCACAGCGGCGATGCGGCAATATGCGTCTCGGGCTCCGCGGGCGCGACGAGGACCACCGCGGCGATGACGAACACGAACAGCATCGCGGCTTTGGTGAAGCTGGTCGCTTCCTGAACCGCACGCCCTTCGCGCAAGCCGAGCGCGTTGGTCGCGTAAAGAACGGCCTGCACCGCGATGGCAACGCCGATCTTGTGCGCGCCGGCCGCCGGCCAGACGATCGGCAGAAACTCGCCGAACGACACGGAAGTCGCGGCGATCGCGGCGAGAAACGACACCCAGTCGGTCCAGCCCACCACCAGACCCGCGACGTCGCCGAGCGCGCGATGCGCGAAGTTGTAGGCGCCCCCGCTTTTGGGAATGGCGGTCCCCATTTCGGCCCACATGTTGGCCGCAAGCAGCGCCTGCACCGCGCCCAGCGCCCACAAGCCGAGGATCAGCGCGGTGCCGGGCACCTCGCCCGCGATGATGCTGGGCGAGCGCATGATGCCGGCGCCGATGGTTGCACCGATAGCCGCGGCCGCGCCGAAGCTGGCGCCGAGGATCCTTAAGAGCTGGGGCCGTGCTTGTCCGGCTGTGATGCTGACCATGCGCGCGACGCTAGCGGACGAAGGCGGGCTTTGCGCCGAACATTTTGAATCGATGCCCTAGCGCCGCGCCCGGTGCGCGATCCAGGCGAACGGCACGCAAGCCGCCGCCAGCGCCAGGGCGAACAGGACGCCCTTGGTGTCGCTGATCGAGAACAGCCCGAACAGCACCAGATCGATGATGAGCAGCAGCGCCGGAAGCACCGGATAGCCGAGCGCGCGGAACGGGCGTGCAAGCCCGGGCTCGCGCCAGCGCAGCACGAAGAACGCGATGGTGACGAGCACCCCCGTTGCGGTGTTCAGCGTGCCGATCAGCGCGAACACGGTCGAGAACGTGCCGCTCGCCGCCAGCCCGAGAGTAAGCACTGCGGTCAGCGCGAACGCGAACACCGGGCTGCCGCCCGTATTCACGCGCTGGAAGATGTTCGGCAGCAGCTTGTCGCGCGACAGCGAATAGATCACCCGCGGCGCACCCATGATATTGGCGTTGGCGCAGCTTGCCACCGTGATCATCGCGGTGAGCGCGAACAGCGTGGCCGGCACCGCGCCGCCGAGCTTCGCCAGCACCGTGCTGAACGGCAGCGGCGTCGCGGCGACACCGGCCGGACCGAGTGCATAGAGCAGCGCCGCGTTCACCCCGATATAGAGGATCGAGGTCGCGAGCAGGCCGATCCCCAGCGCTTTCGGGATCGTGGCGCCGGGCGAGACGTTCTCCTCGCTGAAGAACACCGGCGCGTCCCAGCCCGAATAAGCGCCGCGGATCATGCGATAGCTGCCGACGATCGCGGCCATGCCGAACGCCGCCGCAACCGGATGGCTCGCCGTTGCCGCCGACGCGTGGGGATCGGCGACACAGATCGCCGCCACGATGAATACGAACAGCATCACCGCCTTGATGAGGCTGGTGATCTCCTGGAACGCGCGTCCTTCGCGCAAACCCGCGACATTGCCGATATAGAGTGCGGCCTGCATCGCGACGGCCACGCCGATCTGGTGATCGCCGGCCCACGGCCACAGCAACGGCAGGAAATTCGCAAAGCTCGCCGAGGCCGCGGCCGAGCCTGCACAATTCGAAATCCACACCGCCCAGCCGACCACCAGCCCGCCCACATCGCCGAACGCACGATGCGCGAACACATAAGGTCCACCCGCCTGCGGCACCGCGGTCCCGAGCTCCGCGAACAGATTGGCGCCGAGTGCGGCATGGACCGCGCCGAACACCCACAGCGCCAGGATGATCGCGGTGTCGGGCACGCCGGCGGCGATGAGATTGGGCGAGCGCAGGATGCCCGATCCGATCATGGTGCCGACCGTCACGGCCACGCCGAACGTCACGCCCAGAAGGCGCAGGAGATGGTTTTGCGAAGCGGACGCAGCAGCGGACATGAATTTTCCCTCATTCGCATTAAGCGGAGCAGGCGCGAAAACACAAGCCGTCGACTCGCTCGGTCCTCGCGACGTGGCCGCCGGGCGATTTCATCCGAACGCGGATTGCTTTAGCGTCCCGCCTTGGGGGGCACATGGCGGAAGAAACGGAAGACCCGGGTCGCGAGGGCGGCGGAGCCGTCGATCCCATGGCGCTTTCGCTCGCCCTGAACGCTGCGGCGCATAACGAGCGGGTCGCCGCAAAAGCGGAAGCCTTCCTCGACAAGCAGACAGCGCTTGCCGATCTTCAGATCGATACGCTGCGCAAGCAGGACGAGTTCGAAACCTCCCATCTGCGCTGGCGCCGCTTCAACGACCAGATGAAGGGCGCATTGCAGATCATGGTCGTGGCGCTCGGCGCGCTGGTCGTCGTCGCGATCGCGGCGGCGATGTGGAACGCGAGCCAGGCCGACGGCATCGTGGTCGAGGCGTTCTCGGTGCCGCCTTCGCTGGCAGCCGACGGGATCACCGGCGACGCCGCCGCCGGCGACGTGACCAACAAGATCGCCGCGATCCGCGATGCCGCCAGCGTCAACTCGTTCGCCCGTTCCAAGGACGTGCGCAACGAAAGCAACGAGGATATCAAGGTCGAGATTCCCGAGACCGGAATCTCGTTCGAGCAGGCCTGGCGCTACCTCAAGGACTGGCTGGGTCACGAACGCGCCTTGCGCGGCAATATCCGCAAATCGGCCAACGGCCAGATCGCCCTGACCGTGGCGCTGGCCGGCGAATCCGCCGTCACCTTTACCGGCCCCGCATCGGATCTCGACAAGCTGGAACAGCAGGCCGCGGAGCAGGTTTTCGCCGCGGTCGATCCCACCAACTATGTTCTGTATCTCGATGCGACCGGGCGCGAGGCCGATGCCTACGCTGCCATTTCGCATGTCGTGGAAACAGCCGACCCAGCCGTGCGAGCCGGCTTCCTGTCGCTCTGGTCGGCGCTTACGCGCAGCAGCGACATACAACTGTCGCTCCGCCGCGCGCGTCTGGCACTCGCGCTCGATCCGCGGGTCGTCGTTTCGCATCGCGAGATCATGGCCGATGCGCTTCTTCTGGGTGACGACGAGACGGCATTGCACGAGGCGCAGAAGCTTGCGTTGGTCCGTTCACAGGATCTGCCCCCCGCTTTTCAGGGGCGCGGCTATTCGGAAATCATAAGTGCAGCGCACCTCGAACAGGAACTCGCAGGCGGCGATTTCCTGGAAGCCCAGAAGGAGCTCTGCTTCTATTGCACGTTCCCCGATACGCTGCTAGCGCACGGGGAATATGCGGCGCGCGACCACAACGTCGCCCAGGCGCAGGTGAACGTGGCGAACGCCCTCGCGCTGGGTTCCGTTTCGCCCGCCGCGCTACATCGCACGCGCTATTTCGAGCTGGCCGCTATGGGCAACTGGGCTGCCGCGGCAAGCGAAGCTCAGGCGTATGTCGCTGCCTTTGCCGCCAACAAATCCGCCGCGCCGCGCTATTTCGCGCTGAAGATCTCGACGCAGGCTCAGCCGCTTTTTGCCGAGGCGCTGGCGCGAAGCGGCAATCCCGACGCCGCAGACGCGGCGATCGCCGCAACACCGCGCGATTGTTATCACTGCGTGCGCACCCGCGGCATCGTTGCCGCACTCGGCAAGGACTGGAACGTCGCGGCAGGCTGGTTCGATGCAGCGATCAAACGCGCGCCGTCGCTTCCTTTTGCCTATGCCGATTGGGGCGCCATGCTTCTGGCGAAAGGCGACATCGACGGCGCGATCGCGAAGTTCACGGTTGCTCACCAGAAGGGTCCGCATTTCGCCGATCCTCTGGAGCTGTGGGGTGAGGCGCTGATACTGAAGAACCGCTCCGATCTTGCTCTTGCGAAGTTCGAAGAGGCGGACAAATACGCGCCCCATTGGGGCCGCTTGCATCTCAAATGGGGCGAGGCCCTATTCTATGCAGGCGAGAACAGCGAGGCCCAAAGGCAGCTCGCCGCGGCGTCCGGTCTCTCTTTGACGGCGACAGAGAAATCCGAACTTGCCACCATGCGGGCGAAGCATGGCTGACGACGGCACCGATTCCGTCAACCCCGCCGCACAGGGCGATGCGGCTGCGCTCCATGCTGCGCTCGGTTCGGCCAACACATCCGATGAAGCGCGCGAATACCTGAAGAAGCAAAGCCGGCTCGCCGATCTGCAGATCGACAATCTGACGAGGCAGGACGAGTTCGAGCTCTCGCATCTTCGCTTCCGCCGGTTCAGCGACTGGGCGAAGTTCGCGCTGGAAGTCGCGGGCGGCCTGGTGGTACTGCTCATCGTCTGCGGCCTGGGTACGATGGTGTGGAACGCGAGCCGCGACCGCGATCTCGTCGTCGATGCGTTCTCGGTGCCGCAGGATGTGGCGCAATCGGGCATGACGGGCAGCGTGCTGGCGGGGCGCGTGCTTGACGGCTTCGGACGGAAGCAATCCGGCGTAAGAGCGACGACACAGGCAGCCGGTTCGTACCGGGCCGATGCCGGCGACACGGTGCGTGTCGAAATTCCGGACACCGGTATCTCATTGGGCGAATTGAACCGCTACCTGCGGGCGTGGCTCGGGCACGCAACGCACGTCACCGGCGACCTCGTGCACACGTCCAGCGGATTCGCGCTCACGACGCGCTTCGGTAACCAGCCTGGCTTCACGGTGGAAGGCAAACCGGACGAACTCGACAAACTCATTGACAAGTCGGCCGAGCGCCTTTTCGCCCAGGCGCTCCCGTACCGCTACATTGAGTACCTGGTGCGCCAGCAGCGATTCGCCGAGGCGCAGGCGATCGTTCCGCGCCTGGCCGCGCAGGGAAGCGCACAGGACCGCGCGCTTGCCTATTCAGCATGGGCCAATCTGCGTTTCTTTGAAGGTGACATGCGCGGAGCGGAGGAGAAAGGCCGCGAAGCCGTACGTCTCGATCCCGGCAACCCGGTTAACCGCGCATGGCTTGCCGTTGCCGAAGGAAATCTCGACCACGAGAATGCGGCGTGGGAGAATGAGGATGCGGCCATCCGGTTGTGGTCGAACTCCTCGAACGGCACCCTCGGAGGCGATCTCGCAGCGTCCGGCCCCGTCCAGTTCACGGCCTACCGCGACGAGAATGCCGACGACTTTGAGGACGCGGTACGCACGTGGACACGCTACTTCGAGATTTCGCCCGCGCCCGATAACGCCACTCTGGAGAGCGCCGCGCAGGACGCCGCCGCTGCGCACGAACTTGCACGGGCGCGACACCTGATCTCGCTCATCAAGCCGAACGATCGCCTTGGCAGACCCGATGCCCAGCTTCCACTTGCGCAGTTCTACTTTGAAATTGCAACGGGCAACTGGTCCGAAGCCGTTGATTCGGCCCGCCGAGCAGATGCGATCCTGCGCAACCAGCCGGACCAGAAATGGACCGGTCAGTTGATGATGCCGGACCTCGCCTATGCGCTGGCCAAGAGCGGCGATCTGCGTGGCGCGGCTGCGCTGATCGCAAGCACGCCGCACGACTGTGACAATTGCATGCGCCGGCGCGGGCAGATCGCGGCAATCGCGGGTAGCTGGCCTGAAGCCGTCGCCGATCTTGCCGCGGTCGCCGCGCGTTCTCCGCATGAGTCCGACGCCGAAACCCAATGGGGCGAGATTCTGCTGCATCGCGGCGATCCGGATGGCGCGATAGCGAAATTCGTTATCGCCAACCGCAAAAGCCGGCACTTCGCCGATCCGCTGGAGCTGTGGGGTGAGGCGCTGATGCTGAAGAACCGTTCCGATCTTGCTCTGGCGAAATTCGAAGAGGCAAACAAATACGCGCCGAGCTGGGGACGACTGCACCTTAAGTGGGGCGAGGCACTATGGTGGTCCGGCGACAAGGCCGGCGCGAAAAAGCAATTCGCCGCGGCTGCCGTGCTCGATCTCACGCCATCCGAAAAAATCGAACGCACACGGATGGCGCATGGCTGACGATCTGCTCGATGCACAGAACACGGCAGACGAAGCAGCCGAAACCAATGCGGCGGCGGTGGCGCTCGCGCTCGATGGCGCGACGGCGCGGCCCGAGCTTTCCGGCGCCATAGCCGCGTTCCTGAAAGAGCAGCGCAGGCTGATGGAAGAGCAGCGCGAGCAATTGCGCGATTCCGCCAAGCGCATGCGGCTCGGCATCGTCGATCAGCGCTTTTCCATCGCACTCAAGGCGGCGATCGCGCTGATCGGCTTCGCCGTCGCGATCCTGTTCGCCACCATGATGTGGAACGCCTACGACAGCGGCGGTCTTGTCATCGAACCGTTCTCCGTGCCGCCCGATCTTGCCGCGCGCGGACTGACCGGCGAAGTCGTCGCGGCAAAACTGCTCGACCGGATGGCGCAAATGCAGGCCGAAACGTCCTCGCAGCGCGCGCCGGAGAGCTTTCAGAACTACTGGGGCCAGGACATCAAGGTGACGATCCCCGACACCGGCGTGTCGCTGGGCGAACTCGACCGGTTTTTGAATCTCAAGCTGGGGCATGCCACGCGCATTTCCGGCGAGGTGGTGCGCACGGCGGCAGGCGTCTCGGTCACGGCCCGCGATGGAACGAGCGGCAGCCTTACCGTCAGCGGCAGCGAAGACGCCGTCGATCCGCTCATGCGCGATCTCGCGGAGCAGGTCTACCGGCTTACGCAACCCTATCTCTATTCGGCATGGCTGCAGATACACGGCCGCCTGAACGACGCGCTGCCCGTTCTCGTCGCACTTGCCACGACCGGACCGATGCAGGAGCGCGGCTGGGGATATCTCGGCTGGTCGAATTGCCTGGAAAGCAGCGATGGGGAAGAGGCGCGCCTTGCGATGTTGCGGCGCGGTGTTGCGGTGGACCCGCACCTCTTTCTGCTGCGCCAGAATATCGCGCTTTCCGAGGACGCCCTCAGCCGACCCGAACAGGCGATCGCGGATGGACGGAAGGCGCTGGTTCTGCTCGACGCGCCCGGACACGGCGGCACCCGCGAGAGTGTCGCGCCCTCCGCGCATCTGCGCATGCTGTCCATCATCGATGTCAGCGCGGGCGACTACCACTCCGCGGCGGCGCGACTGGCAACGAATTTCATCCAGCGTGATTTTGGCCGGTCGTCTATCTTCAGCCTGAAAGCACTGGTCGTGCGCGCTTTCGCCGGCGAACACGATCCGGGGAACGCGCGCGATATTGCAGAGAGCCATGGATTCGGCACTGCCAGAATCAACATCTCGGTGGGCGAAATAGACGACATCGCGGCGCAAGCGTTCATCGCCGTGCAGGCGGAAGACTGGAAAGGCGCAATCGCACTCAGCGCGCAAACCTCCGCGATCCTGTCCAGGCAGCCCGCGTTGCGCGGTCTGGTGCAGGCGCGCATTACGCCGTTTCTCGCTTATGCGCACGCGCGGCTCGGCGATTTCCGGACCGCGAATGCGTTGATCGCCGCCGAACCGGACCACTGCGATATCTGCCTGCGGACGCGGGCGGCGATTGCGGCGCTTGCAGGCGACGACGCCCGCGCGAATTGGTGGTTCGCCCGCGCTGCGGCCGAAAACCCTTCGACACCGTTTGCCTATGCCGACTGGGGCGCAATGCTTTTGCAGAAAGGCGATTTCGATGGCGCGATCGCGAAGTTCGAGAGCGCGCACAAGAAAGGTCCGCACTTCGCCGATCCCTTGGAGATGTGGGGCGAGGCGCTAATGCTGAAGAACCGCTCCGATCTCGCACTTGCCAGATTTGCGGAAGCAGCCAGATACGCACCCAACTGGGGAAGGTTGCATCTGAAGTGGGGCGAAGCGCTCATGTGGTCCGGCGACAAAACCGGCGCGGAGAAGCAATTCGACGCCGCAGCCGCGCTCGCGCTCACGCCGCCGGAAGAAATCGAACGCGCGCGGGTGACACATGGCCGATGAACACGATCCGGCACCCGCGTCGCAGGCGGCATCGATCGCGATGATGGCGGCAGGCGATCCTGCGATGCGCGACGATGTGCGGCGCTATCTCGAGCGGCAGTCCGAACTCGCGGCGCTGCAGATCGAAGACCTGAAGCGCGAAGACAAGGTACGCCACTGGTCGCTGCGGGTACATCACATCAGTGACGTGCTCAAGCTCTGCCTGGAACTCGCGGCTGCGGCCGTGGTTGCGATCGTCGCAGCCTTGATCGGCGGATCGGTCTGGGCGGCGGCGCACGACAACGGCGTCGTCATCGAAGCCTTCGACGTGCCGGCGGACTTCGCGCAGCGCGGCCTGACCGGAAAGGTCGTGGCCGGCCAACTGCTCGACAGGTTGGAAGCGATGCAGGCCGCGACAGATTCCGCGCGGCCGGCTGCCAGCTATGCGAACAATTGGGGCGGCGACATCAAGGTGCAGATTCCGAATACGGGCGTCTCCGTTGGCGAGTTCAACCAGTATCTGCATGGCTGGCTGGGCAACCAGACCCGCATCGCCGGCGAATTGTACCGCACCGCCGGCGGCATTTCGGTGACCACGCGGGTCGGCGACGCGAATGCGAGTTATCAGGGCAGCGAGGCCGACCTCGGGAAGCTGTTGCAGAAATCCGCGGAAGCGATCTACGCGCAAACCCAGCCCTACCGCTTCGCGCAGTTCCTGATCGAACACGACCGCGCGCCGGAGGCCTTGCGCGTCCTTTCCAATCTCGCCGTCGACGGTCCAGAAAGCGAGAGGGGTTGGGCATTCGGGCAACTGGGGCTGCTGGATTTAAACACAAACGGAGACATCAAGACGGCGCGGATGCACCTGCAGAAGGGTCTCGGGTTCGGCGACGGATCCGACGTTCTCGCAGGCGTCGGCCTGGTCAACGCCGAACTCTGGTCGGGCCACGACGAAATGGCTCACAAATATACCCTGATGGTCGATTCAAAATCGCAATCCAAAGGAGCGGACATCACGCAAGGGTATTTCGAAGGCAATCGCCTGGTTGCCAGCGGATATCTGGCTGGGCAAGTCGGCGATTTCCGGAAATCGGCAAGCGATCTGAACCGCCTGAAAACCGTTTCCATGACGTATTCGACAGACCTCACGGAGCCGGCCGCGACGGCGGTTGCCTATGTCTTGGACCACGATCCAGGAGCGGCGGCGGCCGAAATCGCACCTTCCGCCGCCGGCGACAGCGCACCCAGACCGCTCCTGTATGGCGCCACGATGGGCGCAATCGCGTCTACCGGTGCCATGGACGACACGCGGTTTCTGACGAACGACGCCAACGAAGGCTGGAAGTCGCTGCCGGTCTATTGGATCGCCGTCGCGTACGGCGACTGGCGCGGCGCGCTCGCCGATGCGCACACCAGCGACGCATGGCTTGCGGCGCACACGTCACAACACCGGGTCTTCGGGTTGATGCGGTCCGTTCTTGTCGTGCCGCTCGAGGCCTTGGCGATGGCGAATAGCGGAGATGCGGCCGGCGCCGAAGCGGCGATCGGCAAAACGCCTCTCGATTGCTACCTTTGCGTTCGCGTGCGGGCGCAGATTGCGTCTGACAAAGGGGACTGGAAGAGCGCAGCAACGTGGTCGGCCGATGCCGCGCGCCAGGCGCCATCCCTCCCATTCGCGGACGCGGAATGGGGCGCGATGCTGCTGCGCAAAGGCGACCTCGACAGCGCCATCGCGAAGTTCGCGGTTGCTCATCAGAAGGGTCCGCATTTCGCCGATCCGCTCGAGCTTTGGGGCGAGACCCTGATGCTGCAGAACCGCTCCGACCTCGCCATCGCGAAATTCGAAGAAGCGGATGAATACGCGCCGCGCTGGGGCCGCCTGCATCTGAAATGGGGCGAGGCCTTGTTTTACTCCGGCCACAGGAGCGCGGCAGCTGCCCAGTACCGCATCGCCTCAACGCTCGCACTTACAACGACAGAAAGAGCGGAGCTTGCCCGGCGAAGCGGGACGTCTGCCTGAGGGAAGTACCCGGTGCGGCTCCTTCCCCGGATCGGAGCAGGATCAAAATTCTCCTTGCTGCCGGAGTACCGACAAGGTGTCGAAAAACGCCTGCCATTCGACAAGCATTCCGTTTCTCACTTGCCAGCGCAAAGCGCACTCGTATCGGACCGGTTTGTCGGCGCCACCGCGATCCTTCGGCGTGTGGTACACGCACTCCACATCGAACAGACCCCAAACGACTTCACCCTCCGATACGATCTCCTGCGCGTCGAACCGAAGAAAGGTATAGGCGGCGAAGATATTGGAAGTGACGTCCGCGATTCCGGCGCGCGTCCGATACTCGCCGCCAAATCGAAACGGATTGCCGACTCCGGCAGCTGACTTCCAGACAGTGTTGTCGTCAACGACAGCCATCAGCGGGCGCATATCGTTTGCGGCGAGACCTTTCACGACGGTCCGCATCAGGTCTGCTGGTGTCATTTGCTTGCCCTTGGCTTCACCATCATAGCAGCTTTGGCCGCCTACGATGACATGCTGCATGGGGCAGAAGGCGCGAGGCTCGATCTGCGCGGCATGGCAAGGCCATCAAAAAGAAAAAGCCGGTCAGGCGTCGCGCCCGTCCGGCTTTTCTCGTTCTTGGCTGAAAGCGCGGGTTAGATCGCTTCTTTCAGTTCCTTTGCGGCGCGGAAGGCGACCTTCTTGCTCGCCTTGATCTTGATCGCTTCGCCGGTCGCGGGATTGCGGCCCATGCGGGCGGCGCGCTTGCGCACCTGCAGGATGCCGAGGCCGTTGAGACGGATCTTCGAGCCCTTCTTCAGGTGCTTCGTGATGGCGGCGATCATGTCCTCAAGGAGCGCGGCGGCCGCCTTGTTGGACATCTCGTGCTTCTCGGCGAGCTGATTGCCGAGCTGCTTCGTGCTGACGGTTTCGACCTTCGCCTTAGGCGCGGCGGGTGCGGCGGCTTTTGCCATTGTTTTTACTTCCTCTGCGAATCAAATGAAGCCTTATTTTACTGCATTTCCGCGCCATGCAAGCACAAAAGTGCCGATTTTTCGGGCTTTTCCACACCCGGCCCTGAGTCCTGTCGCCACAGGCGTTGACAGGGAAACCCACGCGCCGCAGCGTTCCGGCAACAAGAGGGAGACGGCCGTGAAAGCAGAACCGTTCGTGCGGGGACTCAATTTCGGCGAGGGCGTGCGCTGGCACGACGGCCGCTTCTGGTATTCCGACTTCTTCCAGCACCGGGTCTCGAGCGTGGGGAGCGACGGCCAGCCCAGGGCCGAACTGGAGATCGATGACCGGCCGTCAGGCCTCGGCTGGCTGCCGGATGGGCGGCTGCTGGTGGTGGCGATGGTGAGCCAGCGCCTGCTGCGCCGCGAAAAAGACGGCTCCATTGCGCTGCACGCGGACCTCAAAGGGCTCGCGAAATTCCACACCAACGACATGATCGTGGACGCCCACGGCAACGCCTTCATCGGCTGCTTCGGGTTCGATCTCGACCATTTCATCGAAGAAAAGGGCGTGGAACCGCTGTTTTCGGAAGCTGGCCCGCCGCGCGCGCCGATCATGAAAGTGACGCCGGACGGCAAGGCGAGCATCGTCTCGCCCGATCACCTGTTCCCGAACGGGATGGCGCTCATCGACGGCGGCAAGACGCTGATCGTAGCGGAGTGCTTCATTCCGGGGCTTTCGGCGTTCGACCTCGCCGCCGACGGGTCGCTCTCCAACCGCCGGGTGTGGGCGCAGCTGTCGAAGACTCCGCCGTCGGTCGTGCCGGACGGCATCTGCGCCGACAGCGAAGGCGCGATCTGGTGCGCCAATGCGCTCGGCAAGGAATGCGTGCGGGTCGGCGAAGGCGGCAAGATCCTGGAGCGGGTGGAGACCTCGATGAATGCGTTCTCCTGCGCACTCGGTGGCAAGGACGGGCGTCAGCTGGTCATCGCGACCGCGCCGACCTCCAATGCCGAGGTCGCGGCGAAAGAGCCGAAAGCCATGCTGGAAATCGCGACGGTGAGCGTGCCGGCGTGAAGGCCGAACCGTTCATCGAAGACTTAGGTTTCGGCGAAGGGATGCGCTGGCACGACGGCCGGCTGTGGTATTCCGATTTTTTCCTGCATCGTATCTCGAGTGCGGCGCCGGACGGTTCGGTGCGGCTGGAAGTGGAGATCGCGGATCAGCCCTCCGGTCTCGGCTGGCTGCCTGACGGGCGGCTGCTGTTCGTCGCGATGAAGACGCAGAAGGTAATGCGGCGCGAAGCGGACGGCAGCCTCGCGGTGCATGCGGACCTGAGCGGTCTCGCGCGCTTTCACACCAATGACATGCTCGTCACCGCAAACGGCACGGCGTTCGTCGGCTGCTTCGGCTACGACCTCGATGCCTATATGACGGAGAACGGCGCGCCTGTGCTGTTCTCCGAGCCCGGACCTCCGAAAGCGCCGCTGATGCGCGTGCCCCCGGATGGTAAAGCCACGATCGCGTCGGACGGCCACCGCTTCCCGAACGGGATGGCGCTGCTCGACGGGGGCAGAACGCTGATCGTGGCGGAGACGTTCAAACCGTGCCTGACCGCGTTCGATCTGTCGGACGACGGCACGCTGTCGAATCGCCGTGTCTGGGCAGAGTTGCCGCAGACCATCGCGCCCGACGGCATCTCAGCCGACAGCGACGGCGCCATCTGGTGCGCCAACGCGTTCAGTCCCGACTGCGTGCGGATCGGCCAAGGCGGCGAAATCCTGGAGCGGGTCGAAACGTCGATGAACGCGTTCTGCTGCGCGTTGGGCGGTTCCGACGGCCGCACCCTGTTCGTTGCCACCGCAGAAGCCGATCCCGAGACCAAAGCCGTGTGCGGCATGATCGAAATTGCTACGGTGAAGTCGCCGCCACGCGCAGGCAGGCTGGCCAGCCATCAACTTGCATTACCTAATTGTAACCTGTACACACGCCGTTCATAGACGAACAGCGCGCGTCCGTGTCCGCTTCGCCCGACGCCTTAGCGCGCTGACGCACAGGCTTGGGGGAGCCGATCTTATGCGAATTTCCATTTCTCTTTTGGCAGGGGCTGCGATCCTTCTGATCGCGGGTTCTGCAGAAGCTGCAAAATACGACGCGGCACAGCAGTTTTCGGCCGCTTCGAACGTCGGCTCGATGCAATGGACCTATCGTTACAACACGACGGGCACGCGCAACGGCGTGTACACGCTTCTTCCCGACATGACGTCGGACACCCGATGGACGACAACGACCAATGGAAAGAAAAAACACATAACGGTCCCCTTCTGGGATGGCGGAGACTTTCCGTCGCTCAGCGGCAATCCGACAACGCTCAAGCGCACGGCCAATTTCGGTTTCGGCAAGGTCAATTGGCCGGGGGATACGATCTACATGCATCCGGCAGCCACCGGCGACGTTGTTTTGAGTTTTATTGCGCCGAAGAGCGGGACGATCGTCATAAATTATGCCTTCAGCGATATCGATCCCTACGGCGGCAACGGCGTGCACTGGTACATCGACAAGAATGCTGGAACACAAGGCGATCTGGCTTCCGGGACGTTGTCAGCGCCGGCGAATCCGGCCACGGGTCCCGTGCAAATGACAGTGAACGTCACGAAACACGACCGCATCAATTTCATCATCGACGCAAATGGCGACAACTCTTTCGACTCCACGACCATAAAAGCCATCATCGCGTATCAGTGAGTGCGAGATCCCCTGGGTGATCACGCCGCGTCGATAAAGCCGCCCATCTGGCGATTCCACAGTTTGGCGTAGTGGCCGCCTTTGGCGAGCAGTTCGCGGTGCGGGCCATCTTCCAGGATGCGTCCGCCGTCGAGGTAGATCACCCGATCCATGCCCGCGATGGTCGAAAGCCGGTGCGCCACCGCAATCACCGTGCGGCCCTGCATCAGCGTCCACAAACCGGATTGAATCAGATGCTCGCTCTCGCTGTCGAGCGACGAGGTCGCCTCGTCGAGCACGAGGATGCGGGCATCCTTCACCAGCGCCCGGGCGATGGCAACGCGCTGACGCTCGCCGCCGGAGAGCTTGATGCCCTGCTCGCCCACGATCATATCGTAGCCTTCGTCGCGGTCGGCGATGAAATCGTGCGCATGCGCCTGGCGCGCGGCGACCACCACGTCGTCCTGGGGCGCGGTCGGGCGCGCATAGCGGATGTTGTCGCGCACCGCGCGGTGGAACACGCCCGGCATCTGCTGCACTTCGGCGATCGCTTCGTTGAGCGAATCCCATGTCACATGCGCGATGTCCTGCCCGTCGATCAGCACGCGGCCGACCTGAGGCTCGAACTGGCGGCGCAAGAGCTTGACCAGTGTCGATTTGCCGGCGCCGGACGGACCGACGAGTCCGACCTTCTGCCCGGCCGGGATGTCGAGGCTGAGGCCGTCGAATATCTGGAAGCCGTTCGGATGCTTGAAGCGCACGTTCTGGATCGAGATCGCGCCGGCGTTCACCACCAGCGGCTTTGCATCGTTGCGGTCCACGATCTCGTGCGGCTTGCTCACCAGATCGAGCGCCTCGGCGAGGGTACCGAGCTGTTCGAAATAATCTAGCAGGCGGAACGAGAGGTCGCGCACGCCGCTCGCGATCTGGTTGGAGAGCAGGAAGATCATGGTGAACGCACCGGCGCTGATCGCGCTTATGTACCAGTCGCGCGCCGTGATGGTGACGAGCACGGTCATCAGCACCAAGGTCGCCAGATGCATGAAGATGCGCATCAGGGTAAGGAAGCGGCGCAACCGGCGCGACGCCAGCATCTCGTCTTCCAGAAAGAACGAGACGAGCTTGCGCTCATACACCGCTTTGGCGAAGGCGCGGATCAGATCGGCATTGGCGATGGCGTCGATCAGCCGCCCGGTGGAGGTCGACACCTCGTCGGAAAGCGCCTTCGACAGCACCACGCAACGGCGCGTGAGCAGCAGCACGGTGCCGATATAGCCGATCGTCCAGACGCCGAGGATCACGGCGTAGTCGGCGTGGGTGTTGGCCATGATGGCGCCGCCGATCAGGATCGAACCCGTAACGCGCACCATGTCGAAGCACACGATGCCGACAATGCCGATCGTCGCCTGCCCCGCCTGCTTCACCTTCTGGCCGAGCTTGCCGGCGAAATTGTCCTGAAAATAACGCGGGCTGTGCCCCAGCATGTAGGTGAAGAGATATTTCTGCGCCATGCCGCGCATCCGCGGGCTGGTACCGATGTCGATCACCTCATAGCCGCGATAGGCCATGCCACCGGCAAGCCAGATGCAGCCGAGCAGCGCAAGCCACGGCACGACGGCGGCAAAGCCGGCCTGCGCGGTCTTCGCCGCGATCACGCCGTTGACAAGATGCGAAAAGCCGAGCGGACCGAACGCGTCGATGGTGGCGGCGACGATCGCAACCGCGGCCATCGCGGCGATGCGACCCCGGAAATGCCGGCGGATCAGGAGGGTGATGAACGCGAACGGCGTGCGCGGCACCTGAGCCAGAACCGTCGCTTCCGCGAACGGCTCCGGCTGGTTCAGAACATCGTCGGCACTGATCTCACGAGTCACAACACGCGTTCCAAAAGCGGGCGCGGAGAATACGGCTGGAATGTTTGTTGTGAAGGGGGCGAATGCGAAAAGCCGCAAGTGTTGCGGAAATCACCTATCCGAATATTTCAAGGTTTATCGAAATCTGATAATCTGAGCGACATGAACAAACCCGTGTTTCTGTCCGACCGCGCCTACGCCAGCGCCGAGAAAAAAGCGCAGGAAAACGGCTGCACCTCAGTCGAGGAATACCTCAACACCTTGTTCGAACCGGAAGGCACCGCCATCTCCGACCGGATGTTGCGGGAGGACGCCGACCTCCCCGATTGGGTGCGCGAAAAACTCGAAGAGGGCCTGGCATCACCCAGCGAGCCCATCACGGAAGAAGAGATCCACCAGCTCGTCGCGGAAGGTATCGCGCTCGCCCAGCGCACCAAATGAAACTCGCCGTCGTCGTCAGACGCAGAGCGAAAGCCGATATCCGGAGCACAGCACAGCATATCGCACAGGACAGTCCCGCGGCCGCGATCGCCTTCGAGGCTGAAATAATCGCCTGCTTCAAGCGAATTGGCGAGCACCCGGCGCTCGGAGCGCCATCCGGCACATTCCGCAAACTTCGCGTTTCCGAACGCTTTCAGAACTGGCTTGTCTATTATCGCCAACTCGACACCGGGACAGTCGAGATCGTTCGCGTGCTGCATGGTGCACGCGACATCGGTCCGTTTCTCGGAAAACCGAAGTAAGGCTTACGCCTCGGCGGTCGGGGCGTGGTCGATGCGCTCGGCGATACGGGCGGATTTGCCCTGGCGGCCGCGCAGGTAATAGAGCTTCGCGCGGCGGACCTTGCCCTTGCGCACCACGGTCACGGAATCGACCAGCGGCGAGTACATCGGGAACACGCGCTCCACACCTTCGCCGTAGGAGAGTTTGCGCACGGTGAAGCTCTCGTTGATGCCGTGGCCCTGGCGCGCGATGCATACGCCTTCGAATGCCTGCAGACGCTCGCGCGTCTTGTTCTGCTTGGCCTTCTCGTCATAGGTCACTTCGACCACCTTGACGTTGACCTTCAGGGTGTCGCCGGGACGGAACTCCGGATGGGCCTTGCCGCCGCGAAGCGCTTGCATCTGCTCGGTTTCGAGCTCTTTGATGATATCCATTGGGGGTAACTCCGCGGGCGAACTGGCTGTTATTTCGGATGGCGCCCGCCAAGGGGCGCGCAAGAGCCGGGCCGTATAGCCTAGCCCCCGCGGACATTCAACAGGCTGTCATACGGGCGGATTTTACCGCTTTTTCCGTTCATAAGCCGCCCACAGATCGGGCCGCCGCACCCGGGTCAGCGACTCAGACTGCGCCTGCCGCCATTTGGCGATTTCCTTGTGATTTCCTTGGGTTAGGACCTCCGGAATATCGCGGCCGGCGAAGCTCTGCGGCCGCGTGTACTGCGGGTACTCCAGAAGGCCGTTCTCGAACGACTCTTCGGTGGGCGAGGCCTCTGCCCCCAAAACGCCCGGGATCAGGCGGACACAGGCCTCGATCAGTGCCATCGCCGCGATCTCGCCCCCGGCGAGGACGAAATCGCCTATGGAAATCTCCTCCAGCGTGGAGGCGTCGACCGCCCGCTGGTCCAGTCCTTCGAACCGGCCACACAACAGGATCGCGCCGGGACCGTCTTTCAACGCGCGCACCCTCGCCTGGGTCAAAGGCGCGCCGCGCGGCGAGAGATAGATCGCGGGTACATCAGGATTGGACACGCGGGCGGCGGCGATTGCGGCGCTCGCCACATCGGCGCGCATCACCATGCCAGGCCCACCACCCGCCGGTGTGTCGTCCACCGTGCGGTGTTTGCCGAGCCCGTGTTCGCGGATGTCGCGCACGTCGAGCGCCCAGAGGTCCTTCGCGAGCGCCTTGCCCAGCAACGACACGCCAAGCGGCCCGGGAAACATCTCCGAAAAGAGCGTGAGAACGGATGCGCGCCAGGTCATGCGGGGATCATATACCGGGTGCGGTTCTTTTTCTCGCGCAGAGCCGCAGAGGTTTCTTCACAAGTCGCGAAAGAGGGAGCCAATGATCTCGTCTCACGCGGAGGCGCGGAGACGCGGAGCGTTCCTCGCGGTGTGAGCGAGCGGCGTTCCACTTTCGGCTTTGACCGGCGCGCAAAGCGCGCCAACCACATCGCAGACGCTGAGCGTGCCGGTGAGCGGGAAACCTCCGCGTCTCCGCGCCTCCGCGTGCCAAAAAGATCGTAGAACGCCACCGCAGACGAAGGCGCATCGATTGCCTGCGTTCTCTGCAGCTCTGCGCGAAACCTATTCGACGCCGTGTTCTTTTTCGGCTTCGACGTCCTCGGGTACCGCGATCACCATGCGGCCGTTCTTCACGTCCACCACCGGCACGGTCTCGCGGCTGAAGGCAAGCAGGAGGTCGCCGCCGTCGGGGCGTTCGATCTCAAGCACGTCGCCGGCGCCGTAATTGTGGATCGCCTTCACCGTACCGATCAGCCGGTCTTCCGTGTCTTCGGCGCGCAGGCCGATCAGATCGGCGTGGTAGTACTCGCCGTCGTCGATCGCGGGCAGTGCGCCGCGCGGGACCAACAGTTCGGCGCCTTTGAGCGCCTCGGCGGCGTCACGATCGCCAACACCTTTGAGCGCGACGATCCCTTCGTCGCCCTTGCCGGCGCGTGCCGACACGACCGCAAAACGGCGGCCGTCCTTCGTATGCAGATCGCCATAGCGCGCGATCGCCTGCGGGCGCTCGGTAAAGGTTTTCACCCTCACCTCGCCCTTCAGACCCTGCGCGCCGATTACGACGCCGAGAAGGATATCGCCGGCCATGCGTTATCAGGACGCCGCCGCTTCTTCCTTCGGCGCATTGGCCGCAGCGCGTTCCTGCGCCTTCTTCTTCGGCTTCGCCTTATTCGGGTTGTCGTGCTTGATCGGCTTCACGATGCCGGCATCCGAGAGGAAGCGGTGCACACGATCGGTTGCGGTCGCGCCTTTGGTCAGCCAGCTCTTCGCCGCGTCGAGGTCGATCTTCAGCCGGTCGGCGTGATCGCTGGGCAGCAGCGGGTTGTAGAAGCCGATCTTCTGGATGAAGCGGCCATCGCGCGGATCGCGGCTGTCGGCCACGACGATGTTGTAATGCGGGCGCTTCTTTGTGCCGCCGCGCGCCAGTCTGATCTTGAGAGCCATGTTATCTTTTCCTTTTCGCACCTGTTTCGTTTGAACACTGCCCCACCCGTTCGTTTCGCGAACGATCTCCCCAACGAGAGGGAGGTGAAGCGGAGGAATTATCTTCGTCCCGGAAATACACCGGGCGGGAGTTTGGGCATGCCGCCGCCCATGAGCTGGGAGAGACCGCCGGGGACCTTCCCGCCCATCTTTCCCATCTTCTTCATCATGTCGGCCATCTGGCGGTGCATCTTGAGGAGCTTGTTCACCTCGCTCACCTCGACACCGGCGCCGGCTGCGATGCGCTTCCTGCGCGAGCCGTTTATGATGTCGGGCTTCTTGCGCTCCTGCTTCGTCATCGACTGGATGACGGCTTCCTGGCGGCTGAGGATCTTGTCGTCGAGGCCTGCGGCGGAGAGTTGGTCCTTCACCTTGGCGACACCGGGCAGCATCGACAGAACGCCCTGCATGCCGCCGAGCTTCTTCATCTGGCCTAGCTGTTCGGCGAGATCGTTCATGTCGAACTCGCCCTTCTTCATCTTCCTGGCGAGCGCTTCGGCCTTTTCCTTGTCGACCGTCTCTGCCGCGCGTTCGACCAGCGACACGACATCGCCCATGTCGAGGATGCGGCCCGCAACGCGGTCGGGATGGAAGGCTTCGAGGCCGTCGAGCTTTTCGCCGCTGCCCAGGAACTTGATCGGCGCGCCGGTGACGGTGCGCATGGAAAGTGCTGCGCCGCCGCGGCTGTCGCCGTCGGTGCGGGTGAGCACAATGCCGGAGATGCCGACGCGTTCGTTGAACGACTTGCCGATGTTCACCGCGTCCTGGCCGGTGAGACTGTCCGCGATGAGCAGCGTCTCATGCGGATGGACCGCATCGCGCACCTGCGCCACTTCGGTCATCAGCGCGTCGTCGACATGCTGGCGGCCGGCGGTGTCGAGGATCAGCACGTCGTAGCCGCCCACCCGCGCGCTCGCCATCGCGCGCTTGGCGATCTCGAGCGGCGTCTGGCCAAGGATGATCGGCAGGGTCGGCACACTCGCCTGCTCGCCGAGAATCTTGAGCTGCTCCATGGCGGCGGGGCGTGTCACGTCGAGGGAGGCCATCAGCACGCGCTTCTTCTCGCGCGTCTGCAGCATCAGGCCGAGCTTGGCCGAGGTCGTGGTCTTGCCCGAGCCTTGGAGTCCGACCATCAGGATCGGCGCGGGCGGCGAACCGAGATTGAGCCCCGCGCTCTCTTCGCCAAGCAGTTCGACCAGCGTGTCGTGGACGATCTTGACGACCTGCTGCCCCGGCGTGACCGAGCGGATGACGTCGGAGCCGATGGCGCGCGGGCGCACCTTGGCGACGAAATCGGCGACCACCGGCAACGCCACGTCGGCATCGACCAGCGCAGTGCGGACCTCGCGCAGCGCCTCGTCGACATCGGCCTCGCTGAGCGCGCCGCGGCCGCGAAGCCGGTCGAACACCGTGCCGAGGCGGGATTGCAGACTTTCGAACATGCCGTTCCTGTCGAGCCGTTACACAAAGCGATAACGCCCCAGGGGGCGCACCCGCGCTGCCTGGGGTCGATCCTGAGCCGCGCCCAGGACCGGAGGGACCTAGTCTCTCCGGAATGGCGGGGATTTAGGACTGGGACCGTAGGATGTCAAATGGCGCGGTTTCTCCTCTCATCATTGCCAGCCTTGGCTGTGCCGTTCTTTCCACTCGGCGGCGCCGTCGCTGGTGTGGCGAACATTCTTTCCTCTTCACGATGGGAACTATTGGCGCGAACCCGCTCCAGTTGTTTCCTCTCCGTACTTTTCGCTATGCTTGGCTCTGTGGCGGGGGGCGTTTTATGCGTAGAGAGTTGCTTATCGCGTTGGGATTCGCGCTTGCGATGCCCGTCCTGCAGGCGCGCGCAGACTCGGTCGCCTATCAGATCGATGCAGCGCACGATGGGCATGCGAGTTTTCCGGACGGCTTCTCCGCGCCGCTCAAATTGAAATGGACGCGCAATCTTGAAGGGAGCGTGTCCTATCCCCTGATCGCGAAGGGCATCGTGTTCGTGACTGTCGACGGGCCCAAGAAGGGCGAGTCACAACTTACCGCGCTGAGCCTTCAGACCGGCGAGACGCTCTGGCAACAGACGATCGCTGGAGGACTCGTCACCGCTTCCAACCTCGCCTATGACAACGGCCGTGTTTTCGTCCTGAATTCCGGCGGCATGCTTTGGGCCTTCGCCGCGGACAACACCGGCCGGCTGCTGTGGACGAGCCACACTTTGCCAGGCGCTTTCACGCCACCGGTGGCCGCCAACGGGCTCGTCTACGTCAATGCCGGAGACTCCGGCATAGTGCTGTTTGCGATCGACGAGCAGACCGGAAAAATCATCTGGCAGAAATCCGACGGGTACGGATCGAACAGCGAGCCGGTGCTGGGCGAAGATGGCGTCTATGAAGCCTATGTCTGCTCTTACCGGAAGTACGATGCGGCCAAGGGAAAATTGATCTGGAGAGACCAGCTGCCGTGCAGCGGCGGCGGTATCGATTATCCCGTCTATTACGGTAACCGCCTTTACTTCCACAGTGGCGGTCCCCTCAACGCCGTCATTCTCAATGCCACCAGCGGGAAGATCACAGGATCCCTCTCCAGCGGCACGGCGGTGATCTGGCAGTCTTCGACCAGCCCGGAGTACCGCGTCCTGACTTACGACGACGGCGCCCTGATTTCCTTTTCACCGGGAAACGGCAACATCGACTGGCGTTTCAAGGGCAGCGGCAATTTTCCGGTTGCACCGATTGTGATCAACGATCTCGTCGCCGTGGCCTCGAACGCGGGGAAAAAGGGAAAACTGGTTTTGCTGGATGCCAAAACCGGCAAACCGGTGTGGTCTCAGACGCTCGGCGGCCCGATGATTGAAGACGACTTTCCCTACTCTCCGACGCCGGGTCTCGCAGCCAGCGATGGCTATCTGCTCGTGCCTTCCAGCAACCTGCTGACGGCGTTCGGACAATGATCACAGACACTCGCACCGCCCCGCGCAGCCGGACGGCGCATTATAGAGCGACGGCGACTTTCGTTTGCGCGCTTGCGACGGCCGCCTTCGTCCAGCCCGCGAAGGCTGCCGATGCTGTGGCCTATCAGATGGACATCGCGCACGACGGCAATACGACGATGGCCGGCGATTTCTCCGCGCCGCTCAAACGCAGATGGGTGCGCAATCTCGAAGGCATGGTATCCTATCCGTTGATCGCAAAGGGCATGGTATTCGTGACCGTGGCCGACACGACCAACGAAGGGGTCCAGTTCTATGCGCTGAGCCTCAAGACCGGTGAGACGATCTGGCACAAGTTCGTCGGAGGCCATTATCGCTGGGCGAATGCTGCGTACGACGACGGCCGCGTGTTCCTGCTCGATTCCGACGGCATGCTTCAGGCATTCATGGCCGACAACAGCGGAAAGCATCTGTGGACTACCGCGCTTCCAAGACGTCAGTCCAGCGCGCCGCCGGTGGCTGTCCATGGACTGGTCTATGCTGACGGATCGTATTTCGGCTCGACGCTGTACGCTGTCGACGAACAGACCGGGCAAATCGTCTGGGCCCGGCTCAACATTGCGGGTAGCAGCGGCGTAGCGGTGGGCGACCACGGAATCTATGCGACGTACGGCTGCAACTTCTACAAATACGAACCGCTCAGCGGCGTGGCGATCTGGAAGAAACACAACGATTGCTCTGGCGGGAGCGACGGCAACAATCCCGCCTACTATCGCAAGCATCTATACTTCAGTAACTTCGGGCACGGCGGCTATATCCTCGACGCCACAGACGGGCATATTGTCGGCCCCTACTTGAACAATGATATCGTCGACAAGTTCACGCCGGCGCTGTGGACTTCCCCAACTGGCGGGATCGTTGGTTTCGCCCTCAATGGCGATGGGCTGTTTTCGTTCGATGGGAAGACCGGAGCACCCGGCTGGACCTTCAGCGATAATGGCCAAGTGACCGTCTCTCCGATCGTGCTCAACAATCTCGTGGTGGTCGGCTCGAACTCCGGGATGCTCTACATGCTGGACGCGGCGACGGGAAAACAGGTTTCGGCGACAAAGGTCGGCGCGCCGATCACCACTCCGTTTGCAGGCACCCTCTTCAACGCACCCAATACAGGTTTCGCCGCCAGCGCCGGCGTTCTTGTCGTTCCCGCATCCAATGTGCTGGTGGCGTACGACCCCTAAGGCAACGGGGCCTGTCCGGCGCGATCGCGATTGGAGAGCGGACCAGCTATTTCCGAGTATAGGAGCGCGTCGATGTTTACCTGTTTCATCCGCTATCGGATCGAGCCCGGCAAGCGCGACGCGTTCAAGGACTATGCCCGCTCGTGGATTTCGCTGATCCGCAAATATGGCGGCACGCATCACGGCTATTTCGTCCCGCCGGCGGCGGACGACGCCGTGCCGCGCGCGGCCTTCAGCTTTCCGGGCATCGGCACAGACGGCCCGCCCAACGTCGCGGTGGCGCTGTTCAGCTTTCCAAGCGTCGAGGCGTATGAGCGCTACCGCACGGAGGTCGCGCAAGACGAGGACTGCCGCGCCGCTACTGTCCGGTTCGAAGAGACGAAATGCTTCTCCAGCTACGAGCGGACGTTCCTGATGCCGGTCTTCGAATAGAGAACCCGGTTCATTTGCGGTGGGCGTGACGTCTTTCCCTCCAAAGCTGGTCGCGACAAGCAAGAAAAAGATGACGTGCGGCTGATATCGGGTACTCTGGCGACAGCATATTTTTTGGAGGAGACCAGCTTGCTGAAACGTCTTGCCGCGACGGCGCCGGTTACGGAAATGCTCGCGGTGCTCGAGGAGGACGGCGGACTGATCGTCGAAGGGCTGTTCGCCCAGTCGACGATCCGGCAGCTGGCGAAGGCGATCGATGCGGCGAGTGCGCGGTTTGCGCCGGGCGGCGCGACGCAGGGGCTCGGCCCCGACGGCAAGCCGTTCGTGGGCGCCAACACGATCCGCTTCTCCAGTCTCGGCAAGCTGGCACCGGCGTTCTTCGATCTGCTCGACAACGACATCTACGCACAGCTGGCCGATGCCGTGCTGTTGCCGGCTTGCGGCTCCTACTGGGTCAACTCCGGTCAGGCGATGCTGATCGGGCCGGGATCGGATGCGCAGGCGCTTCATCGCGACTGCATGAACTGGTCGCAGTACTGCATGCCGCTGTGGCCCAACTGTCCCGAGATCACGCTGAGCGCGATGATCGCCCTCGACGAAGTGAACGAAGAACTCGGCGCCACGCGCGTCATTCCGGGCAGCCACAAATGGGCAGAATATGGCGCCCGCTGGGATCATACCGACACGGTGCCGGCCGAGCTCAAGCCCGGCGATGCGCTCGTCTATTCCGGCAAGGTCGTGCATGGCGGCGGCGCCAACCGCACCAAGGACCGCTGGCGCAAGGCGATGCATCTGAGCTTCGTCGCCGGCTGGCTGACGCCGGAGGAGTCGAGTCCGATCGACTATAGCGACGAAGAGCTGGCGGATCGTTCGCCGCGCATCCAGCGTCTGCTCGGCCACCGTTCCTACGACCCGCGCCCGCATTTCGGCGGCGGGTTGTGGCTGCGTCACGCCAACAAGATCGAGGACCAGACCGGGCTGAGCTGACCTCTGTCTGCTGACCGCGCGCACGCATAGGCGGTCACAGCATTTCAGGCCCGGCGTTGTTTTCGGCTCTCCCAACATGTCATTCTTGACAGAATTGGAGAGGGAATCGTTATGAGAACATCGCTGCTGGCCGTTCTGGCCGCCGTATTCGCGTCGCTGCTGATCACGAGTCCCGCGAGTGCGCAGGCGACGCGAACCTGGGTGTCCGGGGTCGGCGACGACGCCAACCCCTGCTCGCGCACCGCGCCGTGCAAGACGTTCGCCGGCGCAATCTCCAAGACCGCGCCGGGCGGCGAGATCAACGTGCTCGACCCCGGCGGCTTCGGCGCCGTCACCATAACCAAGGCGGTCACCATCGCGGACGAAAATGTGGGCGAAGCCGGCGTTCTCGTTTCCGGGACAAACGGCATCGTCATCGCGGCCGGTGCCAACGATGTTGTGGTGCTGCGCGGGCTTATGATCGACGGCCTCGGCGGGTCCGCCGGAACGCCCTCCATCACCGGCGTGCGCTTTCAGAGCGGAGCAGCGCTCTACATCCGGCACTGTGCGATATTCGGGTTTCAGACCCCGAACGCCGGCGTGGGCAACGCCTGGGGCGTGTTCTTCGGCCCCGGGAGCGGCACGTCACAGCTCTTCATCGACGATTCCCAGATTTATGCGAACGGGTCCGGCACGATCGGCGGCGGCATCGACATCGCGCCGACCCTGACCGGCAACGTGCAGGTCGCGATCAACGACACCCAGGTTTCGGGCAACGCCGCGGGCATCCGGGTTGACGGAACGGACCTGAACACCGGCACCGCCGGCATCACGGCGAGCATCGACGGCGTCAAATCCACCGGCAACAAGACCTACGGGCTCGACGTGGCGGCAAACGCGCAGCCGGACATCGTGAACGTCACACGCTCGACGCTTTCCAGCAACAATACCGGCCTCATCGGTAGCGGCGCCGGCACCGCCCTGCGGATCGGAAATTCGCTGATCTCCGGAAACCACACCGGCGTCAAGATAACCGGTGGCGCGTCGGTGAGCAGCTACGGCACCAACCAGATCACCGACAACACCAACGCCGGCGATCCGCTGCCGAAAACGCCGGCGCTGTAGTCGCAAGGGGAAATACCGAGCGGCTAGGCGTGGTGGGGAACGAACGCCTCTTTCGCCTGCCAATCGTGGATTGCTCTGATCGGCGCCCAGTCGGGTGGCATGGTCAGGTTGATGATGTTGAGCGTGAGGTTGTCGCGGATGGTGATGGCCGTGAAGATCTCGAACGCCAACGCGATCGCCACCACGTAACGCGCACGCAAGCGTGAGGCGACGAAGAAGCCGGTGCACATCATGAAGACATCGGACAGCGAGTTGAGGATGCTGTCGCCGCGATAGCCGACCGCAAGCGCCTGCTGGCGATAATGCTGGATCATGGCCGGCGAGTTTTCCGTGATCTCCCAGCCGATCTCGATGCTCATCGCGATAAGCAATCGCGCGGCAAGCGGCAGGCGCGGGAACGCGAGGTGCAGCAGACCATAGAAGATGAAGCCGTGGATGATGTGCGAGAAGCTGTACCAGTCGGCGAGCTGCTGCGACATCTCCGGACTGAACGGATCGTTCACCCACAAAAGGATGCGCCCGCTCGCCGAAATCCACGGCTGCCCGAACAGGTGCAGCACGGTGACATGCAACGCGACGAGGGCCGCTGCGAGTGCGCAGTATGCGATGAGGGGAAATTTCAACTTCACTTCTCGCTCTCAAAAATAAATGTCATTCCCGGCGAGTGGGCGCGCGGAGGCGCGGCCGCGAGGTAAAGGGAACCCAGGATGAGCAGTATGTTCGGTATTGCCGAATCTACTGTTGCTCAAATTGAAAGCACTGATGCGGCTTATCCTAGGTCCCCTTCACCTCGCACGCGTGCCGTTGCACACGTGCTCGCCGGGGATGACAGGATTGGTTTATTTAAGACCCAACTCGCGTCCCAGATACGTATAGCTCAACGCCCACATCTCCGCCTGGGCGGTGTTGGTCGAGCCGGGGCCGTGGCCGCCTTCTTCGGATTCGTTGAACAGCACGTCGTGGCCCTGCGCCTCCATCTTCGCCGCCATCATGCGCGCCCAGATCGGCGTCACACGGTCGTCCGTGGTTTCGGTGATGAAGAGGATTGAGGGATATTTCACATCCGGCTTCACGTTCTGATAAGCGCTGTATTTTTCGATGTAGGCGCGGTCTGCCGGCTTGTCGGGATCGCCATATTCTTCGATCCAGCTCGCGCCCGCGCCGTAATGGGTATAGCGCAGCATGTCGACCAGCGGACGCTGGCTCACCACGGCGCGCAGCAGCTCGGGATGCTGGGTCATTGTCACGGTGGTGAGCACGCCACCGTTGGAGGCGCCGACGATGCCGAGCTGTGCCGGCGTGGTGAGGCCACGGGCTTCGAGGTCTTTTGCCACGCTTGCAAAATCGTCGAACGCCTTCTGACGGTTTTCCTTCAGCGCCGCTTGATGCCAGCGTGGCCCGAACTCTCCGCCGCCGCGGATGTTCGCGACGGCGATCGCACCGCCCTTGTTGAGCCAGGTGTCGCCGGCGTAGAGCGGCCGGTGGCCATCGTTCCAGTACCAGGGCGTCAACGACAGCTCGAACCCGCCATAGGAATAGAGGATGGTCGGGATCGGGCCTTTCGCATTCTTGGGATGGATCAGGAAATACGGCACCTTTGTGCCATCGTTCGAGGTCGCCCAGAACTGATCGGCGGCGAGGTTGCTCGCATCGAACAGCGGCTTCTGCGATTTGATCGCCGCAACCTTTGTGCCATCGGTCTGGTAAAGCGTCGGCGGCGTCAGGAAGCTTTCATAGGTGAACTGCGCTTCCGGTCCTTCGTTGTTGGTGGCGACCACGGTGGTCGAACCGCCGGCCGGAAGGTCGAGCTTGGTATCGCTCGAGGTGCCGTCGGGTGTCGGTCTGAACGCATGCACGGAACCGGTGACGTCCTCGTAGATCGAGGCATAAACCGCATCGCGGCCGGCACCGACGCTGTCGATCGCGCCATGTTCATCCGGCGTGAATAGCAGCGTGAAGCTGGGCAACATCTTCTGCAGCGCGAACGGCTTCACCGGGAACGCGATCAGCGAGCCTTGCGGGAAGGCTTCCGTCTGGCCGGGCGGCGTCCAGGCGTCGCGCAAGGTGAAAATCAGATTTCCGTTGGTGACACCGGCGATGTTCGCACCCGGTGGCAGCGGCAGTTTCATCGTGCCGCCGCCCGGCAGCAGAAAATAAAACTCGCTGGTGAAGGTCGTGAGATTGCGGTCGATCAGCGCGATGGTGCCGTACGGCCCGTGGAACACGGCGGGCCTCGCCGCGATGTCGTCGACCGTTGCTTCGTACACGGTTTTCGCGTCGGCGATCTTCTGGCCGCGGGTCCACAGCTTTACGATGCGGGCATAGCTCGACTTGGTCATGGTGCCGGGACCGAAATCGGTCGCGAAAAGCACGTGATCGGCGTCGACATAGGCCGCCTGCAGCTTCGCAACCGGCAGGGTAAAGCCGCCCTTCATGAAGCTTTTCGTCTTCTGGTCGAATTCCCGGATCGTCGCCGCATCGCCACCGCCCGGCGACAGCTGAATCAGGCAGCGCGTGCTCTTCGGCGCGCAATCGGCGCCCTGCCACACCCACTGCGTATTCTCCGCCGCGTCGAGCTTGTCGACATCGAGCAATGTGTCCCAGTTGGGCTCGGGCTTCGCATAGTCCGCGATGGTGGTGCGACGCCAGATGCCGCGCACATGGCTCGCATCCTGCCAGAAATTGTAGGCGTCGGCACGGTGCAGTTCGACTTGTGGGATGCGATCGTTGGTGTTCAGCGCCTTGAGCAGGATGTCGTAGTCCTGCTTGTAGGTGGGATCGGCCTTGAGCAGCGCGTTGCTCTTCGCGGTTTGCGCTTCCGCCCACGCGATCGCCTTCGCGCCGTGGATGTCGGCGAGCCAGAGATAGGGATCGCTGTCCGTCTCAGCGACCGCCACGCCCGCCGCGGCCAACGCCGCCAGACCCCATACGAATGACCGCACGATGTTCTCCCTATTTCAAAAGTACAGCTGTCATCCCCGGCGAGTGGACGCGCAAAGGCGCGGCCGCGAGGTAAAGGGGACCTAGCATAAGCAATCTGTTCAGTGGTTCAGAAAGAGCAGAGCGCTCACGATCAAGTAGCTGAGATATGGCTTGTCCTGGGTCCCCTTCACCTCGTGCATGTGCTGACGCACACGCACTCGCCGGGGATGACAGTTTTGTTTGATTGAGATGGAAGTTCACTTCAGCCCCAGCTTGCGCTTCAGGTAGACAAACGACAGCGCCCACATCTCGGCGTTCTGTTTGTGGTTGGCGGCTGCCGAGTGGCCGCCGTCGGTGTTCTCATAGAACAGTACGTCGTGGCCCTGCGCTTCCATCTTCGCCGCCATCTTGCGCGCGTGCACCGGCGTCACCCGATCGTCGCTGGTCGCGGTGACGAACAGCACCGGCGGATAAGTCTCCCCAGCGCTCACATTCTGATAGGGCGAGTATTTCGCGATCCAGGCACGCGCTTTCGGATCGGCCGGATCGCCGTATTCCGCGGCCCATGACGCACCCGCGCCGATCTGGGTGTAGCGGATCATGTCGATCAGCGGCACCTGGCACACCACGGCACCCAAGAGCTCCGGATGCTGCGTCATCACGGTGGAGACGAGCAGCCCGCCGTTCGAGCCGCCCATGATGCCGAGCTGTTTCGGCGTGGTGAGGCCGCGTTTCTCCAGATCGGCGGCGACGGCGGCGAAATCGTCGAACGCCTTCTGCCGGTTCGCGAGTAGGGCCGCGTCATGCCACGCCGGACCGAACTCGCCGCCACCGCGGATGTTGGCGACGACATAGACGCCGCCGCGGTTGAGCCACAGCTTGCCGAAATTCGCGGAGTAGCCGGGTGTCTGCGACACCTCGAACCCGCCATAACCGTAGAGCACAGTGGGCGCAGGGCCGTTCAGAGCCTTCGGCCGGGTGACGAAGTACGGGATCTTCACGCCGTCGCTGAAGGCAACCTCGAACTGTTCGGTCACGAGGTCCGAGGCATCGAACCGTGCGGGAAGCGACTTGATCGGCTCCGGCGTATCCGAACCGCTGTCGAAATATAGCGTGGGCGGGACCAGATAGCTTTGAAAATTGTACGCCGCTTCCGGGCCGTAGTCGTTCACCGTCGCGATGCCGGTCGAACCGTTGGCCGGCAGGTCGAGCTTCTTATCGCTCCAGGTCCCGTCCGTGTTGGGACGGAACACATGGATGCTGCCGGTGACGTTGGAATAGATCGAGGCGTAAACGACGCCATCGCCGGTCGCGACCGACTCGACGCTCTCGCGCGGTCCGGGCGCATAGAGAGTGTGCACCGGCGCCACCGTGCCAGCTCCAAGCGGCGCATAGGCGAGCGCGAGCAGCGCGCCTTTCGGATAGGTCTGGCCGTTGACTGCCCAGTCCTCCCGCAAGGTGAGCAGCAACTGGCCGCGCACCAGACCCTGCATCACCGCGCTCAACGGCAGCGGCAGCTTCGCAGTCGTGGCGTCCGGCTTCACCGCATAATACTCCGCGGTGAAGAAGCTCGGCGCACGCGAGATCAGCGGCACGATGCCGTCGGCGTTGCGGATCACGAACGGGCTGGAGCCGATATCCGTCACCGGACCTCCGAACACGGTCTTTGCGCCGGCGATCTTCTGGCCGCGCTTCCACTGTTTCACGATGCGCGGATAGCTCGACGTGGTCAGCGAGCCGGGCCCGAAATCGGTTGCGAACAGCACGGTGTCGTCGTCGGCGAACGTGGCGCCCGACTTCGCTTCGGCCAGGGTGAAGCCATCCGGCACGAAACTCTTCGTTGCGATATCGAACTCGCGCACCACATGCGCGTCGCCGCCGCCGCGCGACAGCGAGATCAGGCAGCGTTTGCCGGAAGCGGTGCAGTCGGTGCCTTCGAATACCCAGTTCTCTTTCTCATCGGCCGCAAGCTTGTCGATATCGAGCAGGATCTCCCAGTTGGGTGCGGCATTGCGGTAATCGGCAATGGTGGTGCGCCGCCAGATGCCCTTCGGGTGCTGCGCGTCCTGCCAGAAATTGTACGCCATGCCGTGGTCGAAACGGGCGTAGGGGATGCGGTCCTGCGCATCCAGGAAGCCGAGCGCGGTCGCGTAGTCCTCGCCATAGCGCGGATCGGCCTCGAGTTCCGCGCGGGTACGCGCGTTCTGTGCCTGAACCCATTCGAGCGGCTTGGCGCCGTGAATGTCTTCCAGCCAGAGATACGGATCGTCCACCTTGGCTCCTGTTGCCTGTGCGCCCACGGCCAGCGCCACCCCCAAACCGGCGATCCAGAGCGCACGTTTCATGTCGATCCCCCGAACGGAACAGTGGCGAGCGCCGGGTATCCCGGTCAACAGGAGATCAACCGCCGCACTGGCCCCGCGGGGACGCAGCGCCTATATAGCCGCCCAATGACCGCATTCCTCAAAATGCATGGACTGGGCAACGATTTCGCCGTCTTCGATGCGCGAAACGCCGCCGTCGCGCTTGACGCGGCGACCGCAAAAGCGGTCGCGGACCGCCGTTTCGGGATCGGCTGCGATCAGGTGATTGTGATCGGCCGGAGCGCTAATGGCGCCGATGCCACGATGCGCATCCTCAACGCCGACGGTGGCGAAGTGGAAGCCTGCGGCAACGCCACCCGCTGTGTCGCGCAGCTCCTGATGGAAGAGCGCGATGTGGCCAGCGTGAAGATCGACACGCCGGCCGGGCTTCTCGCGTGCAGCGATGCGGGCAGCGGCCTCGTTACCGTGGACATGGGCCGGCCGGAGTTCGACTGGAAGAAGATTCCGCTCGCCCGCGAGGTGGATACGAACGGCTTCGCGCTGGACCGCACCCCATTCACCGCCTCGGCGCTCGCCACCGGCAATCCGCATTGTGTGATCTTTGTCGATGACACCGAGGCCGTGCCGCTTGCCAAGCTTGGACCGCAGATCGAACACCATCCGCTGTTTCCCGCGCGGGTAAATGTGGAGTTTGCCACTGTGCAGACGCGTAACGCCTTGCGCATGCGGGTGTGGGAGCGTGGCGTCGGCATCACCAGCGCCTGCGGCACCGGCGCGTGCGCGTCGGCGATCGCCGCGATGCGGCGCGGGCTCACCGACCGCAAGGTGACCGTGACGCTTGATGGCGGGCAACTCCTTATAGAGTGGCGCGCCGACGACCACATGCTGATGACGGGACCCGCCACCCTCGCCTATCGCGGCGAGGTCGATCTGACGGCGCTCACCGCATGAGCCTCGAGGTCGTCACCTTCGGCTGCCGCCTCAACGCCTATGAAAGCGAGGCGATCCGCGCCCGCGCCGGCGAAGCCGGCCTCGACAACGCGGTGGTGGTCAACACCTGCGCGGTGACGGTGGAAGCGGTGCGCCAGTCGCGCCAGACCATCCGCAAGCTCCGCCGCAGCAATCCGGGTGCAAAGATCATCGTCACCGGCTGTGCTGCGCAGACCGAGCCGGATACGTATTCCGCGATGCCGGAAGTCGATGCGGTGCTGGGCAACATTGAAAAGCTCGACGCGAAATCCTACACCGCGTTCGGCATCGCCGAGCGGGTGCGGGTCAACGACATCATGTCGGTGAAGGAAACCGCGTCGCAGCTGGTGGACTCGTTCGACGGCCGGGCCCGCGCCTTCCTGCAGGTGCAGAACGGCTGCGACCATCGCTGCACGTTCTGCATCATCCCCTATGGCCGCGGAAATTCACGCAGCGTGGGCGTGGGCGAAGTGGTGGCGGAAGCGCGTCGCCTGGTGGAGGCGGGCTTTGCGGAGATCGTGCTGACCGGCGTCGATCTCACGAGCTACGGTCACGATCTTCCGGCCACGCCCACGCTGGGCCAGTTGGTGCGGAAGATCCTGAAACTGGTGCCGGAGCTGAAACGCCTGCGCATCTCCTCCATCGACTCCATCGAGGCCGACGATGCGCTGATGCAGGCGATCGCGGAAGAAGAGCGGCTGATGCCGCATTTCCATCTTTCCGTTCAGTCCGGCGACGACATGATCCTGAAGCGGATGAAACGGCGCCATTCCCGCGCCCACACCATCGCGTTCTGCGACGCGGTGCGGCGGTTACGGCCCGAGGTCGTGTTCGGCGCCGATTTCATCGCGGGCTTTCCGACCGAAACCGAAGAGATGTTCGAAAACACGCTGAAGCTGGTGGACGATGCCGGACTGACATACCTGCACGTTTTTCCGTTCAGCCCGCGCATAGGCACGCCGGCGGCGCGGATGCCGCAGGTCGACCGCGCCATGGGCAAGGAACGCGCGGCCCGGCTGCGCGCGAAAGGCGAAAAGGCGCTGGCCGCGCGTCTCGCTTCTCTCGAAGGCACCGAACAGACCCTGCTGGTCGAGAAACCCACCATCGGACGCACCGCCTGTTTCGCGCCTGCGCGGTTCGACGGCGACGCCGCACCCGGCAGTTTCGTGCGCGCGCGCATCGCCGGCGCCACACCCACCCATCTGGCAGCAGAAATCCTCTCATGAGAACATTCGGCGAAGCCCCGCCGCCGCTGACCCTGTTCGAGCGGTTGAAGGAAGGTCTTTCCAAGAGCAAAGGCACCCTCGGCCTCGCCAATGTGCTGCTGCAGAAGAAATTGGACGCCACCACGCTGGCAGAACTGGAAGACGCGCTGATCAAGGTCGATGCCGGTGCGGCGCAGGCAGCCGAGATTGCCGCCGGTGTCGGCCGTGGCCGCTACGACACCATGGTGAGCGACTATGATCTGCGTCACATCCTCGCCGGCGAAATCCTCAAGTTCCTGCAGCCGATCGAAAAACCTTTCGCGATCGATACCGCGCATAAACCGTTTGTCGTGCTGGTTGCCGGGGTGAACGGCACCGGCAAGACCACCACCATCGGCAAGATCGCCAAGCGCCTTGCACGCGAAGGCACGAGCGTGGTGATGGCGGCTGGCGACACGTTCCGCGCCGCGGCAATCGAACAGCTGAAAGTCTGGGGCGAGCGCACCGGTGCGCCGGTGGTGTCCGGCAAGACCGGCGGCGACGCGGCTGGTCTCGCGTTCGAGGCGCTGGAGAAGGCGCGCGCCAGCAACGCCGATGTGCTGCTGATCGACACCGCCGGCCGCCTGCAGAACAAGACCGGGCTGATGGCCGAGCTGGAAAAGATCGTGCGTGTCATTCGCAAGCTCGATCCAACCGCGCCGCACGCGGTGCTGCTCGTGCTTGACGCAACGACAGGCCAAAACGCGATCAATCAGGTGGAAGCGTTCAAAAATATCGTGCCGTTGACCGGACTCGTGATGACCAAGCTCGACGGCACCGCAAAAGGCGGCATCCTGATCGCGCTTGCCGCGAAATTCGGTATCCCCCTGCACTTCATCGGCGTCGGCGAAGGCGAGGACGATCTTCAGGTGTTCGACGCCACCAATTTCTCCAGGGCACTCACGGGCGCGACATGAACGAAGACAAACAGGCCGTTGCCGCCCATCTCAGGCGCCTCGCGCTCGACCTCGGACCGCTGTTCGTGTTCTTCGGGGTCTATCAGTTCTTCGGCATCTATGCCGCTACCGCGGTCTTTATGGTGGCGATCCTCACGGCGCTCGGCATCGGCTACTGGCTGGAGCGCCGGCTGTCGCCGATGGCGATTGTGACCGCTGTCATCGTGATGATCTTCGGCGGGCTGACGCTCTATCTGCACAACAGCCTGTTCATCAAGATCAAGCCGACGATCCTCTACACCATCTTCGGACTGGTGCTGCTCGGCGGGCTCGCGTTCAACCGCTTGTTCATCAAGTATATTCTGGAGATGGGTTTTGAACTGACCGAAACCGGGTGGCGGCAACTCACCCTGCGCTGGGGTGTGTTCTTCCTGTGTCTCGCAACCCTGAATGAAATCGTATGGCGCAGTTTTTCCGAACACACCTGGGTCACGTTCAAGACCTGGGGTGTCATTCCACTGATGATCCTGTTCAGCCTAGCGCAAGCGCCGCTGATCACCAGACACCACATCGAAGAAAAACAGGACGCCTGACGGGCGCGCGTCAGCGCATGCCGAACAACTCGTCTGGCGGATTCGTGAACGGCGCGAAGACCTTGGCCTCTTTGCTCTCTTTGTAATGTTCGAGCGCCCACTTCACACTGGGGAACGCAAGCTCACTCCACGGGATATCGTCCCAATCGAACAACCGGACGTCGAGGCTTTCCACACCGGCGGAAAATTTCGGCTTCGCAATCGTCGCGCGATACATCAACTGCACCTGACTGATATGCGGTACCGCATAGACGGCCAGCAACGCATTGATTTGTATGTCCGCCTCGGCTTCTTCCTGCGCTTCGCGGCGCGCGCCGTCTTCCGGCGTTTCGTGTTCCTCGAGAAAGCCTGCCGGTAGCGTCCAAAAGCCGCGTCGCGGATCGATCGCGCGGCGGCACAACAACAGCTTGTCCTCGAACGTGACGACGGAACCGACGACGATCTTCGGATTGGTATAATAGACGTGGCCGCAGTCGCCGCAGACATATCTTTCCAGGGTGTCTCCATCCGGAACGCGTCGCACGAAGTGCGGTGCAGGCGGCGGCGGGATGCGGCGTGGTCGATTTTCAGTCATGAGGATCATGAGCTTGCCGCAATGACCGGCAGAACGGAAGATTCATCACGATGTTTCGTTGCGATGAATCACACGGAACGCTAGAAGTCTGTTGTTCACGCGCACGGCTTTCGTCTAAGCTTCCTGCCGAGGGGCACGTGTAAACAAAAACCCGGCGTTTTAACGGGAACAGATTTCTGGATCGACCGGCGCAAAGCCGGCACATTTTCTGGATGGGGTGGGACATATGAAGGGTGCGCGCAAAGCCAACGGTCATCATTTCGAACTGGCAGAAGCTCCCTCGCATCTCATCCGCCGTGTCCAGCAATTCTACAGCGAACTCTACGCGCGCGAGGCAGGCTCGAACGAACTGACCAAGCAGCAGTTCACCGTGCTCGCTGCCCTCGAATACAACGAAGGCGTCAGCCAGACCGCGCTCGTCGAGATGACGGGCATCGACCGCTCGACCTTGGCGGAGATGGTGCGGCGCATGCTGGAACGGGGACTGATCTCGCGCGAACGCACCGAAGGCGACATGCGCGCCAATGCGGTCGCGATCACGCCCGGCGGACGCAAGGCGTTGCGCACTGCGCGCTCCGCCTCCGACCGCGCGGAGCGTGCGTTGCTCGAGACGCTGCCCGCGCCGGAGCGTGCGCGTTTCGTGAAAATGCTGCAGACCGTGGCACATGGTGCCGATGCGATGGACGGCGAACCCAAGCCAAACGGCCGCGTCCGCCGGCGGCGGGGATAAAACCAAACATCGATGTCATCCCGGCCGTAGCGAAGCGCAGCGCCGGGACCCATTCCTCCACATACTTTGCGTCACCGTCCGGCCTGCCCAATTGGTCCCGGCGCGCGCTACGCTTCGCTCTGCTTGACCGGGATGACAGCCGATGTATTGGGACCGCTAAGCGCTTAATTTCAAACCCGAATATCGAGAGTTGAACCCGGCGCTTTCGGTGCCGAATAGGCCTGTGCCGGACCGCTCGCAGCGGGAGCGGCGGCACTCACCGATGATGCCGCAGGTTTGAAGAGCAGTGCCTCGAACCCATCGTCCGGCGTCTGCGGAGTCGCGGATGCCTGCTGCGCCGGTCGAGGCTGCTGCTGGCCGGCGACAAGAAGGTTGGACGCACTGATCTGCATGGTGCGACCATTGCAGAACATGGTTTCCGAAATCTGAAGATCGGATCGTTATATCCGGGCGCGCTGGATGGCCGGTTCGATCACGGTCGAAAGCGCGTTCGCGTCCAGCGGCCCGACAAAGCGCTCGCGGATGATACCCTTCGCATCGACCACATACGTCTCCGGCACGCCGTAGACGCCCCAGTCGATGGCGGTGCTGCCGTCGGCATCCAGGCCGATGCGCGCGAACGGATCGCCGAGTTCGTTCAAGAAACCGCGCGCCGCTTCCGGCTTGTCCTTATAAACGAAGCCATAGAGCGCGATCGACTTGTCCGCGGCGAGTTGCGCCAGCGCCGGCGCCTCCGCGCGGCACGGTATGCACCACGACGCGAAGACATTGACGACGGTCACGTGCCCGGTGAGATCGCGCGGCGAGAACCCTTGCGTCGCCGCATCGAGCGCGGGCAAGGCTCTGGCCGGCACAGGCTTGCCGATCATCGCAGACGGCAGAACGTCCGGCGCCGGACCGTTGAGGCTCATGTAGAAGGCGATCGCCAGCGCGACGAACACCAGGAACGGCAGAGCGTACAGCGCGCGCTTCATGGCCGCTCCGCTTCGAGGGCCGCCAGCCGCCGGCGTGCCGCGCGCCAGCTCTGCCAGGTGAAAAGGATCGCGCCGCCCAGCCCGATCGCAGTTGCGGCATAGGCCGGCCAGACGAAGGCCGCGTAGCCGCCCATCGCGAAGAAGCCGCTCATGCGATGTTGCCAAGGAGCAGGGCGCGGGTGCGGCGCTCGACGATTTCCGTGCGTATGCGGACGATCCAGAGCGTGAGGAACAGCATCGTGTAGCCCAGCGCCATGAAGCCGAGCGGCCACAGGAACACGGGCGCGATCGCAGGACCGTCCATCCTGATGATGCTTTCACCCTGATGCAGCGTGCTCCACCAGTCGACCGAGAACTCGATGATCGGAAGGTTGACCGCGCCGACCAGCGCGAGGATCGCAGCAGCCCGCGCGGCGCGCGTTTCGTCCTCGATCGCGTTCCACAGCGCGATGTAGCCCAGATAGAGGAACAGCAGAACGAGGAATGAGGTCAGCCGCGCATCCCACACCCAATAGGTGCCCCAGGTCGGCCGTCCCCACAGCGATCCGGTGATGAGACCCAACGCCGTGAAAACGGCGCCAAGGGGCGCCGCGGCTTTCGCGGCCGCGTCCGCCAGCGGGTGACGCCACACCAGACCGGTGAGCGACGCCGCCGCCATCAGGCCGTAGCACATCATCGCGGTCCACGCGGCCGGCACGTGGATGAACATGATACGCACCGTGTCGTGCTGGTAGCGCTCCGGCGGCGCCACGAACAGGCCGAGATACAATCCCGCCGCCAGCAGGATCGCCGAGGCGCTCGCGAGCCACGGCAGCCAGCGCCCGCTTGCGTCCAGAAACCGCTTGGGGTTTGCGAGTGCGAACATGGCGCCGCTCTAGGCCGTGACCGGAAAGGGAGCAAGCATCGCGGTCTATCCTGAGATGTTGAGCCGCACGGCTGCTGCAACTGCGAACGGCGACAGCATCACCGCGGCAAACGCGATCGCGGCCAGAAACCACAATGCGCCGTTGGCAACGCCGTCCAGCGCCGCATCCACCGCACCGGCGCCGAAGATCACCACGGGCGCGAGCAGCGGCAACACGATCAGCGGCAGGATGAGCCCACCGCGGCGGATCGAAACCGTGAGCGCCGCGCCGATCGCGCCGATCGCACTCACGGCGGGCGTGCCGATCAGGAGCGAGACGAAGAGTGGCAGGATCGCCTGTGGTGGTAACCCGAACAGGATCGCGAGCAGCGGCGACAGCACGGTGAGCGGCAACCCGGTCGTCAGCCAGTGCGCTGCGATCTTCGCGGCGGCGGTGCTCTCGAGCGACGATGGTCCCAACGCCAGAAGATCGAGCGTGCCGTCATCGTAGTCCGCCTGGAACAACCGGTCGAGCGCGAGGAGTGCGGCAAGCACCGCGGCAATCCACAGAATGCCACCCGCGATCCGCGCAAGCAGTTTCAGATCCGGTCCCACACCCAGCGGCACCAAGGTGACGACGCTCGCGAAGAACGCCAGCGCCAGCATCGCACTGCCACCCGCCCGAAACGCAAGCCGCACGTCGCGAAGGAGAAGCGCGATCATCCACCCCTCCACGCGCGAAGCGCGCTGGAGGGGTCGCGCGGAGCGCGGGGGAGGACCTTAGCGAGCGAAGCGCGCTTCTTCCTCGGTGTGAGACACCGAGTGGATACGGCCAAACGAGCGCAGCTCCGCCGCGCAAGGTCCTCCCCCTTCGCTTCGCTCAGACCCCTCCAACGCTTCGCGTGGAGGGGTGGATTGGCACACACCCTCATCCCGCACCGCTCAGTGGCAGCCGTTCGCTTGCGATGCCGAGCGGTTCGTGGGTGGCGATCACCGCCATGCCGCCGTCTTTACAGTGGGCGGAGATCATCGCGGCGGCCAAGGTCTTGCCGGCGGCATCGAGTGCGGCAAGCGGTTCGTCCATCAGCCACAACGGCCGCGCACAGAGACGCAAACGCGCGAGTGCGAGGCGCTTTTTCTGCCCTGCCGACAGGTATTGACATGGCAGATCGGCGAGCCGCACCAGTCCTACCACTTCGAGCGCAGCGGTGATGTCACTTTCGGAAGCGGAGGCATCGTAGAAGCGTGCGAAGAACTGCAGGACTTCGCCAACGCGCATCTGCGGCTTGGCGGCGTCGAGATGGCCGAGCCAGCCGATACGTTTGGCGCGGGTCTCGCCTTCGGCGATCTGCGTATCGTCTTGGTGCAGAACGACCTTGCCGGCAACCGGCGCCAGGAATCCCGCAAGCATGCGCAGCAGCGACGTCTTGCCGGCGCCGTTCGCGCCTTCGAGCGCCAGCGCCTGACCGTGCGCCAGTTCGAACGACAAATCGCGAAACACCAGCCGCCCGCCACGTATGCAGGTCAGCCGGTCCACGGTGAGTGCGTGCAAGGTCATGAAAGGAGAAAGCGACTCCACCCTCCCCTTGAGGGAGGGTCGAAATTTGCGAAATGCAATGTAGCAAATTTCGGGGAGGGGCTATCACACGCACCGCTCTCCCCGCCCCGAAAATCCTTCGGGTTTTCGACCCTCCCTCAAGCCCCCAAGGGGAGGGTGAATACCTTTCAGTACATATGCTGGCCGCCGTTGATCGACATGGTCGAGCCGGTCACGAAGCCGGCGTCGTCGGCCACCAGGAACAGCACCCCGCGCGCGATCTCATGCGCCTTGCCGAGACGGCCGACCGGGATCTTGGCCACGATCTTCTCCAGCACGTTCGGCGGCACGGCGGCCACCATGTCGGTATCGATATAGCCGGGCGCGATCGCGTTCACCGTGATGCCCTTGGACGCGCCTTCCTGGCTCAGCGCCTTCGTGAACCCATGAATGCCGGACTTCGCTGCGGCGTAGTTCACCTGGCCGTACTGGCCGGCCTGGCCGTTGATCGAGCCGATGTTCACGATGCGGCCGAAACTGCGCTCCAGCATGCCGTCCCATGCCGCTTTGCAGAGATTGAAGCAGCCGCCGAGGTTGGTATCCACCACCTCGTCCCAGCCGCCGCGTCCCATCTTCTTCATCGTGGCGTCGCGGGTGATGCCGGCGTTGTTAACGATGACCTCGACCGGACCGAGGTCGCTCGCGATCTGTTTCACCGCGCTGCAGACGGCATCGAAATCGGCGACGTCGAACTTGTAGATGGGGATACCCGTCTTTTCGCTGAACGCCTTGGCACGTTCGTCATTGCCCATGTAGTTCGCGGCGACCTTGTAACCGGCGTCCTTCAACGCGACCGAGATCGCCTCGCCGATCCCGCGCGTTCCGCCAGTGACGATTGCAACGCGTGCCATGGATGTCTCCCCAAAAAGTTTTCCCTACGTCTCTTCTAACGCGGACGTTCGTATACGGAAAGGTTATTTCTGACGCAGGAACTTCAACGCATGTTTGTTGCGGCGAGTTTCAGCGCTCCAGGCACATCGCAATGCCCATGCCGCCGCCGATGCACAAGGTGGCGAGGCCCTTGTGCGCGTCGCGCTTGCCCATCTCGTGCAGCAGGGTGACAAGCACCCGCGCTCCCGAGGCGCCGATCGGATGACCGATCGCGATCGCGCCGCCGTTCACGTTCACCTTCGCCGTGTCCCAGCCCATGTCCTTGTTGACGGCGCAGGCCTGGGCGGCAAACGCTTCGTTGGCTTCGACGAGATCGAGGTCGGACGGTTTCCAGCCGGCCTTTTCCAGCGCCTTGCGCGAGGCCGGGATCGGGCCTGAACCCATCACCTTCGGATCGACGCCGACGCTCGCCCAGGAGCGGATGGTCGCAAGAGGGGTGAGACCGCGCGCTTTCGCTTCCTTCGCCGTCATCAGGACAACCGCGGCCGCGCCATCGTTGATGCCGCTCGCGTTGGCGGCGGTGACGGTGCCGTCCTTCTGGAATGCGGGCTTGAGGCCATTGACGCTTTCGAGGGTCACGCCGTCGCGGATGTACTCATCGGTGTCGACGATCTTCTCGCCCTTGCGCTCTTTCACGGTGACCGGCGCGATCTCATCCTTGAAGCGACCCGACCGGCGCGCGGCTTCGGCCTTGTTCTGCGACGCGACGGCGAAGCTGTCCTGCATCTCGCGGGTGATCTGCCATTCGCGCGCGACATTCTCCGCCGTGACACCCATGTGATAGCCGTTGAACGCGTCCCACAGACCGTCCTTGATCATGGTGTCGACGAACTCCATCGCACCCATCTTCTGACCTGCGCGCAGATACGCTGCATGGGGCGCCTGGCTCATCGATTCCTGGCCGCCCGCGATCACGATGGCCGCGTCGCCGTTCACGATCTGCTGCGCGCCGAGCGCGACCGCGCGCAGGCCCGAGCCGCAAAGCTGGTTCACGATCCACGCCGGCGTCTCGACCGGAATGCCGGCGTTGATCGACGCCTGACGCGCTGGATTCTGCCCCTGCGCAGCGGTCAGGATCTGACCGAGGATCACTTCGTTGACATCGCTGCCCTTGAGATCGGCGCGCTTCATCACCGACTGGATCGCGGCCTTCCCGAGATCGTGGGCGACAACATTGGCGAAGGCGCCATTGAAGGCACCAACCGGCGTGCGCGCAGCAGAAACGACGACGACCTCTTCCATGACCAACTCCCGGGCTTTTTGTTAAGTGTGGCCTGAGAAAATGCCGCGATTGCGAGAGCCCCACAATGGCACGATATTGTCCGGCCTTTTCAAAGGGTTGTCAGGGAACTTCGCGGACGCATCATGCTGCAACCGCTCAAAATGCACTGGACAGGCTGTAGAAGGTGATGTGTGCTCACCTCCGGCAACGCCCGGTAGAGGCGTCGGGGAAGCGGCTTACGCAAACGGTCACATGAGCGAAACGAACGCAGACGGTCCGGTCATCATCAAGAAATATGCGAACCGGCGGCTCTACAACACGCAAACATCCGCGTATGTGACGCTCGATCATCTGGCGCAGATGGTGAAGGACGGCACGGAATTCGAAGTGCGCGATGCGCGCACCGGCGACGATATCACCCGCTCCGTGCTCACGCAGATCATCTTCGAAGAGGAAGCGAAGGGGCAGAATCTCCTGCCGATCAAGTTCCTGCGCCAGCTCATCCGCTTCTACGGCGACAGCCTGCAGGCCTTCGTGCCCGGCTATCTCGACATGAGCATGGACAGCTTCACCAAGAACCAGGAAGGCATGCGCAACCGTATCGCCGAAGCGTTCGGCGGCGGCAGCCAGGTGATCGAGAACATGACGCGCCAGAACCTTGCGATGTTCGAGCGCGCGATGAAGGTGTTCTCGCCATTCGGCATGCCCGGTGCGCGCGGCGAAAGTGAAGCGCCCAAGGCCAACGGCGCCGCGGAGGTGAAGCCGCGGCAGTCGGAAGAGATCTCCGATCTCAAAAGCGAGATCGAGGCGATGCGCAAACAGCTTGCCGAGCTGGCGCGCGAGCGGAAATAATACGCATCCCATAGCGGCGAGGAAGCCATGGCAAGTCTGGGCCGCAGGCTCGCCGGTGCGCTCGCTTCCCTCGTCAAGCAGCCGCAAAGCAAGGAATACAAACTCGCCCTGCCCGCCGGTTATCCGGCATCGCAGATCATGGTGCGGCTGTCGCTGCCGTCCGTGCCGGCATTTCAGGGCTTCGAGTTTGCCGAACATGCGATGAATGAAATGGGCGAACCCACTCGCACGGTGCTCGCAGCCACCGGCAAGGGCTTCGCCGTGTCGGATGATCTCGGTGTGCATTGGCGAACCGTGACCCTGAAGAGCGACGCCAATCTCCATATGACGAACGTCACATCGCTTGGTGACGGCGAATTCCTGGCGCAGGCGCGGCCGGCGTCCCAGGCAGAGCATGGGTTCTACGATCTGCTGATCGTCGATGCCGATGGACACGTCATCGATCGCAAGCCGGGCTTTGGCGAACGCTGGCACAGTTGCCGTGCCGTGGGCCACGCCGGCGGTACGCTGATGTATGCGGAATACCCGAACAACACGAACCGGCGTGCGCGAAGCCGCGTGCTCCGAAGCCGCGACCGCGCTCGCAGCTGGGAAACCGTGTTCGAACGGCCGGGCAACGCGATGCGCCACTTCCACTTCTTGCAGCCGCGGACGGATGTGCCCGGCGAGTGGTGGCTCACCTCGGGAGATATGCCGGAGGAATCCCGCGTCTGGATTTCACGGGACGATGGAGACAGCTGGAACGATCTCACGGAAAAGGCCGGCACAATCCTTTCGACCGGTGGCGAGACTTTCCAGCGCAGCGTGTTTCGCCTGACGGATCTCGCCTGGCAGGGAAATGAAATCATCTGGGGAACGGACGATCGTCTGGGCGATGCGGGCGCGCGGGTGTTTCGCAGCCCGATCGCCGATCCGCTCGCGCCGCGCCTCATCGGCGCGGGCAATTGGCACTTCCGCAGCATCGTGGAGGTCGGCGATTTCTACATTCTGGCTTCGCAAGGCTGTCCTACACCGTCCGGAAAGGCGGACCCGCGGCCTGGCGTGTACCTAGCACCCAAGAAACCGGTTGCCGGCGCACCGGAGCTCTTTCCCCTGTTCGATATCGAGATGCTGGGGCCGAAGCGCACGAAGTTCACGAGTTCGCGCGCCAGCCGCAAAGCGCTGGACGGCACATTCTTCTCGTTCCGCGGAAAGGACGACGTGTTTGCCGGCGGACCGCGCCTGCTCAAGTGGCAGGTGACGTTTTCCTGACGGCTAGGCGGCGTTCCACTTCGGCTCGATCAGCGGCTCACCGAAGAAGAAACCCTGGAAGTAATCCACGCCGAAGCTTTCGAGCAGCTTGGCGTCTTCTTCCGAGCCCACCCATTCGGCAACCGTCTTCAGCCCGAAATTCTTGGCGAGGCCGACCAGCGTCTGCACGAAGATCTGGTTGTCGGGCGACGCCGACAGGTCGCGCACATAGGCGCCGTCGATCTTGACCATGTCGACGCGCAGCATTTGCAGATTGCGGAACGAGGTGTAGCCGGCGCCGAAATCGTCGATCGCCACGCGGCAGCCGAGCTGGCGCAGTTGCGAGACGAACTGGGCGTTCTCCTCGAAATGATGCAGGGCGGCGGTTTCCGTCAATTCCACGACCAGGCGATGCGCCACCTCGCGGTTCAGGCGGATATATTCGACGAACGACTGCAGCCAGGACGGATCGCCTGCCGTGGTGCCGGAGACATTGACGGTCAGCGAGATGCCGGCGTTCTTCTTGAGCGTGTCGACGCACATCTCGAGCGCGTGGCGGTCGACGAGCCTGACGAGGCCGAGTTGCTCTGCCGCCGGAATGAACTGACCGGCCGATACGATCGAGCCGTCTTCGCGGCGCATCCGCAGCAGGCATTCGTAGTGCGTCGCCTCGCGGCTCTGCGCGTGGACGATGGGCTGGTAGGCGAAGATCAGCCGGTGGTCGTGCAGCGCCGCCACGATCTCGTCGGCGATGCCCATCAGGCGCAGGCGCGCGGTTTCGAGCTGCGGCGACTTTGCGTATACCGCGAAGCCGTCGCGGCCGCCGCTGGCGCGCGCCCGCTCGAGCGCTTCTTCCGCCCGCAGCATCGCTTCCTGTGCCGTCGAGGCGGCAGAGGGAAGCCATACGGCGCCCAGCGAGATCGTCGCGGACACCATGCCGGAGCGGGTCTCGATCACCTTGCTGCGAACCATGCCGCGCAGGCGATCGGCGACGATCGGAATCTCGCGCTCGCTGCAATTGTGCAGGATGATGCCGAGCTTGTTGCCCGCGGTGCGGCCGATTACGTCGCTGCCGCGCAATGAGCGCGCGAGCCGTTCGCCGACCGCGACGATCACTTCGTCCGCGGAGTCGAAACCGTAGGCGTCGTTGATCATCGCGAGCCGGTCGATGGACGCGACGAGCAGCGCGCAGGTGCGCTCTTCGGCCTTCGCCGCATCGATCGTATCGGCGAGCGAAGTGCGCAGCGCGTTGCGGTTCAGATGGCCGGTCAGTTCGTCGCGCGTCGCGAGATAGGAAAGGCGCTGCTTCTCGCGCACTTTTTCGGTCGTCTCGCGCACCAGCCCGGTCAGCCGTTCGGCAACACCGCCGGCGCCCGGGAAGCGTGTGCCGACGATCGTCAGCCAGACGGAACCGAGCGCGGACGCCGCTTCCGCTTCCAGTTCGAAATGGGCGATCTCGGCTTCGCGGGTGTTGATCAGCGCGAGAACCTTGCTGCGCGCTTCAGGACTGATCCAGCCGAGAAATTCCTGGCCGCGTTCGAGCCGCGTCGCGTCGCGATGATGTTCGATGATTTCGATCGCGCCGTCCCAGGAGACGCGGTCGTCCGCGATCGTCCAATCGAACGCCGCCACGCTGGCTGCACGCAACGCCAGCCTCGTCCGCTCGAGCTCCCCGCGCTCTGCGAGGCTCCCGATGCTGTCGACGGATTTTTGCCGAACCGTCTGATCCACCACGCCACCCATCTGGCCTTTGCCGGCCTTATGGGTTGGATCATGCGCAATGCGGCTTAAAAAACTCGTAACTCCAAGGCATTGCGCGCCAACCGAAGCCTGCGGCGCGCGTTTTGCCTAAGAACTGGTTATGACGACGATCGCTCCCCATCCGCGCATCGTCGGTGCAGGTGTCTCAGCTTCCTCGCGCCGCGTTGAAAAGCCGTGCGCAGGCAACGCGTTACATGGTGAACGCGAGCCACGCGAAGATGCGGGACAGGAACGGCGCACTGCGCATGCGGATCGCCGATTGTCCCGATCCGGCACAGAGCGCAGAGCACCGGGCTGGGACGGTCCGCGTCTCACCGCTCCTTTTGTCGCACAATTGCTCGGCCAGGTGATGCCGCACATCCAGCAGAACGGCCAGTCAGCGTTTGCGGCGTACCGCGAGCCGGCGGCTCGCCCAGCGCTTCTGTTCGACACGGACATCTGACGGCGGCGAAATCGCGAGCGCAATCCCGAGCAAGCTGGCCGCGGCAAACAGCAACAACGCCTGCGGTCCCGAATGCAGGAAGGCCGACGCACCGGCTGCGAGCGAACCCGCCGACGCAGGGATGAGCGACGCTTCACGCGCGCCCGACCGCCAACGTGCGATGCCGAGCACCAGCAATGCGATCACGTTCGCAACGAGCGGCAGAAGCGCGAACAACGGCCACCACATTGCGGCAACGCCCGCCATCGCGCTTGCGGCGAGCGCCGCACGCACGAGCCAGGCTGCAGGATCGCGCACCAGCCTCGCGAACACGGCCAGAGACAGTGCCGTCGGTGCAATCGCACTGGCGATCAGGGCAATCTCAGCGGCCAACACAGTGCCGAGATAGCCAGACGCCGCCTGCGCGACAGCGAACGCCGCCCATGCCGCAGCCGCGATGTCGATGAACAGCTTTGCATCGCGTCCGGCGCGCCGCGCGATCAGCGCCGCCAAGACGGCAGTGAGCGCCAGCACGACGGCAAACAGCAATCCCGCAATCGTCATCGCGGCCTGTCGCGCAGATCGAGGATGAGCGCCTTCAGTTCGATCAGGCCGCGTTCGACGCGCGCCAGCCGTTCGTTCAATTCCGCCAGAGCCGCAGTAGCATCGGCCGGCGGATCAGCCGGCACCGGTGTCGAGACGCCGGCGCGCAAGGCGATTTCCTGCACGGTCGAACCGAGCAAGACCGACAAGGCGCGCACATCGCGCACGGATAGTTCGCGCTGATCCTTCCACAATTCGGCGATTTGTTCTGCGCCCAGGCCGAGCGCGCGCGCCACGTCGGCGCGCGACATACGGCGCGCCGCAAGCTGCGCATCGAACCATTCGGCATCGAAGAAAAGCGCCATGCCTGCGAACGATAGCGGCTTACTGTTCGGCGTAATAGCTGGAGTGGCTGAGCATCGCGGCGCCGATTACCCGGCCATAGCCCGCCTGCTGCACGATGACGGCGATGCTGTCGTGCGGCACATCGGTTTCGCCGCGCGGCAGGTCGAGCACGACGGGCAGTCCTTTCCAGATGCCGACCGCCCGCAGATCGCGCACCACATTGCGATAGGTGATCGTGCGGCCTTCGTTCTCGCCGCCGCCGATCTTCACAGTCGCCTGCGACATCAGCCGCATCACCCAGATGGTGGCGTCATGGCTGGTGCGATCGCGCGCCGCACCGATCGAAACGTGTACCTCGCCCGGCGTGGCGCTCATCGTCACGGGAATATCCAGCAGCAATTCGCGGTCGCCGATCGTTTCGCGCAATTCGCGGGACTGCATCGCCATGAGATAGCCGCGGCGGGCCGAGATGGCCGTCTTCACATCGTTTTCGCGGCTACCGACGAAATCGTTGAGGCCATCGACGACGATCTGGGGCGTGTAAACCCCGCCATGTCCCATGACCTGGGCATAGGACTTCTGCCGTTTGGTATTCGCCTCCGTTGCAAGCGTGTCCTTCCAGCCCAGCATGTCCCAGTAGGTGATGGGGAGGGTTAGTGCGAGCACATCGGGCCGCTGGGACAGTTTGCCCAGCAGTGCATCGGCCGGCGGACAGGAGCTGCAGCCCTGGCTGGTGAACAACTCCACCAGGATCGGGCGCTGCACGAACTCGTCCGCAAGTGCCGGAGATGACACGAGAAATCCGGCGAGGAGAACCAGAACGCTCGCTATTTTACCGGGGGAGATCATATGGCGGGGTATAGGCCCAAGGTCCGGGTTGCACTATTCACGTCGTCTTGAGACCGATCACGGTTCCTTGCGCAGTTTGCCACAAAGCTCGCACAAGCATAGCGCCAACGCCGCCGATTGGTTCACCCGGAAAAAGCACGAATCGCAAGCGGTTCGCATGCAGCGGCCGTTGCCCGACCGTGACATCGGCGCAACGTCGCACGGGAGTTGCGTCGGCGGCGCCGCGCGCAGATTGACCGGCCGAGGCCTCGCGCATAGCGTCCGCGCCCTTTTTCCGGATGTCCGCCATGGCCCAGATCACCGTCGAAGATCTGTCCAAGCGGTACACTATTGCCCAACGCGATCCCGGCATCGCCGGCGCTCTGCGCGGACTCTTCCACCGCCGCACCCGCGAGATCATCGCACTCGACCGGGTGTCGTTTTCGCTGGAACACGGCGAACTGCTGGGCTTCATCGGTCCGAACGGCGCGGGCAAATCGACCACCATCAAGATTCTGTCGGGAATCCTGCGTCCATCCGGCGGCCGTTGCACGGTCGACGGCCGGGTACCTTGGGTGGAGCGTATCGCCCACGTCGCGCGGATCGGCGTGGTGTTCGGCCAGCGCACGCAATTGTGGTGGGACCTGCCGATCGTCGAAAGCTTCGAACTGCTGCGCGACATCTATCGCGTGCCGGAAGCCGACTATAAGCGCTCGCGCGACCAACTGGTCGACATGCTCAAGATTTCGGCGCTGCTCGACGTGCCGCTGCGCCAGCTTTCGCTCGGCCAGCGCATGCGCTGCGAGATCGCCTCGGCGCTGCTGCACAGCCCCTCCATCCTGTTCCTCGACGAGCCGACCATCGGGCTCGATGCGGTGTCCAAGCTCGCGGTGCGGGATTTCGTGAAGATGCTGAATCGCGAACGCGGCGTGACCGTGATCCTCACCACGCACGACATGCACGACATCGAAGCCCTGGCGAAGCGGGTGATCATCATCGGCAACGGCAAGCTCCTGAAGGACTCGAGCTTCGAGGCGATGCGTGACGAGGTGCTGGGCGAGCGGCGGCTGATCGTGGAATTTGCCGAAGATATCGGCGCGATCGGATTCGACGGGGCAACGGAGAAACATCGCGAAGGCCGCAGCGTGGAGTTCGCGTTCGATCCTGCCCGCATGCCTGCGCATGTTCTGATCAACGCAATCGCCTCTCATCATGCGGTGGCGGACATCCGGGTCGAGGATCCCAAGATCGAGGAAGTGATCGCGCGGTTCTATGCGCTGCACGGGGCGGTGGAATCGTGAACCCGGCGCTTGCCCGTCCCTATCTCGCGGTGCTGTCGGCGCGCTTTTCGCTGATGCTGCAGTACCGCACTGCGGCGTGGGCGGGGGTTGCGACGCAATTCTGGTTCGGCGCCATCCGGGTGATGATCCTGGCCGCGTTCTATGCCAGTTCGACCGGCAAGGCGCCGATAAGTCTCTCGCAGTCCATCACCTATGTCTGGTTGGGCCAGGCCTTCCTCGCGATGCTGCCCTGGGCTGCCGATCCGGACATCGCCAACGCCGCCAACAGCGGCGATGTGGGCTACGAACGCTTGCGGCCCATCGACACCTACTTCCTTTGGTTCGCCCGAGCGCTGGCGTGGCGAATCGCAAACACAAGCCTGCGCGCCGGACCTGTGTTCGTGCTGGCCGCGATCGGGATGCCGCTGCTGGGCCTGCACAAATGGGCATGGCAGATGCCGGCAAGCACCAGTGCTGCGGTTCTGTTCGTCGTGTCGATCGGCCTGACCGCCCTGCTCTCGTCCGCGATGACGGTGATCCTCAACGTCGTCGTGACGGCGCTGAAGACGGTACGCGCCGCGGCGCTGTCGATGAGCCTGGTCAATCTGTTTTCCGGCCTCATCATTCCGCTCGCGCTGATGCCCGGATGGGCGCAGCCGTTCCTGTTCTGGCAACCTTTCGCCGGGCTCGCGGACATTCCGTATCGCATCTACTTCGGCAATCTGAGCGGCACGCATGCTCTCGAAGGCCTTGCGGCGCAGGCGTTGTGGATCGTGCTGATCGGTCTCGGCGGACGTGCGTGGCTCGCGCGCGTGATCGCGCGCATCGATATGCAGGGGAGTTAGCGCATGACCGGTCTCGCGCTCTACGGACGCTACATCCTGGTCAGCCTGCGTTCGGAGATGCTCTATCCGACGTCGTTCCTGTTCCGGCTCGTCTCGCAATTCCTGGTGACGGTCATCGAGTTCGCCGGACTCTGGGCGCTGTTTGCGCGCTTCAACCATATCGGTGGCTGGAAATTCGGCGAGGTCGCTGTGTTCTATGCGGTTGCAAGCATCGCATTCGCAATCGCCGACGGGCTCTCGCGCGGCTTCGACGTTGTGGGTCCGCTGTTCGTGAAGACCGGCAATTTCGATCGCATCCTGCTGCGTCCGCGCAGCACGGCGCTCCAGATCACCGGACACGATTTCGCGCTTTCGTCGGCCGGGCGGCTGACGCAGGGCGTGCTGGCCGGTGTCGTCGCAGTCTCGATTCTGAAGCCGGAGTGGGGCGTGTTTCAGATTCTGCTGCTGCTCTGGGGCATTGCCGGCGGCGCGAGCCTCTTCTTTGCGCTCAAGGTGTTCGAAGGCACGCTGTCGTTCTGGACCGTCCAAGGGCTGGAAGTCGCCAACACGCTCACCTATGGCGGAGAAGCGGCAGCGCAATATCCGCTCGACATCTACGCGTCGTGGTTCCGCAAATTCCTGATCTATTTCGTGCCGATCGCGTGTTCGCTTTATTTCCCCGTCGCGCTCGTGCTGGGCCGCAGCACCATCGCCCCGTGGCTGGCCGCGCTCGCGCCGGCGACGGGCTTCGTATTCCTCGCAATCGGTCTCGCCGGATGGCGCGCGGGCATCGCGCACTACACGAGCACGGGAAGCTGAGTTTGCGCGAGCGGTTTGTTATTAAGAGTATGACCTAGAGGCCCGACGGTCATGACGAAGCGCGACCTCGTTCGTAAAGCCGCGATGACTGCCGAGAAGCGCGAGCCTGGGATGCAGGGTCAGCATGCGTTTCTGGCCGGGGAGTCGCCGGAAGAGCTTCTAGACGATCTGAAAGGTTATCTGCGGAGTAAGGAGCGATCGGATTCCCCACCTCGCTCATAGACGACCTAGCCCTAACGTCATGGCCGGTCGGGCCGAAGGCCGTACCGGCCATCCATAACCACCGTATCTGCCAGCGAGCCTCACTGCCAGCATCAAGGCAATGGATGGCCGCCACTAAGGGCGGCCATGACGGTTTCAGTGTGTGCTGGGCCGCAGCGGCTCTAGCGCTTCTTTCTACCGACATAGGGGCTATCCGGGTTCACGTCGAACGCCACCTCGGCGACGCAGGTCTGACTTGTCCGGTGGCTGCCGCCGGTGTGCCACGGACCGTCACCCAAGGACGCGCTGCTCACTTCTGCCAGAAAAAAGCACCGCCAGTTTCCACCGATTGGAAGACCGCGCTCGCTCATCCCGTCAAATTGGAAGACGAGCGCTTTCTCCTGGCCGTCCGTATGCCCGAGAATGACCGGGCACAGGACGCGCGGCTTGCCGTGGTAGGTGCAGGCGATCTGCTTCTTCTGCTCGATCGCCTGCCGGAAAAGCGTGTAGGCCGGGCTGCTCACCGGACCGTTCGGGTCATGCCGCCTTCATCAGGTTGCGCAGGACGTAGCGCAGGATGCCGCCGTTCTTGAAGTACGCGACCTCGTCGGCGGTATCGATGCGCAGCCAGATCGGCATCTCCGCCGTCTTGCCGTCCGGATAGGTCACCGTCGCCGTGATCTTCATGCGCGGCTTCAACGTCGCCGCGAACGGCGGGATGGTGATCGACTCGCGTCCCGTGAGCACGAAATCGCGGCGCGTCTTGCCGTCCGCGAACACGAACGGCGCAATCCCCATGCCGACGAGGTTGGAGCGGTGGATGCGCTCGAAGGTCTCCGCGATCACGGCGCGCACGCCCAAAAGGTTCGGCCCCTTCGCCGCCCAATCGCGCGACGAGCCGGTGCCGTATTCCTTGCCGGCGACGACGACGGTATCGATGCCGTCCGCCTTGTAGCGCTGCGCCGCGTCGAAGATCGACATCTCCAGGCCCGACGGGTGCTCTTCCGAATAATAGACGGTGTTGCCGCCTTCCTTGCCGCCCATCATCTCGTTGCGGATGCGGATATTGGCGAAAGTGCCGCGTTCCATCACCTCGTGATTGCCGCGCCGCGCGCCGTAGGAGTTGAAATCCTGTTGCCGCACCTGGTGCTCGGTCAGATAGATGCCGGCCGGCGACGTCGGCTTGATCGAACCGGCGGGCGAGATGTGGTCGGTCGTGATCGAGTCGCCGAAGAGCGCGAGGATGCGCGCACCGGCGATGTCGCGGATCGGCTGCGGCTCCAGAGTCATGCCTTCGAAATACGGCGGGTGCTTCACATAGGTCGAGCCGATGTCCCAGCTGTAGGTCTGGCCCTTGTTGATCTTCACCTTACGCCAGTTGGCGTCGCCCTCGAACACGTTGCCGTAGCGTGCCTTGAAGCTGGACGATTTGATCGCCTTGCGCATCGTGGCGGCGATTTCCTGCGGGATCGGCCAGATGTCCTTCAGATAGACCGGCTCGTTCTCGTCGTCGTAGCCGACCGGCTCCGTCGTGAGGTCGATGTTGAGCGAGCCGGCGAGCGCGTACGCCACCACCAGCATCGGCGAGGCGAGATAGTTGGCGCGCACCATCGGATGAACGCGGCCTTCGAAGTTGCGGTTGCCGGAGATCACGGCCGCGCCGATCAGGTCGCCTTCGGTGATCGCGTTGCCGATCGGCTCCGGCAGCGGACCGGAATTGCCGATGCAGGTGGTGCAGCCATAGCCGACCAGCTGGAAGCCGAGCTTGTCGAGATATTTGTTCAGGCCGGACTTATCCAGATAGTCCGTCACAACCTTGCTTCCCGGCGCAAGCGAGGTCTTCACCCACGGCCGCACCTGAAGACCACGCTCCACCGCTTTCTTCGCTACCAGCCCCGCGCCGATCATCACGCTTGGGTTGGAGGTGTTGGTGCACGAGGTGATGGCTGCGATGACCACATCGCCATGCCCGATGGTGACGTCGGTGCCTTCGATTTTCACGCGGCGGTTGGCGTCGTCTTCTTTCTTGAAGAAGTTCATCAGCGCGGACGCGAACTCGTGCGCCGCGTTGTCCAGGGCCACGCGGTCCTGCGGACGGCTCGGGCCCGCAAGGCTCGGCACCACGTCGCCCAGATCGAGTTCGAGCGTGTCGGTGAACAGCGGATCTTCAGTCTTCGCGTTGCGGAACAGCCCTTGCGCCTTGGCGTATTTTTCGACCAGCGCTACGCGTGCCGGCTTGCGCGCGGTCTCTTTCAGATAGCGCAGCGTGTCGGCGTCGACCGGGAAGAAGCCGCAGGTCGCGCCGTATTCCGGCGCCATGTTGGCGATCGTCGCGCGGTCTTCCAAAGTCATGTCGTTGAGGCCGGGGCCATAGAACTCCACGAACTTTCCGACCACACCCTTCTTGCGCAGCATCTGCGTGACGGTGAGCACGAGATCGGTGGCGGTGCAGCCTTCGCGCAGCTTGCCCTTAACCTTGAAGCCGATCACTTCAGGAATCAGCATGGAGATCGGCTGGCCGAGCATTGCGGCCTCCGCCTCGATGCCACCGACGCCCCAGCCGAGCACGGAGAGGCCGTTCACCATCGTGGTGTGGGAGTCGGTGCCGACCAGCGTATCGGGGAACGCGTACTCGACCGTCTTGTTGGTCTTGGGGTCCTTCGCCTTGCGCGTCCATACCGTCTGCGCGAGATACTCGAGATTGACCTGATGGCAGATGCCGGTGCCAGGTGGCACAACGCGGAAATTGGCGAATGCCTGCTGACCCCAGCGCAGGAATTGGTAGCGCTCCATGTTGCGCTCATATTCGATCACAACGTTCTTCTTGAACGAATCCTTGTGGCCGAAATTATCGACCATCACCGAATGGTCGATCACGAGGTCGACTTCCGCGAGCGGATTGATCTTCTCCGGATCGCCGCCCAGCGACTTCATCGCGTCGCGCATCGCGGCGAGGTCGACGACCGCCGGCACGCCGGTCAGGTCCTGCATCAGGACACGCGCCGGTCGGAATGCGATCTCGCGGTCCGAACTCCGGTTTTCCAGCCACGCGATCACCGCGCGGATATCGTCGGCGGTGACCGTCTGCCCGTCTTCCCAGCGCAGCAGGTTCTCCAGCAGCACCTTCATCGAATACGGCAGCTTCGACGCACCCTTGAGGCCGTTCTTCTCCGCCGCCGCGAGGCTGAAATACACATAGGTCTTGCCACCCACCGTCATGGTCCGGCGGGATTTGAAAGTGTCGAGGCTCTTGGTCACGGAAAAGCGCCCTTCGGTGGGGGGAATGGCGGGGGGTTTATGCCCGTTCGCCCGTAAAGGAAAGGCTGAAATCCGCCTTTATCCCCCGCCCCAACTGCGTCAAGCTTGGTGCCTTGCGGGCTGACCGAAATATCGGCAGCGCATGCGCAAAGCGGGGAGAATGCCATGTCCAGTCCTGCCTATCAGCCCACCACATCGCACCCCACAGTGCGGGTCGATCACGACGGGCCTGTGACCACCATCATCATCGACCGGCCAGAGGTGCGAAATGCGGTCGACCGGCCGACCGCGGAAGCGCTCGCGCACGCGTTTGTGGAGTTCGAGAAGGACGCGAAGGCCGCGGTTGCGGTGCTCTATGGCGACGGCGGCTATTTCTGTGCCGGGGCCGATCTCAAGGGCGTGGCGGACGGCCGGGGCAATCGCGCGACGCCGCCGGCGCAGAATTTCAATCCGCTCAGTATCGACGCGCCGATGGGACCGACCCGCATGCGCCTGTCGAAGCCGGTGATCGCGGCGGTGGCGGGGCATGCAGTGGCAGGCGGGCTCGAACTCGCCTGTTGGTGCGACATGCGTGTGGTCGAGCAGGACGCGGTGTTCGGTGTGTTCTGCCGCCGCTGGGGCGTGCCGCTGATCGACGGCGGCACGGTACGCCTGCCGCGTTTGATCGGACAGTCGCGCGCACTCGACATGGTTCTTACAGGCCGTGCCGTCGGCGCAGACGAAGCGTACATGTTCGGCCTCGCCAACCGGGTGGTGCCGAAAGGCCAGTCACGCAAACACGCGGAAGCGATGGCGCATGAGATCGCGCGCTTCCCGCAGCTCTGCATGAAGAACGATCGATCGTCCGTATACGAACAATGGGATCTCGATCATAATGCGGGCATGATCAACGAGTTCACCCATGGCATAAAGTCGCTCGCGAGCGGCCAGTCCCGCGAAGGCGCCGCCCGTTTCGCCGCCGGCCGCGGCCGCGGTGGCCGCTTCGACGATCTTTAGTCAGACTTCATCGACCGAATAGACGGCGAAAATCCGGTACGGACCGGGTTCGCTGTTTTCGAAGGCACCGCTTTCGAGCAGCGAATAAGCCACTTCGAACGACACGAGCAGACAGTGCGCATTGGTCGCAATGGCCTTGGCGAAATAGTTACAGGACAGCGGTGAGCATTCTGCGCAGGTCCCGACGGAGAACGTCACGATATCGAATCCTTCCAGCCGTTTTGTTCGTGGCACCTCCACATTGGTGGCGAAGCTCGCCTCCGGCACATAGGGCTCCCAGGTCTCGCCGTCGAACTGGCGATCATAGGCTTCGTAGAAAAATATGTGCATGGATGTCAGATCGACAGAGGCTTGTTCGGCAACGCTTCGGATTATCTCGGGCGAGTCGAAGAACCAGTAACCGTTATGCTTCCAAAACGGGATGTAGTTACAAAAATTGGCCGCGATGCATCCGCTCACCGAGTAGATGTCTTGCACCTGCGATGCCTCCAGCCAGTCCGCCTTCTCGGCGACAGCTTTGGCCATATAGCCCAAGGGAATCATTGACGACGCTGCCATGGTCATCCTCCCACCTCGACTGAAGCGCTGAATCCCGAACCATATTATTGCCCAATTCCTTGGGATACTCACATACGGCCTTGGGGGGCCGTGTGGACATCAGGTCCGCGTGTTGCGTGCGAGACAACGAATACCGGATGCGCAAAGGATGGACCGTTCTTGCGGTTGTGAGCGCGCTTTGCTGCGCGCCAACGCTTGCGCATGCCCAGGACGATATGGGCGCACGGCTTGAAGCCGACGCCATAGGCTTCGTCCGGCCCGGCGCCTATCTCGCCGGCGACACGCTCAATTTCCTGCTCGATAAATATGGCGACAAGTTCCTGCTGCGCTTTCCCGGCAACCCGGAAATCTATGTGCTCTATTCGGATCGTGCTTCGGTCGGCGGCCGCGTCTTGAAATACGACACTGGCGCCGTGGTGATGACGATCGCCGGATGGGGCGGCATGACGCTCTACACCGACGACAAGCCGCAAGGCCTGCCGGCCGTTCGCACCGGCGCGTCGACGCCGCCAGCGCTGTCGCCGGTGACGCCGGCAGAAGTTCGCCGCGCCGAGGCCGACGAAGGCCAGCACATCGCCTATCTCGACCGCCTCAGGATCGCAGTGAGCGCGGATATCAGCGAACTGGAAAAAGACGCGCAGGAACGCGCCGAAGTGTTCGACGCGATGGAGAACACTGTGCGCGGCATCGACCGCTTCTGCGGTGTGCCGCTCGGCCGCAGCGCGCTGGTGCGGATCGACACGCTTCACATCATCACCACGCCAGGACGCCCGACCGCGAACGTCACCGGCCACACGCTGACGGTCACCTACAACCGCAACCAGGGTTATGCCGGCCGCGCCTCGTCTCGCGCGATCGCCCGCGCGCTCGGCATCCTGCTGCATGTGAAGCTGGCGAATTAATCCGGCTCGCCATCCGCCAGTTCGAAGCCGGAAAATTCGAATCCCGGCGCTACTGTACAGCCCACGAAGGCGAATGCGCCGAGGCTCCTGGCCGTCTGCCAGGCGCCCTTCGGCACCACCGCCTGCGGCCGCTCGCCGGCTTCGAGGGCATTGCCGAGCTTGTGCTGCACGATCGTGCCATTCTGTTTCACCGACAGCTCCAGCGCCGCGCCGCCGTACCAGTGCCAGATCTCCACCGCATCGACGCGGTGCCAGCGCGAAACTTCGCCGGCCTTCAACAGGAAATAGATAGCGGTGGAATGCGCGCGTCCGCCGGTGCCATCGCAATCGCGAAAGGTTTCGCGATAGTGGCCGCCTTCCGGATGCGGTTTGAGGCCGAGGGTCGCGATAATGCGATCCGCCTCGCCGCTCATTGCGCGATTGTCACCTTGTTGGGATAGAATGCGACATGGTTTGCGATCGCGGCCATCGCAGGACACGGCGTCTCATAGGTCCAAACCGCATTGTCCGCGCGCTGCGCGCCATCCGTGAGCGTGAAATATCTCGCATCGCCCTTGTAGGGACAATGTGTGGAATGCGCCGTCCGCTCGTAATGCGAAAGCTTCGCGTCTTCGCGCGGGATGTAGAGCACGGCCGGATAGCTCGCCTCCTTGAGCTCCAGCGCATTGTGCGTATCGGCCACGACCGTATCGCCGAAACGCACGACGACATGACCTTTATGCGGCGCAATGGTGATCGGGTGATCCGGACCGGGCAGCTTCATGCGCAACTCCAATATGGTTCTGACGCAGCCTAGCGCGTGCCGCAGCGCGAGGGGACCGTTTTAAGGGGATGTTAACGTCAACGTCCCAATTTGAGACGGTGTTACCGGCCGATTCCCCCAACGCCGCGATGGTTTCTCCTGCAGTGCGCGAACAGCCCGCTGTTTTCGCGGCGCTTGGGTGCCCGAGCGGCCTGGCGAAGCTCGCAGCATTGCAGGCGGAAACCCGTGCGCTGGTGCGGCTTTCGGCTTTTCCCGGTCGCGGGTTGGCTATCGCCGCTACACTGGCTGCCGGAATGGTCGTCACAGGGTTCTTTGTCTTCTCCCCCGCAACGCTTGCCTGGATGGTCCTGTCGCTCGCAGGCTCGGCAAGGTTGCTCGCTGCCTATATCCGAGTTATGCGAGCGCCGCTCGAGCGCGCGCATCTGCAATCGTTTTTGGAAGACATGAAAGCGGTGCTGCTTTACGCAGGCGTGGTCTGGGGAACGGGCGGCTGGTTCGTGTTGCCAGCGAATGCTTCCTTAGCCGCGGTCCTCGTCTTCGCCGCGCTGCCCGTGGGCGCAATTGCCGCGCTGAGCCGCGAGCGCGATCTCGCACTACTGTTCGGCGTCCCGGTTGCTTCCCTTGTTTCGTTCGCGAGCGTGTTGCGGCCATTTTCTGACGCCGGTCTCGACGCAGGCTTGATCTTGATTGCGTGCGGGCTTTCGGGCGCCGCGATGCTTGCTTCACTGCGGCGAACGCGAACCGTCATCACGCTGCCATCTTTGAACGAAATCAAAGCTTAACGACCCGTTCTCCGCGGGGTCACGTAGGGTTAATCTGCGGGGACTAGGCTCCTTCCACGCCAAACCCTTTCCGGCTCTCTCATGACTCCTGACTCTGGCGACTCTGCCGCTGCCCTCCACACCGACGAAACCGAAAACGCAGAGCGCCTCGGCGCCGCGGAAACGGTGCTCAAAAAAGCCAATGCCGATGCGCCGCTGACGGTTTTTTTCCACGCGCTTTACGCCAACGCGATGCCGGAAGACGTCAACCGCTACGGCGCGGAGGCCTTGGCCGCGCTGGCACGCCTGGTCTTTACACGCGTGTCGAACCGCAAAAGCGGCGAAAGCACCGTCACGCTGTTCAATCCGCGTGAGGAAACGAAGGACTATCCGAAGAACGAGAGCGTGCTGATCGCCGCCAACGACGACATGCCGTTCCTGTTCGATTCGCTGATGGCGGAAATGAACGTGCGCGGCGTGCGTGTGCGGGCCGCGTTCCATCCCATCATCCCGATGGCCGCAGGCCTCACCAGCGTGATCGTCCTCGTGCTCGATCCGGTCGTCGGCGACGAGCGCCGCACGGCGCTGATCGACGGCGCCAGGGGCGTGTTTGCGCAGGTGCGCGTTGCCGTGCGCGACTGGCGACAGATGCTGGGACGGCTCCATGAGACCGTCGCGGCGCTCAAGGCCTTCAGCCCCCACATCTCCGGCGAGGAACTGAGCGAAAGCATCGCGTTCCTCGAATGGCTCGGCGACAACCATTTCACCTTCATCGGCGCGCGAGACTATGCCTATCGCAACGGGAGCGAGGGCGTGCTGGCGCCGCTCGACGAGACCGGGCTCGGCGTTCTTGCCGAAGCGGATGCGCGCGTGCTGCGCGGCGACGGACGCGGCGTGACCCTGACGCCGCAAATCCGCGCCTTCCTCACCGCGCCCGAGCCGCTGATCATCACCAAGTCCAACGACCTCAGCCGCGTCCATCGCCATGTGCACATGGACTATGTCGGCGTGAAGCTCTTCGGCACCGACGGCAAGCTGAAAGGCGAACGCCGCTTTGTCGGCCTGTTCACCTCCGCCGCCTACAGCCAGCGGCCCAGCGAGATTCCGCTGCTGCGTCTCAAAGTGCGCCGGGTGATCGAACGCGCCGGTCTTCCCACCGCGAGCCACGACGGCAAGGCGCTGGCGCATATCCTCGACACCTTCCCGCGCGACGAACTGTTCCAGATTTCCGACGACGAGCTGTTCGCCACCGCGATGGGCATTCTGAGACTCGGTGGACGGCCGCGGGTGCGCGTGTTCGTGCGCTTCGACCGCTTCGACCGCTTCGTCTCCGCTCTCGTCTATGTGCCGCGCGACCGCTACGATACCGCCGTGCGCGAGCGCATCCACGCGATCCTGGCGCGCGCCTTCCATGGCCGCACCTCCGCCGCGACCCCGATCCTTGACGACAGCGCGCTGGCCCGCGTGCACTACATCGTCGGCCGCAACGACGGCGCGCGGCCGCATGTCGACGTGCACCAGCTGGAGAAGGAAATCTCCGAGGCGATCCGCACCTGGGACGACAGCTTCCTGGCCGCGCTGATCGCCAAGCATGGCGAAGTCGAAGGACAGGACCTGTTCCACGACCAGGCGCAGGGCTTCCCGCCGCGCTATCGCGACGTGTTCGCGCCCGACGAAGCGGTGCGCGATCTCGACGAAGTCCGCGGCCTGATGAAGACGAACGGTGCGGTCAAGGCGCGCGTCTATCGCAAGGCGGACGATGCGCACAGCGCGCTGCGCCTCAAGCTCTACATCACCGGCAATGTGATGCCGCTGTCGGCGTCGCTGCCGATTTTCGAGAATCTCGGTCTCAAGGTGATCGCGGAAGATTCCTATCCCGTCACGTTGAAATCGTCGGACGGATGGAGCGGCGAAGCCGCGGTGCTCGATTTCCTGATGGAACGGGCGGACGAAGGTCCGGCCGACCTCACCGAAATCAAGCCGGCGCTGGAAAGCGCGTTCCATGCGGTGATCGCCGGCGACACCGAAAGCGACGGCTTCAACAAGCTCGTCATCGGCAGCGGCCTTGCATGGCGCGACGTGATGATCCTGCGCGCGGTTGCGAAATTCCTGCGCCAGGCCGGCATGAGCTTCAGCCAAGACTATGTCGAGCAGTCGCTGGCGCGCAATCCGGACATCGCAAGGTTGCTGGTGGAACTGTTCCACGCACGCAATGCCCCAGGACAGGACAAAGGCCGCGACGAGCACACCGCTGCCATCATGAGCCGCATCGACGGCGCGCTGAACGACGTGCCGAGCCTCGACGACGACCGCATCCTGCGCCGCATGCGCAATGTGATCGAGAACGTGCTGCGCACCAATTACTACCAGCATGCACACGGCCAGAAGTCGAAACCCTACATGTCCATGAAGCTCGACAGCCAGAAGCTGGACGAGCTTCCGGCGCCGCGTCCGCTGGTCGAGATCTTCGTCTATTCGCCGGAAGTCGAAGGCGTGCACCTGCGCTTCGGCAAGGTGGCGCGCGGCGGCCTGCGCTGGTCCGACCGGCGCGAGGATTTCCGCACCGAAGTGCTGGGCCTCGTGAAGGCGCAGCAGGTGAAGAACGCCGTCATCGTGCCGGTGGGTTCGAAGGGCGGTTTCTATCCCAAGCAGCTGCCGGTCAACGCGGCGCGCGAAGCGGTGCAGGAAGCGGGCATCTCCGCCTACAAGACCTTCGTTTCCGCTCTGCTCGACGTAACCGACAATATCGGCACCGACGGCGCGATCGTGCCGCCGGACCATGTGGTGCGGCACGACGGCGACGATCCCTATCTGGTGGTCGCCGCCGACAAGGGCACGGCCACCTTCTCCGACATCGCCAACGGCATCGCGGAAGCGCGCGGCTTCTGGCTGGGCGATGCGTTCGCCTCAGGCGGTAGCCACGGCTACGACCACAAGAAGATGGGCATCACAGCAAAGGGCGCGTGGGAAGCGGTGAAGCGCCACTTCCGCGAAATGGGCCGCGATATCCAGAACGAGCCTTTCACGGTAGCCGGCGTCGGCGACATGTCGGGCGACGTGTTTGGCAATGGCATGCTGCTGTCGAAGCACATCAGGCTCGTGGCCGCGTTCGATCACCGCCACATCTTCATCGACCCCAATCCGGATGAAGCGAAGAGTTGGGCCGAGCGCCAGCGCATGTTCGACCTGCCACGCTCCAGCTGGGCGGACTACGACAAATCGCTGATCAGCCAGGGCGGCGGGGTGTTCCCGCGCACAGCCAAGGAAATCCCGCTCAGCGACGAGATGAAGGCACTGACCGGTCTTAGCGCGGCGAAGGCGACCCCTGTCGAGGTCATGCGTGCGATCCTCAAGGCCGACGTCGATCTTCTGTGGTTCGGCGGCATCGGCACCTACATCAAGGCGTCGAGCCAGAACAATCTGGATGCCGGCGACCGCACCAACGATGCGTTGCGCATCGACGGCCGCGAAATCCGCGCCAAGGTGGTCGGCGAAGGCGCCAATCTCGGCTGCACCCAGCTTGGCCGCGTGGAATACGCACAGGCCGGCGGACGAATCGACACCGACGCAATCGACAACTCGGCCGGTGTGGACACCTCGGACCACGAAGTGAACCTGAAGATCCTGGTGTCCGGTCCGGTCCGGCGCAAAGAGATCACGATGGAGGAGCGCGATGTCGCGCTGGCCGACGTGACCGACGAGGTCGCGGCCCACGTGCTGATGGACAATTACGACCAGACCCTCGCGCTGTCCGTCGCGCAGCAATTCGCAGTGCGCGATCTCGACGCGCATTCCCGCTTCATGCGCGACCTGGAACGGCGCGGGAAACTGGACCGCGCGGTTGAGTTCCTGCCCGACGAGGAAGAGTTGCGCCGCCGCGCCCAGGCGAGCAAAGGTCTCACCCGGCCGGAACTGTCGGTGCTGCTGGCCTATGCCAAGCTCGACCTGTTCGCGGAAACCATCGGCACCGATCTGCCGGACGATCCGCATTTCTTGTCCACCTTGGCGAGCTACTTCCCCGAAGCCCTGGCCAAGCGTTTCCCGGACGAGATGGAACACCACCGCCTGCGCCGCGAGATCATCGCGACAGTGCTGGCCAACCGCATCGTCAATCTCGGCGGCCCGACTTTCGTGTACCGCATGAAGGAAAGCTCCGGCACAGGCGACGTGAAAGTGGCGCGCGCCTTCGTGGTGGCCGATGGCGGCTTCGGCCTCTCGGCGCTGAAAGCCCGCATCGACGCCCTCGACGGCAAGATCGAGGCGAATATCCAGACGTCGATGTATGGCGACATCGCGGAGCTGCTGCGCCGCCTCGGCCTGTGGTTCCTCGCCAACATTCCGGCGGACGCGAACCTCGCCGATTCCATCGCGATGTACCGTGCCGGCGTCGAAGCGCTGCGCGGCACCTTCGCAACGCTGGTGTCGCCCTATGAAGCGCAGGATACCGAAGCGCGCATCAAGCAGCTGCAGGACGCAGGCGCGCCGCTCGATGTGGCCGAAGACGTCGCGGTACTGCCGCTGTTGAGCGCGGCGCCGGAGATTGCCCAGCTCGCGCATGTGCGCCACGTCGATATCGACCTTGTGGCCGGGGCCTATTTCGAAGTGGGCGAGATCGTCGGCCTCGACCGCCTGCGCGGGCTTGCAGCGCGCATCACCGCATCGGAGCACTGGGACCGCCTCGCCATCCGCCGGATCGTCGACGATTTGTTCGCCGGGCAGCGTGCGCTCACCGCGAAAGTGCTGGCGCAATACGAGCACGAACCGGTCGATCGCACCCGCATCGAGGGGATCGAGGCGGCGAAACGCTGGGCAGCGGACAACGCCGATGCACTTGACCGCGCCAAGGCGTTCTTCGCCGAACTGGAGCGCACCGGCGACCTCACCATGGCGAAGCTCACCCTCGCCAACAGCCAGGTGCACGAACTGGCCGGGAAATAGCAAACCGGCGCTTGCGCGGCGCCGGACGATCGGTTAGGCAGGATGAAAGGTCGGCCCCAACGGGCCGGCCTTTTTCGTTTCCCACAGGCTCCCTTACGCCATCCATCCTTCCGATGGGCTGGCTCCGCGCGCCTTCCAGACCGGACTCCGAACGATGACCGCCGCCGCTTTGCGCGCCGACTGCGCGCGTTGTGCCGCGCTTTGCTGCGTGGCGCTCGCCTTCGATCGCTCGTCCCTGTTCGCGTTCAACAAGGCGGCAGGAGAGGTGTGTCCGAACCTCGACGGCTGCGGCCGCTGCCGCATCCATGCCGCGAAGGCGCAAGCCGGATTTGCGGGCTGCGCCGGCTACGACTGCGCCGGCGCCGGTCAGCGCGTCACGCAGGAGGTCTTCAACGGCCGTTCCTGGCGGGAGCATCCCGAATTGCTCGCGCCCATGCTGCGGGCGTTCGCGGTCCTGCGCCGGGTCCACGAATTGCGACTCCTGCTGCGCGAGGCCGCCAAGCTGCCGCTTACCTCGGCGGAGCGGGAAACCCTTCGGGCCTTTGACGACAGATTGGAGCCGGCCGGCGGATGGTCCGAGGTTTCCCTGGCAGAAGCACCCATCGAGGAGATTGCGGCACACGTGCGCGCGTTCCTGATGTCGTTGCGGCGTTATGTCGAGGGACGACGACGCACAGCGCAATCATCCTTTGAGACCGGCTCCCCTTGAACGAACCAAATGCGGCGTCAGTCTATTTGTTCGCGTTGCGGCGGGGAATCTCCACGGCAAAGACCCAAGCATAGCCGATCGACAGATAGATGCAGGCGGCGATCGCCGGAATGACGAGATAGAGTGCACCCCGCCAGCCGAAAAACAACGCGATGCCGGCGAGCGCCGGAAACAGCGTGCCGATGCGCGTCAGCACGAAGCGGACGATGCGCGGCGCGCGCGACCCCAGCACCGTCGAATTTTCGTCTTCGGGAAAGTTGCGGCTGAACGCGGTGATGCCGATCATCACCCCGGCGCCCGCGACGATCCATTCGACCCCGAGCACCCAGCCAGGTTGTCCCGGCACCAGCCCGAACAGGCCGAGCAGCAATATCTCGAACTGCAGGAAGAGCGCGGTGAATGCGCGCGAGAGATAGCCGCGCACCTTCACCATGTGCTCGAGGCTGATGGTGAGCCCCACGAACAAAAGCCCCGCCAGCGTCGCCCCAGCCCCGGCCACGGCGGCAAAGAAATCGTGCCAGGCAAGGATGTCGCTCGCGGTCATGGCGCGTCGTTATACACGCATCGCGCGCGACTCCCGAGAGGGCCGCTGGGGCAGCTTTCGCTTCGGGCTTGCATCAGTGGGCGTTTGCGGGAATCGCTATCGTTCAAGGTCGAAAAATTGAGGGGACGAACGTGAAGGACTTCAGGGGCAAGACGGCTTTCGTGACCGGCGGCGCGAGCGGCATCGGCTATGGCATGGCGCGGGCCTTCGGCGGCGAAGGGATGAACGTGGTCATCGCCGATATCAACCTCGCCGCCGCGAAGGCCGCGGCCGACAGGCTTGCGGCGGAGCAGATCAAGGCTGTGCCGGTGAAGGTGGACGTGACCGAACGCGCCAGCATGAAGAGTGCGGCGCTCGAAGCGATTGCGGCGTTCGGCAAGATTCACGTGCTCTGCAACAATGCCGGTGTGGGCGTCGGCGCGGCGTTCGGCGCTATGCCCGAGAGCGATTGGGACTGGGTGATCGACGTTAATCTGAAAGGCGTGGTCTACGGCGCGGAAACGTTCGTGCCGCTGATCAAGAGCCATGGCGAAGGTGGACACATCGTCAACACCGCTTCGCTGGCCGGCATGTTCACCGCGCCCGGCATGGAGGCCTATTCGGCGACGAAGTTCGCGGTGGTTGCGATGAGCGAAGGCTGGGCGATGCAGCTCGCGCCGCAGGGCATCGGCGTCTCGGTGCTCTGTCCCGGCGTCGTCGCCACAAACATCTACGCCTGCGGCGACTCGAAGCAGGACAAGTATGGCGGCAAGGCCGATGCGATTATCGGCAGCAAGGAGATGATCCAGGCCGGCATCGATCCCTCCATCGTCGGTCAGCGTGTCGTGGAGGCGGTGAAGGCGAACGAGCTTTACATCATCACCCATCCCAACTTCCGCGACATCGTCGAGCGGCGTCTGGACGGCATTCGCGCCGCGTTCGATTCCGCAGACCGCAGCGAAGCGCTGAAGCAGGTGAAGAACTGGCTGCCGACCGGCAACGTGCCGGCGCCCGGTAACGGGTGAAAAAGAAAGGGCGGAGACCTAGGTCTCGCCCTTTTTTGCTACTCGTAATGAGCCGGCGCTCTACCGAGGCGCCATGCGGATGGCGCCGTCGAGGCGGACGGTTTCGCCGTTGAAGTAGGCGTTGGTGATCATCTCGCGCGCGAGGCTCGCATACTCCGGTGGATTGCCGAGACGCGCGGGGAACGGCACCTGGGCGCCGAGGGCTGCCTTCACCTGCTCCGGTGCGGCACCGAGCAGCGGCGTATTGAACAGACCCGGCATGATCGTGTTGCAGCGGATGCCTTCCTGCGCGAGGTCGCGCGCGACCACCAGGGTCAGGCCGTTGATGCCGGCTTTCGACGCGGTGTAGGCCGCTTGGCCGATCTGGCCATCCTGCGCCGCAACCGATGCGGTGTTGACGATCGCGCCGCGCTCGCCGCCTTCCAGCGGGTCGAGGTTCAGCATTCCCTGCGCGCTGATCGCGATGCAGCGATAGGTGCCGACAAGGTTGATCTGGATGATGAAGTTGAACGCATCGGTCGGGAAGCGCTTGGTCTCGCCCGTCTTCTTGTCGCGGCCCGCGGTCTTGATCGCGTTGCCGGTACCGGCGCAGTTCACCAGAATGCGCTCCTGGCCGTGCGCCTTGCGTGCCTTTTCGAACGCAGCGAGTACGCTGTCTTCGTTGGTGACGTTGGCTTCGCAGAACACGCCGCCGATTTCGGATGCGACCTTCTCGCCCTTGTCCTTGTTCATGTCGAGCAGCGCGACCTTCACGCCGTCTTTCGCGAGCAGGCGCGCGGTGGCTTCGCCGAGGCCCGATGCGCCGCCTGTGATGACCGCCGAGATGTCCGAACTGAGTTTCATTTTCTTGCCTTCCCTTGTTGGCCGGGCGGACTCTTAGACCGGGCGGCGAGCCGGTGCAAAGCGTGACCCGGCGGAAAGGATTTGCGCGTGCACGCCCTCTCCCCCATCGGGGGAGAGGGTTGGGGTGAGGGGGTGGTGAAACTTGCTGAGAACCCGCAACAAGAATCTCGCATGCTTAAGTGTTCGTCGATTCACGGCGAAGCATCGCGCGTATTGCTGCACCCCCTCACCCTGCCCTCTCCCCCGATGGCCGATGGGGGAGAGGGTGACATCAGGTCAGAACCATCTGGGTCTGCGTCACCACGGCGACCAATTTGCCGTCTTCGCGGGTGATCTTGGTCTGCCACACCGAACTGCGGCGGCCGATGTGGAACGGCAGGGATTCCGCAAACACTGTGGTTCCCATCTTCGCGCCACTGATGAAGTTGGTTTTGCTCTCGATCGTCGTGGTTCCGGCACCGGGCGGCAGATTGAGCGACGCCCCGGTTGCGCCCAGCGTGTCGGCAAACGCCATGATCGAGCCGCCGTGCAGGATCTGGCCCGCGGTGCAGATCTCCGGCCGGACGACGAGACGGCCGCGCACTCTTTCCTTCGTCGCTTCCAGAATTTCGATGCCAAGAGTCTTCGCAAGCGGCTGGCGGTCGTCGGTCATGATGGTCTGCCATTCCTTTTTCGGGCCTTGAGACGAAGCAATTTCCGACCAAGTGGAGGCGAAAGGCAATTACCTGCGAGTTCCTGTTAGAGAACCGGCCGCCACACGGCGAGCAGAACCGCGAAGACGGCCAGTATCCGCATCACCCAGTACCAAGGCTCGAGCTTGCCATAGAGCGCGCGAACGTCTTCGCTTGCGGGACCGGGACCGGGTGGCAGATTTTGGATCGCCGCATTCAATCGCATCGCGGTTGGGAGGATGAAGATCACGATGGCGACGACGATCAACATGATCGCCTGCTTGAGGCCGAGCCACAGCACCGTGAAGAACCAGTATCCCTCGGTAATTGCCATCGCGATTCCCGCCGCAAACGCCAGGATCGTTGCACCGAATACGACGAGATCGGAGCCATAGATGATGCGGATGAGTGGCGCCTCGGTCGGCTCGCCTTTCGCCGCGATGAAGACCCTGCCCAGGTAGAGTTCGAAGAAGCCGGCGCCGATCCAGTTGATGATGCTCAGCAAGTGTATCGAAAGAAGCGTGTTCCGTAGCATGCCGCTAGTCCCCCCAAAGGCGATGTTACGCGCCTTGCCCAAAACCGCTACTTCCCTGCAAGGCGATCCTGACCGATACTACGGTAATGCACAGCTACCCCGATCCTTCCACCGTCCAGTTGCCGGCGGTGATCGCGCGCAACGAGCAGATCGTCGAAGAACGCTTCTGGAAGAAGCTGCTGCGCGTGGCGGGCAAGATCCCGTTCGCGGAAGACCTTGCGGCGGCGTATTTCTGTGCCGTCGATCCTGCGACGCCGACGAAAGTGAAAGCGGTACTGCTCGGGGCACTTGCCTATTTCGTGCTGCCGTTCGACGCGATCCCCGATTTCCTCGCCGGCATCGGTTACACTGACGACGCGGCGGTGCTGGCGATGGCGATCGGCCTCGTCTCCACCCATATCAAGCCGCAGCACTGGAGCCGCGCCCGCGGCGCGCTCGGCCTGCCGCCAGCGAGCGCCTGATGACCTACGCAGACGTCGAAAAGCACTGCATGGCGCTGAAAGGCGTGACCCTGCACCAGCCTTGGGGCCATTCGCGCGTGTTCAAGGTCGGCGGCAAGATGTTCGCGATGATCGCCCACGAGGAGAGCGGCGAACCGCACGGCATCTGGTTCAAGGCCGGTGAAACGAGCTTCGCGATCCTGACGAAGACAAAAGGCATCTCACCCTGTCCCTATCTGGCGCGGGCGAAATGGGTGGCGATGGACGGATTGAAACCGCTCAAGCCCAAAGAGCTGAAAGCCTATCTCGAACGCGCCCATCTGCTGGTGGCGCAAGGCCTGTCGAAGAAGAATCGCGGCGAACTCGGCATCCCGGACATGCCGAAGGAAGAAGTGTTCGAACCGTTTGCGTGAAGCTTTCACCCTCCGCTTGAGGGAGGGTGGCGGGTTCAAGCGCGCAGAGCCTTTGCTGAACGCCGCTTAACGCACTGCGCTCAGGCTGGCTTTCAGCTTGTCGGCGCTCGGCTTCTCGGCGCCAAGACCCACGAACTCGATGCCGACGCCGTCAGGATGATGGCGCGCGATGCGGCCGGCAAGCTGGCCGATCAGGACGAACTCGCCGATCGCCGGTTTGACCGCGGTCTTCACCGAGACGCCGGAAACGGAGAGATCGAGCACTTCGCACTTCACCACCTCGCCATCGGCGCGGGTGAAGCGGGTAAGCCCCTTGGCGGGGGCACGGTCGTGACGGCGCAGATCGGCTTCCGTCACCGTTTCCTTATTCATGAACAGCAGCAGTTGCTCGGCAACGCGTTCGCGCTTCAGCGGGCTGCAGTGGAAGCGCACACCGAAGCCGCCGCCCGGACGGCTGACGACTTCGCCTTCGAAACGGCCGAAATTGTCGATGTAGACGACGACCTGGGCGTCGGCTTCCAGCGGAATCTCGCAATCGATCGAGGCGCCGCCCGGCGACATGTCGACGATCATGCATTTCGCTTCCTGATTGGCGCCAGGGAGGAAGATGCGGCCGCCCAGATCGACCCGCACGCGCCGGAAACGGCGGCGTTCGGCCCGGGCTTTGTCCACCACTGGCTCCATCTCAGCCTTCATTTTGATCGCCAGCCCATGCATCGGCCGGTCCCCATACTTTCGGTCGCTCGTGCCGTTTTAGGCCCTTGAGGGTCAATCAACCGTTACCTTTGGACCTCCAACCTTCCGGTTCTTTGCATTTTTTTGTCATGTGGGCCGAGGCCGAACGCGGCATCCCGGCCCTTAACCTTGGGAACAGGGCGCGGTATCTAGGTGACCGTCCGCGCCGGAACCCGTCCGCTGCGGGATCTCTTTTCGAGGGCTTCCATGCAAATCCGGACGATTTTGAAGACTTTCGCCCCTTTGGCGGTGGCTGCCCTGACCCTGGCCGGATGCGGCGGCAGTCTGATGGACGACCTGAACGATGCCGTGCCGCAGGGCTCTCCGTTTACCCAGGAACTGTTCAAGAACTACGCCTACCTCGCCCGCTCGTTCGGCGATGTCGGCTCGGCGGCCTCCGGGTTCGATTCGGAGGGTTCGCTCTCGCTGTCCGGCGCGGACAGTTCGGTCTCGGAGCTCGCGGATGCCTATGCCCAGAAGGCGATCGATGCCTCCAAAGGCGTGGAAGTGCTGCCGGAGCAGCCGCCGGACGACAATGCGCTCACCATCCGCCGCCGCCTGATGGCCGCCCTCGATCAAGGGCGAGACAAATTCCCGGCCGACGCCGCACGGGCACAGGTCGATTACGACTGCATGATCATGAACGCGCGCGTGCCGGCACTCGTGAAAGCGGCGGCGGAATGCGGCCGCTCGCTGCAAAGGACGCTGGCGCAGCTGGAACATGACTTCAATCCGGCGCCGCCGCCCCCGCCACCGGTTGCGCAGGCTGCACCGGCGGGCGACTACACCGTATACTTCGAGTTCGACTCCTGGACCCTGAGCGGTGAGGATCTGACCGTGCTGCAGAACGCGGTGAATACCGCGCGCGCCGGCGGCCAGTCGCGCATCGCTATCGTGGGCCATACCGACACCTCGGGCAGCCCGGGCTACAACCAGAACCTCTCGGTGCGCCGCGCCAATGTGGTGAAGGAAGCGCTGGTCGACATGGGTGCGCGGCGCGAATCGATCCAGACCTCCGGCGTCGGCGAAAGCGATCTCGCGGTGCAGACCGGCGACGGCGTGAAAGAACCGAAGAACCGCCGCGCCGTTGTCACCTTGCAGCCGTAGCGGCATACACTGTTTTTCCGCGCAGAGACGCAGAGGCACGGAGGCACAGAGGCACAGAGGCACAGAGATGCCTGGCGTCTTTGAATCATGAAATTCAACACTCAGGCCTTCGCGCGAAACCTCGAAAAAGCGGACAGCGCACCGCCATCCCTGTTAGTTTGGCGGCGGACATTCACGGGTTCTCGCCATGAAAGCGTATGACTACATCATCATCGGCGCCGGGAGCGCCGGCTGCGTTCTTGCCAATCGCCTGTCCGCGGACCCCAACAACCAGGTGCTGCTGATCGAGGCCGGCGGGCGCGACAAGTCGATGATGATCCACATGCCGGCCGGTATTCCCGCGCTGATCGGCAAGCCGAATCCGTTCAACTGGTACTACGAGACTGAGGGTCAGCTTCACCTCAATAACCGCCGGCTCTATTGGCCGCGCGGTCGCGGCTGGGGCGGCTCGTCGTCAATCAACGGCATGATCTACATCCGCGGCCATGCGCGAGATTATGACCATTGGCGCCAGATGGGTTGCGAAGGCTGGTCGTTCGCCGATGTGCTGCCCTATTTCAAGCGCGCCGAGGCGAACGAGAACGGCGGCGACGATTTTCACGGGCATGAAGGCCCGCTGCACGTCTCCAATGGCCGTTCCGCCAATCCCCTGTTCCGCACCTTCGTGCAGGCCGGTCTGCAGGCGGGACATCCCGGCACCGAAGACTTCAACGGCGCGCAACAGGAGGGGTTCGGGCCTTACCAGCTCACGATCCACAATGGGCGGCGATGGAGCGCGGCGGCCGCTTATCTCACGCCGATCCTGGCGCGGACCAACCTCACCATCGAATCGAACGCCTTGGTTTCGCGCGTGCTGTTCGAAGGCAAACGCGTGAGCGGGGTCGAGTTCATCCAGGACAAAGAAAAGAAGCAGGCGCAGGCGGGTCGTGAAGTGATCCTCTGTGGCGGCGCGGTGAACACGCCGCAGGTGCTGCTGCTCTCCGGCATCGGCGATCCGGAAACGCTGAAGCGGTTCGAAATTCCGGTCGTGCAGGATCTGAAAGGCGTCGGCCAGAACCTGCAGGATCACCTCGACTGTTCGATCCAGTATGAATCGAGCCAGCCCGTCACGCTGTTCAGCCAGTCTAACCCGCTCAATGCGCTGAAGACCGGCCTGCAATATGTGCTGTTCAAGAAAGGCCTCGCCACCGGACAGGGCCTCGAGTCCGGTGCGTTCCTCAAGAGCCGTCCCGATCTGGAGACGCCGGACCTGCAATTTCACTTCATCGCGGCGTTGATGACCGACCACACGCGCAAGCGCGCCGACCGGCACGGCTTCATGGCGCATGTCTGCCAGCTGCGCCCGCAGAGCCGCGGCTATATTTCGATCAAGTCGGCCGACCCGACGGTCGCGGCGGTGATCCAGCCGAACTATCTGGAAGCGGAGGAAGATCGTCGCGCCTTGCGCGAGGGTACCAAAATGGCACGCGAGATTTTCGCCCAGGAGGCGTTCGACCCCTATCGCGGCCCCGAACTGATGCCGGGCGCGCATGTGATGAAGGACGACCAGATCGACGCATGGATCAGGAAGACTGCCGAGACGATCTATCACCCGGTCGGAAGCGCCAAGATGGGCAAAGAGGACGATTGCGTGGTCGATCCGCAATTGCGCGTCTATGGCGTCGAAGGCCTGCGCGTGGTCGATGCCTCGATCATGCCGGCTTTGGTCTCGGGCAACACCAACGCACCGACCATCATGATCGCGGAAAAGGCCGCCGACATGATCCTCGGCCGGCAGGCGCTGCCACAGGATAATGTGGCCATCGCCGAAGATCGTGCGGTCGTGGCGGCCTAAGCGCCTTTTTCACCAAATCGTCACGCCGCACGGCTTCGCAGCGTGCAACTTCGGGCGTATCGTACCGTTATCCTTCAAAGGATATTTCCGATGCGTGCTTTTTTCCTCGGCGTGGCGCTTGCGGCGCTCGTATTGCCGGCAGCGGCGCAGCAGAACCCGGCCGATCAGACACGGCTCGCCGTGCAGGATATGAACTTCGATCTGTGGTGCCAGGAAACGGAAGGCCTGCCGCCCGACCGGTGCGACCGACGCATCCCGGAAGACGAAGCGCGGTTTGAGGCCTACCGCTCGCAGATCGAGAAATACGAAATCCCCTACCTGCAGCAGAAGCAGGACCAGCAGGTCTTGAGCCGCGTCATCCTGCACGCCGATCCCTCGCCCAACGAGGAAGCCGTGAACCATCCCGCCGACGAGCAGGTCAATGGGCCCAAGCCCAACCACTGACCGGCCATCCATCACTCTTTCGAATAATGAAACACGCTCTCCAGCGGTAATGCGAACACCGCAGCGATGCGGAATGCGGCTTCGAGCGACGGCGAATATTTCCCCTGTTCGATCGCGTTCACCGTTTGGCGGGTGACACCGATCTTTTCGGCGAGTTGCTGCTGCGTCATCTCCGCGTGCTCGAAGCGCAGGCGCCGGATCTCGTTGCGGATCATCTCAGGCGCCGCGGCGATATTGGATGATCTGGCAGCCGGAACGCATGATTTCCGCCGTCACCAGGACGAACAGCAGCGCATTGGTGTTGAACACGATCGGCGGCGTGAATGCGCCGAACAGGCAGGCGCATGCGACAGCGGTGGCAAGCCCGGCATAGGCAACTCGCGTCGCCCGCAGATCGATTAGCTTCTCGCGCTCGTCGTGCGGCGCCTGCGCCTCCTTCGGCGCCATGATGGCCACCGCCGTTATCAGCACGACCTGCACAATCACCAGCGCGACAGTCGTCATCAGCAACCCGCCGAACTGGGACGGCGCAGTCTGGTGCCCCCGCTCGACCACCGACCAGAAATAAACTCCGTAGATGCCGGTCATCGACACCAGCGAAATCCACGCGATCTTTTCACGAAATGGCATGGCTGTGCCCCCTCTTTGTCTGCTTTATCGGACTTTATGTACTGTATTTCTTACATAGTGTCAAATTTATTGGACATGTTGTACTTCCCGTACCCAAAGGCCGGAACTTAGGCTATGAATAGTCTGGGTCCGACTGATCTCCCCCAATTGCGGTCTTTGATCGGCGGCCTGCTAAAGGGCACGAAGCCGGTGAAATACATCTACGTGGACGAAGCAGGTACGTCGGCGCACGAGCCGGTAACCGTCGTTGTCGGGGTCATCGTTGATGCAGATCGGCAATGGGTTAAGGCAGAGACCGCACTAAAGCAGGTTCTTAAATCTGTACCCAAGCACTACAGAGATGGCTTCATCTTCCACGCCAAATCGGTTTGGGGCGACAAAAAATACAGAGATGGTTGGGAGTTCAGAGAACGGCTTCAACTCATTAAGTCAGTCGCAGCGATTCCTCGGGCCGTGGGCATTCCCATTAGTTTGGCGAAGATTCGCCGCGATGCCGATACGCAGGAAGGCTTAGCAAGCCTGAAAGTTGATATGTCGCTGTCTCAGTGGCAGCACTATCGCGCATTCCTAGAGTGTGTGCAGGTAGCTGATGGCTATATTCGAAAGTCCGCGCAAAAGGATGAAGTAGCTACCGTAATAGCGGAAGACGTTCCAGAAATGCGTCGCAACCTAAAACATGTTTTGTGGGTCGCAAAGAATATGTTTCTACCCTTCATCCCCGGTCATGTCTGGGGAATAGAACGCATTCGTGACAGCATTCATTTCGCTGACAAAGACGGAGCACCGCTATTGCAGATCGCGGATGCGTGTGCTTTTTCGTTTCGCCGGTTCTTCGCTGAAGAATCCTACGGAGAAGAGTTTCTTGAGGCCGTCATCGGCGGTGTCCTAGCTCCAGAGGACTGGAAAGGGCCAATGTCAACGGCCATTTTTGACTATTGGGCGGACTAATCTGCCGAGTGCCTCGCGAAATGTAGTGCCGCTTTCATCGGTATCGGCAGCCTTCGCAGCCTCAATGAACTTTTGCTTCTGGCTTAGCTTCGCGTAGCCCTTCGGCTTCTTAGGCTTGGATGGTTTTTCCGCCATTGGTCCGACCAGTCGTTCGATAGGTCAGGCGCTTGCCAACGATACCTTTGAGCGCCTGCACGGCGCGTGCTTCGTCGTTCACGCCCAACGCAACGCGATGGTTATAGCGGAAATCGTATTCGCTGAGATAGCGGTGAAGGTGTTTCTCGCTGCACATCTGATAAACGCCCGACATGCCGCGCTTGAAGATGCCGAAATAGCCCTCAATGGTGTTGGTGGTGACGCCGTCGCGCACGTACTCGTCTTTGGAGTGATTGACGGTCTCATGCTTGGAGACATAGCCGTCCGCGCCCTTGTACAGATGGCTTTCGTCGGTGTGCATGGTGGCTTCGCGCGCAACGTTGCGGACCACGATCCCGGCCACAGTCGGCTTGTCGGCCTTTTCGACATGGAAAGAGCGAACCTTGCCGCCACGGGTGACGAGCGAGACAACGGCATTCATCTGGCGCGAGCCACCCGGGCCGATCTTCTTCACGCCTTTCTTTTTGCCGTAGTAGGTTTCGTCCACTTCGACGGTCTCGCCATTGCCGCCCATAGGCGCAAGCGAGCCTTCGCGCATCGCTTCACGGATGCGGTGTGACAGGAACCAAGCCGACTTGATGGTGATCTCCAGAGTGCGGGCAAGCTGGTTTGAACTGATGCCCTTTTTGCTGCTGGAAAGCAGGTAGATCGCCTGAAGCCAGATGCGCAGTGGGATATGACTGGCCTCGAAAATGGTGCCGATTTTGCAGGTAAAGGGCTTCCGGCAGGCGTAACATTTGTACACGCCGACACGGGTTGACTTTCCTTTTAGTGCGCCGCTTTCCCCTACGACTCCGCAGTGTGGACACACCCGACCATCCGGCCAGATGTGGGCTTCAACGAAGCGGTAGGCGGCGATTTCGTCGTGAAAATGCTTGTCGGATAGAACGGACATAACGGCTTAACTCCCTATGACTCCTATATAAGTCAGAGCGTTGGGTACGTCAAGTACAATATGTCCAATTTATTTGACTAAACTATTTGATCGCGCTCTCTTGAAGGCTGTCGGGCAATCACCAACTCTGTGATGCAGAGTTCTCTATTAGAGCCCATGCTGTGAGCGACCGCGACGAAGCCAGCGCCCTTTTGAACGACGTGCAGGGTATCGAGACGCGCGTCCGTCAGCTCATCATCTACGCGCGGATCAGCGACTACCTGTTCCTGTGGGGCGCGATCTGGCTGGTCGGCTACACCGGCAATTACTTTCTGCGTTCTTCGTCAAACACGATGTGGCTGGTGCTGCAGGCCATCGGTCTCGCCGGCACCGTCATCATCGCGCGCTATGCAACCCGGCGGGTGCCGAACGGGCTCGTCGTCGTCGCGCGCGCCGCACTCAGCGTTATCGCTGTCGTCGGGTTCGGCTCGCTCTGGATCAAGCTTCTTGGTATGGGCTGGCGCGAGCAGGTCACGTTCTGGCCGACCCTGCTCAGCTTCATACTCTTCCTGATCGGTTTGTGGGCCGGCCGCGCGCTCTCGCTCTGGGCCGTCGCGGTGTTCGCGCTCTCGCTCACCGGCTATTTCGTAGCGGGCAATTATCTCCATCTGTGGATGGCGGTGGCGGTCGGCGGCGCGATGCTGGCCGGCGGCTTCTGGCTGAGGCGCTGAGATGGCCGCGCCGGACGAGATCATCCATCAATCGATGCGTCTGAAGATCATGGCCGCACTCAATGCCAGCAACGACTGGGTCGAGTTCACGCGTCTCAAATCCATCGTGGACGCGACCGACGGCAACCTCGGCGCCCATCTCGAGACCCTGAGCAAGGCCGGCTACATGGCGATCGAGAAGCGCTTCGAAGGCAAGCGGCCGCAGACCCGCGCAAAGATCACCGCCGCCGGACGCAAGGCCTTCGCCGACCACGTCGCCTATCTGCGCAGCCTCCTCGACACCCAGGATTGAACGGAGCAAGCCATGAACGATTTTCTCCAGAGCATCAAAGCGCTTTCGCTCGCCGTGCGGCCGTTGGTGGCGGATCTCGCCTCCACCATCTTCTTCGCGGTCCTAATCGCGGTGACGGGCAACGTCTATCTCGCAACCGGGATCGGCATGGCGATCGGCATTGGCCAGCTGGCGGTCCAGAAGCTGATCGGCAAACAGATCTTCATCATGCAGTGGATGAGCCTGGCGCTGGTGATCGTGTTCGGTTCGCTGACGCTCTATCTCCACGATCCGCGCTTCGTCATCGTCAAGTTCACCATCGCCCATGTCGCGATCGGCGCCGCCATGCTGCAACCGAACTGGATGAGCCGCTACCTGCCGCCGATCGTGACCGACACGCTGTCGAAGCTGGAACTGACGCTCTACAGCGCGATGTGGCCGGTGATGATGTTCGGCCTGGCCGCTGTCAGTCTCTATATCGGACTCGAGGACGGCCTGAAGGCGTGGATCGCGTTCAACCTGGTCGTTCCCAGTGCGGCGCCGTGGGTGCTGTTCGGCCTGCAATACCTGGCGATCCGCTTCCATGTGAAGAGCGTCTTGAAACGCCGGGCGATGGAAACGTCGGCACCCACGACGGTCGTGACGGCGTAACCGCCCGATGCTCGCCGCCATCGTCCTGCTCGTCGTTGTGATTTTCGCAGGACTGGCGGCGATGCTGGCGCTGGCGCCCAAACCGCCGGCGCCGCTCGCCTTCATCGCCACGGCGCTCGACGGCGTGGACTTCTCCGACATGCCGCAGGCGTCCCATTTCTGCGCACGCGATGGCACGCGGCTCGCTTACCGCGTATATCCCAGCGATCCTTCGAAAACCGCCGTGCTCATCCACGGTTCGTCCGGCACGTCCGCCAGCATGCATGCCGTGGCACGCGCTATTCATGCGAAAGGGTGGAGCGTTTGCGCGCTATCAATGCGCGGCCATGACCACACCGGCCGCGAGGGCGACATCGCATACGTTGGGCAACTCGACGACGATCTCGCGGATTTCATGAAGACGCTGCCGGCGCGTGGTGAGCGCGTGCTGCTGGGCTTTTCCTCCGGCGGAGGCTTCGTGCTGCGCATCGCAGGTGGCGCGAACGCAAAACTGTTCGACCGTTTCATTCTGGTCTCGCCGCAGCTTCCGGCCGGATCGCCGGTCATGCGGACGAATGCCGGCGGCTGGGTCTCCGTGGGACTGCCGCGCATCATAGCGCTCAGTATCCTGTCCCGCTTCGGTATCCATGCGTTCGAAGGCCTGACGACGCTGCGCTTTGCCGTGGCGCCGGAGAACCGCGACATCCAGACCGCGCATTATTCGTTTCGCATGATGCGCAACTTCGGACCGTCGGACGATTACACCGGCGACCTCGCACGCGCGCCGGGCCCGGTCGCCTTACTCGCGGGAGACAGCGACGAACTGTTTTATGCCGGCAAATACGAGAGCACGCTCAGGCGCGACGATCTGAAGATCGTCATGCTGTCAGGGCTCGGTCACATGGCGATGACCGTGAACCATCGAGCGCTCACGGCGATAGCAGAGGCGGTTCAGCCGACGAGTTGACCGTCCGGCGGATTGGCCGGGCCGAACACATCGAACATGCGCTTCAGCATAGTGCTTTCGAGGGTCAGCGCCGCCGGTTTGTCGCGATTGACGATGAGGCGCAGATACGGCGCCTTGGGATGGCCGCGCAGCATCGGTGGCGCAGGCGGCGGGGGCATCTCGAACGCGGGCAGAGGTTCGTCTTCGCGGATCATCTGCGAGGCGACGAGGCGTTCGAAGGCGATGGTGCGGCCGATCAGCGGCGTGGCATCGCTCATGATCTGGACGAGGCCGACAAAGCGCGTCGGCCCACCGGAGCCGAAGGTGATGGGGGCGATCACCGTTTCGAGTTCGACCATGCCGCAATCCGCAGTCGCAGCGATCGAAGAGATACAGACAGGCTGTTTCAGAAGCAGCGACTGGCGCAGAAGCGACGACAGCACGGTGCGGCTCTGGCCTTCCCAATGCGCGAGGAAATTGGTGCCTTTCAGCTCACGGCCATAGCGTTCGCACAACGAGGTGCCGGCGAGGCGATAGAGCGGGCGATCGGTATCGGCGGCGTCCAGGATGAACACATACGACAGCATCCGCTTCACGGCTCTCGGATCGATGTCCGTCTGGTCCGGGATATCGCGGCCCCGGCGAAGACGGCTCCAATAGCCAACAAGCAGGTGGCTGTTCTTGTGTTTCATGGCCGTGGCCCACCTCTGATGCCGCCCTTTTTCCCAGATCGAAACGTCGCGGCGGTCTTGGAACAGGATGAGAGCAGAAGCCATGCCAGCCCTTTCCGGGCGGCAATGTTCGCGCCGCCTACCGCCAGGGACCGCGGTGAACGCGGCCGAACAGCGGAACATCGCGCGACTTGAGCAGCGGGGTGAGCACCAACCCGGCCACAAACCCGCCGACATGGGCCCACCAGGCGGTGCCGGGTTGTGTGGGATCGGCCATTGCGGCGCTGATCAGCTGCAGGACGAACCAGAATCCCACCACCCAGGTCGCGCCGATCTTGAACGGCCAGAAGATGATGCCAAGCGGCACGATGACGTTGATGCGGGCGCGCGGATAAAGCAGCACATAAGCGGCCAGCGCACCCGAAATCGCCCCCGACGCACCGATCATCGGGACGTGCGACGTGGGGTCCATCCACGCCATCGCGAACGCAGCCGCAAAGCCGCAGGCGAAATAGAACAGCGTGTATTTCATGTGTCCCATCGCATCTTCGACATTGTTCCCGAAAATCCAGAGATAAAGCATGTTCCCGCCGATATGCAGCAGGCCGCCATGCAGGAACATCGAGATCACAATGGTTTCGAACGCAGCGGTCTTTAGAAGAGGAATGCCGGCCGGCGTGACGCTGCCCGCGGGCGCGAAAGCGATCCGGCCGATGACCGCGTCCGAAGCCGAACCCAGGCTGAATTCCCAGGCATAGACAACACAGCAGGCGACGATGATAGCGACCGTCACATAAGGCGTCAGGCGGACGGGGTTGTCGTCCGATATCGGGATCATGCGAAGCGCTCCAAACCTGCCTTTAACGCATTGTCCCGTTTTGGGGCAGAAAAAAGCGCGGATTCCTCAGCGCTTTGGCACGCGATGTGAAGCGAGCGGCGCGGACATTAAGGGTATGCGCAGCTTCGACGGGATTGGCCCGGTCTTTGCGCATAGGTTTGAGGCCAACAAGGAGCCTGTCATGTTTGTGTTGCCCATGAAGCGTTTCGCAGCCGCGGTAACCGCGAGCATGCTGGTTTTGGCCCCGTTCTCCGCAGCGCTTGCGGGCGGTGAAGGCGGCGGTGGTTACGGTGGCGGCAGCGGCGGTCATGGACCGGGCTGCCATGGCGGTGGCGGCGGCAAGACGATCAACATCTACAAGCCGGTGAACATCTACAAGCCGATCAACATCAGCAAAAACATCAACATCAACAAGAACATCAACATCAACAACAACGTCAACGTCAATAAGAACATCAACATCAACAAGAATATCAACATCAACAAGAGCATCGTGATCAACAAGGGCGGCGGCAGTGCGGAAGCAGCAGCGTTCGCTGCGGCATTCTCGAGCTCCAGTTCGAGCGCGAGCGCCGGTTCGCAGGCTGTTGCGTCAAGCGGCTCGTATTCCGACGTCACGGTGATCAACCAGGGCGGCGGTCTCGGCACCGCGATCGCGGTAACCGGTGAAGAGCAGCAGCAGTGCGAGATGCAGGAAGCGACGATCGTGAAATCGATCCACGCGATCTGCGTCGCCGAAGGACGCGAGTTCGCGGCCAGCCACATGCTGCGCGATACATGGATCGAGTCCGGCTTCGAAGGCGAGGTCGCACGCTGCATCCCCGGTGCGCACCTGAAGATCGTCGTCGGCGATGTCGTGCAGTCCGATCAGGGCATGGCCGGCACCTACGCACACGGCAGCATCATGGAATGCGGCGAGCATGAAGCGCTTGTCCACTTCAAGGACGGTCAGCTGAAATGCGTCGCGGCCCGGCCGGTGCCGGACTGCACCGAGCGCACCAACCTGCGCAAATACGGGACGGGCGACTTCTTCTTCTCCTATCGCGGCAAGGTCTGCGTGGGCGCGTCGAAGGTCGCAGCAACCGAACAGAGCAGCAGCGCCGGTGGCCTGGAGCTCAGCGGCGGCGTCGGACCGAGCGACAACAACTAAGACACTTCTCCTCGACGAAAGGCCGCGACCGCCTACCGGTCGTGGCCTTTTTCTTTTGCGGAAGGGGCCGCAACACCCGGTCTCGAGCGTATAAATTGACACGCCGGTGTCCGGCTTGCGTGGCAGGGGTCGGCTGGTATTGTGCCGCGCATTCCCCGCCAGGACATCTCCATGAACATCCACGAATACCAGGCCAAGCAGGTCCTCCGCGAGTTTGGCGTGAACGTTCCCCGCGGCAAGCCCGCCTTCACCGTCGAAGAAGCAGTTGCCGCAGCGAAAGAGCTGGGCGGTCCGGTCTGGGTGGTGAAGGCGCAGATCCATGCCGGAGGCCGCGGCAAGGGCGGCGGCGTGAAGGTCGTGAAATCGATCGAGGACGTGGAGAAAGAGGCGAAGCGCATGCTCGGCATGACGCTGGTCACCCACCAGACCGGACCGCATGGCCGGGTGGTGAAGCGTCTCTACATCGAAGACGGCTCGGCGATCGACCGCGAACTGTATCTGTCGGCACTGGTCGACCGCGGCACGAGCCGCGTGGCGTTCGTGGCGTCCACCGAAGGCGGCATGAACATCGAAGAAGTGGCGCACGACACGCCGGAGAAGATCCACACCTTCCTCGTCGAACCCGCGGCGGGATATTCGCCCTATGTCGGCAACGAGATCGCAACCGCGCTCAAACTCAAAGGCGACCAGGCGAAACAGTGTGGCGCGCTGATCAAGTCCCTTTATGAAGCATTCCAGGCGAAGGACATGAGCCTCTTGGAGATCAATCCGCTGGTCGTCACCCAGGACGGCAAGGTGATCTGCCTCGATGCGAAGATGAACTTCGACGACAACACGATGTACCGCCACAAGGACATTCAGGCGTTGCGTGATCTCGACGAAGAAGACCCGATGGAAGTCGAGGCGTCGAAATACGACCTCAACTACATCAAGCTAGACGGCTCGATCGGCTGCATGGTCAACGGCGCCGGCCTCGCCATGGCGACGATGGACATCATCCAGCTTTACGGCGAGAGCCCGGCAAACTTCCTCGACGTGGGCGGCGGCGCTTCGACGGAAAAGGTGACGGCGGCGTTCAAGATCATCCTGAACGATCCCAACGTGAAGGGCATCCTGGTCAACATCTTCGGCGGCATCATGCGTTGCGACATCATCGCGGAAGGCATCGTGACCGCGGCGAAAGAATTGGCGCTTTCGGTGCCCGTGGTGGTGCGGCTCGAAGGCACCAATGTCGAGCAGGGCAAGAAGATCCTGGCCGACAGCGGCCTCGCCGTGATCAGCGCCAACGACCTCGCCGACGCAGCCCAGAAGATCGTGAAAGCGGTGAAGGGCGGAAAGTAAATATCCTCCTCGTGAAACGGGGAGATGCACAGCGCAGCCGGTCGGTTGGGTCATAAGATCAGTAGTGAAGTTCGAGGCAGATGACGCGAGAGACGTGTGGTGCGCCTCTGGAACGGTGAATTGGATGGCCAAGATACGACGCCCGTTCTCGCCAGCGGCGGGCGGCGATCTGAATGCGACGCTCCAGACTCGCAATCGCCGCCGTAAAGATCGCGACAGTCGGAAGCGCTTCAGTTCTTGACAGTAACATTCTTCTCCACATATCCTGTGTAACTGTGGAGATGGCAATGAAGAACATCACCCTTGCGGTTGACGACGAAGTCCTTGAAGGGGTTCGGAAAATTGCAGCGAACCGGGGTACGACGGTGAACGCCATCGTACGCGAGCATTTAACTAGTATTGCCACGCAGGAGGACAAGGCCGCGCAAGCCCGGCGAGAACTCGTCGAATTGAGCAACCGTTCCGAGGGACGGCTTGGTCCCGATTTCAAATGGAACAGGGGCGAACTTTATGATCGTGACGCGCTTCGTCGATTCGAACGTCCTGATTTATGCAGCGATGGGACACCTTCATCAGGAAGTGAAACGAAAAAGGGCGAATGAACTCGTTCTCGAAGAACCGTTCGGAATTTCGGGGCAGGTTCTCGCGGAATTTTTTGCGAACGTCACGAGCGCAAGAAAATCGGAAAAACCCTTATCGCCGCTAGAGGCACTTGAGTGGATTGAACGGCTTTCGCTGCAGCCCTGCGTGCCCGTCGATTCGACGGTTGTCCGCAACGGCATTCGTATCTCGCAGAGATACCAAATCAGTTATTGGGATGGTGCAATTCTCGCCGCCGCAGAGACGCTGAGTGCGGAAACGCTCTACACAGAAGACTTGAATCACGGCCAGTTCTACGGCTCGGTCCGCGTCATAAACCCGTTTCGCTAGCCTTCGAGGAAAATACAATGTCCATTCTCGTCGACAAGAATACCAAGGTCATTTGCCAGGGCATCACCGGCAATCAAGGGACGTTCCATTCCGAAGCCGCGATCGCTTACGGCACCAAAATGGTCGGCGGCACGTCGCCGGGCAAAGGCGGTTCCACACATCTGGGCCTGCCGGTGTTCGACACGGTGCGCGACGCCGTCGAACAGACCGGCGCCACCGCGAGCGTGATGTATGTCCCGCCCGCGTTCGCGGCCGATGCGATCCTGGAAGCGATCGACGCCGAAGTGCCGCTGATCGTGTGCATCACCGAAGGCATCCCGGTGCTCGACATGGTGAAGGTGAAGCGCGCGCTATCGGGCTCCAAATCGCGGCTGATCGGACCGAACTGTCCGGGTGTGATCACGCCGGGCGAGTGCAAGATCGGCATCATGCCGGGACACATCCATCGCCGCGGCACGGTCGGAATCGTGTCGCGTTCCGGCACGCTCACCTATGAAGCGGTGGCGCAGACGACGGCAGTCGGCCTCGGCCAGACGACTTGCGTCGGCATCGGCGGCGATCCGGTGAAGGGCACTGAGCACATCGAAGTGCTCGAGATGTTCCTCAAAGATCCGGAAACCGAAAGCATCATCATGATCGGCGAAATCGGCGGCAGCGCCGAGGAAGATGCCGCCGACTTTCTCAAGCACAGCAAAACGAAGAAGCCGACAGTCGGCTTCATCGCGGGTGTCACCGCCCCGCCCGGCCGTCGCATGGGCCACGCCGGCGCGATCATCTCCGGCGGCAAAGGCGGCGCGGAGTCGAAGATCGAAGCGATGAAGAGCGCCGGCATCCGCGTGTCGCCCAATCCGGCCGCACTCGGTACCACCTTGGTGGAATTGCTGAGCGGGAAGTAAACCACTTCACGGCCGCTGGATTGCACACGCATCTCCACGCGGCGCCTGCTTGTTACGATGCTGTAACGCGCGTAGGCTCAAGCTGTAGAGCGACGCGGAACTTCTCTATGAGACGCCTTCTTGCCGTGCTTTCAGCATCGTTGCTGATAATCGGAACCGCATACGCGGCGCCTGAACACCATCGTCCGGGGAATGGCGGCAGTGGAGGGTACCACGGCAGTGGCGGACGCCATTCGGGGCCATCACATGGCCGCCCCGGGCATTCCGAAAGGCCGCATAATCGGCCGCCGCACCACCGGCCACCGACGACCCGGCCGACGCCGGTACGACCGCCGCATCACCACAAGCCGGGCGGGAACCTCGGGCATCGACCGGGCTGGAACCGGCCCGGACACCGCCCGGTGTATCATGCGCCGCGCCGCGCTCAGTTCTGGTACCACAGCCGCTGGCTCGGACGGCTTCGCGCGCCGGCGTTCCGCTATCCGCACGGTTACGCCTATCGCCGCTGGTATGCAGGCCAGTCGTTGCCGCTGCTGTTCCTTGCAACGCCGTATTTCTTCAATGACTACATGGCTTTAGGGATCGAGGCGCCGCCGCCCGGCTATGTCTGGGTCCGCTATGGGCCCGACCTGCTGCTGGTGGACCGCGACACGGGCGAGATCGATCAGGTGCTGTACGGCGTCTACTACTGAAAGTACGCCGCCTATCGAAAAAGGCCGCCTGACTACGGGCCTTTTTCTTTGGCTGAAGCTGATGCCGGCCGTTGAAATCGCTAGCCGAAGACACGGTCATTTCGGGCTGATCCCGCCGGATTCTCGCGCCGCACGGTGGGTCGATCGCAGGCCGTTAAGAAAGCGTCGTCGAAATGACGCCTTGTTGACCCCATATTAACCGTCTGAGGCTTCAAATCCGCAGCGTTTCGGGGGGTGTAATCGCCTCCCCGATGGGTTAAACGCCAACGCCTTTCGCGGGCGGCGAAAACCGCCGTTCGTACCGCTCCGGCAAAAGCCGACCGAAAGAGACATGACCAGCCAGCCAATCGCCCCCCGCCCCCAGTACTCCAACGAGTTGCTGGAGCGCACCTCCTTCCTGTTCGGAACCAACGCCGCCTATATCGAGGCGCTCTACGCCCAGTATCTCGAGAATCCCGATGCGGTGGATGAGACCTGGCGCGATTATTTCGCGTCGCTGGAGCAGCAGGATTTGTCGCCTACACAGGTCGGCCGCGGTCCGGAATGGAAGCGCGATGCGAAACCGTCATTCGCGAACGGCGAACTGGTCGGCGCGCTGACCGGCCAATGGCCGGAAAAGGCTAGCGGCCTCAACGAGGGCGACATTCGCGCTGCCACCCACAAATCCATCCGCGCCATCCAGATGGTGCGCGCCTATCGCGTGATCGGCCATTTCGCTGCCGACCTCGATCCCCTGAAGCTCAATCCCAAGCCGCCGCAGCCGCAGCTCGATCCCGCCTTCTACGGCTTCAAGAACGGCGCGATGGACGAACCCGTGTTCCTCGACGGCGTGCTCGGCCTGCAATCCGCCACGCCGCGCCGGATGGTCGACCTGCTCAAGCGCACCTATGCGGGCCGGATCGGCTACGAGTTCATGCACATCAACGATGCGGAGCAGAAAGACTGGCTGCAGCGCCGCATCGAAGGACCAGACAAGGAAATCTCGTTCACGCCGGAGGGCAAGCGCGCGATCCTCTACAAGCTGATCGAAGCGGAAGGGTTCGAGAAATTCGCCGGCCTGCGCTTCCTCGGCACCAAGCGCTTCGGCCTCGACGGCGGCGAAGCGGTCGTGCCCGCGCTCGAACAGATCATCAAGCGCGGCGGTCAGCTGGGCGTGAAGGAGATCGTGCTCGGCATGGCGCATCGCGGACGTCTCAACGTCCTCGTCAATGTTATGGGCAAACCCTACCGCCAGATCTTCCACGAGTTTCAGGGCGGCGCCGCGAATCCGAGCGAGGTCGAAGGCTCCGGCGACGTGAAATACCATCTGGGCGCCTCGTCGGATCGCGAGTTCGACGGCAAGAAGGTGCATCTGTCGCTGACCGCCAATCCCTCGCATCTCGAAGCCGAAGACGGCGTGGTGCTGGGCAAGGCGCGCGCCAAGCAATACCAGCTGAACGACACCAGCGAGCGCATCGCGGTGCTGCCGTTGCTGTTGCACGGCGATGCGGCGTTCGCGGGCCAGGGCGTCGTGGCCGAGTGCTTCGCGATGAGCGGCACCAAAGGTTTCAAGACCGGCGGCACCATCCATGTGATCGTGAACAACCAGATCGGCTTTACCACGGCGCCGATCTATTCGCGCTCCTCGCCCTATCCGTCTGACGTGGCGCTGATGGTGCAGGCGCCGGTGTTCCATGTGAACGGCGACGACCCGGAAGCGGTGGTGCATGCCGCGCGCATCGCGACCGAGTTCCGCCAGCTGTTCCACAAGGATGTCGTGATCGACATCTTCTGCTACCGCCGCTTCGGTCACAACGAGACCGACGAGCCGGCATTCACCCAGCCGTTGATGTACCGCAAGATCAAGGAGCATCCGACGACGCTGGAGCTGTATGCGGCGAGGCTGGTTGCCGAAGGCACCCTGACTGAAGACGACGTGCGCGCGATGATCGCGGACTTCAACAAGCGGCTGGACGAAGAGTTCGAAGCTTCGAAATCGCACCGCCCGAACCGCGCCGACTGGCTCGACGGACGCTGGAGCGGCTTTGCGATGGCGCCGAAGGGCGATCGCCGCGGCGACACCGACGAGGAATACGATGCGCTGAAGATGGTGGGCCGCGCGCTCTACACCGCGCCCGACGATTTCCGTCTGCACCGGACGATCGTGCGCCAGCTCGAAGCCAAGCAGAAGATGTTCGAGACCGGCGAAGGCTTCGATTGGGCGACGGCGGAAGCGCTCGCGTTCGGCACCCTGCTGGACGAAGGATTTCCGGTGCGGCTGTCGGGCCAGGATTCGTCGCGCGGCACGTTTAGCCAGCGCCATTCGGTGCTGATCGATCAGGAAAACGAAAGCCGCTACACACCGTTGAATCACATCCGCCAAGGCCAGGCCGAGTTCGAAGTCGTGGATTCGCTGCTTTCCGAAGAGGCGGTTCTCGGCTTCGAGTACGGCTACTCGCTCGCCGAGCCCAAGGCGCTCGTGCTGTGGGAAGCGCAGTTCGGCGATTTCGCCAACGGCGCGCAGGTCGTGATCGATCAGTTCATCGCCTCCGGCGAAATGAAGTGGCTGCGCATGTCCGGCCTCGTGATGCTCTTGCCGCATGGCTACGAAGGCCAGGGTCCGGAGCATTCCTCCGCCCGGCTCGAGCGCTATCTCCAGTTGTGCGCCCAGGACAATATGCAAGTCGTGTGTCCGACGACGCCGGCAAACTACTTCCATGTGCTGCGCCGCCAGATGCATCGCCCGTTCCGCAAGCCGCTGATCGTGATGGCGCCGAAATCGATGCTGCGTTCCAAGCGCGCGGTGTCGTTCCTCACCGACATGGGACCGGACACCTCGTTCCACCGCATCTTCCGCGATCAGGCCGAAGTGGTGCCCGGTGCCACGACCGTGAAGCTGGTGCGCGACGAGGAGATCAAGCGGGTGGTGCTGTGCACCGGCAAGGTCTATTTCGACCTGATGGACGAACGCGAGAAGCGCAACGAAAACCGCATCCAGATCCTGCGCATCGAGCAGCTCTATCCGTTTCCGGAAGCGACCCTGGCACAGGAGCTGCGCCGCTTCCCGAAAGCCGACATCGTGTGGTGCCAGGAAGAGCCCAAGAACCAGGGCGCATGGCATTTCATCGAACAGCGCATCGAAGACACGCTCGGCCATCTCGGCAGCGACGCGCGCCCGCATTACGTGGGACGGCCGGAATACGCCTCGACGGCCGCCGGCCTGATGAGCCAGCATGCGGCGGAGTTGAAAGCCTTCCTGAACGAGGCGCTGACGCTGTGATTTGCACGGACGAAAAATATGGCACGCGGAGGCGCGGAGGCGCGGAGGTTCTTTCGCTGCCAATGCATCTCGGTGTCTCGACTCTGGTTGGCACGCTTCGCGCGCCAGATGATCTCGTCCGGCCAGCCTCACCGAACGCAGCGCGCATCCCGATACCTCCGCGCCTCCGCGCCTTCGCGTGCCAATCCTTTCCTCTCAGCGAGAGAACCCTATGAGCGTCGAGATCAAAGTGCCGGCGATGGGCGAAAGCGTCACCGAAGCGACGGTGGCGCGCTGGTTCAAGCACGAAGGCGACGCGGTGAAGCGCGACGAGCCGCTGCTCGAACTCGAAACCGACAAGGTGACGGTGGAAGTGCCGGCCCCCGCCGATGGCATGCTCGAATCCATCCGGGTGAAGGACGGCGACACGGTTCAGGTCGGTGCGCTGCTGGGCGCGATCGCCGAAGGTGCGGCCGGCAATCCGTCCGTCGTCACCGCAACCAACCCGACCGCCGCGCGGCCTGCCCCGAAAGCGGAAGCCCCGAAACCTGCGCCGGCCGCTGCTGCCCCCGCTCCGTCGCCCAGGAGCGCGACCGTTGTCGCGATGCCGTCGGCCCGCCGTCTGGCGGAAGAAAACCACGTCGATCTCAACAGCGTCTCCGGCACAGGTCGCGACGGCCGCGTGACCAAAGGCGACATGCTGGGCGCACTCGAAGCCCGTGCCGCGGTGCGCGAAGCCAAGGTGCAACCGGCCAGCATTCCCGCAGCACCGCGTGCCCGAGCCGATCGCGAAGAACGCGTGCACATGACGCGCCTGCGCAAGACTATCGCGCTACGCCTGAAGGAATCGCAGAACACCGCCGCCCAACTCACGACCTTCAACGAGGTCGACATGAGTCACGTGATGAAGCTGCGCACCGAATACAAGGATAGCTTCGAGAAGAAGCATGGCGTGCGCCTGGGCTTCATGGGCTTTTTCGTGAAGGCCTGCATCGCCGCGTTAAAGGACCTTCCCAACGTCAACGCCGAGATCGAAGGCGACGACATCATCTACAAGAACTATTACGACATCGGCATCGCGGTCTCGACCGAAAAGGGCCTCGTCGTGCCCGTGGTGCGCGACGCAGACGCGCTGTCGCTGGCGCAGATCGAAACACACATCAATGACGTCGGCACGCGGGCGCGCGACGGCAAGCTGAAGCTCGAAGAGCTCCAGGGCGGCACATTCTCCATCACCAATGGCGGCGTATTCGGCTCGCTGATGTCGACCCCGATTCTCAACATGCCGCAGTCGGGCATCCTCGGCATGCACAAGATCCAGCCGCGTCCGGTCGCGATCGGCGACAAGGTCGAAATCCGCCCGATGATGTATCTGGCGCTCTCCTACGATCACCGAATCGTCGACGGCCGCGAAGCCGTGACGTTCCTGGTGCGGGTGAAGGAAAACCTGGAAGACCCACAGCGCCTATTGCTGGATATCTGAGAAACGTTCGCGCGCTACGCGACGCGCTTGTCGATCATCTCGAGCTTTGCGAGCTCGACATGGGCGCGCAGTTCGATTTCGTCGAGTACGCCCTGCAATTTGGGATCGGCGAAGCTCTCGTGCCTTCGCGTCACGGCGGAGGCGAGGCGGTTCAGGGTCGAGCGCGGGATGCCGCCGGCGAGGAGGCCGTCTCGCACCGCATCCAGAAGGTCGAGCAGTTGCTGACCCCGCGCCACGCCCTTCGACGGGCCCGAAGTGGAATCGTCCAGTTCCTGCAGCATCAGGATGTTTTCGACCGCGCCGATGGTAGCGACCCCGCCGATCACCTGCGCATGCGGGGTCTCGGTGGTTGCGACCTTGAACGCGCTGTCGCCGCCAGCCGCCGGCTTGCCCGCACGGCGAACACCCGATGACCCGACCGATCCTGTGCTTTTGATCTCCATGGGCACATGTCCCAATGCGACACAGAACAATCGCAGCCTATGGTTAGGAAAGCGTTAAGAGGTATTTATCGTTGCCGTAATAGGCGATCGCATGTGAAGTGACGTATTTCCAGTGCACGATTGTTCGGCCTAGCTCTTCCGCATTGTGACCTTCCCGCGAGAGAACCTCATTTCCGTGCTTATCGAAATAGGTCTCGCTGATGGGTTCCCCACCGACGGGTTCTGAACAGAAAAATGTTCTGTCGCCCAGAACCCTGATCGATTTTTCGTCTACCGCACCGTTTCTATGCACCCAGAAACTCGTCACACAGCGCTCGCCCTTCGGCCCGGTAGCCTCGTCACGCAGGAGCTGCAATCCACCAGGAAGATAGGCATAAAAGACCGTCCCCGATTGGTGTCCAATCTCGTCGTCCGTGTATTCGATTCGAGAAGGCCGTCCGCTGGCGTCGAGATGGAACACCGATCGCTTGTGGCCGCCGTCGGCCTCGAAGCGTTCCACTGTCACCGTTCCTCTGCCGTAGCCGTAAGCCAGGCGCCAGATGCCTTTGCCAAGACCGTCGCGCTTGATCGATTCCTTCGGTCTTCCGTCCGGCATGTAAGTGATCTGGATGCCACCAGCCCCGACGCCCTTTTTCTGCAGTTCGATTTTGAACAGGCGTCCTGCGCTGTCGTAGTCGAATTTCGCATCACATTTGTCGCCAGTGCGCGCATAATTGGCATGCGTCCCGACGAGCCTACCGCTTGGCTCATAGTCAAATTTGAAATCGGTCACTGGGCCTGTCGCATCTTTTCCGGAACTGGCCAGGACGCGACCATCGGGCGCGAAGGACATGAAATCGGTGGTGTCCATCGAGATCGATCCATCATCGACGACAAACCTTTTGGACACGGTCTTCGGCGCATCGAGGAGATGCATGTCCGTGGCGGTCAAACCCGCCGACAGCCACACGCAGACATCATCAGTGTCGAACGGATGGGCGAGATAGTCCTGCAGAGGGCCGGGATAGCGTGTCGACCAACTGATGCCAGCAGCCAAACCTGGCGTGCTAGCAGCAATACTGATCAGAGCTACAAGGAGCCTGCATTTTTTCATTACACTTCCCCTCCGAAGGGAAATGTAACAAAAAGAAATAGCAGAACAATAGAGTTACGCCCGATGATAGGGATGACCGGCGAGAATCGTCATCGCGCGGTATATCTGTTCGGCGAGCATCGCGCGCACCAGAAGATGCGGCCAGGTTTGTGGGCCGAAGGCGAGGCTGCGGCCACTCTTGATTCCCGGCAGCGCAGCCAGGCCGTCCGGGCCGCCGATTACGAACACGAAGTCCTTCGTGCCTGCATCGCGCAGCGCGCCGAGCATCTCGGCGAAATCCTCGCTGACCATCCCTTTGCCCTTGGCATCGAGCAGCACGACATGCGCTCCATCGGGCACCCGCGCGGCGAGCCGTTCGGCCTCTTCCGCCATGCGTTTGGGCGTTTCGCGCGCTTTCGACACCGCCACTTCGGTGACATCGACTGCGCTGAAGCCCATGCGCCGGCCCATATTCTGGGCGCGGCCGACGAATTCCTCACACAGCGGCGCCTCGACGGTGCCGCGCGCATTGCCGACCGCAAGGATGTGCAGACGCATCGCTGATCCTGATGTTTATTGTGCCGCTTGCGCCGCTGGCTCGCCGACCGACCACATGCCTTCGAGGTCGTAGTACTCGCGCACTTCGGGCCGAAAAACGTGCACGATCACGTCGCCGGCATCGACCAGCACCCAGTCACCCTGCGCCGCACCGTCGACCGGACGCGTGCCGTAGCCCGCGTCTTTCAGCTTGCGGGCGAGATGATCGGCGATCGAACCGACATGGCGGCTCGACCGGCCCGAGGCGATGACGATCGCATCGACCAGCGCGGAGCGCCCGCGCATGTCGATGGTCACGATGTCTTCCGCTTTGTCGTCGTCCAGCGACCGGCGGATGCGATCCAGCAGCGAGTCGTCCATCGGCGGAAGCGCCTCTGGAGCGATCGTCTTGGCGGATTTCTTGGGAGCCGGCTTCTTCGCGGCCGTTTTTTTGGCCGGAGCACGTTTGACGGGTTTCTTCGCGGGCGTCTTCTTCTTCGCCGCGGGCTTCTTGGTGACCAGGATCAGTTCTCCAACACGCGTTCGATACGGAACGTGATAGCGGAAAACGTCTCCAAACCGTCACGCCCCTGAGATTGCAATACCACCCTATCACGACGGGCGCGTGGCAGAAACCCGGGCGGCAGCCATGCGGATAGCGGTCGCGCTCAACGGATTGCGGCGTCCGTCGATCGCCGTGAGGGCCGGCGGCTGGCGATCGGCAAAATGCCGGTCCGGCGGATAAAGGCGGCCCGGAAACCGCTGAACCAGCTGCGCATGCGCTCCCGCCATGACGGAACCCGGGCGCTGGACGACGGCAATCGGCAACAACCGGGCAACGTCCTGCCAGCGCTTCCAGCGGTGGAAGCCGGCCAGGTTGTCGCTGCCCATCAGCCAGACAAACCGTGCCTGTGGGAAACGCGCTTTAAGCGCAGTCAGGGTGTCGACCGTATAGCGGGTGCCCAGCGCTGCTTCGAGATCGCTGACCACGATGCGGGGATGGCGCGCGACCCTGCGCGCGGCGGCGAGCCTCTCTTCGCGCGGCGCCATGCCGGCGCTGTCTTTCAGCGGATTTTGCGGCGACACCAGCCACCACACGTAATCGAGACCAAGCCGCTTCATCGCGACGAAGCTAACATAGCGGTGGCCTTCATGCGCCGGATTGAACGAGCCGCCGAGCAGACCTATCGCAAGCCCGTCCGCCATCGGGCCGGGTGCGCGGTGCCAATGAGCGGCGCGCTGCATCACGGGCGGATTTGTCCATTGCCGCGCACGACATATTTGAAGGTCGTGAGCTGTTCGACGCCGACGGGACCGCGCGCATGAAGCTTGCCGGTGCCGATGCCGATCTCCGCGCCCATGCCGAACTCCGCACCGTCGGCGAACTGGGTTGAGGCGTTCCAGAGCACGATCGCGGAATCGAGCGCTGCGAGAAACCGCTCGGCCGCGGCTGCGTCCTCGGTCACGATGCTTTCGGTGTGGTGTGAGCCGTAGGTTTCGATGTGGCAGATCGCGTCTTCGAGATCGGAGACGGTCTTCACCGCGATCATGGCGTCGAGATATTCGGTGGACCAGTCCGCTTCGCTTGCCGGTTTCGCTGGCGGGAAAATCGCGCAAACCGCTGCATCGCCACGGATTTCGCAACCTGCAATCGCCAGTGCTTCAAGAACAGCTTTGCCGGTCGTGGAAAGCACCTCGCGGTCGATCAGCAAGGTCTCTGCCGCGCCGCAGACGGAAACACGACGCATCTTGGCGTTCACCGCGATCGCACGCGCCTTCTCCGGATCGGCTTTTGCGTGGATATAGACGTGACAGATGCCTTCCAGATGCGCGAGCACCGGCACACGCGCCTCCGCCTGCACCCGCGCCACGAGACTCTTGCCGCCGCGCGGGATGATGAGATCGACGGTGTCGTTCAGCCCGCCAAGCATCAGGCCGACCGCGGCGCGATCGGCGGTCGGCACGAGCTGGATCGCCGTCTCCGGCAGGCCGGCGCTGCGCAGACCTTCCACCATTGCCGCTTGGATCGCAGCCGAGGAATGCGCCGAGTCCGAGCCGCCGCGCAGGATCACCGCGTTGCCGGATTTGAGCGTGAGCGCACCGGCATCCGCCGTCACGTTGGGGCGGCTCTCATAAATGATCCCGATCACGCCGACCGGCGTCGCAACGCGCGCAATATCGAGGCCGTTTGGCCGCGTCCATCGCGCCAGTTCGCGTCCGACCGGATCGGCGAGCGCGGAAACATCCTCAACGCCCTTCGCCATCGCGACGATCCGCGCCTCGTCAAGCGCAAGACGATCGATCAGCGCAGACGACAATCCGCTCGCCCGCGCCGTTTCTATGTCTTTTGCGTTGGCCGCGAGGATATCGGCCTTCCGCGCCCGGATAGCGCTGGCAGCGGCCCGCAAAGCCACATTCTTCGTCGCGGCCGACGCCTCGCGCAACGCGCGCGCCGCCGCACGTGCAGCAATGCCAATCGCGTTCATCTCATCGCTCAATGCGAGGGGCGCGTTCATCCCGCGCTCTCCACCATCGCCATGTCGTCACGATGGATCATCTCGTCGCGGCCGCGGTAGCCGAGGATCGCTTCGATCTCGGCGCTACGCTTGCCTGCGATTCGTTCGGCATCAGACGCGTTGTAGGCGACGAGCCCGCGCGCCACTTCGTGGCCCTGCTGGTCGCGCACCACCACGGCATCGCCGCGGTCGAAACGGCCTTCGATCTGGCGCACGCCCGCCGGCAACAGACTCTTTCCGTCGGCCAGTGCCTTCACTGCGCCGGCATCGATGATGAGCGCGCCTTGCGGCTTCAGCACGCCGGCAATCCAGCGCTTGCGCGCCGCGGCCGAACTGGTGGATTTGTGAAAGCGCGTATGACGTGCACCTGCACGGATCGCCGCGACCGGATGATCGGTACGGCCCTTGGCGATCACGACATCGGCGCCGGCCGCCGTCGCGATCTTCGCGGCGACGATCTTCGCCGCCATGCCGCCGCGGCCGACCCCGGAAATGGAATCGCCCGCCATCGCTTCGATAGCGCGCGTGATCGCCGGCACATCGGCGATGTGCCCAGCGCTCGCGTCACGCGTGGGATCGGCAGTGTAGAGACCGTCGACATCGCTGAGCAGCACCAGCGTGTCGGCTTCCATCATGCTGGCCACCCGCGCGGCGAGACGGTCGTTGTCGCCATAGCGGATCTCCGCGGTCGCCACCGTGTCGTTCTCGTTGATCACCGGCACACTGCCGAGGCCCAGCAGGGTTTTGAGCGTTGCCCGGGCATTGAGATAACGGTTGCGTTCTTCGGTATCGCCAAGCGTGAGCAGAATTTGCGCTGCGACGATCTTCTCGCGTGCGAAGATCTCCGAATAGGCTTCGGCAAGGCTCACCTGCCCCACCGCTGCGGCCGCCTGGCTTTCCTCCAGCCGCAGCACGCCGGGCTTCAGATTCAATGCGCGGCGGCCGAGCGCGATCGCGCCGGACGACACCACGATCACTTGTCTGTCCTCGCGCTTCAGGGCCGCGATGTCGGCGCACAACGACCGGAGCCAATCGCGCCGCAAGGTGCCGGTCTCGGCATCGACCAGCAGTGCCGAGCCAACCTTGACGACGATGAGGTGGGAGTCGTGAAGAGGGACGCTCACAATGCACCGCCCATGCATGATTCTCCCTCTCCCCCAATGGGGGAGAGGGCAGGGTGAGGGGGCGACATGAAACGCAGATGATGCAGAACGTCGAAGACGCTTGTGTTACTTCGCATGCCCGATAATTTGTGTCGTCTGACGACGTGCTGAATGAGCGACGTCTTAGGACGCCCCCTCACCCCAACCCTCTCCCCCATCGGGGGAGAGGGAGACGAGAAGGACAGAATCACGGCGTCCATCCCACAGCTTTGGCGCGTTTCGCCGGTCCCTGGCGGCCGCGCTTCACGTCTTTCGCGATCGCGCGTAGCACCGGAGTGACGCCGTCGCCGGTCACGCCCGACAGCAGGAAAACCTCATGACCGCAGGCTTTTTCGAGGCTCGCTTTCTTGCGCGCCAGCTGTGCTTTGGGAATCGCGTCGATCTTGTTGAGCGCCACGATCTCCGGCTTGTCCTCCAGCCCGTTGCCATAGGCTTCGAGCTCGGCGCGGATCGTCTTGTAGGTTTTCGCGATTCCGTCCTGTGTGCCGTCGAGCAGATGCAGGATCGCATTGCAGCGCTCGGCATGGCCGAGAAACTTGTCGCCGAGGCCCACGCCTTCATGCGCGCCTTCGATCAGGCCCGGCAGATCGGCGATGACGAAATCGGTGCTGTCGATCCGCACCATGCCGAGCTGCGGCTGGAGCGTGGTGAAGGGATAATCCGCGATCTTCGGCTTCGCGGCAGAGACGCGGCTGAGGAAGGTGGACTTGCCGGCGTTGGGCAAACCGATCAGGCCGGCATCGGCGATCAGCTTGAGCTTGAGGATGATCACCTTCTCTTCGCTCGGCTGACCCGGATTGGCGTGGCGCGGCGCCTGGTTGGTCGAGGTCTTGAAATGTGCGTTGCCGAAGCCGCCATTGCCGCCCTTCAAGAGCAGGAGTTGCTGGCCGGGCACGGTGAGATCGGCGATGAGCGTTTCGCCGTCTTCTTCATAGATTTCGGTGCCGACCGGCACGCGCATGATCGCGTCCTCGCCATTGGCGCCGTGCATATCCTTGCCGCTGCCGGGTTCACCGCTTTGCGCGCGCACGTGCTGCTGATAGCGAAAATCGATCAGCGTGTTGAGGTTTTCGACCGCTTCCGCGATCACATTGCCGCCGCGACCGCCGTCGCCGCCCCACGGGCCGCCATACTCGATGTATTTCTCACGTCGGAACGCGACACAACCGTTCCCGCCATGTCCGGATTCGATATAGACCTTGGCTACGTCGAGAAACTTCATGCCGCTCTCTTTTTCTTAAGGTCGAGCCGCATCGTCGGGCGGTGCGCGGCCGGCAACGCAACGGTTTTGAATCCCGCTTTTTCGAAGGTCGAGGCGACGCCGGTGTACATCGCGGCATTGCTGCGCTTGCCGTTCGCAACCATCGGATAGGCTTCAAGCGCCGGCGCTTTGTGCTTGCGCGCAAACGCAACCGCGGCATCGATCAGCGCGCTCATCACGCCTTTGCCGCGAAATCCTTTGCGGATATAGAAGCACGAGATCGCCCATACCGGCACGTCGTCTACCGCCGGCGTGAACCGCGCACGATCAAGACCGGGCAACGACGCACGCGGCGTGACCTGAACCCAACCGACCGCCTTGCCGTCTTCCATCGCAAGCAGACCCGGCGGCGATCCCTTCTTCACCACGGTGCGGAACGCTTTGCGGTTCTCGTCGCGCGGCCGTTTGGTGTAGGCGCTGCCGATCCGCCAATACATGCACCAGCACCCATTGCACGCGCCGACCGGGCCGAACAGCTCTTCGAGCTGCGGCCACAAATCGGGCGTGAGCGGATGAATGGTGGTCGTCATGCGGCTTTCTTTTGCAGAAACGTCTCGGCGGTCAACCATACACGATTGCAGACCACCGTGGCGTTGCGCGCTTCGGACCGGATCATCTCGAATCCGGCCGGTTCGAAGCCCAGTTTTTCGAGCACCCGCCCGGACGCAGGATTGTCCTCATACCAGCCGGAATCGAGGGCGGTCTCGCCCAGATCCGCGAACGCGAACTGGACCGCGCGGGTGCCGGCTTCGGTCGCGTAGCCCTGGCCCCAGAACGGCTTTCCGTACCAGTAGCCGAGGTTGAAACGGCCATGCTGCCGCCCGATCGAACAGACGCCGGCAAGTATTTCGCCGCGATAGACCGACCAGGTGAAGCCTTCGCGCGCCCTTCGCTTCGCTTCGGTGACCGCGAGCCATTCTTCGGCAAGCTTCTGCGAATACGGATATGCCACATGCGTCAGATTCTTCGCGACATCGTAATCGCCGAGCAGCGGCACCACCGCCGGCAGATCGCCGGCGGTCAACGGGCGCAGCGTCAGCCGTGCGGTTTCGAGGCGCGCATTCATGCCGCTCTCCTGCCGCGATACTCGGCGCGGTCGAGCACGACGAGATCGCAGATCACCTCATGACCCCGCGACTGGCAGGCGCGCGTGTCCTGGCCGTTCGGGCGGCAGCCGACCTTTTCCAGCACATGGCCGGAAGCAGGGTTGTCGTGATACCAGCCGGCCCACACACTCTCCTGCTGCAGTTCGAAGAACGCGAACTCCACGATGCGGCGTGCCGCTTCGGTCGCGTAGCCATTGCCCCAATAGGGCCGGCCGAGCCAGTAGCCGAACTCGTTCTGGTTGCCGTCCCGCAGATGCACACCGCATCCGCCCATATGCGCACCGTCTTCCTTGCGGATGACCGAGAAGCTGTAGTCGGTGCCGCGCGCGAGGTTTCCCGCGGCCTTCACCAGATAATCGCGCGCATCCTGTTCGCTGTAGGGGTGCGGCACCGTGCTCAAATTCTTCGCCACGTCGTAATCGCCGATAAGCGTAACGATCGTGGGAACGTCACACTCTTCCGGCGGTCGTAACAACAGTCTTTCGGTTTCCAATCTCCAAACCATCACACATCCCTCCTCCGGGCCTCTTCAGGGCGAGGGAATAAAAAAGGGAAGATGGCGGACCATCTTCCCTCGCGTGATGAGCCGCCAATTTCTTGGCGGCCTATCTTTTCAGCCGCCTGTTACTCTGCCGCCGCTTTCGCCGGATTTTGCGCAATCACCGATACGAACGTGCGGCGCTTGAAACCCGACTTGAACGACACCTGGCCGTCGGCCGTGGCAAAAAGGGTGTGATCGCGACCCATGCCGACATTGTCGCCCGCATAGAATTGCGTACCGCGCTGGCGCACGATGATGTTGCCGGCTTCGATCTTCTCGCCGCCGAACTTCTTCACGCCGAGCATTTTGGGGTTCGAGTCGCGACCGTTGCGCGAGGAGCCGCCAGCTTTCTTATGGGCCATGGGTCTCTCCTTACGCCGCCGAGATGCCGGTGATCTTGAGCGTCGTCAGATGCGAGCGGCCGCCGCGCTTCCTGTGCGTGTTCTTGCGGCGCTTCTTCTTGAACGCGATGGTTTTGGGACCGCGGCCATGACTCACAATTTCGGCCGCAACAGAGGCGCCTGAGACGAGCGGCGCGCCGTGCTTGGGGCTATCGCCGCCGAGCATCAGAACCTCGCCGAGCGTGACGGTGCTGCCGACGTCACCCGCCATCAGATCGATGGTCAGGACATCGTCCTTCGCCACTTTATACTGTTTTCCGCCGGCGCGGATGACCGCAAACATGGGCAAGTCCTTGGATATGCTGTAAAAACCGTCTGGACCGGGTCCAACGGGAGCGGCGCAATATACGGATAGAAGGCGCAGGGTCAAGGCGGGAATTTGGGCCCTACGCCCGGCTTATAGCCTGCTATCAGGCCGGCATGGAACGCGTCGTCATTTTCGGCTCGCCCGGTTCGGGAAAATCCACGTTCGCGACGGCGCTGGGGCAGCGCCTGGCGCTGCCGGTGATCTATCTGGACACGCTGTTCTATGAACCCGACTGGGTGCCGGGTGATGAGGACCGGTTTCGCGCGCGGCTGGTCGAGGCGATGGCCGGCGGGCGCTGGATCACCGAAGGCAATTTCCTCGATGCGACCGCGGAGTTGCGTCTCCCTCTCGCCGATACCGTGATTTGGTTGGAACAACCGGCGCTGGCTTAGCTGCTGGCGCGCAACGGTGCGCGGATTGCGCGCAGAAGCGAACCGGGCCGATCAGGCGCCGGGCTGCTGCAACTCCATCGACCACCATCTGCTGCGATACATCTGGACGTTCGATCGGCGGGAGAAACCGAGGATCGACGCCGCCATTGCGCGTTTCGCGCCACGCGCGAACGTGATGAGATTGCGCGGCGATCGTGTGATCGCTTCGTTTCTCAACGCTCTGCCAATGGCCGCATGAACAGCTTCGCCCATCGTCTCGCCGTGCCGGATGACATCACGGTTCTGAAACCGCTGATGGACGCGGCGATCTCCGAATTGCTCAAGCCTTATCTTTCGCCCGAGCAGGTCGCGGCCTCGTTCTCGGTCATGGGGCTCGACACACAGCTGATCGCCGACGGCACCTATTTCGTGCTGCAAGAAGAGGACATCATCGTGGGCTGCGGCGGCTGGAGCCGGCGCGCCACGCTGTTCGGGGGCGATCACTCGGCCGGCCGCGAAGCCCGTCTGCTCGATCCGGCAATGGATGCAGCACGCGTGCGCGCGATGTACACCCATCCCGCATACACGCGGCGCGGCATAGGACGCGCGATCCTTGCCTTGTGCGAAGCCGCGGCGGCGCGGGAAGGTTTCAAACAGGTCGAGCTCGCCGCGACCATGGCGGGTCTGCCGCTCTATCGTGCCTGCGGCTATAGCGACATCGAAGCGTTCGAGAGCGACACACCCTCCGGCGTGAAAGTGCCGCTGGTGCGCATGGGCAAGACGATCGGTTGAACGTTACCTGTCGCGCCGCTTCAGCGATGGGCTTACGCTCCCGCCGGCAGCAAAAGGAGAACGTTCCATGGAACTCAGACGAAACGGCTCGCAACCATCGGTCAAAGGACCGGCGGAAAATTTTACCGGCAATGTCCGCGTCGATCCGCTGTTCCGGGCGCCGGGCGAAGGCCGCTTTTCCGGCGCCAGCGTGACGTTCGAACCGGGTGCGCGCAGTGCCTGGCATACCCATCCTTGCGGTCAGACGTTGATCGTCACCGCCGGTATCGGCTGGACGCAGTGCTGGGGTGAACCCAAGGAGGAGATCCGCCCGGGCGACGTCGTCACCTGTCCGCCCGGCAAGAAGCATTGGCACGGCGCCACCGCCACCACCGCGATGACCCACATCGCGATTCAGGAAGCGAAGGACGGCAAGGTCATCGACTGGCTGGAGAAGGTCACCGACGAACAATACCTGTCCGAGCTCGCGAAATAGAGGAGCAGCATCATGTCCGACAAACCGAAACACCCGTTCGCAGATGTGGCGCCCGCGCTCGCCGAATACACCGATGCCGTGCTGTTCGGCGATGTGTGGAAACGGCCCGGGCTTTCACCGCGCGATCGCAGCCTCATCACGGTCGCGACGCTCATTGCGAACTACCGCATCAACGAGTTGCCGTTCCATCTGAAACGCGCACTCGAGAACGGCGTTACGCGCGACGAACTGTCCGAGACGATCACCCATCTGGCGTTCTATGCCGGCTGGCCGGCCGCGGCCACGGCCGTCGGTATCGCACGCAAGGTCTTCGAAGAAGCCGGCGTCTGACCGCGTGCAGACCTAAGCCTGCACCACACCGGCCCTGCCGTCTTCCAACGTGAAGGCCGCGAGCGTCCGGATATCCGTCTTCGGATCGGTCACATCGGTCACCGCGCGGAAGCGCACGTTCATTTCCTTGCGCGACACATCTACCGAGACGTAGCCGCGGTTGCTGCCGTTGAAATATTTCATATGCGGATTGTCGGGCAGGAACGCCTCGAACTGGCCGGGCTTCGGTCCCATCGAGGTGACCGAACTGCCGACGAACTCGGTCGCAACCGTGGGCGAATCCGGATTGTCGAAATCGAGCTTCAGATCGTTCGCCCAGAACGAGTGGATGTCGCCGGTGATCACGACCGGATTGGCCGGTTTCGAATCCTGGATCTGCTGCAACAGCCGCGCGCGGCTTTCGGGATAGCCGTTCCAGTCGTCGGTCCAGTAGCCGAAATCGCCGGACGGCTGCTTTTCCTTCATCTGCGCCATCAGCACGTCTTGTGCGATCAGGTTCCAGCGCGCTTTCGAACGCGCAAGCCCGTCGAACAGCCAGGCTTCCTGCGCCATGCCGATCATCGAACGCGACGGATCGAGCAGCTCTGGACAACCGGCCTTCGTCTCCGGGTGACCGTGGCCCTTGTCGGGCTTTGCGTAACAGGCTTCGCGCGAGCGGTATTGCCGCCCATCGATCAGATCGACTTGCAACAGGTCGCCGAAATCGAAGCGGTCGTAGATCTGTAGAGCAGGCCCGGACGGCCGGTTGCGGATCGGCATGTGTTCGTAGAACGCCTGATAGGCGGCGCCGCGTCGCAGCAGGAAGACATCCGGATCGTCGAAGGTTTGCGACCACTTGTCGGCGTAATCGTTCTGCACATCGTGATCGTCCCAAGTGATCAGGCTGGGGACCAGCGCATGCAGCCGCTGGAGATCGGCATCGGTGCGGTATTGCGCGTGACGGTTGCGGTATTGCGCCAGCGTCTTGCAGTCGTCGCCGCCGGAATGACGGCGCGGCACGGCAGGCTTCAGCGCCGGATATTCGTAGATGTAATCGCCGAGAAAGATTCCGAAATCCGGCATCTCGTCGGCGGCATGCCGATAGGCCGAGAAGTAGCCCATCTCGTAATTCGAGCAGGAGAAATAAGCGAAGCGCAGCTTGTCGGGTTGCGCGCCTGCCGCCGGTGCGGTCATCGCGCGACCGATGGGGCTCACCGCATCCTTGGCGGTGAACCGGTACCAATAGGGACGGCCGGGTTCGAGCGCGGCGACTTCCGCATGGACCGACCAGGCATAGTCCTTCTCGGCCGTCACGGTTTCGCGGCGGATGACGTTGCGCATTGTATCGTCGGTCGCGACTTCCAGTGTCAGCGGTACGGAGTCGCCGCTCATCCCGCCCGGCGTGGCTGGATCGGCGGAGAGCGGGTCGGGCGCCAGCCGTGTCCACAGCAGCACGCTATCCGGCCGCGGCTCGCCGGCTGCGACGCCTAAGGTAAAAGGATCGGTTTTCCAGCCTTGCGAGGCAAGGGAACGGGAGCGCGGCAGCAGCAGAGCACCACCGGCGACAAGACCGCCGAGTGCGGCACGACGGGTCAGGCTGTTCATCCGGGTATCCGACTGCCGAATTGTGACAACCGTATTCCGCGAACAGTCATCGCGCGCGGCAAACGCGCGCGAGGCCGCTCGCTGAAAATAATTTCATGCGCTCTGCAGAATCTTGCGCACTTCGGCGTTGGGGTCGTCCACAACCTTGCTGACATTGTCGAACACCATGGTGGCGCGCGTTGTCGCGTCGTAAGCCGGCCAATGCGGGATCGCCGGACAATCCGGCTTGCCGGTACGCGCGAAGGCAACCCAAGCGCCGCCGATCTGCTCCGCCATGTGCGCCGTCTGCGGTCCATTGCCGACATATTGCGGCACCCGCCGCCACGAATCGAGCATGAAGGGAATCTCGATCGTGTGCGGCGATTTGAAGAGGCCGTTTCCGACAGGCGTATCCCACACCATGTACCACATGTAGACCGGCGCTGCGTTCTGCGCTGCCTTGCGCTCGCCGAGCGTAATGGAGCCACGCATCGCAAAATTGGCGCTGATCGCCGCGGTGAACAGATAGGTCGGCGAGTAGGCCGGCTCGATCTTGCGCCAGGCGTCGATCATTGCCGGACCTTTCGGGCCGAGCGGTGCGATGAACTGTTTCAATTGATCCTCGGTCATCGTTCCGAACCACGGCGAACCGGCGGTGAAGATCGTCATCTCGTCCTTGGTGTAACCGAGCAGGATCGGCACGTCGGCGGAGACCGCGGGCGCATCGGGCGTGAACGGATCGCGCGTGATCGCGACGCCATCGACAATCGGACCGTAGCCAAATCCACTGGGACCGCGGCCCATGCCGGGAATCGCGGGGCCGCCGCTGTTCTTCGCTTCCGCCGCAAAGGTCGCAGCGATCAGCGTCTCCGCCGGGACCGCCTGCAACGCTGCGATGTCGCCCGGCTTGATGCCGAGTTCGTCGAGCAGCGCTTTCGCCGCTTTCGTCGCGGTGTCCGGGCGGCCGACCGCGAGTCCCGGACCCGACTGGATCGAGGCCTTGTGGAACAGGCCTTTCGCCGAATCCATCGCGAGCAGGATCGACACCTTCGCGCCGCCGCCCGATTGGCCCATGATCGTCACGTTGTTCGGATCGCCGCCGAACGCCGCGATGTTGTCCCGCACCCATTCGAGCGCGAGCACCAAGTCCTGCATGCCGACCGTGCCCGACGATTTGTAGGCATCGCCCATCAGTTCGGCGAGATTCAGGTAACCGAAGATGTTGAGCCGATGGTTCACGTTCACCGCGACCACGTCGTGATCGCGCGCGAGATCTTCCATGCAATAGATCGGCTGGCCACCGGAACCGTAAGCGAAGCCGCCGCCGTGGATCCAGAACATCACCGGCCGTTTCTTGGTGTCCGTGCCTGGCGTCCATACATTCACGAACAGGCAGTCTTCGTTCTGGATTTTCAGATCGGACGGCGTGGTGAACACGCGGCTCATCTGCATGCCGAAGTTTGTCGCCGGCGCAGCGGTTGCACCCGTCGCCATTTGCATCGCGGGCGCACCGTAGTCGGAGCAATCCAGGATCACCTCCGACCGCTTCGGTTTCTGCGGCGGCATCCAGCGCAACGGACCGATCGGGGCGGCGCCATAGCGGATGCCCTTAAAGGTGTGCACGCGGTCGTTGATCAAGCCTTGCACCCGGCCGGAGGTGGTATCGACGACTTGCGTGACCTTGGGCGCGCCGGGATTGGTCATCACACTGCCCGGTCCCCATGGCGCGGGCATATGTGCCGCTTTTGCGGCAAAGGCGCTGTCGGCCGTGGCCAGCGCTGCGGCACCAGCCGCGAGGCCGAAGAGATCGCGACGCGCGACCTTGCCGGATGTATCGGTCATGGTTTTCCTCCCCTTAAGTGCGTTCAGTATAAGGCCGAGGGGCGGCGTGGCCTATCGACTCTGTCATCCAGTGCGAGGCTGCGGCGATTGCAAATCAGGACGGGTTCGTCAGCCGCGCATAGCCGAGCGTTTCGTAATCCTGGCGGTAGAGGTCGAAGCAGATGTCCTCGAGTCCGGCGGCGAGGTCGTCGCCGGTTGCCGGTAAAGCGGTCCTGTTCTCATGCCGCGCCTGAAAAGGCCGGCCGAGATCGTGGCAAACCGCTTCCATCCCGGTTTCGAACTGCTCCATCCGTACCAGATGCTTCACGAGCAGCGCGTCGTCGGTATCGCAGAGATAATGCACCTGCGGCACGAAATGGGTGTAGCGCAAGACGTTGCTTCTGACCGGTTCGTCGCGCAGCGCCTGCAGGAACGCCGCGAACGTTCGGTATTGCTGAAGATGGCGCCGGGCCCAGCGGCGGTCTTTCGACGTCATGCCGCCGCCGTGCAGAAAATAATAAGCAGACCTGAGACGCGTGAAGGGATGGCGCACCGTGGCGAACACATAGAACTGGGCGAACAGCTCCGGCGAATAATCGCGATAGATTCGGGCCGGCACATGCGGCCGGACATCGAGCGCCGGCAGGCCGTAGATCATCTGCGTTACCGAATTGCCGCCCGTCTTCGGAATGTGGATGAACAGCGTTTTCGTCCGCAGCTGAATCTCGCGATAAGGCGAACGCGGCTTACCTAGCCGGACGACGCTCTTCAGCCGCTTCAGGATTCCACCACTCATCGTCCGAGAAGTTTTTGCTTGAGGAGCGTCGAGAAACGCACGTGGTGCAGAACGTCGTGGCGGCCATACGTACCGACCAGATCGGTGAAGCTGTAAGTGTCCGGCCGCTTGTGCATCAGGAATTGCGCATGGGGCAGCGCGTAGACCGGCAGCCTGTGGGCTTCGGCGAAATAGAGCGCGTAGGGAAAGATCATCGTCGGCTCGAACCGGCTCTTGTGCTGCCAGATCGACGGCACGAAGTCGTCGCCGGCAAGCCAGCCGCCATCGCGCAATTTCGGATAGGTGTTGATCAGATCGATCGCGATGCCGCGCAGCGTGTGGTCGCCATCGACATAGGCGAAGTCCACACTGCCGTCCGGAATCTGCCCGATCGCTTCGACCGTGGTGCCACGCAGCACCGTCACCCGATCGGCCGCGAAGCGGGTCGCTTCGATCGTCGCTCTGTATGCATCGTCGAACACAGCAGTGCTCGCATTGAACGGCTTGTTCCATTCGGGCAAGGGGCGCCAGGGATCGAGCAGATAGTAACGTTTGATCGACGGGCAGTGCGCGAGGATGTGGGCCGCGAAATCGCCGCGCCACACACCGAGCTCCAGAACAGTCTCCGGCTTCAATGCGTTGATGATCGTTTCCCACAGCGCAAGCCGCGACACAGCAGACGCGGCCGTCTTCAGGATGCCTTGCAGATCATTGGCTGCGGTCGTCTCAGGCATATTCGATCTTCATGAACTTGGCCTGTCCCAGAAGCATCGCGGTCAATTGCTTCGGCAACAGCCGCAGATCGTAATAGTTGCGCGCGAGACGGCGCGAAATCCCGGCCCAGCCGCGCGGGCGGATGTCGTCGCGTGTGGCGTGGATGTCGGTGGCGCCGCCGATATCGACCCGCTGGTCCAGAATCGCGGGAATCAACTGCCACGGCTTGAGCACAGGGAACATCGGCGAGTTGTTCGGATTGAACAGCAGATGGTCGATCGAAACGGCTATCTTGCCGGTCATCGTGGCCAGCCGCGCAGCATTCTCCCGCGAGATGATGTAGCCGCCGGAGCCGGTGTGCCGCGACAACAGCGGTGCCAGGGTGCGCCCATGCACCGGGATGGAGCGCCGCCCGATGATGATATGCTGAGACGGTGGCCCATAACGCTCAAGCTTGACGAGGCCGATGGATCGCGGAATCCAGGCGCTGTCGATCAGGAACAGCGGCGCCGCGTCGCTCAGCAGGATGTCGTCTTCCAGGATCACCGCGTATTCGTCTTGACCGGCGGCAATCCGGCGCCACAAATGCAGGTGACTGTAGGTACAAGCCTTGTCGCCCGGCGACAGGGTGCCGAGCGGACCGCCCGCTGCGAAAGGCACGCTCAATTCCGCCGGATCGACCGCCTTGGCATCGACCGCATCGAACCGTTCGAAAGCGATGCCCAGCCTGTCCAGCTGTGCGGTCATCGCAGCCAGCCGGTCAGGCCGCCGCTTGAGATTGACGAGGAATGTTTGCATGCGTTTCGGTTGGATGAGGGGCGGAAGATAGGCTAGCGGCCCATTGATGCGCAAACCTCTGGACGTTCTCTACAATTTCCACTGGGTGGTTCCGGGCGAGGCGGCGCGCTCGTCGCAGGCTTATGTCCGCCGCCTGGGCGCGTTTCTGGAAGCGCACCGGCTGCGCGGCATGATCAACCTGCGCGGCCACCATCCCCGGTTTCGCTGGTGGCGCTATGAGACCGCAGTATGCAAACGGCATGGTGTGGCCTACTTCGACGCGATCCTCGATTCCCGGCGCCTGCCGCTGGCCAGCATGCTGGTGGCGCTGTTCGACGCATTCGATGCGGTGCCGCGCCCCTTCTTGATCAAGTGTGCCGGCGGCCAGGATCGCAGCAGCTTCGCGGCCGCGCTCTACGTCGTGCACACGAAAGGCTGGAGCGCGATGAATGAGGCGCAGGCGCAGTTCGCACGCTTCCCTTATCTGCATTTTCCGAAGAGGGAGCAGCGCTGGTTGCAGCAATTTCTGTCGTTCGCGCATGCGCAAGCGGGGGAGACACCGCTCAGCGAGTGGGTTCGGCGCGGCTACGATCAGGCCGCATTTGAAGCGTGGCTGAAGACGAATGGCATGGAGGGTTATTCCGCCGGCTCCATGAAACCTTGGACACCGCTACCCTCACCATGAGCGCGGAGCTTGCCGTTATACCCGGCGTCATTTTGTGGCGCGAATGGTTCGATCGCGAAGCGCAGAAGGCGCTGATCGAAACGGTATTCGAGCTCGCGAAGATGGCGCCGTTCTACAAGCCCGTGATGCCGAAATCCGGCAAGCCGTTTTCGGTCGAGGAGACGAATTTCGGCACGCTCGGCTGGATGTCGGATGTGATCGGATATCGCTATCAGGCCACGCATCCGGCGACCGGTGTCGCATGGCCGCCGATTCCGGCAACGCTGCTCCAATTGTGGAGCGAGGTCGCGAACTATCCCGCGCCACCGGAATGCTGCCTCGTCAATCTCTATCGCGACGGCGCAAAGATGGGCGCACACCGCGACGCAGACGAACAGGCGCGCGATGCGCCGGTCGTTTCCGTTTCGCTGGGCGACGACGCGTTCTTCCGCATCGGCGGCGACACACGCAAAGGCCCGACCCAGCGTCTGAAGCTTGTGAGCGGCGACGTGCTGGCGTTTGGCGGACCGGCGCGGCTCGCGTTTCACGGCATCGACCGCGTCGTTCCGGGGACATCGACGCTGGTGCCCGGCGGAGGGCGGCTCAATCTCACGCTCAGGCGGGTAGCCCCCAAATAAAACGACGCCCGGTCAGGGGGGTGACCGGGCGTCGTGCGCCGTTACGCGCGTGGGAACCGGGAGGGGATGACCGATTCCCGCGAAGAACGTTGTCCAGCGTGCGAGCGGGGGGGCAGTGCCTGCTGAACGAGCCGTCCTTCGCGTTCGAACCTATGCACCGAAGCCACAGTTTGCAAGTTTTTTTGGTGTAACGGGACAAATTGCGACAATTTTAATGACAGTGATATTTTTGTGGCGGTCTGCCGCACGCCCTGCAAATCAGGCCCTGCCGCTCAGCTTCTTCGTGAGGCCGCGTTTCCAGGCCTCGGCGAGCTGCGGAACATCACGGATTCGTGCGCAGATTTCGGGACTGACGCGGCGATCGAACAGCGCGCGGAAGGTCTCGCGCACTGTGGGGCCATGCGAATTTCCGATTCTGCTCAGTCCGGCGCCGCGACCCGGCGCCTCGCCTTCATGAACGACGCGGTAATACCAGCCGCACTTTGCGGACACGGTCATTAACATCGGGACATCGTCGCGCGCGGTATGCAGCGCGAGCTTGTAACAAGGCGCACGCGGCTGGCTGATCTCAAGCACCGCATCGCCCCATTGGAACCGGTCGCCGATCGCGACATCGTCTTCGGTGGCGCCGTCGAGCGTCAGGTTCTCGCCCATCGTCGCCGGTCCGCACACCAGACCATGTTCGCTCTCCCACCAGGGCCAGTTGGCGGTGGGATAGGCGTACACCGCCTTGTCGACGCCGCCATGCACGGTGAGATCGCCTTGGGCGTCCCCTTCGATGTTAGTCTTTCCGACATGGACCCGCGCCTCGTGCACGGGATTCTTGGCGATGGCGGAAAGAACCGGTGCATCGTTCAGCACCGCGATGACGCGTGGCACGGCGACGTTCAGGGATACCAGACTCAACTGCATGGCTCGCGAGCCTACACCCGTGAGCCATGCGTTGGGCAGATGTCAGAGCTTCTTCAGATCGCGTGCCGTGTTGTCGATTGCCGCTTTCAGCTTTCCGACGATCTCCTCCACCTCGGCCTCAGTGATGACGAATGGCGGCGCCAGCACCATCGTGTCGCGGATCGCCCGTGAGATCAGGCCCGAATTGAAGCAATAGTTGCGGCACAGCGTGCCGATGTTCCCCACGTCGGGAAAGAACGTGCGCGCCTGCCGGTCCGGTGTCAGCTCGATCGCCGCGAGCAGGCCGGTGCTGCGCACCTCACCCACGATCGGGTGATCGTCGAAGGTTTCATGCAGGCGGCGCTGGAGGTAGGGACCGATCTCGTTCTTCACCCGCGGAACCAGCGCCAGCTGTTCCATCACTTCGAGATTCCTGAGCGCCACTGCACACGCGACGGGATGACCGGAATAGGTGTAGCCGTGCACCAGCTCTTCGTTGGCGTTGGCGATGGTGTCCGCCATGCGCGCACCGAGCGAGATCGCCGAAATCGGCTGGTAACCGGACGACAGGCCTTTCGCCATGGTCATGATGGCAGGGGAAACGCCGAAGGTCTGCGCGCCGAACCATTCGCCGGTGCGGCCGAAGCCGGTGATGACTTCGTCGAGGTGCAACAGCACGTCGTATTTGGCGCAGATGCGCTGCACCTCCGACCAGTAGGTCTCAGGTGGGAAGATCACGCCGCCCGCGCCCTGCACCGGTTCAGCGGAGAACGATGCGACATTGTCCGCGCCGAGCTCGAGGATTTTCTCTTCGAGCTTCTTCGCGATCAGAAACCCGAACTCGCCGGCGCCGATGTCGCCATGACCGGCGGCCTTCGCGCCCCACCAGTAGGGCTCCGGCACCTTCGCGAAGCCCGGTAGCGGCAGGTCGAATTGCGGATGCATCGGCGTCAGGCCGGAAAGCGAGGCAGCCGCCATCGTCACGCCGTGATAGGCCTTGTCGCGCGACAGGTGGATTTTCTTCTGCGGCTTGCCCTTCAGATTCCAGTGATAGCGGATCAGCTTCAGCGCGGTGTCGTTCGCCTCCGAACCGGAGTTCGCGAACAGTACGCGCTCATGGCCTTCCGGCAGAAACGTCGCGAGCTTGGCCGCGAGATCGATCGTGTAGGGGTTCGAGGTCTTGAAGAAGTGGTTGTAGTAGGGAAGCGTCTTCAACGCTTCGTAGCCTGCCTCTGCCAGTTCGACATTGCCGTAGCCGATCTGCACGCACCACAGGCCCGACATGCCGTCGATGATCTTGTTGCCTTCGCTGTCCCACAGATAGACGCCGTCGGCCCTGGTGATGACGCGCACGCCTTCCTTGTTGAGGGCGGCGGTGTCGCTGAACGGATGGATGTGATGGGCGGCATCCAGCGCCTGCCAGTGTTTGGTGAGATTATGGGTTGGTTGTGACATGGCTCGACTCTCTGCAAAACGAGAAAGGGAAATTTGGCGGATGCGCGAATACGCGCGAACGGTGCAACGGCTAGTGCGGATTGTAGCCGATGCGGGCACAGAGGATCAGAAGGGCGCGCTTCGCGGTCATGACAAAATGATAGCAGACGATGGCCGCGTGGTCACGCAGTCCGTTCAGAGGCTTCTGTCATCGATTTCTTCGAGAAACCAGCAGCCTTCGAGATCGCGGAAGCGGTACAACAGCCGCGTATCATCAGCTTCGCCTGCGTTCGCCTGATATACTTCGGCATATCGGTTCGGCCGAAGTTCTACGATGTCCTGTGAGAGATTCAGCCTTTTTCGATCTTGGCGCGAATAGATCAGCGGATCGCTCATCTGCCCGATCTTTTTCAGCGACCAGAGCTCAACCGAAGCATCCCAAGTCTGATAATTGCCTGCCCGGGCAACGAGTGGCAGCACAAGACGTGCTCGTTGAAAGTCTTTGTCATCGGTAAAGCGCGATAGGAAGACTTTGAAAGAGGCGTCCGGCTTTGCACATCTTGGTGTCACCGCCGAGGAGGAATCGCACCAGCATGCCGCGAGAGCAACAAGCAGCGGTGCGAAACGACCTCCGCGGTGGAAACCTCGCAATCTCACCTCGGTGGCACCTGCATCGCCTTGGTTTTTGCCCACGCGGGAAGCGCCTGGATTTCCGTCAGCCAGCGGTAAATGCCGCGATAAGGTTCCAGCGGAAACTGGGCCTGCTCCGCGCTGGCGAAAGTCGAACCGAGCGACAGATCGGCGACGGTGAGCTTATCGCCTGCGAGGAAGCGCGTTTTCTGGAGCTGGCCGTCGAGCACGGGGCCAAGCCGCGCCATCAGGTCCTCGCCGCGTTTGATCTCGGCCGGGTCGGCCTGCCCCCGGCCGAACAGCGGCTTCACCACGCGTTCGAACATGAACACAGCACAAGCCGGGTCCCAGTGGCAGCTTTCCCAGAATTGCCACTTCACCGCCGTGGCGCGGTCTTTTGGATCGGCCGGCAACAGGCCGCTATCCGGTTTCAGCGATGCGAGGTACTGCACGATGGCGTTGGATTCCCACAACACGAAGTCGCCGTCTTCCAGCACCGGCATGCGCTGGTTGGCATTGAGCCGAGATGTGTACTCTGGCGTTTTCTGGTCGTTGGTCGCGAAGTTCACGAACACCATCTCGTAGGGGATGCCGATATGGTTGGCGGCGAAAAGAACTTTGAACCCGCGCGGCGAGAGCGGAAAAACATGCAGCTTGATCGTCATATCAATGCTCCTTCGGTTCGGGCGAGCCCGTTTCGACAAATGATTTGAGGCGGGTGAACTGCTCGCCGAGCACGCGATCGACCGGCGCGGAGAATCCTGCGAAACCGTCCTTCAGGTAACCGCCGACATTGTAGGTCGCGGTGAGGTCTGTGCCGCCTGCGGCTGGCTTGAGGTCGATGGTCAGCGCACCATCGACGCCAAGCCCTTGCAGCGGACCGAGTGGGCCGCGCATGACGAGCGACTTGCCCGCCTGAACCGCGTAGACGATCAGATGCTGCGCCGAGCCGCCGTCCGGCAGCTTTTCGCACCAGCACCCACCTGCGACGGGATTGAGCGAAAGATTGGCGGCGCTTTTGGAGAAGGTGTGCTGCGAACTCCACCAGTTTGCGGGTGTCACGAGCGCCGCATAGACCTTGTCCGGCGCCGCCGCGATGTGGACGGACTCCGTTACCGAAAATCCGTTGGCCGCAGAGTCGTTGACCGCGGCAAAGCAAAGCTGCGGCAACACCAGCACCGCGGCGAGCAACGCTCCGGCAAGGATATACAACGTTCGTTTCATATGAACCGCCCCCTTTGGATAGATCAGGCTTCCGCTTCCTGCTTGAACAGATCGAGAATGCGCGGCCAGCCGCCGCCCACATCGGAGCGCATCTTCTCGCCGCCGGCCTCGCCCAAGACTTCGAACTTGCGATGTTCGAGTTCGACCCGCGTGACGTTGGTCCCTTCGGCGGTGAAGCGCACCTCGACTTCCGATGCGACCTTCGCGTCTGGCTTCCATTCGGAATCGATCTCCCAACTGAACACGATGCGGTTGGGTTCGTCCCACACCAGCATATGGCCGACCGTGATCTCTTCGCCGTCCTCGTGGATCGTGTACCAGCGACCGCCTTGACGGGGCTCGATCACCGTCCTGGCGAGCGGCGCCTTGCCGAGTTGATGGGTCTTCGGCCACCAGCGGTCGATGCCGCCGGTGAACACCGTGAACGCATGCGCCTGGGTGGCGTTGACGGTGAGCGTTTTGCGTACCGGCGCGATGGTGATCGTTTTGGTCATTCCGGTTTGTCCCCTTCGGATCGTTCCACTTCGGCTTTGAAAGCGTCCAGTGCCGCATCCCAGAATTGATCGAGCCAGGTCCGCAATTGCGCGAGACCAGACGGATCTATCCGGTAGATGCGGCGCGTGCCTTCTCTCTCCTCGCTCACCAGGCCGGCCTCCTTCAGCACTTTGAGATGCTGCGAAACGGCGGGACGGCTGACGGGAAGCCCTGTGGCCAGCCTGCCAACCGGCTGTGCACCGCGGCGCAGCCGCTCGAATATCCGGCGGCGGGTGGGATCGGCGAGCGCTTCCAGGGCGTTTCCGTAAGCCATAACTTACCGTAAGCTATAACTTACGAAGAGTCAAACGTGCCTTTAACCGGTGGCGTGAGATGACCCGCAAGCAGCATGCAGCCGTCAGCGAAGATGAAGAACCGCTTGTACCTGCCCCTGGGCGGAGAAGAAGGCGATGAAGCCGTTGGCGGTCCAGGAGAGCGTCGGGGTGCCGAAATCCTGCAGCTGCGCCGAAATCGTTATGTCCCGGCCCTGCGGCCGGGCCAGCGTCTGGCGAATGCTCTCGCGCAGCTTCGCAACGTCCTTGCCGACAGCGAATACGAGCCGTTTCTCCAGTTCCTTTCCGAGCGCATCGCCTTCGAAGGCGCGCGCGAGATTGAGGACGATTCCCTCCGTCGCGACGTCGTAGTGGACATGGACGATCCGGATGGTTTCCGAATCCTGATCGAAGACCGGCACGCCGCGTAAGTAGCCGGTGCCGCAGGAATCGAACCAGTCGAAGATATCCCACCAGCCCTGCCGCACGCAGAACCGGGCCTGCACCACCACATCCTGACCGGACGGCAGAATGGCAAGCTGCTCGAACCGTACCGTCATGCCGTTGCCGATGCGGACCGGCTTCTTCTGCAGCGCCGCCATCGCAAGGCGTGAGGCGTCAGCATAGGAGAGTGTCGCCGGAACGAAGAAGCGGAATGCGTTGCCGCGTTCCTCGAGCGGCGAAAGATTGGGTAACGGCGTCGGCGTCAGCACAGGTGGCGTGTCGGTCACGACCACGCGCGCGCGCCCTTCGACAGCAAGCGAAATCTGCAGCGCATCATGTGCCGTCTGCGGCGGTGCGAAGCGGATTTTCTCCGGCTGCAGCAACAGCCAGGCCAACGGCTTTTTGCCGACACGGATCGGCCGGAATGCCTGTGCCCAGAGTTTCTCCACCTGCGGTTTCAGCTTCACGGCGCGCGGAATCTGCCTGTCGAGCGACACGAACAGCGGCCGCGACAGTTTCTCGGAGTTCTTGTTCAGGACATCCGTGAAGTCGAGGCGCATTCCGGCGAGTGCGATCTGACTTTGCTCGAGCTTCACGTCGCCTGTGGTGCGAGCTGCGACCTGCCAGGTGGGCGAAAGCGACAGCGTGGTGGTGGCGCGCGCAATCCCGGTGCCATGGCCGGTCGCACCCAGGTTCATGAACAGCGCCTTGGCCTTGATCCGCGCATCGATCGTGAACGGCATCGCGAGCGACATGCCGCCATTCGCTGCCGAGACGGTCGCCGCCCCGTTGCGCGTGGCAATGAGATCGAGCTGGCAGCGGGTGAACTTGCAGTCGATCGACTGGCCGTTCAGCTCCGCGATCTTCTCTTCGGTCTTCTCGTTGAGCATTCGCGCTATGGACGGGGCGGGTACCGCCAGCGTCGCGCTCACCGTCGATACGGGCGGCTGAGGTTCCGGCGGCGGCGGCGTGCGTTTGGCAACGGGCGCGGTGAATCCGCAACCCGCGAGGACCAAGGCGGCGGCGAGGACGATCGGACGGCGCATGGCGGTATCTTCGCCAGACGAAGCTCGCGCGCAAACCGGGGCGAAATTAAGGATCGTTTGCATCCATTTGCATCCGCCATTGCATCCTGAGGTGGGTGATGAAGGGGTCGCGCGTACATGGGCTGGACCAAGCGCATCTTGAAGTGGGGCGGTGTGGGACTGCTCGGGCTGCTATGGATCGGCGCAATCTTCCAGCAGGTCGGTCAGGCCTGGGACGCGCACGCCTATCCGCCGCCGGGTCGCATGGTCACCGTCGACGGCGGCAAAGTTCATGTGGTGTGCAGCGGCGCAGGCGACACCACGTTCGTACTCGATGCGGGACTGGGCGCATGGTCGTTCGAGTGGTTCCGCATTCAGCCGGCGCTGGCAAAGGTCGCGCACGTTTGCGCGATCGACCGGCCTGGCCTCGGATGGAGCGAGCACCAGAACCACGGCTTCGATGCGCGCGGTGCGGCGGACCAGATGGCGAAGATCGTTGTCGCGGCCGGTATCCGCAAACCGTTCATCTATGTCGGCCATTCGCTGGGCGCAAATTTTGCGCAGGTTTACGCCACCAGATATCCAAAGGACGTCGCCGCTCTGGTGCTGCTCGAGCCAGGCGATCCGAAAGATCTGCTGGAGGATTTCCACGGCAGCCGTGCCGATGCATTGGATATATCGGCCTGCGGATGGACCTGCTTCGCAGCCAGAGCCGCATCGTTTTTCGGCTTGCCGCGGCTGGTCCTGAGCTTCGTGACACTCGGGCAACACAGCTTCGCCGGACATCCGGAAGTTCGCGCGATCTACCAGATGGGCCTCGCACGGGATTGGACCCCGGCCACCATGGTGTCGCTGTTCAGTTTCGTTCCGGCAACCGCGCTTGAAGATCGCGACGTGAAGAGCTTCGGCAATCTGCCGGTTCTGGTGCTGACGTCTTCGGCGCCGCGCGAACCGGAGTCGAACGAAACCCCGCACGATGTCGCGATATGGCGGGCGGGAGAACTACGCTACTTCAAAGCACTCGCCGCCGAATCCACCCGCGGCAAAGGCCCCATCGTGATCCCCAACTCGAACCACGGGACGATGACGCTCGGCCCGTCCAGCGCGACGACCGCCGCCGACATCATCGCATTTGCGCGGGAGAACGGATTGCTCCGCTAGACGTTCAGCAGCAGATGCTGGCGTTCCCACGGCGAGATCACCTGCTGGTAGGCGTCGTGTTCGGACGCCTTCACATCGCTGTAGAGCAACACGAAATCTTCGCCCAGCACGTCCTTCAGATCGGACGAGGCGCGGAACCGCACCACGGCGTCGAGGATGTGGCGCGGCAACTGGAAGCGCGAGCTTTCATACGCATTGCCTTCCATCGCGCGCGTCGGACTCAGATTCTCGATCATCCCGAGATAGCCGCAGGCGAGCGTGGCCGCGATCGCCAGATAAGGGTTGGCATCGGCGCCGGGAACGCGGTTCTCCACCCGACGGTTCTTCGCGTCGGAGATCGGCACGCGCAAACCGACGGTGCGATTCTCATGACCCCAATGGGTGTTGATCGGAGCCGACAGAAACCGCACGAGACGGCGATAGGAGTTCACGAACGGCGCGATCATCGGCATCGCAGCCGGAAGATATTTCTGCAGGCCCGCGATATGAGCGAGGAACAGACGCGTGTCCTTGCCGTTCTTGGTCGCGAACAGACTCTTGCCTCTCTCGTCCACCACGCTCTGATGGATATGCATGGCGGAGCCCGGCTCCTGCTCATAAGGCTTGGCCATGAACGTCGCATAGATGTCGTGGCGCAGCGCCGCCTGGCGCACCGTGCGCTTGAACAGGAAGGTCTGATCGGCGAGCGCGAGCGGATCGCCGTGGTTGAAGTTCATCTCCACCTGCGCCACGCCTTCTTCGTGGATCAGGCTGTCGATGCCGATGTCCTGCTTTTCGCAATAGTCGTAGACGTCTTCGAACAGCGGATCGAACTCGTTGACCGCGTCGATGCCGTAAGCCTGCCGCCCGGAATGCTGGCGGCCGTTCTTGCCAGCGGGCGGCTGTAGCGGATAATCGGGATCGATGTTCTTGGCGGCCAGGAAAAATTCGAGCTCCGGCGCAACGATGGGGCGCCAGCCCTTTTCCTCATAGAGCGACAGGACGCGTTTGAGCACGGCGCGCGGCGCCACCGTGACCGGATCGCCGGAGGGCTTGGTGCAATCGCAGATCACCTGCGCCGTTGGCTCCGTGTACCAGGGCACGATGCGCAACGTGTCCAGATCGGGCACAAGCGCCATGTCCGGCGCCTGATAGGTGAGCGCTTCGGTTTCCGCATCGGCGCCCGTCACCATCTGGCCGAAGATCGATTCCGGCAGGCGCAGCGTCCCGCTCCGCACGCCGCTGAGGAATTTCGACGTCGGCAGGATCTTGCCGCGCGCAATGCCGCCCATGTCGGGGACCAGGCATTCGACCTCGCTCACACGGCGCTCTTTGAGCCATTCGCTGAATTCTTCCAGACGTTCGCGATTCATCGCACCTTCTCCGGCACGCGTGCGCGCACCGCTTCGCCGAACGCCGCGAAAATCGCGCGGCTGATGGGGTTCTCCCACCAGCGCCATTCGGGGTGCCATTGCACGCCGAGCAAAAAACCTTTGGCCGACGGCATCGAGACCGCTTCGATCTGGCCGTCCGGCGCTACCGCCTCGACATGCAGACCGGCGGCGAGGCGATTGACGCCTTGCGAATGCAGCGAGTTCACCTTGAATGTCGTTTTGTGCACGGTCTTCGCGAGCAGCCCGCCCGCTTCCACGGTCACATCGTGAGCCGGGCCGTACTGCACCTCGAGCGGCTGCGTGAGATCTTCGCGATGATCCAGACGTCCCGGGACTTCCTGCACGTGCTGATACAGGGTCCCGCCATAGACGACATTCAATTCCTGGAAGCCACGACAGAGGCACAGGGTCGGAATGCCCGCCGCGATTGCAGCTTTCAGAAGCGGGATGGTGGTCGCGTCACGCCGTTCGTCCTGCAGCACGCCTTCCCGCGGCGGTGCGCCGCCATACAGCTTCGGCGAAACATTCGATACGGAGCCCGTGAAGAGCAGCCCGCTTACGTTGGAGAGAATTTCAGATGTGGCTAGCGGCGGATCGAGCGACGGGATGAGCAGCGGCAAAGCTTTGGCGCCGTCGCGCACCGCCACAATGTATTTCTCGCCGACGACGTGAAACGGGTGTGCGCCCATCATGCGATGGTCGCAGGGGATGCCGACAATGGGGGAACGGGGTGACATAGGTCGCTCTTCGCGTACCATGGGCTAGCACGCCGCCTCGCGAACGGGCAAGGCGGAGCCTGAAAGGCTTCTAATCCTGCTTATTTTTGCTGAATTTGGCGTCGTCCTTCAGAACGAAGGCCGAACCCGGAATATCGGTCCCGAATTGCACGTCGGCGAGCGAAACAGTCGTCTCCTGCCCCTGCGCATCGAAAATCGTCCACTGGCGCAGTTCGAGACCTGGATCGGTAAACACCATCGTGATGCTGCCGTTCATCTCGTTGTGCGATGCATGGGCGCGCACGATGAGCGAACCGTTCTGCCGCTCTACCCCGATGATCATCGGATTCGATTTGAGGTCGAGGTCGTTGGACAGGACGAAATTGAGCGGCGAATTGCCGAGCGGGTATCGATCGGTGGTGTTGAGCTTGCCGTTGCGCACCGCGACGGTGTGACCGTCGGCCACCACCAGCATCCGCACCGGCGGAGAATATTCGAAGCGCATCTTGCCCGGCTTCTCGACGAAGAACGTGCCTTGCGCGATACCGCCATTGCTGTCGATCTGCGTGAAGCTGCCTTTCATCGTGTGGATGGCGTTCAGCGACGCACTGATGCGATCGAGATCGGCTTTCTGGGCGCGGGTGAAATTGCCGACGGCGTAGCCGCCCGCCGACACCGCGAGCGCGAGAACACCGAGGCCGGCCATGAGTGCAAGGAAGAAGCGGCGCATTGCAGCTTCCTAAAAAGCGTTTGTGGCGGAAGCAAGAAGGCTCAGGCCGCGGCCTCGTGTTTGCGCGGCGACAGGCCGTCGATCACGAGACCCATCACGCCTTCGAGTTCTTCTTCCAGCTTGGGCAGCGGAAGCTGCGACCAGAGCTGCGGGTAGCGGAATTTCATGAGCGCGGACTGGATATGCTCGGCGCAGGCCGGCGGTTTCGGCGACGCGAATTCACCCAGCCGGTTGCCGTCTTCCAGCAGCGCGGTGAGGATTTCGCGTTCCTGCGCCAGCATCCAGTTGGCAAAGGCCGGCTTTTCGCGGCTGATCACTACCGCCATTTCGTAGGCGCGGGGATCTTTTTCGAGTTTGTGGAAAGTGCGGCGCAGTTCTTCGAAGAAGAAATCATAGAGCCGTTCGCGCGCTGGCTTTTTCGGATCGGTCGCCACTTTGCGCAGCAACTCGAGATGTTTCTGATAATCTTCCGTCGCGATGGCTTCGGCGATATCGAGCTTGCCGGGGAAGAAGCGGTAGAGGTTTCCGGGCGACATGCTGCAGTCGGAAGCGACCTCGGCCATGGTGGTCTTGGCGTAGCCAAAATGCGAAAAACGCTTCTTGGCGGCGTCGACGATTTGTGTACGGACGGAGTCCTTTTCTGACATCGTTTCCTCACACCCCCGGTTATCTTTATGGCACAAGAATATAGGGGCTATTTCTGAATAATCAACAGATCATTCAGTCTTTTCAAAATGACTTAGGGGATGCCCCTTGAGCGAAAGTCAGCAAAATTCAAAGGCTTATGACCATGTTGGTGTCATGGGCGCCGGGGCTTGGGGCACCGCCCTCGCTCTGGCCGCCGCTAGAGCCGGCCGGCGCGTCACGCTTTGGGCGCGCGAAAACGATGTGATCGATTCCATCAAAACAGCGCGGCAGAACGCAGTTTTCCTGCCGGGTGTCGATCTGCCAGCCGCCATTGGCGCGACCGGGAACTTTGAAGAACTGGCGCGTGCCGATGCAATTTTGCTCGTAGTGCCGGCGCAGCACCTGCGCACGATGCTCGCGCGGCTGCCGCACACGCGCGCACCGCTGGTGCTGTGCGCGAAAGGCATTGAACGCGGGAGCGGAAAACTTCTGACAGAGGTGTTGCGCGAAACGGTGCCCGAAGTCGAGCCCGCAATACTGTCGGGACCGTCGTTTGCCAAAGACGTCGGCGCAGGGTTGCCGACCGCAGTCACCATTGCGGCGCGCATGGATGTTGCCACCGCGCTGCAGACCGCGCTCGGCAGCAACGCCTTTCGTCCCTATGGGAGCGACGATCTGATCGGTGTCGCGCTCGGCGGCGCTGCCAAAAACGTCTATGCGATCGGCTGTGGGATCGTGGCGGGCATGAAGCTCGGCGAGAGCGCTCGCGCGGCGTTTCTCGCCCGCGGCTTCGCCGAATTGTGCCGCCTCGGCGAAGCGCTTGGCGCACGATCCGAGACCTTGATGGGGCTGTCCGGCCTGGGCGATCTGGTCCTCACCGCCACCAGTCCAACTTCCCGCAACTACGCCTTCGGCGTCGCCCTGGGTAGCGGTGCGCCACGCAGCGAATTGTTTGCGCCTGCGCGTCCCTTGGCGGAGGGCGTCGAGACGGCGCCGGCGCTTGTCGCGCGCGGAAATGCGCAAAGCGTGGAGCTGCCCATCGCACACACCATCGCGCGCATCCTCGACGGATCGCTCGCACTCGATCAGGCTGTGCCGCAATTGATGGCAAGGCCGCTGAAGACGGAATAGGAGGGAGATTATGCTGTTCGTGGTGATGGCGAAGGATAAGCCGGATCGTCTCGCGTTGCGCATGGCGACGCGCGAGGCGCACTTTGCTTATGTGAAGGAAACCGGCGCCGTGAAACTCGGCGGCCCGTTTCTCGATTCCAAAGGCGACATGGCCGGAAGCCTGATCGTCATCGAGGCCGCCGATTTCGACGCCGCGAAACACTGGCAGCAGAACGATCCCTACAACAAGGCCGGGCTGTTCCAGTCCGTCGATGTTCAGCCGTGGAAGGCGACGGCGAATTTCTGTGAGGCGAAATTCTGATGAACTACTGGCTGTTCAAGACCGAGCCCGAAACATTCTCATGGGAGATGCAGAAGTCGCGCGGCGTGAAAGGCGAACCATGGAGCGGTGTGCGCAACTGGCAGGCCGCCAGCAACATGAAGAAGATGAAGATCGGCGATCTCGGCTTCTTCTATCACACGGGCGACGAGAAGCAGATCGTCGGCATCGTGGAGGTGATCGCGGAATACAAGAAAGATCCGACCGATGAGACGGGCAAGTTCGGTCTTGTCGACGTGAAGGCGGTGCGCGAGGTGCCCAAGCCGGTGACGCTCGCCGCTGTGAAGGCCAGCCCGAAACTGAAGGACATGGTGCTGGCCAAGGCCGCGCGGCTTTCCGTTCAGCCAGTCACGCCGGCGGAATGGAAGATCGTCTGCGAGATGGGCGGCACAAAAGCCTGACTATTGCGGCGGGGTGCCGCCGCCTGCGTCGGTCGGCGCGCTACCAGTATCAGGCGGTGCCCCGTTCGTGGGGGGCGCGGAATCGGTGCTTGCCGGCGGAGGCGGAGCAGGCGGCGCCTCCGTCGTCGCAGGGGCCGGCGCCGGAGCGCTCGCCGCCGCATCGCCCCCATTCTGATCGGCGCGCTTGAACAGGCTGGTGCCGTCCGCTTTCACTATGCTCACCAGGCTCGCACACTGGGCATTGTTGAGATCCTGGCAGACATGATCTGCTGTGAAGGCGTAGCGGACATTGGCGTCGTCGTCGCCGGTGCAGACATAACGCCCCTGCACATCGGTCTTGCCGGGACCGCCGGCGAACCGCATCGTTCCCGGGACCACGCCGTAATTTTCCCCGAGTGCGATCACGAGACGGCAGAACGCAAAGCCTTCTTTCGTCGTCTTTCCGCTGGCGACGGCGTCGTTCATCTGGTCGTCGGCCGAGCCGGCCGCGCTCACCACATTGCCGAACTGGTCGGTCACGACGCGATGGGCGTAGCTCCACCAGCCGACGAACGCGAATGCGAGCACAAAGCCCACGACAAACACCACCCGCGCCCCCAGCCATTCGCGGCTGAGCGCGACCATTCCGGCGGCGTCTGCGGGCACGTAGAGCGAGGTCTGTTGAGTCATTCGGATTCTCTAAAATGCGGGAGCGATTTCGGCCGTTTGGTAGCGTTTTTCGTTTGGCGACGCCAGCGGCGGAAAAGCTGTGCGCAAGCGCGATGGAACGTTGCACGAACGTAACCTACAGGCCCACTCTTTGGACATCATGAATGGAGCTTCGCGTTGGATGCGATCAAGGCCCTGGCGGCGAAATTCGAGGAGGCGTCGGTTCGCTATGCGAAAATCAATCAGATCGAACGCAATGACGAGTGGTTTGTGCTCAAGCTCCAGGAAGAACTTGGGGAGATGACCCAGGCATGGATGAAGCAGAGCGGACGTGGCCGGCCCAACGGACGCACGCCGGAAGATCTTGCGCGTGCCGTGGAGGACGAATGCGCCGACCTGCTGGGTCATGTGCTTCTGTTCGCCCATCGCAACGGTCTCGACCTCGCCGCCGCCATCGCGCGCAAATGGCGGTTCGATCCCTCAACCGAGTGACGCCTCGAACGCACCAAAGCCGAGAAGGATGACCGACAGAAAGGTGAGGTAGAGCGCGACGTTGAACACCGCTCCCCGCACGCCGGCCAGACGCGCGATTTGCACCACCGCTTCCAGTTCGAGCCTGGCCGGATCGGTGATCTCGCGTGCCGCGCCCATATAGACGGATTTGAGATTGCTCATGATCAGGAGGGCCGCGACCACCAGGGTCAGCAGCGAAATCAGCACCGCGGCATGCGGCCAGCCGTGATCCATACCGTAAGTATCGACCACCAGAAAGATCGCCTGCGCGCCCAGCAGCGCGCCCGACTTCTGCGTGATGTGCGACAGGTTCTCGCTCATCGTCGCGCGCATATCGGCGACGCTACGAAACCGCAGATGATTCTCAACCTCTTCCCGCTGCCGCGCGAGCGAGGGCGGAACGCCCAGAAATCGTTCGAGCGGCGAGATCACATCACTTCATCGTCGGGATGTTGAAGTCCGCTTTTTCGCGGACGCCGCCTTTGGGCCAGCGCGCCGTCACTGTCTTGACGCGCGTCCAGAACCGCACGCCTTCCGGGCCGTGCTGGTTCACGTCGCCGAACGCCGAACGCTTCCAGCCGCCGAAGGTGTGATAGGCGAGCGGCACCGGGATCGGCACGTTGATGCCGACCATGCCGACCTGCACCCGCGAGGCGAACTCGCGCGCGGCGTCGCCGTCACGGGTGAAGATGGCGACGCCGTTGCCATATTGGTGGTTGGTGGGAAGCGCGATCGCCTCGTTGAAGTCGTTGGTACGCGCGATCTGCAGCACGGGCCCGAAGATCTCTTCCTGATACGTCTTCATCTCCGGCTTCACGTGGTCGAACAGCGAGCCGCCGAGATAGTAGCCGTTTTCATAACCCTGAAGCTTGAAGTCGCGGCCGTCGATCAGCAGCTCCGCGCCTTCGGCGACGCCCTGATCGATATAGGCCTTCACTTTATCACGGTGCTGCGCGGTGACGAGAGGGCCGTAGTCCGCATCGGGATCGGTCGGGATGCCGACGCGCAGGCTTTCCACCCGCGGCCGCAGCTTCTGGACCAGCGCGTCGGCGGTCTTTTCGCCCACCGGCACGGCGACCGAGATCGCCATGCAGCGTTCGCCGGCCGAGCCGTAGCCCGCACCGATCAGTTCGTTTGTCACCTGATCGAGATCGGCATCCGGCATGATGATGGCGTGATTCTTCGCGCCGCCCATCGCCTGCACGCGCTTACCGTGCGCGGTGCCTTGGCTGTAGACGTAATGCGCGATCGCGGAAGAGCCGACGAAGCTCACCGCCTGGATATCGGGATCGGTCAGGATCGCATCGACTGCTTCCTTGTCGCCGTTGACGACCTGCAACACGCCGGCGGGCGCGCCGGCTTCCATCATCAGCTCGGCGAGACGCATGGGCACGCCGGGATCTTTCTCGCTCGGCTTGCAGATGAATGTGTTGCCGCAGGCGATCGCGACGCCGAACATCCACATCGGGATCATCGCCGGGAAGTTGAACGGCGTGATGCCGGCGACGACGCCAAGCGGCTGGCGCATCGAATAGATGTCGATCGCGGGACCCGCGCCTTCAGTGTATTCGCCCTTCATCAGATGCGGGATACCGCAGGCGAACTCGATCACCTCGATCCCGCGCTGAACATCGCCGCGCGAGTCCGCCAGAACCTTGCCATGCTCGGACGACAGGAGATGCGCAAGCTCATCCATGTGCTTTTCGACGAGCGCCTTGAAATTGAACATCACCCGCGCGCGGCGCTGCGGATTGACGGCGGCCCATCCGGGAAACGCGTTCTTCGCGGCCTCGACCGCCTTGCGCACTTCGGCGGCCGTCGCGAACTGGACTTTCGCCTGCACTTCGCCGGTGGCGGGATTGTAGATGTCGCCGAAGCGTCCGGAGGTGCCTTTGACGACGGAACCGGCGATGAAGTGATCGTACTGTTTCATGGAGGAAGGTCCGGGCTGTTTCCGCGCGTGTCCTAGACCCTTTGCCCCAGGCCCTTCAAGCGATGTCAGACCCTGCGCTCGAAGCGGATCACCAGGTGGCGTCCGGTATCGAACGGTTCGGCATCGACGCGGCGAAATCCGGCATCCTCATACAGACGCAACAATCGGGGCCGGTCTTCGGAGTCCAGCCTCACGAAATTGCGGCCGTTCCGGCGCGCCTCTTCCGCCGCCCAGTCCAGCAGGCGTTGCGACCAGCCGGTCCCCGCATGATTGCGCCGCACGGCGAGCCGATGGACGTAGAACGCGTCGCCCGGCATCGCATCCGGCCAGTGCATGCGGTCCTCCGCTTGCAGGAACATGCAGGCGACCGGCTCTGCGCCCTCGAAGACGAGCACCAGTTCGCCGGCGGCTGCGCGCAGTTCGATATTCGCGAGCGCAATCTCGTCCGGATCCCACAGCTTGCGGCCGCCTGCGATCAGCCATGCTGCGGCTTCGGCGAGGATGTTTGCTGCAGCGTCGGCGTCGGCGTCGGCGACGGCGTGGGCGCGGCGGATCGTCAAAATTTCTCCTCACCTTCGTGGCGATGAGGATCGGGGAAATCGCGATAAAGCGCGATCTTCAGGTTCTGGACATGCGCGTTGATTCCGAAATGCACGGCCTCTACCGGCTCGCGGCGCGTGGAGACATGATTGAAAGCAGCGTCGAGTTGCGCCAGATCTTTCGTCTCCATCACAATATGAAATTCGCCGAGCTCGGACGGACCGAAGCCAAGCTTGCGGCGCGTCAGCCGCCAGTCCTCGATCAGGCCGTTTTCTTTCAGGTGCTCCATGTATCGCGCCATGCTGCGCGCGAAGTTTGTGTCCTTGGTGCCAGGCTTGAGATCGAACCATGTGTGATAGAGATTCATGTGCCCTCCAACGCACGCTGTCGTAGCATCGGTTCGGAGCAATCGCTGTTGCAGCATGCGAGGGACACCCTCGCAGCCCCCGCATGGCTTTGTCGTTAGAGACGGTATATGCCAACTGCGCGGATGTTTCCTGCAGCACACCCCAATTGCATAACCGCCATGCCCCGAACGCGGACCAGTTTTTTTTGCAGCGCCGCGATCAGTGCGCGGCCGATTCCACTGCCTCTGAGCGATTCCACCACAGACAGCTCGGAGATGAAGCCAAAGCGCCGTTCGGCCTCGTCGAGGATAACGCTACGGCGTCAGAAGAAATAGGCGAGCGCCGCGCCGATCATCAGGACAATCGCGACGAAGGTCAGGTTCAGTGCCGTGTTGAAGCGCGCCATGCGCGACAGCAGCAGATCGAACACAAGTTGAACCGGATCGGTCTTCACCGCCTTGCGGCCGTACATACTGACGGTGCTGCGCAGGATCGACATCGCAAGCAATGAACCAACCAGGAGCAGGAGGATCGACAGGAGAACCGGAATCCGCGGCCAGCCATGATCCAATGCGAAGGTGGCCGCTACGGCAAACACGCTTTGCGCAGCCAACAAGGCGCCCGCCTTTTCGGTGTTGTGATGAACCGCCGTGCGCATGTGATCGATGGCGTCCGCCCCGCTGCGATCGCTCACGATCGTCTTGAGCGTCAGTGCCCTCTCTTCGCCAGTCAGCGGAACTCCGAGGAATCCGGCGAGAAGGCTCATACGATCAGGCCAGCGCCTTGATGATCTCTTCGGTCATCTTCTTGGCGTCGCCGAACAGCATCATGGTGTTGTCGCGGAAGAACAGCTCGTTCTCGACACCGGCATAGCCCGAGCCCATGCCGCGTTTGACGAAGAGCACGGTCTTTGCCTTCTCCACGTCCAGGATCGGCATGCCGTAGATCGGCGATTTGGGATCGGTCTTCGCCGACGGATTGGTCACATCGTTCGCGCCGATGACGTAGGCCACGTCGGTATTGGCGAACTGGGAGTTGATGTCCTCCAGTTCGAACACCTCGTCATATGGCACATTGGCTTCGGCGAGCAGCACGTTCATGTGCCCCGGCATGCGACCCGCCACCGGATGGATGGCGTACGACACCTTCACGCCTTCCTTCTTCAGGATGTCGGCCATCTCGCGCACGGCGTGCTGTGCCTGCGCCACCGCCATGCCGTAACCCGGCACAATGATAACGCTGCCGGCATTCTTCATGATGAAGGCGGCGTCTTCCGCGCTGCCCTGCTTCACCGGACGCGTCTCCGCCGGACCGGCCGGACCGCCGGTTTCGCCGCCGAATCCGCCGAGGATCACAGAGATGAAGCTGCGGTTCATCCCCTTGCACATGATGTAGGACAGGATCGCACCCGACGAACCCACCAGCGCGCCGGTGATGATCAGCGCGGAGTTCTCCAGGGTGAAGCCCATCGCCGCCGCCGCCCATCCCGAATAGGAGTTGAGCATCGAGACGACGACCGGCATGTCGGCGCCGCCGATGGGAATGATGAGCGTGATGCCGAACACGAACGAGGCCACAGCGATGGCCCAGAACGCCCAGGCCGGCTGCTGCAGCGCGAACAAGACGATCAACCCGACGATGGTGAGCGCGAGCACGATGTTGAGCACATGGCGCGCCGGCAGAAGGATCGGCGCGCCCGACATGTTTCCGTTGAGCTTGGCGAACGCGATGATGGAACCGGCAAAGGTGATCGCGCCGATCGCGACGCCGAGCGACATTTCGATAAGGCTTTGCGTGCGGATGGCGCCTTCGGTGCCGATGCCGAACGCATCCGGCGAATAGAATGCCGCGCCTGCCACCAGCACGGCGGCGAGACCGACAAGGCTGTGAAACGCCGCGACCAGCTGCGGCATGTCGGTCATCGCGATCCGGCGCGCCGTGATCGCGCCGATGCCGCCGCCGATGCCGAGCCCGCCGATCACCAGAATCCAGGTCAGCGGATCGTGCACCCCCGCGACCCACAGGGTGGTGACGACCGCAATCGACATGCCGATCATGCCGTTGCGGTTGCCCGCGCGGCTCGACGCCGGCGACGACAGGCCGCGCAGCGCGAGAATGAAGAGAACGCCGCTGATCAGATAGGCAATGGCGGCAATATCGGCCTGCGCGCTCATCACTTCTCTTTCTTCTTGTACATCGCAAGCATGCGCGCGGTGACGAGAAAGCCGCCGAAGATGTTCACCGATGCGAGCACCAGTGCAAAAAGGCCCAGCGATTTTGATGTCCAAGCTGAAGCAAGATTTTGCGGTCCAGAAACCTGCTTCACCCCGATCATCTGCACCACGTTTGGATCAGACTTTGGAATTTCTCCGGCATATTGGTGGTCGATGTATAAACTGCCGCGGCTAGTCGTCTCGACAACAGGGTGCAAGATTTTCGGGATCGTAGGGACAGAAACCGCGATTAGAGCACCCACCACGATGACCGACGAGATTGCGTTGGTGACGGACATCAGCGGCGTGTGCAGCGCGGGCGTCACCGACCACACCACGAAATAGCCCACGAAGATCGCGAGCACGAAGATGGTCAGGCGGAAGACGATCGGATCGACCAGGTCCATGGCTAACCTTTCACCGCCGGATGCACCACCGCGCCGTCGCGCGTGAGGCCGGCGCCTTTCACGATCTCATCGTCCCTGTTGAGCGCCAGTGCGCCGGTCTTCTTGTCGACGATGAGCGAGACGAAATTGAACAGGTTGCGGGCATAGAGCGACGAGGCGTCGATCGCGAGACGGCCCGGCAGATTGGTGTAGCCCATGATAGTGACGCCATGGACTTCGACGACTTCGTTCGCCTTCGTCAGCGGAGTATTGCCACCCTGCTCCGCCGCGAGGTCCACGATCACCGAACCCGGCTTCATGCTGCGGATCATCTCCTCGCTCACCAGCACCGGCGCCTTGCGGCCGGGGATCAGCGCGGTGGTGATGACGATGTCCTGTTTCTTGATGGTCTCCGCGACCAGCGCCGCCTGCTTCGTCTGGTATTCCGGCGACATCTCTTTCGCGTAGCCGCCAGCCGTCTGCGCGTTCTTGAACTCGTCGTCCATCACCGCAATGAAGGTGCCGCCAAGGGATTCCACCTGCTCCTTGGTGGCGGGGCGCACGTCGGTGGCCGACACGATGGCGCCGAGCCGCTTGGCGGTGGCGATCGCCTGCAGGCCCGCTACGCCAACACCCATCACCAGCACACGGGCTGGCGCGATGGTGCCCGCCGCCGTCATCATCATCGGCATGGCGCGGCCGAACTGCGCCGCCGCGTCGATCACCGCCTTGTAGCCGGCGAGGTTGGCTTGGCTCGAAAGGACGTCCATCGACTGTGCGCGCGAGATGCGCGGCAGCAACTCCATCGCGAAAGCATCGACACCCTGGGCGGCGAGCGCCGCCGGTGTGGTCTTGTCCACATAGGGCGCGAGCAACGCCGCGAGCACCGCGCCCTTCTTCATCTGCGCGATCGCATCGGCGGAGGGCGCGCGCACCGCGAATACGATATCGGCATCCTTCAAGGCCGTGGCGGCGTCGGGAGCGATGATCGCGCCGGCAGCGGTGTAGTCCGCGTCCGCCATGCGCGCGTCTGCGCCGGCGCCGGTCTCCACCGCGACTTCAAGGCCGAGGCCTTTGAGTTTTTTGACGCTTTCGGGGGTCGCCGCGACGCGGGTCTCGCCGTCGCGGCGCTCCTTGAGGACGGCGAGTTTCATCGGCTTAGGGATCAGCCGTGCGTGCGGAAGATGGCGAGGAACAGCATGATCAGGAGAATGCCCGCCATGGAGACCTTCACGAAGGTCGTGAAGCCTTTCCAGCCCTTGATGTGGGCCGACATGTCCATCGTGCCCTTTTGATATTCGTGCGTATCGGTGGCCATAAATGTCCCCAAAAACCGGTATTTGCGAAGCGGCCGGGACTATAACAAACGACCCCTGCCGGGCAACCGGACCAATGGTCCTAGGCTGCCGGCCTGCGATTGGCAGTCGAATGCTCCCAGTCCGCCAGCAGGGCGCGCAGGGCGGCGACAAGCGCCAGCGGCTGGTCCAGCATGATGTGATGGCGGGCCTGCGGGATTTCGACCACCGGCGCGGCTCTCCCCAGCAGGTTGAACATATATTCGCCGATGGACGGCGGCAGCAGGACCGAGTTCTCGCCGCGGAAAATCCCGATCCGGCATTTGGTAGCTCTGAGCCGCTCTGCCGTGTCGCCGATGGAGAAGCGCTGCCAGATCGCGGGATCGAACTTCCAGGTCCAGCCACCATCCACTTCTTTCAGCGAATGCCGCGCCACCCAGTCCAGAATGTAGAGATTCTCACAGTCCTGCGGCGGCATCAGCCGGAATCGCGCCATTGCGGCGCCGAGCGAGAGATAGACGTGGTGCGGCTTGGGATCGCGCCGGGGCGGGCCGCCGGGTCTGTCCGGCGGGTTCACCGGCGAGTCGATGATCACGGTCCCGGCAAGCCGGTCGCCATAAAGGCCGCCGGTCAGCATCGTCACGAAGCCGCCGAAGCTGTGTGCCGCGATGACGGGCGGCTCGCCGACACCGAACATACCGGCGTGCTCGCACACCGCCATCTGCTCGCGTGCAAAGAGTTCCATCGCGTAATTCGGCCGCCAGTCGCTGTCGCCCATGCCCGACAGGTCCATCGCGGCCACGTTGTAATCGCGGGCCATGAACGGCGCGATGAAATCCCACCAATGAGCATGGGCCGCGTTGCCGTGGACCAGCAACAGACCAGGACGCGTCCGGTCACCCCAGCGCAGGTAGTGAATCTTCGCGCCTTCGACTTCGACGATGTTCTCTTCCGGCTTTATCGCGACGGCATCGATGAACCACTGCGGCGCGGCAGGCGGTGCGCCGTCGAGCGGCGCAAGCGGCCCTTGCGTGGGTGCGAGGTCGAACATCCTCTTTTCAGTATCGGGAATCTCGCCGGACATCGGCGGCACGATCGGCGTATCGCTCACGGCCGCGGCTCCGGCCGTTCACCGACGCTCTTGAACACGCCTGTGCCGGACATGATCGTGCGGTCGCCGGTCCAGATGCGGCCCTTCACGCTGTAGAAATCGCCGTCTTCACCGATCAGTTCGCTCGTGCCTTCGACCCAGTCGCCGAGCCGCGCCGGAGAGATGAAATCCGTGACCATCCGTACCGTGACCCAATGATGGGTGCGGCGTGACGGAATGGAGTGACCCCACACCGTGTCGGCAAAGGCCATGAGCATGCCGCCATGACAATTGCGCATCCCGTTGGTGTGGTGTTCGTCGACGCGGAACGCACGCGTGAAACCGCCGCCGCTCTCGCTGCGCTCGTAGAACGGCCCAATCTGGCGGCCGAAGCCGCGCGACCATTGCATGAGTTGGAAGCCATCGGGAACGCGGAATTTTTCTTCTTCGAGAAGATCGTCACTCATGCCCGCCACTCTAGCCATGTGCCATGGGGGTGGGAATTGGCCAAAACGCGCGCCGTACGCTCACCATCGCGGTGCCGGATGAGGCTGAGCGGATATTCCGTGCCGTCGAATTCGAAACTCAATTCCCACACCGGGCGACGTAGCCCTGCGACGACCAGCATGTTCTCCAGCGCCTCGCGCATCTCGCGGCTGAACTGGTAGGTGGCGATAGTGTGATAGATGCACACCGCGTGGTCGCGCCCGGCTTCGGCAAGCGCATTCGGCAACAGTGCGAGCGCGTCACCTGCGCGGATTTCAGGCTTCGCTTCCTCGAACAGCGCGATGGCGCGATCGAGCCGGGTCAGCCGGGACACCTGATCGGGCCAGATCAGTGCGCGCAGCCAGTCGCGATCGTCGGTGTTGGCCAGATCGACAGGATTGAGCTCAAGTCCGAGACGTCGCGCAACAACGGGAACGGGACGGGTTGGCGGGATCTTGTCGCCGCGCAATTCGCAGTCGATCTGCAGCGGCGCATCTGCGTTGACGGCGGCCGCAACCGCGCCATCTCGCGAATAGCGGACGCCGTAGCGGTCCCAGATGAGATTGAGGCCGGCACTCGGCCCGATCTCGATCAGATGAAGAGGGGCGTTCGCGTCTACGGTCAGCGCGCGAAAGCCCGCGTTAAGCAAAGCGGAGCGGCCGACCTCGTTGGTGTTGGTGACCCGCGTTTCGATCAGCGGCTTAATTTGCGCGAGATGTTTTTCGACAAAGTCCCGAAATCCGGAAAGGGATCCTCGTCCTCGGCGCGTACCGTTCCGCCCGCGGTCGCGTAGAAACGCGTCAGCGGATGCTGCGCCCCACGCAGGATCAGGAAATGCACGGCGGCTAAAATCAGGTTGGCATGCGGCTGTCCCGGCTTTGCGAGTGCCGCCAGTGCCTTTAATTTTTCGTCATGTCCGATCGCGCCCGCAAGGCGCGAATAGAGCACCGAACCCGTCTTCTTCGCATCCTCGCTGAAGAATGCCCAATAATCGAACGCCCGATCTGTCATCGTTTTACACTTCGTTCACCATAATCAGCTTCTATCGCTTTAAGGCCAGCGTCCACTGCGCAACTGCGCCAAAGCGGGACCGCTTAAACGCCAACTTTACCTTTCGCGCGCGACGATGCGGTTATGCCGCAAACAGTCCTCATCGTAGACGACGATCCCGTGCAGCGCCGCCTTCTGGAGGCCGCGATCACGCGCTCCGGCATGTCCGTGGTCACCGCACCGGGCGGACAGCCCGCGCTCGACCTGCTCAACGGTCCGCGCGGCGAACAATTCTCGCTGATCCTGCTCGATCTCGTGATGCCGGACATCGACGGCCTGAGCGTGATGGCCAAGGTGCGACCGACCCATCCCGATCTTCCGATCATCGTGCTGACCGCGAAGGGCGGCATCGACTCCGCCGTCGAAGCGATGCGCGCCGGTGCCAACGATTTCCTCGTGAAGCCTGCAAGCCCCGAACGCATCGCAGTGTCGATCCGCAACGCGCTCAAGATCGGTGTGCTCTCCGGCGAAGTGCGGCAGCTCAAGAAGAAGACCGAGAACCGTCTCTCCTTCGACGACATGGTCGCGAAGTCGGCCGAGATGCGCCAGGTCTTCCGGCTCGGGCAGCGCGCGGCGCAGTCCACCATTCCGATTCTGATCGAAGGCGAGAGCGGCGTCGGCAAGGAGTTGGTTGCACGCGCGATCCAGGGTTCGTCCGACCGCGCAGGCCGGCCGTTCGTCACCGTGAACTGCGGCGCCATTCCCGAAAACCTGATCGAGTCGATCCTGTTCGGCCACGAGAAGGGCTCGTTCACCGGCGCCAGCGACAAGCATCTCGGCAAATTCCAGGAAGCCGACGGCGGAACGCTGTTCCTCGATGAGATCGGCGAACTGCGCCTCGACATGCAGGTGAAACTGCTGCGCGCGCTGCAGGAAGGCGAAGTCGATCCCGTCGGCTCCAAGCGGCCGGTGAAGGTGGATGTGCGCATCGTCTCCGCCACCAACCGCGACCTGGCAGAACAGGTGAAGGGCGGCGCATTCCGCGAAGACCTGTACTACCGCCTGAACGTCTTTCCCATTCACGTGCCGCCGCTACGCGACCGGCATGAAGACATCCCGGCGCTCGCACGCTTCTTCGTCAGCCGGTTCGCAGCGGAAGAGAACAAGCCGGTGGCCGGCATGACGCCGGAAGCCGCCGACCTGCTCGAACGCTACAGCTGGCCCGGCAACGTGCGCCAGCTCGAGAACACGATCTTCCGCGCCGTCGTATTGTGCGATGCGACCATGCTCGACGTCTGCGATTTCCCGCAGATCGCATCGGCCCTGGGCGTCGATCCGCGCGTTCGCCGCGCCCTTGCGCCAAGCGCCTACGCCGAAGAGACGCCGCGCTACACAGAGACCTCGGCGCGCGTACCGATGAATCCGTCGCAGCCCTACATGATCCACGGAACCGATCCCGCGGGTCAGATGCGCAGGCTGGAAGACATCGAATCCGAAGTCATCCGCATGGCGATCGGCCGCTACGAAGGGCATATGTCCGAAGTCGCGCGCCGCCTCGGCATCGGCCGCTCGACGCTCTATCGCAAGTTGAAAGAACTGGGTCTCGAACCGAGCGAGTCCGACGACACGCCGGAACAGCGCGCCGCGAGCTAGATGTGAGCTTTCAATAGGTTGTCCATCCGGCCCGAACCGAGAGAAGCTGAAGGTGTCAAAGCCACAGCAATCTCGGAGGACCGGATGAACGTGCACAAGAATGCCCGGCTAACACCACGAGGTCGAGAGCGGATGGTTGAGCTCGATGCGAGCGGGCAGACGCCGCAGGCCATCGCACAAGCCGTAGGCGTCTGCCCGCGGACGGCACGCAAATGGCTGAAGCGTCATGAGAGTGAAGGCGTTGCCGGATTGCGGGACCGCAGTTCGCGGCCCCATCGCCTCTATCGGCCAACACCGCAACCGGTCATCGAGCGGATCGGTGCGCTTCGGCGCCAGCGGCTGACCGGCAAGGCGATCGCGGCCGAGGTCGGGGTCTCAGAGGCCACAGTGAGCCGCGTCCTGCGCCGGCTGGGCTTGAACAGACTGAGCGCACTGGAGCCGGAACCGGTACGCCGCTATGAGCGCGACAATCCTGGCGAGCTCATTCATATCGACATCAAAAAGCTCGGCAGGATCGGCTCGGTTGGCCACCGCATTACCGGACGGCGCACCGGTATCGTCAATCATCACCTCGGCATCGGCTGGGAGTTCGTGCATGTCTGCATCGACGATCATTCCCGCATCGCCTTCAGCCGCGTGATGGAGGACGAAAGAAAACAGAGCGCTGTCGCCTTCCTCAGAGCCGCCGTCGCCTACTACGAAAGCCTGGGCGTGACAGTCGAGCGCGTCATGACCGACAACGGGTCGTGCTACCGTTCCAAAGCCTTTGGCAAAGCCTGCAAACGGCTCGGCCTCAAGCACATCTTCACCAGACCATACACCCCTAAGACCAATGGCAAAGCGGAACGCTTCATCCAAACAAGCCTGAGAGAGTGGGCTTACGCTCGCGCCTACAACACGTCAGACGAACGAACCGCCGAGCTCCCACGATGGCTTCACCGCTACAACTGGCACAGACCACATGCCAGTATCGGATCAATGCCGCCCATCAGCAGACTCCCTCTGACCGGGAACAACCTATTGAGGCTCCACA
>DASXDS010000044.1:0-17951 GCA_036490455.1 Rhizomicrobium sp.
CGACGGCAAGGTCGCGATCGTCACCGGTGCGGGCGGGGGCCTCGGCCGCTGTCATGCGCTCGAACTGGCGCGCCGCGGCGCGAAGGTCGTGGTGAACGATCTGGGCGGTTCGGTCGACGGCAGCGGCGGCAACTCGGCCGCGGCCGAAGCGGTGGTGAAGGAAATCACCGACGCTGGCGGCGCTGCGATCGCCAACGGCGCCTCGGTCAGCGACGACGCGGGCGTCGCCCATCTGGTCGACCAGGTGATGGGCAAGTGGGGCCGGGTGGACATCCTGATCGCCAACGCCGGCATCCTGCGCGACAAGAGCTTCTCCAAGATGGAGCTGAAGGATTTCGACGCCGTGATGGCGGTGCACCTGATGGGCACCGTAAAGCCGTGCAAGGCGCTGTGGGAGACCTTCAAGAAGCAGCAATACGGCCGCATCGTGGTGACGACCTCGTCCACCGGCCTGTACGGCAATTTCGGCCAGACCAATTACGGCGCGGCAAAGCTCAGCCTCGTCGGCTTCATGAACACGCTGAAGCTCGAAGGCGCGAAGGACAACATCAAGGTGAACGCGATCTCGCCGGTGGCCGGCACCCGCATGACCGAGAACCTGATGCCCGCCAACGTGCTTGAGATGCTCAAGCCCGAATATGTGACGCCGGGCGTGATCTATCTGGTGAGCGAAGACGCGCCGACCGGCATGATCATGACCGCGGGCGCGGGCATCTTCTCTGCCGCCGAGATCGTGGAGTCCAACGGCCTCAACATGGGCCACGCCGCAACCGCCGACGACATCGCCGCCAGCTGGGCGAAGATCAGCGACTTCACCGGCGCCAAGCACTACACCCAGGGCGGCGAGCAGACGCAGAAGTTCTTCGCTCGCCTGCAGGAAAAGCCGGTCATCGGCTGACCCGTTCGCAAGTAGCAAAATGAAACCGGCGCGAGGGAAACCTCGCGCCGGTTGTTTTCGTGCACTCTACCTTCAGCGCAGCTTCGCGCCCGCCTCACTCGGGGTGAAGTTCCTCGCGGCCTTCGGTGTGACGGTGCGGATCGCGCTTCCACACAAGATAGGACGAGATGAGCCCGGCAACCGCGCTGATCACGGCACCGCACACCAGTGTCACCAGACCCTGCCGCCATCCGGCAAAGAGGGTTACAACGGCCGTGACCACTCCGGCGGCTACCAGCCAATGTCCGGACACGCGATTGCTCGTCTTCCAGGCTTCGTCGCTCGACAGCGACCACGGCGAACGCATCCCGACGAAGAAGGTCGCGCGCGACTTGCCGAGATAGTTGCCGAGAACCGCCATCATCAGCGCGCTCGCCAGCAGGACCCAGCGCGGCACATCGATCGCTATACCCGTCGCATTCAGCACCAGGAACGCATGCAGCACGGTGAAGATCGCGAGCGCGCAGTACCAGCCCGCGAAATAGAGCTTGCGGCTCGCCAGCAGGTTTGCGTGGCGCGGTTCGATCCGCGGGATCGCCGCATAAACGCCGCTCAGAAAGAGCGTGCCCAGCGGCAGGACCAGAAACGCGACGGCTTTTGGCAGGCGGCCGTCGGGCCGCCCGTCCGTGATGCTCCAATGCATGACCACCGGCGCGCCGTCCGGCACGAGGCTCCAGGCCCACGCGGTGATGCCCAGCATCGTGACAACGGCGGTCAGTGTCGCGATCAGCGGCGTTCGAAGAGACATCTTCAATCCTCCTTGCGTTCGAGACCGGCCAGATTCATCAGTAGGACAAGTGTTTCCTCAACGACGCTGACGTTGAGCCGGTAGATGAGCGAGGTCCCGCGCCGCTCGATGTCGACGAGATCGGCCGCCTTCATGACCGAGAGATGCCGCGACAGGGTCGGCTTGGCGATATCGAGCCTGTCCGCAATCTCGCCCGCACTCAGCGCGCGCTTGCGCAACAGCCCGACGATCTGTCGCCGCGTCGGATGGGCGAGAGCATCGAACACGTCACTCATATTTTCTTATTTAGCGAAATTAGAAAATAGTTCAAGCCCTGAGGCGCCGGCAAAATTTCGCAGTTTATATCTACAGGCAATCACCTCGTATGCATGCCATCGTAAGAAGAAGCCAAACTCCGCCAAATGCGACGGCTGTTCCGAACGCGGCCGCACCAACAACCAGAAGGATCGCCCAGAAAACCTCTTCAGCGAATCCGCGCTCCCGTCTCGTCAATACCGCCTCCCGCGAAAACTTGCGGTATCAGATCCACTGAAAGACCGAGGCAGCGGCGTGCCCAAAAGTTGAGCCACGGGCGGGCCTAAATCCAACTCACGATGTTTGCTGTTCGAGCCACAATGGAGGGGCCAAATCTACTCACTTCGGTTCCCCATGGTGCGCTACTGGCTTCACCGCAGCGTCGCCGTGCCTCGTTCGGCGACCTTCGCGGTGGCCGGTGTCTCGGCATCCGCGTAATGCAGGTTGGTTTCGCTCTGCGCCACGATCTGCACGGCGCTCGCATTTGGCGACGCACCGGCCGCAACCTCGGCATCTAGCGTTTTCTGTGCGATGGTGCGTGCCGCCTCGTAGTTCTTGTCGCCGAAATAGGCGGTGGCGAACGCGACCGCTGCGGTCTCGTCCAGCGGCCCGGCGCTTGCGAGTTGCGTGCCGAGCGCGATGGCGCCTGGATAATCGTGGCTCTCGTTCGACAGGATCATCGCATTACGCAACGTGGCGTCCCGCTCCCTCGCGGTCTGCGTCGTGAAGAACGGGCTCGCAATCACCTTCCGGTAGCTTTGCAGTGCGCCCGCATGATCGCCCGTGTTGAGGGACACGTAACCCGACGCAACCGCGATCTCGAACGCATCGAAGTCCGTGAGCTTCGACGCGAGGCGCGCTTCGATCAATTTTCCCTTCGCGGTGTCCCAGTCCTTCTGCCGCGCTGCGAACAAGGCAGCGCGCAGCGCATCGCTGACGGCCACCGACATCTGCGGCCCTTTGCTGGCCGATCCGGGATAGCCAGGGTCCACATCGTGCCGGTCGCCGTTTGCCGCAGCAGGATCGCCGTGCCGCGTCAGGTTCGGGTCGTTGAACGGCGGCAGCTTGAAAACCTTCAACTGGGCCGAAGCCACACCGGATAGCGCACCGCAAGCGAGTGCAGCGCACAGCATGGTTCTCAGAAGCCTTGTGGTCACGTATCCCTCCGGCGCGCGCGCGTATGTGACGGTTCTACAACTTTTTGCCGCAGCGGTAAGCCCTTCAAAGCGAGCGCATCTGCAATGCGTCTCTGCGACCCGAAGCGGCATTGCCGCAATGCGGCGAAGCGCGCCAAACACGGACGTGGACGCGAAAACTCCCCAGCCGGTCTCCGAAGAGAGACTTGTCTCGGAAGAGAAGCTGGGCGGTACGGCCCTGCCGACGCTGCTCGCGATCATGTTCGTCAACATGGTCGGCTTCGGGATCGTGGTTCCACTCCTGCCGTTCTATGCTCACTCTTTCGCGGCGCCGCCGTGGCAGATGGCGCTGGTGTTCTCCGCCTATGCAATGGGCGGCTTCTTCGGCGAGCCGTTCTGGGGCCGCCTCTCCGACCGCATCGGGCGCAAGCCGATCCTGATCAGCACGGTGTGCGGCAACTGCCTGTGCTATCTGGCGCTCGCCTTCGCGCCCAACATCTATGCCGCGTTCTTCGTGCGCCTGCTGGGCGGCATGGCGAGCGGCAACGGCTCCGTCATCCAGGGCTATCTCGCCGACGTGACACCGCATGAGCATCGCGCGGGCCGCATGTCGATGGTGGGCGGCGCGTTCAATTTCGGCTTCATCGTCGGACCGGCGCTTGGTGGGCTGCTCGCCCATCCCGGCGCGGGACAGACCGGCTTCCGCATCCCGCTGATGGTGGCGTCGGGGCTCGCGGCGCTGTGCGCGATCGGCATCACACTGTTTGTGAAGGAGAGCCGCCAACGCCATCATCATGACAGCCTGGAAGAATTGCCGGGCCGCTGGGCGGTGGTCGGCCGCGCACTGACCCATTCGGTGGTGGCGCGGCTGATGGCGGTGACTTTGCTGGTCGGTTCCGCGCTCAACGGGATAGAGTTCGTGTTCGGGTTGTGGAGCGCGGCGCGGTTCCACTGGGGCACGCGCGAGATCGGCCTCGCCTTCGCGATCGTCGGCGTGGTGTCGACCGTATGCCAGATCACGATCACCGGTCCGGCCTCACGCCGCTTCGGTGAGGCGCGGGTGCTCGCGGCCGGGATGGCGCTGACCGCAGTGGGCCTGATGGTGCAACCGTTCTCCACCACGGCGTGGGAAGTGATGGCGTTGATGTCACTGGGCGCTTTCGGCCAGTCGATCGCAGGCCCGAACATCTCGGCCCTGATCTCCAACAACATCGCGGAGGCGCATCAGGGGCAGTATCTCGGTCTCAACAACGCGGCCGGTGCGTTCTCGCGCCTGATCGGGCCGCTCATCATCGGCATCGCCTATTCCGGCATCGGCATCGATGCGCCGTTCTATCTTTCAGGCCTGTTCTGCATACCGGCGATCTTCCTCGCCCTGCAATCGGGCCGTGCCGCGCTTGTCACCCGCCCGGCAACGTGAACCGCGCGACAGTGGTTCGCCGCCGCGCCTTTCGCTAGAAAGCGTCGGAGGATCGGAGAGCGCACAATGATCACCGTTTTCGGAGAAGGACGCGGTTTCCGCGTCGTCTGGCTTTTGGAGGAAATGGGGCTGCCGTACCGGCTGCGGGGTGTGGACCTCCTGGCCGGTGTCGAGAACGATACGGAATTCCTCGCGATCAATCCCGCCGGCTTCATTCCTGCCATCCGCGATGGCGACGTCACAATGGTCGAATCCATCGCTATTATGGAGTACCTCTTGGGACGCCACGGGCCGTCGGCACTCGCGCCGGCGGCGCAGGACGCGGCCTTTCCTCTCTACCAGCAATTTCTGCATCTCGGCGAAGCGGGGCTCGCGGCTTCGATCTACTTCGTGTCGGGCGCCCGCCACATCGCGCCGGAAAACGAGCGCAACAACTGGAGCGCGCGGCAGGCGATGAGCGTGTTCACCACCCGGTTAACCTTGGTGGCGCGGCAGCTGTCTCGCGCACCCTATATGGCCGGAAATGCGTTCACGGCAGCGGACATTTCGGTCGGCTACGCGCTGGAACTCGCGCACAAGAATGCTGGGGTAATATTCGATGATGCGGTGCAGGCGTATATGACGCGGCTCCGGGCGCGCGGCGGTTATCAGCGGGCGTTGGAGGTCTGTAAGGCAACACGGAACTGGTGGATGAGCGAGGCCGCCGCTTGATAACCGGTAACGCGAAATGATCGAAGGTTTGCTGCTGGGCTCGACGCCCAGCTGGATGTCGCCGGAGACGGTGTCGCTCGGTCGCCTGCCCGCGCGTGCGAGCCTGCTGCCCTATCCCGACGCGGAGAGCGCGCGGAGGTTGACGCCCTCGCCGTTCGTGCTGTCGCTCAACGGCACATGGCATTTCACCCTGGTGGACCGGCCGGAAGCAATCCCGGCCGATTTCGCGCAAGCCGGCTTCGACGATGCCAGCTGGCACGACCTGCCGGTGCCGTCGAACTGGACGGTGCACGGCTTCGACCGGCCGCATTACACCAATGTGCAGATGCCGTTTCCCGACGCGCCGCCGCGCGTGCCGGAGGAGAATCCGACCGGGCTTTATCGCACGACGTTCCACGTGCCATCCGAGTGGGACGGGCGCCGCGTCGTGCTGCAGATCGGCGGCGCAGAGAGCGTGCTCTATGTCTGGCTGAACGGAACCTTCATCGGCATGGGCAAGGATTCACGCCTGCCGCAGGCGTTCGACCTGACGCCGCATCTGCATGACGGCGATAACCTGCTCACCTGCGCGGTCGTGAAATGGTCCGATGCCTCATTCATCGAAGACCAGGATCAATGGTGGATGGGCGGCATCCACCGCGACGTATTTCTCTATTCCACCGCGCGCACCTACATCGCCGACGTGTTCGCGCAAGCGACGCCAGATGCGGATTTGCGCGACGGACAGCTGTCCGTCACGACGAAGCTCGGCTTCGTGGATGCGCCGCAGCACGGTTGGACGGTCGAGACGCAGCTTTACGATGCAGCCGGTCATCCGATGCTGGCGGAAGCGTTGCGCACGAGCGTGCGGGCGGACAACCGGCGGCATAATCCCTATCGCGGCCCGCTGGCGCAGGTGACGCAGACGGCGGAGGTGATCGCGCCGCACCTGTGGTCGAGCGAGACGCCGAATCTCTACACCGTCGTCGTCAGTCTGATCTCGCCGGACGGCGCGGTGGTGGAAGCGACCGCCTGCCGCGCCGGTTTCCGGCGTATCGAACTCGGCGATCGCACGCTGCTGATCAACGGCAAGCCCGTGATGATCCGCGGCATGAACCGGCACGAGCACGATCCCGTGCGCGGCAAGGCGATCACGCGCGAAAGCATGGTCCGCGACATCGAACTGATGAAGCAGTTCAACGTTAACGCGGTGCGCACCTCGCACTATCCGAATGCGGAAGCCTGGTACGACCTGTGCGACGAATACGGTCTCTATCTGATCGACGAAGCCAATCTGGAGGCGCACGCCTTCCTGCACACGATGTGCCGCGATCCGCGCTATGCGAGCGCGTTCGTCGAACGCGGCTTGCGCATGGTGGAGCGCGACAAGAACCATCCGAGCGTGATCGTGTGGTCGCTCGGCAACGAGAGCGGCTACGGTCCCAATCACGATGCGATGGCGGGCCTGATCCGTGCGCTCGATCCGTCGCGGCCGCTGCACTACGAGGGCGCAACCTGGGCATGGGATGACGAGCACACGCCGATCCCGGCTGGGTTGCTCGCCGATCCGCTGAGCCGTTCCGGCAAGCACGCCAGCGATCTCATCTGCCCGATGTATCCCGACATCCACCGGCTGGTGCGCTGGGCGCTGACCGACGATCCGGCCGACCGGCGGCCGATGATCCTGTGCGAATATTCGCACGCAATGGGCAATTCGAACGGCAGCCTGTCGGATTACTGGCACGCGTTCGAGACGCACGACGGCCTGCAAGGCGGTTTCATCTGGGAATGGTGCGATCACGGGTTGATCCAGAAGACCGCGGATGGCCGATCGTACTTCGCCTATGGCGGCGACTTCGGCGACGCGCCGCACGATCTCAATTTCTGCTGCGATGGTATCGTCGACGCGAACCGCATGCCGCATCCGGGCCTGTGGGAATTCAAGAAACTGGCGCAGCCGGTCGATGCGCACTGGCGCGATGCAGCGAAAGGCGTGGTCGAGATCGTCAACAAGCGCGATTTCACCACGCTGGCCGATTTGACAGCGCGCTGGACGCTGGAAGCCGATGGCGAAGTGGTGGGCGAAGGCACGCTGCCGCCGCTGGAAACGCCGCCCGGCGAAACTTCGGTTGTCACGATTGCGTTGCCACGCGCGCCAGTTGGTAGCGAGGCTTTCCTGATGCTGCGCTTTTCTCTGACCGAAGCCACACGCTATGCACCGGCAGGACATGAAGTGGCGTGGGTGCAATTGCAACTGCCGGTGACGAAAGCCGATGCCCCATCGCGCGTGCTGTCATCGGCGAAGGCGTTGCAGCTGCACGAAAGCGAAGATCGCGTGGCTGTGACCGGCGATGGTTTCGATCTTACATTTTCGAATGCGGGGCTGGAACAGCTCAGCCGCGGCAACCGCACGATCATCGCCATTGGCCCGCGGCTGCAGGTGTGGCGCGGCGCGACCGACAATGACGGCATCAAGGGCCTGCCGGCGCGCTCCGAGACCGCGCTGAAACGCTGGCTGGCGGACGGTGTGAACGATTTGGTGCTGGGCGATGCGAGGCTCGAAGCATCGCAAAGCGGTGGTGTGGTCACAGTTGAATTGCGTCAGAGCGCGTCGTGCACCGCATCGCCGCGCGCGATCGTGCAGCATCAGAGCTATCGCATCCATGCCGATGGCCGCACCGAAGTGACCTGTACGTTCGACGTCGATCCAGCTCTCGCCGATCTCCCGCGGCTCGGCGTGACTCTGGCGTTACCGGACGAGTTCGAACAGGTCGCATGGTATGGCCGCGGCCCGCTGGAGAACTACGCCGATCGCAAGAGTGCCGCATGGATCGGCCGCTTCGCGGGCACGGTGCGCGAACAACATGTGCCCTATGCGATGCCGCAAGAGCACGGCAACAAGACGGAGCTGCGCTGGCTCGAAATAAAAAGTCCGCACGCATCCATTCGTTTCACCGCGACAGGCGCGTTGTTCGAAGGTTCGGTGAGCCGCTTCACACCGGCGGACCTGTTCGCGGCGAAGCACACCACCGATCTGAAGGAACGCGATCAGGTGTTCGTGAATCTCGATGTCGCCCAGCGCGGCCTAGGCACCGCCAGCTGCGGCCCCGACACGCTGGAACACTACAAACTCGCCGCAGGCAAACACACGCTGGCGTTTGAGATTTCTGTTCTTGATTAAGCCACACCTGTCATCCCGGCCGCAGTGAAGCGCAGCGTAACGGAGTGCCGGGACCCATTCCTCTACACACGTGCTTCGGAAGAACAAACTCATCGGCACCAAATTTCCTGCAGGATAGGTCCCGGTGCTACGCTGCGCTTCGGCCGGGATGACAAGTTTGTTTTGTTTTCCAAAATTCCGAGGTTGTGATTGAGGAGTCACCCCCGTCCCACGAACGGCATCTCGGTTGCCATTACCGTCAAGAACAACACGTTTGCATCCAAGGGCAGGCCGGCCATATAGACCACGCTCTTCGCCACATTGGCGACGTCCATCGTCGCTTCCGGTTTCAGCTCGCCGTTGGGTTGCGGCACGCCCGTCTTCATGAAGCTCGTCATCTCGGTCGCGGCGTTGCCGATGTCGATCTGGCCGCAGGCGATATTGTGCTTGCGGCCGTCGAGCGCGATCGACTTGGTCAGGCCCGTCATCGCGTGCTTGGTCGCCGTATAGGGTGCGGAGTTCGGGCGTGGGGTATGGGCGGAGATCGAGCCGTTGTTGATGATGCGGCCGCCCTTCGGCTCCTGCGCTTTCATCAGCCGGATCGCACCCTGCGCGCAGAGGAACGCGCCGGTGAGATTGGTATCGACCACACGCTTCCAGATCTCGAATTTCAGATCCTCCAGCGGCACGGGCGGCGCGCCGGTGCCGGCGTTGTTGAACAGCACGTCGAGGCGGCCGTGGCGCGCCTTGATCGCATCGAACAGGCCCGCCACCGCATCGGGATCGGCGATGTCGGCCGGATGGACGTGCATCTCCGCGCCCTTCGCGAGCGCCGCCGTCGCTTCCAACGCATCGGCCCGGCGGCCAGTGAGAAACACCGCGTAATCTTCGCCAGCCAGCGCGAGCGCGACGGCGCGGCCGATGCCGCTGCCCGCGCCCGTCACCAATGCCACTTTCCGCATCGTCTCCTCCTCCGCTCTTTCAGCGTCGTATCACGCTGTCGAGCAGATTGCGCAAGCCCGTCCTGAACCGCCCGAGCAACGTCGGTTGCGCGGCTTCCTCGTCAAAGTGCAGGACCACTTCCGCGACATCGTCGTCGTCCAGCATCGTCACGGTGATAAGGCAATGGCCGAGCGGCAGGCTGTCGCCGAGATTGGGCGCAGTCTCGAACCGCTCGGCGAACAGTTGCGCCACCGTCATCTTCAGCAAAGCGGGCGGCAGGTTCAGGTCGTAGAGCGTGTTTAGCTCCGCCAACGGCGCATCGCCGTGGATGGAGAATTGCCACTCCGTGCCGATGTCGCGGCCGCGTTCGGCGCGCGCCGCGAACAGGCTGTCGAGCCGCGATACGCGCAGCGCCGGTGCGAGGAAATAGGCGTAATCGCCGGGCCGCAGCTTGCCGGCCGCCGCAGGCTCCAGGATCTCGCGCCCGCGCACCACCAGCGCCGCGCGCGCCCAGCGCGGCAGGCGTGTGACCGACAGCACCCGTGCGTCAGGGAGGATCGGATAACCCACGATCTCCACATCGTCCTGTCCCGGCAGATCGATTTCCACCCGCTGCACCGGGCCGGAGACGCGCGGCAGAACCTGGCCTAACCGCATCGCCGCCCATTTCGTCGTCCAGCCCTGCAGCACCATCGAGATCAGCACGACATAGAACGCGACGTCGAAATAGATTTCCGCATGCGGCAGATGCGCGAGCATCGGAATCGCGGCGAGGAAGATGCTGACCGCGCCGCGCAGGCCGACCCAGCTCACGAACAGCTTCTCGCGCCACGAAAAGCGGAACGCCTGAAGGCATAACCACGCCGCGACGGGTCGCGCGACGAAAATGAGGAACGCGGCGATCGCCAGCGCCGGCACGGTGTAGAGCAGGATGCGGTGCGGCGTGACGAGCAGACCGAGCACCAGGAACATCACGATCTGTGCCAGCCACGTCACCGCATCGTTCAGGCTGATGATCGAGGCGTAGGCGCGCACCGGCCGGTTGCCGACGATGAGGCCGGCCAGGTACGCCGCGAGGAATCCCGAACCGCCGAGCACGGCCGCCGCTGCGAAGACGAAGACCGCACCGGCGAGCGCGAGCAACGGATGCAATCCGGTCGGCAGATTCAGCCGGTTCAGGCCGGCGACAATGCCATAGCCGCCGATGAAACCGACCGCGGCGCCGATGCCAGCCTCTTCCAGCAGCGAGCGCGCCACATCCCATCCGCTCATATGCCCATTGGCGGCGATCAACGCGATTGTCGAAAAGGTAAGAAACACTGCGACGGGATCGTTGGTGCCGGATTCGATCTCCAGCACCGCGCCGGTGCGATGGCGCAGCTGCACCCCGCCGGTGCGCAGCAACAGGAACACGGCGGCCGCGTCGGTCGACGCGACAATGGCGCCGAGCAGAAAGCTCTCCAGCGGCGTCAGATGCAGCATATAGAACGCGACCACGCCGGTCAGACCCGCGGTGACCACCACACCCACGGTCGCGAGCAGCATCGCGGGCGCCATCACGCCGCGAAACATCGCAAAGCGGGTGCGCAGGCCGCCGTCGAACAGCACGATGGAGAGCGCGAGCGAGCCGATCAACTCGCTGAAGCCGTAATCCGAAAAGTGGATGCCGCCCGGCCCGTCCTCGCCCGCCAGCATGCCGACGCCGAGGAAGACGAGCAGCATCGGGGCGCCGAACCGCGTGGCAATCAGGCTGGACAGGATGCCGGCGATGATCAGCACGGCGCCCAGTAGCAATGCGGTATTGGCGAGCGCGATCTCTTCCATGACGACGGCATTACCGCGCGGCAACCTGCACGCCAACGAAAATCGGCGGCGAAGGGCCGCTGTTGCCGCGGCCGGTCGCCAATGGGACACTGCCGGCGGTTTCTCCTCCGGTTTCGAAAATGCGCGCGGATCTGATTGTGACGGTTCTGCTGTGGAGCAGCGCGGCGTTTGCGGCCGAGGCGCAGGCACCCGCCGGTCCGTGCGACACCTACACGGCGAGCGCGGACGCCGCCACTGCATGCGATGCGGCGATCGCCAGTGCGGGCGACGACAGGACGAAATCGATGCTGCTGGCGCGCCGCGCTTACGCGAAGGACGTCGCCAAAGGCGCCGCCGCGTTCCGCGAGGTGCTGTCCGATCTGGATCAGGCGCTGGCGCTCGATCCGGTCAACATCGATGCGCGGCATGAACGCGCTTTCGTCTACAACGGCGCCGGCCGGTGGAAAGAGGCGGAAGCCGATCTCGATTTCCAGATCAAAATGATGCCGAACGAGCCGAGCGGTTATCGCGAGCGGGCGCTGTCGCGCTTCAATCTCGGCAATCTGCAGGGCGCGTTCGAGGATCGCGATGCGGAAGTGCGGATCGCCCCCACCGCGACGGCGCTGCTCGGCCGCGCGCATACGGAGATGTGGCTCGGCCGTTTCGATGCCGCGGAGCAGGACATCAGCGCGGCGCGCAAGACCACCAATGGCGACGCAACGGCGGCATCCGGCGCGGGCAGGCTTTCAGCGGAGCTCACGCTGTGGCGCTCCATCTCGACGCAAGGCGCGAAGGCTTGCGACACGTCCAAGGGGCGGCTGGACGCCAACAACTCCTTCCTGATCGGCGACTGCACCCAACGGTTCCTCACCGCGACATCGCCGCGAGACAAGGCGGAAGCGCTGTCGGCTCGCTCGCTCGCCTGGATCACCGGCGCGAACGACGTCGTCGGCTTCATCGAGGACAGCGCCATCGCCGTGGCGTTCGATCCAGGCAATCCGAATCTGCGCTCCAATCTCGGCTTCGCCTATCTGAGGCTACAACGCGCCGGGCCGGCGGTGCAGCAATTCGATGCCGCGATCGCGGTGGCGCCGGACTACACGAACTATGCGGGACGCGCGCAGGCGCGCTTCGGTCTCGGCGATCTCGACGGCGCGGAGTCGGACGCGAACGCGTCGAACGCCTATCAGCCGAACCGCATCGCGCTCACCGTGCTAGGCGATGTCGCCTATGTGCGGACCAGGAAGTTCGACAAGGCCAAGGAATACTGGATGCAGGCTTATGCCAACGGCCCGCCGGACGCCGGACTGGTCCGCCGCCTCACCGCTGCCGGCGTTCCAATCCCCGGCGCGCCGCAGCACGAGCAGCCCGCCCCGCCCACATCCGATTCCAGCGCAGGATCGCCATGAACATCATCACCGGCATCGACCACATCGCGATACAGGTGCGCGATCTCGACACCACGGTTGCGAACTACGAGGCGATTTTCGGCCGCACCGCCAACTGGCACGGCCGCGTCGGCGACGTGCGCCATGTCTGGTTCCAGTTCAAGACCATGGCGCTCGACATCATCGGCTCCGACGGCGACAGGCCGGGCGCCGAGGCGATCCGCGCCGATATCGACAAAAATGGCGAGGGCATCTGGGGTCTCGGTTTCGCGGTCGCCGATCTGGAAGACGCAAAACACCGGTTGAGCCGCCGCGGCGTGGCGCTGATGGACACCCATGTCACGCGCTCGGTGAATGCGGACGGCGAAGAGCGCAGCTGGACGCTCACCATCGCGCGACGCAAGGCAACGCACGGTCCGGCACAGTTCTTCGTGCAGGAAAAAGAGAAGACTTGGCCGGTTGCGGTGGCCAGCGACGACGCGCCGGTGAGCGGCCTCGATCACATCGTCGTCCACACCCAGAACATTGAACGCGCGCTGGCGCTCTATGGCGCACGGCTCGGACTGAACCTACGGCTCGATCGGGTCAACGAGCAATGGGGCGCGCACCAGCTGTTCTTCCGCTGCGGGCACGCGATCGTCGAGATCGGCGCGAGCCTCAAGGCGCCGATGAGCAACGACCCGGACCGCTATAGCGGACTTGCCTGGCGCGTCGCCGATCCCCAGGCTGCGCATGCGCGCATCCGGGCGGCGGGGCTGGACGTGTCCGAAATCCGCGAGGGCCGCAAACCCGGCACCTCGGTCTTCGCCGTGCGCAACGGCACCGGCGGGGTTCCGACCCTGATGCTGGCCGGCAACGGCGAATAGAACTGGCGCTCGCGGAAGGGCTCGAACCTCCAACCTTCGCGTTCGAAGCGCGCTGCGCTATCCGTTGCGCCACGCGAGCACAGGCGGTGCATCCACCTGTTCCCATAGTAGCCGCCCGCCAACGATCCGCAAAATCGGGGTAGCGGCGTCTCTTTCCTAAGAAACCGTTACCCCCCGTCGCGTAAGCCGCGATTAACGCCGCGGCCGTATCATGACAGCCGCATGACTTCCGGAAACAGCGGCGGCATGCGGGGGAACGCGTGAACGACGACGACGAGATTTACGCCAAGGCCGGCCGGGCCGAGCTCGTGATCGACGAGCACGGCATCGTCTTGCGCGCGGCGTTTCTCGGCGACGGCAAGCGGCTGATCGAGCACGTCGTCGAAGGCGAAGGCATCGCCACCCAGATCCATCCCGACGACTCCGAATTGTTCGATCTGGTGCGCGGCTCGGTGATCCGGAGCGGCCGCGACGCCACGATCCGCATCCGCTGGGTGCGGGCGAGCGGACGCTATAGTCCCACGCTGGTGACGCTCGCCCTTGAGAGCGAAGAGACGGTGCGCGTGACGATCAGCAGCGACGAGATCGCGTCGGCCCGCCGCGCCGAGGCGCAGATGCGCCGCGTGGTCGAAGGTTCGCTGCAAGGGATCATCGTGCGCACGGCGACGGAGGTGCTGTACACCAACGACGCGTTCGCCCATCTCGTGGGCTATGCCTCGGCGCGCGAACTGACGGCGGCGCAGGGCAACAGCGGCGCAAACAGCAACGTCCATCCCGACGATCTACCGATGATCGTCGACCGGATTCGCCGCCGCATGGCGGGGGAAGAAGAGATTTCGCAGTACGAGTTCCGGCTGCAGCACCGCGACGGCGGCTATCGCTGGGTGGAAACCCGGGCGGTGCGCGCGATGTGGGACGGCCAGCCCGCGTCGCTGTCGTGGATCACCGACATCGCCGATCGCAAGCAGCTCGAAAGCGACCTGCGCCAGAGCAAGGATGCGGCGGAGTTCGCCAACCGAACCAAGACCGAGTTCCTGGCCAATATGAGCCACGAGCTGCGCACGCCGCTCAACGCGATCCTGGGCTTCTCCGAGGTTATCAAGGACGAGATGTTCGGACCGGCGGGCGCGAAATATGCCGAATATGCGCGCGATATCCATCGCAGCGGCTCGCATCTGCTCGAGATCATCAACGACATCCTGGATCTCTCCAAGCTCGAAGCCGGCAAGCTCGACCTGCACGAGAGCGACGTGAACGTGGCGCGGCTAACGGAGGGATGCCTCCTGCTGGTGCGCAACAAGGCGGCGGAAGGCGATGTCACGCTGATCGACGATATTCCCGACGCCCTGCCGTTGCTGCGCGCCGACGAACGTGCGGTCAAGCAGGTGATGCTCAACTTCCTGTCCAACGCGGTGAAGTTCACGCCGGAAGGCGGCCGCGCCAAGATCGCGGCGCGGCTGACCGCGGAGGGTTTCTCGATCTCGGTCATCGACACCGGCATCGGCATGACGCCGGAGCAGATCAAGGTCGCGCTGTCGGCATTCGGTCAGGTGGATTCGAAACTCGCGCGCAAGCACGAAGGCACGGGCCTCGGCCTGCCGATCTGCCGCTCCCTGCTGGAGTTGCACGGCGGTTCGCTGACCGTCACCAGCCGTCCGAACGTCGGCACCACGATGACGGCGCTGTTTCCCCTGAGCCGGGTGGTGAGCGAGGCGGCTTAACCGGCGCGCGCCAACCGTCCACCAACCCAGCTCAAAACCACCAGCGAGACGAAGAACGTCAGGTGGTACCAGATCGGGAATTGATGCCAGATGACCGTCACGTGAAACGTCCCCCAGCCGAGCAGCAGCAGAACACCGGCCGCGATCGCAGCGTTCATGCCACCAAGACGCGCGGACACCGCACCGCTCACAAGCGAGCCGATGAAGCTGACACCGAGCCGCGCGGAAAGCATCGCCGTGGTGAGCGTCAGGGGCGCGCGCGACGCCACCGCGAGTGCCGGCCACAGCTTTCCCAGCAACAGGCCCAACACAAGCGCTGTCGCCATCCAAACGACGATGCCGACAGCGGTACCGAGAATCGTTTTACCCATTCTGAATCCCCCAGTTTCCCGCACGATAGCGTGACGCGCACATCCGGTATTGGACAAATTTTACCACCCCTCCAACGCTTCGCGTCGGAGGGGTGAATCAAGGCTCCTCTTCCGGCCAGAACACGGTGAAGGTTTTGCCGGTCCAGTAGAGTGCGATGTCGATGCCGGCTTCGGTGCCGAGCACGACGACATCGTGGGCGATCTGTTTTTCCTGTTTGCGAAATTGCTTGAACTGCGCCGAGCCTTGTTTGGCGATCGAGAGGGGAAGCGGTTTCTGCGTCCAGATCGAGCCGGGGCTCTAATCGAAGAAATGCGTCGGCGGATCGCCGCCCATCGCATCGGTGAGTAAATATCTTTGTCCGCTCTTACCCAGCACGATCGCCAGCGCAAGCGGCTCGGCGCGGTTGCCAAGCGGTTCGCCTTTCAGCGGTTTGGCAAGAACCGTCACGTCCTTTGCGATCGCAGCAGCCGGCGAGCCCGGCGCGATCGACACCAGATAAAGCCGATCTGGCACGCCGTCGCCGTCGAAATCCGCCACTTCGTAAGGCTGCTGGAAATGTGCGAGCGGCGCGACGCGCGGACCGAACAGTGCAGTGACAGGCGGCGGCGCTGGCGACGCACCAGCCGCAACCAGGCTCAACGCAACGGCGATCGCGCCGGCCCCACTCCTGCCATTCGCTGCACTCACGGAGGGATGCCTAGCGCCCGTGGAATACCGGTTCGCGCTTTTCGACGAAAGCTTTCGCGGCTTCGCGGTGATCTTCCGTGAGGCCGGCATGCACGTGATGCGTCGCTTCGAGGTCGAGGCAATCGTCGACGTCGGCGCCCGTCACTGCGCGGTTGATGTTCTCCTTCATGTAGCGATAGGCGACACGCGGCCCCTTCGCGAGGCGCCCCGCGATCTCGCGCGCCTTCGCCTCCAGCTGGTCGGCCGGCACAACCCAGTTCACTAGGCCGAGGCGCAGCGCTTCCTTCATGTCGATGCGGTCGGAAAGGTAATACATCTCCCGCGCCTTCGCGCTGCCGATCAGATGCGACAGGAAATAGGTGCCGCCGTAATCGCCGGAGAACCCGACTTTCGCGAACGCGGTCGTCATCACCGCATTCTCCGATGCCAACCTCATATCGCAGGCGAGCGCGATGGAGAGCCCTGCCCCGGCGGCCGCACCCGGCAGCACGGCAAGCGTCGGTTTCGGCATCTTGTAGAGCTTGCCCGCGGTCGCGCGCTGGCTGACCCGCTGGCCGTGAATCCGGCTGTCGATGTCCGCGCCGCGCGGGCTGGTCGAGCCGCCACCCGTGCCGTCCGCCATCCCCTTCACGTCGCCGCCAGCACAGAACGCGCCGCCCGCACCGGTGATAACCACGACCGCCACGTCGGAATCGAGTTCGCACTCGGCGAGCGCTTTACCCATCGCGGATAGCATCGCGCCGGACAACGCGTTGCGCCGGTCGGGGCGGTTCATGGTGATGATGGCGACGCCATCCTCCACGGTCGCGAGAAGATCGTTGGTGCCGGTTTCGAGTGTGCGTTTGGCCATTGGCGGCCCTCCTGTGTTGGATCAAATCGTGCCACGCTACGCGGAAGCTCCAAAAGCGCAAATCTCCGATTTTTTGGGCAGAGCGCGTGCGCGCGGCTCGCGTAACAGAACCGATCCAGCCTCCTTTTGCCCCTGTTTGCAAAATAAGTCATAGTTGAAATTGGCACATACAAAGCGCAGACTATCGGGAAAGAACAATTCGATAAAGTGAGGTCCGTCTGTGCGGCGCTGGCTCGATAATATTCTAGAACGAGTGCGGCCGCATGCCGTCGACGATCGTGCAGCCAACGATTATGGCGATAGCGGGACATCGTTTGCAGTCGACAGTTCCCCTGCAAAGACATCGAACACGGATGACGATCCGTTCGAAGAGTACCATTACATTGCGCAAAAAATTCGCGATGCCAAATTTATCTCCCAACCGTTCCCGCACCTGCTGATTGAGAATTTTCTTTCTGATGAGCATTTTGAGATGCTCATCAAGGATCGGCAGGTAAACCTGCCGGAGATGGCATCGACCGCTGAGGTGATCGATACGCTACAGGACGTCGGCTACGTCATCCAAAAATTTCCCGGCTGCATTACTGACAAGGACGAATATTTGCGTTGCCTGGAGCAGAATGATTGGGCTGTAAATAGAAACAAAGTCGGCAGTGTAGGTCTCGCTTTCAGGCTTCAGAGATATTCCAATCCGAAAGTTCAGAGATTGGTCGAATATATGAACAGTCCGTTGTTCAAGTCGGCCATGGAGGACAAATTCAATATCAAGCAGCCGACAAAGATTCTGACTGCAATTCAGAAATATCTGACGGGCTACGAAATCAGCCCTCATCCAGATACTCGCCAAAAATGTCTCACCTATCTCGTCAATATAAATACCTCGAATGATGCCCAGTCGATGGAGTTGCACACTCATCTTTTGAGGTTTACGCCGGAA
>DASXDS010000049.1:0-88794 GCA_036490455.1 Rhizomicrobium sp.
AGCGGTACCATCTCGGCGTCGAATGTTGGGATCGATTTCGATGGCGCGAGGATACGCATCGTCAATGATGGGGAGATTTCGGGCAAGAGCGACGCGATCCTCCTGGATGAAGGCGAGGAAGGTGTCGGCTCTAATACGATCCTCAATACTGGAAAGATTTCGGCCACGACAGGAAACGCGATGGACATCGCCGGCGGCAGTAACAAGATCAATAACGCCGGAACGATATCTGCAAGCAGCGTTGGCATAAGCCTCAACGGATCGAACGATGGCCATGGTCACAACGTCGTAATCAACAGCGGAACAGTCTCGGGAGGTGATGGCGCGGTCTTCGTCGGCAGTCTTGCGGGCGATGTCGACGGCGTGCACAACAGTGGAACGCTTCAGGCAATGACCCTTGGTATCGCCGAAACGGGTTTCGGAAGTCTCTACATAGCGAACAGCGGCGTCATCGATAGTTTCGACGCGGTGCTGTTCGACTCGAGTGGAGCCGACAGCATCGACAACAGCGGTACGATCATCGGCAGTGGCCTCGCCATCGAAGAACTCGGCACGGGTAAGATGACCGTCGTCAATACCGGGCACATAACCGGAGGGATTCAGTTTGGCGATGGTGGTGGCACTTACAATGGCGTGCTTGGAACAGTCGACGGTCTCGTGAGTGGTGGTGCCGCGAGCGACACAATCAAAGGCGGCGCTGACGGAGAAAACCTCAGCGGCGGCGCTGGCGACGATCTCATCAAAGGTGGTACCGGCGACGATGTCATCACCGGCGGTGCAGGCGCAGACAAGCTGATCAGCGGTGGTGGCAACAACACGTTTGTATATACCGCCGTCACAGAGTCTCGTAGCGGGCCGGCAACCCACGACACCGTCGTTGGCTTCGACGCGCTAAATGACGTATTCGATCTCGAAGTTGCGGTGACCGGCGTCGACAAGATGGTAAAAGCGGGAACGCTCGACAAAAGTTCTTTCAACACAGATATGCAGGCCATGCTTCCCGCAACTGCGTTGCACGCCCATCATGCCGTGCTGGTCACGCCAAGTACGGGGGACCTCGCCGGGCACACCTTCCTGGTTGTCGACGACAATGGTGTTGCGGGATTCCAGGCCGGGGGCGATTACGTGATCGAGCTGAGTCAGGGCGTCCATCTCGCCAATCTGAGCGTGACCAATTTCATCTGACAGTCATCAAATCCACGCCATGTCCAACAAGCTTCTGACGTCGCTGTTCGAATACAAAGCCTGGGCCAATCGCGGCCTTTATGAAGCGTTGCTCGCGGCGCCGGGCAAGCTCACAGACATGCCCAGTTTTCTTAAGCAATTCGACATCCGCGATATGATCCTGAGATTGGATCAATAATTCTCCGGTGCATCTGTTTTCCGAACACCGCGTTCTCGCTGCTCGTGTTGATTGTTTCGCCGATTCTGCCGTCAATGTTCAGCAGAGCGGTATCGGCCTCCAAGATTCCAAGACCTTCGTATATTGTGGGTAGGTTTGTGGGTCTAAAACGCTCTAGACCAATAAAAACCAAGGAAAATGCGGAATTTTATGGCTATCTGGCGGATGGGGTGGGATTCGAACCCACGAGACCCTCACGGGCCTGCCGGTTTTCAAGACCGGTGCCTTCAACCGCTCGGCCACCCATCCGCGTAACAAGTTCAATAGCTTAGGCTTCGCCTTTCATGCAAGGCTGGCACCGCTGCCGCCAATTTGCCGCCAATTGCGTTCCCGGTCGGTGCGCTCCTCGTTCACGAGAACACCGAACCGAACGCCCGATCCATCACGGCCGCGGCCGTCTTGTCGGTCGGCGCGAACAGGTGGCCGTAGATGTTCAGCGTGATCGACGCGTTGCTGTGGCCGAGGCGCCGCGAGATCGTCAACACGTCCATGCCCGAGGCGATCAATTGCGAAGCGTGGGTGTGCCGGAAGGCGTGAAAGCTCACCTTCGGCAGGTGCAGCGACTCCACCAGCCGGCGCCATTCGGTCGTGACGTTGTTGGGCACGAGCGGCGATCCGTCGACTTGGCGGAAGATCAGGGCGTCGTCAGCATCCTTGCCGAGGCCCAATGACAGACGCTCAGCCGCCTGCGTGGACTTCTGAAGGCGCAGCTCCGCGATCGCGGCGGCGGGCAGGGTGATCGTTCTGCGGCCGGCCTTGCTCTTCGGCGATTTGAACCGCAGTCCCGCTTTGGTCTGCTCGACGGACTGTTGCACGCGTAGTTCAGCGGTCTCGAAGTTCAAATCCTTCCAACGCGCGCCCAATATCTCGCCGCGCCGCATGCCGCTGGCGAGCGCCAGAAACACGATGCGATAGTAAGTCGAAGATCCGTGTGTATTGCGGCAGCGCAGCTTTGAAAGAACGTCACGGGCTTCCTGCTCGGTTAGAATTTCAATTTCTTTATTCTCGATGTCTGGTCGGATAGCTGCGGTGGCGGGATTCGCATCGATGTCGCGATCTCTCACGGCGAGACCGAAAATCTGGACGACAAGCCGATGCACATGGCCAATTGTTCGCGGTGCCAAGGCCTCTCGCGTCACAACTCCGTTGGCGTCGCGGCCAGCCAAGAGATCGGCATAGAATTGGTCGATCCGGGAGGCGCGGACGCTACGCATCCTGAGATCGCCTAAGTGAGGCCGAATATGATGTTTGACCAACTCCCGGTAGCGCTCTGCCGTCTTGGCGCTCACACTCAGTGTTTTGTCCCAGGCGTCGATGACGTCAGACACCAGCTTCTTGTCGTTCGGGAGTTCGCCTGCCTTTCCCGCCTTAACAAGTTCGCTCAGTTTCGCCAGGGCGGCGGCGCGATCACCTTTGACGGTATAGAAGCGTTTAACGCGCCGCCCAGATGCATCGACGCCATGAACGCCCAACTCCCAGCTGCCTTTGCCTCTCTCGCGAAGACTGCCAATGCCGTGTGTTCTGCGGTTCCGTTTTTTTGTAGTCATCTGGATTTCGCTTTCTTTGGCACCGCTGTCGGTGCGCGTCTCTTGACCATGCCGCCGAGCTGGAGCCCAACAGCTCTCAGGTTCTCCAATTCTTCGAGCCATTCTTGCTCGTCGTTCGGATCGCCTGTGGCCGATCGGCGAGCTTCAATTTGCGTGCGGGAATCGGTGTCCTGGACCATTGCGCGCCCGCTCTCTACGTCCTCAAAGCCGAAAGGCGAATCGATGTAGCGCGTGAAATGCAACGCGGTGTCGGCAACCCACTCGCCGATCTCCAGCGATCTCAGCAAATCCACTGCAGATGCTTCGCTATGCCCCTTCGCAACGACTTGCGCGTACAATGGCATATCATCCGGTGGCCGAGACGAATCTCCTTCGGGCCTGAGGGAAGTCATAATTTTGAGAACCGCGCTTTTTGCCTGCTCGAACGTGTAAGCATCTTCGTGCCACGAATGCCATGTTTGCAGTCGCAGTTTTTTCAACGCTATCGCAATGAGCCACGCGAGGCCGAAGGTTTTCTCCCCTCCGAACAACTTCACGACGCGGTTATATTTATCGTTCGAGAAGGAAGCTGCGAGCCGGTTCTCGATCTCTCGCGATAGCGACTGACCGTTCTCCGCGGCAGCGTTTTCAAGTTGCTCTCGCAGCTCCGGCGAAAGCCGAACGCCGGTGGGCGACGGCCGTACATCTTCGCGTGGTTTCGGCTTTGGCCCTCTCTTCCCCACAGGTGAACCTCTTGTATAAACGTTGTTATCCTAAAGTTATCTAATTTGCTTGCGATGCGCAAGCCGCTAATGGCCTTCTTAGGCGGAAGAGGGTGATTTGCCCCCTCTGTCGGACGAGAAAGGCGCAGAAGTGAGCGATGATAAGAAAATAGAAAAGGTGCTTTTCGGCGTTCCCGAAGTGGCAGCCGCGATTTCCATGGATGTCAAAAGCGTGCGCAAGGCATGCGAAGCTGGTCAGATCCCTGGGCAGCGCATCGGGCGGGTTTGGAAAATACCCGCTTGGTGGATTCTCCAGCAGCGCGATGGCGTTCCGCAGCAGGCGGCTTAGAGGGTCAAGGCCGTGGGCGGGGTGACCGATCCGAAATGAGCATCCGGGTCATGACCCAAATTTGGGACACCTGCCTATACAGTGCGGGAACGCTGAACGTGTTGCTCGCAATGGCGGATCACGCGAGCGATGACGGCCGCGACATCTATCCGGGGATCGATTATCTCGCCGCGAAGTGCCGCCAATCGCCGCGCGCCACGTTTGAGTGCATCAGGCGGTTGAGGAGCGACGGCGTGGTGCATCTGCTCGGCAGCCGCGGCGAAGATTTGCCACCGATCGCAAAAGCGGCCGGCGGCCGTGGCCGCAAGACGCAATATCGCATCGATCTAAGGCGGCTTCGGGAGCAACAGCTCGCGCACTGCGCTGAGGAGCCAGACTGCGTGCACTGTCTTGCCGGACGAAAGGCGGCAGAAACAACCGCCTTTTCTGAGCCCAGACGCGATACCGCAAAGGGTGATAATTCCGGCGTAAAGGGTGAAGAAAATAGCGCAAAGGATGAAATTTCTCGCGCGCATATAGAGAACCATCAGAACCGTCAAAGAACCTCTCTAACGCGCGAGGCTTCGCAGGATGCAGGTGGTGACGTTGTCTGGAAGCCGCTGTGGATCGCGTTCCGGGAGTGGCCGGGGTTGCCGGGCACAGCGTCGGAGGCGCTGGCGCGCGGAGCGTGGGGGCGGCGCGGCGCCGATTGGCCGAGCGATGGCGAGCTGCTCGATTGCATCCGCGCCCATGGCCGCAAACTCGCGGCCGACAATGCGCGCCGGCCGCAACGCCTGGGCGCGGTGCTGCCGGTGTTGCCGCACAACTGGCTGGAACGCGATCGCGGCTGGCAGGACCATCTGGCCGAGGTGCGTGCGCGGCCGGCGAAGATCGCGCAATCGGTCGAACGCGCCATCGCGATCGAGCAGCGGCTGGGAAGCCGCGTCTACGGCGCGCTGGTGCGCGGGCTCGGCCTCAGCGACGGCGAGATAGAGACCTGGTTCGGCGACGCGGTGTTCACGATCGCAGACGGCCGCGTGCGGATCGACGCCGGCAACGCGGTGAAGGCGGCGCGGCTGCGCGAGCGCTACGCCTTGAAACTCGAACGCGCCTTCGCCCTGCCGGTGGACGTGATCGACGCATCGTCTCAACACCTGGAGGCCGCACAGTGAGCGAACCAGTCCGCGAGACAATCTCAACACGCAACGAAAAGACTACCGTCTTTTCCCGTGCAACACCTGAAACGACGATTGGGGAAGCGCCTTCAACGAACAACGAAAAGATGGCCGTCTTTTCCCGTGCAACAATCCGGAGTAGGCCGGTCGCCGGTGGCAAGAAGAGTTGTTCGCGTTGCGACGACGCTCACCTTCCAGGCTCGGCCTATTGCCGCAAACACAAAAACGAGCAACAGCGCGACTGGCAGCATCGTCGCGCGGCGGAGTTCAAGGCATTCAAGTTGATGCAGCGAAAGCAGGAGATCGAGCTATGAACGCGGCTGGTCAGCGTGTGCTGTACGAGGCGGGTTTGGTCATCCCGAACTGGAGATCAACGACATATCGGATGGCGGCCGCACGCGAAGCCCAGGCGCTCGCGATCGGTGAGCTTATCGAAAACGGAGAGGAAACCGGACGCATTCTGACGGTCATACGCGAAACGATCATAGCGATGGCATCCCCCAACGCCGCAGGGCCCGAGCATCTGGCAGCAGCCCTGCAGCCGTTGACGGTCGCATTGAAGGCCCAGATTGCGCAGCGCGCGTCGCGCGCGCGTCGTGCGCCATCCGAGCCGCGCCGCTACTGGTTGGAGGGCTGACCCATGCCGGCCGGCGGCACCATCCATCGCGAAGTTGTGCGGGTCCTTCCTGGGCAAACGCGCTGCGCACGGGCAATTCGAGCCCGGGCGCTTATGAGCGGCTGGCCAAAAATTTCGCGTTACACGGTGTTACCGCTGCAAATACCGCTGTCAAATTACACGGGGAGGGCAGGATAGATGGCCCTGATCGGCAAGCACCGTCTCGCTCTCGCGTTGGGCGTCTCCCGGCCCACTCTCGATCGCATGCTGGTGCGCCACAAAGACCTGCCCGTGGAAAGGCGTGGCGGCAGAAATCAGCAATGGCTTTTCGACCAGGATGCCGTCCGGGCGTTTCTCGCGGCCGCATCGGTGGCGATCGCACCGAAGAGGCCGCCGGGCACCCTCGCCGACGCGGTGGCCGGCGCTCAGCGGGAAATGGATGCGCTGATCGCGGTGGCGCGGGAGGGTCGGTCCGACGCCGACTCGATTTTTCAACTAATTTGGTTGGCCATGAAGCTGCGGCGCCTCCGCGCCGCGCTCGCACTGCCGACGGCGGCGCCGTCGGGGGTGGGGTCTCCGGAATGACCGACGACGACCTGCACGTTGCCGGCGAGGTGAAGCGGGGGCGGGGCAGGCCGCGTGGGGTGCACGGCGTTCGTCTCTGGCGATTGCACACCGACGTGCTCGCGGCGGCGCTCTTCGAGCTGCGGAGAGAGATAGATTCCGAGCAACTCCGCGACGCCACCGCCTGCGCTCGCCTTGCGAACGAGATGGTGGCCTACGAGACGACCGAGCTCGCGCAGCCCTTCGGTGTCCGCGCAGTGAAGCGCTGGACGCTGACGCTGGAGGAGAGCGCGACACGCGCAACCCAAAAACGGCTAACCCACGCCACCGTGCTACCGCCGCGCCAGGCCCGCGAGAGGCACGAAGGGATCGGCATCCTGCGCGAAATCTTCCGCGCACCGAACGCCGGCGAGGCGGCGGCATGGGGTGCACAGTTGTCCGCGCGCGGATGGCCGGAGGTGGTGGTTCACCGGATCCTTGAGCGCGCTGCGATCGTCCGCACACGCGAACGGCGCCGCGCTCCGGCCATTATTTTTTCCGTGTCGCAATCTCAGCCGCTGCGGTTCCTATCGGCGATGAAATCACCACGGACCGATGGTTTCGCAATGAGCCTGTTCAACCCTTCGATGATGGAGACCGCAACAAGGTTGGCCGCGGTGACGCGCAATATGGATGACTTGTTCGGCTCGCTGGCGCGCAACGCCATGCTGTTCCCCGTGTTCCAGACGACCCCGTTCGACCGGATGTTCCGCAATGCCGCCCCGCTGATTGCGCAGATGGAGCCGTTTCGCCGCGGATCGCCGAGCACAACCGCTGCGTTCCGACATCTCGCTGCGTCGCCATTGTTCGCGGCGCCGTCGTCGGCGCCGCTACCCAAACCCGAAATTGAGAAGGTAACAGGCCCATGGTGACAACCGTTCCGCTGCTGAACCCCATCGACGCGCATGGCGAGACGATCACCGCGCTGCAGATTCGCCCACCGGTTGGAATGCAAATCCGTTTGTGCGGCTGCATCTACAAGATCATCCAGCGTGAAGACGAGGACAGTGTATTCGACATCAACCGGGCGGCCGTCGGCCGGTACATCGTTGCACTCGCCGATATCCCGTCGTCGTCGGTCGATCTTCTCTCGCTCGCAGATTTCGACACAGCGCAGGATGCCATCCTCGCTTTCTTCAACAGCGGCAAGCAGGCGAAGCAGACGGTGCGTGCGGATCGCAAGGTCACGCTGCTCAACGCGATCCAGGTGGAGGGCAAGCCTGCCATCATCGAACTGCAGTTCGGTGAACTGCTCGGGCGCCATCTCCGCAAAGCCGGCGATGCGTATCGCCGCGATGAGAAACCAGACGGCCGGACGGTGATCGAGATCGATGCGACGGCGATCGCTTCCTACATCGAACAACTCACGGGCATGCCCGCGGCGGTCGTGGATCAGATCAGCGCGCCGGATTGGGAGGTCGCCCAGGCGATGGTGCTCAGTTTTTTCTCCACCGCGGCGGCGTTGCGCTCAACCCGGCCGACGCAATCGACCGCTATTACGAACTTGCCCGCTACTTCGGCGGCGGTCTGAGTGTCTTCGATCTTCCCGTCGATGAATTGGGGAACGCGTTGAAGCAGGCCAACCGTATCGGAAAACTGGAAACCGGGAAGTAGGACAAAGATGGCCGAAGGATCTGGCGCCGCGAATTTCGACATCACGATCGATGTCATCGACAAAGCCACCAAAGCGATCCGCGGTGTCAAGAAAACGGTGGGCGACGAGATCGGAAAGCTCACCAATCCCCTCAAAGATATTTTCGCGGCGACGGGAAAACTGGCCGATGAAACCGGTCTTCCGAAACTGGGCGAGCATGCGAAGGGCGCGTTCGAGCATATCAAAACGCTGGGCGAGGGCATTCATGTCCACCTGCTCGAGCCGCTGAGCCGGTTGCCCGGTCTGACAGCCGCCTTCGGCGCTTTCGCCGGCATCGCCAGCATCGGTGGCGTGTTTGAATTTGCGAAATCGGCCGCCGAGACGCGCGCGAACCTTTTGAAGGCCAGCCTGAAGACCGGCATTGCCGTGCCCCAACTGGCCCGCATTCATTACGCCGAGCAGATGGCGGAGGTCGATCCGGACGTTGCCGACAAGGCATTCGGTCTTTTCGCTGCGAAGATCGCCGACGCCGCGTCGGGTCGCGACAAGAAAGCGGCCGGCTATTTGCGGGCGATGCACATCTCCCCGTGGGCGTCGAAAGGACATCTCGCCGATCCCGGCGCGTTGCTGCCGACGATTCTCGACCGTTTCGCGATGAACCCGGATACGGATCAGCGGAACAACGCCGCGAAGGCGCTTTTTTCTCGCGGTGGCATCGAGATCATGCCGTTCCTCGTGATGGGCAAAAAGCGTGTCGCCGAATTGGGGGAAGAGTTTCGCCGGCTGCACGGCGACATCTCCCGCGCCGACGCGGTGATGGGCGCAGAAGCGGTGGAGTCATGGCGACAGCTCGACGTGGCCACCAGTGGCCTCACCGACACGATCGGCATCGCCTTGCTGCCGACGATCAAGACCATCATCGAACCGTTGCGGGACTGGATCGCGAACAACCGCGAGCTCATCGGGATCAAGGTCGGCGAATGGGCCCGCGACGCCGGCACCTGGCTGAAATCGATAGACTGGCATCAGGTCGGCAAGGATGCGTTGCAGTTCTTCAAGGACAGCAAGGAAATCGTTGGCGACCTGCTGGTGGCGTTTCGCGGCGTGAAGTCGACGTTCGAGTGGTTGGTGGGTCACCAGGACGATATCAAAAATCTGAGCGTCGTCGGCGCCGTGATGGACCTGGCGAACCCGACCAATCTCTCGCGCAATGGACAGGACATCGCGCTCATTCGAAAGTTTATCCTCTCGTCGCGCGATGCGCCCGATCGGCCGCGGGTTCTTCCGGATCTGTTCCCCAGCACGGACACACCGAAAAAAGGATTCGACGCCGCGCGGATCAAGCAGGCTGTCGGCTTCTTTGAAAGCAAAGGCTGGAGCGCGTCACAAGCCGCCGGGATCGTTGCGAATCTCGTTTACGAAAGCGGCCTCGACCCGCACCGCTCCGGCGATCAAGGGCAGGCCTACGGCTCGGCGCAGTGGCATCGCGAACGGGCGGAGTTGTTCGCGCAATTTGCCGGTACGATGCACTGGGCAAATCGCTCGCTTGTCGGTTCGACGCTCGGTCAGCAGCTCGAATTTGTGCAATGGGAATTGACCCATTCGGAAAAACGCGCAGGCGACGCGCTTAAGCGCATTGTCGGTGATGCAGGCCGTTCGACCACGTCCGTGCTCTTCGGCTACGAGCGCCCACAGGATCCCTCGGCTAGCGCCCACGCCCGGGTGGCGATCGCAGACGCGATCATGGCGCTTGTCGGAAGGCAATCCGACAGCGATCAGGATCAGCCGATCCAGGCGATTAAAATGCCGCTGGTGTCGGCGCACCGGTCTGCCGGCGACGGCGGAAGCACGGGAACGGTCGACGTGAACCTAAACCTCAATGGTCTGCCATCGGGATCGAAGGTCTCTGCAAAGCAGCGCGGCGACACCAGCGCGATCAATTTCAACCTGGGCCGGGCGTGGACGCCGTGATCGGCTGAAAGAATATTTTTTCCGTCGCTTTCACGAAGCGACGCGCATCACGCTGCACACCGCAAAGAAAAATAGCGATCTGCGGAGTAGACCATGTCCGGAGCAGGCCTCCCGATCAGCCAACTCAATCACGCGACCGCGCCGCTTTCGCACGAAGCGGTGGTTGTGGTGCAGAACAACGAGACGCGCCAGGCCGATGCGGCGCTGTTCGGGATTCCGATCGTCGCGACCTCGGCGCCGACCGGGCTCACCCAGTTCCAAGGCTGGCTCGACAGCAGCCACAGCCATCCGATCTGGAACCTGTTCATCGGTTCGGCCTGGGTGCCGATCGCATCGGTCGATCCCGCCACCGGCCAGATCACCCTGGTAGCGCCGCTCGTGCTGCCGGGCTCGCCGACCGCAGACCCGCAGGCGGCAGACAAAGCTTATGTCGACGCCGCGGTGGCCACGCCGCTCACCAACAGCATCGTGATCAAGGGGGCGCTCGACTGTTCGGCCGATCCGAACTATCCGGCCGCGAACGAGGGCGATGCCTATTACGTCTCCGTTGCCGGCCTGATCGGCGGCGGCTCCGGCCTCGCGGTCCCGGCCGATGCGCTCATGGTGTGCAAGACCAACGCCACGGGCGCGGGCACCGAAGCCGCAGTCGGCGCAAGCTGGTTCGTGCTGCCCAGCCTCGCGGCCGCGCTCGGCCTCGGCGGCGATCTCTCCGGCACGCCCAACGCGGCCGCGATCGCCAAACTGCGCGGCGTGGTGCTCTCGACCGACGTGCTGGCGCAAGGACAGGCCTACGCCTACGACGCGATCAGCAACTCGCTGAAAGCCCGCAGCATCGAGGGGATCAACTACCTCATCAACCCGAGCTTCGACATCTGGCAGGAGAACACGACCTACGCCGTCACGAACGCCGCGAGCAAGACGCACCTCGCGGATGGCTGGAAAGCGGCAAGTCAGAATCCCGGGCGCACGATCTCTCGCGTCGCCGGGATCGACAATTCGGAATACGCGCTGAAAGTCCAGCGTTCGGCCGCAAACACGCAGCCCGGACAGGTTTTTCTTGTCCAGCAACTCGGCACTGCCGAATCCATGGCACTTGCCGGAAAGAACGTGGTTCTCTCGTTCGACTTCACGATCGGCGCCAACTACACCCCCGCCAACCTATTCGCTGGCCTGTTTTGGGGAACTGGCCTCGAAGAAGACATCGACCTGCACGTTGCAGCGCCGAACTTTCCGACCGGTGGAACGACGATCAGCGCGGCGGTTACGTCGCAAATTGCTGCGTTCGGCACCGTGGCGCGGATCATTACCGGACCGATGCCAGTGCCAGTCGGCGCAACCGAGGTCGCGGTTGCGATCCGCGCAGGCAATTTCCAAGGAACGGCGGGCGGGGACGACAGCTACACGGTGGCCAACGTCAAGCTTGAGATCGCGAATATCGCGACGCACTTCCGCAAGCCGCTCATTGCCGACGAGATGGTGCACTGTCTCCGTCGCTATCGGAAGACGTTCTTGCAAGCGACCGTTCCGGCACAGAACATTGGCGCCGGCAATGGTGAATTTACCGGCATGGCAGGGAAGGCTGGGGCCGTGGCGCTCTCGCTCGGTACCTTCAATTTCGGCGTGCCGATGCGCATTCCGCCGGTCGTGTCGTTCTTCAACCCAGCCGCCGCCAACAGCCACGTTCGCGACCTCACCGCTGCGGCCGACTGTTCGGCGGAAGCGGCGGCGAACATCACGGAATCGGCATGTCAGATCACTTGCACCGGCAATGCGTCGACGGCCGTCGGAAATGTGCTCGGCGTTCACGCCGTCTTTGATGCGAGGCTCTAAAACGGGCTTGTTTCAAACTCGGGTAGATAGCATTGAGAAAACGGCGCGCATGGTGATCGCGCCATAGTCCTTGTTCATGTGGAAGCGATCACCTTCTACGCCGCTGAAATACCGCATGTCCGTGGTCACCAGATTTTCGGCAACTGTCTCTGGAGGTTGTTCAAGGAACTCGGCATTCAATTCTGTGCCGATCTGTCGGCACGCCGTCTTAAAGGCGTCCTGATAGGTTTGCGCATCTGCCGTTCCCATTTCAATCGAATAGTGCTCGGTCGGCGGAAGTGGGCTGCCCAGAAACAAGATCGGCGCGTCTGTGATCTGTCTCAACAACGATATCGTCTGAAACGTAAGTGTTCTGCGCACCACTTTGTCAGCGAAAGCGGAAAGGTTTCGTACCGGCCGTTTCGCTTCCCAGTGCAGCAGAAATGGCCCGAATGAAAGGCCCAGCGACGAAACGACATAGGCGTTAAACGTGTTCGGTATGAAGTTGGTCTGGCCAGAGGAAATTCTCCAGCCTTTACGCAATGCCGCGGAACTGGTGACCAGCCGTGACTTCTCTTTGACGACGACTTCGGCATAGCCATTTCGCGGGCCTGCAAAGAAGGTGAGGTCAAGATCGCGGAACTCGGCGGAGATCAGGCGCCATCCCTTAAACAGAGCGCCGGTGTGGCTGTCGCCGATTATGCAAATCTTTGTCATTCCCCTTCTCTTAACGGATTTGCCCTGTGGGAAGCCAGATCACCGCGCGCAGGAGCTCTAAGGATGATCTTGATCTGGGCCCACGCGCTTCTCTCTGAGCGCATGAATATTTTTTCCGTGTCGCGCGTCGGTGATCCCGCCGACTATGAACGCGCCGTTCCAGTACCCGATTTGGTTCGACCTAAAAAGATGACCGCAGGCCCCGACATCATTATCTATCCCGGCCAGTCGAATACATCCGGCGAGGGGATGGGTTCCTTCACCGACAGCGATCCTTCGCACGATCAATCGATTTTCATGGTCGGCCGCGCCCCCGGCGAGGATATGACGATCGTGCCGGCGCGGAATCCGCTGGCGTTCTGGAACTATTCGAACCCGCTCCACAATTACGGCATGACGTTTGCGCGGCTCTATGCGGCCACGTTGCTGCAGCCGGGGCGGAGTGTGCTTCTGTGTCCCGTCGCGAAAGGGGGCACGTCCATCCTGGAATGGCTGGGACTGATACCGAGCACTAAGCCGCTTTACGCCGATATGGCCGCCCGCATCGGCCTTGGGTTGTCGCTATCCGGCGCGCGCATCGTTGTGTGGGTCGAGAATCACGGCGAGACCGACGCGCTGATCGCCAGCGATCCGATCGATCCGAACCACGCGCTGATGCCGGCTGCGGCGGCTTACCAGGCGTGCAAGCTCGACTATATCGACAAGGTGCGCGCGGATTTCGGCGTGTTCCCGATGGTCTTTGGGATGTTCTCGCCGGAATGGGTCGGCAATCCGGCCAGCATCCGCGGCAAGTTCGAAACCGCGATCCAGACGGTCTGCACGCTGCGGCCGATGTGCGCGTGGACCGATACCACCGGGATGGAGTCGAACCGCGATGTCGACCCCACGCAGGCGCCGAACCACTTCTCCGCCGCAGCGCAGGAAGTGATGGCTGCGCGGCACTTCGCGACCTACAGCGCGCTTCTGGCGCAGATTGGGCTCGCAGGTCTGGGCGTTTCGCCGGGCGGGCTGGAGATCACGGCGCCGACATTCCTCACAACCGAAGACGGCCGAGAGCTGCTTCTCTCCGGAGGATCGTGATGAGCGAAGCCGTCACCCTCACCGTCAATGGACAATCCTACACCGGCTGGACCTCCGTCGAAGTGACGCGCGATCTCAAGGCCTGCGCCAGCGGCTTCAGCCTTGACGTCACCGAACGATGGGCGCGCGGTTCGTCCCCGCAACCGTGGCAGATCGAGCCGTTCAACACTTGCACCATCACGCTGGGCGACGACCTGGTGCTCACCGGTTACGTTGAGCATTACGAGCCCAGCTACGACGGGCAGCAACACAGCGTGCGGGTGAGCGGCCGCTCGAAGACCTGCGACCTGGTCGACTGCATGCCCGATATTCCGGGCGGGCAGTTCAGCGGCTACAAGCTCGACGCGCTGGCGCGCGCGTTGTGTGCGCCGTTCGGCATCGATGTCGTGGTGCAGTGCGATGTCGGCGACACGCTGCCCGACGCGACGCTGGAGAAGACCGAGACCGCCTACGCCTTCCTCGAAAAGATGGCGCGGCTGCGCTCGGTGATCCTCACCGACAATGCGCAAGGCCAGTTGCTGCTCACCACCGCCGGCAAGGGCGGCGATGCCGGGCCGCTCAGCGAAGGCGGCGACGACGGCAACATCTTCTCGGCGTCGGCGAAACTCAGCTCCGACAAGCGCTTCAAGACCTATGTGGTTCTGTCGCAGACGCCGGAGGATTTCAACAACGGCGATGAAGCGGTGAACGACGTGGAAGGCGAGGCGACCGATGACGGCTGCCCACGCAACCGCCGTTTCGCCGAGATGGCGGAAAACCCCGCCGACAAAAAACAGGCCGACGCGCGCGCAAAGTGGAAAGCGCTGCACTCCTACGCCGAAGGGACGGAAGCGACCATCACGGTGATCGGCTTCCATCAAACGCCTGACGGCAGCGGCGATCTCTGGGATGTGAACAAGACCACGTCGGTGCACGCACCGATGCTGGCGCTCGATCGGTCCATGTTGATCGGACGCGTGGCATGGACGCTCGACGGGGAGGGTGGCCGGCGTACCACCATGACGGTGGCGCCGCCGGAAGCGTTCACGCCTGGTCCCGATCCCAAAGGCGTCACCGGCAATTCCGCGCCCATCTGGACCGGCAAGATCACCTGATGAATGGCGTGGTCGGCGCACCGACTTAATTTTTATTCCGTGGCTCGCAAAACCCGGCCCGACGCATTGTCCGAGCGTTGGCTGGCCATGTTGCCCCAGAAGGAATCGCCGCATGGGATCGTTCGAAGACCCTGACAAATTCAGACACCTCGCTCGCAACCCGCGCGTGGCCGAAGGCCTCAAGCTTTATCGGGAACATAAGCAGCTCGAGGCGGAATGGACCGAGATGATGGCACACGCCGGGTTCGAAGGTGCCGATTCAGATTTGGAAACGGAGAACTGAACATGACGGAAACTTCGCCCGCGACGATCGCCTCAGCGCTGGATGACTATCGCGCGGTGGCCGAAAGGGAGCTGGCCGATGCGCGCGAAGTGTCGATGATCGCCGGCAGGGAATACGAGATCGCCAGCGCCGCCGTCGATGTGGCGCAGGCGGCGAGCCACCAGGCTCTTTTGGGTCAGGCTGGCGCTCTCTCTGTGCCAGAAGCACGGGCGGCCCAAGAGGCCGCGGCCGCGCGCCGTGCATCGGCTCAGCGCACGAACATCGAAGCAGCCGCAAAGGTGAAGCGTTGCCAGACCAAACTGCTGGTGCTTGACGCCCACGAAGCCGGCGACAGGCCTGACACCTATTGGAGCGAGTTACTGCGGGCTATCGAAGCGGCAAGGGCGGCACACGGTGCGGTGGCCAGCGCCCAGGAGAACCAGCAGAAGGTCACGGAACAGCGTGCGACGGCGGAAGCGGAGCGCCGCGCTAATCTGCTCGCCGCGGCGAGCGGCGACGCGCATGCTGCGAAGAAGGTCAGGGCGGCAACCCAGAAGCGCGACGATGCGATCGAGACGCTGGAAATCATCGCCGAGACGATCACTGCGGCGCAGGAACAAATTGCGGCTTGCGAGAACCGGCTGGCTGTTGAAACCGCCCGCGGCTTCGCCTTCGCCGCTGCTGCGCATGGCGCGCGGCGCATGGCCGCCGCAACCCAGATCGGCGAATTGCTCGATCGTCTCAGCGACGCTGTGACCGAATACGACGCGGCCGGCGCCGCGGCGAGCCGCTTGCTCTCCGAGACAAAGGGGCTGTCTGGCGATTTCATCGGACGGCTGCCGGACGCGCTGCGCCCCTGGCCCAATCATCGCGCCCTGGTCGACTTGATCTATTCGAAGCTGCCCCACGGCGCGATGACGGATCTTGGTGGACATGATCCGCGGATTTTTCCCGTCGAGGAAGCATTGCAGCGCTTTTGCTTCACCGAGCAGGCGTTGTGGAACGAACTGCGCGACAGACTCGCAACGTGATCGACAACCGCCTTCCATTTATCGCGCAGAAGTTCATCAACAGCCCGTTGGCGATCGCGCCAGCGCAGGCCGAAATGCTTGTGCATGCGCTCTCGGGCCAGCTTGGCGCAGCGCAGAGCGGAGCAACCCGGGTGAACCGCGGTCCCCTCGTCGCGCGCTCCTCCGCGCCGACGATGCGACGTGTAGCGCGGACTTACACGGTCTTGAACGAGGTCGCGATCATTCCGGTCTACGGAACGCTGATCCACAAATCCGGCTCGCTCGAACCCATCGGCGGGATGACCGGCTATGACGGTATCCGCCAAAATTTCCTGGCGGCGCTGGGCGATCCGACGGTTAAAGCGATTGCGCTGGATATGGATTCGGACGGTGGCGAGGTGGATGGACTGCTCGACCTGGCGGACGTGATCTACCGCGCGCGCAAAGATAAGCCCATCTGGGCGATCTTGTCGTACAAGGCCTATAGCGGCGCCTATGTGCTGGCCTCCGCGGCCTCGCGTATCATCGTGCCGCGCACCGGCGGGACCGGCAGCATCGGCGTCATCGTCATCCACGTCGACATGTCGCGCGCGCTCCGCGAAGGGGGGCTTGCCGTCACGCTGATCCACTACGGCGCGCGCAAGGCGGACTTCACCGAAACCGCGCCGCTCACGCGCGAGGCGTTCCGGCGCGCCCAGGCCGATGTGGACGCGATGGGCACCATGATGGACGACGTGGTCGCGCGGAATCGCGGCGTGGCAGCGTCGAAGATCAAGGGCTTGCAGGCCGGCACGTTCATGGGTGCGCGCAGTGTTGCCGCAGGCCTGGCCGACGCGGTGATGGCGCCGGATGCTGGCATGCGTGAGCTGGTGAACGCCGTGCGGCAGAGCCGCCGCCGCGCGCTGCCACCGCCGGCGGAGAGCTCTAAGCGATCGAAGGAAAAACGGATCAGGTTCAGCTTTGAGCATCTTCGCCGTCTCGGCCGGCCATAGCTGCGCCATGGCACTCCCATTTTTTTTCCGTCGCAAATCGAGGCATGAGAGGTTCAAGGTTTTGGTGGCGTTGTGCGTAGAGCGAAGCATGGCGCGCCAGACTTGGCATCGCCGTCTTGCAAGTCGTGCTTTGCTCCTTAAGCCGGCTCTGTCCAAGACGGCGATGCCACTTTTGTATTTTTGGAGATGGTCGAACCGATGCCGCTTCTCGCGCTTTCCATTCACGCCGACGTTCGAAATCTCGAGCGGTCGCTCGACGCGCTGGCGCGCAAGCAACTGCCTTTTGCCACAAGTCAGGCGGCCAACCGGCTGGCATTCCAGGCGATCAACGATCTTCGCGCGAAAGAGCAGACGGTGTTCGACCGGCCGACGCCGTGGACCCTGAACGGGTTCGAAGTGGTGAAGGGCAAGAAGACTTCGCCAGGCGCGGAGATTCGCGCCAAAGACTTCGCCACCAAAGGCACGCCGGCGTGGAAATATCTTACGCCGGAAACGTTCGGAGGATCCCGGCGGATGAAGCGGTTCGAACTGGCGTTGAAGGCTGTTTTCGGCACCGGCTACACCACGTTCGGCCGCGGCGCGCGGCTCAACCGGTACGGCAACATAAGCGAGGCCGATGTCGTCAAGCTGCTCTCGGCGCTGGGTGCATTCTCCGAGGTGGGCTTTAGCGCGAACCGGACGGCGCGCAGCCACAGGCGGGCGACGCGGGCAGGGCGGCGGCAGGAGACCTACTTCCTCGCCCACAGCAAGCAGGACGGCACGCCACTGGCGATCTATCGCGTGGTCTCGAGCGGCCATGTCGAGCCGGTGCTGGTCTTCCCGAAGAAGAAGCCCAGCTACAGCGAGCGCCTGCCCTACGATGCGACGATGCGGGAGAGCATCACGCGCCATGCAGCTGCCTTCCTCAAGGAGGAATTTGCAAAAGCGATGGCGACGGCAAAATGACGAAAGCAACACCTGGCATCCGGATCGTGCTGGAAGCGCATCTTATCGACGGTATCACCGCGCGTGGCAGCGATACGCACTTCTGTTTCGACATCACGACGTCCGAAGGCTACGAGCTTCCCCTTCTTCTCAAGAAGGGGCGGCTTCACGAACTGATCGCGTTCCTGGTCTCGCTTGCCGACCAGGACGCCGGCGAGCGAACCGAAGTGCCGGAACTGGTTTGCGATGCGATCCCGTTGCCGCATGGCAATATCGGCATTGGCGTGATCGATGGGGACCGGACGGGCGCCGTGGCCGTCCATGTCGGGCCGATCACCTTTTCGGTTTGTGTGTCGGCGCGGGAAATGGCTGGCATCCGCGATGCGGCTGCCGATGCCGTGCGGAAGATCGCGGCCGCGCCGCCGCTCCACTGACAATCACTGCCCGGGCGCAGCGTGCAGAGTCACGATGGCTACGGTTCGCCGGCCGCTCTCGTCGACTTTCGCCGCGCAGAACAAGTCCTTCAGGTGCTTTCGCGCAAAGAAGAACTTGCACGCTCCGTCGCTGGCCTTCACCGGCGGCGCATCGCGGTCGAGATAGATATGATCGACGTTCAGCGTTTGCCCGTCATCGTCCATCAGTCCGGCGAAGCCCAGTATCGGGCTGTGGTGGGATTCCTTCTGTGAGAACTGCACCATCACATGGCGCATTGATGCGTCGAAATAACTGACCACGGCCGCGTCGCAGAAGAAACGCGAGTGCCGCTTCGTCAAATCGGAATCGACCGGCCCTTCGGCAGTGTGGCTGTCGGGCGTGCACTCGCCGCTCACAACGTCGATGGTGGGGAACGCGCGCGCCGGTGCCGATGACAGCAAGGCCGGGAGAAAGGCGGCCAGCACGGCCGCTGACGCCGCGGTGGGTCTCTTCATGGCAGTCCCCTGCGAAAGAAGCTGCCGCGACCATAGCGCTCAACCAAGGCGCGCGCGAGCGCGTGCCGCCCGGGAGGGCGTTGATCTTTTCTGCAAATCAGTTGAACGTGTCCGTGGGTGTGAGAACCCGGACCTGAACAACCCTGCATCCATCGCTTGGCGGCGATCTTTGCTGGGGGCAGTAGGCCCTTGGCGGGGCTGAACTGCACTGTCGGCGCCTTGGCGGGCGCAGCGACTTGGCCACCATATTGGCCAGGATGGCTGTGCCATGTCCAGCGGGAAACCGTAAAAGCGCAGCCAGCAGTCGTTCAGGCTGCTTCTCACATCCTGGCTGCCGGTCCAGCACCCGGCGCGGCTGTGAGAAGCCAAACCTGAAAGCACCAAAATAGATGATCCCGTTCAACACCCTCGCTGGGCGCGTCAGGCGTCCGGTCATGGCCGTCCCGGGTGGACGGCTGCTCTTCACCGACGGTGCCGCGCTCGACGCGCTGCCCGCATGTCTGATGAACGCGACGCCGGTGGCTTCGCTTTGCATCCCTACCGAGATGGCACCGGCGCTGCGCGCCGACCGGCACGGCTATGTGATCGGCTGCGATGGCGACTGCATGGCGCCCGACCTTCAGCCGGGGGACGCGGTCCTTATCTCTCCGGCGATGAAGGTCCGGCCGGGCATGATCGTCGCGCTTACGATCAAAGGTGCGCCGGGCGGCGCGCTCAAGCGCCTGGTGACAGCGTTGCCGCCGCCACTCCCGGCCGGTGGCGAGTGCGAACCCGCGATCGTGCTGCAGATGGACCGGCCGTTGACGACGATGGCCATCCGCGCGCACCGCATCGACAGGATCCATGCCGCTGTCGGCGTGGTGCGTGAGGGTCGTTACGTCGCGCTGGCGCCACGGGTGGTCGCATGAGCGCGCGCGGCAACACATTGGCCCGCACCTTCACGACGCGCGGGCACAACGGCCGCTTCGTGGAAGGCGAGATCGGCCGAACGCAGCGCGAGAAGATCGAAGGCGCGATCGAGCATCACCTTCGCGAGGCCGATGCGCTGATCCTGTTGTTGGACATGTTCGACGGCGACGCCGATTTCGAGCACGACGCTGGCGACGATGCAGAAGCGCACGCCGACGACGATCTCGACTGCCACGAGGATATCTATAACGGCTGCGGCCGGGGAGCGTTGTGATGCGAAAAGGCAATCTTTCCGACAAGAAAGTCGGGCGCATTGCGGCGACCGGTTGGGAGCCGTTGCAGGACGATCCTGAGACCGGCCGGGCACTGGACAACGACGCGCTGAGCCGGCGCTTCGGACCGCAAAGGATGGCGCTGCGGCTCGCCCACGCGTTATTGCTGAAGAGCAAGCCCGAGCTGGTGGCGATGATCGAGAGCATGTGGGACAACGAAGCGGCCATCGAGGAAATGCTCGACATGCTGGAGGGCGCCGCGCAGCTGTTCGGCGCCTGGCGCGACATGGTGGCCACGGCGCACGCTCGCGCGCTGGTGGCGTCGGCGGTCCATATCGCGAAGGAAAGCGCGCCGCTCCAAAAACAAAGGAAGGCGGCCTGAGAAAATCTCCCCCTTTGCGCATTTGCGCAAGCGAGCCTTTCAGACGAAGAAGGCTGGGAGCGATCCCCGCCTTTTTCGTTTTGCCACCGGTCGGGGTCATTGAAGGAAAACCGACATGGCAACACCACGCGTCCCACGCACGTCGCGGCGAATGAGCCCGCCGACGCTTGCGGTGCGTGCCGATCAAGCGGCCGATGCGCTCGGCGTCAGCCAGTCGACCTTCCTCTCGCTGGTCGCCGAAGGGCGCATGCCAAAACCAATTCCGGTGCCTGGCCATCGCGGGCTTGTGCTGTATGACTTCAAGGCGGTTGAAGATGCCTGGGCAGCAATGGTCGCGGCCGCCGGCGCAGACGGTTATAACGAGTGGGACGAGAATCCGTTCGACGGCTGACCCCTTTTGGAAAAAGCGCTGTAGCAATGAGCAACTGCACGAGATGTGCGAGCACCGAATGGGTCTGCGAAAACCATCCTGAAAAGCCCTGGACGAAGGAAGGCTGCACGTGCGGCGCCGGTGCGCCGTGCCCGGACTGCAACCCGCTTGCTGAGGTTCAAATCTGCGCGGTGTGCAACAGACCCGCGATCACGCTGCGCAACGAGGATGACGGCTCGGCGACCCCGTTCTGCGCGGAGCACATTCCCGACGAGGAAGCCCGCGAGTTTGCCGACGAGCTCCGCAAGAAGGGCTGGCATCCGCCGGGCGAGCAAACCCATTAGCGCGCCGCGATCTATTTCTCGATGAGCCGTTCCAGCTTCGCGCGATAGACGCCGTTCTCAGTCAGCCGGTAGGTGTGTCCATGGCTGTGGATCGCGCACTTCATGGTGCCCATGCGGACGTGCTCTTCGGCCGTCTCCTTCCAGGCATCGTCCTTCACGAGAACGGCCTTTGGATATGAGTGCGCGACGGCGCGGAAGATGTCGGCAAGGCGCTTGTTGGCGAAGCCGAGATGCGGACCGGGCTTGCGACGGTCCCGGCTGATGGGACCGCCCATGCTCTTCTTGAGCGCGGCGATCAACTTGTCGGTTTTGTCCTTCGGCATAGGCCCCATATATAGCGGCTCGCGTTCCCGTGCGAATCAGCCCCAGATCGCGTCATCGGTCGCGGTCGATAGACCATGCCAAGCGATCTCCACGAAGACGGAGGCAAGGCATGCGCGGTCCCAACGATCACCCTCAAACGCTTGGCGAGTTCGTGCGGCTGGATTGGTCCGTCCGCGCGTCGTGCATCTGCTCGATCGCGGAGCAGCAGTTGCCCGATCTACCGGCTGCGCTGGCGATATACGGACCTCATTATCCATCGTCGCAATTCCTCAGCGACATGAAATGCCGGCGCTGTGGAGAGAAGCTTGGCTACCTCACGCAGTCGCCAGAGGACCGCGAGCGCGATAGGGTGCTCCTGGAACAGCTTCGCGCTGGCGGTACTTGGGGCCAGAGCAGGCAACGCGGAAGATAGGATGTGCGGCAAGTTCACGGCGATGTATTCATGGCGGCAGGTTCACGACTTCTCGCAACCTCTCACGACGACGGATCGCTACGCCAACGATGACGACGGCGCACCTAAGGCGCCCGCGAACGATGAGATCGTCACCTATCGGCCGGTCGATCTCCTGCCCGTCATCGTCTGGGACAAGGCCGCTGGCGCGCGCAAGACGGTGCCGATGCGATGGGGCTTCCCACACCGTTCGAACGTGAACAGGCCAGATCCTATCCACGCCCGTTCGGAATCGGTCGATCAGAAGGCGGCGTTCAAGGATGCGTTTCTGGCCGGGCAACGCGGCATTGTCGTGTTCCGGACCTTCAACGAAGGCGAGGAGACGACCACCAGCACCGGCAAGCCCAAGACGATCCAATGGACCATCGATCCGCAGGACGGCGTCCCGCGCGGCTTCGCGTTCATCTGGCGGCGCTTTGAGGTCGGCGGAGAGCCGCCATTTCTCGCAGCAGTGATGTGCACGGTGCCGGCGAACGAGCTGATCCGCCGCGAGATCATGGCGAACCAAACCGATCCGCGCATGCCGGCGATCCTTCAAGATGCCGATTGGGCGACCTGGTTAGGCGAGACGGCGTCGACGCCAGAGCAGGCGAAGGCCGTGCTCAAGACGATGGAAGGCGTAACATGGAAGGTGGCGCGCGAGACCGGTCCGAAGGCGCCGCGTGCGCCGGTGCCTGATCGAAACGACCTGTTCTAGATCAAACGGACAACGCGGAGGTGTGTAAGCATTTCGCGAACACCGCGTTCTCTCTTTCATCTGCTGCTTGTTTTGCCGCCAATTTTGCCGCCAATTAAACGGAGCGAGAAGGACTCTAGTGGTCTTTAGCTGGAAACCAGGCGGTCAGAACGGTGCGAGAAACCTTCAAAAGTCGTGCGATGGCGTGAGTGCTTGCGCATTTCAAGACCGGTGCCTTCAACCGCTCGGCCACCCATCCGTTTCGCAGTTCAGATACTGATAACTCGGTTTTTGCGCAACCGGTGTGCGGATTTACAGGGGACGGAGGTGTTTTGGTCCCTTATGGGTCGGAAAAGAAGGGAGGGCTGGCAGGCGCGTGATCAGTCGCGAACACCAGGCGATATTCGTGCACATCCAGAAAACGGCGGGAAATTCGATCACCGCCGCGCTCGGCGGCACGGCGAATGTGCCCGAGAAGCACTTCCGGGCCGATCAATTGAAGCCGTTGTACGGCGAGGACGTCTGGAACCGGTACTTCAAATTTGCCTTCGTGAGAAATCCCTGGGATCGCCTCGTGTCCTGGTGGTGGATGATCGATGGACGCCGGTCACGGCTCACCGAAGGTCCGCAACTCAACAATTTTCTGAGCTACGTGCTTCGCAATGCGAACACGTTCGAGGAGTTTCTTCTTCGCGCCACCGAGGAGATCGCCGATCCTGACGGCGACAAGTCGATCCTGCGCAACCAGATCGATTACCTCGTCGATGCAGATGGCTCGCTCATGGTCGATACGATCGGCCGCTATGAACGACTGCACGACGATTTCCGCGATATTTCCCGGCGAATTTTCGGCAAGCCTGTCGCGCTTGCGCATCTGAATCCCTCGGAACGCGCGGATTACCGGCGCTATTATACACCGGACCTCGCGAATTTGGCCGCGACGCGGTTCGCGAGGGATATCCAGCGGTTCGGTTATCGCTTCGACGACCCGTCTGGCCGGCTCCGGCCGAACCGGTGCGAAAATCAGGCCCGATGTCTGAAGGCCGGCGGCAACGCCTTGTCGTAGCCGAGCACTTCGAAATCGCGGCCATACAACGCCAGCACCCTCTCAACTTCCGGGATATCGAATTTCACGGGCTTATCGAAATCATCCGTCGCCATGTGCCTCCCCACCGTGGCGGGTATCGGGACTTCGATCTCGCCCGCCACGCGGGCGATAATCGTCTCAATGCCGTCTTCGTGCCGAAAGACGCGCAATCGCTGCTGCAGAAACTGCCACTGCGGCCGAAGATGATTGTCCAGATGGAAGGGATTCTTCTCGTAGGCCCCGACCTGTTTCTCCAGCCAGGTCGACAACGTCGGTCCCCCCTTGAAAACATCCTCCTGGGCCCGCTTACACCGCATCCTGTATTCGCTGGCGATGCGATCGAAGGGATTGCGCACGACCGTGAAGGCGTAATCGAAATAGCTATTGCCGAAAAGTTCATCGATATTGTTGGCGGTCAGATGCTGTGGGGTGACTCTGCTGAAGACGGGCACCGAATGGGAGAACAGCCGCAGTGTGCCGAGTTCGCGCAACCAATGTTCTATCGATGTGCCGCCTGTCCGGGGAATGTGGACGAACAGGATATTCTTGCCTCTGCAGCTGACGGCGGGCATTGCGCGGAGCTTCCGAAGTGACGATGAAGTTCAGATGAATGCCCATCTTGCTTCGTCCCGTCTCCACACGCAAATCCCGCAACACACTGTTGTGAAATCTGCACCACCTTGTGGTTTCGCAGAGCCCGGAGCGCGCCAAGCCCGCTCGCCGTGAAAAGGTTGTCCGAGAGCAATTTGAAGGACGAGCCGAACGAAACGCCACAATAGCGCTCTCGGGGCGGCGTGTTTTCGCGCCGTTGAGCCGCAGGGAAGCTTTCGCTACCTTCGGCCGGCCATCAAAGGTTTGAGTCGTTTGACGCGTCTGCGGTCTCGTCAGCTTGTTCCGGCCGTTGCGCTGTCCGTGCTTGCGGCAGCGTGCGTGTCGGAGCGGCCGCCGCCGGTCGCGACCAATCCGGTCACGGTTCCGCCGAGCGCCGGCGTCTACAAGGTCGGGCAACCCTATCAGCAGGACGGCATTTGGTATTATCCGCGCGAGCAGCCGGACTACGACGAAACCGGCATCGCATCGTGGTATGGACCGGAGTTCGGAAAGCGCAACACCTCCAACGGCGAGCGGTTCGATCCCAATGCGATCACGGCCGCGCATCGCACGCTGCCGATGCCGTCCAATGTCCGCATCACCAATCTCGACAACGGCAAGTCGCTAATGGTGCGCGTCAACGATCGCGGCCCGTTTTCGCGCGGCCGGATCGTCGATGTCTCGGCGAGAGCGGCCCAGCTCCTCGGGTTTTACAACAAGGGTACAGCAAGGGTTCGCGTGACCTATGTTGCGCCTGCCAGCCTCGGCAACGGCCAGCCGCCGCCTTCCGAAACGCCGCCGGAGATCGCTTCCGCGGTACCTGCCGCGCCGACCGGTAAGGTCGATACCGGCGGCCTCGCCATTGTTCCCGGCGCGACCGTTGCGCCGCCGGTGCAGGTCGCCGAACTGCCGCCGCCCAAGAGCCTGCCCATGGTCACGAGCGCCGATCAGAGCGGCCAGCCGACAGGGCAGGTGACGACCGTGCCGGTTCCCGCTATCACGCACCTTTATATCCAGGCAGGCGCGTTCAGTTCCTACGACAACGCCACGCGGCTCAGGAACAAGCTCGCTGCATCGGGCGACTGGACGATTTCGCCGATCGACCGCGAAGGGCACAAGCTCTATCGCCTCCGGATGGGGCCGTTCAACGATACACCGAGCGCCGATGCCGCGTTGGCGCGGGTGACCGGCGCTGGTAGTAACGACGCGAAGATCGTGGTCGATCGCTGACCGCTTCGCCTACAATACGAAAAACAAAGGGAGTCGTGTTCATGCATCGGATGCGTATATCCGCGGTGTTTGTGGCGTCTCTGGCGGCCGGATTGCTGGCATCCGAAGCGCCGGCCTTGGCCTTTATCGACACCTCGGCGGAACACGCGCTCGTCATGGATGCGGACAGCGGCCAGGTGCTATGGGCGAAGGACGGCATGACGCCGATGCCGCCTGCATCGATGAGCAAGCTCATGACGATCGAGCTTTTGTTCCAGCGGCTGAAGGACGGCCGCGTGAAGCTGACCGATACCTTTCCGGTTTCTGAAGCGGCATGGCGCACCGGCGGCTCCAAAGGCTTCACCCGCGTCGGTACGCGTATTCCGGTCGAAGACCTGATCCGCATGATCATCATCCAGTCGGCGAACGACGCCTGCGTGGTGGTGGCGGAGTCGCTGGGCGGGACGACGGAAGGGTTCGTCAATCTGATGAACCAACGCGCGAAACAGCTCGGCCTCGCGCAATCGCATTTCGTGAATCCAAACGGCTTGCCGGATCCGCCAGGACAGATGATGTCGGCGCTCGATCTCGCGAAACTGGCGCGGCACCTGATCAAGGACTATCCGCAATATTACCACTATTTCGGTGAGCGCAGCTTCACCTGGGAAGGCATCACCCAGCCGAACCGCAATCAGGTGCTGGAGAAATTTCCCGGCGCCGACGGATTGAAGACCGGCCACACGGATGCAGCCGGCTACGGCGTCACGGCCTCGGCGGTGCAGAACGGGCAGCGGCTTATCCTGGTGCTGAACGGATTGCGTTATCCCGATCTGGACAAGGCGAGCCCGCAAAAGCAGGACTGGTTTGCCGAACTGCGCCGCGGCGATGAAGCCGCCCGCGTGCTTGGCGTCGCATTCCGAGAATTTCGCCGCTACGAGCTGTTCAAGGCGAACGCGGTCGTGGGCCAGGCGAAGGTCGTCGGCGGGGCCGAGGCCACCGTGCCGTTGACCGCGCGCGATCCGCTCGCGCTTTCGCTGCAGGTGGATTCCCGCCAGACGATGAAGATCACGGTGGATTACGGCCGTTCTGTTCAGGCGCCCGTCGCCAGAGGCCAGAAGATCGGCACGCTACGCATCACGGCGCAGGATTTCCCCGGCCTCTCCGTCCCGCTCTATGCGGCCGCCGATGTACCGCGCGCCGGCATCTTCCAGCGCATGGGGCAGGGGATTGTCCATATGTTCAGTCGCAACAAATAGGACATGGCAGCGAAGAAGCCTGGCCGCTTCATCACGCTGGAGGGTGGCGAGGGCACCGGCAAATCCACGCACGCCAGGCGCCTCGCGGCCGCGTTGGAAGACCGCAAGATTCCGGTGGTCGTGACGCGCGAGCCGGGCGGCTCGCCGGGCGCGGAACAGATCCGCAAACTTCTGGTCGAAGGCGAACCGGGCCGCTGGGACGGATTGACCGAGACCCTGCTCGTGTTCGCGGCGCGCGCGGATCACGTTGCCAGGACGATCAAACCGGCCCTTGTGCAAGGACGTTGGGTGATATCCGACCGTTTCACGGATTCCACCTACGCCTATCAGGGCGTGGGCCGCGGCGTGCCACGCGAGGTGATCCGGCGGATCGAGTCGGTCGCGCTGCAGGGTTTCCAGCCAGACTTCACCCTGATCCTCGACCTGCCGGTCGAAACCGGCCTCGCGCGCGCGACGGCGCGGCATGGCAGTGAAAATCGCTTCGAGAAATTCGATCTCGCCTTCCACAAGAAACTGCAGGCCGCGTTTCACGACATCGCCAATCGCGCCGCCGCCCGTTGTACGATGATCGACGCGAGCGGCACGCAAGATGCGGTCGCCGAACTTATCTGGAAAGCGGTGAAGAGCCGCTTCAAGCTCTGATGGCACGACGCGCTGCTGCACCGAAGGAAGACCTGCCCGAACCGGACCGGATCGAGGGCCATCCGCATCCGCGCCAGACATTCCGGTTGACCGGACAGGACGCAGCGTTGACGATCGCCGCGCGCGCCATCCGCTCCGGCCGTCCGCCGCAGGCGTGGCTGATCTCCGGCCCACCTGGCATCGGCAAAGCGACGCTCGCTTACCGCATCGCGCGCTACCTGCTTGCTTTTGGTGCGAGCGCCAAAGGACCCCAAGACCTGTCGGTGCCGGAGAAGGATGGCGTCACGTTGCAGGTGACCGCCGGGGCGCATCCGGGATTGCTGGTGCTGAAGCGCGCGGTGAACGATCGCACCGGCAAGCTGATGACGGTTCTGTCGGTCGACGAGGTGCGCAAGCTCTCCGGCTTTTTCGGCATGACGTCCGGCGCCGGCGGCTGGCGTGTCGCCATCATCGATACCGCCGACGATATGAACGATGCGGCGGCCAACGCGCTGCTCAAGATGCTGGAAGAACCGCCGGCCAACGCGATGCTCCTGCTGCTCACCAATGCGCCGGGCCGGTTGTTGCCGACCATCCGCTCGCGTTGCCAGCGCCTGCAATTGCGGCCGCTGGACGACGCCGATCTGGTGCGCGAACTCGATGCAAGGCTGCCGGACATGAAGCCCGCCGAACGCAAGGCGCTGGTGCAGATCGCGGGCGGTTCACTGGGTCTCGCGCTGCAACTCTCGAACGGCGACGGACTCGAACTGGCGCGCGATGCAGCGAAGCTGATCGATGGTGCTGCGAACCCGGACATTCCGGCGATCGTGGCGCTGGCCGATCGTGTCAACCGGATGACGGACGGGCTCGACACGCTGGGCGAGTTTCTGGCACAGGCCCTGAGCGACCGTATCCGCCAGAAGGCACACGCCGGTGCGCCGAACCTCGATCGCTGGACCACGGCGTGGGAGATGTCGCGCGAAAGCATCGAGCGGACGACTGGCCTTCATCTGGAACCGCGCCAGACCCTGCTTGGGATTTCCAGGGCTCTGTCGTCGGCGGCGCGGCGTTCGGGCGCGGTCTAACCGGCAATTTGCCTCGTTCGGCAAAGCACGCTAACGACACCGCATGCTGGTCGATAGCCATTGTCATCTGGATTTTCCCGAGTTCGCACCCGAGCTCGATGCCGTCGTCGAACGCGCGCGCGCGGCGGGCGTGCGAACCTGCGTCTCGATCGGAACGACGCTGGCGAAATTTCCGCGCGTACAGGCGATAGCCGAGCGGTTCGCCGATGTGTGGTGCTCCGTCGGGGTGCATCCGCACGAGGCGAAAGACGAGCTGCTGAACGATCCGGCGCCGCTGCTGGAAGCGGCGGAGCATCCGAAGGTCATCGGTATCGGCGAATGCGGGCTCGACTATTATTACGAGCACAGCCCGCGCGAAGAACAGCGCGCCAATTTCCGCACCCACATCGCGGCGGCGCGCGAGACCCAATTGCCGTTGATCGTTCACACCCGTGACGCGGACGACGAGACGGTCGCCATCCTGCGCGACGAGATGGGGAAGGGCGTCTTCCCCGGGTTGATCCATTGCTTCACCGGATCCCAGCAGCTGGCCAATGCCGCGGTTGAGATCGGGTTCTGCATTTCGGTTTCCGGCATCGCCACCTTCAAGAACTCGCAGGGCCTGCGCGATATTCTGAAGACCGTGCCGCTCGACCGCTTGCTGGTCGAAACGGATGCACCGTTCCTGGCGCCGGTGCCGCATCGCGGCAAACGCAACGAGCCGGCGTTCGTCGCCAACACCGCGGCGATGCTCGCTGGACTGAAAGGCGTAAGCGCCGAAGAGCTGGCTGGCGCGACGACCGAGAACTTCTTCCGTCTTTTCGCGAAGGCCGCGCGTCCCGCATGAGAGAGATGCAGGTTACCATCCTGGGCTGCGGGTCGTCCGGCGGGGTGCCGCGCATTGGCGGAGCGGACGGCGCGGGTGACTGGGGCGCGTGCGATCCGGACAATCCCAGGAACTGGCGCCGCCGCTGTTCGATCCTTGTGCGACAGATCGGCGACGCCGGCGCGACCAATGTGCTGATCGACACGGCGCCGGAATTGCGCGAGCAACTGGTGATGGCGCGCTGTGGCGTGCTCGACGGCGTGCTGATCACACACAATCATGCCGACCAGACGCATGGCCTCGATGACATCCGCGCCGTCGCCTATCACATGCGCCGCCGCATCGATCTGTACACGGATCGCCGCACGCTGGAGGGTCTCGACGAACGCTTCGGCTATGTCTTCGCAACGCCGCCTGGCAGCGGCTACCCGCCCATCCTCACGCCGCATGAGATCGCACCGCTGGAGCCGTTCCATGTCGAAGGTCCAGGCGGCGCGGTGCCGGTTCTCCCGTTCTGGCAGGAGCATGGCAATTTCGGTGCATTGGGATTCCGGCTGGGACCGGTCGCCTATTCGAGCGACGTGAACGCGATGCCGGAAGAGTCGCTGGCAGCACTGGAAGGCGTCGACCTCTGGATCGTCGATGCGCTGCGCTACACGCCGCATCCGACGCACGCCCATGTCGCGCTCGCGCTGGAATGGATCGCGCGGGTGAAGCCGAAGCAGGCGGTACTTACCAACCTGCACATCGATCTCGACTACGAGACGCTGAAGCGCGAGCTGCCGCCGGGCGTCGAGCCCGCCTATGATGGCATGGTGCTCACGGTTCCCGCATGAGAGCGATCGACGTCGTCCTGTTCGATGCCGACGGCGTGTTCCAGCGGCCGCCAGCCGATTTCCTGCAACGGCTCGCGCACACCGCCCTGGGCAATCCCGAGCTGGACGGGATGCCACTGCTTTCCGACATCTTCGATGCCGAGCACGCCGCGCTCGCCGGTCAGGCGGATTTCGCGGTCACGCTCGTCCCCGTGCTGCAGAAATGGAACGCGGTCTGCGACGTCCAGGCGATGCTGGAACATTGGCACGCGATCGACACCGATCACTCCGTCTTGGCGCTCGTGAGCGAGTTGCGCCGGTCGGGCGTCGTCTGCGCGGTTGCATCGAACCAGCAGTCCTATCGCGCCGCGCATATGTCGGCGACTTTGGGCTACGCCAAGGCGTTCGATCACGAGTTCTATTCCTGTCATCTCGGTCATGCGAAGCCGGCGGAAGACTATTTCCACGCCATCGTCCGGATCGGCGGTTTCGATCCCGCCCACACCCTGTTTCTCGACGACCGCGAAGCGAACGTTAAGGCTGCGCGATCAGCCGGGTTGAATGCGGAGCACTTCGTCCTGGGCGAGATCGGTTCCGGCGCGGAGGCTTTGCGGGCTTTGTTGCAGCCCTATGGCGTTTTTTCTCAGCCCTGATCCGTGCCTGGCGACATCCTCCCGGCGACCAGCCGGATATACGCGTTCGCGCGTGATTTTCTGGGGAGTGTTGCCTACGCCGCACGGCATCCAGCGTACGGATCGCGTAAGCTTCACGCATGGAGCTTGAAATCATCCCGGCCGGCGACGCCGAATACGAGATCGTCCGCAACCTCGCGCGGTTCTATCTCTATGACATGGCGGAGCATGCGCAGTTTCCGTTCGACATCGACGGCAATATGGACGTCGGCGATCAGTTCAATCCGTATTGGGGGCGGTTGCGTCCCAACGACACGCGACCTTGGCCGTCCGACTGGAAAGGCTATCCATTTCTCGCGCGGCTGGACGGCCATCCGGCCGGCTTCGCACTGGTGAACGACCAGGCCACGCTGATCGACATGGGCGAGTTCTTCGTCGCGCGCCAGTACCGCCGCCACCGCATCGGTCAGCGCTTCGTCACCGCGATGTTCGACAAATTTCCAGGCTCGTGGGAGGTTCGCCAGATGATGACGAATGTCGGCGCGCAGAAATTCTGGAACCGGATCATCGGCGAGTACACGAACGGTCGCTTCACCGAAACGACCGAACGTTTCGCGCGCTACAGCAACAATGAGTTCGTGGTGCAACGGTTCGTAAGCGGCGGCGGGCGATAGCGCCACTGCGCCGCATGCAACCTCGCGAACGCCTTGACCTTGAGGATCATCACGAGATCGAATGGTATCGGACCTATTTCCAAACCTGAAACGATTCGTATGAGCAAGAAAAAGAACGGCGATCTCGGCATGGATCGCGCAATCGCGCGGCGCGATTTTCTGCAAGGCGCGGCGATCGGCGTGACCGGCAGCATGCTGGCGCCCGAACTGGCACAGGCCGCGCAAGCCGAACAGGAGGCGCAGAACGCGCCCGGCTATTACCCGCCCACGCTGCTCGGCATGCGCGGCAGCCATCCCGGCGCGTTCGAGGCAGCACACGAAGTGCGCGACGGCGATTTCTGGGGCAAGGCTACGCAACTGGTCGATACCGGCGAAAGCTACGACCTGATCGTCGTCGGTGGCGGGATCAGCGGGCTGTCGGCGGCGTATTTCTATCGCGCGGCGAAGCCAAAAGCGAAAATCCTCATCGTCGAGAACCACGACGATTTCGGCGGTCACGCCAAGCGCAACGAGTTTCACGTCAACGGCCGCATGGAGCTGATCAACGGCGGCACGCTGGATATCGACAGCCCCTATCCGTACAGCGCGGCGGCCGGCGGGCTTCTGAAATCGCTGGGCATCGATCCGGTGAAGCTGTCGAAGGAATGCGACGACCCGTCGGTGTTCAAGGATCTGCGCATCGGCGTGTTCTTCGACAAAGAGACCTTCGGCGCCGACAAGTTCGTGCGGCTCGACGCCGACGAGCGCGGCAAAGGCACGCCCGCGGCGTGGAAAGCGTTCGTCGCGCAGGCGCCGGTGAGCGATGCGGTGAGGCGCGGCATCCTGAAAATCGAGACCGGCACGGAAGACTATTTCCCCGGCCTCACCAGCGACCAGAAGAAGGACAAGCTCTGGCGTATCTCCTACAAGGACTACATGCTCAATGTCGTGAAGGTAGATCCGGCCACGATCCCCTTCTACATGCATCACACCGACGATCTGTGGGGCTGCGGGATCGACGCGATCCCGGCGCTCGATTGCTGGGCGGTCGGCTATCCCGGATTCAAGGGCCTGAACCTGAAGCCCGGCGGGCCGATGCAGAAGCATATGGGCTACACGCCGGCCGGCTATTCGACCACCGGCGGCTCGGACTTCTTCCATTTCCCGGACGGCAACGCGTCGATCGCGCGCTCGCTGGTGCGTTCGCTGGTGCCGGGTTCGCTGCCGGGCAAGGACGTCCACGACATCGTCACCGCGCGCTGCGATTATGCGACGCTCGATCGTCCGGACAATGCGGTGCGCATCCGGCTGAACAATGTCGTGGTGCGCGCGCGCAATGTGGGGAAGGGCGTCGAGGTCGCCTACACCGCGAGCCGCGGCGGCGGCAAAGTCTATCGCGCCCACGCGAAGGAATGCGTGCTCGCCAGCTGGAACATGATGATCCCGTATCTGGTGCCGGAGCTTCCGGCGCCGCAGAAAGCCGCGCTGCACGACCTGGTGAAAACGCCCCTCGTCTACACCAGCGTGGCACTGCGCAACTGGACGGCGTTCCAGAAGCTCGGCGTGCGGCGTGTGCAATCGCCGGGCTGCTACTTCGCCAATTTCGGTTTTCCGCCGACGATCAACATCGGCAGCTACAAGAGCTCGCAGTCGCCGGATCAGCCGATCCTGATCCGCATGCTGCGCACGCCAGCAAAGCCCGGGCTTTCCGAATACGACCAGAACCGGGCAGGGCGCGCCGAGTTGCTGCAGACCCCGTTCGAGACCTTCGAGCACAACATCCGCGAACAGCTGGGCCGGGTGCTGGGCCCGGCCGGGTTCGATCCGGCGCGCGATATCGAAGGCATCGCGGTCAACCGCTGGCCGCACGGCTACGCGCCCGAATACAACTCGCTGTGGGACAAGGGCTACGACGCCGACCACGGCCCGAACCTCGCCGCGCGCCAACGCTTCGGCCGCATCGCGATCGCCAACTCCGACAGCGGCTTCGCCGCCTACACCGACAGCGCCATCGATCAGGCACATAGGGCGGTGGGTGAGTTGTTGAGTAGCTGACGACTGTCGGTGTTACGAAGTGGAAGGCAGGCGCCAATGTGCCTATCTCTCCCTGTCGCTCGTGCGAGACGGCCTGTCAGTATTATATTTTTCCATAGTTGCATCTATGTCAAATATTGGCAATTGTATACTTGACGTAGGAGATTTGGTACAAGGCTTTTGACAGGCCGTTTGCCATAGCTACGCCAAGAAACCGGGATGGCTCCCGCTATACATCGCCAATTTCCCAAGGGAGCCGTCCCGCTAGGCGCAAGCCGTGGCTCACTGCGCACTACACCCAGAAGTGGTATCCTTTCCCCTTCGCGCTAAGCGATTCGCCGAGGGATTGGATGTGGAAAGAATAAATCAATTTGACATTTACACGCTGGGTCAGCGTCTAAAGGCGTTGGCGCATCTTAACGGTGATGCAGATGTTGAAGGACGGGCAGCATTTAACGCCCTCATGATCGCCCGGAGCACCCTTGCAAGTCTCTTAAGGGGTAACCCCACGCCTCTTGGCGTCTCCCGCACAACAGCCCAGCAGCTTCACGATCAAGTGGAGCAGTTGTTCGACAACAATTTCCAGGTTGATGGCGAGGACGGGAAGAAAGTTCTTAAGTGGCCAGACGAATCAACAACAATACCGGCTTGGCATTGGCAATGGATGTGTCAGGCGCTGGAGCGCTTCGAAACTGTGTTCCAAGAAGACATGCGCGAGGCGGCGGCCTATGTTGTGCCGAAGCGCGGAATCTATTCGATTCCTTCGCTGGTGGACAATGCGGACGCAACATTTCCAGCCGAAGTCATAGGATTCATTCCAAACAAGGCGAAAACTGATTTTCGAGCGGCCGGACGATGTCTTGCCTTCAATCTGCTTACGGCATCCGGCTACCATGTAGGCCGCGCTGTAGAAGGGATGCTTGAAGCATACTATCAATTCTTCTGCGGAAAGGGGCCAGCAGATACTTTGAACGGCTGGCGTGACTACATAATCGCCCTAGAAAAGGTTCGTGCCTCAAAGGCCTTCCCTGAAGATCATCTTTCTGAGAAGACGTTAAAAGAGTTGGACCAAATGCGAGAGGATTATCGCAATCCTCTCGCCCACCCGCGCGTCGTGTTGGATGAAAGCGACGCACGCGTACTCTTTAGCAATGGCGAAAGCGTGATAATCTGCATGGCGGGCGAGCTACGCAAAGCCGTTGAGGCGAAGGCTGCAACGTCTGGGAGCGCCGCAACGACACTTTTGACGGCGATTAGACCATGAAAAGAGCGCTCTCGCGCGAAGATGAAGTGCTATTGCGGATGCTGAGGACGAAGCCGAAGCCGCATGCGCATTCTTCTAAAACCAAGAAGAAAATTACCCCGAAACGACGGCCCAGCGCTGTCAAGAAGGCTGTTTCGTAGGCAGAATTTTTGCTGAGGAGCTAGAACTCCGAAGGCAAACCGGCACATATTAGGCCTATGGTTGAACCAAGGCTCTTAGTATCCGGGAATCTAGTTCTTGCCTCGGGCACTGTCGTGCTGTTTGAAGACTCTGTGCTGACGATAATCCCGGTCCCGGTCGGCACAACCCCAATCACGCTAGAAATCACATTCGAGAGTCGACCTGGTTTAGAGGCGACGCTGAACTCTGGGGCGTCTGATCCTAAAATAACCCGGCTTATCGCGGTCAACTTCAACAATCCTTCAGGCGTGGCTCTCGTTGAGCCGCGCGAAATTGGATGGATAGGAGTTGAGCGAAGAAGAGTATTCATAAATCTCACCGTGAACACAGTCGTTGCCGCCAAGATCGTCCACTACACCGTCACCGTGGAGGGTCCGCAAGATGTCTGAGGAGACCCAAGGTACTTCACCTTTCCAACCAACACGCTCGCAAGTCACGCAAGTCGATATCGATCACCTCTCCAAGGAAATAGGCATGTTGGGTAGGCTCTTTGGATCGAAGGATCACGCGCCAATAAATATTGCGGGCTTGCTTGTGTTTGTTTGCATCGTTGCCATGGTCATAGTGGCATTCGTGACGCCTGCGAGTGGGGTAAGTTCAAGCGATCTGCTAAAACTCTTTAGCGGCATAGCGCTAGCCGCGCTAACTTTCTTGGGCGGATATCTTGGAGGGCGTGGCGGGCGCTCGTAATTTCATTTGCGCCATGCCTTTTTACCCCAAAACTGGCGCTTGCGCGGTTTGATAGCGCCGCCGGTATCGGCTCGCCAGCGGATGAAATCCGCAGCCTTCTGACCGATGGTTTTAGGCTGCGTGAGTCCGCCGATACGTGAGGCGCTTGCCGACGATGCCCGAAAGCGCCTTAGCGGCGCGCTCATCGTCGTTCACGCCCGCAGCGGCGCGATTGGTCTGGCGGAAATCGAACTCGGCAAGATAACGCTGCAGGTGTTGTTCGCTCATGTGCTGGTAGGTGCCGACGAGGCCGCGCTTGAACACGGAGAAATAGCCTTCCAGCATGTTCGTGCTGATACCGTCGCGGACATATTCCTTGTTGTGGTCAACGCTTTCGTGAGCGGCGACATAAGCGGGCTTTACGCCCTTGTAGATTTGTGAGCCGTCAGTGTGCAGCGTCGCCTTGCGCGCCACGTGAGCCGCGATCTTGCCTTTGACTTCGTGCGAAGTAGCGGAGGGCAGCACGAACGAACGGGTTTGCTGGCCGTCCGTGAGGCTCAGGACGGCGATCTTGTGACCAGCGCCGCCCGAACCTTTGGCCTTACGCTTGCCGGATTTCTTGCCGACGAACATTTCGTCCGCTTGAACAGCGGGCTTGCCTTCGCCGCCCATGGGCGTCTGTGAGCCTTTGGCGGGTGCCATGGCTTCACGGATGCGATGGGACATGAACCAAGCGGTTTTGTAGGTGACGCCCAACATGCGGGCTAGCTGGTGGCTGCTGATGCCTTTCTTGGAAGAGCAGAGCAGATGCGTGGCGTACAACCAGATGTTCAGCGGCACCTTGGAACGCTCGTACACGGTGCCCACGGTCACGCTGAACGGAGCCTGACAGGCGTTACACCAGTAGACGCCCGGACGGGTGGATTTGCCCTTGAGGGCCGTAGCCTCGTTCACAGCGCCGCAATGCGGGCAAACCGGGCCGTCAGACCACAGAAGCGCCTCCAGATGCTTGCGGGCAGCATCGGCATTGGTGAAGCGAACTGGAATATTCTTAGCCACGGTAGGTAACTCCCTATGCCTGTTATGTAAGGCTTCGGGCTTCCTACGTCAAGTATACAATCCCCAAAATATTGGCGACGCTACACTTGACATTCCCACGCACAAAACCTAGATTTCATCGGCATTAGATGAGCGTGTGTTATGGCGAGTTCAATCCTTTCGGCTTCGCATTTCCAAGACGAGAAAGCCGCGTTCGCTTACGTCGAAGCGCGGTTCTGGCCCAATGGTCCTGTCTGCCCGTTCTGTGGCGAGACTGAGCGCGTTGGGCGGTTGAGTGGTGCAACCACCCGTCCCGGCCTGTGCAAATGCTACAAGTGCCGCAAGCCGTTCACCGTGCGGATGGGGACCATCTTCGAGTCCTCGCATCTGGAGCTGTGCCTGTGGCTACAGGTGATCCACCTGATGTGCGCGAGCAAGAAGGGGATCAGCACCCGGCAGATACAGCGCCTCCTCAATTGCAGCATGAAAACCGCGTGGTTTCTGACCCATCGCATCCGCGAAGCCATGAAGCCGGTGAACGGCTCGAAGCTTGGCGGCGAGGGCAGCGTCGTGGAGGCGGACGAAACCTTCCTGACCAACTCTCCCAAGACCAAAAAGCGGCCCGGCTACCAGCACAAGGTGGCGATCATGAGCCTTGTGGAGCGTGGCGGACGCACCCGCTCTTTCGTGCTGCCGCGCGCACCCAATGCGTTCGACGTGAAGCGGGTCATTTCGAAGAACGTGGAGGAATGGACCCGGCTCGTGACCGATGGCGCGCAGTACTACATGTTCCCGCCGGTCGCGAAGCACGAGAGCGTCAACCATTCGAAGCGCGAGTATGTGCGCGGCGACGTGCATGTGAACACTCTGGAAGGCTATTTCAGCGTGTTCAAGCGCGGGATGATCGGCACCTATCAGAAGGTCAGCGAGCGCCATATGCAGCGTTACGTGACCGAGTTCGATTTCCGGCAGAACACCCGCGAAAAGCTTGGTGTGGACGATGTGAGGCGCAGCGAGATCGCCCTAGACGGCTTCAAAGGCCGCCGCCTCACCTATCCAAACAACTCGTGCCCAAGAGCCTGAGGAAATCCCTTGGTAAGCAGAAGCCCCGGAAAGCGTGAACCTTCCGGGGCTTCGCTGTATCCTAGGAGTGCGACCTACCTAGGAGTCTCCGATGGAGATGGTGAAGGACTTTGATGCGAAGCAGGCTGACGTTCGGCTTGCTGGTGACGGATCGGCCCTGCTGATGTTCCTGACGACGAAGGGCTGGGTCGGCGTAACGCTGGGTCGAGGCGATCTGGAGGCATTACAAGACCGAATTCACGTAGCACTATCTCCGCCAACTCCGCGCGAGCCGCAGCACTGATGTAGAGACCATCGCTCATGCCGGCGTTATAGCGCGGCCAGCCCGTGGGCGAAACTCCATGCGCATGTGCTTTTGCTCCCTCTGGTGATCGGGGAGTTGGAAAGCCTCGATTAGGAGAGCCGCATACGGCTTTAGGCTTTCGCCCTGAACATGCCCGTATGCCTCCCCGACCATATAGGTCGAGGAGTGCGTTTGCGGCGGCACTTGCGCCGCTAATCGAGGGGTTTCCACGCCCCGGAACGGCCGTAGGGTCGCTCCGGGTGTGAGCATAGCGCAACGGCAGTTAGGGAAGCGTTAATGGTTCGAACCTGCTATAGACGGCCTATGCCCGCCAAGCGCCCCAAGCCCAAACCGAAGAAGAAGCCCAAAGAGTCCGCAGCCGCGCAGCACAAGCGGTTCCTGGATGTGGCGCGCGAGGTCGAAGCCAGCGACGACCCGAAGGATTTCGACAAGGCTTTCGGCCGTGTCACCGGTCGCCCAGGTAGAGGCGCCTGAACGTATCCGCGTCGGGCAGGGCGTTTGCGAAGGCGTCTGCCAGTTCCGCTATCTTCGCCGTTCCGATATGCACGTGCCTGTGCGGGTGCTGCGTGAGGCTCACGAAATCCCTGCGTGGCGGATGGCCAGCCAATTCCCGCTTCTTGGCCGTATAGCACTGCCATGCCAGCAGGTCGGCAGCTTGCACGATCGGATTGCCGACCTTGGGAACGAAAGCATGGCCGTTGTAGCGGTGCCGCTGCGCGGCATCCGGGCTTTTGAAGAGCAGCGTCATGATCGCATTCGCTTCCGGTGCGCTCGCATGTCCGGCCTCGAAGATATACGCGGCGCGCTCGATCTCAGGCCGCGCGTCTATGAGGTTCGATATGCCTGCCAGCAGCACATGGGCGCAGAACGTATAGGGCGTTCCGATCAGCGGATGCGGCGGCATCGCCTCGTGGAACTCCTGCTCGTTGATGCTCACCGCGATCCCGGCGTACGTGTGCCGCTTGATCGTCCCGATCATGCGCGACGCAACCTGAATGCGCTGGCCTTTGCTCAAACCCCGGAACGGCCCATTGCCCGGATCGGGCGCGCATTCGCTCATCCGGAAATACTCAAGCCGGTGTGGTAACTCGCTCCATGCAAGCGTGGCATTCCAGTCGTCGTCAAACGCCGCCATCTGCGCCTGATCGATCACATAGCCAGCGACGCACAGAAACGGCGAGCCTGCATGCGTTCCGCTCTCGTCAAACCCGCACTGAACTTCGATCACGATTGCCCAGCCACCGCGCGGCAGCATGCTCCGTGCAAACCAAGCCGCAGACGATCCTTGCCCAACCATGAAACATACCCTTTGTGACAGGGTATGCGAAGTGAAACGTCGGGAAAATATTTCCCATAATATTACAAGATTTATTGCTTAGTGTTTCTCCGTTCCTTGCGCTGTTCTTGCTTTCTACTATCGCCGTTCTTCAACAACTGTTTGTGCATTCGGCCGTATATTGCGGCAGCTTCGCCGTCGCTGCGCCACATGTTGAGTAGCAGCAGTCCTTCCTCCGGCGTGATCCCCGCAGCATCGGAAAGACGTATCATTGCGTTGTCGGAGGGGCGGGCAGTCTTGCGCGACCACCGCAGCAACTGCACCGGCTCGACTCGGAGGTGACGGGCAAGCTCGCGTTCGCTGTTCGGCTGCACGCGCTCGCGCGCGCGCTCAAGCACTTGTTCAATGTTCATTGGTCCCCGCCTCGGCAACGAGAGTCTAGGCCTCCACCATATCTCGCGTTTTGTGCGCTTGAAAGCTACGAGGGGCTGTGTCCCACCATAGGATTGTTGGCTGCTAGCTAACGGTCGCGGGCGGGGTTTCCCGCCTCGGAAAGCCGGTCAGGCCCCGACCCGCGACTCCAACTCAACGGGGAGACCAACCCACATGCAGCGTTTCTCGCTCACCTACTTCAACGAGTCCGGCAACGTCGCGCGCGTCGCGAACGTGGCGGGCGGCGGCACCGGCAAGGCATTCGTCGACGCGGCCGTTGCGACGCATTGGCCAGCCGACGACGAGGGCAACGACCTGCCGGGCTACACCGCCTTTGCGATGGTCGGATGGGACGCGACCGGCCCGGCTACTGCGCTCGGCTACGGCTACACCGCGAAACCATGATTCCACCTATCGCCGCTCTCCCCCCCGTGGGCGGCGACTAGGTGACGGGGCGGGGGAGGGCGCGACGACCCTCCCCCCGACCCTACGGGGGACTACGGGGACAACACCACATGACGATCAAACGCTTTGCTGCCCTCTCGTTCGACGAGGCGGGACAGCTTCTACAAGCCTGCACGTTCTTCGCTTCCGACGCCTGCGGGAACAGCGAGTGCATCACCGAAACGGCGCGCCGACACCTGCCCGATGAGACCCGCCGTTATGCGGTCATCGGCGACCTCGAAGACATCGACCCGAACCTAGTTGGGAAGGTGCGGTCATGATCGCGCGCGCGGCTCTCTCGTTTTGCGATGACCGGGGGTACGTGCTCGCTACCCGGCTCTACACGCTCCCCCCCGGCAACGCGCACCACGACGATGACCGGCGCGCTGTGCGGATGCACCTTGCCGACCTGGGCAACTGGCCCGAGGGGGCTACCGGGTGCATAGGTTTTTTCGGCAGGCGATGGGCTCCCTACTGGTACGGCCTGCCGACCCGGCGCGAGGCCCCCACCGGGCTATCGGAAACCCCCCGCGTATACGGCGGCGACGAACGCACCGACCCGATGGGGAGGCCCCCCCTGTGAGCGACCCCCTACTAGACCGGGTTGTGACGTGGGGCATGATTATCGGCTTTACGGTGTGCGCGCTGATGATGGTTGGCGTGATCTGGGCGGCACTGCATCCCGGCCGGACCATCACCCTGCCGGTCGACGAATGGCACTGCTCGCATGAGCACGTCGTGCTGGTCGGCAAGACCCTGATGTCGGAGTGCGACACCTTCAAGCGGGGGACCCCGTGACCGGCCCGTTCTACCGGCCCATTGGTCCCGAGTTCATCCGGCTAACACAGGGGATGGGGTTCGAGGCCAAGGGCGCGCTGGCGATCCTCTACGACCTGATGGTTGATTACCGGGGGAGCATTCCCGATGACGGCCGCTATGTCGCCGGGGTGCTGGGCGTCTCTCTCCGCAAGTGGACCTCAATTCGTCGCGTGCTGCTCGCGGGCGGTCGCGTGACGGCGGCGGACGGCCGTCTATGGGCACCGGCATCCCAGAAAAGCGCACCCGCTGGCGGGCCTGCTGCGGCGCTCGGCGGCGATCCTGCCGAACTGAGAGGGAAGGGCGAGGATAAATCACGCCAAATCCGCGCGAAGTCTAAAGATAATTCAGGCGAAAACGACACTGCCTCTAATGAAAACAATGCCTTGCCTATGCTGCACTTCGCCTCACGCGCGAAAGGACAAGGACAAGGACAGAAGATACCCCCCTTAACCCCCCCAGACCCGCAGGGGGGTGGGGGGGATTTACCCCTGCCGGAATTTTTGAACCGCGGGACGCCAGACACCGAGTTTTCCGATTTTTGGAAGGCGTGGCGGCCGGAACCGGACGCCTCGCAGCCGAAGGCGCTGGCAGCGTGGCGGGCGACGGCACAACGCCGACCGGCCTTGCCGCTGCTGCTGGCTTGCGTCGACGCCTACAACGCGCACCACGACGCCGAACAGGCGCGGCGGCGAACATCGCGGCCACCGCTGGCGACCGTGCGGCGCTACAGCCCCGAGAACTGGCTAACGGACGAACGATGGACCGGGTTTCTCGACAAGGCGAAGGAAGCGCGTGACGTGCCGGTCAGCAACAATTTCAACGGGCACGGGGCGCGCCTCGCCGACGTGCTCGGCGCTGCCACCTACCGGTCATATTTCGCTGACGCGCACTACGACGCCGACGCCAATGTGATCCTTGTGCCTACCGATTTCCGACGCGAGACAATCGACGGCCGCTTCCGCGCGGCGCTCGTCGACGTGTTCGGCGAAACCGTGCGCGTGGAGACCCGACAGTGACGACTAAGACGACATGCCCCGCGTGCAGCGGGCCGATGACGGTTCGTATTGACGAAAAGAAGGGAAGCGGTTCCGGCCGCTGTGACGACAATGCGTGCAACCAATTCTCGCCGCTCTCCAAGGGCGCGATCCAAAAAATCCTTGCGCGTGGTGGAAACCCTCGCGAACCCGAACCCGAACAGCAGCACACCGACACCGGAGCAGACGCCGGAGCCAAAAAAAAATCCGGAACCGTCTTTGATGAACTCTGACAGCGCAACAGAGGAGGCCCACGATGACAGCGGGCTAAATCCCGCAAGCGAAGGCGCGGCGATACCAGACGCCGCGCCGCCGCCGTTGCGTGAAGTGCCGATAGCGCCGCTCCCGGTCGGCGACGACACCGGCCCAACGGCACCGATGGTCGACGCGCTCGTTGCCGTGCCGGTCGAACTGATGACAGAAGCGGAGTTCGCCGATTTCTTCATCCAGATTTTTCCGGCGGTCGGACACGTTGTCGGCCTCTACTACCCGCCGCCCCTGCAAACGCTGGTGAACGTGCCGAAGATGGAGAACGCGCGCGCTGCTGCGGGCGCGCTCTATCGCATCGCGAAGTCTAGTCCCTACATGCAATGGTTGATCGACAAAGACCAAATGCACCTAAAGGACGGGATTATCCTGCTCGGATTCGGCGCATCGCTCAGTTACGCCGTCGTGCAGGAAGTGAAGGCCAGGCGCGCGACCCCGATCAACAAAACGGAGACGACGACGTGACACCGCGCAACGGCACGCTCTCGCAACGCATCGCGCACCTGACGGACGAAAAGGACAGGGCGCTATACATCGACGCCTACATTTGCGGCGTGCTGCATGTGCTGGGCTGGCTCGACGTTCCGGAGGCGGCGCGGCGCAAACTCGAAATTCTCGCGCACACCGAGGGCCGCGACCATGCGTGAAGTCGTTTCCGTCAACGGCGCGACCGGCACCGGCAAAAGCACAATGCTGCGGGCGCTGGTCGGCAGGCACTCGCATGTGCTCGCGATTGATCCGTGGGGCGACGAACTGGAATGGCGGCAGCAGCGGTTCAAGCGCGTCGGCAATCTTCCCGAACTCTCCAAGCTGCTCAAGGACAACTGGCACACCGGCTTTCGCTATGTGCTCACCCCGTCGGTCGGCGCAATGCCGGAAGCCCTCGACGGTGCCGCATGGCTGCTAATCCGTTACAGCCAGCAGGCGAAGCTAAAGGCCGTCGCGCTGGCGGTCGACGAAATGGCGGAGTGTTTCGGACAGCGCATCGCCGACAGCAAAGCGTTCACCGGCTTTCGAACCGCCGTCCTACAGGGCCGACACCTGAATATTTCGATCTACGGCGCGTCGCAGCGGCCGCAGGACGTGGCAACGATCTGGCGCAGCATGTGCAGCCGGAAGTTTTTTTTCGCGCTCCACACCGCCACAGCGCGCGACGCCGTTCTATCCGACATTGGCCGCGAGAACGCGAAGCTTCTCCCCTCGCAGAATTTCGATTTCGTCGAATGGAATGCGGGAAAACTCACCACCGGCAAGACACAGCGGCGCGTCGTTCTCTAGGAATCCGGCATCGCCATTTCTGGCGATAGGATCGCATCGTCGTCGACGACGCTGCACCCTGGGGGGGAGATTGACAGCGATTCCGGCGCACGTTCTACAGCGCAACGACGGCTTTCCGAGGCGTAGCTAAAACGCAGGAAAGCAAGTCATGTCTACAGAGTTCAAAACGGTGCTGTTGACGGCCGCAGGATGCGCCATCGCCATCATCGTTCTCAACATGTTCGACAGCTCCGCGTCGGCCTAACAGGAGGCCACGCGCATGTCGCTCATCCACAAGAGGCACGCAGCAGAAGCCGCGAAGCACGCCAAGCACGCACACCACGCTAAACAGCATGGCTCGGCGGCGAAGGCGATGCTTCCCAACGGTCTCGCGGCGCGCGTCCTATCTGTTCTGCCGGTCGAAAGCCGCTTGCTTTCTCCCGTGCAAAACGTCCTCGCAACCGGCACGGCGTACCTCGATCTGTCTATCGGGGTGACGTATCGCGCCATTCACCTGCTCTTCTCCGGCACGCTTACGCTGGCGATGATTACCGGCATTCGCATCATCGCTAACGGGCAGGTGATCCACAGTGTCACGGCAACACAGCGTGACATGCTCAACCAGTTCGAAAAGATGGTGGCCTACTCGACGAACCGAGTGCTGACCATCCCGTTCGTGCGGATGGGCATGAAGGGTTCGAACACCGGCTATTTTTCGGGTCTCTGCACTGGGCGCGCGTCGCCGCAGTGTCCGATCCCGAACGGCATTCGGACCTTGCGCATGGAAATCGACATTGTCGGCGCGACCGGCCCGGGCCTCATCGCCTATGCCGACGTGGTCGACGCCGATCCGGCGCAGGCGCTGCAACTGTGGCGCACCGAAGTCTGGAACGAACAGGTGCCCTCGGGTTCGGGTAACGAATACACCCACACCCACAAGTACCAGGGCGACGTTAACCGCGCGACGTTCCACCGCTTCAGCTTCGGCGCGGCCGACAGCGAAGTCACCGCCTTCCGCATGCTGGTCAACAAGCAGGAAGTCATCAATCGCAACTCGAAAGTGAACGAACAAATCCAAGCGATGCAGAGCCTGCGGGCCTCGCAGAGCGGGTTCGTGATCTGGGACAGCAGCGAAGATGGCAACTCGCATCCGTTGAAGCTCGGCAACGTCGCGGACTTCGAACTGCACACCACGCACGCGGCGGGCGGCATCAATATGCCGGTCATCGCGGAAAGCCTCGGCGTTCTGAACGCCTAAGCGGGACACCGGCTCGCGTGAAAGCGCGGGCCGGTCGTCACCGGATGGAGACACAAAAAAATGGACGGCACAGACGGCCTCGATCTGTCTTGGTTCGGCACCGGGCAAGATTTGTCGGGCGCGTTCGACGATCAGGAAACCGGGAACATCTTTCAGGACGGCAACGGCCTGTTCCAGATGGACCCGCTTAGCGACCCGTTTCAGTTCGGCGACACGACCTTTTCCGGCATCGGCAGCAGCAGCGGCGGCATCGGTTCATCGCTCACCGCAGGCGCAGCCGCGCTCGGCACGCTGCTGCATGACACGTTCGCGGGCGGCAGCACGCAGCCGATAATCACGACGACGGCGGCGCAGCCAAGTTTTCTCGCGTCGGCACCGCTCGGCATTCCGATCATCCTCTGGCTTGTCGCCGGGGGATTGTTCATCGCGCTGCACAACAAGAAGGGGTAAGCGGCCGTGGACGAAACCATGCTTGCCGACCTCGGCGGTTTTGGTTCGGACCCCGCAAGTCAGGCGATTGCGACGTGGGGGCAGAACATCGGCAACGGCACGCCGACCGGCAACGGCACGGTCGACGGTGCCTTGCAGTTTTTGTTCGACCCGACGCAATGGACACCGGGCCAAGCAGCGGCCGATCTGCGCAACGCCATCACGCTAGAGGGCGGCAGCGAAAACCTGCTGGGCGAAGCGGACACCGGCCCCTCGGCGTGGCCCAACGGCGTTGCACCGCTCGAACTGCTGCAAGGGCTCGACAACGCGATAACCGGCTCTCCCAACACGCCGGAATTTCAACAGTCGGCAGATAACGCAATCATGACGCTGCTTGTGGTCGTCGTGCTCGGCGTGCTGCTGCTACAGGAGATTTGAACCGTGACGGTTCTCAAACGAAAGAAGCTCCGGCCCTCAAGCCGCAACGTCGAAGTCGACGAAAGCCTGCCGCTCTCGCAACGGCTGGCCTTCACGGTGCCGCTTGTGACAGGCGCGGGCGGGGATGATCCCGACCGGCCGATCTTCAAGGCACCGCGAAGCGCAGGCTTTGCCAGTGTGTCGCCGAACAATCAGGTTACGCGCACAGTGCCGGTCGCGAATTACCGCCGCGCTGTGCGGCGGCAGGTGCAGCGTGAAGCGCACGCGGCACTGGTGAAGGCGGCACAGCACCAGGGCGCAACGTCGGCCGCGACGATGAGCGATCGCGCATCGTCACCGGCGACGATCGCAGCTCCATGCGATTGCGATAAGTCGCATGTCGAACTCGGCGCAACAGCCTTCGACGTGACACCGCTCGGCGCGGCGGCGCTGCTCGGCGTGGTTTTCGCGTTCGTCATATTGAAGGTGCTGTGATGGATGACGCGCAGCAGTTCAAAAATTCGACGATGACGCTTGCCTCTGGCGCGGCGACGACGATTTCCTTTCCGGGCGGCGAGTGGTTCGCGCTGCTGCTGACCAACAAGCAGCTTTTCGTCTCGTTCGACCAAGGCCAGCAGGTGCTGCTCTATCGCGGCGACGTTTACACCTGTTCGTTCACCGACGTGACCGTCACCAACAGCAGCCCGGTCAGCGTCACCTTTACCGTTCTGATGGGCAGCGGCGACCCGCCAACGCTCACCGGCAATCGCGTGCCGTCGCTGTTCCAAAACCAGCCTGACGTTTCGTGTGGTGCTGGCGCGGCGACGCAGGTTGTGACCGGCTCGAACAGCACGCGCTACGCCTACCTTTCGATTGCAGCGGGCGCGGTCGGGCCGGTTCGCATCGGCGGTTCGACGATCAGCGCGACGAAAGGCGTATGGCTCACAGTCGGCGCGCAACCGCTGCAAATCGAAACGTCGGCCGACATTTACGTTTGGAACCCGCAGGCTTCGGCCGTGCCGGTTTCCGTTTGCTTGGGAGGCTAAGCCTTGACCGATCTGCTCATCCTCGGCGTTGCCGGGTTTCTCGTTTGGAAGTTCGTTCTTTCACCGTCGACGACGGCAGACGGCGGCAGCACGTCGACGGGCACGACGACGACCGGCACCGGCACGACGACGGGCACGGGCGACGGCAGCGGTTCGTCGACGACACCGCCGGGCACCACGACGCCGGTTGCAAATCCGCCATCGTCGACGCAGGGCAACAGCGGCGGCGACGGCAGCAGCAAAGAGCAAGAGGACGCGACGCTGGCGCACATTCTCGGCGGCGGCGGCGGCGACGGTCTGGACCTGACGACGATTGAACAGGGCCTAAAGAAGTTCGCACCGGGCGGCGGCGTGTCTCTGCACCTCTCTCTCGGCGGACTGCGGGGGCTGTGAGCGATGGACGAACGCGGGCTTATCATCGCGGCGCTTATCGGCCTCGGCCTCTACTATTGGTGGACGACGCAGCAGCCGGTCGACGACACGGGCGGCGATAGCGTGGACACCGGAGACGACGGCACGACCGGCAGCACGTCGCCGACGCCATCGAATGCGACCGACGCTCAAATGGTGCTGGCGCAGACGATCTACGGCGAAGCGCGCGGCGAAACGTCGGACGCGCAGCAGGGCGTCGCCAATGTGGTCATGAACCGCGTTGCCGACCCTTTCCAGTTTCCGGCCGGACTGCTCGGCGTTGCATCGGTGTGCCAGTCACCTAAGCAGTTTTCGTGCTGGAACCCGGGCGACCCGAACCTTGCGGTCATAACCACCGTCGACACGTCGGACCCTGTGTTTCAGCAGTGCCTTAACATCGCGCAAGAGGCGACGCAGGGCACGCTGGCAGACCTGACGGGCGGCGCGACCTTCTACCACGACACCTCGATTGCAACGCCGTCGTCATGGATTGCAGCGGGCTACGTGCAGACCGTGCAGCTCGACCACCTCGTTTTTTTCAGGACCTAAGATGGACCCCGTTTCGATTGCCGAAACCGTTATCAGCATCGGCCAGACGATTGCCGGACTGTTCGGCGGCGGCGCGCCCTCGCAGAACAACGTCAACGAGGAAAACGCCTTTCAACTGCGGGTGAACCTCTCGCAGATGCGCAACGCGCTGGGCATCCCGGACAGCTTTCACGCAGGGGGCGCATGGGGCAGCGGCGCGAACGCGGCACCGTTTGCGGCCGAAGTGTCAAAGACGCTCGGGCGACCGTGGACACCGAAGGACATAGCGGGCACGGCGGAGGCCGCGCAAATCTGGCAGCAGCAAGCCCAGGCATTGCAGCAGCAGGTTTCCGAGGGCCTCATAAGCAACACCGGCACCACGACAACGTCGACAGTGACAGCGGCGCTCGGCAGCAGCAGCGGCATCCTATGGCTTGTCGGCGGCGCGCTCGTGCTCTTTCTGCTGGTGCGCGAATGACGGTCGCCGACGTTATCGCGCTGGCGGCGCTTTGCCTCTCTATCGCCGGAACCGGCATCGGGACGACGTGGTATCTCGCGACGCTGCTCACCGATCTGCGGTCGCGCGTGACGGCGATTGAACAGCATCTTGGCCTTGCGATGGGCCTGCAACGAACACAGCGGCGGCAAAGTGCCGTGCGCGTCGTCGGACTGCATCACGAAACGATGCACAAAGGAGAGTGACGTGAACTGGAAGTTTTTTACCAACACAAACCCCGACACGCTGGCGCGCGCGCTGGAAAGCTTTTTCGAACGGCTCGAAACCGTCGAAAATGTGATGGTCGCGATCCCGGCCGTTCGCCAGTACATCCCGGCCGCAGAAGGCGCGACCCAGATTGCCGACGACGTGACCAAGCTCGGCGCCGCCGCGGTCGACGCATTCACCGGCGCCACCGCTCCCAAGACGCCGGCCGCTGCACCGGCACCCGCGCCAGCCGCGCCGGTCACGTTGCAGCCGGCAACCGAACTTAGCGCGACGGCGGGCGCGCCGAAGGCGCACGAACTGCTCAAGCAAGCCCTCGCCAACGCGACACAGGACGGCGCATAAGCTTCGACGCAGAACAGCGGCAAAGGGCGCGGGACGGCTTCCGCGCCCTTTTTCGTGCTCTAAAATTCGGTCTGTGGTCGCGCTCGTGCCGAAACGGTCGGCCAATTACCCACGACGTCGACCACAGATGCCGTCGACGATGGGAGATTCCGGCATCGTCGGCGATGACGCGAGGATCTACGAACAGCTGCCATCCGCAGGGCGAACGAACGGCCATCCTCGCGGCGCTGCTCGATCTGCAATCGTCACGGCCGACGATGACGGCCACCAGCGCCACGGGCGACGATGCAACCGGCGGCAACGTCATGGGCGACGCTGCTGCAGGAACCGCGTTCACAATGTCAAAGAGCGTCAGTACCGCGAAGGCGGCTGGCACCCGAACCCTTGCAACAGCGCACGCGCGGCGATAGCCGCATCTGGCTCGTTGAGCACATCGGGGTGCTGGGTCATGAACGCATTAAGCATCACGCGCGCCTGCTCGCCATCGACGTTGTTCGGCACGCAGGTCTCTCCGCGTCCCCAAAAATGCTCGCCGACGATCAGGCCGTGCGCCACGCCTGCCATATAGGCATTGCACCACTGATCGCCAGTCAGAGGATGATCTTTGCAGAGCTCGCGTAGGCGGCTGCTCGCATGGGCTTGTGTTGATGCGAGGGCAATCCCGATTGCCGCCACCAGCAGAAATTTTTTCATCTTGTCCCCGTTACTTCACGCGAAGCCACCCTCGCGTGTGTTTAGAGATTATACGACTGACGCTGTTCGGATGCATCCCAAAGCGCGCCGCGATCTCTGCGTTCCTGTGGGTCCATGCGAGATTGCAGATTTCGCGGTCGCGGCGGGCGCGGGCTATGCGGCCGTATTTTTGTTCGGCGCTGCGCAGGAGGGCGAGGGCGTCGCTCGCCGAGAGGCCGAGGCGGGCCGTCATGTCGGCCAGCACGTCGCTGCCCTTCGCGGCCTCCATGGCGTAGTAGTAAATCCATCGTTTGCGGCGGTCATGGTCGGCGGCGGCTTCCCGGCGTTCTTCGATGTTGCGCGCGTCCTGGGCGAGCCGGTCGGCTTCGCGGCGGAGTGATTCGGCGCGAGATCGGAGAGCGTCAGGGTGCAGTGTCAAGATATTTTTCCCACATCGGGCTAAACATTTTTTGCGTCCAAATGTTCAAAGCAAAGCGTGCAACTCTTTGTTACTGCTACGTTTGGTAGCGCGGTAAATTTCCCATAATATTACTTATACGATATTCTGATGCCGCACGGAGGGCTGATTTCTACCGAATTCCCCGTCTGTCAGCCCTGCCTCACCGTTTCCAGAAGTTCGCCGAAATGTGGGGCTGTCACGCCTTCGAGGAAAGCTCCGAGCGACATTTTGCCGAAGGCGTAGGCGGTTTCCTGCGCGCCGGATTTCAGCCTGCCGTCGGCCACGGCCGCCAGAAATCCGGCCTGGGTGAAGGCGTCCAGGTTCGTGCCGCGTGGGGAATCCGGCGCGTTGACGAACACGTCCAGCACCACGCAGGCGTAGAACAGCCGGGTCAGCAGCCGCGCCACGGCGAGCCGCGCGCGCAGCGCCCGGTCCGGCGCGCGGCCGAACGCGGCGGTGAGAAGCACCTCCTCCGCCTCCGGCGCCGCGGCGATCTCCGTCGTCAGGATGGCTGCGTCCACCAGCGGATCGTTGCGGAACGCCAATTCCCAATCGACGAGCCACAGCCGCGCGCCATCGAACAGGATGTTGCGCGGATTGGGATCGTTGTGGCTCGACACCAGCGCCGCTGTATCCCACGGATAAGCGGCGCGGATGCGCGCGAGACCTTCGCGGTGCGGCTCCAGCAGCCCGGGTGCGAAGTGGCCGGTGGCGTCGAGCGCGGCCAGCATGTCGCCGATCCTCTGCGGATAGTTGCCCGCATCGGGGAACAACGGCGCCACCTGCACGCGCGCCAGCAACGCGCCAAGGTCGCGCGCCAGGCCGAGCGCACCCGCCGGATGCGTCGTCAGCGGCCGGTTGGCGATGAAGTCCATGATCGCCACGCCATCGGCCGCATCGGCATAATGAACCGGCGGCGCAACGCCAACCGCGGCCGCCGCCGACATGCAGGCGAAACCGCGTTCGCGATTGTGGAGCGCGATGCGCTCCGGTTCGAGCCGCAGCAGATAGGGATGCTCGCCGATCTCGAAATGCAGAATGGCGGCGCCCGACACGCCGCCTGAGATCGGACGCCAGGCGCGCGCCGTACCTGCACCGAAAGCGGCGCGCAACGCGGTGCGCACCGCGTCGCGGCGGGCTTCCGGAAGGATGTCGAGGCTGGATTGCGATGTGGAATCCGGCGCGTGTGCGCCGTTGTGTGGTTTGGTCATAGCTCGTCCAATTGATGAGAGAATGCTGGCGCGCGTTCGCGGCTGACCGGCTATGGAAGGACCACGAGCCAAAGCCCGCGGCGGATCTCAGATGCGGACGATGCTATGCACGGCGCGAAACTCCGGTGACGCCACACCCTAAGGAAGACCGGGCCTGCCGGTCAAATGCCGCACCGGTGCAGGATTTCGTCGACCACCTGCGCGAGCGGCGCGGTGGCGTCGATCGCGACACCGTCCGGCGCGACCGGGTCTTCGTTCTGGAGATCGATCGCGACACCTTGCGCCGGCGTCTTGCCCAAAGAGGGGAAGGCGAGTGGGGCGGGCGGCAGGTCGAGCGCGATCTCGCGCGCCCTTCCAGCGGCGCACCTGTTTTCGGATCGCCCTGATAGGCCAGTTCGCGGTCGCCATGGATGGCGTGGTAGCCGCGCCGCTGCAATTCGTTGCAGACCGTGGTCTTGCCCGTGCCGGAAACGCCTTCGATCAGATAGTTTTTGATACCCAATTCTTTGCCGCGACTTGCCGTTCGAGCGTGACGGTCGTTTCGGGCGCCCGATCCGTCAAGGCGCGTGGATTTGTTTGCGGAAGCCAGAACGCTGATGGCAAAGGGCGATCCAACCTCGCCCGCCGCAGTGGACATGGCGCGACGCTGGATGGCGTTGGTGGAGCAATTCACCGGCGGCGATACTGGCCTGCACGAACGCGCGGCGCGGGTATGGAAAGACGCGATAGCCGATCCCAACAACGCCGGCAGGCTGCCGGTCGATCAGCCGCTATGGGATTTCGTCGGCAAAGCGATCGCGGAACTCAAGGAAGAACACTGATCAGCCGCAATCTTTTTCCGAATTCTTAACCGCAGGAATACTACTTCGGCAGTCTGCATACGCTCATAAGTGGAACCGGCGATGAAGACTGTTTTTGCGACCCTGCTGCTCGGCATCGCCTGCGCGTTTGCGGGCGATCTTCACGCGGCGCCGGCGACAATACCAGCCGATCCCAAACTGTTTCTTTCCGCGGATGGGCTGGCATTGTCCTGGTTTCCCGGCCGGCACATGCTGACGCAGACCGTTCATGTCGATCGGACCCAGGGCGCCGATCCCGTGAGCTGGACGGCGGTTTCGGACCGGCCCTGGTTGTCCGTCGGCGCCAGCGGCATGACCGGCGGAACGCTGGCGATCAAGGCGAACCCGAAGGGTCTGCAACGCGATCGATTCTATCGCGCCACGGTCACGGTATCGACCAGTGAGAGCGACTTCACCGACACAGAGACGCTGACTGTCGGACTGTATGTCGGCTCGGCCGACCCCAAGAACATCGAGATCGCCAAACAGTACGTCACGCATATCGCGGCCAATCCCGTCGAGCCGATCGTCTATGTGACCGACGGGGGCAATTCGATCCGCGAATATAACGTCTATAGCGGAGCTCTCATCACGACGTTGCCAAATGTCGCGCCTGCTATCGGTCCGCTGGAAGTCAGCAGCGATGGCCGCACCCTTTTCGTTGCAAACATGACGGCGCACTCGATCGTCGAGTTGGCCACCGACAGCGGCGCAAGGATAGGGGCGATTCCAGTCGGCTATGCGATGGATTCGCTTTTCACGATGGCGTACGCGCGTCCTTTCGGGCAGCCGGCGCTCTACGCGTCGGCCGTGAGCGGTCACCAGGGATCGATCTTTGCTGTTCCTTCAGGCACCAAGCTGGCGACCGGCGTTGCGAAAGGAATGATCGCCGTTCCACCCGATGGAAAGCAGATTTTCTCCGTCTTGCAGAGCATCGATCCGGCGACCCTGCATCACTACTCGGTAGATCTGACGAATGGCCAGCTCAACATAACGAACCTGGGGTCCAGGATGACGGACGGTGAGAATTGTCAGGATCTGGCGGTTTCGCGCGATGGCGTTCATGTCTATCCCGCATGCGGTGCGCCATACTTCTTTGAGGTGTTCGACGCGAAGACGCTCTCTGTGGTCCAGACTCTCCCGGCGAACCCCTATCCTCGGAACGTCGAGATCGATGCCAAGAACCACGTGATCGGCGGCATCGGCTCTTTGTTGAAGCCCGACATTCTCGCGTTCAAGCAAAGTGGAGGATCGCTCGGCACCGTTTCGACTGGCGCGGAGGACCAGCAGCCTGGCACGCTGAAAGTTTCGGGAGACACGATGCGAGTTATCCTCGCAACCCGGGATCCGCCCAGTATACCGCAGACACAGACCTTGATGTTCCTGACGCTCCCTTCGAAGCTGCCTGACTGAGCAGCGCTCTGCCCGCCAGGTGAGCGATTGAAGTGGTCAAGCGCATGGCGGATCGTCGGCGATGGGAAAATTGATTCTTATCAAGCACTCGCAACCCGTTCTTGATCCGGATGTGCCCTCGCCGCGCTGGGTGTTGTCGGATCAGGGCCGGGCGCGGTGCGTTTGGCTGGCCGATGCGCTCAGGACCGAAGGGACCGGCCGCCTCTGCTCCAGTCTGGAGCCCAAGGCTTTGGAGACCGCCGCGCTGGTGGCAACGCATCTTGGCATCCCCGTCGAACCGCATGCGGGACTTGAGGAGAACGATCGCACCGGTCAGGGCTTTGCGCCCGAGGACGAACTTCGCCGTTCGATCAAAGCGTTCTTCGAGCGCCCTGCAGACATCGTTATGGGCCGGGAATCTGCCGGCGTTGTGTTCGCGCGTTTCTCCGGCGCCGTTGGTCGCATCCTCGCGCGGGACGCCGGCCGCGACGTCGCGGTGGTGACACACGGCACCGTGCTCACGCTCTTCGTGTCCCGGCACAATGCCATCGATCCGTTCGCGTTCTGGGGCGGCCTCTCGACGCCGTCTTACGTCGTGCTGGACGGCGCGACTTTCGCGCTGGCTGGGCAGCCGGTGCTTTATCCCAAATCTCGTCCGTCCTAGCGCTTCGCCGGCCCGTTGAAACCGGCTAGTTTCGTTTCATGAGCAAACCCGCTGAAGACATTGATTCCCTTCTTGAAATCATGCGCCGGCTGCGCGATCCGAAGACCGGCTGTCCGTGGGATATCGAGCAGACCTTTGCGACCATCGCGCCCTACACCATCGAGGAAGCCTATGAAGTGTCCGGCGCCATCGAGGCTGAAGACTGGGCTTCGCTGAAGGACGAACTCGGCGATCTGCTATTCCAGGTCGTTTACCACGCGCGCATGGCGGAAGAACTCGGGCGGTTCGATTTCGCCGATGTTGTCAATGCCATATCCGCGAAAATGGTGCGCCGCCATCCGCATGTTTTCGGCGATAGCGTGAAGATCGGTTCGGCCGCCGAGCAGACGGTCGCCTGGGATGAGCACAAACGGCGCGAGCGCGAAGGAAAGGCGCTGACCGGCATCCTGGACGACGTTCCCACTGCCCTGCCCGCCCTCCTCCGCGCGGTGAAACTTCAAAGACGCGCTGCAAAGGTTGGATTCGATTGGGATAATGCCGCGAAGGTGCTGGACAAGCTGGCCGAGGAGTCGGCCGAGATCGTCGAGGCGCAGCAGGCCGGCGCCGATCCCACTAAGCTTGAAGAAGAAATGGGTGACCTGCTCTTCGTCGCCGTCAATCTGGCGCGGCATCTGAATGTCGAGCCCGAGAGCGCGCTGCGCCGGGCCAATGCCAAATTCGTCCGCCGCTTCAAGGCGATCGAGGCCGCTCTTGCCAAAGAAGAGCGGACGCCCGCAGAAGCAACGCTCGACGAAATGGAAGCCCTCTGGCAGGCGGCCAAGAAAGACGAGTGACGCTACCTAAGGCCGCATCGCCTCCAGAAACGGCAGGCCATTGTTTGTAGCCGGCACGCTCGTTCCAGATTCCCGGTTTGAATCCGTCCGGCAGCCCGGCCTGGAGTTGGGTTGTCGAACGGCCCTTGGTGCCGGGTGTGACGTTGGTGGTCGTGCCGCCGACGCCAAAGACCGTCCCGCTTGTGTCGGTGTCCCAATAGGTCTTCGTGACCTTGCCGTTGCTGGCCCACGCCTGATTTTCGCCGAGCGAACCGCCGATCCTTGCGTGGGCGCCGCCCGATGGCTTTCCCGTCGAATAGGAAGATCTGAGCACATCGCCGATGAAATAGCCGACCAAGCCGCCCACGTCCGAATCGTCGCCTGCACTGACATCGCCGGTCGCATAGACGTTCTGGATCGTGCCATGGCCGCTGCCGATGATGCCGCCGACGGTTGCGTCTTCGGCGCCCTCCACGTCTACGCCGGCGAACGAATTGTCCACCGTACCGTAGCTCTCGCCGACAAGACCGCCGCCCACCATGAAAAAGTCGCTGCGGAGCTTTCCGGTCACAGAGCACTGGGTGATGTGACCCTCGCTGTAGGCCACCAGCCCACCCATGATCTGAAAGAAGCTCTGCAGACTCCACAAGTCGATGTTGGTCAGGCGGACGTCGCGGAGTGTGCCGGTTGAGACCAGCGCCTTGAAGAGCGCGACCTCCTGATCGCCGCTGCCGTGATACGACAGATTGGAGATCGTGTTGCCGAGACCTTCGAACGTGCCGCCGAAGTCTGTCTCGATAGGAACGGTCATATAGCTGCCGTCGACCCGTGCGTCGTAGTCGTTGGCAAATGCGTGAAACCCGTTCGGGCTCGCCGCGATGTTGTTGGCCAGTTGAGCGATGCTTCTCGCCAGGCGATAGGTGTTGCCATTGATCACCAGCGGCGTCGCGATCTTGGAAATCGTGATGTGTCCGGAGCGGTCGAAGGAGAGCGTGCCCTTCGTCCCGCCGTCGTTGGTCGTCAGGGTTAGTGGCCCGGCGGCTTTGTCGCTCACGGGACGGCGAATGAAGATCGAGCGATACGCATCCAGGGTGAGCGCGCTGGGACTGGACCACTTCAGATCCGCCCCCACCACGATGTCGCCCGCTGTTGCGCCCGGCTGGATGGTCACCGCAGAACTGGCAAGTTGGCTCTCCAACTCGGCAACATTTAGAACCGCATTGGCGGCCGTCGCGCTACACGTGCCCGACATGCACTGGACGTTGCTGGTTGGGTCCTTCGACACCACTAGCGCGGCCTGAGCCGCGGTCGCACACAGGGACGCGGACAGAAACACAGCCGCCGCGATCCGGACCTCCCTCATTCACCCCTCCCGACCATCATTACGGACAATTAATGTCAGCGTTTATCCGATGTTTCTAGCGGTTCGGTGACGAACCGGTCTGAAAAAGGGTCCCGCGTCGGATCTTTTCGGCGTCGTCGCTACCGACCTCGCGAGTATCAGGCGGAAGCGGGACCGAAACGGCTTCCGAAGCGCTGGCTGAACCGGTCGAGATCGGCCGGATCGACTGTCAGCGTAAGCTCGGTCCCGGATTCGCCATCCTCGCGGCTGACGACCTGGGCATGGCGATAGACCCATGCCAGCCCTTCGCCGTCCGCCGCATCCAGATGCAACGCCATCGTGCTGCTGTGCGCGGATAGCATTTGATCGAGCCGCTCCTGCAGTTGGGTCAGCCCCTCGCCTTTCAGCGCGCTGATCGCAACCGTGTCGTCGGACCGCTCCAGAAGCGCCTCGCGCGCGTCGGGCTCCAGAAGATCGATCTTGTTGAGTATCTCCACGACAGGACGGTCCTCGCCGACCCCGAGATCGTGCAGCACCTTCAGCACATCGGCCTTTTGCGCCGCCGTCTCGTCATGCGCGGCGTCGCGCACATGGGCGATGACGTCGGCCTCCAGCACTTCTTCCAGCGTGGCGCGGAAAGCGGCAACCAGTTCGATCGGCAGATCGGAGATGAACCCGACCGTGTCCGACAGGATCACATTGCGGCCAGATGGGAGCTTCAGTCCGCGCATCGTCGGATCGAGTGTCGCGAACAATAGATCCTTCGCCAGCACTTCGGATTTCGTCAGCGTGTTGAACAACGTCGACTTGCCGGCATTCGTGTAACCGACAAGCGCGATCACCGGGAATGGCACGCGTTTGCGCGCCTGCCGCTGCAATCCGCGCGTGCGCTTCACGCCTTCGAGCTCTTTCTTGATCTTGAGGATGCGATCGCCGATCTGCCGCCGGTCGGCCTCGATCTGCGTTTCGCCGGGACCTCCAAGGAAGCCGAAACCGCCGCGTTGCCGCTCAAGATGCGTCCACGACCGCACCAGCCGCGAACGCTGATACGTCAGATGCGCCAGTTCGACCTGCAGCGTGCCTTCTTTGGTGCGCGCGCGCTCGCCGAAGATCTCAAGAATGAGCGCGGTGCGATCCAGCACCTTCGTCTTCCACGCTTTCTCGAGGTTGCGCTGCTGTACCGGCGACAACTGTGCGTTGACGACGATCACTTCGGGCTCAAGCCCGCGCGCCGCGGCCGCGATCTCTTCGACCTTGCCGCTTCCGATCAATGTCGCCGGCGTGGGTTTTGCGATCGGTGCGATGAAGCTCTCGACGACGACGAGACCGATCGCAGCCGTCAGCCCGACGGCTTCCGCGAGACGGCCTTCGGCGTCACGGTCGAAGCTCGCGCCGCGAGCCCGCGACTTCGGCTCAACATGGAGCACGAAGGCATTGCGCGGGCGGCCCTCTTCGTAGCCGTGCGATTTCTTTGCGGTCAGACCGGTTCCGGCACGTGGGCCACTTCCTGCTCCATGAGCTGGATCGGTCCCATCGGCATGACGGTCGAGATCGCGTGCTTGTAGACGAGCTGTGCCTGCCCGTCCCGCCGCAGTAGTACGCAAAAATTGTCGAACCACGTGATGTTTCCCTGAAGCTTTACACCATTCACGAGGAAGATCGTCACCGACGATTTGCTCTTGCGAACGGCATTGAGGAAGGTGTCCTGCAGATTTTGTTGTTTTTCGCTCATGGGAAAATCACCGGGTTTGTGCCTCACGCCCCTACTTTTGCGAAGCACTGCCCAAGCATAGAGCGATTTGTTGCGTTTGCGAAAGGCCTAGTGTGTGGGGTGTGTCGCACGTGCCGCATATAGCTCCTGAATGCGCCGGGTGATCGGGCCGGGCCTTCCATCGCCTATCTTTTGTCCGTCGAGTTCGACCACCGGCACGGCCGAGCCGGTCGCCGAAGAGATGAAGGCCTCCCGTGCCGCCGCCGCATCGACGGGGGTAAACGCCTTCTGGACTACCGGAAGCTGTGCTTCGGCGGCGACCTCCAGGATCACCCGGCGCGTCACACCCGGCAGGATCGCGTTCGAGAGTTCCCGGGTACGCAATTGCCCTTCTGCATCAACGATCCAGGCCGTCGTGGACGCTCCTTCTGTGACGAAGCCGTCGCGGTCGACCAGCCAAGCCTCATACGCCCCATTTTTGCGCGCCGCAGTCTTGGCGAGTGCGTTGGCTAAGAGCTGAGTCGTCTTGATATCGCAGCGGCCCCAGCGTTCGTCCGGCCCGGTCGTCACGGCGATCCCATCCCGGGTCCGCGTCGCGACTGCCGCCGGGTCAAGCGCGCGCGCGGTGAGAATCAATGTGGGCCTGGGCGGCCCGGCAGGAATCGGATGATCGCGGCGAACCGCACCGCGGGTCACCTGCATATAGAGCAAGCCGTGCGTGAGACCGTTGCGGCGGGTGACCTCGCGAATGACGCTTTTCAACGCGGCGCGTCCCATCGGCATCGCCATCCCGATCTCGCGCAGACTGCGCTCCATCCGGTCGAGATGCTCTTCTTCATCGAAGAAGCGGCCATCCTGGACGCCGACCACTTCATAAATGGAGTCGCCAAGCTGCAGCCCGCGGTCTTCGATATGCACCGCGGCTTGCCCATGCGGCACGTACCGGCCGTTGACATAGGCGATACGGCCGGATGGTGCTCGGTCGCTCCAATGATCGATCATGCAGCGGAGATCGGTTCAGGCATTGTACTGCTGCTCACGGCCAAGCGGTCCGACACCCAGCGACTTCAGTTTGCGGTGTAATGCCGAGCGCTCCATCCCAATGAAGGCGGCAGTGCGCGAGATGTTGCCGCCGAAGCGGTTGATCTGCGCCACGAGATAATCGCGCTCGAAGATCTCGCGTGCTTCGCGCAACGGCAGAGAGATCACCAGATCGCCGCCGCGATTGCCGCCAAGCGCGCCGCCGGTTCCGAGATCGGCCGGCAACAGATCGGCGCTCACCGCCTGCGCCGCGTCGTCGGTCGCGAGGATCAGCAGGCGCTCGACGATGTTGCGCAACTGCCGGACATTGCCGGGCCACGAGTGTGCCTGCAGCACCGCCATCGCATCGTCGCCGATCACACGGATCGGAAGGCCGCTCGTCATCGAGAGCTGCTTCATGAAATGCGTCACCAGCGCCGGAATATCGTCGCGGCGCTCCGCAAGCGACGGTACCCGCACCGGCACGACATTGAGGCGGTGATAGAGGTCCTCGCGGAACCGGGCGTTCTGGATTTCGAGACGAAGCTCCGCCGTGGTGGAAGAGATCACCCGCGCGTCGACCTGCACCCGCGTCGTGCCGCCGACCCGCTGGAAGGTCTGCTCGACCAGCACGCGCAGGATCTTCGCCTGCGTTTCGAGCGGCATGTCCGCAACTTCGTCGAGGAACAGTGTGCCGTTGTGCGCGAGCTCGAACAGACCCGTCTTGCGCGGCGCCGTGTCGGTCGCTTCGACGCCGAACAGCGCCTCTTCGATATGGGCGGGACTCATATTCGCGCAATTGATCGCGACGAACGCGTTGCCGGCGCGGCGCGAATGCGCGTGGATCAGGCGCGCGACGACCTCTTTGCCCGAACCGGACGGCCCGGTGATCATCACGCGGCTGTTGGTCGGCGCGACCTTGTCGAGCAGCTGGCGCAATTGCGACACAGCCGACGAGGTGCCGATCAGATCGGCGTCGTCGCCCGCCTTCAGGCGCAATTCTGCGATCTCACGCTTCAGCCGGGCGGCTTCGAGCGCACGTCCGACAACGTGGATCAGCCGATCGGCCTTGAACGGCTTTTCGATGAAGTCGTAGGCGCCCTTCTTGATCGACGACACCGCCGTCTCGATGGAGCCGTGGCCGCTGATCATCACCACCGGCAGATCGGGCTGCTCCCGCTTCACCGTCTCGAGCACGCCGATGCCGTCGAGCTTGCTGCCCTGTAGCCAGATATCGAGCACCAGAAGCTGCGGCCGCCGCGAGCGGATCGCCGCCAGCGCACTGTCGCTGTCGGAGGCGACGCGGGTCTCGAATCCCTCGTCTTTCAGGATCCCTGAAATGAGATCGCGGATATCCTCTTCGTCATCGACGATCAGGATTTCAGGCGCGATCAGCGACCCGGACTTGTTCATCTGTCACTCCCTTTTCTCGGGTGTTCTTCTGTTTGAGCGCGAAGGCCACCGTGACCTCCGCGCCTTGCTGTCCGTCACCGGCATCCGCCAGGACGATCTCTCCGCCGTGGTCTTCGGCGATCTTGCGCACGATCGCGAGGCCGAGGCCCGTGCCCTTCGCGCGCGTCGTCACATACGGTTCGGTCAGGCGATGCCGTTCGTCATGCGGCAGGCCGATGCCGTTATCGGTCACGCGATAGAGCGCGCGCTGACCGTCTTCTGACAGCGAGAGCGCGAGCGAAATCTTTGCCGGCGTATCGTCGCCCTTCGCTTTGCGCGATGCGATCGCCTCGCCTGCGTTCTTGAGGACGTTGGTCAGCGCCTGCGACACCAGCCGGCCATCCACCTCGAAATAGATTGGCTCCTTGGGAAGATACGTTTCGTAGGCGATGTCCGGATTACCCTCGCGCTGCAGGAACACCGCCTGGATCGCGAGCTCCTGCGCATTTTCGCGCTTCATCACCGGCTGCGGCATGCGCGCGAAGGAGGAGAACTCGTCGACCATGCGGCCTATATCGCCGACCTGGCGGATGATCGTGTCGGTGCATTGGCCGAACACCTCCGGATCGGAGGTGACTTCGCGGCCGTATTTGCGCTTCAGCCGTTCGGCTGCGAGCTGGATCGGCGTCAGCGGGTTCTTGATCTCATGCGCGATACGGCGCGCGACATCCGCCCACGCCGCCGTGCGCTGGGCAGAGACGAGATCGGTGATGTCGTCGAACGTCACGACGAAGCCGGCATCGTGCGGTCCCCGTTCGCTGGAGACCTGTACGCTCAGGACACGCGTCTTGCCGGCGCGCCGCACACTCGCCTCGCCCGCGGCACGGCCGACCGGTTCGCTGATCGCGCGATGGATCAGCGCCGCAAGCTCCGGAAGACCTTCCGCATAGTTCTGGCCTTCGAGCTCTTCGGGCGCCGCATTGAGCAACCGCGCCGCCATGCGGTTGACGATGGTGATCGTGCCGCTCGCATCGATGCCGATCACGCCGGCACTCACCCCCGCGAGCACTGCCTCGGTGAAACGACGGCGGTCGTCGATCTGGGCATTGGCCTCGATCAGCGCGCTGCGCTGGGTATTGAGTTGCGACGTCATGCGGTTGAATGCGCCGCCCAGGATGCCGAGTTCGTCGTCGCCGCGTCCCACCACGACCTGCGCCTTGAGATCGCCTTCGGTCACCCGCTCCGCCGCCGCGATCAGGTTCGAGATCGGCCGCACCAGACCGTTGGCGGCCCAAAGGCCGAGCCAGATCGCCGCCAGAAGGATGACCAGCGACACCATCACATAGAGTGCCGCGAACACGAGCTGCACGCTGGAGAGCGACCGGTCGAGTGCGTTGTATTCCGACACTGCACTCACCGTGCGCTGGTAATAGCCGAGCACCGTCGGATCGACCGTGCGCACGACCATCAGATAGGCGTCGGTGAAGGTTTGCAGGCGGATCAGGGCGCGCTCCACGCCCATGCTCGCGTTGGCGTCGATGACGATGGTGTTCTTCGCGGCTTGCGCGAAATCCGCCGGGCTCGGCGGTTTCTGATCGGGCAGAAAGCGCTGCTTGGTGCTGCCCAGCACGGCGCCTTTGGAATTGAAGATGTAGGACGCCTGGACGCCGCGGTCCTTGGTGATCGTCGCCAGCACGGTGAACAGATACGGCACCTGCAGCTTGCCATTCTTGTCGAGCAGTTGTGGGTCGCCTTCTACGCCGTTGGCGATTTGATAGGCGTCCGCGGAGATCTGGCTCTCGTGTTCCTTCACATAGAGCTGTGCGACGTTCACTGCGCTGCCGAGCGCTTCCTTCACATGGCTGGAGAACCAGGCCTGAAGGCCAAGGTTCAGCGTTACCGCGGCGAAGATGGCGACGAAGATCGTGGGCACGATCGCGATCGCGCTGAACATGGTGACCAGGCGCGCATGCAGCCTTGCACCCGCCATGCCGGAACGCCGGTCCGCCCACAGCCGCACCAGCCGCCACGCGATCAGCGCGCCGAGGCTGAGGACCAGCGCAAGGTTAATGAGCAGAAGCCAGATCAGCCGGGTCGGCGTCGCGTTGTAGGGGGCGAGACCGGTGATGGTGGCGTAGGTTACCGCGCCCGACAGGATCGAGAGCACCCCGACGGCGGCCGCAATGCGCGACGGCCGGGAAGCCGCCCGTACAAGGCCAAATACGCCGCGCGGTGCTGGCGCCTCGAATGTCCCAATAGCTGTCATTCGCGCTCTGCGGGTTGGCCGGCCTTCCGCGGTCCGGTCTCGCTCTTCAAAATCGCCCTGCCGTAACCCCCGGCAGAACCTTGCAAAAGCGCCGTGAGTGTAACGAAGACACAGCCTGTTGCAAGAATGCAGCGCAAAGGAATCGCCACACTTTAACGGGTCCCGGCCGCAAAGCCTCGATTTTGGCGGGTTTCAGTCCGCCTTGATCCCCCGCACGACCTCCAGGCCGAGGTCGCGGATCTTCTTGCGGAGGGTGTTCCGGTTCAGCCCGAGCAGGTGTGCGGCGCGAATCTGGTTACCGCGGGTGGCGCCCAAGCAGATCGAAATGAGCGGGCGCTCGATCTCCTGAAGAATGCGGTCGTAGAGACCGGGCGCCGGCAGGCGGTCGCCCTGGCTCAGGAAGTATGCGGTCAGATGCCGGTCGACGATCGCGCTCAGAGAACTGCCTTCGCCCTCGCCGTCCGCGTCGGACATGCGCGGCGGTTCTTTCAGTTCGGCGGAAACCGCGCTTCCCAAAATCGCATCGCCGGAGTGGAGCACGGCAAGGCGGCGGATGAGATTTTCCAGTTCGCGCACATTGCCCGGCCAGCGGTAATTCTTGAGCACCTCGAGCGCGTCGTTGTCGAGGTGCTTGGGCGGCAGGCCCTCCTCTTCCGCCTTGCGCAGGAAATGGCGCACCAGATCGGGAATGTCTTCCATCCGCTCGCGCAACGGCGGCAGACGCAGTGGCACCACGTTGAGCCGGTAGTAGAGATCTTCGCGAAATAGCCCTTGCTGGATGAGCTGGCGCAAGTCGCGGTTGGTCGCGGCGATGATGCGGACATCCGTGCGGATCGCGACGCGGCCGCCGACGGTCGTGTATTCGCCCTGCTGCAGCACGCGCAGCAGGCGTGTCTGCGCTTCGAGCGGCATGTCGCCGATCTCGTCAAGGAACAGCGTGCCGCCTTCCGCCTGCTCGAAGCGGCCGATGCCGCGATTGGTGGCGCCAGTAAAGGCGCCGCGCTCGTGACCGAACAGTTCGGCTTCGACCAGCTCTTTCGGGATCGCGGCCATGTTCACCGCGACGAAAGAGCCGTGCCGGCGCTTGCCGTAATCGTGCAGCGCGCGTGCGACCAGCTCCTTGCCGGTGCCGCTCTCGCCCATGATCATCACGGTGAGATCGGTCTGCGTGAGCCGCGCGATCACGCGGTAGATCTCCTGCATCGCGGACGAGCGCCCGATCAACGGCAGACGGTCTTCGCCAGGCAACGCCGGGGTCTCGCGCTTGCTGCCGGGACTTGCGAGCGCGCGCTGCACCACGCTGGTGAGCTCTTTGAGATCGAAGGGCTTCGGCAAATAGTCGAACGCGCCGCGTTCCGCCGCGGTGATCGCGGTCAGGAGCGTGTTCTGTGCGCTCATCACCACGATCGGAAGATCGGGCCGCGACTTCTTGATGCGCGGGATGAGATCGAAACCGCTCTCGTCCGGCAACACGACGTCGGTGATCACCAGATTGCCGTCGCCGGCCGATACCCAGCGCCACAAGCCGGCAGCCGTGCCGGTAGTACGCACGTCATAACCTGCGCGGCCCAGCGCCTGGTTGAGGACGGTGCGGATCGCGGCATCGTCATCCGCAATAAGAATGGTACCGCTCGGCATCATGTGCTCTCCGCTTCATCGGCTTTGGGCAACAGCACGCGAAATACCGTGCGCCGCGGCATGGATTCGCATTCGATCACGCCGCCATGGTCGCCGATAATCTTGGCGACCAGCGCCAGCCCGAGACCGCTGCCGCGTGGTTTGGTGGTGACGAAGGGATCGAAGATGTAAGGCACCAGGTCTTCGGACACGCCGCTGCCGTTGTCGCGAACGGTGACCTCGAGCGGCAAACTCACCCGGCCGCTCGCACCGTTCGAACTCATATGCACCCCGGGACGATAGCCGGTGGTCAATGTGATCTCCGCGCCCTGCTCCGGCGAGGCATCGGCTGCATTGCGCACGAGATTGAGAAACACCTGGATCAGCTGGTCGCGGTCGCCCAGCACCGATGGCAGCGAGGGATCGAATGCCTCGATGAACTTCACATGCATCGCAAAACTGGTTTCCGCGACACGACGCACGCGATCCAGCACCTCATGGATGTTCACCGGCACGCGCGGCAAGGTGCGGGTCGAACCGAAGGTTTCCATCCGGTCGATCAGATCGCGGATGCGGTCGCTCTCCGCGACGATGAGCTGCGAGAGATTGCGTTCGCTCTCGGGCAACGCATCTTCGAGCAATTGCGCTGCACCGCGGATGCCCGCCAGCGGATTCTTGATCTCATGCGCCAGCACCGCCGCCATGCCGTGCAGCGAGCGCACCGCGCCGCGATGGAGAAGCTGGCGGTCGAGCCGTTGTGCGAGGCTTTTCTCCTGCAGCCAGATCACAACGGCACCTTCCGGCTCCGGCACCGGCGTCACCACCGCGTCGGCCAGCCGCTCGCCGTGGCGCGGCGTCGTGAGATCGACATCGCGCTCACCGACCGACGCATTGCGCTCCGTTGCCTGGGTGATGAGATGCAGAAGCGGACTGCCGAACGGGACCAGGTCGCCGAGCTTCTGCCGGCGAAGGAATCCGGCGCCCATGGCGAAGAACTGCTCGGCCGCGGGGTTGGCAAACAGCAGCCGCTGGTCGGCCGCAACCATGATGATCGGCATCGGCAGGGCCGCCGCGATCTGGCCTCCCGTCTCCGGCGAGAAAGGCTGGTTTTCCTGCGCTGCCAAATTGCCCACCAATTAGGCACCATTCATTCGTGCTTATTCACTAAGCAGTGTAACCTTTCGAAGGTGCTACCGCAATGCAGCATGAAGATCACGACGCATAGGGATATGCGGCGCTTTGAGGCATAAAGCGGCAACTTGAGGAGCGCTCCTTGTCCCGCATTGCCGCCCTTATCGTTGCCGCCGGTCGTGGGGAACGCGCAGGCGGCGGCGTCCCGAAGCAATACCGGCCGCTTCTCGGCAGGGCGATGCTGCGCCGGTCGATCGACCTGTTCGCGCGGCGCGCCGACATCATGGGGGTGCAGGTCGTCATCGGAGCGGCGGACCAGCCGCTCTATGTCGCGGCGACCGAAGGCCTGACGCTTTACCCTACGCTGGCCGGCGGCCATACCCGCCAGCATTCGGTGATGCACGGACTGGAGGCACTGGCGCCGCAGCGGCCCGACTTTGTCCTGATCCACGACGCGGCGCGACCGCTGGCGTCGCAGGAACTGATCGGACGCGTGATCGCGGCACTCGAAGACGGCGCGGAAGCGGTGGTGCCGCTGCTGCCGGTCGGCGATACGCTGAAACTGAGGGATGCCAACGGCGTGTGGCACACCGTGCCGCGCGATGGCGTGTATCGGGCGCAGACGCCGCAGGGATTTCGCTACGACATGATCCAGAAGATCCATCGCGCCAATGCCGGTGGCGATGCGACGGACGACATGGCGCTTGCCGAGAAACTGGGTCTGAAGGTGGGGACGGTGGCGGGAGAAGAAACCAACGTGAAGGTCACGACAGCGGAAGACTTCCAGACGGCCGAACGCCTGCTGCTCGGGCAGATGGGCGAAACCCGCACCGGCTATGGCTTCGACGCGCACCGTTTCACCGCAGGCGATCACGTGTGGCTGTGCGGTGTGAAGGTCGCGCACACGCATGGCCTCGAAGGGCATTCCGATGCAGACGCGGGTTTGCACGCCCTCACCGATGCGATCCTGGGTGCGCTCGGTGCCGGAGACATCGGCCAGCACTTCCCGCCTTCGGATGAAAAATGGCGCGGCGCCTCGTCGGACCGTTTCCTCGCGCATGCGGCGAAACTGGTCGGCGACGCCGGAGGGGCGATCGTCCATTGCGATGTCACGCTGATCTGCGAAGCGCCGAAGATCGGTCCGCATCGCGAGACGATGCGCGCGCGCATCGCGCAGATCCTGAACTTCGATGTCTCGCGCGTGAGCGTGAAAGCGACGACGACCGAAGGCATGGGCTTCACCGGCCGCCGTGAAGGGCTGGCCGCGCAGGCGGTCGCCACCATCCGCCTGCCATGAATGCGGCCGCGCTGCTTTCGACCTTCTTCGGTGTCGGGCGTTCGCCTGTGGCACCCGGGACGGCGGCCAGCATCGTCGCGCTGCCATTGGCGTGGCTGATCCAGCGTTACGCGGGAGCGACGACGCTTGCCGCGGCTTCGGTTGTTGGGTTCGGTATCGGCGTCTGGTCGACCGGCCTCTATGCGCGCACGACGGGAAAGGACGATCCGTCCGAATGCGTGATCGACGAAGTGGCCGGCCAATGGCTCGCCTGCGCCTTCGCACCGCTCACACTGCCCGGTTACGCCGCCGCGTTCGTCCTGTTTCGCCTGTTCGACATCACGAAGCTCTGGCCCGTGTCGTGGGGCGAGAAGCAATCCGGCGGCATGGGCATCATGCTGGACGACATGATCGCGGGCGCGATGGCCGGGATCATCGTTGCGCTACTCAAGAACGCAGGGATAATCTAAGCGATGTTCTCCTCTCCCCTGCTCCGCCTCGCCGAAGTCGTCGTCGCGGAATCGCGCGACAAGAAGCTCCGCATCGCAACGGCCGAGAGCTGCACCGGCGGTCTGATCGGCGGCCTCCTCACCGAAGTGCCGGGATCGTCGGCCGTGTTCGACCGCGGCTTCATCGTCTATTCGGGCCGTTCCAAGCAGGATCTGCTCGGCGTGCCGGGCGATCTGATCGCCGATGCCGGCGAAGTCTCCGAAGCGGTCGCGCGCATGATGGCTGAAGGTGCGGTGGAGAACTCGAACGCGCAGCTCGCCGTCGCGGTCACCGGGATCGCCGGACCCGGCGGCGGCACGGCGATGAAGCCGATCGGCCTTGTGCACGTGGCCGCCTGCCGCGAGAACCGCGCGATCCTGCATGAAGCGCATCGCTTCGGCGATATCGGCCGCACCGAAGTGCGTCTCAAGACCTGCGAAGCGGCGCTGACCCTGCTGCTCCGGCTGCTGAGCTGATTCAGCTCACGACGCCTTTGGTGAGCTTGCGGGCGCGGTTTTCGAATGCGTCCGCCATCTTCTCGTAAACGCGTCCGAATGCAGCGCCGGCCACCATGTTGAGCATGCGGCTGCGAAACTCATAGGCCAAAGACAGATCGACCCGGCAGCCCTCGCCTTCGGGCGCGAACTTCCAGTGGTTCTCCAGGATGCGGAACGGGCCGTCGGTCTGGACAACATCGATCGTGCGGCCGATGGGATCGATGATCACGCGGCTGGTAAATTTCTCGCGGATGCCTTTGTAACCCACGATCATCTCCGCAAGCAGCACGTCGCGGTCTTTCACATGGTCGCGCTTCAATATCCGCAGTCCCACGCACCATGGCAGGAACTGCGGATATTTTTCGACATCGGCGACCGCCTGAAACATCACTTCAGGCGGATACGGAACAATACGGGTTTCGGAGTGCGCGGCCATCCGCTTGGCAGGTTAGAATCGTCCTGACTGATAATCCTGGATTGCGCGGCGGATTTCATCTGCCGTGTTCATCACGAACGGACCATATTTCGCGATTGGTTCCTTGAGCGGCTTGCCCGCGATCGCCAGGAACCGTGCTCCCTCTCCTGCCGCCGTCGCGTCAAGCGCCGCACCGTCCGACAGTGTGCCAAGTTCGCCCTTGGCGAGCGCGGTTTCGCCGACGGTGAGCGACCCTTCGAACACGTAGACGAAACCGGCATGGCCTTGCGGCACCGGAACGGAGACGGTCTTGCTGGACGCGACCTGCACATCCGCGAAGAACGGCGCAATCGTGCGCTCCGGGCCTGCACCTTTCACGCCATTCCACTCTCCGGCGATCAGCTTGGCGTGCGATCCGCCCCCGAGATCGATCTGCGGAATCTGATCTGCCGGAATGTCGGCGTACCACGGGTCGCGCATCTTCTCGGCGGCCGGCAGGTTCAGCCACAGCTGGAAGCCGAACAGCTGGCCGTTGGTCTGGGCGGGCATCTCGGAATGCGCGACGCCGCGCCCGGCCGTCATCCACTGCACGCCGCCATCGGTCACGATGCCTTTGCCACCGTGATTGTCGAGGTGGGCGATGCTGCCCTTGATCATGTAACTGACGGTCTCGAAGCCGCGATGCGGATGCTCCGGGAAACCGGCGACGTAATCGTTCGGATTGTCCGAGCGGAACGTGTCCAGCATCAGGATCGGGTCGATATCCGGCAGCATCGGCGTGCCGATGAGGCGGGTGAGTTTCACCCCGGCGCCATCCTGGGTCGGCATCCCGGACGATTTGCGCAGGATTTTGCGGCTGGTGGTTTTTTCGGTTGTCAGGGTCATTGGGTGCTCCAAAAGCAATGTCATGACCGCAATATCGGGGCGGGTTTTACGGCCTTAAAGAGACACCGGTGTAACCGCAAAGGTTACATGCATGGTACCGGCTGCGGCTTTTTTAGAGGATGCCGTTGAAGTATCCGTTCGGCCTACCGATTCCGAGACATTCGCAGTGTGCGTTTGCGCCGAAAGCTTGCGTTGGCGGTACGCTAGTCAACCGGGGACGGACGCTGTTTGATTTCTTCGAAATGATGCTTCCGGCACAACACGCTCAGCGCCACGGCACCTTTCAGACAATACGGCTTTCTACATGGAACGTCAGCGCGTTCCTCCCCAAGCGCTTCATAAAAGCGAGCGCTAGATTTCTCGTCGCAGTTGAGTTGGGCGAGGTACTCTTGCACCAATTCCTCGTCGCCGCCCTCCGCACCTTCAACTACTATTTTCAAAAATCCAGTGTCGAGGCCGTACTTTGGGAATCCAAGCTGTGTCGCCAATAGTCGGACACTTCCTGCGCCCACACCAACGAATATCGCGCATATAGTGTTGGCTGAAACTTCGCCGTCTGGAAGAAATACCCAGCCCTTTGGGGCCTCGCCCTTTCCAGCGGCCCGCAAGGCTTCGACTACCGCCATTCTAGTCGGCGTTGATTGGGAAATAGCCTTCGTCATTACCCTTCCTCCATCAACTGGTCTCAGTGATAAGAGATCAGGTGCCGGGTTGCTGATAATGCTCGATTAACACGACGCGATGATGCCCATTACCGATTTCCTGGGATCGCGGTTTTAAGTCCATCACCATGACTTGGGCGGCGTTCGGTGTTGCAAGATCAACGATTAACAAATTTCCGCCGGTTTTTCCGGTACCCATATCTGTAAGGCGCCGATTTTCTTTCAAGCGACCGACGATCTTCGAACGATCGAGATCAAATGCTTGGATACTGCAAACGTCTGCGGGGGGCTGTGTAGAGCCGGGAAACGCTCCCGGCGCTACATAGAGCACAAAATCATTGATCTTCCATGCAACATCTTTTCGCGCTCGGCGCTCCCAGCCTTCCATTCGCTTAGGCACATGGCTGAGATCTATCTCTTCAAAGCCCGACGCTTTCGCCATCGCAAGGACCGCATCATAGTTGCCATGGTTCTCAAGGCAGGCTTTGAAATACAGATCGACCATAGCCTGTTCTTGGTCGCCATTAGTTCGGTCTTCCGCGTGAGCGGGGAGCTGAAGTAGGAAAGCCATACAGAAGAAAGACATCAATGCCCAAGGTCGCCGATATCGATTTGTAATCGAGTCGTTCAATCGAGCCTCCTGTGGACGTTATATTCTGCTAACGCTAGGCACTACTCAACTTGGGATTGAGCTACGGCGCTTTGGCAGTCCGGTTCGCTTTCATCTGCGCGAAATCGCTGTCGGCGTGATAGCTGGAGCGCGTCAGCGGCGACGCCGACACCATCAAAAAGCCTTTCGCTTTAGCGATGGTTTCGAGGCCCTTGAACTCCTCAGGCGACCAGAAGCGGTCGAGCGCTGCGTGCTTGCGCGTCGGCTGCAGGTACTGGCCGATGGTGAGGAAATCGACGCCGGCCGCGCGGAGGTCGTCCATCACCTGCATGATCTCTTCGCGGCTTTCGCCTAACCCAACCATCAGACCCGATTTGGTGAACCCTTCCGGCACCAATTCCTTCGCGCGTTCGAGCAGGCGCAGCGAGGTAAAGTAGCGCGCGCCGGGGCGAATCTTCAGATAGAGCCGCGGCACGGTTTCGAGATTGTGGTTGAACACATCGGGCCGCGCGTCCATCACCACCTCGACCGAACCCGGCTTGCGCAGGAAATCCGGCGTCAGCACTTCGATCGTCGTGCCGGGCGACGCGGCGCGGATCGCACGGATGGTTTTCGCGAAGTGCTCCGCCCCACCGTCGGCGAGATCGTCGCGGTCGACCGACGTGATCACGACATGCTTGAGCCCGAGCTTGGCCACCGCTTTTGCGACGTTCTTCGGTTCGTCCGCGTCGAGTGCGCCGGGCAGACCGGTCTTCACGTTGCAGAACGCGCAGGCGCGGGTGCAGGTATCCCCCATGATCATCATGGTGGCGTGGCGGTGCGTCCAGCATTCGCCGATGTTCGGACACGCCGCTTCCTCACACACGGTGTGGAGATTGTGTTCGCGCACGATCTCGCGCGTCGCCGTGTATTCGCGGCCCACAGGCGCCTTGACGCGGATCCAGTCCGGCTTGCGCAGCACGACACTGTCCGGCCGGTGTGCTTTTTCGGGATGGCGTAGGGCCTTGGTGTTGTCGATGACCACAGTCATAAGCCCCATATAGGCCATCAGCGCCTATCTTTCACGCTCTTTAACGGCCGCCACAGACGCTAACGCAGTCTTAAATACCGGCATTCGATAGTCTGGCGCGTAATCCAGGCCGAGCACACGCCATGCGGAAACTCTCGAATATTTTCGCTGCGATTCTTCTGCTTTTCACTGTGACTGTTCCCGCAACTTCTGCGTCTGCGGCCGACTACAAGGTCATCCACAATTTCTGCAGCGAAGGCGCACCGTGTCCCAACGGCTTTGCTGGGTTCTATGTCACGCGCGATGCCGCCGGAAACATATACGGGCTCGCTGATGGCGGCGCTTCTTATGCGTACACCGGACTCATCTGGGAGCTGAGCCCAAAACCTACGCCGGGCAAGTGGGCCTATCGCGTCCTCTACAGATTTTGCTCCAAGCATGACTGCAACGACTCCTTCATGCCGTCGACGGCTTTGACGATCGACAAGGCCGGCAACCTCTACGGCGCCACCTGCGGGAATGGCGGCGTTATCTACAGATTGTCGCCCAATGCCGATCGCTCTGCATGGTCTTATAGGGTCCTCAAACGTTTCGATTTTCAGAGCGGCGAGCAGCCATACGGAGAACTAAGTTACGCAGGGAAGGATGCCGGTCTACTGTATGACGGCGTTTCTCCATTGTATGGCGAAACAGAGTTGTGGCCTTCGAACGGCACCAACGGTTCGATCTTCCAGCTAACGCCCGTAGCCGGAACACAGGCCTGGAAATACGAAACCGTTCATCACTTCTGCGTCACAGACTGTCTGGACGGGGAAAATCCCGGTTCCCTGACGGTCGATGCATCCGGCAATCTTTATGGCGTCGCCAAAGGTGGTGGCGCCTATGGCGTGGGTCTTGTCTTCCGGCTCAGCCCAAAACCGAATGGTGGGTGGAAAGAGACTATCGTGCACACCTTCTGCTCGGAGGCGAATTGTGCTGACGGGCAAAACCCAAGTTCGTCCCTCGTTATGGATCCGAGTGGAAATCTCATCGGAACGGTAGGCCCCAGCAATACCGGGTGCGTGGCAGGCGCTCCTGGGTGCAGCTTTATTTATCGACTATCTCCGGACGGACACGAAACCATCGTGTACAAGACTTGCCAGACTACCAGCTGCCCCGAAGGCGCGAGCGCGGGCAGTCTGGTCAGCGACGGCACTGGGAATATTTATGGCACGACCGGTACGGCCGTGTTCGTGCTTCGCAAAGAAAAGACGCTCAAAACCTTCAACTGCGCAGCGCAAAACTGCGGTCAGCCGAACACCCCTCTCATAATTTACAATCCGACAACGCTGATTGGCACGGGCGGTCGCGGCCTCTACGGGCAAGGAAGTGTTTTCGAGATCACACACAATCCGCTGCCGCAATAGGATGCGCACCGTGCGAAAAGTCCTGAACATAATCGGCGGACTTTTGCTGCTTATGGCAGCAACAGCCATCGCAAGCCCGTCTTTCGCCGCGAACTACAACGTTATTAACACGTTTTGCCGTGAAGGCGGCTCGTGCCCGAACGGCTCCGACGGTTTCGGTTTGGTAAGGGATGCTTCAGGAAACCTGTACGGCGTTGCGAAAGGTGGCGTGCCCTATTCTGGCGTCGGTATCGTTTTCGAATTGAGCCCTAATACATCGCCGGGCGCATGGTCCTATCGGATCATCCACACCTTTTGTGAGACAGCTGGTTGCGAAGCTTCCAGCATCCCGGCGACAGGTTTGATCATCGACAAATCAGGCAATCTTTATGGGACAACGCTTGGCGGAGGCCCTCCTAATGCCGGTGTTGTCTACAAACTTTCTCCCAACGCCGACCGGTCGCAGTGGTCTTATGCGATCATCGCACGCTTTGGTGAGGAGCGGGGATGGGAGCCGTTCGGCGACCTGAGTTATGTCGGGAAATCGACTGGCTTGCCGTATGACGGCATCTCGCCTTTGTACGGTGAGACCGACTACTCATCCCAAAACGGCTTTCATGGCGCGGTCTACGAGTTGCGGCCAGCGGACGGAACGCCGGCCTGGACGTTCAACACCATCTACCGCTTCTGTAAGACGGATTGCCTCGACGGCGATTTGGCGCTTCCTGTAACGGTCGACAGCGTTGGAAATCTATATGGGAGCACGGAACTCGGCGGACAGCACGCGGCCGGTGTCGTTTTCCGGCTGAGCCCGAAGCCGCATCACGGATGGAAACAAATGGTACTGCACGCTTTCTGCTCGGAAGCGAATTGCGCCGATGGACAAACGCCGACCGGTTCGGTTTACGTCGATGGCTCCGGAAACATTTTCGGTATCACCAGTGCGGGTGGCGCGTCGTGCGCCCAAGTCTCCCAAGGATGCGGCGTCGCGTACGAGTTGTTGCCGGACGGTCATGAGCGTGTCCTCCACACCTTCTGCCAGACCGATTGCGCCGACGGCGCATCGCCTGTAAGCTTGGTAAGCGACGGTGCGGGCAACCTCTTCGGCTTGTCTTCCACCGGGACCTTCGTGCTTCGGAACGGTAAACGGTTCGAAATGCTGCTCCCGCTCTGTCAGGCGAAGGCGTGTGGAAACCCCTACGGCTTTTCGGTCTACAGTCCGACGGCGTTGGTTGGCACCGGGGCCAATGGACTCTTCGGCAGCGGCGTCGTGTTCGAGATCACGCACAAGCCGCTGCCTTGACACGCCGTCCTGCTGTGTAACCGTACGTCTCCGACGGAGGCGCGCGCATGACACCGGTTGAAATGGAAGCTCTCGCCGATCGGCTGATGGGTGCGATCGAGGCGGGCGATATCGAGGCGATCAAGACGTGTTATGCGCCGGACGCGCGCATCTGGCACAATTTCGATGAGATCGATCAGACGCTCGAAGACAATCTCAAGGTCATGCACTGGATGGCGCGCCATCTGCTCGACAAGAAATACACGATCCAGACGCGGCGCTATTTTGCCGACGGCTGGGTGCAGCAGCATGTACTGACCGGCGTCACACCGAGCGGCGCTGCGTTCCGCATGCCGGCCTGTCTCATCTGCACGGTCGCCAACGGCCGCATCGTCCGGCTTGAGGAATATCTCGACACCGGGCAAACGGCCGTTTTGCGCAGCGCCTGATTGCTTTTCCCGGCGCACGGCGGGGTCGCTATCCCTACCTTCGTGTTGCGCGCCCGGCTGTGGTAGTTATCGCGGCGACAGACTGGACCGGGCATTCAAGACCTGGCCGCCCAATGGGAGTGCGCCTTGAGCCTTGCCACCGTCGCCGCCGCGTCCGGCGAAGATGTCGTGCCGTTCGACATCACGGAAGCACACCAGCCGGTCTTCGCGGCATTCGTCGACGCCCGCCGGAAATTCGGCGGCAGCCGGGTGTGTGTCGTCGATGTCGACGACAGCGAGCGCACCTACGACGAAATCTTCCGCGGTGCGCTGGCGCTCGGACACGCGCTGAAGCGCGGCACGCGCGCCGGCGAGAATGTCGGCGTGATGCTTCCGACCGGCGCCGGCGCCATCGCGACGTTCATGGCGCTGTCGGCTTACGGCCGCGTGCCCGCGATGCTCAACTTCACCTCCGGCGCCGCGGCGTTGAAATCCGCCCTCAAAACCGCGCGGGTGAAGCGCGTCCTCACCGCCAAGCGGTTCGTGGAAATGGGCGGATTCCAGTCGCTCGTCGAGGAACTGTCGCAGCACGCGACCATCGTCTATCTCGAAGACGTGCGCGAAAATCTGTCCGTTATGGACAAGGCCTTCGCCGTCGCCGGTTCGGTGCTTCCAGGCCTGGTGACGAAACGCAGCGCGCATGAGACACCGGCCGTCATCCTGTTCACCTCCGGCACCGAGGGCGAACCGAAAGGCGTGGCGCTCTCGCACACCAACCTGCTGTCGAATGTGGAGCAGGTGCGGGTGCATCTGGCGCTTTATTCGGCCGACATCCTGCTCAATCCCCTGCCCGCCTTTCACTGCTTCGGCTTGACCGTCGGGTCGCTGATGCCGTTGCTGCTGGGCCTCAAGGTCGTGTGCCATCCGACCCCGCTGGCGCCGAAGGAGATCGTGGGGCGCATCAAGAAGCACAAGGCAACGATCCTCGTCTCTACCGACACGTTCATCACGCAATATGCGCGGGTGGCCGAACCGGGCGATCTCCAGTCGCTGCGCCTCACGGTGTGCGGCGCGGAAAGACTCCGAGACGAAACCCGCGCACTGCTCCGCCGCAAGCACAGCATCGAGTTGCTAGAGGGTTATGGCGTCACCGAAGCATCGCCGGTGATCGCCGCGAACAAGCCGGGCGCAAACCGGCCGGGCACCGTCGGTCTGCTCATGGCCAACATGAAACTACGCCTCGATCCGGTGGAAGGAATCCCGAACGCCGGCCGCCTCGTTGTAAGAGGGCCGAATGTGATGCTCGGCTATCTGAAACCGGAAACGCCGGGCGCGATCGAACCGCCGCCGGGCGGCTGGCACGACACCGGCGATATCGTGAGCGTGGACGAAGACGGCTACATCTCCATCAAGGGACGGATGAAGCGGTTCGCCAAGATCGGCGGCGAGTCCGTCTCCCTCGCGGTGGTCGAAAGCATTGCTTCCGCGTTGTGGCCCGATTTCAACCACGCCGCGGTGACGATACCGGATGGCCGCAAGGGCGAGCAGATCGTCCTGGTGACGACGAACCGCGATGCCAACCGCCACGATCTCACGGGATGGGCGCACAACCACGGCGTCTCCGATCTCGCGGTCCCGCGGCGGATCGTGTTCGTGGACGATGTCCCGGTGCTCGGCACCGGCAAAACGGATTATGTGAGCGTCGAGAAAACCGTGAAGAGCCAGATCGAAGCGGCATCGGAGGCCGCTTCCTGAAGAAAGCATTGCGGTTCGTCCACACTGTGTCCTCGATCACACCTTTCGCACGATCTGCTGCAGCAAAGCCGCCGCTTCGTGCTGCTCCTGTTTCATTGCCGTATCGAACGGCGCCTCGTCGGTGTGAAAGCCGCCGCGATGCGAGCGGATGGTGGGATCGGCGCCGCGTTCGACCAGCCGCCGGATCGCGCGGAGATGGCCGCGATACGCCGCAGTGTGCAGCGCCGTCATCCCGTCCTTGCGTTGCGCGTTCACGTCCGCACCGGCGTCGAGCAGCAGGTCGACCATGCACAGCACATTGTCTTCGCTCTGCGCCGGATTTGGAATGTCCGGCGTTGCCACGGCGGAGCCCAGCGGATCGATGTCCAGAAAACCGTCACGCGAGCACGCCTGCACATCTGCGCCGCGTTCGATCAGCAACGCCGCGGCCTCGACGCTTCCCCAATAACAGGCGCCATGCAGCGGCGTCTGGCCACCTGCGTCGAACACGGTGGCGAACGACGGGTCCCGGTCGAGAAGCGCTCTCAGGTCGTCCACCTTGTTGAGTTCCGCGAAGCGAAACCCGTCCATCGGCGCACCGTTCGCAAGCAGGAGCGCCACAATGGCGTCGTGCCCGCCGAAATAGGCAGCGTGAAGCGGCGTCGAACCGAACATGTTGGAGCCGGCCGCCAGCGTGCCGTCGCGCTCGACCAGGGAACGGGCGCGCTCGATATCGCCCGCCGCGGCAGCCGCTATCAGATCGTCGATTTCCGCCATCGGCCCGTCCTCGCCCCCCAATTTTGCGCGGTGCCTGGCGGACGTCAAAAGGTCGCTATGCCCTCGTTATTGACAATCATTCTCAATCGCATCATATACAACCGGCGTACCACCGGGCGTCCTTTGAATGATCGTCTGCGTTTGCAATAGGCTGAACGAAGCGAAGATTCGCGATGCGATCGCGTGTGGCCCTTCGTGCACGGATGAAGTCTATGCCCTTTGCGGGGTCAGAAAGAACTGCGGACGATGCCAAGAAACAATCGCGGAAATGATGGACGAACAGGCGGACAGGCGGGTGCTGGTCGCGGCGGAGTAACGCCGCCTGCCCCGGGGCCTGAGCCGCATGCGTCCATGCGCGGCGATCCGGATGTGCTTCGCCACCTCAACGTGATCCTCAAAAACGAACTCACCGCGATCAACCAGTACTTCCTGCATTCGCGCATGCTCGCGGACTGGGGTTTGTCGATCCTCGCCAAGAAGGAATACGACGAATCGGTCGACGAGATGAAACATGCCGACCGGCTGATCCAGCGCATCCTGTTCCTCGGCGGCCTGCCCAACCTGCAAGACCTCGGCAAGCTGATGATCGGAGAGAATGTCCAGGAGGTCATCCACTGCGATCTGCGCCTTGAGCAGCAGGCGCATCCGGATCTCAAGGCCGCAATCGGCCATGCCGAGAAGGTGAACGATTACGTATCGCGCGAATTGTTCGTGCATATCCTGGAAAACGAGGAAGAGCACATCGACTGGCTCCAGACCCAGATCCGTCTGATCGAGCAAATGGGCATCCAGAACTTCGTGCAGCTGCAGACCAAACCGAACGAAAGCGGCGCGTCGTCCTGATCGCGACGTCGTCTCAGAACTCCGCTTCCAGTTCTTCCAGCGCTTCCGGTTCGGTCTTCGCGGCGTCGACCCATTCGATCATATCCGGCAGCGCCATGATGGTGTCGCAGTAGTCGGCACAGATGCGATCGAGCTTCACCGCGTAGGTGCGAAAACGCGTGACGACCGGCGCATACATCGCATCGGCCAACGTCGGCGCATCGCCGAACAGATACGGCCCTTCGTAAAGCTTCAGGCATTCACGCCAGATCGTGACAATCCGGTCGATGTCAGCTTGCGCGCCTGTGAACACCTTGAACTTCGGATAGTGGGATTTGAGGTTCATCGGCAGCGCGGAGCGCAGGTTGGCGAAGCCAGAATGCATCTCCGCCGAGACCGCGCGGCAATGGGTGCGCGCATCGAGCGCCTTGGGCAGGAGGCCCGCGGCAGGGAACGTCTCGTTGAGATATTCGGCGATCGCCATGGTGTCCCAAACCTTGATCTCGCCATGGCGCAGGCACGGTACCAGGAACGAGGGTGACAGGAGCAGCAATTCTGCGCGTGCGGAAGGATCGTCGGCGGGGAGGATTTCCTCCTCGAAATCGAGGCCGGCCATGCGGCAAAGCAGCCAGCCGCGCAGGCACCAAGACGAATAATTCTTGCTGGAGATGGTCAAAACCGCCTTCGACATGGAAAGGCCTCTCCGGTATTCGCAACGAATTATTTCGCATTGCAGCATAAAATGCACTAGCCTTTCTGCGGCCGTTGGGCAGAATTTCGTCTGACTCGCCGCAAGTGCGAGATGTTTTTGGGGGCAGATGCTCTACGCGGCATACCAGGCGCAGGCCGATTTGCTTGCGCCGTTCCAGGCCTTCGCGGATCTGGTCAACACGGCGTTCCGCGACACCTGCGGCGGCCCGCTTGTGAACCCGTTCTTCCGCCGGATTGCGGCTGGCGCCGAACTCGTGTCGCGCGCCCACCTCACCCACAAGCGTCCGCCGTTCGGGATCGATTTCGTGGAGGTCGAAGGCCAGTCCGTCGATGTGTTCGAAGAGGTCGCGCTGGAGACGCCGTTCGGCGCCCTGCTCCACTTCCGCAAAGCCAAAGCGTTCGTCCAGCCGGCTGTGGTCTTGTTCGCGCCGATGGCCGGGCATTTCCCGACGCTGCTGCGCAACACCGTACACACGCTGCTTTCCGATCACGACGTCTATCTGACCGATTGGCACAACGCGCGCGACGTGCCGCTATCGGCCGGCCGTTTCGGCTTCGACGATTACATCGATCATTCGATCAAATTCATCGAATTCGCCGGGCCAGGCGCACATGTGATGGCAGTGTGTCAGCCCTGTGCGGCGGTGCTGGCCGCCATTTCGGTAATGGCGGAGACGAACAACCCCGCGCAGCCGCGCAGCATGACCTTGATGGCAGGCCCGGTGGACACGCGGATCAATCCGACCAGGGTCAACACGCTTGCGACCGGCAATTCGCTGCCATGGTTCGAGAAGAACCTGATCGACGTCGTGCCGTACAAGTTCGAAGGCCGCAATCGCCGGGTCTATCCGGGGTTTCTCCAACTCGCCGCCTTCATGTCGATGAATCTGCCACGCCATCTGCGCGCACATCTCGATCTGTTTTCCCAGGTCGCGAAGTTCGAGGACGACAAAGCGGAGGCGACGCGCGATTTCTACGACGAGTATTTCGCCGTGTTCGACATGCCGGCGGAGTTCTATCTTGAGACCGTCGATCGCGTGTTTCAGCGGCACCTGCTGCCGCGCGGCCTGCTCGAATATCGCGGCCGCAAGGTCGATCCGAACGCAATCCGCAAGACGGCGCTTCTGACGGTCGAAGGCGAGCGCGACGACATCTGCTCCGTCGGCCAGACCTTGGCCGCCCACGACCTGTGCACATCGCTCAAGCCGTTCCGCAAGAAACACCACCTGCAAGCGGGTGTCGGCCACTATGGCGTTTTCTCCGGTACGCGTTGGAATCGCGAGATTTATCCGCAGGTTAAGGCGTTCATCGCCGCCAACGGGTAAGAGCCGTTTAATCCCTGTTGCCTATATTGCCGCCGTTTCCCATCAAAACGGCACATATGGCATCGCTCGACATCCCGGTTCCCCCCAGGGCAATTTCCGAATCCGGGGCGATCGTTTCCTTCTGCGCCACGATCTTCCTGTCCGCCGCGCTCCTTTTCTGCGTCGAGCCGATGTTCTCCAAGATGGTGCTGCCCGTGCTGGGTGGCTCCGCTGCGGTCTGGTCGATTGCAATGGTGGTCTTCCAGGGCCTTCTGCTGGCCGGCTATGTTTACGCCCATCTGTTGTCGCGTTACCTGAGCGCCGGACCGGCAGCCCTCATCCACATCACGGTGATGGCGCTCGGCACGGTTTCGCTGCCCATCGCGATCTCGAGCCATTTCACAGCCCCTCCCGATCATCACATTTCGTTCTGGCTGATCGGTCTGTTCCTCGCGTCGGTGGGCCTCCCTTGTTTCGGCATTTCCGCCAATGCGCCGCTGTTGCAGGCCTGGTTCGCGCAGACGCAGTTCAAGTCGGCGTCGAACCCTTACTTCCTCTACCGCGCCTCGAACGCCGGCTCATTCCTGGTGCTGCTTGCTTATCCCTTTCTCATTGAGCCCGCGCTCGGCCTTTCTGAGCAGTCGATGTGGTGGAAATTCGGCTACGTCCTTTTGATGAGCGGCATAGCACTGTGCGGCGCATTCGCGTTGCTCAGCCGCAATCCGGTGCAGACTGTCCCTGCACGATCCAGTACCGCTGTAACGTGGTTGCGTCGCACGACCTGGGTCGCACTCGGCTTTGTCCCTTCGGGCCTCCTCGTCGCCGTCACTGCACACATCGCGACCGATGTCGCGTCGGCGCCGTTCCTCTGGATCATGCCGCTTGCGCTGTATCTGCTGACCTTTGTCTTCGCGTTCGCCGACAAGCCCGTCATTCCGCTGAAAGCGCTGCTGTTCCTGCAGCCGCTGACGATCGCGTGCCTCGCGGTCCTGTTCCTCTGGACCAGCAAGATCAGCTGGACCATCGCCCTGCCCTGTCATCTGATCGCGTTCTTCGTAGCGGCGATGGTGTGCCATACGCAGCTCTATCGCCTGCGCCCGGAAGCCTCGAACCTCACCGCGTTCTATGCGTGGATGTCGTTCGGCGGCGTTCTCGGCGGCATGTTCGCAGCGCTGCTCGCACCGCACACCTTCTCGACCGTGCTGGAATATCCGTTGCTGGCGTTTGCGGCTCTTCTTGCGCGTCCGGCGATCTTTGCCGCGCTGCGCAACGACTGGGCCAAGGAAAGCGGCTTTTGCCTGATCTTCATCCTGGCACTGGCCATCCCGTTCTTCTTCATGGCGCCGGCAATCAAGCCGGCTTATTTCGCGATCGCCGTCATGGCCGCTGCCGCGTTCCTGGCCTTCCAGGCAGCGCATCCCGTTCGCCTGCTCGCACTCGCCGCCATCGCGTTGCTGATCACCAATCTCTACGACCCAACGCAGAGCATCCTGGTCCGTGCTCGCTCGTTTTACGGCGTCTACAAAGTCGTCGACGTGCAGAACGGCCAGTTCCGCGTGTTCTACGACGGCACCATCGCGCACGGCGCCGAAGCGGTCCGCGACGAACATGGCCATGCTCTGCGCGGCCGGCCGGAACCAACGACCTACTACTACAAAGGCGGCGCCTTCCGCGAAGCCATGGATGCGATCCGCGCTTTCGACGGCGGCAAACTCCCAAATGTTTCGCTGGTTGGGCTCGGCGTCGGGGCGATCACCTGCTACGCGCAACCGGACGAGACCTGGTCGCTTTACGAACTGGATCCGCTGGTGATCCGCATTGCCGGCGACCGCGTCCTCTATCGCTCGATGTCGCTGTGCGCCTCGCGCGATCCGGTCGTCGCCGGCGATGGACGCCTCACATTGCGCGACGCGAAGCCGGGCCTCGATCTTCTGATCCTCGACGCGTTCTCGTCCGACGCGGTGCCGACACATCTGCTGACGCGCGAAGCGTTTGCGCTTTACAAGCAGAAGCTCGGTCCGCACGGCATGCTTGCCTTCAATATCTCCAACAAGAATCTGGAGCTTGCCGATGTCGTTGCGGCGTCCGCGGCAGCGAACGGGATGGTGGCTGCGGTGAAAACCGGTGCAGTGCCGCCCCCGTCGGACCACAAGCTGGACCTGCGGGCCAAGATCGCGATCGTCGCCAAGTCGAAGTCGGACCTGGACGCCCTTCACCTCGGTCCGGGCTGGCGACTGGCGACGCCGGCGGCACGGGTGTGGACGGACGACTACTCCAACATTATGGGTGCGATCATCGAGAAGTTCAGAGAGTAGCCACGCCGGCGACTTGAAGTCCCGTTGATCTTGCCAACTCTTCACCTGAACAGGGGTATCTCCGCGCAAGAATCGGTTACGTTCACCCTCATCTGGGGGCCGCGTATGAAGTTTTTTGTTTCAGCACTTTTCTCGTTGGTCGTGTTCTTTGCGGGCCAGGCGCACGCGGACGATTGCAGCCTGCAACGCGTCGTCGATATGCCAATCACATATGACGATCACGGCGCTCCCACCGTCATGGTCACCATTGCCGGGACACAGCATCGGTTCATTCTAGAACTCGGCTTTTCGATCAGCGCCCTCACCGCGGCCCTTGCCGATAGCTTGAATATGCATCGAACGACATCAGCCAACGTCGGAGCATGGGTGTTCGAAATGCCCACCGACAAAATAGCAAGCGTGTCCGGCCTGCAATTCGGGAACGTGGTCATCAAGACGGCACACTTCTTCGAAGTACCGAAGTTGCCTGACGGCGACGAAGGTGTCCTTGGTCTGGATGTGTTGGAGACGTTCGATTTCGAACTGGATCTCGGTCACAACCGTGCAGCGCTGTATCTGCCGAACAGCTGTCCGGGTGCCGGTGTTTATTGGGCAAATTCTTCAGCGGCCATTCCCATCAAAATGCAAAAGCTGGGCAACATTCTCATTCCGATGATGTTGGATGGGAAAGCGATCGACGTGGGCCTGAGTTCAGAAGGCGGCCCAGATCTGATGCCCACCCCTGTCACCAAAGCGCTATTCGGAATCGACGAGAGTTCCCCCGATATCAAACCCGCAGAAGAGAATAACGATCTGAATAAGTTTGCTTCACTGATGGCTTTGAGACCCGGTGCCGAAAAAATGCGCTTTTTCCGTTATCCGTTCAAAATGCTTTCCGCCGGTGGGCTGGCGATTGAGAACCCGAACATCGTGCTCTTTACGGACAAGCCACCCTCACAATGTATTGACAAGGCACGACCAAACCGCAGCGATTGGGACGACCCAGGCGCTACTATTACTTGCTATGGCGGCGCCCTACTCAGGCTGCAGCTTCAGCAGCTCAAGCAGCTGCGCATGTACTTCGCCTTCAGGCAGAAGATGCTCTACCTTACCGGCGCCAGCGCGACGCTGCCGGCTCCCACTGCCATCGCAAAGTGATCCGGAAGGCCAACCCGGTTGGTTAAAAACCTAGCCTCGAAGTTTACATCAGAAATATACGAGCTACCTCTAGGTTATTCGTTTGCCGGATGCGCAACATGTGGCGACTCACATTTATTTCTAACTGCCGTAGAGGGCACTCTTGTATATTACGAACTTCATGCTAGATTGAACTTCGTAATAGCTTGGGAGGCGGAGAACGTTTGCGTCGTGGCAGAAGAAACCGATTACACGCGCAAATTCCGTAAGGAACTGATGGCCGGGCTTTCATCGCTCGTCCTGCTGGCCGTGCTCGCGCGCGCCGGGCGGGAAATGTACGGGTACGAAATCGCCAAAGCCGTGAAGGCGGAAGGCGAAGGCGGACTGATCTTCAAGCAGGGTGCCATCTACCCTGTCCTGCGGTCCCTGAACGCGCAGGGCTTGCTGGAAAGCCGGGTCGAAGCCTCGGCGTTTGGCCCGCCGCGACGCTACTACAACATCACCGACGACGGACGGCAGGCGCTGCATGACTGGCAGGGTGCCTGGCGCGACATGCGCGGCTTCGTCGACGACGCTCTCATGGCCGGAGGGCCCGGGTATGAACAGCACAGCGCCTCAGCCTGAAACCGTCAGAGCGTATCTGGATGCGCTTAGGGCCGCGCTGAAAGGCGCGCCTCCGGGCCTGATCAGCGATGCGCTCAGCGACGCCGAGGAGCATCTCAACAACGAGATCGCGGCCCAGCCGCATCTCACGGAAAAACAAATCCTCGCGGCCGTGATCGACACGTACGGCACGCCGCAGGAGATCGCCGAGGAATATCGCGCTATGGAAACCACGATCGCAGGGCCTTTCCCGAAACCCGAAGAAGCGCCCCAGGGCCGCAATTACGGCTTTTTCAACGTCATCAGCGATCCACGCACCTATGGCGCGCTGATGTACATGCTGTTGTCGCTTGCGACCGGCATTTTCTATTTCACCTGGATCGCCGTGGGTCTCTCGCTGAGTCTTGCTTTCTTCATCCTGATCATCGGCATTCCGTTCGCCCTCCTTTTCGTCGGCTCGGTGCGCGTGCTGGCGCATGTCGAAGGCCGGCTGGTCGAAGGTCTCCTGGGCGTACGCATGCCGCGCCGTCTGCCGCCAACTGTTTCGCAGCAGGAGTCGATTTGGGCCAAGATCAGAGAGGCGCTGATCGACGCACGCACCTGGTCGTCGATGTTCTATCTCGTCCTGATGCTGCCGCTGGGGATCATCTATTTTGTCCTCGCCGTCACCGGCATCGCCGTCTCGCTGGGCCTCACGGCGGGTTCGCTCGTCGGCCTCGTCACCGGTGTCAGCCACATCCAGATCGACGAAGTCCCGTGGCTGGAACACCTGTTCCACACCGCGCCTGGCCTGGTCCTCGCGGCGCTCATCGGACTCCTTCTGTTCTTCGTGGTGCTGCATGTGGCGCGCGCTATCGGCTGGTTCCACGGCCGGATCGCGGAACTTCTGCTCGTTCGTCTGTAGACGGAAAGACGCGGCGCCCCGCCTGGCGCAGCGTTTCGTCATCTGCTGAGAGCAAAAATCGCTGTCTCGTGAAGGACATGCACCGTTAACGTCACTGAAACGGTTGACGGCCCTACAATAGGTCAGGCTATATGGCCCGTCGCCGCTTCGCTCGGCGCTAGACAACAACTGGGCTGGGGTTGACGGGGCTTCTTCGTCGACGCCTGAAAGACAGGAGCCGGCGTGAACCGTCGCAGCGAATCGACACTTGAGTCGTTTGTTTCCGAATGGCGCCGCACTGCGCGCGCTGCTTCCGCAACGCTTTCGACACCGGACGGCCGCTGGGCCCTGCTGTCGACGTCTATGACGACCGTCGTGGCCGGCGCGATCGCGTGGCTGGCCGCCGGAGCGGCGACGCCGGGCGATACCTATCAGGTGCGGCGCGAGCGTTCGCTTGTTCCCTATCAGCTGTTCATGCAGCTCGCGGCCCGCTCCAACAGCAGCACGTCCTACGCGAGCTTCGCACCTGCGCCGGCACAGACCGGGACGCCGGCCGCTGTCGCGCAGCGCGCCACCGTCAATCCAATGGACGGCCAGATCGTCGATGAGGCCGATAATAATTTCCATCCTTCATCCGTCGACACGCGCACCCTCACTTTGGATAAGGGCGACACGCTTGTCGGCGCCCTGACCGATGCCGGGGTCAGCGCGACCGACGCACACGCCGCCGTGGCTGCCATGCAATCCGTCTACGATCCGCGCGCTGTGAAGGCCGGCGAGACGATCGACATCACCTATTCGGTGCCGGAGCCGAAGGTGGCGAATATCATCAGCGTCACCGATGCGTCGCTGAACTCGATCGATGCGAGCGACGAAGATACTTCCGCTTCCACCGATTTTTCATCGCTCGCGCCCAGTGAGACGACGCAGATCGGCAATCTGCTGAAGATCAGCTTCTCGCCGACCGTCGAACACGAAGTGACAATCACCCGCGGCACCGATGGCAGCTACGCGGCGCAGGATGTCGTGCGCAAATTGGTCGAACACACCCACCGCGCCGGCGCCACGATCGACTCCAGCCTCTATGCCACTGCCGTACAGGCGGGCGTGCCGACCGACGTCGTGGTCGATATGATCCGCGTGCTTTCGTACAAGGTCGACTTCCAGCGCGATCTGCACCCGGGTGACAAGTTCGAGGTGCTGTACGACTACTATTCGACCGAAGACGGTCAGCCTGCGAAGCCGGGCAACATCTCGTTCGTTTCGATCGATCTCGGCGACCGCACGGTTTCGATGTACCGCTACCAGGCGAATCCGAACGAGCCGGCCGAGTATTTCGACGCCACCGGTCAGAGCACCAAAGGCTTCCTGATGAAGACGCCGGTCGACGGCGCCCGCATCACCTCCGGCTTCGGCATGCGCTTCCATCCGGTGCTGGGCTATTCGCGCATGCACAAGGGCATCGACTTCGGCGTGCCGGTGGGAACGCCGGTGATGGCCGCCGGTGGCGGCACGGTGCAACTGGCCGGCCATCTGGGCGGTTACGGCAACTACCTGCGCATCAACCACGGCAACGGCTATTCGACCGCCTACGGCCATCTCTCGCGGATGGCGCCCGGTATCCATATCGGCAGCCGCGTGCGCCAGGGCCAGGTGGTCGCCTACTCCGGCAACACGGGTCTATCGACCGGTCCGCATCTGCACTACGAAATCCTGGTCGGCAACGATCAGGTGAATCCGCTGACCGTGAAGGTCGCGATGGGCCAGAAGCTGGCCGGCGCCGATCTCCACAAGTTCCTGGATATGCGCATCCACACCGATGACGTGCTGGCTTCCATGCCGCTGGAACAGCGGATGGCAGACCAATCCAGCGATCTGCGCAGCGCCAAGGCCCAATAAGCCGCGTTATATGACACGCGCGCGACTTTCCGCCGCGCAGGCGGGGATGCGTTGCTGTGGCCCAATCGCGCTCGCGAATCCTTCCAGAGCCGTTCCAGCCGACTCATGGCCATCCTGACCGTCCGTCACGTCACGCGCTACCGTTACGCGGCGCCGGTTTCATTCGGCGAGCACCGCATGATGTTCCGGCCACGCGAGAGTTATGACCAGCGGCTGATCGAAACCCACGTCAAGATCACGCCGGAGCCTTCGGAGATCCGTCACTTCCACGACGTGTTCGGCAACACGATCGGCATTGCCCGGTTTTCGGACAAGGCGAAGGAACTGGTGTTCGAGAGCTACAACAGGCTGGAGCACCTGCCGGAAGAAACGCTCGACGATCCCGCGTCGCCCGACAAAAGCCTGAACGCGTTCCCGTTCGTCTATCCGCAGATCGATCTTCCCGATCTGCGCAGCAGCATGCACCGCCAGTTCGACGATCCGCACGGCGTGATGGCGGACTGGAGCCGCCGCTTTCTCAAGCACACCGACAAGGTCGATGCTTTCAACGCGCTGGCGTCCATGACCCGCGCCATCCACACGGAACTGGAATACATCCACCGCGCCGCCGGCTCGCCGCAATCGCCGCTCGAGACGCTCAAACTCGGCACCGGCACCTGCCGCGACTTCGCGGTGCTGATGATCGAAGGCGCCCGCATGCTGGGCCTCGCGGCGCGTTTCGTCTCCGGTTACCTCTACAGTCCGAAGCACGACAATGCGCAATCGCGCCGGCGGGGCGGCGGGAACACGCATGCCTGGGTGCGCATTTACATGCCGAGCGGCGGATGGGTGGAGTTCGATCCGACGAACGGCCTGGTTGGTAATCGCGATCTTATCCGCGTGGCGATCGCCCGGGACCCGGCGCAGGCTCTGCCGCTGTCCGGCACATGGAACGGCAATCCTGCCGATTATCTGGGCATGGATGTCAAAGTGGATGTGAGTGCGGAGGACGGGCCGCAACGCAGTAGACGTGTGGTGGGGCTCAGATAAGCTCCGTGCAAGGAGCTTGGATGCTGATCAGGTGCGGTTACGAAATCGGGTTTGAATGCACGGCCCCCACGCCGATGATGTTCATGATCAACGTGCGCCCCGAGCGGCAGCCGGATCTGAAAACACCGGAAAATGTCCAGCGCAGTCCTGCGGTCGCGCATCGTACGTATACAGACGGTTTCGGCAACATTTGCACCCGCCTGATCGCGCCGGCCGGCGTGCTGACCATCACCAACGATTTCGTCATTGCAGACTCCGGTTTGCCGGATGCCGTTCCGACAGGCGCTATGCAGCATCCGGTCGACGATCTGCCGGACGATGTCATCGTCTATTTGCTGGGCAGCCGCTATTGCGAGACGGATCGGATGTCCGATCTCGCATGGTCGCTGTTCGGCAGCGTCGAGCCCGGCTGGACCCGGGTGCAGGCGATCCTCGACTATGCGCATAATCGCATCACGTTCGGTTATCAGCACGCGCGTTCGGACAAGACGGCGTGGAGCGCGCACGAAGAACAGCGCGGCGTCTGCCGCGACTATGCGCATCTGGCGATCACCTTGTGCCGCTGCATGAATATCCCGGCGCGCTACTGCACCGGTTATCTCGGCGATATCGGTGTGCCGCTCGATCCCAACCCGATGGATTTCAGCGCGTGGTTCGAGGTCTATCTCGGCGGCCAGTGGCATGCGGTCGATGCCCGCCACAACACCCCACGCATCGGCCGCATCCCGATGGCCCACGGCCGCGACGCCACCGACGCCGCGATCTCGACCGCGTTCGGTTCGGCAAAGCTGGTGATGTTCAAGGTCGTGACGGAAGAAGTGGCCGATGTATAGTTCACTAAACTTGTAAGAGAGACGATGTTGTCTATGGCACCATCACTCTTTCCTAACATACGTCTTTTTTCGGAACAATTTTCTTCATTCAGTGGAAACGTCCAGCGCCTTATCATTTTGCGGGAACGCGAGTGCAACACCCGCGGTGGTGGTCAGGGGATGCAAATGTTTCAGCGATTTTGTTTTGTTGCAGCACTGGCCGCGTTTTCTGCTGGCTGCGCGTCGGACATTTACTCGATTGTACCGCTTGCGAGCGATGTACAAACGGTGCGCTACAACAAGGGCGCTCCAACAACGTATTCCGATCTGAAACTGGGTGCCGTCGAAATCACCCCGCTTCATGTCGCTGACAGCGGCAAACTCGTGTTCGGAATTGCCGCGTTCAACAAAGCTGCAGGACCGAGCAATTTCGGTGTAGAAAACATTTCCGTAACCGAACCCAATGGCGCACCGGATAAAGTATATACAAGCGCCGAGTTGATCGCAGATGCACAAACCAGAGCAGCATGGGCCAAGTTTGCGGTCATCCTGGCGGGAGGGCTCGAAGCGTACTCGGCGACACAAAATGCGCGCTATCAGACGACCGGCAGTGCGTACGGCCAAGTCGGCGGCGTCGGATATTCGTCCAGCTTCTCGACGAGTTCCTATAGCCCTGCCGCAGCACAGATAGGTTTGGCCGAAGCGCGCGCAGATATGCGAGACGGCTTGGCGGGGATAAACAATGCGCTTGACCGTCAGATAGCGAATATAGACCAGCGAGTTCTGCAAACGACGACGGTTGATCAGCAATCGGCATATGGCGGACTGGT
>DASXDS010000007.1:0-66390 GCA_036490455.1 Rhizomicrobium sp.
TTTCGCAAATTTCGACCCTCCCTCAAGGGGAGGGTGGGAGTCATGTGTGATACCGCTCTAAACGAACACCGCGCGGCCATCCTTCAGGCGGACAGTGCCGTCGGCCACCAGGCGCAGCGCTTCGGGATAGAGGCGGTGCTCTTCGATGAGGATGCGCTCGGCGAGCGTCTCGACGGTATCGTCTGGCAGCACCGGCACGGCGGCTTGCGCGACGATCGGGCCGCTGTCGAGTTCGGCGACCATGAAGTGCACGGTGCAGCCGGAGAGCTTCACGCCGGCATCCAGCGCCTGCCGATGGACCCGGATGCCTTTGAACGCGGGCAGCAGAGAGGGATGGATGTTGAGCATCCGCCCTTCCCATTTTTGCACGAAGCCGTCCGAGTGGATGCGCATGAAGCCGGCCTCGCATACGAGATCGATGCGCGCTGCGATCAGCGCCTTGTCGATCTCCGCATCGAAGGCGGCGCGGCTCTCATAGGCGGTATGCGGAATGACGATCGCCGGCACGCCCGCCGCCTGGGCGATCGCGATACCGCCGGCATCGGCCTTGTTCGAGACGACCAGCACGATTTCCGCCGGAAAATCCGCTGCCTGTCCCGCGGCGATCAGCGATTTCAGGTTGCTGCCGCGCCCGGAAATCAGAACGGCGACGCGTTTCTTCACAGCTTCAGCTGACCGCGATAGCGCACCTTGCCTTCGCCTTCACCCGCGACAAGCGTGCCGATCTTCATCGCGCGCTCGCCGTTGTCGTTGAACGCGGCGATCGCGTCGTCCGCGTTTTCGGATGCGACGATCGCCGTCAGGCCGATACCGCAGTTGAAGGTGCGCAGCATTTCGCGCTCGGCGATGCCTGCGCTTCTGGAAAGCCAGCCAAACACCGGCGGCGGCGTCCAGGCGCCGAGATCGATCTCCGCATCGAGCCCTTCCGGCAAGGCGCGCGGCAGGTTCTCGGTGATCCCGCCGCCGGTGATGTGCGCGAGACCCTTCACGCCGCCACCGCGGATCGCGGCGAGCCCACTCTTTATATAGAGACGGGTCGGTGCGAGCAGCGCTTCGCCCAGCCTGCGCGTCTTATCGAAGGGCGCGGGCGCGCCGTAAGAAACACCTGCATCGCTCACCACCCGGCGCACCAGCGAATAGCCGTTCGAATGCACACCGGACGATGCGACGCCGATCACGACATCGCCGGCCTGCATCTCTGCCGTCTTCGGCAGGATGTCGCCGCGTTCGACCGCGCCGACCGCGAAACCGGCTAGATCGAAATCGCCTTTCGCATACAGCCCCGGCATCTCCGCGGTCTCGCCGCCGATCAGCGCGCAGCCGCTGTCCTTGCAGGCGCGCGCGATGCCTTCGATCACGACGGCCCCGGCGTCGACGTCCAGTTTGCCGGTTGCGTAATAATCCAGAAAAAAAAGCGGTTCGGCGCCCTGCACGACGATATCGTTGACACACATCGCGACAAGATCCTGTCCGATGTCCTTAAAATAGCCAATATCGATTGCGATCTTCAGCTTGGTTCCGACGCCATCGGTCGATGCGACGAGCACCGGATCGCGAAAGCCTGCAGCTTTTAAATCGAACAATCCGCCGAAGCCGCCGAGTTCCGCGTCCGCGCCCTTGCGCCGTGTCGCTTTCGCAGCGGGTGCGATCCGTTCGACCAGCGCTTCGCCTGCGTCGATATCCACGCCGGCGTCCTTATAGGTGAGGCTGTTGAAGCGTTTATCGTTGCTCAAAATAAATGTTCCTGCGCGACAAATGGCTTGTAGAGCACCGTTTAAGGGCGAGAATCGAGTCTCGCAAGAGAAGGTCTGAATGTCGCTCGAAGGTGCCATAGCGGCGCATCGTTTCGGTCTCGGCGCACGTCCCGGCGAGATCGACGCGGCAAGCGGAAATCCGAAAGGATGGCTTGCCGGCCAGCTCGACGGCGCGGTGCCGCAACCGACGAGCACGGCGCTGCAATCCGGCGGCGCGCTGGCCGCGCAGGCTTCGGCCACGCTGAAGAGCGTGCGCGCCGCGCCCGATCCGGCGAAGCAGGTTGCGATCGCCAAGGGTTACCACGAAATCTTCATGGCCGAGATGGAGGCGCGCTTCGCGCTGGGCTTCACCACTGCGCGTCCCTTCGCCGAACGTCTGGTCTGGTTCTGGAGCAATCATTTCACCGTGTCGGGCGTGAACGGCGCGACGCTTTCGTTCATCGGCGCTTACGAGCGCGAAGCGATCCGTCCCCACGTGCTCGGCCGGTTCGAAGATCTTGTGCTGGCGACGGCGCGTCATCCGGCGATGCTCATCTATCTCAACAACGCCAAATCAATCGGGCCGGATTCGGCGGCCGGGCTGCGCACCCAGAGAGGGCTCAACGAGAATTACGGCCGCGAGCTGATGGAGCTGCACACGCTTGGCGTCGACGGCGGCTACACCCAGGCCGACGTCATCGCGCTCGCCAAGCTTCTCACCGGCTGGGCGATCGATCCGCAGGGGCAGAACGGGGGCTTCCGCTTCTATCCCTATCGCCACGAACCGGGCGACATCGTGCTGCTGGGCAAGACCTATCCGCCGACGGAAGAGGGCGGCATCCAGGCCATCCGCGATCTCGCCAACCATCCGAAAACCGCAACGCACATCGCGCGGAAATTCGCCGGCCATTTCATTTCTGAAAATCCTTCGGCGGCTTCGGTCGAAAAGCTCGCCGCTGTGTTCCGCCGCACCGGGGGCGATCTCAAAGCGCTGTCGCTGGCGGCCGTTGCCGATCCGGCGGCGTGGGAGCCTGCGAACACGCGCATCCGCCAGCCGGTCGAATACGTCACTGCGATGGCGCGCGCGCTCGACTGGAGCCCGGGGACGCCGCAGCCGGGAACGCCGGAAGCCAAACCGCTGCGCCGGATCATGCAGAGCTGCCGCGTCATGGGCGAATTTCCCTTCAGCGCACCGTCGCCCAAAGGTTTTGAAGACACGTCCGCCGCATGGTCGGGTCCCGACGCGATCCTCACGCGGATCGAACTGGCTCATGCCGTCGCGCAAAACGCACCGGCGACCGCGGATCCCGTGCGCCTTGCCGACAGCGCGCTTGGCCAACTGCTCCGCGCAGACACGCGGCTCGCGATCCAGCGCGCGGCAAGCGGCAAACAGGGGCTGGCGCTTGCGTTCGCCAGTCCCGAATTTCAGCGGAGATAGCATGTTCGACCGGCGAAGATTGCTTGGAGCATCTCTGGCCGCGACCGCGCTGTCGGCCTCGGGTATCCGCATCGCCTTCGCATCGCCGGTGACGGACAAGCGTCTCGTCGTCGCGATCCTGCGCGGCGCGGTCGACGGGCTCACCGCCGTGCCGCCAATCGGCGATCCCGATTATGCAAAGATACGCGGTTCGCTTGCGATCGCGCAGACGGCGGCGCTTCCGCTCGACACGACATTCGGCCTGCATCCCGCCTTCGCGCAATTGCACGAGATGTGGGTGGCCAAGCAACTCGTCGTCTTCCATGCGATCGCGTCGCCCTATCGCGAGCGCTCGCATTTCGACGGTCAGGCGGCGCTGGAGACGGGTGGCGCCAAGCCGGACGGCTTTCGCGACGGCTGGCTCAACCGCGCGTTGCCCGGCGCCGGTCTTGCGGATAATGGCCGCGCGCTTGCGGTGGCGGAGACTGCGCCGCTCATCCTGCTCGGCAAATCGCGCGCCGCCACGTGGATGCCGGAGATCCTGCCGAGCGCGGACGAGGATTTCCTGGAACGCGTGAGGGCGCTCTATGCGCACGATCCGATCCTCGGCCGCTCGCTGTCCCAGGCGTTGAAGACCGAAGCATCGGCACGCGCGGCGATGGACGATCCTTCCACCGCGCCGTCGGCTGCACCCGTAGCAGGCGCCATGACAGAAAACACCGGGATGGCGATGAACGGACAACGTCCGGCCGCCGGTCTGGCGAGCCTGACGGCCCTGGCATCCGGCGCGGGAAAACTGCTGGCCGCGCCGGACGGTCCGCGCGTCGCCGTGCTCGATTTTTCGGGCTGGGATACCCACGTTGCGGAAGGCACAACGGACGGCACCCTGGCGCGGCGCATCGCGGCGCTCGATGCGGCTCTGGGCGCACTCAAAACAGCGCTCGGTCCCACCTGGAAAGACACCGCCGTCATCGTCGCCACCGAGTTCGGCCGAACAGTGGCGCCGAACGGTTCCGGTGGGACCGATCATGGGACCGGGACCGTCGCATTCCTGCTGGGCGGCAGCGTGGCCGGCGGACAGGTCCGCGCCACGTGGGGCGGGTTGAAGCCTGCGGAACTTTACCAGGCGCGCGATCTGCAGCCGCACGCCGACATCCGGTCTTTATTCAAGGCGGGCCTGACCGACCATCTGACCGTGCCGCGCAAGGATCTCGAAAAGACGGTCTTCCCCGACAGCAGCGCATCGCCGCCGATGCAAGGGCTGTTCGTCGCCTGAAATCCGGGCAATGCGGCCGGCTCCGCGCCCTTCCGCCGCCGGGCGGGGGACCCTATAGTCCTGACCGTTTTTCACGAGCGCTTCATGGTCCGGCCGGTCGGGGTTTTTCTTTTTGCCTGTTTTTGCCTCGCTATGCTGCCGTTTCCCGCGGCTGCGGCGGACGACCAGTACACGGTCCGCAATATCCATGTTGACGCCTCGGCGGTGTCATCTTCGGCGGCCCAGAATGCGGCGATCGCGCAAGGCCGGCCGAAGGCGTGGCAAATGCTCTATCGCCGTCTGGCCAAGCAGGCGGACTGGGCCAAGCAGCCGCCGCTCGACGATCTGGGCATCGAACGGCTGATGCGCACCTACACGGTGGGGAACGAGCGGCGCTCGACCACCCGTTACACGGCCGACATCACCTACATCTTCAATCCCGATCAGGTCCGCCGCCTGTTGAAGAACACCGGTGTCGCCTATCTCGATGCGGCGGCGACCAAACGCATCCTGATCGTGCCGATGTCGCCCGGCTATTCGCCGGCAGCGCCGTGGTCGGTGGCCTGGAGAAACCCGAAATTGCTCAACGGCGCGGTGCCGCTGCAGCTTCCGCCGGAGGATCCGGACGCCGCGGCCGCACTCGGCCGCCTGAACTTCGACAAAGCGACCTGGAAAAATGTCGCCGCGATGGCCACGCGGTTACAGGTGAGTGAGATCGCGCTGCTCCTGTTGAACGGCAACAGCGTGCGCATCCATCACCTGTCGCTCACGCCCATCGCCGGAAACGCCGTCGAAGATGTGCCGTTCAGCGGCGGGATGCCGGGCGCCACGGCTGCGACGCAAAACGCCCTGGTAGAGTACTGGAAAGATCGTTCCGCGATCGATTTCAGCCACCACCAGCACGCCACCGTGACGGCGCATTTCGATTCGCTCAGCGACTGGGCGACGTTGCTCGCGTCGCTGAGCGCAGTTCCGACCGTGACCGGCGTGGAAGTGGTCGCGATCGACAATGGCGAGGCGCGGCTGGGCGTCGTCTATGTCGGATCGCTCGATCAGATGCACGATGCGCTGGCCAACGCCAAGATCGCGCTCAACCAAAACGACACCGGCTGGTCGCTCGGCTTTCAGTCTTCTTCGGCGTCGTCGCAATGATGGTGCTGTTCCGCAACATCCCGAACGTGCTGACGGGGCTGCGGCTGCTGCTCGCGCCGATCACGGCGTTCTTCATTCTGCATGAGCAATACGGCGCGGCGTTGCTGGTGTTCGCGTTCGCCGGCGCCAGCGATGCGGCCGACGGTTTCCTCGCCAAGCGTTTCGGTCTGGAGTCGCGCTTCGGCGCGCTGCTCGATCCGGCGGCCGACAAGCTCCTCATGCTGCTGTCGTTCCTGTCGCTGACCAGGATGGACGTGATCCCGCTCTGGCTCACCGCGGTGGTGATCGCGCGCGACGCGGCGATCGTGCTTGGCGTCTTCGTCGTGCAGATCTTCTCGCTCCCGGTCCGCATCGAACCGCTGCCGATCGGAAAGATCTGCACGGTGGTGCAGGTCAGCTACGTCGCGCTGATGCTGCTGTTCCGCGTGCTCGGCGTGGAGGCGCAGAGCAGTGTCGAGGCGCTCTCCGTTCTCACCGCGGCGGCCACGGCGATTTCCTGGCTGCTCTACGGCCAGACGTTCCTGCGCGGTCTCCTGCCGGGCAGCAAAACGGCCTGAAGTGCCCGATCAGCTGATTCTTCCGTTCGAAGTGCGCGCCGCTCTGGGGCGTGAGGATTTTCTCGTCGCCCCCGGCAACGAAGCCGCCGTATCGTTCATCGACCGCTGGCCAGAGTGGCCGGTCCATGCCGCCGCGCTGTTCGGTCCGTCCGGCTCGGGCAAAAGTCATCTGGTGCAGGTCTGGCGCGCGCGCAGTGCTGCCCGCGTCGTCCCGATCTCCGCGCTCGACATCGAGGTGACACGCGAACCCGCCGCACCGTTGGTGGTCGAGGATGTGGACACCGCGCCGGCGACCGCCGAACGCGACGGGATTCTGTTCACGCTGCTGGATCAGCCCGGCCGGCCGCTGATTTTCACGGGGCGCGCGCCACCCGCCGAATGGGCTGTCACATTGCCCGACCTGGCGTCGCGCTTGCGCGCATTGCCGGGCTTTGCCCTGTGGGTACCGGACGACACCCTGCTGGCCGGGATCGCACGCAAGCTGTTCACGGATCGGCAACTCGACGTACCGGATACTGTCATCATGCGCATGGTCCAGTCGCTCGAACGGTCGCCCGCGGCGATCCGGGATTTCGTCGCCCGCGCCGATGCGCGCGCGCTGGCCGAGCACCGCCCCATAAATACCGCGCTGATCCGCGAGCTTCTGGCGGTGTCATGACAGTTTCGCGAAAAAGACCTAGCCTGTCCGAAATGGCCAAGATCGAAGCGCTTTCCGAAGCCGGCGCCATGCCGCTGCCCGCCAATTCCGATCCCGCGGAAAAGGCGGAGCACGACATCCACACCAATCCGGATCGTTTCGTGAACCGCGAGCTCTCGTGGCTCGCGTTCAATCGCCGGGTGCTGGAAGAGGCGCGCAACCTGCGCCATCCGCTGCTGGAGCGGTTGCGTTTCCTTTCGATCTCCGCCTCCAACCTCGACGAGTTCTACATGGTCCGCGTCGCGGGCCTGAAGGAGATGGTGGAGGGCAACGTCGCAACCCTGAGCGCCGACGGCCTGACGCCGGCCCAGCAGGTCACGCGGGTGGAAGACGTCGCGCGCGAATTGATGGCCGACCAGCAGACCGTGTGGATCGCGCTGGATCAGGAGATGCGCAAGGCCGGCGTCTTCCTGCTGCACAACGACGAGCTGACGGCATCCGACCGCCAGTGGCTCGAAGTCGAATTCCGCCAGCAGGTGTTTCCGGTTCTGACGCCGCTTGCGATCGACCCGGCGCATCCGTTCCCGTTCATTCCCAATCTCGGTTTTGCGCTCGCGCTCAAACTGATCCGCAAGCACGACGGCAAGCACGTGAACGCGCTCATTCCCGTACCGTCGCAGCTCAAGCGCTTCATGCGGTTGCCCGACGCCGACAAGGCCGAACGCTTCGTGCCGCTGGAGACGGTGATCCGGCTGTTCCTCGACAAGCTGTTCCCCGGTCACACCGTCGAAGGCTCCGGCCTGTTCCGCATCCTGCGCGACAGCGACGTCGAGGTGGAAGAAGAAGCCGAAGATCTCGTGCTCCTGTTCGAGACGCTGCTGCAGCGCCGCCGCCGCGGCAGCGTCATCCACATGAAATGCAACCGGTCGATGCCGGACGACCTGCGCAAGTTCATCGCCGGCCATCTCGATCTGGCGGATTCCGAAGTGGTGCAGATCGAGCGCCTGCTCGGCCTGTCGGACTTGCCCGAGTTGATCATCGACGAGCGGCGCGATCTGCAGTTTCCGCCCTACAATGCGCGTTTCCCGGAGCGGATTCGCGAGCATGGCGGCGACTGTTTCGCGGCGATCCGAGCCAAGGATCTGGTGGTCCATCATCCGTTCGAGAGCTTCGACGTCGTCGTCCAGTTCCTGCGCCAGGCGGCGCTCGATCCGAACGTGGTGGCGATCAAGCAGACGCTGTACCGCACCTCGAAAGACTCGCCGATCGTCAAGGCGCTGATCGAAGCGGCGGACGCGGGCAAGTCCGTGACCGCGCTGGTCGAACTCAAAGCGCGCTTCGACGAAGCGGCCAACATCAAATGGGCCCGCGATCTCGAGCGCGCCGGTGTGCAGGTCGTGTTCGGTTTCATGGCGCTCAAGACCCACGCCAAGGTGAGCATGGTGGTGCGCCGCGAAGGCGGACAATTGCGCACCTACTGCCATTTCGGCACCGGCAACTACCATCCGGTGACCGCGAAGATCTATACCGACCTGTCGCTGTTCAGCGCCGATCCCGCGCTGGGGCGCGATGCGGCGCAGATCTTCAACTACATCACCGGCTACGCCGAACCGGCGAGCCTGGAGAAGATCGCGATCTCGCCGATCAATCTGCGCGGCACCCTGATCGATGCGATCCAGCAGGAGATCACCCATGCGCTCGCCGGCAAGCCGGCCGCGATCTGGGTGAAGCTCAACAGTCTCGTCGATTCCCACATCATCGACGGGCTCTACAAGGCGAGCCAGGCCGGCGTGTCGATCGACCTCGTGGTGCGCGGCATCTGCTGCCTGCGTCCGGGCGTGCCGGGCCTGTCGGACAACATCCGGGTGAAAAGCATCGTCGGCCGCTTCCTCGAACATGGCCGCATCATCTGTTTCGGGGCCGGACACGGCCTGCCGTCGCCGAAATCGAAGGTCTTTATTTCTTCGGCCGACTGGATGCCGCGCAATCTGGACCGCCGGGTCGAGACCCTGGTGCCGATCGAAAATCCCACGGTCCACCAGCAGATCCAGGACCAGATCATGGTGGCGCTCCTGAAGGATAATGCCCAGTCCTGGAGCATGAATGCGGCCGGAACTTACGTGCGCGACCCGGCGGCCTCTCGCCCGGACGCGTTTTCCGCGCATACTTACTTCATGACGAATCCCTCTCTCTCCGGCCGTGGCCGGGCGCTGAAGATCGAACAGCCTGCAACCGTCGCCGTCCTGCCGCGGCGCGACTGAGGCATGGCTTCCTCGCCCACCATCGCGGCGAGTCTCGGCTCGCTAACGGGTTCGCGCGAGCGTTCGCGGCGCGACCGGCCGCTTGCGATCGTCGATATCGGCTCGAACTCCGTGCGTCTGGTGATCTACGAGACGGCGTCGCGCATGCCGTCGGTGGTGCATAACGAAAAGTCGATCTGCGCCATCGGCCGCAACATGGTGTCGAGCGGCCGCCTCAACGACGACGGCATCGTGCTGGCGCTCGAGGCGCTGAAGCGGTTCCGGATGATCGTGAATGCGCATGGCGTGGAGGCGCGCGATGCCGTCGCCACGGCTGCGGCGCGCGACGCCGCCAACGGACGCGAGTTCGTCCGCCGCGCCGAAGCGGCGTGGGGTTCGCCGATCCGCGTGCTCTCCGGCGAAGAGGAAGCGCGGCTGGCGGCGGAAGGCGTGCTGGCAGGCATTCCCGATGCCGACGGTCTAGTCGGCGATCTCGGCGGCGGCAGCCTCGACATGGTGACCGTCAAGAACGGCAAGACCGGCGCGGCGCTCACGCTGCCTTACGGCCCGCTCCGCCTGATGGACGCGACCGGGGGCGATATCGACGATACGCGAAATCTCGTGGACAAAGGCCTGCATGTGCTGGACGGACTCGGCAAGCTGGAAGGCCGCGCGCTCTACGCCGTCGGCGGCATCTGGCGTTCGTTCGCGCGCGTCGACATGGAAGAGATCGGCTATCCGCTGCACGTCCTGCAGCAATACACGATCCCGCGCGACCGCGCGCTCAGGCTCTGCAAGGTGATCTCGCGCCTTTCGATGAAATCGCTGGAGCGCATGAAGGTCGTCTCGAAGCGCCGTGCGGAATCCCTGCCCTATGGCGCGATCGTGCTGGAACGCCTGCTGCTCGCCACCGAGATGAAGGAAATCGTGGTCTCCGCTTACGGGTTGCGCGAAGGTCTGTTGTTCGCAGGCCTCGCCGAAGACGAACGCGCGAAGGATCCGCTGCTCGAATTCGCCGGCGGCATGAACAGCCGCCTGTCGCGGGTGCCGCAGCACGCGCATGAGATGTTCGCGTGGATGGACAATCTCTATCCGAACGAGAAGCCGGCCGACCGCCGCATTCGCGAAGCGTTCACGATGCTGTCGGACATCGCCTGGCGGCGCCATCCCGACGACCGCTCGCTCGGCGGCTTCAACCAGGTTCTCACCGCACCGTTCTCGGGCTGCGATCACCGCGCCCGCGCGCTGATCGCGACGGCGGTGTTTCACCGCTATTCCGGCGACGAGGATTTCCCGCGCGAATACGCCGCCGCAGGATTGCTCCCCGAGGACGACGAGGAGCAGGCGATCCGCATGGGCCTCGCGGCGCGGCTGGCGTTCGCGCTTTCGGCCTCCGCCGTGGGCGAGTTGCCGTATTACACGCTGCGCCTGACGCCCACCCGGATCCTGCTGAACGTGCCGCCCCGGCGCGAAACCATCGCCGGCGAACCGGTGCAGAAGCGCCTCGGCGCGCTGGCGGACGCGTTCGACCGGAAAGGCGAGATTCTGGTCGGTTAAACGCCGCTACAGTTCGATGACGTAGCCGTCCGGATCGGAAACGTAGGCGTACGGATATTGTCCGTCGCGCTTGCCCCGCGAAACCAGCTTTCCGCCGGCTTTCTCCACCTGCGCAATCGCGCGGTCGTGATCCCGCGCATCCAGCTTGAATCCGAAATGCTGGAAGCCGCCCGCCATGCCGACAGGCTCGTCCGGTCCGACCAGATGCAGGGCAAGCGAATGCTGTGCTGCCTCCGGCGTCATGAAGAGAAGCTCGTCGCCCACCTTGAAGCTGACCTTCAGTCCGAACGCCCCTTTGTAGAAGCGCACTGACCGCGCCAGATCGCGCACGTTGAGGTGCAGGTGGTTGAAGCCCTCGGCGCGGACAGGGGCTTCGACGGTCGCGGCTTCTGCCGGTTGTTGGGACATGGCTCGCCTCGTCGTTGGAGCGCCGGCCATGGTGCGCGCGCCCGCAAGGGGTGGCAAGGTGCAGCGGGAAACCGCCCGAAATTGACCGTGCCGCGCCTTATTTCTTGCGCGTCAAGGCGTTAGGGTCTTTAAGGCGGCTGGAACGTCCTCCCGGGAGGACGAAGGAGACATCCATGGGTAGCCTGAGCATCTGGCACATTCTGATCCTTGCGGCGATCGTGCTGCTGCTGTTCGGCGGCCGCGGCAAGATTTCCGACCTGATGGGCGATTTCGGCAAAGGCATCAAAAGCTTTCGCGAAGGGCTGAACACGCCCGAGGATCCGAAGGTCATCAATGCCGAGCGCGCCGAGGACAAGAAAGACACTGTCGCGCGCTGACGGATCCATGTGCCAAGCCAAAGCTCTCACCCTCCCTCAAGGGGAGGGTTTATAGAGCACCCCGCATGTTCGATCTCTTCAGCGGTCCTCACATCCTGCTTCTGCTCATCGTCGCGCTCGTCGTGGTGGGGCCGAAGGATTTGCCGAAACTGATGCGCACCGCCGGCCAGTGGACGGCGAAGGCGCGCGGGATGGCGAATGAATTCCGCAAGAGCTTCGACGAGATGGCGCGCCAGAGCGAGCTGGACGAACTGCGCGCCGAACTGGATGCGCTGCGCAAGGAGCGGCCGCTCGCCGATGTGCACGACGCGCTGAACAATTCGATCGTCCCGCCGGACATGCAGAGCAAGCCGTCGGTCTCCGTCTCGTCCGAAAACGTGATGACGCCCATCGTGCATGAGCCGGTCGAGGCCGAGCCGCCGCTGCCCGATCCCGCGACCGTCACCGACGTTTTGAAAAATCCGCCCGCGCCATGAGCACGCGCAGCGCCGAAGACGAGGCCGCAATCGAGGCGACGAAGGCGCCGCTGCTCGATCACCTGATCGAACTGCGCCGCCGGCTGATCTGGTCGATCGTCGCCTTCGTGCTCTGCTTCGTCATGTGCTTCTTCTTTGCGAAGTACATCTATGCGTTCCTCACCCTGCCGCTGGCGCATGCACTCAAGGGGCAGCCGAACGATCATCTGATCTATACCGCGCTCTACGAGACCTTCTTCACCTATGTGAAGGTCGGCATGTTCGGCGGCATCTGTCTCGCGTTTCCGGTGATCGCGGCGCAGCTCTGGCTGTTCGTGGCACCGGGTCTCTACAGGAACGAGCGCCGCGCGTTCCTCCCGTTCCTGCTCGCGACGCCAGTGCTGTTCATCGCGGGCGCGGCATTCGTGCTCTATGTGATGCTGCCGAACGCGATCCACTTCTTCCTGAGCTACGAGACGCCGTCGACCAATGGCGGACTCGGCATCCAGCTGCAGGCGAAGGTAAGCGAATATCTCGACTTCGTGATGACCTTGATCTTCGCGTTCGGTCTGACGTTCCAGCTGCCGGTGCTGCTGACCCTTTTGGGCCGGGTCGGGATTCTCACCAGCCAGCAGCTGCGTTCGAGCCGGCGCTACGCCGTGGTCGGCGTCACCGCACTGGCCGCGATCTTCACCCCGCCGGATGCGCTCAGCATGATCAGCCTCGCGATCCCGCTGGTGCTGCTCTACGAGGTCTCGGTCTGGCTGGTCTGGCTGATCGAACGCAACCGCGCCAAACAGGATGCGAAGACGTAGGGGCTAGTGTTCTGAACGGTTCTTGAGCGCGGGAACGTTCATGTGGTTCAGGACGCTCAGGATATTTTCAATGACATAGGCCGGTTCGCGCAGGAAATCGCTATTCCAAAAGCGAACGATTTTGTAGCCCTGTTCCTCCAGCCACCGCGTGCGCGTTTTATCCCGAACGGCATTCTCGTCGAGCGCATGCCGGCCGCCGTCCATTTCGATGATGAGTTTCGCAGAGGCGCAATAGAAATCGACAATGTATGGCCCGATCGGATGCTGTCTTCTGAACCGCAAGCCGCCCAACCGTTTTCCGCGCAACGCATTCCACATGTAGCGTTCGGCATCGGAGGGATGCAAACGCATCTGGCGCGATTTTCCTGCTTGAATACAGCCCGTCTGTTCGGATCGCGAACGTTCTGCACCGCGGGACCCCTCCCCGAAAAATCTCCGCTCACGCTGCGATTTTTCGACCCTCCCTCAAGGGGAGGGTGGAATATCAGCTTTCAACTTACCACCCTCCCTTGAGGGAGGGTCGAAATTTGCCTGGCAAATTTCGGGGTGGGGTCTCTCTCAAAACTGGCCGCTTTTCTTCCCCTCCGCCCCGTGTCATTACCGCGGCGTTCGAACAGGTTTGACGCCATGCATGACATCAAGGCCATCCGGGACAATCCCGAGGCGTTCACCGCTGCTCTCAAGCGCCGTCCGGCCTATGCCAATTCGGCGGAGGCGGCGACGGACGACCTGATCGCGCGCGACAAGGCGGTGCGCGATCTGCTGACCGATCTTCAGGCGAAGCAGGCGCGGCGCAACGAGGCGTCGAAGCTGATCGGCAAGGCGAAGGCGCAGAAAGACGAGGCGCAGGCAAGCGAATTGATGGCCGAGGTGGCCGGTCTGAAAGACGCGATCCAGCAGGGCGAACAGCGCGAGCGCGAACTGCAGGACGAGATGCGCAATGCGCTGGCGGTGATCCCGAACCTGCCGGCCGCCGATGTGCCGGACGGCGCGGAAGAGACGGACAACGTGCCGGTGCCCGAGCGCGCCTTCGGCCAGAAACCCACCATGAACAGCGCGCGCGAACATTTCGAGCTCGGCGAAGCGCTGAAGATGATGGATTTCGAACGCGCCGCCAAAGTCTCCGGCGCGCGCTTCGTCTATCTCAAGAGCGGGCTTGCGAGGCTCAGCCGTGCGCTGGCGAGCTTCATGCTCGACACCCACACGGAGCAGTTCGGCTATACCGAGGTGAATCCGCCATTGCTGGCGCGCAACGCCGCGTTCTTCGGCACCGGGCAGCTTCCGAAATTCGAAGAAGAGCTGTTCTTCACCGATCCGGTGACGCAACAGGCACTGGCGACCTCGCTCGTGGACACGATGAACGAGCTGCTCGCGCCCGGCGGCCCGAGGGTCACCGCCAGCGAGATCGCAACCGACGATGAAAACTCGGCGGAGCTGGTGGCGCGGCGCAGGATCGATTCGTGGCGGGTGCAGAACCGGTTCGGCCTGATCCCGACCGCCGAGGTGTCGCTGACCAATTATGTGGCGGAGGAAATTCTCGACGAGGCCGAGCTTCCGATCCGCTTCACCGCCTACACGCCCTGTTTCCGCTCGGAGGCTGGGGCGGCGGGCAAGGACACGCGCGGCATGATCCGGATGCATCAGTTCGACAAGGTGGAGCTTGTTTCGATCACCGCGCCGGAGCAGTCCGATGCCGAGCACGAGCGGATGACCGACGCGGCGCAAAACATCCTGAAGAAACTCGACCTGCATCACCGCGTCGTCACGCTGTGCACCGGCGACATGGGGTTCAGCGCGCGCAGGACCTACGACATCGAGGTCTGGCTGCCGGGGCAGGGCCGCTTCCGCGAGATCTCGTCCTGCTCCAACTGCGGCGACTTCCAGGCGCGGCGCATGAACGCGCGGCTGCGCGGCAAGGACGGCAAGGTGAAAGGCCCGGTGCACACGCTGAACGGCTCCGGCCTCGCCATCGGCCGCACGCTGATCGCGATCATGGAAAACTACCAGCAGCCCGACGGCAGCATCGCGATCCCGGATGCGTTGCAGTCCTACATGGGCGGCCAGAAGAAGATCGGCGGGTAAAATTCCGGTCCGTTCAGTTCGGGATGGAAATGCTCTCCATTATGCAGCAGACGCACCTAAGCAATGAGCACTATGACGTCACATAGAATGCTCAGGGCCACGATAAATATCCCGGCTCCAATTGCGCCCCAATTCGCCTACCGTGGTCATACCAAACTGCCCGATGGCGGGTGCATGACGCTGGCGATTAAAGCCGGCGACGACAGACGCCTTCCGCATTGGATGCCAGTGGATGGCCTTCGGAAGGATTTATCCGGCAGCCTTGCGTAACAGGGCGCGCGTCGGAATCTTCGCGGCTTTCCTTAAGATAAGTGAGCCCTGTCATCACGATACATGCAAGAAGCAGGACTGAGGCAACTCCTATATTCTGCCAATAGAGGTTCGGGTCTTTTTCCCGCTTGACGACCCGAGAAGGTGAGAACCGGCCACCGATCCGTGTTTTTCCCGATCGCAGGCCAGAAATAATCAACCAACTGAAACCCAGAATCCCGATCAGAAACGGGAACGGTGCCAGGTAAAACGCAACTGTAGGGCTCACGGCGTAACCCTGAAGATTGGCGATTCATCTTAGCTGGCGGGACGTTAACGGTTCAGTCGCGGCCCCTTGTCCTAAGGACCTGTGCGTCAACGGTGTAGTTCCGAAGTAATATCGCATGCATAGCATGCTGGCCAATTGATACCGAGATGCGGGGAGAACTTCAGCGTCTCAATATCCGAACGTCGCCGAGCGGCAGCGGGGTTCGTCGATGCCCATCGCTTTCAGCTCGATGCAAGCGGCTTCGGCGAGCGAGGTGTTGCCGTCGGGCGCTTCGTCGAGCCGGTCCGGGAACGCGTCCTTCCCGTTCAGCAATGTCATCTCGTAATATTTGGCGGCGAGATCGCGGTCGCCGGTCCGCTTGTAGGCATAGGCCAGATTGAATTCGATATAGGGATTGTTGGGGTAGACCCGGTTCTCGCTCTCGAAGGTCGCGAGCGCGCCCGGCCGGTCGCCCAGATCGAGCTTGTTGAGACCCGGCGTTCCGGGAAGCTGGCCGGTTTCCGACGGTGCGATATCGTGGAACACGCCCTTGTCGAACACGCCGTTCACGAAGGGATGCTCGTCGACCAGTTCGTGGTCCGTCATCGCTTGGTCGATGGTGTCGCAGCCGGAAACGGCAAGACCGGCTGCCAGAAGCGTGGCCGCCACAACAGCCGTTCGTTTCCTGCCCGATTTCATCGCCCGCATTCCTCGCCCTCGCTAACGGGCGGACAATACAGTGGGATTCGTTAGCGGACCATGGGCGCATTTTCGCGGGAGACATCGCCGCCGCGACCCTTTACTGACAGGCGGGAACCCCGCCCCATCTGCCCTCTGGAGACATTTTCTTTGCGCATCCTGGTCACCAATGACGACGGCATCCACGCCCCCGGCCTCGCGGTCGCGGAAAGCATCGCCCGCGCGCTCAGCGACGATGTCTGGGTGGTCGCGCCCGAGACGGAACAGTCCGGCGCGTCGCACTCGCTCACCCTGACGATGCCGTTGCGCCTGCGCGAGATCGAGGCGAAGCGGTTTGCGCTGACCGGCACGCCGACCGATTGCGTGATGATGGGCGCGGCCGAGATCATGAAAGACAGTCCGCCCACCCTGATCCTCTCCGGCGTCAACCGCGGCTCGAATCTCGCCGACGACGTCACCTACTCCGGCACCATCGCTGGCGCGATGGAAGGCTGCGCGCTGGGCATCCCGTCGATCGCACTGTCGCAATCCTATGGCTGGACCGAGCGCGCGCAGGTGAGCTGGGCGGCGGCGGAGGATTACGGTGCCCCGCTGGTGCGCCGTCTCGTGGAGGCCGGCTGGCCCGATGGCGTGCTGATGAACATCAATTTTCCCGACACCGAACTCGGGCCGGTGCAGGGCATCGAGATCACGGCGCAGGGCAAGCGCGACATGCAGACCGCAGCACTCGACCGCCGCGTCGATGCGCGCGGCAATCCCTATTACTGGATCGGCTTCAAGCGGGTGAAGAGCGAACCGGTCGCCGGCACCGACCTGCACGCGATCTACAATCGCCGCATCTCGGTCACGCCGCTGCACATGAATCTCACCGAGCAGCGCGTGGTCGAAAGCCTGCGCAAGACCGTCGACATCGCATCGCTGGTGACATGACGCACGATCCGCGCATCGTCCAATTGCTGATGGACCTGCGCCGCCAGGGGATCGGCGATCTGCGCGTGCTGTCCACGATCGAGCGCACGCCGCGCGAAGTGTTCGTCGACAAATCGTTCGATTATGCGGCGTACAACAACACCGCGCTGCCGATCGCCTGCGGCCAGACGATCAGCCAGCCTTATGTCGTGGCCTATATGACCCAGGTGCTGGATGTGCCGAAAGACGGGCGCGTGCTCGAACTCGGCACCGGTTCCGGCTACCAGGCGGCCGTGCTCGCGCAGCTTTGCCGCCGCGTCTACACCATCGAACGGCATCGTCCGCTGATGCGCGAGGCGCGCGTGCGCTTCGAACAGTTGAAGTTGCACAACATCGTCACCAAGCATGGCGACGGACTGAAAGGCTGGCCGGAGCAGGCGCCGTTCGATCGCATTTTGTGTTCCGCCGCGATGGACGAAGTTCCGCAAATCCTTATCGACCAGTTAAAGGCCGGCGGAATCCTCGTCGCGCCAATCGGAATTGCCCCAAAATCGGACGAACCGGAAAGCTTTTCTCAACAATTAACCAAGATCATGAAAACCGAAGACGGAGTGAAACGCGAAGCGCTGATCCCCGTCCTGTTCGTCCCGATGTTGCCGGGACTGCCGCAGGAAAATTCCGATGTGCGAAGGCAGGGCGATTGACTGGAAGCGCGGGGCCACCGTGCTCGCGATGCTTTTGCCGCTTCTGCTTTCCGCCTGCATCGATCCGAACGATCGCAAGACACAGCTCGACTGGGGCACCGGTTGGGATGGGCCTGCGGAAGCGCATCCGGTCGCGACCTATTACACCGTGCATGTCCGTCCCGGCGATACGCTGGCGCAGCTTTCCGATCGCTACGACGTGTCGGCAGAGTCTGTTGCGCGTCTGAACGGAATCGATCGGCACGCCGCGATCCATTCCGGCGAGACGCTGCGCATCCCGGCCGGTGCGCGCGCCACGCGCGACGCCGTCTATGCCGATGCGTTGGCGACGCCGTCGCACAGCAACCCTTATATCCCCGCGCCGCCGCCACGCCGCGGCGGTTATCCGCATGACGGTGTTGCGGTCGCGACGTTGGCGCCGCTGAAAGGCGCTCCGGTTTCGGCCGGCCCGATCACGCCCATCGGCGGCTATGGCGATTTCGACACCGCTCCGGTTGTCGCGTCGAAAGCGCCTTCGCACAAGATCGTGCCCGGCGCTGCCGATGACGAGGCGGATACCGCACCAGCTCCAACGCACACGCCGGCGCCGCATAAGAAACCCGACGGCGACGCGAGCGCGACGCAAGTTGTGGCTTCGGCAACGTCCGCAACACCGCACAAGCCGGCAAGCGACACATCCGATCCGCAGATCGCATCTGCCAAACATCGCAATGCGGCAAAGGACGACACGGTCGTCGCCAGCAACACGCATCCTCACGGTATGCCCGCGTGGTATTCGCCGGCACAGCCGCTCGCATCTTCCGATGCGGAGCCCGTCTCGCAATCGCAGGCCCAGACACCGTCCGTGCAACAGCAGCAGCGCGTTCCCGGTTCGGGGCGCTTCGTGTGGCCGGTCTCCGGCCGTGTGATCGCGACGTTCGGTTCGTCTGCGAATGGCGAGCGCAACGACGGCATCAACATCGCCGCCAAAGCCGGCGAACCGATCCGCGCCGCCGCGAGCGGCACGGTGACCTATGCCGGCAATCAGCTGCGCAGTTACGGCAACCTGTTGCTGATCAAGCATGACGACGGCTATGTGACGGCTTACGCCCACGCCGAGACCATTTTGGTGCAGAAGGGCGATCATGTGCTCAAGGGGCAGGTGATCGGATCGGTCGGCCAGACCGGTGACGTCACCCAGCCGCAACTGCACTTCGAAATCCGCAACGGCGTACAGCCCGTCAACCCGCTGGCCCTGCTCGTCGCGTCGCGTTAAAGCGCGGTTTCCAAAATCCGTCGTCATGGCCGGGCTGTGCGCAACGAAGCTCCTGGCCATCCATTGTCTCGATGTCGGCAGTGAGGCACTCGCGCAACCACGGAGGTTATGGATGGCCGGGACAAAGCCCGGCCATGACGGTTTTTTTGTTTTGAGGAAGACGCATTACTACTTTCATTCTCCCACCAATGTCGTCATGGCCGGGCTGAGCGCAGCGAAGCTCCCGGCCATCCATTGTCTCTCTGTTGGCGATGAGGCTGGTTGTGCAGATACGGAGGTTATGGATGGCCGGGACGAACGCCCGGCCATGACGGCTTTCTCTTTGAGAAAGAAACACGAAGGCGTCTAACGCGTGATAAGGTTAAATCTTCTTCCCCAACTCGCCCGCAAGGTCCTGGATGAATTGCCAGGCGACGCGGCCTGAGCGGCCGCCGCGGCCGGTTGCCCAGGCGAGTGCGCGGCGATGGCGCTCGTCCGTCTCGAGCGGCAATGCGAAATGCTTCGCATAGGCGTCGATCATCGCGAGATAGTCGTCCTGGCCGCAATTGTGGAAGCCGAGCCACAGTCCGAAACGATCGGACAGCGAGACCTTTTCCTCCACCGCTTCGGACGGATTGATCGCGGTCGAGCGCTCGTTTTCCATCATGTCGCGCGGCATCAGATGGCGCCGGTTGGAGGTGGCGTAGAACAGCACATTCTCCGGCCGTCCCTCGATGCCGCCTTCCAGCGCGGCTTTGAGCGACTTGTAGCTTGTGTCGTCGCGATCGAACGAAAGGTCGTCGCAATAAAGCAGAAAACGCCGCGGATCGGTGCGCAGGATGCGCAACAGGTGCGGCAGGGTTGCGATCTCCTCGCGATGGATTTCGATGAGCACGAGACGCGCCCCGGGTTTGCGTCCTTCGTTCACCGCGGCATGCGACGCCTTCACGAGCGAGCTTTTGCCCATGCCACGCGCACCCCAGAGGAGCGCATTGTTGGCCGGCAGCCCGTCGGCAAAGCGCCGGGTGTTTTCCAGCAAGGTATCGCGCGCCGCGTCGATCCCCTGCAGCAAGGTGAGCGGCATCGCCGACACGCGCGCGACCGGCATCAGGCCACCGGCGGCGGGCTCCCACACGAAGGCGTCGCCGGACGCCGGCACCGCTGCCATCATCGCCTGAGGGGCAAGCCTGTCCAGCGCCGCAGCGATCCGTGTCAGTAGCGCGTCGTCAGGCCGGTTTTTGCCGTTTTTGCGTTGCGCCGCCACGGTTTAGTCCCCATATCCCGCCCGGTTGCAATGGAGTTGCCCGTGGCTATAGTCCGCGCCAACCGCGTTCGCTTTATCTCCAATTAGCAAGGAATATTCAGACCGCCAATGGACACAAACCTTCTGGTGCAGATCACGCCGTTCGTTGCGATCTTCGCCATCATGTATTTCCTGCTTATCCGTCCGCAGCAGCAGCGGTTGAAGGATCACCGCGCGATGGTCGCGAACGTCAAGCGCGGCGATACGGTGATCACGGCGGGTGGCCATATCGCCACGGTGTCCAAGCCGGTCAAACCCGACGACGAGCACGTCACGGTCGAGATCGCCGACGGCGTGCACACCAAGGTCCTCAAAAGCACGCTCACCGAAGTGCGCGCCAAAGGTCAGTCCACGGACAGCAAGGAATAGAGCGGTAACGGATGCTTCACGTCTCCCGATGGGTTCGTATCCTCGTTTCGCTCATTCTGCTCGCGGGCATCGTCATCGCGCTGCCCAACGCGCTGCCGTCCGGCCTCACTGCGAAATTTCCCTCCTGGGTGCCGAGCAGCACGGTGAGCCTCGGCCTCGACCTGCAGGGTGGCTCCGATCTGCTGCTCGAGGTTGGCGTCGACCAGGTCTACAAGGACCAGGTTGAATCGCTCACCAGCGATATCCGCCTCGCGTTCCGCAAGGCGCGCATCCTGTGGCTCTTCCAGCCGACCAAAACCGATTCCGTCGGCGTGGCGATCAAGGATCCGAGCCGCCTGGACGAGGCGAAGACCATTCTCGACGGGCTCAATCCGACGCTGAGCACCGGCGTGCTGTCCACCGGTCATGCCTACGACGTCACGACGTCGGGCAACATCATCACGATGCACATGACCGACGCGTACAAGAACCAGACGCGCGAACACACCGTCGACCAGTCCATCGAAGTCGTGCGCAAGCGCATCGACCAGCTGGGCACCAAGGAGCCGACGATCGAACGCCAGGGCGAGGACCGCATCATCGTCCAGGTCCCGGGCCTGTCCGATCCGCAGCACCTGATCGATCTGCTCGGCAAGACCGCGAAGATGACGTTCCAGCTGGTGGACGAGACAGCCGACCAGACGCTGATCGGCAAAGGGGTCGCGCCGATCGGCTCCGAACTGCTCAAGGAAAAAGGCGAGAACGGCCAGCCGGGCGAGGTCATCGCAGTGCAGAAGCGGGTGCTGGTGGCAGGCGACCGCCTGACCGACGCGCAGCAGGGCTTCGATTCGCGCACCGGGCAGGTCATCGTCTCGTTCCGCTTCGACACGCTCGGGGCGCGGCAATTCGGCGACGTAACCAAGGATAATGTCGGCCATCGCTTTGCGATCGTGCTCGACAAGGAGGTGCTGTCGGCACCGGTCATCCAGGAGCCGATCCTCGGCGGCTCGGGCCAGATCACCGGCAACTTCACCGTGCAGAGCGCCAACGACCTTGCCGTGCTGCTGCGCGCCGGCGCATTGCCCGCACCGTTGAAACCGCTGGAGCAGCGGACGGTCGGCGCCGAACTGGGCGCGGATTCGGTCAAGGCCGGCAGCTATTCGGCGCTGGGCGGACTGGTCCTTGTCGGGCTGTTCATGATCGGACGCTACGGCCTGTTCGGGCTGTTCGCGGATGTCGCGCTGACCTTGAACATGGTCCTGCTGCTCGCGGTGCTGACGCTGTTCGGCGCGACCCTGACGCTGCCCGGCATCGCCGGCATCGTGCTCACCATGGGCATGGCGGTCGATGCCAACGTGCTGATCTATGAACGCATCCGCGAAGAACAGCGCAACGGACGCACCATGCTGGCGTCGATCGACACAGGCTTCCGCCGCGCCATGGCGACCATCATCGACGCCAACTCGACCCATCTGATCGCGGCGCTGATCCTGTTCGAGCTTGGCTCCGGTCCGGTGCGCGGCTTTGCCGTCACGCTCGGTGTTGGCATTGTCACGTCGTTCTTCACCGCGGTGATGGTGACGCGGCTGATCGTGGTCGCGTGGCTCAACATCCGCCGCCCGAGGCAGCTCGCGATTTAAGCCGAAAAGGGCTGTATCCCGCGAAAAACGGAGTACACTGCCGACTCAATATTTCCTGGGGAGGCAAAAACAATGGCCGCATTTCTCGGCAATCTTCGCAACGTCGTCATCGCGGGCTTCGTGCTTGCGCTGCTGCTCTTCATGATCCATGCGCAGCTGGATCATTGGACTTTCAATGCAGAGTCGCTGACCGCGTTTCTGATCCGCTGGTGCCACATCATCTGCGGCGTCATGTGGATCGGCCTGCTGTGGTACTTCAATTTCGTTTCCACACCGACGACGCCGTCGATCCCTACCGAACTGCGTCCCGCGCTGGGCAAGTACATCACGCCGGCGGCGCTGTGGTGGTTCCGCTGGGGTGCAATGGGCACGATCGTGTTCGGCATCCTGCTTGCGGGCATCAATCGCTACATCGTGCAGGCCTACACGCTCGACATCGTCGACTCGAACGGCATGTTCTCCAACACGAACTACCTGATGATCGGTATCGGTATGTGGCTCGGCACCATCATGTGGTTCAATGTGTGGTTCATCATCTGGCCGAACCAGCAGAAGGCGCTGAACATCGACAACGCCTATCCCGATCTGTCGGCGGACGCGCGAGCCGCCGCTGCCAAGCCGGCGGGTCAGTTCAGCCGCATCAACACGTTGCTCTCGATTCCGATGTTGTTCTGCATGGCTGCTGCCTCGCATTGGTAGTGCATCGAAGGCATCGTATGGAAAAGGCCGTCCGGGAAACCGGGCGGCCTTTTGTTTGGCCATGAGCGATAGCTTCGCCGCCTGCGCCGCGGCTATCCGGAATTACGATCCGGATCGCTATTTCTCGGCGTTGTTCGCGCCGGCGGACAAGCGCGGTTTTCTGTTCGCGCTCTATGCGTTGAACCACGAACTGGCGCGCGTGGCCGAAACGGTGCGCGAGCCGATGATGGGCGAGATCCGCCTGCAATGGTGGCGCGATACGCTGGAAGGCGCGCGCGCGGGCACGCCGCGCAAGCACGATGTCGCCGAAGCGCTGGCCGAGACGCTGCGCGCCGTCGACCTGCCGCAACCGCTGTTCGATACGATGATCGATGCACGTGCCTTCGACTCGTCGGCCGACACCTTCGCGGATTTCGCAGCGCTGGAAACCTATGTGGACGAGACCTCCGGCGCGCTCATGCGGCTGGCGGCGCGGGTGCTCGGCGCGGGCGACGGCTACGATGCGCTGGCGCGCGAAGCGGGTATCGCCTATGGCCTTGCCGGCTTGTTGCGCACGCTGCCGTTCCACACCGCGCGTCACAAGCTCTATCTCCCGATGGGGTTACTCGGGATTCTGAACATCGGCGAAGACGACGTGTTCGCGAAGCACGACGGGCAGAAGCTGAAAGCCGCGATCAACCAGACCGCGATCCACGCCCGCGACCATCTTGCGGCGGCGCGCAACATGGCGCGGCCGAAGAAGGCGCTGGCCGCGTTTCTTCCGGCGACGCTCACACCGCTCTATCTGAAGCGCGTGACCCGCAAATGGTTCGACCCGTTCCACCACAGTGCGGAAGTGCCGGTGCATCGCCGCCAGATGGCGCTGCTCGGCGCGTCGGTGCGCGGCCGGATCTGATTACTCCGCGGCCTGCTGCGCCGGGTGCAGCCAGCTTTCGAGATCGGCGAGCGCGCGGTGCGCCATCACCCGCTTACGATCCTTGCCGCGGACTTTCGTGCCCGGTGCGAAATCGGGAAACAGCCCGAAGTTCACGTTCATCGGCTGGAACGTCTTCGCATCCGCGCCGCCGGTGATGTGCGCCAGGAGCGCGCCGAACGCGGTCGTCGCGGGCGGCGCAACGATCGCGTCGCCGCGCGCTTCGGCGGCGGCGAAGCGGCCCGCGAGCAGGCCGATCGCGGCGCTCTCGACATAGCCTTCGACGCCGGTCACCTGGCCTGCGAAACGCAACGCCGGACGCGCCTTCAGGCGCAGCGAGGCATCGAGCAGCCGCGGCGAATTGATGAAGGTGTTGCGGTGCAGGCCGCCGAGCCGCGCAAAGCTCGCGTTCTGCAAACCCGGGATCGTTTTGAAGATGCGCGTCTGTTCGCCGTGCTTCAGCTTGGTCTGGAAGCCGACCATGTTCCACAGCGTGCCGAGCGCATTGTCCTGGCGCAGCTGCACCACGGCATAGGGCCGCTCGCTCTTGCGCGAATCCTGCAATCCGACCGGCTTCATCGGGCCGAAACGCAGCGTCTCCGGTCCGCGCGACGCCATCACTTCGATCGGCAGGCAGCCTTCGAAATAAGGCGTCGTTTTTTCCCATTCCTTGAAATCGGTCTTTTCGCCGGACAGCAGCGCCGCAATGAACGCTTCGTATTCGTCTTTGTTCATCGGACAATTGACGTAGTCGGCGCCGTCGCCCTTGTCGTAGCGCGATTGCATCCAGCAGACGTCGAAATCGATGCTTTCGCGATGCACGATCGGTGCGATCGCATCGAAGAACGACAACGAATCCTCGCCGGTCAGCGCGCGGATCGCTTCGGCCAGCGGTGGCGACGTGAGCGGACCGGTCGCGACGATGACTGAGCGCCACTCTTCCGGCGGCAGCCCGGCGATCTCCTCGCGGCGGATTTCGATGTTCGGATGGCTTTCGATTTCGCGCGTGATGCTCTCGGAGAACGGCACGCGGTCCACCGCGAGCGCGCCGCCTGCCGGCAGGCGATGGGCGTCGGCCATCCGCATGATGAGCGAACCGGCGCGGCGCATCTCCGCATGCAGCAGGCCGACCGCGTTGTTCTCCCAATCGTCGGAACGGAACGAATTGGAACACACCAGCTCCGCCAGCCCGTCCGTGACATGAGCCTCGGTCCCACGCACCGGCCGCATCTCGTGCAGCACGACGTTCGCGCCGGCATCGGCCGCTTGCCAGGCCGCCTCACTCCCGGCAAGACCGCCGCCGACGACATGAATGGTAGATTTGGAGGGCATTTGTGGGCCGATCAGCAGGAAAACGGCGGGCTGCATAGCACAGGCGCCGCGGATTCTCTCATTGCATCAAGGCATCGAATATGTGATGCTTTGATGTATGCGCACGACGATAACCCTCGACCCCGACAACGTCGCCCGGCTGGAGAAGCTCCAGAAGGAGCGGGACCTCACTTTTAAAGAGGCGGTGAATGACGCGATCCGCCGGGGACTCAATGAGGCGGAGAAGCCGTTTCGGCCTCAGCCGTTCAAAACACGTGTCCTTGATGCGGGCGAACCGAAATTCAAAACGCCTGAAGAGCTGAAGGCGTTGATAAACGAAATCCAGCTTGAAGAGGATTTGCGGAAGCTCGGCCTTCGTGATCCTGATTGATACTAACATCCTTCTGACAGCCGCTTCCGCCCGGGCCGAAAGGCACGAACGTGCGCAGCAATGGCTGGACGAGCGTTTGTCCAGCGGCATGCGCGTCGGAATGCCGTGGCACAGCCTTCTTGGTTTCGTGCGCCTCATCACGAACCGGTCTGTGTCCGATACGAAAATAACCGTCGCCGACGCGTGGCAAACGGTGCGTGTCTGGCTGAGTTTGCCGAACGTCTGGATACCGCAGCCGACCGAGCGGCATGCGGATGTCATCGGCGATCTGATCGCGTCGGCGAATGTCGGCACGCGCGACGTGATGGACCTGCATCTCGCCGCACTCGCAATCGAACACGGGCTGACGCTTTGCAGCGCCGATACCGGATTCGTCCGGTTCAAGGCGCTGCAATGGATGAACCCGCTCGACTAATTCCAGATCGGCGGATGACGGTCGATCCAGGGGTGTGCCTGCTCCAACTGCGCCGCGAGGCGGAAGAGGGTGGCCTCGTCGCCGTAGCGCGCGTTGAACATCATCCCGATCGGCAGCCGGTCCGACGACAGTCCCATCGGCACTGACATCGACGGCTGGCCGGTGAGATTGGCGAGCGGTGTGAGGCCGAAAGTCTGGCCCTGGCGGCGGTTGAACTCGCGCGCGCGCACGCTCATCGGATCGAGGAAGCCGAGTGGCGGCGGCGGCGTGATGGTCATCGGCATCAGCAGCACGTCGAACTCGCGATGCAACGCGAGCAATTCGCGGCCGATCTGGCGGATCGTCTGCAGACCCCAGGCCACATCCTTCTGTGTGATCTCCTTCGCCGAGCGGTAGCCGACCAACGCCAGGAATTCGAGCGTCGATTCGTCCAGCGGCCGGTTCATCTTCTCCGCCCACTCTTCATAACCGACGACGCTCATCGCGCCGGAGACCATGCCTTGCGCCTTGTAGAGCTTGCGCAGGTTCGGACCCAGCACAGGCTTTTCGATCATCGTGTGCCCGAGTTCGCCGAGCAGCTTCACCGTATCGTTGAAAATCTTCTCGACGTTCGGATGGAGCGCCGTTTCCTGGATCGTCTGTTTGCAGAACGCGATGCGCAGCTTGCCCGGCGGCGTTTCGATCTCGTCCATGTAGGGACGCGATTTCGGCGCGGGCGCGTAGGGCGCGTCGTCTTCCGGCGTGCCGGTCCAGTCGAGCATCGCGGCGCTGTCGCGCACGGTGCGCGTCACCACATGGTCGCAGATCATGCCGTGGGCGCGGCCGCGATCGTCCGGGCCGCCCGGATTGCGGAATTGCGTCGGCTTGATGCCGAACAGGCCGCATTGCGCGGCAGGAATGCGGATGGAGCCGAGGCCGTCGGAAGCATGCGCCATCGGCACGATGCCCGACGCGACGCAGGCGGCGGCGCCGCCGGACGAGCCGCCGGTCGAGTGATTGGGATTCCACGGGTTGTGGCAGTTGCCGAGGAAGCGGCCCTCGGTCGTGCCGGGAATGCCGAACTCGGGCGTGTTGGTCTTGCCGAACATCACGACGCCGGTGCCGCGATAACGCCTCGTCAGCTCCGCGTCTTCGGGCGAGACATAGCCTTCGAGCAGCGCGCTGCCATTGGTCATCGGCCAGTTGGCGACGGCCATGCCGATGTCCTTGATCAGGAACGGCACGCCCTTGAACGGTCCGTCGGAGAGTTTGGTTTTCGCGGTGTTCCGCGCCTCGTCATACGCCTTGTAGACGATGGCGTTCAGCGTCGGGTTGTGTTTCTCGGCCCGCACGATCGCTTCCTCGAGCAATTCGCCGGGAGACACCTCGCCGCGGCGCACCAGATGCGCGAGACCGAGGCCGTCATAGTCGCTGTATTCTGCAAAGCTCATGGTCAGACCCTCACCTTGGAATAATTCTGCGCCCACGGCGCCGCTTTTTCGAGTTCGGCCGCCAGCTTCAGCAGCAGCATTTCGTTGCCGGTGCGCGCCACGAACTGCACGCCGATCGGCAGGTTGTCCTTGTTCCAGTGCAGCGGCACATTGATTGCCGGCTGGCCGGTCGCGTTCTGCATCGCGGTGAACGGCACATAATCCAGGATCGGCGCGAACGCCTTCTGGATGTCCTGCTCCATCACATCGACGGTGCCGAGCTTGAGTGGCGGCTGGCCCAATGTCGGCGTCAGCCATGCATCGTAGGTCTCGTGGAACGCGGCCATGATGCGCGCCGCGCGGTAGAGCGCCTGCTGCGCCATCACATGCTGCACCGCCGGGATCGTCTTGCCGAACTCGTAAAGCCCCATGGTCAGGCCTTCGATCACATCAAGTGACGGCGGCACCTTCGTCATCTGTGAAAGCTGCGTCACCGCCATCGCCGTGTTCACCGCCCAGAGCGTCATGAACGCCGGCGTCAGAACGGTGGAATCGAGCGCCGGCGATTTCTCGTCGACGGTGTGGCCGAGGTCTTCGCAAAGCTTCGCGGTGCGCTTGACGGCGGCGGTCACGTCAGGATGGAACGCCTTGCCGTTGAGCCCTTTCAGCGACACCGCGATCTTCAGCCGCTTCGGTTTGCGCTTGATGCCGTCGAGGTAGCTTCCTTCCGGCGCAATCGCGAAATAGGGATCGCCATAGTCGATGCCGCAAGTCATATCGAGGGCCGCGGCGGTGTCGCGCACGCTCTTCGTCACGACGTTGTCGACCGAAAGGCCGCTGGTGGAATCGGTGGCGTCGGGCCCTTGGGTGATGCGGCCGCGCGAAACCTTCAGCCCGACGAGACCGCAATTCGACGCCGGAATGCGGATCGAGCCGCCGCCGTCGGTCGCGTGCGCGATCGGCACGATGCCGGCCGCAACGCTCGCCGCCGAGCCGCCGGACGAGCCGCCCGGCGTGTGCGCGAGATTCCACGGATTGTGCGCCGGACCGTAGAGCTTGCCCTCGGTCGTCGGCAGGATGCCGAACTCCGGCACGTTGGTCTTGGCGAGCGGGATCAGACCGGCGGCGCGATGGCGCGCGACCACCGTGGAGTCGTGATCGGCAGGCACGGCCGGCATGTAGCGCGAGCCGTTGCGCGTCGGCATGCCGAGCGCGCCGGCACGCATGTCCTTCAGCACCATCGGCACGCCGGTGAACGGACCCTTGGGCAGCTTGCCTTTGGCGGCGTCGCGGGCGCGGTCATAGGCTTCGAACACGATCGCATTGAGCTTGGGGTTCAGGCGTTCGGCGCGCGCAATGGCTTCTTCCACCGCCTCACGCGCGGAGACCTTCTTCTTCGCGATCAGCGCAGCCAATCCAAGCGCGTCGTAGGCGCCAAACTCGACGAAGCTCATTGCACCATCACCTGCTTGTAGCGGCCGAACCAGGGTTGTGCCTTTTCGAGCTGGCCCGCCAGTTGCAGCAGCGTCTTCTCGTCGCCATAGCGGCCGACGAATTGCGTGCCGACCGGCAGGCCTTCCTTATTCCAGTAAAGCGGCACGTTGACCGCCGGCTGACCGGTCACGTTCTGCATCGCGGTGAACGGCACGTAGTCGATGATCGGCGCGAATGCGGTTTCGTGGTTCTCGTCCTCGAGATCGAAGGTGCCGAGCTTCACCGGCGGCCCGCCGAGCGTCGCGCTCAACCACACATCGTAAGTCTCGTGGAACGTGGCCATTGTGCGCGCGGCCATGTCGAGCGTCCCCTTCGCATTCAGATAGGCGCTTGCCGTGAGCGATTTGCCGTACTGGTAGAGACCCCAGGTGAGGCCTTCGAACAACTGGCGCGACGGCTCCTGTCCGGTGAGCTGCGCGATCATGTCGATCCCCGCCGCAAGGCCGCCGCCCCACAGATACATGAAGCAGGGCATCATGGTTTCCTGGTCGAGAGCGGGCGAGGCTTCTTCCACATCGTGGCCCAGCTGCTCGCACAGTTTCGCGGCGTGCTTCACCGCGGCGAGGCAATCGGGATGTTGCGGCCGTCCGTCGAGCCGCTTTGCGCTGAACGCGATGCGCAGCTTCTTCGGCTTGCGCTTCATCGCGTCGAGATAGGATTTCTCCGCCGGCGGCGCCCAATAGGGATCGCCCGGAATGCCGCCCTGCGTGGCATCGAGCGCGGCTGCGGTATCGCGCACGCTGCGCGACACGACATGGTCGCTCGCAAGACCGTCGAGCCCTTCTCCGAAGTCCGGTCCATAGGTCATGCGCGCGCGGGTCGGCTTCAGACCGACAAGGCCGCAGCATGCCGCGGGAATGCGGATCGAGCCGCCGCCATCATTGGCGTGTGCGAGCGGCACGATGCCCGCGGCCACCGCCGCGCCGGACCCGCCCGACGAGCCGCCAGGCGTGTAGGCCGGATTCCACGGATTGTGCGCCGGGCCGTAGAGCCTGGACTCCGTCGTCGGGACCAGTCCGAACTCGGGCACGTTGGTCTTGCCCAGCGGGATCAGTCCCGCCGCACGATAGCGGGCGACAAGGATCTGATCGTGATCGCTCGGGATGGCCGGCATGAAGCGCGAGCCTTGCCGGGTCGGCATGCCTTCCGCGAGACCCGCGATGTCCTTGAGCAGGAACGGCACACCGGCGAACGCGCCTTTCGGCCGCTTTTTCGCCGCTTCGCGGGCGCGATCGTAATCCTTGAAGACGACGGCGTTCAGTTGCGGATTGAGCGTTTCGATGCGGCGGATTGCTTCTTCGACCAGTTCGCTCGGCTTTATCTTCTTCTTGGCGACGAGATTGGCCAGCCCCAGGCCGTCATAATCGGCATATTCCGCGAACGCCATTTCCAGCCCTGTTTATTAGTCTTAAGGAAACTTAGCGGTGGGTGGCAGGGCTGTCACGGACGCTTTTCTTCCGGCCGCGGTTGCCGCACCGCATCATTTCTGGGTATCACGGCGGACCGATTTTCCTGGCGTCCGGCGCAGCCTCCGTTTCAGAGAGCATTCATGACGAAGATCCCGGTCTTCAAGACCGTCGCAGACGCCTATGTTTTCACGTTCAACAACCTGGGCGTGATTGCCGGTCTGATCTGGATACCGATGCTTGCGTTCACGGTGCTCGCCTTCTTCGCCCAGTCCACCTACCTCGACGCCATGATCGCCTATCAGACCACCAAGAATCCCGCCGATGCGTGGCCGGGCGTCATGTGGCTATTTGTGCTGGTGTTTGCGGCCCTGCTCGCGAACGCGATGATGATCGTCCCGGTGCTGCAGCAGGCGCTCGGCACCCGCAAAGGCCATGCGCTCGCGCATTTCGCGCTGGGCCAGCCGGAATGGCGCGTGTTCGGCAGCTATCTCATGCTGATGGCAATCGTTTTCGCGGTCGTCATCGTCGCGACGGTCCTGAACGGCCTGTTCTTCCGGGGAATCCTGACGCTCGATCCGGGTGCGGCCACCGCGCCGGCGGTCACGGCGCTTCTGTCGGTGATCGCGCTCGTGCTGATCGTGGGCTGTGCCGTCGTCTTCGCCAGGCTCGGGTTCTTCGTTCCGGCCGTGGCGGTGGTGGAAGAGAAGATCGATCTGATGCGCGGCTGGTCTCTTGCGCACGGCAACATGCTTCGGATCATCGCCGTCGTGGTGCTCATCGCGCTTCCCGTTGTCGTGTTGTACACCGCGTTCCAGATCGCGGTGTTCGGCTGGGCCGCGACGGTCTCGTCCAATGGACAGTCGTCGCTGGCCGAGATGCAAGCCGCGCACGAGCACATGCCGCTGACCGAAGCGTTCGGTTTCTTCATCGCGCCGCTCACCGTCGGCCTCAACGCCGGTGCGGTGGCGAGCGTTTACCGGACGCTCGTCTCGGGTCCGCGACCGGCGATACCGCCGCAATAGCGTAGCGAACCTGGCGCTCCTATACTGCGGCGAAGCTCCGGCCGCAGGCAGCGCGCGATGAACAGGATTCCCGTCGGACAGACGATCGCGCAGGCGTATCGCTTCGCATTCGGCCGCTATCTGACCGTGCTCGGTATCGTCTGGGTGCCGCTGCTGATCTCGCTGTCGCTGCTGTATTTCTTCCGGTTCTCCGCGCATGCGCACACGGTGGGTATCGATCCGATGGCGGCGCGCGCGAGTTTTCTGATTCAGATCGTCAACATCGTGCTGTTCGCCGTCGTGGCGGTCGGCATCAACAAGGAAATCCTCGGGCTGCCCCGCGGCTCGCGCTTTTTCTACGTCGGTTTCGGCGGCGCGGAGTTGCGGGTAATCGTCGGTTCCTTTGCGCTCGCGTTGCTCTTCATCGTGTTCGTCGTCGCCTTCATCCTCGCCGTACTCGTGCTTGCGTTCGTCGCGCGCATCGTAGCGGGTCAGATGCCGTTGGACGGCCGGCTGGCGATCGCCTTCGTGCTGATCCTTGCCGCCGTGGCGATCTGGCTCGGCCTGATCTATGCGATGGTGCGCCTCAGCTTTCTGTTCGTCCCGGCGACGGTTGCGGAGAACCGCATCGGCATCCTGGCCAGCTGGGAGCTTACTGCGGGAAATTTCTGGCGGATTTTCGCGATCGGGATCTGCGTCCTGCTTCCCTTCATCGTCGTCACGCTGTGCGCGATGATCGCGATCCTGGGACCGGGCTATTTCGCTTTCGTGGTGCAGCATGCGCAGGACGCGCAGGCGATCCGCGATTATGTCGCGCAACGAATGGCGGCGTTCGATCCCTACGTTCCATACATGATGATCGCCAGCGTTGCGATCAATCCGGTGCTGTACGGGTTGATCGTGTCGCCGGCGAGCTTTGCCTACCGCGCGCTCGTGCCGTCGACCCCGCTTCCCACGGCTGAAGCCCCAGGCCCGATCGTCTAGCGGCTGCGCCTCAGACCGGCGACAGCGGTGTCAAGCACCGCGTCGGTGAACGCCGCATCAAGCGGGCCATGGCCGATCAGCAGGCGGAAATAGAGCGGCGCGTAGATCAGGTCGAGCGCCACGTCGAGATCGATATCCTTGCGCAGTTCGCGGTTCGCGATGGCGAGCGACAGCATGGTGCGGCCTTCCTCCCGGCTTTTCAGGATGAAGTGGCTGCGGAAGACTTTCGACAGTTCGCTGTCGTTTTGCGCCGCTGCGATCATCATCGCGGTATTGCGTCCCGCGCGGGTCGCGAAGGTCTCCGCCACCTTGCGCAGGTGCTGGCGCAGCATATCTAGCGCGTTGCCTTTCTTCCCGGGCGTGCCCACGGGTTTCGCGTTTTCCAGGAACGCCGCCATTGCCACCGCCTGCGCGTTTGGCCATTCGCGATAGATGGTGGGCTTGCCCACACCGGCGCGCGCCGCGATCGCTTCCATCGTCACCGCGCCAATGCCGCCTTCGTTCAGCAGTGCAAGGGCCGCCTTCAGGATGTTCCCGCGCGCGGTTTGGTCCCTCGGGCGGCCGCGCCGCGGTTGTTCGTCGGCCATGATTGACTCGTGGGTTATTTTCGTTACGATACGTAACGTAATTAAACGCAAACGGCAAGGTGTGCGATGAGCGGAAGAGGCGCGATGGAATTGACCCCTTACATCACGGTGAAGGGCGCCGCGGCGGCGATCGATTTCTACACCCGGGTGCTCGACGCCAAGGAGCAGTTCCGCCTTAACGGCGAGGACGGCCATATCGGCCATGCCGAACTCGCCATCGGCGACGGACGGCTGATGCTCTCGGACGAATCCCCGGCGTTCGGCGCGCTTTCGCCGCTCACCATCGGCGGCACGCCGATCCGGCTGCATCTCTATGTGCCCGACGTCGATGCAACGTTGCGCAAGGCGGAAGCGGCGGGGGGCACCATCCTGCGCCCGGCGCAGGACCAGTTCTACGGCGACCGCTCCGGCCTGTTCGCCGATCCGTTCGGGCATCAATGGTTCGTCGCCACGCGCAAACAGCCCGTGAGTGCGGAAACCATGCAGGAACAGTACACTGACTCGTTCAAGAGCTGAGCGAGGGATCCGCAGTTGCGCAACCGTCCGGCGAGCACCGCCGTCGTTCTGGCCGTGGTCTATGTCGACATGCTCGGCATCGGTCTCGCCTATCCCATTCTGCCGAAGCTGATCCAGCACTTCGAGCACGGCAGCGTTTCGCGCGCGTCCTATATCTTCGGCGCGTTCGCGGCGCTGTTCTCGGTGGCGCAGTTCGTCTGCGCGCCGCTGATCGGCGTGCTCTCCGATCGCTTCGGACGGCGCTGGGTGATCCTGCCTGCGCTTGTCGGTTCAGGCCTCGCCTATCTGGTGACGGCGTTCGCACCGAGCCTTGCGGTGCTCGCCGTGGCGCGGGTGATCGCCGGCATGTTCGGCGGGTCCTATTCCACGGCCGGCGCCTATCTCGCCGATATCACCCCGCCGGAGAAGCGGGCGCAGAGCTTCGGCCTGATCGGCGCCGCGTTCGGGTTCGGCTTCATCACCGGTCCCGCATTGGGCGGGCTGCTCGGCGGGATCGATCTGCACCTGCCGTTCCTCGTCGCTGCGATTCTGTGTTTCATCGACGCGGCATTCGGTTTCTTCGTGTTGCCGGAATCGCTCGATGCCGCGCATCGCAAGCCGTTCAGCTGGGGCCGCGCCAATCCCGTCGGCGCTTTGCGCGAGGTCGGCCGCTACGGCTCGGTGCTGGGACTGATGGCGGTCTACCTGCTCGCGACCTTTGCAAACCGCGTGTCGGAGATGACGTGGGTGCTGTTTACTTCGTATCGCTTCCACTGGTCATCGTTCGAGATCGGACTGTCGCTTGCGATGGTCGGCGTGATGTTCGTGGTCGGGCAGGGCGGCCTGGTGCGCGTGATCGTGCCGCGCCTGGGCGAACGCCGCGCGATCTTGCTAGGCCTGTGCGTAGCGGTGATCGGCATGCTCGCCTATGCGTTCGTGTCCCAGGGCTGGATGGTCTATCCGCTGATGGTGCTGGGCATGCTCGGCTGGACCACGGCGCAGCCGGCGGTGCAGGGCCTGATGTCGCGATCGGTTCCGCCGAACGAGCAAGGCCTGCTGCAGGGCGCGATCTCCAGCCTGATGAACCTCACCAGCATCGCCGGTCCGCCGATCTGGACCAGCCTGTTCGGCTATTTCGTGAGCCCGGCGGCGCCATTCATCTTCCCCGGCGCCGCGTTCCTGGCATCGGCGGTGGTGTTCGCGATCGCGCTTGTGTTGGCGCTGCGCTGGCTGACGGCAGACCACATGACGTTTCCGAAGCAGCCGGTGGCCGAGCCCGCAGGTGCGAGCGCCGATTGATTTACTTCGTTTGATACGTTACAATCACGAAGTAAATGCGGAAAGTCTGGATATGAAAGCGAACCTGCTCGTGGTGAGCGCCGGCGCCGCCAAGGACAACATCGCGCGGTTCGAAACCGAATTGGCGAAGAACCCGCAGCTGGCCGATATCATGGCGTATGGACGGGGGTGGTACGCCACTCGCACGGCAAAAGGCTGGGCGCTCGGCCCGTCGAAATTCGCCGGTTATGCGGACAACAGTGCCAAGGCTTATCTTTCCAGCCATCGCGACCGCGACGGCCGTTTGACGGAGCGGGCACTGTCGCAGTGGTTCGAGGACGTAGAGCCGGGCACTGCGCTTTACGATGAGGTTCATGCTGCGCTGAGAGAACTCTTCGCGCGTTATGGAAAATCGCCGAACAAGCTCCTGCGTATCAGCGTGCTCAAGAGCGACATCGGCAGCGCGATGGTGCGCAAATCCGGTTCGGGCGCCGCGCAGAACACGCGCATCACGACCGATCCGGACGTGTGCGGCGGACGTCCCTGCATCAGAGGGATGCGCATCCGGGTCAGCGACGTGCTCGATCTGCTGGCAGCCGGCAACGAGCGCTCTACGATCCTCGCCGATTATCCGTATCTCGAAGACGGCGATATCGATGCGGCGCTGGCGTATGCGTCGCGCGCGGTGGACCATCGCGTCATCAAGGCCGCCTGAGTGGATTTCCTGATCGATGCGCAGTTGCCGCCCGCGCTGGCGCGAGCGCTGACGGACCGGGGCTTCGCCGCCAGGCATCTGTATGACCTGCGCCTGCTGGGCGCGCCCGACCATGCGATCTGGCGGCGCGCGATGAAAGAGCGTGCCGCGATCGTCACGAAAGACGAAGACTTTGCGCTTCTCAGAAGAACCGCAAAGACCGGTCCGGTCATCGTCTGGCTGCGCGTCGGCAATACCGCGAACACCCACCTTATCCCGTGGCTGCTCGCCCTGATGCCGCAGGTGACTGCAGCGATCGCGAACGGCGAGACGCTGCTGGAATTGCGCTAGAACGTCCGCCGTGCCGTGTGGTAAACGTGAAGAATGGCAATGCTGTCGTTCTCTATGCGGTAGAAGATTTTGAACGGATAGCGGAGAAGGGGTACGACGCGCACGCCAGCGCTATTCGCTAGCTCCCGCGCGTTTAACGGCCAAATCTCGAGCCGCTCGATCGTCTGGCGAACGCGCCGCTCAAGCGGTTTTACTTGCTGCGGAAAGTGTCTCGCTGTGTAGGAGAGAATGTCGTCGAGATCCGCAAGCGCGGCGGGCGTAAAGACCGCCTTCATCAGCCGCGGTATTTGCGAAAGACCGCTTCGACGTCTGCTTCCGATACGAAGCGGCCTGCCCGGACGTCTGACAGTCCGCGATTAATCCCTATAAGCTCGTCTGGAGAAGCCAAGTACTGCCCAGCGTGGATTTCGCTGTCGATATCGATCGCCAGCTGTTCGAGCTCTTTGCGAGCGGCTTCCGGCCAGTCTTTGGCGCGCAGCAGGACATCTTCAAGCGACTTGGACATGGTCTCACCTTATCACAAACGATGTGCGCCGTCAGTTACTCCGCCGCCTTCATCTTGCCGCGCGCTGGAGCCGCAAGCTTCTCCGGTGGGCGCGGTTTGAGCAGAGACTTCAGGTACTGCCCGGTGTAGCTGCGTGCCACCTTGGCAACGTCTTCCGGCGTGCCGGTCGCGACGATCTCGCCGCCGCCGTCGCCGCCTTCCGGGCCGAGGTCGATGATCCAGTCGGCGGTCTTGATGACCTCCAGATTGTGCTCGATCACCACCACGGTGTTGCCGTTGTCGACCAACTCGTGCAGCACTTCCAACAGCTTCTTTACATCGTGGAAATGCAATCCTGTCGTCGGTTCGTCGAGGATGTAGAGCGTGCGTCCCGTCGCCCGGCGCGACAATTCCTTCGACAGCTTCACCCGCTGCGCCTCGCCGCCCGACAAGGTCGTCGCCTGCTGGCCGACGGAAATGTAGCCGAGGCCGACGCGCTTCAGCGTTTCCATCTTCTCCGCGATCGACGGCACCGCCTTGAACAGATCGGCCGCGGCTTCGATCGTCATGTCGAGCACATCCGAAATCGAATGATCGCGGAATTTCACTTCCAGGGTCTCGCGGTTGTAGCGCTTGCCCTTGCAGACATCGCACTGGACGTAGACGTCGGGCAGGAAGTGCATCTCGATCTTGATGACGCCGTCGCCCTGGCAGGCTTCGCAGCGTCCGCCTTTCACGTTGAACGAGAAGCGGCCCGGCTGGTAACCGCGCGCTTTCGATTCCGGCAATTCGGTGAACCAGTCGCGGATCGGCGTGAACGCGCCGGTATAGGTCGCGGGGTTCGAGCGCGGCGTGCGGCCGATCGGCGACTGATCGATGTCGATCACCTTGTCGAGATATTCGAGGCCCTCGATCTTGTCGTAAGGCGCGGGATGCTCGCGGCTCTGCGCCAGCTTGCGGGCGGCCGCCTTGTAGAGCGTCTCGATCGTGAGCGTGGATTTGCCGCCGCCGGAGACGCCGGTGATGCAGGTCATCGTGCCGAGCGGAATTTCGGCCGAGACGTTCTTGAGGTTGTTGCCCTTCGCGCCGCTCACCTTGAGCCAGCGGTCGTGCGTCGCCTTGCGGCGCTTGGCCGGAATCGGAATCTGCTCGATGCCGACCAGATACTTTCCGGTCAGGCTTTTGGGCGAGGCCATGATCTCGTCCGGTGTGCCCTCGGCGATGATGTGGCCGCCGTGAATGCCGGCGCCTGGTCCCATGTCGATCACGTGATCGGCGGTGCGGATGGCCTCCTCGTCATGTTCGACCACGAGCACAGTGTTGCCCATGTCGCGCAGGCCGCGCAGCGATTCCAGCAGCTTGGCGTTGTCGCGCTGGTGCAGACCGATGCTCGGTTCGTCCAGCACATACAACACGCCGGTGAGACCGGAACCGATCTGCGAGGCGAGGCGGATGCGCTGACTCTCGCCGCCCGACAGGGTCCCGGAGTTGCGGCTCAGGGTCAGATAATCGAGACCGACGTTGTTGAGGAATTTCAGGCGCGCGCGAATCTCTTTCAAAATGCGGGCGGCGATTTCCTGCTGCTGCTTGTTGAGCTTCTTGTCGACGTCGCGGAACCAGGCATCGACCACCCGGATCGATTGTTCGCAGACCTGACCGACATGCAGCCCGGCGATCTTCACCGCGAGCGCTTCCGGTTTCAGGCGATAGCCGTTGCACACCTCGCACGGGCTGGTGTCCTGGAAGCGTTCCAGTTCCTCGCGCACCCACGACGAATCCGTCTCCTTGAAGCGGCGCTGCATGTTCGGGATGACGCCTTCGAACGCTTTCTTGGTCTCGTACCTTCTTAGGCCGTCGTCGTAGATGAACTTGACCTCTTCCTCGCCGGAGCCGTGCAGGATGACGTTCTGCGCTTTCTTCGACAGGTCCTCCCAGGCATCGTTGAGCGAGAACTTGTAGTGGCGGCCCAGCGCTTCCAGCGTCTGCAGATAGTAAGGCGACGACGATTTCGACCACGGCGCGATCGCGCCCTTGCGCAGCGAGATGCTGTCGTCGGGCACCACGAGCGCCGGATCGAAATAGAGCTGGGTGCCGAGGCCGTCGCAGGCGGGACAGGCGCCATGCGGGTTGTTGAACGAGAACAGCCGGGGCTCGATCTCCGGAATCGTGAAGCCGGATACCGGGCAGGCAAACTTCGACGACATGATCATCTGCTTCGGTTCGCCGTTCTCCTTGATGTCGGCGAACTCGACCACCAGCAGGCCGTCGGCAAGGTTCAGCGCCGTCTCGATGGAATCGGGCAACCGATTGCCGATGTCCTTCTTCACCGCGATGCGATCGACCACGATCTCGATGTCGTGCTTCAATTTCTTGTCGAGCGCGGGTGTATTCGCGATCTCGTAGAACTTCCCGTCGATCTTGACGCGCTGAAAGCCCTTCTTCTGCAGCTCGGCCAGTTCCTTGCGGTATTCGCCTTTGCGGCCGCGCACGATGGGCGCGAGCAGGTAGAGCCGCGTGCCTTCGTCGAGCGTCAGGATGCGGTCGGCCATCTGGCTGACCGTCTGGCTTTCGATGGGAAGTCCGGTCGCCGGCGAATACGGCACGCCGACGCGGGCGAACAGCAGGCGCAGATAGTCGTAGATCTCGGTGACCGTGCCGACCGTCGAGCGCGGGTTGCGCGAGGTCGTCTTCTGTTCGATCGAGATCGCCGGCGACAGGCCTTCGATGTGATCGACGTCCGGCTTCTGCATCAGTTCCAGGAACTGGCGGGCATAGGCGGACAGCGATTCCACATAGCGGCGCTGACCCTCGGCATAGATCGTGTCGAACGCGAGGGACGACTTGCCCGAGCCCGACAGTCCCGTGAGCACCGTCAACGTATCGCGCGGAATCTCGACGTCGATGTTCTTCAGATTGTGTTCGCGGGCGCCGCGGATCTGGATATTCTTGAGCATGGTCCTCGGGTCGAAGAAGAGCGAAAGAAGAAGCTTGTTCGGTTCTGCCCACCCCTCGCAAGCGCGCCGATCAAGGTTCCTGCCATGCATTGGCAGGCGCGAATCCGAAAGGGAACAAAAACCGAACACTCTTACGCGGCGGACCGGAAAATGTCTATTGCTGTGCGGCCTTTTCGGATTGGACGAAAAAGCCGGGAGCGCGTTGCAGAGTCGCGGTGTCCGTGTGCCGTTTAAATAGTAACAAAAGCTTCAAATGAAAGCCCAAGCCGAACGCCACTACCGGCCCGATGTTGACGGTCTCCGCGCCGTCGCGATCCTGTGCGTGGTTTTCTACCACTACGGCTTTGCGCCGTTTTCCGGCGGCTTCATCGGCGTCGATGTTTTCTTCGTCATCTCCGGTTTCCTGATCACCGGGCTGATCCATCGCGAGATGGTCGAAGGCCGCTTCACCATCCGGAATTTCTACGAGCGCCGCATCCGCCGTATTTTTCCCGCGCTGTTCGCGATGCTGGCGGTCGCGACGGTGGCGGCGGCGGTCCTCCTCTTTCCCCTCGACTTCCAGGAATATGCAAAAAGCCTGATCGCCACCGCGGGGTTCGCCTCGAACTTCGAGTTCTGGCGCGAGGCGGGCTACTTCGATATCGCCGCGAGCTGGAAGCCGCTGCTGCATCTGTGGTCGATCGCAGTGGAGGAACAGTTCTATCTGCTGTTTCCCGCGCTGCTGCTTCTCGCCGGCACGTCGTCGCGGCGGAAATTGCTGTGGCTGACCGGCGCGCTGTTCATGGCCTCGCTCGCATTCAGCATCTGGGCGGTGCGGTATGCGCCGGTGACAGCGTTCTATCTGCTGCCGTCGCGCACCTGGGAACTGATGCTGGGCGCCATGCTCGCGCTCGCGCCGTTTCGGGCGCCGGAAATGCGCGCCGCCCGCGAAGGCCTCGCGCTTACCGGTCTCGCGATGATCGGCTGTGCGGCGGTGTTTTACACTGCGGCCCAGCCGTTCCCCGGTCTCGCGGCGCTGCTGCCCTGCGTTGGTGCCGCGCTGGTCGTCTATGCGGGGGGCAAGCCGTCGTTCGTGCGCGGCGTGCTTTCGGCCAGACCGGTCGTGTTCGTCGGTCTGATCTCTTATTCCCTCTATCTCTGGCACTGGCCGCTCCTGGTGTTCGGCCGGATCGTCCTGGACCATGCGCTGAGTGTTTGGGAAAATGCCGGGCTTCTGGCGCTGGCTTTCCTGCTCGCGATGCTGTCGTGGCGCTTCGTCGAGATGCCGGTGCGCCGCGGTCTCAGGATCGGCTGGCGGCCGTTATTCGTGGGCGCCGCCACCGCGATGGCGGCGGCTGCCGCCTGCGGCGTGGCCGTCGCCGAGACCAATGGTTTGCCGGAGCGCTGGCAACCGGAAATCCAGCGGATATTGGCGGCCGAGGCCAGTCACGAGCCGCGCATGGACATCTGCTTCGGGCTCACGGCCAACGATGTGAAGTCGGGCCGGATGTGCCGGATCGGCAGCACAAACGCGAAGACGCCCAGCTTCCTCTTGTGGGGCGACTCCCACGCCGATGCGTTGCTGCCGGCCGTCGAGAAGGTTGCCGAGGCGCACGGCCGCGCCGGGCTGTTCGCCGGCAGCGGCAGTTGCGCGCCGTTGCTCGGCGTTTCGCGCTCCGATGCGGCCGAGTGCAAGCCGTTCAACGACGCGGTGGAGAAGGTCGCGTTGCGGCCGGACATCGACGAAGTCATCCTCGATGCGCGCTGGGCGAAGAACGCCAACGATCCGTATTCCGCCGGCGCGAGCAACATCACGCTTTCGGACGAAGAAGGCTGGTCGACCGATCGCACGACGATGGAAGAAGTATTCTATCGCGGGTTGGAGCGCACGGTTCATGCCCTGACGAACGCCGGCAAGCATGTCGTGCTGGTGGCGCCGGTGCCGGAAGCGGATTATTCGGTGCCGCGGACCCTCGCCAAGCTGCGTCTCGCTGGCTACCGGATCGGCCTGTCGCGCGACGTGGCGAGCTATTTCGCGCGGCAGAAATACATCCTCGACGCCTTCGCGCAGTTGAAACAGCGCTACGGCGTGACCGTCATCTATCCGCACCAGATTCTGTGCGCGACCGGCAGTTGCGAGTTCACCCTGAACGACCGCCCGCTCTATCGCGACGAACACCACCTGAGCGTATTCGGCGCGCTGCAACTGACCCCGATCGTGTCGCAGGCGTTTTGATTTCTTCGACGGCGTCGGAATACGCGGCCTTATGCAGAAATGTTCCAAGGACTAGCAAAGCGATGTGAGCCACAGTCCCAACCAAACGAGCGAGTTTTCACATGGCAGACATGTACGTTGTTTTCGCTTTGAAAGAGGAGTGGATCAAGATCGCGGCAGAAATAGAGGGACTTGCCCCCGATACTGCGTAGGACAACAAAGGGGCAGCGAAGGCGGCCAAGGGGCGCTGAAAATGCTGAGGCTATCGGCTGTATTGATTCTAGCGGCTTCACTGGCCGCTCCAACACATAACGACAAAAATCACGTCACCGGCGGCAATTCCAGCGCCGCACAGAGCAAGGCCGACCCCTCCCCCGCAGCGAGCCTAGGCATTCCAACCGCCGTCCAGAGCGACGTACAGCGTATCGCCCGCGCACTTGAAGCTGCGAACCATAAGCAGCCCATAAAAGCCGAGAACGACCGCGCCGAACGCGACATAAAGGCTCAGGAAGCTATTGCTTGGTGGACGCCGTTCGTCGCTGTCGCCGCCATTTTGGAAATGGTGGTTACGTCGGCTGGCGTCGTGCTTGTCGGCTTCACGCTGCGCGCTACGCGAGAGGTTGTCAGCGAGACCAAAAGAGCGGCTGACGCTGCCGTTGCTGCTGGCACTCAATCCGAGCGCCATGCGAGACAGCAACTCCGCGCCTACGTAGTCCGCTCCAGTTTCAAAACCACACCGCTCTGTCCCGGTTCCATCCCATTTGCCGATTCTTGGGACCTGTCTTTGGTATGGAAAAATACTGGCCAGACGCCCGCGTACAGGGCCGTCACACGCATCGTTTCTAAACAGTTCACCGGAGATTTGGACCCGAATTTTGATTTTCCAGATGGGGGAAGTGTGGTCCCCGGCGCTCCCGGCGATACCGTTATTGGACCCGGTGGCGAACTGGAGAGCCATCTCCGTTTCCCCGTAGACAAACTGCAACGAGCCCAAAAAGGCAAATACAACATCTACATCTGGGGCTGGATCGAGTACGACGACGTGTTTGACGATTCTCCCCGCCGCAGGACCGAGACTTGTATTCGGCTCGATATCATTGGCGATCCGATAGAGCCTGCAAACTGCACGATTGAACAGGTGTTCAAGGGGCCCTTTAATGGGGCCGATGAGTACTGCTATCGCCAGCCACAAACGTAATAGTCCCATCACCCCTGCCGGTGAGCTTGGAACGTTGCTGCATAAGGCCGGAGCGAAACGGCGGCACTGTTACAGTTTGACTTCGAGGGTCGGTAGTGGGTCAGTTTGAAATTGGGCGTCGAAACGCAGAAATTGTGAGCCAGACTCCTGTGACCAATGAAACTGCCCCCACTGCTACCAGCACCAGATAGCCCGGTATATCTCGGGCGCTGATGTAGTAGCCCGTGAGAGCGTCTCCAAATGCGGGAAGTATTATTCCAACACCCATGCTAGCCAAGAGAGCGCCAATAACCGCCTTTATCGCCCTAACATGCGTCACGGATTTCCCAGTCCTCTAAAGAAGTCGCCTAAACGAAAACGGTGGCCGGACGTGGCCGCGCTGATCTTGGCAATCTCATTGCTCTTGTTTTTGGCTGGAATCATTTGGGTTGGTCTTCACTGGTTGCCTATACCCGCGGTCGTGGCAATCACGCTCGGCTACTTCTTTGTAGGTGGTTTTTTTATCGCGTTGATCTGGTTCGTTCTAAGGGTGGTAGATACTCGATAATTTCCTAGCTTGCCGCCCAATCCAAACTGTAACAGTGCCGAAACGGCCACCCGCTTGACGGCGTCCACAGGAACATAATAAGAACAAATGGGAGCTCGATAGCGGTGCCCGAGGTCCGGGCGCTAGGGTGCGCGGCCAGATCGCGGAAGGACAAGAACAATGGCGGGTAGTGTCAACAAGGTGATTTTGGTGGGCAATCTGGGCAAGGACCCGGAAGTCCGCCGCATGCAGTCCGGCGAGCCGGTGGTGAACCTCTCGATCGCGACTTCCGAATCCTGGCGCGATAAGGCGAGCGGCGAGCGCAAGGAGAAGACCGAGTGGCACCGCGTGGTGATCTTCAACGAGAACCTCGCGAAGGTCGCCGAGCAATATCTGCGCAAGGGCGCGAAGGTCTACATCGAAGGCCAGCTCTCGACGCGGAAATGGACCGATAAGGACGGTGCCGAAAAATACTCGACCGAAGTGGTGCTGAACCGCTTCCGCGGTGAGCTGCAGATGCTGGATTCGCGCGGCGAAGGCGCCGGCATGGGCGGCGGCGGTGGCGGCCGCATGAGCGGCAGCAGCGCCCCGCAGAACTTCGACCGCAGCGAAATGGACGACGAGATCCCGTTCTGAAGCAGCGCATGCGGTCCTTCGCAAGCGTCGTGCTGGCGCTGGTCCTGGCCGGCTGCACGTCGTCGTCCGGCGATCCGGCGCCCGGGTTCATCGGCCCGGCGGTCGCGGCGGCGTACATCCCGCTCGGCGGCTCGGCCCATCTCGTGATGGTGATGCATGGGGCGGCGGTTGTGTTCGCACCCGGCGTCGCCGTCACCGCCGCGCACAACGACACGATCGTCGATTCCGCGAGCGTCATCGGAAAAGCAGCGGAATCCGATTTGCTGTTCTTCCGCACCGCACGCACGGCGCCGCTTGCGACAGCGGCGCCGCAGGAAGGCGAACCGGTCATTGCTTACGGCCAGGACAATAACGGCGGCTTGCGGGTTGCCTATGGCACGATCCGCAAGCTGCACGTCCCGGTCAAACCGTTTTGCGCAGGCTGCGCGCCGCAGGACGCATTCCTGTTCGAGGCGAATGCGGGACCCGGCTTCAGCGGCGGACCGGTTCTGGATGCGAAGGACGGCCGGCTGGTCGGGATCGTCTTCGGTTATCTCGATCCCGGCGAAGTCGCGGACAAGACCGCCATGAATGTCAGCGGCGCGGCGCGGGCGATGTATGCCTACGACATGGCGCAGGTTGCCGCCGCTTTTTCCGCGCTCCAGAACCGCTGAGCCGCAGCGGCAAACGGACCTCGTTCCGGAGCCGGATTCGCGGCGCTTCTGCGCGATTTTCTGTTTGGGAAGAATTACAGCGGCAAATCACGTCTTTCACTTGCCATCGACGCCGTCATGACCGGCTGAGCGCAGTGAAGCTCCCGGCCATCCATTGCCTCGAAGCCGGGCAGTAAGGTCCGTCGTGCAACCACGGAGGTTATGGATAGCCGGGACAAGGCCCGGCTATGACGGCTTTCTCTGAGTGAGAAAGACACACACTTCCGGTTGAAAAAGACCTCGCGAAAACGGGGCTTTTCTTGCCGGTTTTGCTGGCAAAAACGGGCTCCGAAATGCTAGATTCCGGGCTGGTTTTCGGAAGCCCCAGGCCTTCCGATTCGTGGCATCGAAAGGCCCCTTTTTGAGCGATACGCCCGAGTCTCCGCCGTCTCCTCCCAGCGGCGGCAACGTCAATCCCATTGCAATCGAAGACGAGCTGAAGCGCTCCTATCTCGATTACGCCATGAGCGTGATCGTGCAGCGCGCGCTGCCCGACGTGCGCGACGGGTTGAAGCCGGTCCACCGCCGCATCCTCTTTTCGATGCACGAAAACGGCTACGACTGGAACAAGCCGTACCGCAAATCCGCCCGCGTGGTCGGCGACGTCATCGGCAAATATCATCCGCATGGCGAACAGGCGATCTACGATGCGCTGGTGCGCATGGCGCAGGATTTCTCCATGCGCGCGATGCTCATCGACGGACAGGGCAATTTCGGTTCGGTCGACGGCGATCCGCCGGCGGCGATGCGCTACACCGAAGTGCGCCGCGCCAAGCTCGCCCACGCGCTCACCGAAGACATCGAAAAGGACACGATCGACTGGAAGGACAATTACGACGGCTCCGAGCGCGAGCCGACGGTGCTTCCCTCGCGCTTTCCCAACATCCTGGTCAACGGCTCGAGCGGAATCGCGGTCGGCATGGCGACCAACATCCCGCCGCACAATCTGGGCGAAGTGATCGACGCCTGTCTGGCTTACATCGAAGACCCGTCCATCGGCCTGGATGCACTGACCGAGATCGTGCCGGGACCGGATTTCCCGACCGGCGCGCTCATCATCGGCAAGCAGGCCGCGCGCGGCGCGCTCGCGAAGGGCCGCGGCTCCATCCTCATGCGGGCGAAATGCCATGTCGAGGAGATCCGCAAGGACCGTGAGGCGATCATCGTCACCGCGATCCCGTACCAGGTGAACAAGGCGCGGATGCAGGAGAAGATCGTCGAGTTGATGCGCGACAAGCGCGTCGAAGGCATCTCCGACATCAACGACGAGAGCAACCGCGACGGCATGCGCGTGGTGATCGAGCTGAAGCGCGACGCTTCGGCCGATGTGGTGCTCAACCAGCTTTACCGGTTCTCCGATCTGCAGACGACGTTCGGCGTGAACATGCTGGCCCTCAACCAGGGCCGCCCCGAACTGATGAACCTGAAACAGATGATCGCGGCGTTCGTGTATTTCCGCGAGGTCTCCGTCACCCGCCGCACCCGGTTCGAACTCGCCAAGGCCCGCGACCGCGGCCATGTGCTGGTCGGTCTGGCCGTCGCGGTCGCGAATATCGATGAAGTGATCGCGCTGATCCGCGCCGCGCCCGATGCGGCGACGGCGCGCGAACAGCTGATGGCGCGTTCGTGGCCGGCGCGCGATGTCGGGCCGCTCATCGAACTGATCGCCGATCCACGCCACAGGATCGAAGAAGACGGCAACATCCGTCTTACCGAAGAGCAGGCGCGCGCGATCCTCGATCTGCGGCTGCAGCGTTTGACCGGCCTCGGCCGCGACGAAATCGGCGAAGAGGCGACGAAGCTCGGCGAGGCGATCCGCGACTATCTCGATATCCTGCGCAGCCGCGGCCGGGTGATGGCGATCATCAAGCAGGAGCTGGCCGACATCCGCGCCGAATTCGCGACGCCGCGCCTCACCGAGCTGATCGATGCCGATGTCGAGGTCGAGGACGAGGCGCTGATCGAGCGCGAGGATGTCGCCGTCACGGTGACCCATGGCGGTTACATCAAGCGCACCCCGCTCGCGGAATACCGCGTCCAGGGCCGCGGCGGCAAAGGCCGCGCCGGTATGGATACGCATGACGAGGATTTCGTCACCGCCATCTTCGTCGCCTCTACCCATGCGCCCTTGGTGTTCTTCTCGTCCACCGGCATGGCGTATGCGCTCAAGGTCTGGCGCCTGCCGGAAGCGCGCATCCAGGGCCGCGGCAAGGCGATGGTGAACATCCTGCCGCTCGAACAGAACGAGCGCATCGCCACCATCCTGCCGCTGCCGGAAAACGAGAGCGAGTGGGAAAAGCTCAACGTCGTGTTCGCCACCAAGTCCGGCAATGTCCGGCGCAACGAGCTGTCGGATTTCTCCAACATCAATCGCAACGGCAAGATCGCGATGAAGCTGGAAGACGGCGACGGCATCGTCGGCGTGCAGACCTGCACCGATCAGGACGATGTGCTGCTCACCACCAAGCTCGGCAAATGCATCCGCTTTGCGCTGACCGACGTGCGCGTGTTCAAAGGCCGCGACTCGACGGGGGTGCGCGGCGTCAAGCTGGCGGAGGGCGACGAAGTCGTGAGCCTGTCGCTGCTGCGCCACTCCGACGCGAGCACGGAGGAAGCGCGTGCGTATCTGAAACAGTCCGCTGCCGTGCGCCGTGCCGCGCTGGGCGAAGAGCCGGCGGAAGAGGGCGCGTCCGACGATGCGGATGAGGGAACGGAAGAGGCGACGCTGACGCCGGAGCGTTACGCAACGTTAGGCGCAGCGGAGCAATTCGTGCTCGCGATTTCCGAAAACGGTTTCGGCAAGCGTTCCAGCTCCTACGAATATCGCGTCACCGGGCGCGGTGGTTCCGGCATCGTCGCGCTCGACATGGGCCGGAAGAACTCGGCCGTCGTCGCCGGCTTCCCGGTCGAGGAGTCCGACGATCTGATGCTCATCTCCGACAAGGGGCAGACCATCCGGGTTCCGGTCGCCAGCATTTCGATACAGCGCCGCGGTTCGGGCGGTGTTACGGTCTTCCGCGTGGACGAGGGCGAGCGGGTGGTCGCCGTCGAACGTATCGAGGAAGTATCGGAAGAGGGGACCTGACGTGGCAGACAGCAGCAAGCCGGAACGCGGCCGGCTGGAGATCACCAGAAGGCCGTTGATCGGGCTCTATCCCGGCACCTTCGATCCGCCCACACTGGGCCATCTCGACATCATCAAGCGCGCGGTGAAGCTGGTCGATCACCTCGTGATCGGCGTCGCCACCAATGCCTCCAAGTCGCCGCTCTTCACGCTCGACGAGCGCATGAAGATGATGGAGCGTGAAGCGGAATCGGTGGTGCACGGCCGCGCCACCATCGAGATCCTGCCGGTCTCCGAAGTGCTGATGGTCGATTTCGCCAAAAGCATCGGCGCCACCGTCGTGGTCCGCGGCCTGCGCGCCGTGTCGGACTTCGAATACGAATTTCAGATGGCGGCGATGAACCAGCGTCTGAACATGGAAATCGAGACGGTGGTCCTCATGGCCGACCCAAGCATGCAGGCCATCGCCTCGAAACTGGTGAAGGAAATCGCCCTGCTCGGCGGCGACGTGAAACCCTTCACCTCGGCTTACGTTGCCGAACAACTCACGAAACGCTGCAAGGAACTGGCAAGGAACTAATGGCTCTCGATCCCGAAAACACGCTCACCATCGATCTCAAGACCGGTCCGGTCGTCGTCAAGCTTCGCCCCGATCTGGCGCCCAACCATGTGGCCCGGATCAAGGAACTGGCCAATCGCGGTTTTTATGACGGCGTTGTCTTCCATCGCGTGATTCCAGGCTTCATGGCGCAGACCGGCGATCCCACCGGCACCGGCACCGGCGGTTCCGACCTGCCGAACCTGCAGGCCGAGTTTTCGGCCGAGCCGCACAAGCGCGGCACGCTTTCGATGGCGCGTTCGTCCAGCCCGAACAGCGCCAACAGCCAATTCTTCATCTGCTTCGACGATACGCCGCATCTGAATCGCCAATACACCGTCTGGGGCGAAGTGGTCGAAGGGATGGAACATGTCGACGCCATCAAGAAGGGCGGCGAGCACAACAACGGCGCGATCAGCGGCGAGCCCGACAAGATGCTCAAGGTGCGGGCCGGGAAAGCCTGAAATCCGCGGCAAGTGTTAACCGCTCCCTAAGACCGGTGTGCGATGCTCCGGTCCGCTGAATGGGAGCGGTGATCGCCGTGCAACAGAGAGCGTTCGGCCGTCGTCCCGGTGTCGCACCGTCGCCGCGCGGCGCCGAGAATATGCAACGCCGGCTCGAACCGGTCTTCGCCGGTCCGCTTCCTGCCGCTGAAGCAACGGACGCGGCCGAGGATGCTTCGCCATCCGAACTTTCCCTCGAAGAGGAACTGGATGCCTGGAAAATGGAGCGGCGGCACAGTCTCGGCCTGCTCCTCGTTCCGTGGCGCCCGCTCTACCTGATTGCGAGCCTGAGCTTCGGCATCGCCTCGTTCGCGTTGCCGGATTCCATCAACAGCTGGGCCGACTGGCTGCTTTACGCTTTGTCCGCCGCGAGCCTTGTCGTCTGGTTTCTGGGCCGCCGCGAAAAGGCCGCAACCTGACGCAATTTGCAATATTAAGTTGGTCGCCGCTGACGGGCCACCGCCTCTAGAAGGCGGCTGTCTGCTTCGTCAGGAGTTCCGGTTTGTCCATCGCGTTCATCGACCTTCAGGCCCAGCGCCGCCGTATCGAACAACCGCTCAATGCCGCAATCGCCGCCGCCGTCGAAGGCGGGCAGTGGATCCTGGGGCCGCAGGTCGCCGAACTCGAAAAGCGCCTCGCCGATTTCGCGGGCGTGAAGCATTGCATCGCCTGCGCCAACGGTACCGATGCGCTGATGCTGATCCTGCGCGGCTGGAACATCGGTCCCGGCGATGCGGTGTTCGTGCCGGCCTTCACCTTTGCCGCATCCGCCGAAGTGGTGTCGCTGGTCGGCGCGTCGCCCGTGTTCGTCGACGTGTTCGAAGACACCTACAACATGAATCCCGCCTCGCTGGACGAGGCGATCGCACTGGTGAAACGCGAAGGCAAGCTCACGCCGAAGGTCGTGATGCCGGTCGATCTGTTCGGCCAGGCCGCGGATTACGCAAAGCTCGAACCGGTCTGCAAGCGCGAAGGCCTGAAGATGCTGTGCGATGCGGCGCAGGGCTTCGGCGCGCTGTTGCACGGCCGCCGTGCCGGCGGCATCGGCGATGCCGCAGCGACGAGCTTCTTCCCGGCCAAGCCGCTCGGCTGTTTCGGCGACGGCGGCGCCAGCTTCACCGACGACAGCGAACTCGATGCGCTGCTGCGCTCGATCCGCGTACACGGCCAGGGAACGGATAAGTACGAGAACGTCCGGATCGGCGTGAACTCGCGCCTCGATACCATCCAGGCGGCGATCCTGCTCGAGAAGATGAAGATCTTCCCGGACGAGATCGAAATGCGCGACCGCGTCGCGAAGCGCTACAACGAAAAGCTTGGCCAGTCGAACCGCATCCGCGCGCCGCATGTGATCGACGGCGCGACCTCGACCTGGGCGCAGTACACGATCCAGGTGCCGGAGCGCGACCGCCTTGCCGCCGACCTCAAGGCCAAGGGCATCCCGAGCGCGATCTACTACACGATCCCGATGACGCATCAGAAGGCGTATGCCCACTATCCGTCCGCCGCGATCCCGGTGTCGGAAGCGATTTCGAAGACGGTGATCAGCCTGCCGATGCATCCTTATCTGGACGAGGCGACGCAGGACACGATCGTGGCCGCCGTCCTCGAAAGTGTCGGACAGGCCTGACATCCGCGCTATTGTGCGGCGATGGACGTTTCGCTGTTCGATTTCGATCTGCCGGAAGAGCGCATTGCGCTGAGGCCAGCGAGCCCGCGCGACTCCGCGCGGCTGCTGGTGGTGCATGCCGACGGACGGCCGGAGCACGCGCAGGTGCGCGATCTGCCGGACTATCTGAACGGCGGCGACGCGCTGGTACTGAACGACACCAAGGTGTTTCCCGCCCGCCTGCGCGGCGTGCGCATCGGGCGCAACGACACCGAGCCGAAGATCGAGATCATGCTGCACCGGCGGATCGGTGCGGACGCGTTTCTCGCCTTCGCGCGTCCGGCCCGCAAGCTGGAGCCGGGCGATACGGTGCGTCTCGGCGAAACGCTGCAGGCGGCGATCGCGGCGCGCGGCGATGGCGGCGAGGTGGAGATACGGTTCGCGCTGTCCGGCCACGAACTCGACACCGCGATCGCGGCGCAAGGCGAGATGCCGCTGCCGCCTTACATCGCGGGCAAGCGCAATGCCGATGCACAGGACAGCTCGGATTATCAGACCGTCTACGCCGCGCACGAAGGCTCGGTCGCGGCGCCGACCGCCGGGCTGCACTTCACGCCGGAGCTGTTCGCGCATCTCACGCAGAGGGGTGTCGATCAGGACTATGTCACGCTGCATGTGGGCGCGGGCACATTCCTGCCGGTCACCGCGAGCGACACCGAAGCGCACAGGATGCATCCCGAGTTCGCGACGTTGACCGCCCATACCGCCGAACATCTCAATCGTACGCGCAAGGCGGGCGGTCGCATCGCCGCCGTCGGCACGACGTCGCTGCGCACGCTCGAAAGTGCGACGACGCCCGACGGCATCGTGCATCCGTTCACCGGCGAGACCGACATCTTCATCACGCCCGGCTATCGCTTCCGCGCGGTGGATGTGCTGCTCACCAATTTCCACCTGCCGCGCTCCACCCTGTTCATGCTGGTGAGCGCCTTTTCCGGTCTCGAGGCGATGAAACGGGCCTATGCCGAGGCGATCGCGAACAACTACCGGTTCTATTCCTACGGCGACGCCTGCCTGCTATTCCGCCCGCAATGAACGCAACCGCAGTCGCCGCATCGATGAACTGAATCGCTTAAGCAATCATCAGTCCAAATCGCGCCGCTGAACTGGCGGTCGCGTCTCGCTTTGGTGTAGACGTTATCGTGCGCGCAAAGCCGGGGGGCTGGGCAAATGGCGTTCATTCGGATTTCGGGATTGTTCCTTTATCTCCTGGTCGTGTTGTCTTGTCTTGGCCTGCCCAACGAAGCTTCGGCCCAGCAACAAGTCGATCAAGCTGCGCTGCATGCGCTCGAACGCCGATCGATCGAAACGCAAAGCGATGCGGTTCTCGTCTATCTCGATGGGAAACAGATATTCGACTATCGTTCGAAGGCGCCGCGCGAGCCAATGTACTTGATGTCGTGCACCAAATCGATCACCGGCCTCGCGGTGATGGAGGCCATTACCGAAGGCAAGATCACAAGCATCGACGAACCGGTCTACAAATTTTTCCCGGAATTGAACCAGGGCCGCAAGAAGCTCATCACCATACGCATGCTTCTGTCGATGACGTCCGGTATCCAGCACATCGGTACCGGCAACGAGGTTTACGCGGCGCCAGATTCGGTAAAACAGGCTGTCGCGGCAGAACTTGCGGACGCGCCCGGATCGGTGTTCAGCTACAACAACAAGGCGGTGTCCCTTCTCGCAGGCATCGTCCAGATCGCCACCGGCGAGCAATTGGACGCATACGCCGACGAACATTTTTTCACCCCGATGGGGATTTCTGATTGGCGATGGGAGCGGGACACGGCCGGCAATCCCTACGCGATGGCCGATCTGAAGTTGCAGCCGGAAGACTTTGCCAAGTTCGGCACGCTGATCCTTCAGAAGGGCCAATGGCAGGGCAAACAACTGATCGCCGCAAACTGGGTTGACGAGCTGGGCCGGCAATCCCAACCGTATGAGCCGTTGTATGGACTTTTGTGGTGGCGAATACCGGCACAGGCAAGCGGCACTGTGACGGACAAGCACCTCGCCGCGCTCTCGACCGGCGGGCTCGATCGCGCACTGGTCGACAAGCTCCAACAGCTGCGGGGCAAGACCTTCCAGACCCAAACCCAGTGGCATCGCGCGCTTGCCGGCGTCATTCCCGATTGGGAGGACAAAGTCTACATTCCCGGGGTGATCGGTCCTTACGCCATGGATGTGCCGACCTGGACGTATCAAGGCTTCGACGGCGTTTCGGCGGAAGGTTATCTGGGCCAATACCTGGTGGTCTTCCCAAGCCGCAAGCTTGTGGCAATCAGAATGATCAATTCACGCGATGGCTACGACTTCATCAAGAACCGGTTCGAGGATTTCCCGGACGCGGTGCGGGCTCTGGCGCATTAGCACGAAGGCTTCGCGCTTCGACGCGCAGTCAGATGTTGACGCGCGGCCTCTCATCGAAGCAAATCCGGCCCGCAGTCGGTCACGCCGGGAGCGCTTCCCGATCGTTTTTCTTGGGCGCGATTGCCGGTCTATTCCTACAGGGGCCCCCGTCTGCTATCCCGCCCGCGATGAGCTCCTTCCGTTTCGAATGCAAAGTCACCGACGGCGCGGCGCGCACGGGCACGATCCACACCCCGCGCGGCGAAATCCGCACGCCGGCCTTCATGCCGCTTGGGACTGCCGGGACGGTGAAGGCGATGCTGCCGGAAAGCGTGCGCGAGACCGGCGCCGACATCATCCTGGGCAACACCTATCACCTGATGCTGCGCCCGACGGCGGAGCGGATCGCGGCGCTCGGCGGACTGCACCGTTTCATGAACTGGCCGCGGCCGATCCTGACCGACAGCGGCGGCTTCCAGGTGATGTCGCTCTCCAAGCTGCGCAAGATCACCGAAGAGGGCGTTGCCTTCCGCTCGCATGTCGACGGCAGCGAATATTTCCTCTCGCCGGAACGCGCGATGGAGATCCAGCGGCTGCTCGGCTCCGACATCCAGATGGTGCTGGACGAATGTCCGGCGTTCGATGCGGACGAAGGGGGAATCGAGAAATCGCTCGCGCTTTCGATGCGCTGGGCGAAGCGCTCGAAAGCGGCGTTCGGCGAGCAGCCGGGCCATGCCTGTTTCGGCATCGTGCAGGGCGGCGTGTTCGCGCCTTTGCGCCAGCGCTCGGCGCGCCAGCTGGTCGAGATCGGTTTCGACGGCTACGCAGTCGGCGGTCTCGCGGTGGGCGAGCCGCAGAGCGCGATGTTCGAGACGCTCGACGCCACCACGCCGCATCTGCCGGCCGACCGGCCGCGCTATCTGATGGGCGTCGGCAAGCCGGACGACATCGCGGGCGCGGTGCTGCGCGGCATCGACATGTTCGATTGCGTGCTGCCGACGCGCTCGGGCCGCAACGCGCAGGCGTTCACCCGCTTCGGGACCGTCAACCTGCGTAACGCGCGCCACGCGGACGATCCCGCGCCGCTCGATCCGCAGTGCGGCTGTCCCTGCTGCCGCAACTACAGCCGCGCCTATCTGCATCACACCGTGAAGGCGAAGGAGATCATCGCCTCGATGCTGCTCACCTGGCACAATCTCACCTATTATCAGGACCTGATGGCGGGCCTGCGCGCCGCGATCGAAAATGGTGAAACCGGAGCGTTCGCGGCCGGAATTTTCGCCGCTTTTCCGCGGGAATCCGCCTCCGACGAAACGGTTTGACCGGGCAGGCCCATCCCCCTATGTTCCGCCGCCCTTGGGGCCCGTAGCTCAGTGGTAGAGCATCTGACTTTTAATCAGAGGGTCGATGGTTCGATACCATCCGGGCTCACCATTTAATCAAGGGCTTAGCTTAGAAGCCCTCCGGTTGAGGTAGGCGTCGATTGTCTTGATCGTGTCGTGCATCGACCACGAGACATACTCCCCTAGCTCTTCGCCGCCAGAGGTCTACTGAGATTCCGCTTTGCGCACGATCTCATGGATGGTCTCCATTTTCCGTCAGTGTAGCACCCACGGTGTCAATGCTCGCAGGGATCACTTTGGGGATAACACTATTGGAAGTCCACGTAGTGGAACTCGGATGATCCGAAAAGGCCAGTTTTCACCAAGCCTGAGAGTATCCACTTTCCGTTGTCGAGGTGCCGCAACTCAGCGTTAGTTTTAACAACGTCAAGGTAAACGAAATAGATCATTCGAACCCCACCTGCGCAATCCGAAACGCCATATACGTCGACTGCCACACTGTTCGGGTTCGCAGTTCGCCAAAGTGCGTTCGATGCAGTTTGTATCTTGTCGTCTGATGGCCGTGGAGTGTTACACGCGTCATAAACACGCGGTGCAGCGGCAATTGGCGCTTTAGCGGGTGGATTGCATGCAGCCAGAACCAAGCAAGAGGCGCAAGCCGCAATCTTGAAAAGTCGTGTCATCGTGTCCCCCACCGTTCCAGAAAGACTACCCTCGCTCTACCACTTATTTTGAGGCATGTGACGTAAAGAAACAGGCCGCCCGAAAGCAGGCTGTTTGAAGTCAGGTCAGGGCGGTGCAGATGCCGTGGATGACGTTGTGAAGCTGCCGGGTCGCGCCGGGATTTTCAGCGACGCGGCCGGTGAGCGCATAGGTCGTTGCATTGAAGAGCCTCCACGCCGTTTTCCGAGCGTGTATTCGGCCAGCCGCCGCTTCGCCTCGCTACGAGCGTCTTGGAGGCTCAGGATGCCCACGCGGCCGATGGTCTTTCGGTCGCGGCGGTCTTGCGGTGCGACCAGAACTTGCGGACCGGCGCGTTGTAGTCCTCAACCACCTCGCTTTTGACGTCGAAGACCATCGAGGTGCGCCGTGTGGTGGAATAGGTCGGCCATGACGGGATCAGCGTGTTGTCTGGGACACCGCTGCGCGCAAAAGCGAGCCAGCTTTCGCTCATGGCGTCGGCGACCGTCTGCGGCTGCGGTCCATCGCCGACGAAGGCGCGTGTCCTTTCTACATTGTCGAACATGAGCGGGATGTCGAGCGCGTGAGGGCTGCGGAAACGGCCGCCCAGCACGGGCGTCTCCCAGCCCAGCACGTAATGGAACACGGGCGCCCGCGCAGCGGTGCTGCGGCCTTCGGTCAGCTGCACCGTTGGATACCAGGCTCCCAGATCGCCCAAGAGGCCGGTCATCAGATAGCCGGGTGGTTCATCCGGCCGCAGTTCTCTGTAGAACGCCAGCGCATCGGCCATCGGCTCGCCCGAAACCATGGCGCAGATCTGGCCGGCCTCTTCAAGCGACAGGGAGGCGAAATTCGGAAGGATCGAGAAGTGCATCGCCAGCTCGTCCTTCGTGGTGCCGATCACGAGCGGTACATCGGGAAACAGCGCATGGGATCTCGGATCGCCGGGATGATGCGGCAGATCCCGCTCGTCAATCATCGGCTGCCAGCATCCCATCGAACCGTCGAGGATGCGGACGCCTTGCATCTTCGCTTCCGTCGCGAGAGACGCTTCGACCATGCGCGGCCACGGTACGGTTTCGATCTGACTCAAGGTCGCTTTGGTGAGGCCGAGCTCCGCGAGCAGCGCATGCGCGGTCTTCGCCGAGCGCTCGCGCGTGTTGGCGTGCACGAACGGTCCGCTCTGAACGATTGCGCGATGGAAAAGGCCGCATGCCGCCGGCATGCTCAGCATCGCGAGGACTTTGCCGCCACCACCCGACTCTCCGAAGATGGTGACGTTGCCGGGATCGCCGCCGAACGCCGCGATGTTGTCGCGAACCCATTCCAGCGCAAGGACGATGTCGTGCATACCGCTGTTGCCGGAGTGCTCGTATTCGGAGTCGAACTCACCCAGATACAGGTGCCCGAACACATTCAGGCGATGGTTCAGCGTGACGATCACCGCGTTGCCGCGCGCGCTCAGCCGCGAGCCATCGATCAGCGGCGTCGAGCCGCAACCGCGCGCAAACCCGCCGCCGTGCAGCCACACCATGACCGGACGTTGTTCCGCGTCGACCCCCGGTGTCCACACATTCAGGCTCAGGCAGTCTTCGCCGACATGAAGCATCGACGGATCGGCCTCGAACATCTGTCCGAAGATCGTCGACGGATCGGGTTGCGAGGCCTTGACGTCCTGGGGACAGACTTCTCCGAATTCGAGCGCGTCGCGCACCCCGCTCCAGCCCTGCGTTTTGCGCGGGGGCCGAAAACGCTGCGCACCACCGGCCGGTTCTCCATAAGGGATGCCCTTGAATATCGTGACGCCGGCCCTCCGCGCGCCCCGAACCTTGCCGCTTTGCAGTTCCGCAACTGTCGTCATGGGCGCCATCTGCTGCCTTCCGCTCACGTGTCAGACACCCCGGCCGGAGCTTGCCGCTATTGGCGGTGTTGGCGGGTTCGGCACGCGCCGGGTGTCTTATCCTCCGGGCCAGGAGGCAGCCGTCCATGGATATCGGAAACTGGGCTACGACCGCGGATCTGAACCCCATTTACACCGATATCCGCGAGCTCGATCTCGAGCGTTGCATCGCCGAGTTCGATGCGTTCGGTTTCACCGTCATCCCGCCGGAAAAGATCGGGCCGCGCGCGTTCCATGAACGGCTGCGCGATGCGATTCTCGAAGTGCATGAGCGACGGACAGGACACCATGTGGACCCCGCCAAGCTATCGTCGGCAACGCTCGACGGCGACCGTCCACTGGCGACGTATTGGTCGCTCCTGGGCGAAGATCCCGTGTTCGAGAAAGCGGTGATGAATCCCGTCGTCTATGCGATGGCGCGCTATCTCTGCGGAAAAAGCGTCCTGCTCTCCGATGCGATTGCGCTGGTGAAGCGCCGCGACGCAACGCCGACGCATCTTCTGCATATCGATCAGGCGGGTACGCCGCCGCCGCTGCCGCCCTATCAGCAGGTGATCAACATCACCTGGGCGCTAACCGACTACACCCGGGACAACGGCGCGGTTGCCATCGTACCGGGCAGTCATCGCTATGGCCGCATGCCAATGGCTTATGAAGAAAACTTCCTCGCCAACGACGCGCCGGTGCCGGCTATTCCCATCGAGTGCGAAGCGGGTTCGCTGATCATCTGGGGCGGCACGACGTGGCACGGAAGCTATCCGCGCAATGCGCCGGGTCTGCGCGTCAACCTGATCATGGCGTTCTGCCGCGCCTACATGAAGCAGGTACGCGACTTCCGCAATGAGATGCCGGCGTTTGTCGTCGAGCGCAACGGACCGGAGTTCGCGCAACTCATCGGCATGAATGCGCTTTATCCGATCGACAAAGACAAGCCGATGAACATGACGAACCGCAAGGCGTTCCTCGACGCGGGGCTCAATCCCTGGGCGTGAGTCACGCCACGCGCGCGGCCCGTTCCTGCCGCTGATGCAGGCGGCGGCGGATGATGTCGTGGCGGCGCGCATCGATCGGGAAATACACCAGTAGCAGCACGCCGCCCAGCACCAGGAACGGCACCGGACCGAAGCAATAGACGTATTTCAGTGCCGTGAGCGCCTGCGGCCCGTTGTGCGCGCCGGGATGGAAGCCCAGCCACTGCAGGATCGGGAGCGTGACGCCGATGCCGGCGGCAGGCGCAACCTTCTGCGCAAAAGACCAGACGCCGAAGAAAATGCCGCCGCGCGGCAGCCGGTATTTCAGCGTGTCGAAGTCGATGATGTCGCCGATGATGCCCAGCGGCAGCGTGACGAAGCCCGAACTCGTCGCGCCCATGATCGCCAGCAGGCCGACATACACCCAGCCGTCGCCCGCTCCGAACAACGGCGTCACCACACCGTACAGCACCATGGTGAAGAGGAGCGAGATGGCAGTCGCGCGGTGCTTGCCGATGCGCCGGCTGACCCACAGCCAGAACGGCACCGCACCCACCGTCGTGATGGCGAGGATGAAAAGCGCCGGTCCCACGACCGACGGCTGCTTCAGATAATCGTCTATGAAGAACACCATCGTGGCGCTGGCGACGCTGGTTCCGATCGTGAAGACGACATAGCAGAAACAAAAAAGACGGAACGGCTTGTTCAGGAACAGCGCCCGAAGCGAGGGCAGCCAGGGAACGTGGACGCGCCGCGTCACCGGCGGTTCTTCGACGAAAGCGATGGCGATGGCGGCCGCGAGCGGCGTGAGCACGATGATGGCAAGGCCCATGATCGTCATCGTGAAGCGGTCGACGCCGTGCCCGTAAAGCCCGGTGATCGCGGGAATGCAGGCGGCGAGGACGCCGCCGATCACACCGGCCGTTTCGCGGAACGCCGCGAGGCGCGAACGCCCGTGATAGGTCTCGACCAGTTCGGTGCCCCAGGCCGAGTAGGAAAGACCGTAGCAGGAGCCGCCTGCATAGATCACGAACGACGCGATCAACAGGTACCAGCCGCTGACCGGAATCATCGGCGTGAACAGGATGAAAGCGCCGAGCATCAGGATCGGCGTGCCGATCATCATCCACAATTTGCGCCGTCCGAAGCGCGAGCGCGACGCATCCGACCACTTGCCGATCATCGGATCGAGGAACACGTCGGCGGCACGCGACAGCAGAAGAAATCCGCCGACAGCCGACAGGCTCACATGCATCGTGCTGGCGTAATAGGCCGGCAGCAGCAAGGCGACGGGCAGAAACAGAAACGACAGCGGAATGGATGGCAGGGCGTAGAGCGCAAGCTTGCCGTGCGAGATATCCGGCGCATTTCTGGGTGCGGGAAGCGCGTCGGCCACGGCGTGTTCGGCCTCGCCGATCGCCGTACTGACTTCCGTCAATGCCATTTCGAGCCCCGGTTGTTCACGCGCGGATCAGCAGGCTGGCTTCGTCCGGCCGCCGCTGCGCCCAGGGCCGCGCTTTCTCCAGTTGCCCGGCCAGCCGGAACAAGGTCGCTTCGCCGCCGTTGCGCGCCGCGAACTGGATGCCGATCGGAAGCCCGCTTTCGCTCCAGGCGAGCGGCACGGACATGGCCGGCGATCCGCTCACATTGAAGGGCTGCGTGTTCGGCATGAAGTTGTAGAGCTTTTCGCCGTAACCGGAGAGATCCTGTGCGTTGGTGTCCATATAGCCGAGCGGCACCGGTAACTGTGCCAGCGTCGACGACATCACAACATCGTAGGTCTCGAAGACCGAGCTGATCTGCCGGCCGATCGCATGGATCGTCTGGATCGCGTTGTAATAGGTAACGGCCGTGCTCGCCTTGCTCTCTTCAAAGATGGTCATGGTGAGGGTTTCGACATCGTCGAGGGTGACCGGTCTGCCGCGGCGTTCGGCTTCGCGCAGAAGCGACGATGCAACGCTGTTCTGAACGCCGATGTTGACGGCTTGCGCCATCGCGATGAAATCGCCGGGCAGGGTCGGCAGCTCTTCGACGTGGTGACCGAGAGTTTCGAGGAGCCTTGCGGCGTCCTTCACTGCGCCAACGACGGGTTCTTCGAGCTTGCCCCAGGTTAGTGCCGCGGTGGTGAAGCCGATGCGCAGCTTGCCCGGATCGCGCGCGACCTCTTCCAGAAAAGGACGTTCCGGCGGTGGAGCCCAGTATGGATCGCCGAGCTGCGGCACGCTCACGATATCGAGAAGCAGGGCACTGTCGCGCACGCTCCGTGTCACGGCGTGCTGCTGCGCCAGCCCGCCCCAGCCTTCGCCGGCAAACGGCGCAAGAGAGACCCGGCCACGCGACGGCTTCATGCCGAATACGCCGCAGCACGAAGCCGGGGTGCGGATCGAACCCCCGCCGTCGCTGGCATGCGCTGCCGGAACGATGCCGGCTGCCACAGCCGCGGCAGAGCCACCCGATGAGCCGCCCGGCGTGAGCGCCAGATTCCACGGATTGTGCGTGGCGCCGAACAGGACCGGTTCGGTGGTGCAGGCGAGTCCCAGCTCCGGCGTGTTCGTCTTGCCGAAGATCACAAGCCCGGCGCGCCGCAGAGCCGCAACGAGAGCGCTGTCGCGGTCCATCGTGGTGTTCGCGAACAAGCGCGAGCCGGCCGATGTCGGCACGCCCTTCATGTAAGCGGAGATGTCCTTGAGCAGGAACGGCACGCCCGCCAGTGGACCGTCACCGGAACCGGATTTGATCGTCTCGCGCGCTTCGGCTTCGAGGCTACGCACAACGGCGTTGATTTGCGGATTGACTGCTTCGCAGCGCGCAAGCGCCGCGTCGAGCAGTTCGCCGGCGCTGACATCGCGCTGCTTCACAAGCCCGGCAAGGCCGATGGCGTCGTAGTCTGCGTATTCGGTGAAGTTCGCCATGGACCGTCCGTTTGCGCAAAGATGGATCGGGCTGTCAGGCAGACGGTGTGTGGTTCGCCCGGTTCACCGCGACCATGCGATCGTATTTCGGACCGGCGCTGCCATAGCCCTGCCATTTGGTGCGGCCGATCAGGCGCGCGAACTCCGGACCCTGCTTGTCTACGATCTCGTCGGGAACGTCGCTGAAATCTTCCGCCGGATCGACATAGTTGCGGCAGAGCGCGGTCACGATGTGCGCCCGCACGGCGGCATCCTTCTTCGGATAGGTGCCGTGCCAGGTGTTGCCGTGGAACACGAAGAGAGAACCGGGTTTGGCGATGATCGGTATCCCGATGTCGTTTTCGTTCGGTCCGCCCATCATCTTCGGCTGCTCGATCGGGGTGGGATGGCGGCAATAACGATGGCTGCCCGGCACGATGAAGAACGTGCCGTTCTCCTCGGTGTAATCGGTCAGAATCCAGCTGATGTTGCACACATGGCCGAAGGAGGGGAGCGGCGGCGGCATGCCGACCGAGTCGCTGTGCACATTGGTGCAGCCGGCTTCCCCTTTCTTGAGGAACGCGACATTGCTGTAGAGGCGGCAACTCGCACCCATCAGATACTGGCCGAGGGTGAGCGCCACCGGATTCATGATCGCCTCGGCGAAGACGGCGTCCTTCGCGAGCAGATGGAAGAGATTGCGGCCGTAGACCGGGCGGTCCTTCTGGGCTCGCGTCCCGAGATCGACCGCCATGGGGTCTTCTTCGTCGGCCACTTTCAACAGCGCCGAGAGCATGCGGTCGGCGAACCCTTTGGGCGCAACCTTCTCCGGCTCGACGACCGTGAAGCCGAACGCTTCGAGTTCGGCGATGTTGGTCTCCACGCCCAGCGCGCGCGCCCGGCGGTAGATTTCATTCAGTTCAGCGGTGGTCTTCCAGTTGCCGATTTCCATGCGTAAAGCCCCGGATTGCAAAGAAGAAAAGACCCGCCAGCGCGCCAAATCCGCTATCGGGCGGCCTGCCCGAAGCCCCGGAAATAGCGATGCAGCGTCCGGCTTTGAAAATACCATGTATCGCCGGCCTTCACGAACCGGTCGCGGAACTCGCCGAAGGTCGGCGGCTTCGACGCCGGGAGCGGTTCGTCGCCCGGGGTCGTGTCATAGCTCAGCACCGTCAGGTAGCAGATCCCCGTCGCCTGTTGCGGGCCGGTCACGTCGATCGTGAAGTTGGTACAGATGTGGCGCATGAAGATGCCGCTGGTTCGCCATTGCGCCTGTCCGGCCATGATCGCGTCCAGACCGGAAAACGGCGGGTATTCGGGCAGCGTGATCGTGGCATCCTTGACGAACAGTTCGGCGAATTTCGGATCCTGCCGGTCGGCCAGCGTTCCATACCGTTGCTGGAGGCGGATGCACTGAGCTTCGATCGCCAGCTTTTCTTCTTGTGTCACCGTGGCTCTCCCATCGCGATTTGTGGCGCTACAATGCAGCGAATCCGGAAGTTTCGGGAGTGGCGGGTTCGCGCCGCGCGGCGTGTCTTACAGCGGGGAAAAATCGGCGTTGGTTTGGCGCAGACGTTTCTCTCCATTCCGAGCCAGGAAGCAAGCCATGAACACCGACGCGCTGAGGGTCATAACCCTGGACGGTGGACCGGTGGCACGCGGCCACCAGCATGGCGAAACGCTGCGTGAGAAGATCCGCGAACTGCTCGAGCGCTGGGACGAAGGCTTGCGCCGCGTCTACAAAATCGACCGCACGCGTTACGTCGAGCGTTTCTATGCAGAGACGCGTTTCGAACAGGCGTTGCAAAGCCACGCGCCGGCGATTCTGCAGGAGGTACACGCCATCGCGGACGGTGCCGGCGTCGACTACCGCACACTGCTCGCGTGGCAGCACATCAACGAGGAGTTCTGGCTCGCGCTGCCTACTGCGCCGCAAGGCGAAGCGTGCAGCACGATCGCGCTTGGCGGGAACGGCAAGACGCCCTCGCTGATCGGGCAGAATCTCGATCTCGATGCCTATCTGGACGGTTATCAGATTCTGCTCAGCCACCGATGCGATCGCTCCGATGGACGCATCCTGGCAACCAGCGTTCCCGGGATGATCAGCCTGAACGGGATGAACACGCACGGCTTTGCCGTGTGCGACAACGCATTGGTGAAATTGCGATCCGACGTGGCCGGGGTGCCGATTTTTGCGCTCTATCGCCTGCTGCTGGAGGCACGCACGCTCGCCGAGGCGATAGCGATCATCGAGGCGCTGCCGCACGCGTCGGGATTGAACTGGGTAATGGGCGATCCCAACGCCGTCGCGATGTATGAGCGCAGCGCAGGACGCATGGTGAAATACGGTCCCGACGATCCGGCGCGACCGGTCTATCACACCAATCACCCCTTCCGGAACGAAGACGTCGCCATGCCTGCCGGAGCGCCGGAGCGGCCCACCCGCAGCACCCATCTGCGCTTCGCGGCCCTCGACGCGCGGCTGCGCGGACTCGACGAACCCCTGACCGTCGATCTGATCAAGGCGATCCTGTCGGGACGCGACGACCGCGACTATCCGGTGTCGCGTGGCGGCGGCAAGAACGAGGAAGACGAAAATATCGGCTTCACGCTCGCCTGTTGCATCTTCGAACTCGACGCCGCGACGCCCCGGCTGCACATCGCCGCGGGGCCGCCACACCTCTGTGAATTCAGGACTTTTTCCCCCTGAACGAATAGCGGATTTCGCCCTCCGGCGTGTCGGGCTTGACGCGTCGCTAACCGCGGCAGAAGGCTGTTTTCGTCCTCCCGGAGTGCCTCATGGACAAGTTCGAGTTCGCAAGCCCCGCGTGGATCGCGGCATTGAAAGAGCTTCTGGTGGTTTATTCGGCAAAGGCCGGGCCTTCGACCAGCCTGAGCATCTGCGAGATCTTCAACAAGGTTCCAAAGCATCTCGACAAGCACGGCACCGGCACGATCGCCTGGCATTGCATCGTGGAGAACGGCAAGCTGGTGAAGTTCGAGGAAACCGCGATCGACGAGGCGGATGTCCGCACCGAACACGACTACGATTTCGTCGTGCCGATTGCGAAGAAGGTCTACTCGCCGGAAGGGATGGCGGAAGTCGAAGAATACATGGCCAAAGGCATCGCCGAGGGACGATCGAAATCGACAAGCCGCGACCGCAGCAAGGTACCGCCGAGTTTTATCGCAATGCACAACGATCTGGCCGTGCGCACGCTTTAGGACGGCCGGCAACAGGGAGATAACCATGGCAGAGCCGATCCTCTACGAAACGCCGGCGCCGGGCATCGCGCGCGTCGTGCTGAATCGTCCCGAGACGCGCAATGCGCAGGACACGCGGCTGCTCTATGAACTGAACGACGCCTACGATCGCGCCACCCAGGACGAGAGCATCAAGGTGATCGTCACTGCGGCGAACGGGCCGCATTTCTCCTCCGGGCACGATCTTCGCGAGCGCGACCACCTGGAGACGCAGGACCGCTACAAACCGGTCACCAGCGCCACCGGCTATCGCCGCGCAGGCGCCGAAGGCCGACAGGCGCGCGAGGAGGAGATTTACACCGGCTTCTGCGAGCGCTGGCGCAACATTCCCAAGCCGACCATTGCGGCGGTGCAGGGGCGCTGCAGCACCGGTGGTCTCATGCTGTGCTGGCCGAGCGATCTCATCGTCGCGTCCGACGATGCGGTATTCGAGGATGTTACCGTGATGCTCGGCATTCCGGGTGTCGAGATGTTCAGCCACGCCTACGAGCTCGGTCCGCGCAAGGCCAAGGAGATGCTGTTTGCCGGCGCGCATATCAACGCCGAGGAAGCGCGGCAGATGGGCATGGTCAATCGCGTCGTGCCGCGCGCAGAGCTCGAAGCGGCAACGCTGGCGCTCGCGCAGCAGATCGCGCTGCGGCCGTCTTTTGCGCTGAAGCTCGCGAAGCAGGCCGTCAACAATGTGCAGGATGCCGCTGGCCGTCATGCCGCGCAGGCAACTGCGTTCGCGATGCATCATCTCGCACACAGCCACGCCATGGAAGTGTTCGGCCTGCCGGTCGATCCCGGCGGCGTTCACAAGGGCGTCGCGGGCACCTACGCCAAGGGCGACGAGCCCTGGCGGCAGAAGGCGAAAACCGCTTGAGACAAGACGAGTATCAGAAGGAGGACGCCGTCGGTCTCGCCGCGCTGATCAAAAATCGCGACGTGAGCGAGACCGAAGTGCTCGATGCCGCGCTGGCGCGGCTGGATCAGGTCAACGGCAAGTTGAACGCGGTCATCGACCGGTTCGACGACGAGGCCCGGCAGGCGATCAAGACCGGCTTGCCCGACGGGCCGCTGCGCGGCGTACCTTATCTGATCAAAGATATCGGCGTGTGGATGAAGGGCCATCCGACCGCTGCCGGTTCGCGCCTGTTCAAGCAATCGGCGCCGGCCGCGATGGACAGCGAGCTGATCGCTGCCTATCGCCGCGCGGGGCTGGTGCTGTTCGGCAAGACCAATACGCCGGAGTTCGGTGCTGCGGCCGTGACGGAATCGCCCGCGTTCGGCATTGCACGCAATCCCTGGAGCCCGGGCCACACTTGCGGCGGTTCGTCGGGCGGCTCGGCCGCCGCGGTGGCCGCGAGCGTCGTTCCCGCCGCCCATGGCAGCGACGGCGGCGGCTCGATCCGCATCCCGTCCAGCTGTTGCGGCCTGTTCGGGCTGAAACCGTCGCGCGGGCGCGTGTCCTCTGCACCGCTGGGCGATTCCTGGAATGGCTTTGCGGTCAATCACGCGCTGACGCGTACGGTGCGCGACAGCGCGATCCTGCTCGACGTATCGTGCCAGCCGGCCAGCGGCGACAACAATTTTCTCTCGCCGCCCGCGACACCTTTCGTCCAGGAAGTCGGCCGCGATCCCGGCAAGCTGCGCATCGGATTTGTCCCCGGCGCCCTGATGTCGCCCGGGCTGGAGCCTGAGGTGGCGGGCGCGGTGCAGGACGCCGCGCAGTTCTGCGCCGTGCTCGGTCATCATGTCGAGGAAACGAAAATCGCCGCCGACTTCGAAGCCGTGAAGGCCAAGGCGAACATCATTCTCTCGTCCAATATCGCGTTGATGCTGCAGCGGGCCGGCGAGGCGCGCGGGCGGCCGGTCACGCGCGACGAGGTCGAAGGGGTGGTGTGGATCTGCCGCGAAAACGGCGCCAGGGCGGACGCAGTGACGATCGCCGACGGCTTCGCTGCGATCTATCAGTTCAATCGCGTCATCGGCGCGATGTTCGACAGCTACGATGTCCTGCTCATGGCGACGCTCGGGCAGACGCCGGTGAGGGTCGGCGATCTCGCGATCACCGAGGTCGACGAAGGACCGTACACCGACGCGCTCTATCGCTTCATGCCGAACACCCAGCCGTTCAACATCTCCGGCGCGACCGCGATGAGCGTGCCGCTGGCATGGAGCAAATCCGGTCTGCCGATCGGCATCCAGTTTGCCGCGCGCAATGGCAACGAGGCGCTGCTGCTGCGGCTGGCCGGCCAGCTGGAAACCGAGCGGCCCTGGGCGCATCGGCGTCCCGACGATGCGGTGTTTCTGAATTAGCCGAAATCCGGTGTGCGTTTGGCGAGAAAGGCGGAGAGGCCTTCTTTCGCATCCCCGGTGTCGAGTGCGGCGCAGATCGCGCGCATCTCTGCCGTGAGCTGATCTTCGAGGGTGTTCGCGAACGAATCGCGCATCAGCCGTTTCGCGGCGCCGAGCGCACCTGTCGGCCCTTTGGCAAGCTGCGCCGCGAGGGCGGCGAGGGCGCCGTCGAGCCGATCGTCATCGACCACCGCGTTGAGAATGCCCCATTCGAGCGCTTCCGCGGCCAACAATTCGCGGTTGGTGAACGCCAGCTGCAACGCGCGGCGAAGACCGACGAGGCGGGGCAGGTAGAAGCTCGCCGAGCCGTCCGGCGTCAGGCCGACCCGCGAATACGCCATCACAAAACGGGCCGATCGGGTCGCGATCGCCAGATCGCAGGCGCAGGCGAGCGACAGGCCCGCACCGGCGGCTGCGCCGTGGATGCCGGCTACGACCGGCACGGGAATGCGCGCGATCGCAGCCAGCGCTTCATGCAGATGACCGAGGAGTTCGGCGACATAGGCGGGTGCGTCCGCGCCCGCGCCAATTATCGCCGCGAGATCGCCGCCCGAACAGAAGAACTTGCCGCGTCCCTGGATGGTGACCACGCGCAGGCTCCGATCTTTTTCGCAGGCCTGCATGGCGAGCTTCAGTTCGCGCGCCAGTTCGAGATCGATG
>DASXDS010000018.1:0-29937 GCA_036490455.1 Rhizomicrobium sp.
CGGCAAAAAGCTTGTTACCGCGCTGTTCGCGCGCACCGATGCGGGCCGCATGGACCTGGTGTCGACCGAAGGCGCGGATGCGTTCTACCGTTCGTTCCCGCATCGCGCGCTGCCGGGTTTCCGCATCTTCGACGCCGATCCCCGCAAGATTCATCACTGACGTTTCCGGAGAGAGCCGTGTCCACGCCGCAACTGCCGTCCGTTCCCGACCAGCCGCTGCCCGATCAGACGGTACCGGTACCGATGTCCAACGCGGACGCGCGCTGGGCCTTCATCCGCGACGTCGCGGTGTTCGAGTTCAAGCTGGCGCTCAACAACTTCCACAACTTCTTCCAGATCCCGCTGACGCTCATCGTCGCCGCAGTCGATCTGATCTTCACGGAGAAGGGCAAGATGGAGGGCTCGCGCTTCTACAAGGTGGTGGAGTGGGGCCGCACCATCGACGACGCGATCGATATCTACAGCGTGGTCGATCATGTGGAGCGGCCGATGAACACGACCTACACGGTCGACACGCTGGTCTCCAAGCTCGAAGCCGTCATCATCCGCGAGCACGAGAAGGGCGGCACCGCCGCGAACATCAAGGCGGCGCTCGACCGCGCCATCGACGAGATGCAAGCGAAGGGCGGACCCGTAGCCGCCCGCACCGAAGAGGCCCTGAAACGCGCCGCCGACCGGATGCGCAGCGGCATGAACGCGGAACCGCCGCCGGCGAACGACGCGCAGTAACCACCCCTCCACGAGCGAAGCGAACTGGAGGGGTGGTTAAGTGTTCTCGAATCCCTCCAGCACATTCGCCGTGATCGTGCCCAGCGCGTCGATGTTGTAGCCGCCTTCGAAGGCGAACAGGGTCGGCAGTTTCACGTCTTCGAGGATCGCACCCATCCGGAAGTAATCGTTGTGCTGGAGCGCGAAGCGCGAGATCGGGTCGCCGGCGTAGGTGTCGAGGCCGAGCGACACCAGGAGTACGTCCGGGCCGAAATCCTTGATCGCGCGCAACGCGTGGAACAGCGCCTCCTGATAGCGCGACCAGTTGGTGCCTTCGGGCAGCGGAATGTTGAGGTTCGCGCCTTCGCCCATGCCTTCACCGGTTTCGTCGGCGAAGCCCAGAAAATGCGGATAGGCGAACGACGGGTCGGCGTGGATCGACGCGAAGAACACATCGGGCCGGTCGTAGAACATCGCCTGCGTGCCGTTGCCGTGATGATAGTCGACATCGAGGATGGCGGGTCTCATCCCCTGATCGGCGAGCCACTGCGCCGCGATCGCGACGTTGTTGAGATAGCAATAGCCGCCGAACACGTCGGCGCTTGCGTGATGGCCCGGCGGCCGGGTCAGCGCGAACGCGGCACGATCGCCGCTGCGCACCGCCTGTGCTGCGCTGAGCGCCACGTTCACCCCCGTACGTGCTGCGTTCCAGGTGCCTCTGACGATCGGCGTCGCGGTGTCGAACGCAAAGGTCCCGAGCCGCGACTCGATGTGGCCGGTGCGTTGCTGGCGGTGGCCGCGCGACGGCCACGCCGAGGGAATCGCGGCCGGCGCATCGGCCCCGTATTTCGCCAGCCAATGGTGATGCGCCTCGCCCAGGAACTGCACGAGGTCGGCGTCATGGACCCGCAGGATCGCATCGTCGCCGAATTCCACCGGATCGCAGATCGGGCCGAGGTCGCGCGCCACGATCGCCGCGCGCACCGTTTCGGCGCGCTCCGGAACCTCGACGGCCGGGTTCATCCGGCCGCCTTCGAATTCCTCCGGCGGGTCATGGGCGAGATGGGCGGACGAGTAGAAGGTTTTCATGGGGCGCACTCTAACACGGACGCTGCGTCAGTGACGGAAGGGCCAACCAGTAAATCACCCCTCTCCTCCAGCGGGGGAGAGGGCAGGGTGAGGGGTGCATGAGCCGCATCGTGTTGCGGGCGAAACATGAGTGGCGATGCCGCACCACCGGTGACCGATGGCGGTCACCCCCTCACCCCAACCCTCTCCCCCGGCGGGGGAGAGGGAGTGTCACAGGGTTTCGTGCTTCCGGAATTCTTGAAACAGGTTATGCTTTTTCCAAAGACAGGGAGGAACCAGCCGTGGGTCTGATGCGTCCGGAGGATTATGTCGCGAGCCTGAACGACGGCCGTGTGACGTACTGGGATGGCGAGAAAATTCCTGACATCACGAAGCACCCGCGGTTCCGCGTGCCGATCGCGCTCACGGCCGAGGACTACAAATACGACGATCCGAAACTAGGCGACCTGCGCCGCTACAAGACCGAAGACGGCGGCGATGCGCACCGCATCTACCAGATCCCGCGCAACGAGGACGAGTTGAACAAGCGCATCGAACTGCTCTCGCACACCTCTATCGGAACCGCGGTCTCCAGCGTGTTCATGGCGCTGATGAGCGTGAAGGATCAGGTCGCGGCGGTGAACCCGCAATATGCCGAGAACATCGAGCGGATGTACAGATATTGCCGCGACAACGATCTGCGCGGCGCCGAGGTGATTACCGATCCGAAGGGCGACCGCAAACGCCGCGCCCATGAGCAGGACGATCCCGATCTCTACGTCCGCATTGTGGAACGCCGCAGCGACGGCATTGTGGTGCGCGGCGCCAAGCTGCACATCACCGCGGCGTCGGTGATTCACGAGCTGGTGGTGATGCCGACCAAGGGGATGCGGCAGGACGAGACCAACTACGCGGTGTCGTTCTCCATTCCGGTGAACACCAAGGGCGTGTCGATCATCAACCGCAACTTCGCGCCGGCGGAGCTCAACGCGTTCGATTACCCGGCAAGTTCGCACCACTCGATGCCGGAAGGCTTCGTGGTGTTCGACGACGTGTTCGTGCCGTGGGATCGGGTGTTCCTTGCCGGCGAAGTCCAGCTCGCCACCGTGCTTGCGCGTTCGCTCGGGCTGTGGGAGCGCACCGGCGGCGTGATCGGCGCGGTAGATTCATCTGAGCTGTTCGTGGGTCTCGCGCAACTCGTGACCGAGATGCAGGGTAAGGAGAACGACGCGGTCGCGCGTTCCTCGATCGCCGAACTCATCACCTATGCCCAGATGCTGAAGATGTCGCTCGATTATGCCTGCCGGCATTACGAGAAGACCGAGAGCGGCATGGTCTATCCCAACACGCTCGCGATCAACGCGGCGAAGTACTACTACGCCGCCAACTACCACAATACGGTGAAGTACCTGCACGATCTGTCGGGTGGCTTGGTGCTGACCCTGCCGAGCGAAGCGGATCTGCGCAATCCGGAGAGCGGGGCCTTCATCCGCAAATATCTCCACACCAAGCCGAACGTGGATGTCGAGACGCGGATGCGGGTCTACAACCTGATCCGCGACCTGACCGCGGATGCGTATGGCGGCTGGCACTTCGTGGTCGCGCTGCAAGCCGGCGGCGGCCTGCCGGCGCAACGTCACATGATGAACGTGACCTACGACCTGAAGGCGGCGAAAGCGAAAGCGCTCGCGGCGGCGGGCGTGAAGGCCGTTTAATGCGGCGCCTGCGGCACGAAGGTTGATTCACGCGGAGACGCGGAGGACTGCTGAGCATCCTCCGCTCGCACTTGCCGTCGTTCCAAGGATGTCTGGCACGCAAGAGCGCGCCGTGAACCTTTCACGCCACCCGTCAGGTCGGGGCGATGAAGACTCTCTGCGCCACTGCGCGTAAACCTTCCTTCACCCTACCTGCAGCAGGATGGCACCTGAGGCGATGACGATGGCGGCGATCCAGCGGCGGACCGTCATGTGCTCGCCGAGGAAGCTCATGGCGAGCGCGGTGCCGAACAACACACTGGTCTCGCGCAACGCCGCCAGCTGTGCGGTCGCGCCGTAGCGATAGGCGAGCATTGCCGAGCCGTAAGTCACGACAGACAGCGCTGCGGTCAGCACGCCGAGCCGCCATTGCCTGCGCGCCGCCATGATCACCGCGCGGCCGCGGATGCCCGGTGCCGTCAACAGCACCGATGCGCCATGCGCCACGAAGAACCACAGCACATAGGTGAACGGCACTGCGACGCTGCGAACGCCGGACGCGTCGATCAGGGTGTAAAGCCCTATGGTGACGCCGGTCCCGAGGGCGAAGCCGAACCCGCGCAGCGCGCCTTCGGTCGCACGATGCGAAAGCCCGATCGCGATCACGCCGCCGCAGACGAGCGCGATGCCGGCCAGCTCGGCAAGCGGCGGATGCTCGTGCAGCAGCAGGATCGCGCCGATCGCGGTGAACAGCGGCCCGGTGCCGCGCGCCACGGGATAGACCGCCGAGAACGCCGCACTCTCGAACGATTTGACGAGCAGAAACTCATAGATCGCATGCACGACTGCGGTGCCGGCGAGAAACCACAGCGCGCGCCCCGAGGGCAACGGCAGGAAGAACAGGAACGGCGACACCAGCACCGCCGAGAACACGCCGATCAGCAGGCGCATCGCATATTTGTCGTCGGCCCGCTTCGTCAGGACATTGACGACGGCATGAACGACGGCGGAGAGCAGGATAAGGACGAGGGCGAGCATGGAACGTGCTTACCATACACACCCTCTCCCCCGACGGGGGAGAGGGCAGGGTGAGGGGGTGGTGGACATGGAACGCAGATGTGAGAAGACGATGCGATAACCTCACGTTCGCCCGATCGGCGGCGTTTCGCGATCGCCATCGCTACTACACCAAGCACCCCCTCACCCAATCCTCTCCCCCGTTGGGGGAGAGGGAGCTTTCGATTACAGTTCTGCACCTTTCATCATTTGCATCGCGAGCCACCCATGACCGCCTATCTCAATTCCGACCTCATCGGCGTGCCGGGTTCGCGCTTCAAGCTGCAGACGCCGGCGTTGGTGGTCGATCTCGATGTGCTGGAGCGCAACATCGCGAAGATGGCGGCGCATGCGAAGGCGCACGGGACTGCCTTGCGTCCGCATGCCAAGACGCACAAATCGATCGAGATCGCGAAGCGGCAGATCGCGGCCGGTGCGCTCGGGCAGTGCTGCGCCAAGCTCGGCGAAGCGGAAGCGCTCGCGGCGGGCGGGATCGATTCGATCCTGCTCACCTCGCCGGTGGTGAGCGACGGCGGGGTTGCGCGGCTCATAGCGCTCAACGCGCGGATGCAGAACCTGATGGCGGTTTGCGACAATCTCAGCATCGCCGAAAAACTGAACGCAGCAGCGCAGGCGAGCGGCAAGAAGCTGAACGTGTTCGTAGATATCGATCCTGGCATGAGCCGCACCGGCATCCGCAGCGAACTCGCCCCGGCACTGGTGGAATACATCGCACACGCCGACGGTCTCACGCTCGCAGGCCTGCAGTGTTATGCCGGCCAGGCACAACACATGGAATCGCCTAACGAACGGCGCAGCGCTTCGCTCGGCGTGATGAAGGAATTCGGTGCGCTGCGCGATACGCTCAAAGCCAAAGGCCTGGCGCCGGCCATCTTCTCCGGCGGCGGCACCGGCACCTTCGACATCGATGTCGATGCCAACGTGCTCACCGAATTGCAGGTCGGCTCTTATGTCTTCATGGATCGCCAATACAACGATGTATGGGAAAAGCCCGGCGAACGCACGCCATTCGAGACTTCGCTCTTCGTGCACACCACCGTGATCAGCGCCAACCGCGACGGCCTTGCGACCACCGATGCGGGATTAAAGGCATTCGCCACCGATGCGGAACCGCCGCGCATCGCCGCCGGCGCACCGGAGGGCGCCACCTATTTCTTCTTCGGCGACGAGCAGGGCGGGGTGATTTATCCGCGCGAGGGCAAGAAGCTTACCCATGGCGAACAGCTCGCCTGCGTGGTGCCGCACTGCGATCCGACCGTGAATCTCTACGACTGCTACCACGCGGTGCGCGGTGACGCCCTGGAGGCGATCTGGCCGGTCGATGCGCGCGGGCGGTCTGCCTGAGTTTTTCCGTTATGTTCAGTCGCACTATAGCGATTTGGATTGCCGAATCTTGCCGCGCTGACGCACTCACCCACGACGCTTGACCCAAAAAAGGCCTCTGCTAGCTTCCGCGCACCTTCCCTGACGTAGAGATTATGGCGCGTCCAAACGATCTTCGGGCCTTCTGGCTCCCGTTCACCCCCAACCGGCAATTCAAGGCGAACCCGCGCATGCTCACGGGCGCGGATGGCATGTATTATTTCGACGACAGCGGGCGGAAGCTGCTCGATGTTTGCGCGGGCCTCTGGTGTGTGAACGCCGGTCACGGCCGCAAGCCGATCACCGAAGCGATCCAGCGCGCGGCCGGCGAGCTCGATTTCGCGCCCACCTTCCAGTTCTCGCACCCGGCCGCGTTCGAGCTGTCGCAGCGCATAGCGGCGCTCGCGCCCGATGGGCTCGAGCATGTGTTCTTCGTCAATTCCGGCTCGGAAGCGGCGGACACCGCGCTCAAGATCGCGCGCGCCTATTTCCAGAAGATCGGGCAGGGCCAGCGCTTCCGCATCTTCGGCCGCGAACGCGGCTATCACGGCGTGACCTTCGGCGGGATTTCGGTCGGCGGCATCGGCAACAACCGCAAGCCGTATGGTCCACTGATCCCCGGCACCGACGATCACCTCCCGCTGCCCTACGACAAGTCGATGAAGTTCACCCGCCGCGAACCGCAGACCGGTGCGGACTATGCCGACGCGTTGGAAAACCTTGTCGCTCTGCACGGCGCAGACACTATCGCGGCGGTGATCGTGGAGCCGTTCGCGGGCTCTGCCGGCGTGTTCGCCTCGCCGAAGGATTATCTGAAACGTCTGCGCGCGATCTGCGACAAGTACGGCATCCTTCTTATTTTCGACGAAGTGATCACCGGCTTCGGCCGTCTGGGCAGCGCATTCGCGGCCGAACGCTACGGTGTGACGCCGGACATCATCAATTTCGCCAAGGGCGTCACCAACGGCGCGGTGCCGATGGGCGGCTCCATCATCTCCGCGAAGATCCACGACGCGTTCATGACCGGACCGGAGCATGCGATCGAGCTGTTCCACGGCAACACCTATTCGGCGCATCCGCTGGCCTGTGCCGCGGGGCTTGCGACGCTCGATCTCTACCGCGACGAGGGCCTGTACGAACGCGCGAAGCAGCTCGAACCCATTTTCGAGGAAGCGGTGCACAGCCTGAAAGGCGCACCGTTCGTCGCCGACATCCGCAATGTGGGCTTGGCGGCCGGCATCGAGCTCGAACCCGATCCGAATGCGCCCGGCCGCCGCGGCGGCGATGCGATCCGGCTCGCCTTTGCCGAACAGGATATGGTGATCCGCGTGGGCGGCGACACCATCGCGTTGTCGCCGCCTTTCATCATCAGCGAGGACGAGATCGGCCGCATGGTCGATGGTATCCGCGCGGTCCTTTCAAAGCTTTCATAGGAGCCTCTCATGCGCATCGGCGTTCCGAAGGAAATCAAGAATCACGAATACCGCGTCGGCATGACGCCGGCCGCCGTGCGCGAACTGACCGCGCGCGGCCACGAGGTGTTCATCGAGACCCAGGCCGGCGAGGCGATCGGCCTGCACGACGAGATGTACACCCGCGTCGGCGCCAAGCTGCTGCCGACCGCCGACGAAGTGTTCGGCGCTGCCGACATGATCGTGAAGGTGAAGGAGCCGCAGCCCGTCGAGATCAAGCGCCTGCGTCCAGGCCAGACCTTGTTCACCTATCTCCATCTCGCCCCCGACCCTGAGCAAACCAAGGGCCTGGTCGATAGCGGCGCGATCTGCATTGCCTACGAGACGGTGACCGACAGCCGCGGCGGCCTCCCGCTGCTCGCGCCGATGAGCGAAGTGGCGGGCCGCATGTCGATCCAGGCCGGTGCGCACAGCCTGGAGATCGCGCAAGGCGGCCGCGGCATGCTGCTCGGCGGCGTGCCGGGCGTGCCGGCGGCGAAAGTCGTGGTGCTCGGCGGCGGCGTGGTCGGCACCAATGCCGCGCGCATGGCGATGGGCCTCGAAGCGCATGTGACGATCCTCGATGTGTCGCTGCGCCGGCTGAACGAACTCGACCTGCAGTTCGGCGCGATGCTGAACACGATCTTCTCGACCATCGATTCCATCGAGGAGAGCGTAATTAACGCCGACCTCGTGATCGGCGGCGTGCTGCTGCCGGGTGCCGCGGCGCCGAAGCTCATCACCCGCAAGATGGTGGAGCAGATGAAGAAAGGCTCCGTGATCGTGGACGTGGCGATCGACCAGGGCGGCTGCGCCGAGACCAGCCACGCGACGACGCACGCGAACCCGACCTACATGGTGGACGGCGTGGTGCATTACGCCGTGGCCAATATGCCGGGCGCAGTGGCGCGCACCTCGACCTTCGCGCTCAACAACGCGACCTTGCCGTTCACCATCGCGCTCGCCGAGCAGGGACCGGAAAAAGCGATGAAGGCCAATCCGCATCTGCTAGCGGGTCTCAACGTCTACAAAGGCACACTCACCTACGGCGCCGTCGCCGAAGCACAGGGTCTGCCGTTCAAGGAGGCAGCCTCGGTTTTGAAGTAGCGATCAGTTCGCCGGACAGGAAAGATCGCCTGCGGGGCATTTGAGCTGCTCTTTCAGGTCCTTGATGCGGTTAGTTGTCAGCTCTGTTTCGCATTCGCTGACCAGCATCGGGCGAATGGAGCCGCCTTCTGTCGCCATGGTGCGGTAATCGCATTCGGCATCGCGCCACGCGAGCCAGGCGCGCTGAGCTTTCTGCAGCGCCGTGCGCTCATGCGCGTCCAGCATACCGACCAGCTTCTTGTAATCGGCGTTGAGAGCGGCGTCCGCTTTCTCGAAGTCTTGGCCAGCACAGCTGTCCATGTCGATCTGCGTCTGCGCGTTCTTGCAGTCGACCTTGTCCGCCGCATGCGCGGGCAGGGCGAGGAGCAACGGAAGGGCGAGGAGGAGTTTGCGCACAATATATCCTTTTGAGCAGCGGACCCTCACCTGCCGTTGCTGATGCAACGGCTGTCCTCTCCCGCTGCGCGGGCGAGGTTAAGCGAGGCTCCGATAACCTCTCCCGCTTGCAGGAGAGGACATCTTTCGCGTCAGCGAAAGCAGGTGAGGGGCCGTTGCAAGCAACTTAGGCCAACGCGCCGCCGTCGATTATGATCGACTGGCCGGTCATCCAGGCGCCGGCGCGGCTGGCGAGGAAGACGGCGGCGCCGGCGATGTCGTCCGGCTCGCCGAGGCGGCGCAGCGGGTTGTTGGCGCTGGAGCGCGCTTCGGCTTCCGGCGTGTCCCACAGCGCGCGGGCGAAATCTGTCTTCACCAGGCCGGGCGCGATGCAGTTCACCCGGATGTTGTGCGGCCCGTTCTCATAGGCGAGGTTGCGCGCGAGCTGCAGGTCGGCGGCTTTGGAGATGCAATAGGTGCCGATCACCGTCGAGCCGCGATAGCCGCCGACCGACGACACGATGATGATCGAACCGTCCTTCTTCGCGATCATGTCGGGCAGCACCATCTGGGCCAGCCAGTGGTTCGATTTGATGTTGGCGGCGAGGATCTTGTCGAACGCCGAGTCCTCGATCTTGGACATCGGGCCGTAGGCCGGGTTAAGCGCCGCGTTGCAGACGAGAATGTCGATCTTGCCGAGTTGCTTGTGGGTCTCATCCACCAGCATCTGCAGCTGTTCCTTGTAGTTGATGTTGCACGGGATCGGCACCGCAACCTTGGCCCCGCGCTCCGTGTTGATGGCGTTCGCGACGTTCTCGCACGCGTCCGCCTTGCGGCTGGAGACCACAACCTTCGCGCCATGCTCCGCCAGGCGATGCACGATGGCCTCGCCTATGCCTTTGGTCGAGCCCGTGACCAACGCGACTTTTCCGTCCAGATCGAACAGCGACATCGTTTCATCCCTTCACATATTTCTGCCGCAATCTTTGCCTGTCGTAGCCGTGGCGGCAATGGCCTCGCGCGCCGGATTTCGCGGGGCGCCTTGCCAAAGGGTGATCGCATGAAGCGTGTTCTGATGCTTGGGCCGTTGGCCATCCTTGTCGCAGGCTGTGCGGGCGGCGGCCCGCATGCCATGCCGAGCTTTCCTGCAGCGCAACCGGCGCCCCCGCCGCTCAGGCCGGCGATCGCAACGCCGTCCCAGCCAAGGGCCGCGGCTCCACGGCCGTTCGCGCCGCCGCCGCATGTGGCCAGCGCCGGGCCGCTCAAGACCGCGATGGTCTCACCTTATATGGATCAGCAGGAGACGGATTTGCGCCAGCGGCTGCGCGCCTACGGCATAAACATCGCGCGGCGCGGCGACGGCATGCTGCTCAACATCAACGACGCGGTACTGTTCGACGGGATGCAATTGTCGGCGGCCGGAGCCAACCTGCTCGGTTCGCTCGCCATTGTGCTTCGGCATTACGACCACACGGCCGTGAGCGTCGCCGGCTATACCGACACCACCGGTTCGGCGGACCAGAACCTGGCGGTGTCCCAGAAGCGGGCGCAAATGGTGTTCGAGGCGCTGGCGCGTGACGGCGTTGCGAGTGCGCGGCTGAGCGCACAGGGCTTCGGCGAGAACAATCCCCGGATCAAGACGGGACCGAGCACCGCCGAACCGCGCAACCGCCGGATCGAAATCCGCATCACGCCGGCACCGACGGGTTGATTTCTGTCCTTCGGGGCTCGGCTGTGCCTCGCACCTCAGGATGACGACGGCCGTGCGTGTAGTCTCAACCTTCTTGCCGAAAGGATCGAGTTTTTCTACAGCTATGTGCGTGTTTCGTCGCTCGCGTCATCCTGAGGTGCGAGCAAAGCGAGCCCCGAAGGACAACACCTATTTCAGCGCCGCGTCGATCGCTTCGACCAGCTCCGGCGCCATAGGTTCGGTGCGGGAGCCGAAGGTGCCGGCGATCGACCCGTCCTTGCCGATCAGGTACTTGTGGAAATTCCACTTGGGCGCCGCACCTTCGCCGAGTTCGCCCGCAATCCATTTGTAGAGCGGATGCGCCTGGGCGCCGATCACGTGCTCCTTCGCGGTCATCGGGAAGTCGACGGCGAAGCGGGTCTCGCAGAAAGTCTTGATCTCGTTCTCGGTCCCCGGCTCCTGCGATCCGAAATCGTTGGCCGGAACGCCCAGAACGACGAGACCGGCGTCCTTCTTGTCCTTCCAGAGTTCTTCCAGTCCCGAATATTGCGGCGTCAGTCCGCATTGGCTCGCGACGTTCACCACGAGGACGGCCTTGCCCTTGAAGTCGGACATCGGCAGAGGCTTGCCGTCGATGGATTTGAAGCTGAAATCATAGGCGCTGGTCATGCTAGTCTCCGGGAATATCCTGAGGCAGCATTCAAGTGTATTCCGCGGACATTGTCATCCTGTGCCTCAAACCCTTTTGCTCGACCGATAGGGAGTGCCGGCATGTATTTTAAACGTGATATTGGTCCTCACTGGGCGATGGTTCCGGTAGCGATACACGAATACCGATGGCGCCCCTTTTTCCAAATAGGCGAAGCAATCCACACTGACAAAAGCGAAGATTTCTCACGTTTGTTGAAGAATGGGTCTGAACGTGTTGCTGCCGCCGATATGGCCGCTGCTGCGTTCGTGGCCGCATTTCGAGCGGGGATGATCCGCGATGGAATGCTTCACGCGCTGACAGAACAGTGCGGCAGCACGCTCTTCAATTTGCAGTTCGCATCTGCACCGATTCGCGAGGTGATCGTGCATCTCGGCGGAGTACGAAACAAAGCTATGGTGGTACTTGGCTGTCAGAATCTGGAGATTCTGCGCCGCCGCACAGATGCCGCCATCGATTTCTTGGTGAAGACCGGAATGCCCATGCGGATAATTCTTTCCGGTCTCAAGCCCCCGCGAGGTCCCATCAGGACGCCAAATGAATCGCGGAAAATGGACGAGTTGATCGATTCCGAGATTCGAAGGAGGAAAACAGAAATTCTGAAAAATCCGGAGATCTTTCCGTTGTTTTTGGAAGGAGCTTCTTCCGACACAAATCAAAATCTTGGAAGAGTTTTTGAGCATCCCGACGCGTTATTCAGAGGCGAGGAAAAGCAGGCGCTCATAATCGTCAGCTCGACTTTCCACTTGCTTCAAATTGCCAAAATTCTGGCGCGCATGATCGAAAAAAACGATCACAGCATTGCTGAACGCATTTCCTCAGTGATTCTCGTAGGAGCTGAGGAACCGGAGGACGTTGAAAAGTTCACGCTGCATGACTGGCAATATGTAAAGCAACTCGCTTTCCAGCTATATCTGGAAAACATTGCATGACGCGCCCGACCGACAATGTGAAGCCTGACTGGCTGAAACCGATGTTTCCGTGGCCGCAGCGGTATGTGACGGTCAATGGCTGGCGGATGGCCTATCTCGACGAAGGCGATCCCATGGCCCCACCCGTGCTTCTGCTGCATGGCAATCCGACCTGGGGTTTTCTCTATCGCGATTTCATCGAACCGCTGAAAGCCGCCGGCTATCGCGTGCTTGTGCCGGACTGTATCGGCGCCGGTTATTCGGACAAGCCGCGCACCGATGCGTCGTTCTCGCTCGCGCATCACATCGCCAATCTGGTCTCGTTCATCGACCAACTCGACCTGAAAGGCATGACCGTCGTCGGCCAGGATTGGGGCGGGCCGCAGGGTGTGGGTGCCGCGTTGCAGCGGCTGGAGTGTGTGAAGGCGCTGGTTCTGATGAACACCTGGCTCTTCACCGGCCATGTCGGCGCGTTCCACCGGTCGCCGCGGCCATGGACGACGTGGCACGCGCCGCTGATCGGGCCGATCTTCATGAAGCGCTACAAGATCCTGAGCCATGGGGGCACCTCCACCATCAGCAAGCGGCGCATGACGCACGCGGAGAAGCGCGGCTATCACCACGTCTATGACGAACCGGAATCCGAGACGGTGTGCATGACCTGGCCACGCTCGATTCCCCTGCACGAAGGCGACCGCGGCTGGGCCGACATGAAGGCAATCGAGAACCGGCTGGGCGAACTGGCGAAGATCCCGATCCAGATCATCTGGGGCGTGGACGATCCCGTGTTCGACATCAGCTACCGCGAGCGCATGTTGCGGCTTCTGCCGCATGCCGAAGGGCCGGTGAACTTCGACCGCGCCTCCCATTTCCTGCAGGACGATCGCGGCCCGGATATCGTGAAGGCGATCATCCTGTTCCTGGACCGGGTGGTGCGTCATGCTTGATTTCGTAGCGACGCCCTCGGCCGACGAACTGGCGCGGCTGCGCGCCGACCCGCTGGTGTTCGAGCAGGAATTGGACGTGCGGCCGGCGGTGGCGGAGTCTCTGGAGCGCGTGGTGGGCTTTCGCGCCGGCCGCAAATACTGGCGTTCGGCCAACGGACATCTCTATGCGCTCGAGCTCGGCGATTTCGGGCGCGGCCGTCCGTCCATGGCGCTGATCTACGGCTTCTGGAGCCGGTTCGAGCCGCGGCCGCCGGAGCAGCAGATCGACGACGATCTCGCCGCTTTCGCGGTGTGGATGGCGGATGTGTGCGACGGCCTCGATCCGGAAGATATCCGGGCGTCGCTCGCCTCGATCCCGATTATCCGGGAGCGCGCGAAATGACGCCGCTGGTTATGGCTTTTCTTCTCGCAACGCTCGGCGGCAGCCCATCCGGCGTGATGTGCAACATGCTGGCCTATCCGAAAACGCCGGACGCCGTTCTCACGGCGGAAAACAATTGGGTGGCGGCGCTGGAAGAGCGCAACGTCGCGAGCCTCGCCTGTCTGCTCGCGCCGGGGTTCACGGACAAAACGTGGGACGGCCGCAAGCTCACCCGCGATCAGGTGCTGGCGAATCTGCCGAACCGGCCCGACACCAAACTCCACCTGAGCGATCTCACGGCCACCGTGAACGGCGACACCGCAGTAGTCCGCGGCCTCAACACGGTGACGACGCCGGACGGCACCTTGGTCGCGCAAGTGCGCTTCACCGATGTTTTCAGCTATCTGGACGGCAAGTGGAAACCGGTGAGCGCCGAGGAAACGCTGATCCACGATCAGCGCGAATAGCGCGCGAACAGATCGACCAGCTCGGTGAACTTCGCCTGTGCATCTTCGCGGTCGCCTTTATCGATGGCGTGGGAGACGCAGTGCGCAGCGTGGCCTTTCAGGATCTCGTCCTCGACCTTCTTCAGTGCCGCCTTGATCGCCTGCACCTGGTCGAGAACCTCGATGCAGTAGCGTCCATCCTCGATCATCCGGGCGACGCCGCGAACCTGGCCTTCTATCCGGGAAAGGCGTGAGAGCAGCTTGGGGTCGGTCATGGTAGGACCCTACCAAAAGGCCGCGAACGGCGGAATTCGCGGTTCTTACCCTACTTCTTTGGTTAACGGATTGGAAACGCCCGTCCGGTCAGGATGGGGGGCTGGAAGTCCGAGTCGTTTGCCATGCCCAACAGCGCGATCATCGCGGTCTATGCCCTTATCGCCCTCGCTTTCGGCGGAGCAGTGGGCGTGTTTACCGGCCCGTTCACCGGGCTTCTGACCGCAACCGTGGTGTTTCTCTGCGCCGCCCAGGCGCACGCGCTCATGCTGCGCCGCCGCGACCGCCGCGCCACTGCGAAGGAAATTTCCCAGCTCCGCCAGGTCGGCGTGCAGTTCGAGCAATCGCTGGTCGAAACGCGCGCGAAGATGGAAGAGATGAACAAGGCGATCGAGGCCCGGGCCAGCGCGCAGAGCAAGAAGATCGTGGCCGAGCTGCAGGTGCTTGAAAGCCTGATGAAGGATTTCGCCGGCAAGATCTCGACCAAGGCGCAGCAGCAGCCGGTAGAAGAGATCATCGAACGCCGCGCCAGGGGAACGGCGAAGAGCTATCTCGCATCGCTGGGCGAATCCGATCTGCTCGAAACGATCCGCGCGTCGCTCGAGGAGAACCGCGTCGATCTCTACCTGCAGCCGATCGTGAGCCTGCCGCAGCGCAAGCTGCGCTATTATGAGGCGCTGTCGCGCCTGCGCGCTGCCGATGGCGCGGTCATCATGCCGGCGCAGTATATGAAAGTGGCCGCACCCGCCGGCCTTATGTCGGTGGTCGACAATCTGCTGCTGTTCCGCTGCGTGCAGATCGTGCGCCGCCTGACCGCCCGGCAGAAGGACATCGGCGTGTTCTGCAACATCTCCGCCGAGACGCTATCGGATACCGAGTTCTTCCCGCAATTCCTCGAATATATGCACCACAACCGCGATCTTGCGACCCAGATCGTGTTCGAGTTCTCGCAAGAGGCGGTGGCGAAAGCAGGACCGCAGGGCGATTCTAACCTGATGTATCTGTCGAACCTCGGCTTCGCGCTGTCGATGGATCATGTGCAGACCCTGGCGATCGATTTCGCCAAGCTGAAGGGCCTGGGCTTCCGTCATCTGAAGGTGAACGCGGAGATGCTCACCCAGGGGATGACGGCGGCGAATGCCTCGGTCGCGGCCGAAGACTTCAAGGCGCTGCTCGAACGTTTCGGCCTCAATCTCATCGCCGAGCGCATCGAGGACGAGAAGACGGTGGTGCAGTTGCTCGACTACAGCGTCGACTACGCGCAGGGCTACCTGTTCGGCGAACCGCGCGCGGTGCGCGACGACACTCTGCGCGCCCCCGAAAAGCCCGACCCGCTCAACGCAATCATCCCGTTCCGCAAAAGCGCTTAGTTTCATTTCGTTTCGCGCAGAGGCGCAGAGACGCTGCGATATCGCTTTCTTGCTCGCTATCTGAAGTTGCCTGGCGCGCAAAGCGCGCCGAAGAGCCTCGTAACGCCCACACATTGGGCAACTGCCGTCTCCAATCGTCCTCCAGTGTCTCTGCGCCTCTGCGCGAACCTTTTGCCTGATGGACCCCCCTGGACGTTGTCAAACTCGCGACACTTTCCGCCTTCATGAGGGGAGGCTAGGAAGGACCGCATGACTGCTTCGCCCGCCATCCTCACCGCATTCCGCGAACTTGCGCCATCCTACGATGCGCTGATCTGCGATGTCTGGGGCGTACTACACGACGGGCAGAGCGCCCATCGGGACGCCTGCGCGGCGCTCAAGACGTTTCGCGACAATCATGGTCCTGTGATCTTGCTATCGAACGCGCCGCGGCCGGTGCGCGATCTGGAGGAGCAGTTCGCGCAGTTCGGCGTGCCGCACGATTGCTACGACGCGATCATGACGAGCGGTGTCGCGGCGCATGACGATCTCGCGCGCCGCTCGGCCAATAGCCGACTCAAGATGCTGCATCTGGGTCCGTCGCGGGACAAAGGCGTGTTCGACGGGCTCGATGTCGAACGAGTGGATGCGACGGATGCGGAGATCGTGCTCTGCACCGGCTTCTACGACGACGATATCGAAACGCCGGACGATTACGCGCCATTGCTGACGGATCTGCAGGCGCGCGGCCTCACCATGCTGTGCGCCAATCCCGACCTTGTCGTGCAGCGCGGCGGGCGGATGATTCCCTGCGCCGGCGCGATGGCCGCGGCTTACGAAGCGATCGGCGGTCCCGTCGTCTACTACGGAAAGCCGCACCGGCCGATCTATGACGTGACGCTTGCGGAAGCCGCGCGGGTGGCGGGCAGGCCGGTCACGCGACCGCTTGCGATCGGCGACGGCATGGGGACCGATCTGAAAGGCGCGAACGGCATGGGAATCGACGCGTTGTTCATCGCCGACGGCATCCACGGCGAGGACGTGCGCGAACTGACGACGGAGCACATGGCAGCGCTTTTTGCCGGTGCCGGCGTTCATGCCCGGGCTGCGATGCGGGCGCTTGTCTGGTAACGGCAGCGCCGATATGACGGTGTGAGCCGCCACAGGGATCCACGCGCAAATGCCTTACTACGCCGACGAACTGAAGCCCGGCATGAGCGAGAGCTTCACCAAGACCGTCTCGGAATCCGACGTCCAGAAATTCGGCGAGGTCTCGGGCGACATGAACCCGGCCCATTTCGACGAGGAATACGCCAGGGGCACGCCGTTCAAGACGCGCATCGCGCATGGCGTGCTGTCGGCGAGCTATATCTCCACCGTACTCGGCATGAAGATGCCCGGTCCCGGCACCATCTTCATGAGCGTGAGCTGCAAGTTTCGCGCGCCGGTCCATATCGGCGAGACCGTCACCGCGACCTGCACGGTGCGCGAGGTCAACACGGAAAAGCGCCGCGTGATCTTCGACTGCGTCTGCAAGGTCGGCGACAAGACCGTGATCGAGGGCGAGGCGCTGGTGATGGCGCCGGCGCGGCCGAAAGCCTGACCGCACACCTGCGATGAAGATCTTCCGTCACTACAACGACGTGACCGACGCCTATAAAGGCGCGGTGGTGGCGGTCGGCAATTTCGACGGCGTGCATCGCGGCCATCAGGCGCTCATCACAGAGGCCAAGCGCATTGCCGACGAGCGCGGCGCGCCGCTCGGCGTTCTCGCGCTGGAGCCGCATCCGCAGGAATTCTTCCGGCCGCAGGCCGAGTCGTTCCGGCTGACGCCGTTCCGCGCCAAGGCGCGGCTTCTGGCGGAGCAGGGTGCCGATGTGATGTTCGCGCTCACCTTCGATGCCGAGATGGCAGGCAAGAGCGCGCAGGATTTCGTGCTTCAGGTGCTGGTCTCAGGTCTCGGCGTCGGCGCCGTCGTGGTGGGTGAGGACTTCCAGTTCGGCAAGGGCCGCGCCGGCAATGTCGCGATGCTTTCCTATATGGGCGAGATGGAAGGGTTCGGCGTTACGGTATTCGAGCCGGTGCTGGAGACGGGCGGCGACAAGATTTCCTCGACCCGGATACGCGACGCGCTGAAGGCGGGAAAGCCGGAAGAAGCGGCGCGGCTGCTCGGTCATTGGTGGAGTGCCGAGGCGCGGGTCGAACATGGCGATGCGCGCGGCCGCACCATCGGTTTTCCCACCGCGAACATGCGGATCGACGACTGCCTGCGCCCGGCCTATGGCGTCTACGCCGTGCGCGCCACGGTGATCGAAGACGACAAGCCGGTTTCGAAACACGACGGCGTGGCGAATTTCGGCGTGCGCCCGATGTACAAGATCGACACGCCGCTGCTTGAGACGTTCCTGTTCGATTTTTCCGGCGATCTCTACGGCAAGCACCTGCAGATCGAGTTCATCCACTACATCCGCGGCGAAGCAAAACTCGACGGCCTGGACGCCCTGAAAGCCCAAATCGCGAAAGACAGCGACGAAGCGAGGAAAGTCCTGCGACAATTGTAAGCGAAACTTCTCTCCTGAAATTGGGCGGGAGGGCACGATGGATTTGGCGCGCAGAGGCGCAGAGGACGCAGATAACCGGGAAAGTCCGCTAAACCGGATCACAGGAGCGATCGTCAGTTCTGCATTCCGGCTGCACAAGGACCTTGGTCCGGGCCTGCTTGAATCGGTTTACGAAGCGATTCTGGCGCGCGATCTCGCGCGCCGGGGATTTCATGTCGAACGACAACGCTCGTCTTCCTTCGAATATGACGGCTTGCCGTTCAAAGATGCATTTCGCCTTGACCTGCTCGTGGAACATTGCGTCGTTGTCGAGATCAAATCGGTCGAAAACGTTCACCCGGTCCATGCCAAGCAAGTACTCTCGTACCTGCGGCTTCTCCGTTTGCCGGTCGGCTTGCTGATCAATTTTGGCGCGCCCTATCTGCGCGACGGCTTAACCCGGCTGGTGAACACCCGCGTGCCTGCGCCTCAGCGCCTCTGCGCGAACCCATCGCCCGTTCCAATCCCGCCGCAGGGACCGCAGGACCTCTAGGCTGGACCGTTAACTTCCTGCTTGCTAGAACGAAACCTGCTGATTTGCAGGCAAGCCATGTCAGGTGTTTGGGATCGTTCGCGAATTTTGTGCCCGGCGCTCCGCCGGGGGCTCTGACGCGCGCCCATCGGTTGGAGAGGCCGGGACCTTCCGCCCCAACCCCTGACGAAAGCCTGAAGAACCCATGACCGCCACCGACTCCGAAACTCCAGCGCGCGATTATCGCGCCACCCTGTTCCTGCCCAAGACCGACTTTCCGATGAAGGCCGGGCTCCCTCAGGCCGAGCCGCAATGGCTCGCCCGCTGGGAGGCGATGGACCTCTACGGCCAGATCCGCAAAAACGCGAAAGGCCGGCCGTTATTCGTGCTGCACGACGGCCCGCCTTACGCGAACGGCGAGATCCACTCCGGCACCGGCCTCAACAAGGTGCTGAAGGATATCGTGGTGCGCAGCCGCGGCTTCCTCGGCTACGACGCGCCTTATGTGCCGGGCTGGGACTGCCACGGCCTGCCGATCGAATGGAAGATCGAGGAGAAGTACCGCGCCGAAGGCAAGTCGAAGGACGACGTGCCGATCGACCAGCTGCGCCGCGACTGCCGCGACTTCGCCAATCACTGGATCGACGTGCAGCGGGTGCAGTTCAAGCGGCTCGGCTGCATCGGTCTGTGGGACAAGCCCTACACGACGATGGACTATCGTGCCGAAGCGACCATCGCGCGCGAGTTGCACAAGTTCGTTGGCAACAAGCTGCTCTATCGCGGCTTCCGCCCGGTGATGTGGTCGCCCGTCGAGAAGACGGCGCTCGCCGAAGCCGAGGTCGAGTACCACGAGAAACAGTCGCCAACGATCTACGTGAAGTTTCCGGTAATCAAAGTTAATCCCGTAATCTCGCTCGATCTTGTTCCAGAATCTAATCGGCAACACACCGCGAGAATCGATGCGGAAATGCAAAGGGTGCAGGATCTTCTAGTCGGAGCTTCCGCCGTTATATGGACGACAACTCCGTGGACGATTCCAGGAAACCGGGCGATCGCGTTCTCGAACACAATGCGATACGCAGTGTACGAGGTTATAACAGCTGAAGACGGTTCTTTAGCTAAGCAAGGCGAGAGACTTTTTCTCGCCGTCGATCTTGCAAACAAAACGGCGAAAGACGCCAAGATCGAATTGCGGCACGTCGAAGATGTTTCCCCATCTGGCGCGATCGCAGCGCACCCGCTGCGTGGGCAAGGCTATGAGTTCGACGTGCCGCTGCTCGCAGGCGATCATGTCACCGCCGATACCGGCACCGGCTTCGTGCACACCGCGCCGGGCCATGGCGAAGAAGACTTCGCGCTGATGATGGATTTGTTCCCGGGTTATGCCGCGAAGAATCCCGACGCATTTGCGATCGTGAAGGAAGACGGTTCGTTCGCGCCGAACGTGCCGCTGTTCGCGGGCAAGCGCATCCTCACGCCGGAAGGCAAGGACGGCGACGCCAACGGTGCGGTGATCAAGGAACTGGTCGGCGCCGGGAAGCTTCTCGCGAAGGGTTCGCTGCGCCACCAATATCCGCATTCCTGGCGTTCCAAGGCGCCGGTGATCTTCCGCGCGACGGCGCAGTGGTTCGCCGCGATGGACAAGCCGCTGTCGGACAAGCCGGACGACACATTGCGCGACCGTGCGATGAAGGCGATTGGCGAGACCAAATGGTATCCCCGCTCCGGCGAGAACCGCATCTCCGGCATGGTGAAAGACCGCCCCGACTGGGTGCTGTCGCGCCAGCGCGCCTGGGGCGTGCCGCTCGCGATCTTCGTGAACAAGGAGACGCAGGAAATCCTCGACGATGCGGACGTGAACCGTCGCATCGGCGATGCGTTCGAGGTCGAAGGCGCCGACGCGTGGTTCAACTCGCCGCCGCAGCGATTCCTGGGCAACGACAAAAATCCGGACGATTACGAGCAGGTGAAGGACATCCTCGACGTCTGGTTCGATTCCGGTTCGACGCATGTATTCACGGTCGAACAGCCGCTGGAGAAGGAGTGGCCGCAGAAGGATCACGCCGATCTCTATCTCGAAGGCTCTGACCAGCATCGCGGCTGGTTCCAGTCGTCGCTGCTGGAAAGCTGCGCCACCCGCGGCCGCGCACCGTACGACGAAGTGCTGACGGCCGGCTTCGTGCTCGATCGCGAAGGCGACAAGATGTCGAAGTCGGTTGGCAACGTGATCCTGCCGCAGGCGGTCGCGGAGAAGAACGGCGCCGATATCTTCCGGCTGTGGGTCGCGTCGTCCGATTTCACCCAGGACCTGCGCATGGGCAACGACGTCATCCAGGCGAATGCCGACGCCTATCGCCGCCTGCGCAACACTATCCGCTTCATGCTCGCCAACCTCGAAGGCTTCGAAGAGCGCGAGCGTGTCGCGCATGACGAAATGCCGGAACTCGAGCGCTACATGCTGGCGCGGTTGGCCGAACTCGATACGTTCGTGCGCGCGGGCTACAAGGAATACGATTTCAACCGCGTGTACTTCACCCTGTTCGCGTTCTGCACCAACGAGCTGTCGTCGTTCTATTTCGATATCCGCAAGGATGTCCTCTATTGCGATGCCGCCACATCCCTGCGCCGCCGCGCCACGCGCACGGTGATCGACGAGATCTTCCGCCGCGTGGTGATGTGGTTCGCGCCGATCCTGTGCTTCACCATGGAAGAGGCGTGGCTGTTGCGCTTTCCCGGTGAGCACAACAGTGTCCATCTGCACACCTTCCCGGAAACGCCGAAAGGGTGGGCGGACGACGCGCTCGTCGCCAAATGGGGGCGCGTGCGCGAACTGCGCCGTGTCGTCACCGGCGCGCTGGAGATCGCGCGCCGCGACAAAGTGATCGGCGCCAGCCTGGAAGCGGCACCGGTGCTGTTCGTTTCGGCAGACGATGCGGCGATCCTGAAAGGGATCGATCTCGCCGAGATCGCGATCACCTCGGCGGCGCATGTTTCCACTGGCGAAGCGCCGGCCGATGCCTTCCGGCTACCCGATGTTCCGGGTACCGCAGCCGTGTTCCATCACGCGGACGGGAACAAATGCGCCCGCTGCTGGATGATCCTGCCGGAGGTCGGCAAGAACCCGCGCCATCCCGATCTGTGCAACCGCTGTTCCGACGCGGTCGACGCGCTCGCCGGGGCCGCGGCGTGAAGCTGCGCGAAATGGCGCCCCGGGAGGTGGGAATCCTCGCCGCTGGGGGGGCTCTCCTCGCCGATCAGGCGAGCAAGCTGCTGCTGCTCTACGCTTTCGGGTTCAAGGACATGACCCCAAGCGAAGCCGTGCCGGTCTTGCCGTTTTTTAATCTGGTGATGGTGTGGAACCATGGCGTCTCCTACGGCCTGTTCCAGGCGCATGGTCCGTTCCAGACCGCGCTTCTGATCGTGTTTTCGCTGGTCGCGATCGGCGCACTGGGCTGGTGGCTGTGGCATGCCGACCGGCAGGCCGTGGCGCTCGGCCTCGGGCTCGTGTTGGGCGGCGCCATCGGCAACAATCTGATCGACCGCCTTATTTACGGCGCAGTTGCCGACTTTTTTCACTTTCATGGGTTCGGCTATGGCTGGTATGTGTTCAACGTGGCGGACGCCGCGATAACCTTCGGTGTGATCGCCCTTTTGTACGATGCCTTGCTGCGGCCGGATGCTCAGGCAGCTGGCGGCAAGAGCCAACGGAGTTAGACCATGAAGAATGCGGTTCGGCTTGCAGGCGCGGCCCTGTTGCTCGCCGGTCTTAGCGGCTGCGACAGCGTTCGCGATGCGATGGGCACCCAGAAGGATTCGCCGGACGAATTTGCGGTCGTGACGAAAGCCCCGCTGGTGATGCCGCCGGACTTCACGCTCAGGCCGCCGAAGCCCGGTGCGCCGCCGACCAACCAGATCGCGCCGACCGATGTCGCCCAGACCGCGATGTTCAGCGGCGACAGCACAGCCGCCACTGCAGCACTGCCTGCCAATATGAGTCAGGGCGAGAAGACCCTGCTGGCCAGTGCCGGCGCCACCGGTGCGGACAACAGCATCCGTCAGGTGATCGCCGCAGATAACCGCAACATGCAGGCGGCCGACGAAGGCTTCACCGACAATCTGATGTTCTGGCAGAAGTCGCAGGCCGCCGCCGATCCGAATGTCGATGCGGCCGCCGAAGCGAACCGGCTGGCGAACCAGAAGCCGGCGCAACCCGCTGCGGCCGCTCCGGCGCCTGCCACCGCTCCAGCCCCCGCTGCAAGCGCGCCCGCCGCACCGGCTCCCGCAACGCCGGCTCCGGCCACGCAGCCCGCACAGAAGGACAGCGGCGCGGGCAATGCCAATTAGGGCGCGCCTTGGCGCGGCCCTGATCGCCTGCACCGCTCTGCTGCCGCTCCGCGCGCGCGCCGACGAGCCGAAGGCATTTCAGTTCGCTCTGCAGAACGGCATGCAGGTTCTCGTGGTGCCCGATCATCGTGCGCCCGTCGTCACCCACATGCTGTGGTTCAAGGTCGGCGCGGTGGACGATCCGCCGGGCATCTCGGGCCTCGCGCATTTCTTCGAACACATGATGTTCCGCGGCACCAAGCAGGTGCCGGGCGATTCCTTCTCGACCACGATCGCGCGCAATGGCGGCGTCGATAACGCACAGACGACGCACGACTCCACCGTGTTTTACGAACAGATCGCCAAAGACCGGCTGCCGCTCGCTATGCAGCTCGAAGCCGACCGCATGGTCAATCTCGATCTCTCCGACAGCAACGTGACGACCGAGCGCAATGTGGTGTCGGAAGAACGCCGCATGCGCATCGACAACAATCCGCAGTCGCTGCTGGGCGAGCAGATGTCGGCAGCGCTCTATCTTTCGCACCCGTACGGACGCCCCGTGATCGGGTGGATGGAGGAGATCCAGCACATCGACAAGAACGCGGCGCGCGATTTCTACAAGCATCACTACGCGCCCAACAACGCGATCCTGGTGCTGGCCGGCGACATCACCCCCGACGAAGCGCGCAAGGATGCGCAGGCAGCGTACGGGAAAGTGCCGGCGCGCGAACTGGCGCCGCGCTGGGATTTCGCGCAGCCGCCGCGGCTCGGCGAAACGCGCATGACGGTAGTGCGGCCGGACGTGAAGGTGCCGCTGTTCGCGCGCAACTACCGGGTGAAGAGCTACACCGAAGCGCATCCCGGCGAAGCCGAAGGGCTGGAAGTGTTGGCGCAGCTTCTGGGCGGCGATGCCACCGGAATTTTCTATCGCTCGCTGGTGGTGGACAAGAAGCTCGCCGTCGATGCGGGTGCGTCCTACGACGGTCTCAACCGCGACTCCGGCGAATTCGATCTCTATGCCGAGCCGCGGCCGGGTGTGAGCCTCGACGTGCTGGAGCGCGCAATGGACGCGACGCTTGCCGACTTCATCCGCAAGCCGATCGCAGACGCCGATTTCGCGCGCGCCAAGACGCAGCTGGTCGCCGGCGCCACCTATCGCCGCGACAACCAGTACGCGATGGCAAGTGCTTATGGGCAGGCGCTTTCGATCGGGCTTACCACCGACGATGTCGAAGAGTGGCCGTCGCGCATCCGTGCAGTGACCGCCGACAGCGTGCGCAAGGCCGCCGCCAGCCTCAACCGCCGCGAGGCGGTGACGGCTTATCTGGAGCCGTTCGTGCCCCTGCCGAAACCGGCCCCGCGTCCGAGGGCACAACCCAAACCGGCCGGAGCGACGCCATGAGGCTGCGCGTTACTTTCTCCGCCGCGCTTTTTGCAGCGTCGCTGTGCGCCGCCCCGTCGAACGCCGCGACCGTGAAAGCACTGCCCGCCCCGCAGGGCGAGACGGTGTGGTACGCCGAAGATCACAGCCTGCCGATGATCGCGATGTCCGCGGCGATTCCAGCCGGTGCGGCCTACGACCCGCGCGGTAAGGATGGTCTGGCGACCTTTGCAGCCTCGCTGCTCGATGAGGGGGCGGGCGATCTCAACTCGAACGCGTTTCACGAAGCGCTCGCCAACAAGGCGATCCAGCTTTCCGTCACGCCGGGCCGCGACGACATGATCGTGTCGCTGGTGACGCTCAAGGAAAACGCGCCGGATGCATTCCGTCTCCTGGGCATGGCGCTGTCGAAGCCGCATTTCGAGAACGAAGCGGTGAACCGGGTGCGGGCGCAGATGATCGCGTCGATCGAGCAGAACGACGAAGAGCCCGGCGACGTGGCGGCAAAGTATTTCTGGCATGCCTATTTCGGCAATCATCCTTATGCGCATGACGCGAGCGGTACGCCGCAAACCTTGAATGCGATCAACCAGCGCGATCTGCATGCCTTTGCACGCGATCACTGGGTGCGTGGCGGCCTGAAGATCGCCGTCGCCGGCGACGTGACGCCGCAACAACTCACCCAGTTGCTCGATACCGCCTTCGGCTCGCTGCCGATGAAGACGCCGCCGGCCATTCCGTGGCCGGGCAAGGTCGGCGCGCCGGGCGTACATATCGTGCCCATGCCGGTGCCGCAGCCGACGGTGATTTTCGCGCTGCCCGGTCTGATGCGCAGCGACAAGGACTTCCTCGCGGCCTATGTCGCGAACTACATCGTGGGCGGCGGCGGATTTTCTTCGCGCCTCACCGACGAAGTGCGCGTGAAGCGCGGGCTCACCTATGACATCTCCACGTCACTCGAAGCGTTCCGCCGCGCCGGCGTTCTGGTCGGTCTGGTGGCGACGCGTGCCGATGCGGTGAACCAGACGATCGCCGTGACGCGGCAGACGCTGAAGGATTTCGCGGCCAACGGGCCGACCGACAAGGAGTTGCAGGACGCGAAGACCTACCTCACCGGCTCTTATCCGCTCGCGTTTCAGTCGGATGCCGGGATCGCGGGGCAGCTCAACTCCTTCCAGCGGATCGGTCTGCCGATCGATTATGTGGCCAACAGAAACGCGCTGATGAATGCGGTCACTCTGGCCGACGTGAAGCGCGCCGCCGCGCGGCTGTTCGATCCGGCCCGCATGACCATCGTGGTCGCCGGTTCGCCGGTGGAACCAAAAGCACCGCCGCCGCCTTCCGCTCCTGTGGTTCGGCCCAAAACCGGCGCGCCGGCCCGCAAATAACCCCACCCGCGCACTTGCAAATGGCAGGAAACGGGTGGGTTGTAGCCACCCCGTTTTGATAGGATGTGCCATGCCAGAATCGTCACAATTCTCCGTTTCCCTCGATCTCGCATTCGGCGGAGCGCTGCCACGCGCGGACTACGACGCCGCGCTGAAGAAGGCGAAGGCGCAACTGCCATGGCTGCGCGAGCAGCACAAATCCGGCGGCATCGAACTGTTGAGCCTGCCGGCGCGCACCGACGATCTGGATGCCGCGGCCGCGCTCGTGCCGAAATTCCTCGAGAACACCACGGACATCCTGGTGCTCGGCATCGGCGGTTCGAGCCTGGGCGGACAGGCGCTCGCCATGCTGCGGCGGCACGGCCAGTCGCCGCGCGTGATGTTCTACGACAATCCCGATCCCTACACCTACGCCGATGCGCTGGCGCATCTCGATCTGAAGACCACGCGCTTCGTCGCGATCTCCAAATCCGGCGGTACGCCGGAGACGCTGGCACAGGTGCTGGCGGCGGCCGATGCGATCGAAAAAGCCGGTGGCGGCAAATATCTGAAACACCATTTCATTGCGATCACCGAACCGAAGGACAGTGCGCTGCGCAAATTCGCGACCGAGCTCGGCAGTCCGGTGCTCGACCATCCGGAAGGGATCGGTGGACGCTATTCGGTGATGACGGTCGTCGGCATGCTGCCCGCGCTGCTGATGGGCCTGAACGCAAAGGCGTTCCGCAAGGGTGCCGCGAGCGTGCTCGACCCGATCCTGGCCGGTGCCGGCGATGCGGCGTGCATCGACGGCGCGGCGCTCAACTTCGCGTCGTCACAGAAGGGTCTGCGCGAGACCGTCGTGTGGTGTTACGCCGACAAGCTGAAGACCTTCGGCGCGTGGTTCCGCCAGCTGTGGGCCGAAAGCCTCGGCAAGGACGGCAAGGGGACGACGCCGACCGCCACACTCGGACCCGTCGATCAGCACAGCCAGTTGCAGCTCTATCTCGGCGGCCCGAACGACAAACTCTACACCCTCGTCACCACCGACATGAAAGGCGCGGGTCCAATTGTCCCGAAGGCGCGTGCCGATGCGCTCGGCCTCGGCTATGTCGCGGGTAAGCCGATCGGCGATCTGGTCGATGCGGAAGCGCGCGCCACCGGCGACACGCTCGCCAAGCACCAGCGCCCGGTGCGCTATATCCATGCCCCCAAGCTCGACGAACGCAGCTTCGGCGCGCTCTTCATGCACTTCATGCTGGAGACGATCGTCACGGGCCGGCTGATGGGAATCGACCCGTTCAACCAGCCCGCGGTGGAAGAGGGCAAAGTGCTCGCGCGGAAGTATCTGGAAGAAGAGAAGGGATGAAGATCCGCCGCCTCGCCGAAGGGACGATCAATCGCATCGCCGCGGGCGAGGTGGTCGAACGTCCGGCGAGCGCGGTGAAGGAGCTGATCGAGAACGCGCTCGATGCCGGTGCACGCCACATCGACATCGCGGCCTCGAAGGGCGGCGCCGATCTGATCGTCGTGGAAGACGACGGCGCGGGAATGGAGGCGGACGACCTGGTCGTCGCCATCGAACGGCACGCGACCTCCAAACTGCCGGTGCGCGACGGCGAGGACGACCTCACCAGCATCGCCACGCTTGGCTTTCGCGGCGAGGCGTTGCCGTCGATCGGCGCGGTGGCGCGGCTCTCGATCGCGAGCCGGACGAAAGGCGGCGAAGCGCATGAGATCCGCGTGGACGGCGGCCATGTCGAGGGACCGCGACCGCTCGGTTTTCGCAGTGCCGGACAATCGGGCACGCGGGTGGAAGTGCGCGAATTGTTCTTCGCCACGCCGGCGCGGCTGAAATTCCTGAAATCGTCGCGCTCGGAAGATCTGGCGACCCTCGACGTGGTGAAGCGGCTGGCGATGGCGCGGCCGGATGTCGGCTTCACCCTGACGCTCGACGGCCGCCGTGTGCTCGACTGTCCGGCGGAGAGCGATCTGCTCAACGCCGGCCTCAAGCGGCTCGGCCGCATCATGGGGCGCGAGTTCGAAGCCAATGCGGCGCCGGTGCATGTCTCGCGCGAGGCTGTGCGCATTGACGGGCACGCCGGCGTGCCGACCTACAACCGCGCCAATTCGATGATGCAGTTCCTGTTCGTGAATGGGCGGCCGGTGCGCGACAAGCTTTTGATCGGCGCGGTGCGCGGCGCCTATGCCGATTTTCTCGCGCGCGACCGCCATCCGGCGCTGGCGCTGTTCCTCGAATGCGATCCTTCGTTCGTCGATGTGAACGTGCATCCTGCGAAGACCGAAGTGCGCTTCCGCGACGCCGGGCTGGTGCGCGGACTGATCGTTTCCTCGCTCAAGCATGCGCTCGCCGACGCCGGGCATCGCGCCTCGACGACGGTGGCGCGCGACACGCTGGCAGCGATCCGGCCGCAGTTCATGCCGGCCACGCCTTATGCCTATCGTCCGGACGGCCCGGCCGCCGCGGCCGCCAATACCTTCAATGCACCGCTGTTCACGCGCGAACCGGGCGCGGTCTATTCGGTGCGCACCGAAGAACCGCCGGCCCAGGAGGCATCCGCCGAACCGTTGCCGCTCGGTCTCGCGCGCGCGCAACTGCACGAGACCTATGTGATCGCGCAGACCGCCGACGGCATCGTGATCGTGGATCAGCACGCGGCGCATGAGCGTCTGGTCTACGAGAAGATGAAGCGCGCGCTGGAAGACGGCGGCATCGCGCGTCAGCCGCTGCTCATCCCCGAAGTGGTGGAGCTCGATCCGGCGGAGGTCGAGCGTGTCTCCGACCGCGCGCACGAACTGGCCGAACTGGGTCTCGTGCTCGAACCGTTCGGACCCGATGCGGTGATGGTGCGCGAGATCCCCGCGATGCTGGGCAAGGCCGATCTGAAAGGTCTGGTGCGCGATCTCGCCGACGACATCGCCGAGACCGGCAATGCGCTGTCGCTCAAGGAGCGGATGGAGGAAATCGCCGGCACGCTCGCCTGCCACACGTCCGTCCGCGCCGGCCGCCGCCTCACCGCGGAGGAGATGAATGCGCTGCTGCGCGAAATGGAATCGACGCCGCACAGCGGCCAATGCAACCACGGCCGCCCGACTTATGTGGAGTTGAAGCTCTCCGACATCGAACGGTTGTTCGGGCGGCGATGATCTCAGCACTCCCCCTCGCCCCCTTCGGGGGAGAGGGCAGGGTGAGGGGGTGGACGAGCGAGGCACAGGGTTTGCCCGCGAAACAATCCTGTCGATGCTGCACCACTGCATTCTCTACGTCAGGTGACGCGTTCCACGATCGGCACCCCCTCACCCCAACCCTCTCCCCCGAAGGGGGCGAGGGGGAAGAGTGGCTTCAAATATCCCGTGCAAACCGGCGGACGCCAGGGATGCCTAACGCGGATTCGAAGTCGGGGGCCGTCTTGTCTTCGGCGAAGGTGAAACCGGCTTTGGCGTAGGCCCGTTCCGCGGATTCGTTGCCCATGAAGAAGCTGATCTGTGCGCGCTTGAAACCTTTGCCGCGTGCCACGTCGAGTTCTTTGTCCATCAGTGCGCCGACCAGGCCGCGGCCGCGATAGGCCGGGGAGGTGGCGACGTTCTCGATCGTCCAGGCGCCGTCTTCGCCGGTCGACGGCGACACGATGAAGCGGCCGCGCGGCCAGAACTGTTCCTGCTCGGATTTTGGGATGCCCATCCGGTCGCTGGCTTCCGCCATCGCGGCCATGGAGTTCGCATAGACCGAGCCGTCACCGAAGCCGCACATCGCAGAGGCGACCGTGCCGTCGACTTCCGCCACCAGGAACAGCGACCAGTGCCACCACGACACCGCTTTCGCGAGCGTGAGGTATTTCGCATATTCGAAACAGAACGCGTCGTCGCGCTGCAGGACGATTTCGAACCAGCCGCGTGGGAGTTGGCTGCGTGAGGCCATCACACAGGTCCAGCCGAGAAACGCGGCATCGTCGGGGGTGGCAGAGCGAATGGTGATCGTCATGCCACAACCCTAGCCGGTTTTGCGCGCGAAAGCCGAGCAGGCATTGACGCCGCCGGACGCCTCGCTAGATTGCCGCCTGCATCCATTGGGGAATGTGGCCCGCCGTGTTGGTTACTGGTCGAAATCGTTAGCACGCCCACCGTTGCCGTGGCTCCCCGCCCGGACGGTGATGACGCTTGCCGATTCCGATTCCAACACCGATCGCCGGGACACCCATGGCCTATCTCCACAATCGTACCGTCAATCTTCTCAATCTCCATTCG
>DASXDS010000011.1:0-25464 GCA_036490455.1 Rhizomicrobium sp.
GGTCTGCACGGTCGTGCCGCCATGGCCGTCCGACACGGTGTAGGTGAAGGTGTCGGCCGGATGCGAGCCGATGGCCGCACTGTCGATCGCCGCGGTGTTGTCGGCCGTGTAGGTGAAGCTGCCATTGCCCGCCAGGTTGAAGTGGCCGTAAGTGCCCTGGAAGGTGCCCGAGTTGAGATTGGCGGCCGAGCCGTTCACCTGCGTCACCGTCAGGCCGTCGCCGTCATGGTCGGTGTCGTTGCTCAACACGCCGCTGGCCACCGCAACCGTATCCGTGGCGCTTTCCACCACCGAATAATTGTCCGCCGTCAGTGTCGGAGCGCGGTTGAGCGTGAAGCTCACCGTCGATGCCGTCACACCGCCAAGACCGTCGCTCACCGCGTAGGTGAAGCTGTCCACCGGGTGCGAACCCAGCGCCGCCGCATCGATGTTGCCTGTGAGATCGGCGGTGTAGGTGAAGCCGCCGTTCGAGGCCAGGTCGAAGTGGCCGTAGGTGCCGGTGAACGTGGCCGACCCCAGATTGGCGGCCGAGCCGTTCAGCGCCGTCACCGTGATCGTATCGCCGTCCTTGTCGGTATCGTTCCCCAGAACACCCGTGCCGCCCGTCCCCGACGTGCCGGTGGCCGTCCCCGATTCCTGCGCGGTGTAGCTGTCCGCGGTCAGCGTCGGTGCACGGTCGATCGTGAGCGTCGTCGTCGTAGCCCCCGACACGGCAGACGAGAGCAGACCGTCATACGTCTGGAACGTGATGCTGCGCGTCGGATGACTGCCGGTGCTGTTGTCTGTGCCGGTGTCCTGGAACTGAACCTGGTTCAGCAGCGTCTGATATTCCGCGAACGAGTCGGTGCCATGCAACGTCATGACGTGAGTGGTGGAATTGTAGGAGAAGCTGACCTTGCCGCCGTCCAAAGTACCGCTGGTAGCGCCGCCAAACTGTAAAAGATCGCCGGTCTGGCCATTTGTGATCGTGACGATGGCACCGTCACCCATGTCGTTGTCCGTGTCGGCAAAGGTGCCGTCAGAAACGAGCAAGGTTACCGAGGGGCCACCCTGGACCGCTTCGGTCGACGTGCCGGTAACTGACGAAAATGTCGGCGCGTTGTCGATGGAGAAGCCGTCGGTTGCGGGCTGCCCCGCGCCGTGGGAATAGCCAGGCATCTGCAGGAACAGCGTCGGCGCCGTGGTGCCGTTGGCAGTCAGGCTGCCGACATAGACGCCGTCATTGGTACCTGTGCCGTGGACCGTGACGTAATATTTGCCGGTCGCATCGTCGACCTGGATGCTTTCCAGAGTGCCGGTCGGACCGCCACCCGAACCCTGTAGCCAGACCGTCTTGAAGGAGTTCGCCAAGACACCGTTCACGGTCGCGCCAGTGGGGTTGTAGACGTAGACTCCCGAATTGGTGGTCTGGAGGTTGTTGCTACCGTCGATGTAGCTTGCCTTCTGCGTCGTGAAGTAGATCAGGCCCGTCGAAGTATCGACAGCGATACCTTCCACGCCCGTGCCGTTGGCGACCACGCCATCTACGGTCGGAACATCGACCAGCTTGGAGATAGTGACCGACGAACTGGAATTGCTGAGTGCGGAAGTTTTGTAGAGCGCGTTGCTGCCAAGGACCGACACGAACTCCGTCACGCCGCCGACCAGCACGCTGGTGGTCGAGGTTTCGTCCGTGGCGAAATAGGCGACCGAGTGATTCAGGTCGAGCGCCAGTCCGTCGAGCGGCAGCACGCCGTCAGCGGTGGTGCTGGCGAGCGTGGTGAGGCCTGTGCCGGAGTAATTCACCTTCTCGAAGGAGTCGTGATCGACGAAGTAGATCTCGTTGTGGTCCGGATCGAGCTGAAGGCCGCTGATGACAAAGCCGGAACCGCCGTTCGAGGTGTCCTCAAACACCCTGGTGAAGGTCGGGCTGTTGGTCGGGTTGGCAAGCGCATTGGACAGCGAGACCACATAGATATCGGACGGATCGCCGGAATCCATCGAAGAGACGACGAAGGTATCGTTCTGGGTGTCGAGTTCGAGCAGGTCGAGACCCGAGAGGTTCGTCGCAACCGGCTGATTGCTGCTATCCGGCGTAATCAGCGTGCCGGTGTTGGAGGCCGAGCCCGAGCCCGTGTCATCCGCGTGGATGATTACGTTCTCATCGACGCCGGTGGTCCCGGTGATCCACAACTCGGGATCGACCGCTGTGCCGGACGATCCTTCTGCCGCCACTTGATGCTGGATCGGCTCGGCGGCGGCCACCGGATGCACCGCCATCGATTCGTGCCCGGCCTGGATGAAGGACGTGAGATTGCCCGAACTCTGACCGGCATCGATAGAAAAGGCGTTGCCGGATACCGGTCTGGCTTCGGTAAGCGCGCCGGCGTGATTGCCGATCAGCGATTCCGCGGTCCCGAAAGGGTCGTGCCCTGACAGATCCACCGGCGTATGTTTTTCCGGGAGCGGCGCGTGCCCGGCAGAGCTGTGAAAGTGGCTCGCGGGCGATGTGCTATCGGCCTTTTCGTGGCTCGCAGAACTTTGGCCTAGCGACAGGACACCGAGCGCATCGTTGCCGTCATGTGTCTGCGCCACGGTGAAATCGCCATGCTGAGCGTCTCGCGCAACAGCGGCCACGATGGGCGCGGCTTTCGAAATCTCCGTCGAACCGGCAGCAACACCGAGAACGATGGTGGGGTCGGTCGCGGTATCGCGCGCAAAGCTCCGGCTGACCAAACGGCGAAACAGATTCATTGGATTCTCCCCTGCGCGCACTTATGCGCGTGCGACTGCCCTGCGCCCGTTTGTCCAGCCGAACGAGACGGCGAAACGCTACCAGACACGTTTGCGCGTGTATACGCGCGCGAGACACCCTGTTCCATTAAACGCAACATATTCTGCGCGTTAGTCGTCGTCCTCCAAACCTTCCAGCAACGGTCCAAGGAACTGCCGGTAGGGTTTCCATCGGCCGATGGAACTGTTGAACACAGGCTGCCGTATTTGCGTCGCACTGGCGGTGCGCACGGGACGATCTGTCTCGTGAAATTTCAGGCATCGGCTGTCCCACGGCAGGCCGCAATATTCGACGATCCGCCGCGCACCTGCCTCGAAATCGGCGATCAGGTCTTCGTATTGAACCTCGAGCATCGCGCCCTCGGGCAAAACCGCACGCCAATGCGTCATCAAACGTTCGTATTCCCGGTAGTAGCGGCCGAGTTCGCCCAGATCGTAGCTGAAAGGCTGCGCTCCCCGGAACAGCTTGGTGTAGCAGGACCAGCAGGTGTCCGCGGGATCACGGACGGTATGGATGATCCGAGCGTTCGGCAGGGCCAGCTTGATCAGCCCGATGAAACGGAAATTGGCCGGCATCTTGTCGGTAACGCGCAGGGCGTCCGGCGCATGGGCGCGGAGCTTAGCGACATAATCGGCACCGAACCTCGCGAAAGCCTTGGGAGAGAGGCGTGCAGCGACCGCGGGAAAGTAACCTGTGAGGTCCCGGCCGCGAAAAGCGCGCGCGGCGTTGGGCAGGTAGCTCACTTCGCCAGCACCGAACACGCTCGGATGGCTCGCCAGCAATTGTTCCACGAGCGTCGAGCCCGAGCGCGGCATGCCCAGGATGAACACCGGCGCGTCCGAGGGATCGCCGCCCCCTGCCTTGCTCCGCACTAGTTCAGGCGTGAATATCTGTGCGATATAGGTCCACAGATCGCGCGTAGCCTTCTCGTCATATTTTACGCTTTTGCGGTTGAGGCTGTTGGCCTCCAGGAAATAGCCGAAAGCCGTCTCGTAGCGGCGAAGATCGTCATGGGCCTTGCCCAGCGCGAAAGCGAGGTTGATGCGTTGCTCGTCGGAGAATGAATCCGCGTTCTTTGCCAACGCCTCCATCGCTGCAAGCTGTGGGTCGTCCTCGTAGAAGCGCTTCGTCTCGGCAAGGATACGGTGAAAACTCGGCTTGTCCGCCGCCAACGCCACCGCGCGCTCGAGTGCGCGCTGACCGCCATCGAGATCGCCCAGAAATTGCAGCGCTGTGCCCAGGCCAGCATGGGCATCGGCGCTGTCGGGTTCGAGCGTCAGCGCGCGGTGGAACGCGGCCGCCGCTTCGCGTGGACGGTTCAATCCGTTCAAAGATCCGCCGAAGCCGATGATGGCCGGGACAAATTGCGAATCGTGGCTGATGGCGCGCGCGAAGTGGGCCAGCGCCTCTTGATGCCGGTCGAGGTTCGCCAGCGCCACGCCCAAACCGTGTTCGGCCGTGACGGATTGCGGCTGAAGCGCCAGCGCATGGGCGAAGTGGGGCAGCGCCTCTTTGTGGCGGCCGAGGCGGACCAACGCCATCCCCAGATCATTGCGTGGCTCCGCCCAATCCGGCGTCAGGGCAACGACGCGCGCGAGCGGAGCGAGTGCATCGGCGGGCGCATCGCGGCGGAGCGCGATTACGCCTAACGCGTGCAGACTCCCCGGATGATCGGGATTGTGCGCGAGGATGGCCTGATAAAGATTTTCCGCCTCGGCGAAGCGCCCCTGTTCGTAGAGTACGATGGCCAAACCGAGCGCCTGCTCGCCGGTGAGTGTTTTGGGAGGTTCTGCCATCGGGGCGGCATTATAGAGCATCCTCGCCCCAGACAATGTTTGCCTCTAGCCTCGCACCCATGCTGCTTCACTCGCTCCTCTCGCTCGACATCGCGATGCCCGCAGGACGCTTACGCATGCGCCCCGAAGAGCCGGCGGACGACGTTTTTCTCCTGGAACTCTTCTGCGAGGCACGGCCTCACCTCATGCTGCTCCCCGACCCCATGCGCCCCGCGATGCAGGCTTTGCAATATCGCGCACAGGCGGCGAGCTATGCCGCACGCTACCCTGTGGCGCTCAGGGTCATCGTTCTCCTTGACGGAGAGTCCGTCGGGCGCGTGCTCGTGGATGCGGCAGGCGACGGGCTTCATCTCGTCGACTTCGCGATCATGGCGGATCGACGCGGCAAGGGGCTGGGCGGCATAATTCTCACGGCCCTGACAGATATTGCGCGCGCAGCAAGCCGGCCCATCCGCCTCTATGTCAGCACGGCCAATCCCGGCGCACTTCGGCTCTATCTCCGCCACGGCTTTCGTGAGGTGAAGCGCGACGTCGCCAACATCGAAATGGAATGGCACTAGCGTGTACGCACCGCTAAATTGCGCCCGGTTTCACACGAGCAAATGCGATGAGCGAGAAGATTCTGACTATCCAGGATTTCGCGCCCTATGCGGGCCGCAACGTCCTGCTCAAGGATTTCGATTTCACGCTCAAGCTGAGCGCGGTGGAAGGTGTCGAGCACGCCCCACCGCCCGGTGTTGCGCGAACGCCTTTTCTGCTCATCTTCAGCGGGCCCAAAAATCCGCTTGTGAGGCCGGGTATGTACATGTGCGTCATCGCGGATGGGCCGACCTACGAACTCTACCTCTCTCCGATCCATACGCCAGACAAGGATCGGCAGGACTACCAATCCTCATTCAACTGAGCGCATGAACGAAACCGCCGCGCCTTCGCGGGCGCAGCGATTCGGCAGAACTTGTGCTCCATTTAGTTCTGCGACGGGAAGATGCCCTGCAGCGCAATGCAGAAGTTCAGCGCGAGGAACGGCTGCTCATTTTCGTGCGGCTGGCTGCCGCCGTTGGTGCCGATTGTGGCGTTGTTGAACACCTGGTTGATCTGACCGGTGCCGTAAATGCTCACAGGAGACTGACCGCCGGTGGTAGCCGCATGCGCGCTCGCCAATGACGCGGTGGCGTTCGGTGTCTTGCCCGCCGCGCCCACATCGGCAGCCGCGTTCTTAACCTTGAGCGAGTGGGAATGCTGTCCGAGTTCGCCGATGCTCACCGTATGTGCCACCTCACCACCGCGCTCGCCGAGTGTGTGGGCGCCGAAGCCGGCGCTCCCCATGTGCATCGGTATGCGCCCTTGAAGGTTGGGCAGCCCGAAGTTCACCCGGCCATCGCCGCCGTATGTCGTCCCCAGGAGTGAAAACAGTGCCTGGTTCTGGTTGATCGGCAGAAGCTGGCCGTTGCATTCCGCCCAGCCCCTCGGCGCGAAATTGAAGGACATGATCCTTATCTCAGACAGAAACGGCGTCGACATTTGTCTATCCTCTGTTTCGGTTCACGCGCATCGGCGACGATGAAGTCACCCGCGCGGCGGAAAAATACCCTGGAGCGCGATGCAGAAATTCAGCGTGAGATACGGCATCAGATTGTTGTGTGGCAGCCCACCGCCGGTGAAGGAGGTAGAGAGCGGGCTGGTCACCGTGTCGGCCGCTACTTGCGTGTAGTATTGCACGGCGCCGCTATGGCCCTGACCGTCGTCCCACTTGCCTTCCGCTAATGCGTTGCTGCTGGCGACAGCCGCAGTGCCGACAGCGGTGGTCGCGCTCATGGAATGGTTGTGCGACGGTATCTCGGTTGGCAGCAGCGAGACGTAGTCCTCCCCGCTGGCCTGTCCGATATCGTAAAGGCTAAGGCCTGCCCCCTGCCCCCAGAACATCGGCACGCGCCCCTGATAGTTCGGCAACGCAAAGTTCGACTTGCCGTCGCCGCCATAGGTTGTGCCAAGCAGCGAGAAGAGCGCTGTATTCTGCGAGAGCGGCAGGAGTTGCCCATCGCAGAACGCCCAACCTTTGGGCGCGAAATTGAACGGGAAAATCCGGATTTCCGCAACGAATGGATCAGACATCGGGCTACTCCATGATGAGCCGGAACGACTTCACTGCGTGGGAAAAACGCCGAAAAGCGAGATAATGAACGACACGCAGAGATAAGGCTGCAGGTTGTCGTGCGGTTGGCTGCCGCCGGCGTTCACCACAGACTGTGGATTGATCGGCGTGTTGGGCGTCTGGCTCGCCGCATAGGTCATCAGGCCCTGTACGGTGCCACTCGCCTGCGCCAGCGTTGTACTTGTACTGGGCGCGACCTGCTGGCCGGTGGCCGTTGCGTTGGCGAGGTGGTTATGGATGGGAATCTGTTGGGTGGTCAGCGTGACGGTTTCAACGCCGGCCTTTTCGGCGAGAACATAATTCGATGCACCATTACTGCCCATATGGGCCGGCACACGCCCCTGCAGGTCCGGCAGCTGAAAGGTCGACTGCCCGTCGCCGCCATAGGTGGTGCCGATCAGATTAAAGAGTGTTTCGTTTTCCGTAATCGCCACCAACTGGCCGGCGCAAAACGCCCAGCCGGCAGGCGCGAAATTGCCCGCGAACAGGCGGATTTCACCGACATAGGGCTGCACCATGATTTCCCCTCCGTGTAACTGCGCTCGATCGTATCGATCTCTTGAAAGCCGACTTGACGCACCGAGCGTTCGGCAGAAGCGGAGCTCAGCTTACCGCTGCAAACTATTTCATAGGCTCCGCCATGAGATCAAGGCAGACCGCCTCGAAAACGGCCATACACAATCATTCCCAGGAAAGAAACCAATACATGTGGGCGGGATCCCCGGAAATCTGCACAACGGCACGTCGCTTGAATTGAATTCGGCCCGAACTGACTTTTGCGACAATCGAAAACGCATGTCCCGCTATCGTCGATGGGGCGCTTCTCCCAGCTTCGGCCTGGGCCACATTGGCTTCGGTCATGCCCGGGATGGCAAGCAGCGCTGCTTCCGGAGCAAGGCGCAGGTCGAAACTCGCCTGATGCGAATAGACGGTGAGCGCGGGCGAGATCTTCGCGAACAGCGGCGGTGTCATACCCATAACAAATGCAACTTCGTCCACGGACTGAAACGGGCCGCCGCGCGGGCTGTAACCGCTTCCAGCATCGCGATAATCCGAGGCCGAGGCCGCTGTCAGGCTTCCGATCGCTTTCGATGTACGCCAGGCCACAACACGATCCGCGAGCGCATCCGCTTCAGCCGGCTCGCTTCCGGCCGATTTGAACAGATTGCTGAGGGTCCCACGTCCGGCATAATTCACGTCGATCAGGCCGGTCTGATCCTGGATCGATACCCGGGCTGTCACATTTCCGATCGACATCTCCCGCTCGGTACCGTCGACCGGCGGCCTGAGGTCGGGGCGGGGGTTGAACAGAGACAACAGCGCGCGCTGGACCGCGTTATCGGCGGCCGTCTGCACCTGAAGCTGTGCCCAGGCAGCACGGCTGGTGCGGGCCTCGTTCATCGACGACAGCAGCATGGCGAGTGCTATCAGGGATAGCGCAGCAACGGTCCACAAAACCGATGCAATGGCGATACCGCGCTGGTCACGCGCGCCGATCACTTCGGTTTTTGCAGCAACGTTTGTACGGCCGGGAGTTTTCGGCGCAGCTCCTCCGTGACGGCCCGCGCGGTCTGCAGGTCGGCTACGACGTGGGGCGTGATAAGTACCATCAGCTCTGTGCGATCATGCGTGTCGTTTTTCGTTCCGAACAAGCCGCCGAGGACCGGAATCTCGGAGAGGAACGGGATGCCGCTGCTGCCTTTCATCTTGTTGTCGCTGATCAGGCCGCCCAACGCGACGGTTTCGTTGTCGTGGATTGCGACCGTGCTTTGAATCTTCCGTTCCGCGAAAGTGGGCGTTCCCAGGGGCGATGACGATTGATCGCTGTCGGTCGCGACATCGCTCACCTCCTGCGAGATGTCCATCGTCACCATGCCGCTTTTGTTCACGCCCGGAGACACTTTCAGGATGACGCCGGTTGCGTGGTATTCGATGCTGTTTACGATCGGGGAATTGGCGGTCTCCACACCGACAGCGGTCGCCGTGGCGATCGGCACCTGATTGCCGACTTCCAGTTGTGCGGTGCCGTTGTTGAGTACCATCACCTGCGGCGACGAAAGAACTTCGACATGGGTCACCGTCGAGAGTGCGTTCAGGATCACTTTAATATTCGAACCCTCGGTGAACATGTAGGAGAAGCCTGGATAGGGCGCTGCAATCGCCGAACTGTTCGAGTTCGACAGCACGAGTTGATGCTGATTGCTTGGCTGATAGAAATACTGCACGCCGTATTGCAAGCCTTGCGTCAGCGTGACTTCGGCGATCGCCACATCCAGCTGAACCTGGATGGGCGGCACATCCATCTTGTGAAGCAAGGCTTCGATGATGCTGTACTGCTGCGGCGTACCGTAGACGACAAGCGCGTTGTTGATCCTGTCGACGGTGATCGTGGGATTGCCCGCACCTCCCTGCATTCCTTCGGACAAATCGGCGCTGTCGTCCTTGGCGGACTGCGCTATCGTTTGCGGCGTGCTCTGCGGTTGGGTTTGCTGCGACGTTGAACTCGTGCCGAGTTGCATCTGCTCGGTGAAACTGTCGCTGCCACTCACCTGGAAACCGGACGGCTGGATCTTGCCGCCGTAGAGCGAATGATAGACGACCTCGGCAAGATCGGCGGCACGGCCGTTCTGCACGGGATAGAAGAAGAGCCTTTTGTCTGCGCCCTGGCCCGGCAGATCCAGCCGTTCCATCCACTGCTGGAGTTTGGCCAAGTAGCGGGGCTGCTGCGAAATCGCGAGAACTGCATTCAGCCGCTGTATCGGGACAAGGCGGACGGCCCCGTTGACCGCGCTGTGATCGCCGCCGATCAGGTCGGTCAGTTCCTTATCCAGCGACATGGCGTCGGTGTATTTCGGCGTAAGCAGCACGAACGACATCCCTTCGAGCCAGTCGACGTCGAAAAGTGCGATCTCGTCCACCAACGCCGCGCGTTCGGCTTCCGACCCTTCGATGATCAGGAAGTTGCGTGCCGCGTCGCCGTAAACGATGGCCTGACTCGGCGCGAGCGGCTCCAGGAGATGCTGCATCTCGGTCGCGCTCACATATTTTAGTGGCACGATCTGTATCCCGAAGCCGGGCTCGCCCTGTGCGTGTCGGGAAATGACGCTGTTCTGGCGCCGCGCGTCGGCAAGCGGAACGATGTTGTAGATGGTTCCGTTCTTAACCAGCGCCAGCCCGTTCAATTGCAGCGACTGCTCAAGAACAGGCAACACATCGGCTTTGGGCACCGGCCGGCTGGTCTGGATTGTGACCGTGCCCTGCACATTCGCGCCGACCGCGTAGTTCAACCCCATGTAGTCGCCCAGCACGGCGCGGGCGACATCGCGGACGTCTACATCGACGAAATTCATCGTGATCCCGCCGCCGGTGACGGCAGTCGACACAGTGCGCTCGCCGCGCGGTGGAGCGGGAAAATTCGTGGGAAGATTTTGTGGCGGCGGTTCGCCGGGCCGGATCACCAGACCGGGCTTCGGGGGTGTGATCGTCTGACCGTTGGGACCGACGATGCGTTGCGGCGCGATGACGATTGGATTTCCGTTCGAATCCACAAATTGACCGGGGACGGGCTGCGCCGCGCCCGCCATACCGGCGAAAACTAGATATGCCGACAAAACCAGGAGCGGTCGCACTCCTCGTCCGCCCATCACGCCCGCCATCGCAAAATCCCCTTACGCACCGTACCACATCTAATGAGCCTGATCAGTCTGCGGCAGGCTCTGGTTGGGTGCCGCCGGCGGGGCCGTGAATTTGATCTGCGGAAGGCCCGTCGCCGTTCTTATCCTGACCGTATAGTCGCTCGCGTTGGCGTGGAACACGACAAATCCGGGTTCGATCCGGATCAGCCGCCAGCCCTCGACAATCTGTCCTACTGTGACGCTTGAAGGAATGGTCTCGTTCTCCGATCTCAGCAACGCCATGGATTTCTCCGGTCCGATGATCACACCAAGCAGAGAGACATCGGGTGGCTGCTGCGTCGTCGTAACCGCTTCCAGGGGCTCTGCAACAGGCTGCCGATTGGGATCGAATGCAGGAACCATGTTTATGATCGCAAAGTCTTGCTTTGCCGGGGGCTGGTAGGTGGGCAGGGCAAAAGGCGCTTCAGGACGAATGGCTGCCTTCGCGGGTCCGATCACGATCGGCGCGACGGGCGCAATCATCTGATAGACCAGAATTGCGCCGAGCAGCGATGCGACCACCAGCAAGGTCATGCGTGCGGTCATCGCGTGCCTGCCCAGCGATAGCCGCTGACGGTCCACAGGACATGCAGATTGGGAACCCCGCTCGATGTACCGCCAGGCCCCCACGCCTTCTCCGCCCGGATGTCCACATCGTTCAGGAAGAGATAGGGCATGCTCGTTTCAAGCTCATAGGTGACCGCTGGTAAGCTGCCTAGCGGCAGGCTCAACTCATACTGAACCTGTATCCGCTGTAGCGCGCCGAGCATCGCGGACGGCAGGTTCTGTGCGCTACGGACCTGGCCACCATGCCGCTCAACCAGACCCTTGACCGCATTTTGCATGTTGGCAGCGGCGAGCGCCTCGCTGCCGCCTCGAAGCAGGCTTGCGGTAGCGGCGCCAAGACTGTCGATCTCGGCGAGTTCCCTTTCAAGTCTGGGCTTGGCAGCGATCTGCCCGCGAAGCCGGATCAACGTGGTTTTCGACTCTGCGATCTCATCGCTTTGATCTATGAAACTTTCTACGACCGGTACGCCGATCGCGATGACCAGCACGGTCGCCAGTGCAATCAGAAGAACATGCGACCACCCTCGCCCTCTCATACGCGTGATGCTCTCTGACGGAGCTTGAACGACAGGTCGAATTGATCGGCCCCGTCTTGCGACTGCACCAGCGGCGCGCGGAACTGCGCGTCGGAAAACAAGGGCGATGCATCGAAGGCGGCGATGAGCGATGCCGCCGAATTGGAAAGTCCTACAACGCGTACTTCCCCGTCACGGTATTGCAACTCCGTGAGCCAACTGCCCTTCGGCAAGATCCGCGTCACTTCCGCCAGAAGCCGTGTGATCATCACATTCTGTTTTTGACGGACGAGGAAGATCGCCTGCTGCCGCGCGTCGGCGATGCGACGTTGCAGCTGTGCTGATCCCCGTGCCTGCACGCGCGTCTGTTCGACAGTGCTTGCAAGCATGTCCGCCGCCTGCCGGTTGCGCGAATACGCGTCCGCTGTGACGGCGATCGCCAGAAGGACCACCAGCATCGCCAAGCCGGGTGTCAGCCAGCGGCGAAGGCGCAGCAAAGCCGAGGCGCGCGGCTCGATTGGAAATGTGGTGCCATCGGCCGGCGCTTCATCACCGGCAAACCCGATACCGGCCAGCGAAATACCGGCCTTGCGGCAGATTTCGACGGTTTCATCGACGGCCTTGCGCCGCGCGATACGCCAGCGCACTTCAATCAGAGCGGTCTGCCAGTCGGTTCGAATCACCGTGTAGTCGAAATAGACCTCATCCCGTCCGAGAGGGCTTTGCCGGTCGATTTCGAGATCGAGGACATCGTGGACGTTGCGCCGGGCGGCGAGCGGTAACGAGACCGTTTTCCACAACGCGAAAGTCTCCGGAAAATGCAGCGCAAAGGACTCGCGCAGAAACCACGGTCTGGCGAGGAATGGTGCAAGCGTGTCGTGCAGGGCCGCCGCATCGAGCGGCGTACGCGGCAGTTCGGCGATTTCGGAACTCCTGCCGCCGTCGATGCGCCGGATGACGACAGCATCGTCGCGCAATTCGATCGCGATGACCGGATCGTCCGGTATCAGCACGCTGCGTATCCCATCCGGTACCTCTGCGAGGATTTGCTCGCGCCACCACTGCCAGCCGGCGTGCACCAGTGCACGCAAACCCAACCAGCGCGATTTCAGCCCCACGTCGCTCACGAACGGCCCTGACAGTAAAGCGTCGCGTAATCATAGACACAGCTGGCGTCGGTTTCGATGCGTGGCGCCACGATCAGATCCGGCCACAGGCGCGCGTCGCCTTTGGCATATTTAATCTGTAGACGCACAAGCTGCGGGATCAGCGTGCCGCTGGGCCAGACATCCCGCCAGGAAGGCGTCCCGCCCCGCACCACAGGGCCGAAATAGGAAAACTGCACCGCCGCGAGATTGCGGAGCAAAAGATCAGACCAGCTGCCCCCTCCCAACTCCGGCTGTGCCCGTATCATGAGGGCGATATGTTTGCCGTCGCGTATAGCTGCCAGCGCGATGCGCGAACGTCCATGGGTCCGGGCCGCCTGCGGCGAGGGCCCGAAGAACACCATGGCGTTTTCACTGCCTTGGAAATCGACAGCCGGATGCGTGGGATCCGTTGCGACGTAAACGGGGTACGCCTGCTCGATCTCCCGCCGCAGAAAGTCCTGCACAAGGCGCACTTCATCCATGCCGGCGCCGTGCGCTTCGCTGCCATCCCACGCATGCGCCCCGAAACGCAGACCAGTGAACAGCAGAGCGCTCAGGAGCGCCATGACTGCCAGGGTTACGAGTAGTTCCAGCAGAGTGAAGCCGGCGTCGTCCGACCGAAATGCCGCACTCATCGCGCGGCCGCCTTCGGCATGACGTGCAGCGTGCTCAGCGATTGCGAGCGGGTAACCCCGTCGCTCTTCCACGAAACCGTCGCGGCGATATTCACGGCATCGACTGGCCAGGTGGCGTCGTGACCGTCTTCGTCATAAGGCACGATGTCGACGCGCCACGTATATCCATTTGGTGCGGTTCCGGCTGCAACGCCCGCCTTCGGATCGATTTCCGATTGGGCGAGCAAGGATTGCAGCAAGGCGATCGCGACCGTCTCATCGCGTGCTTCGCGCGTTCGCTGAAGATCAGAGGAAATCACCTTGAACAGCACCACAAAGGACGTCATGGCGATCGCGAGCGCGACCAATACTTCCAGCAAGGTGAACCCTGAGTCCGCGCGACGGTCATTCATCGAGTGAAATCCGCCCACTCGGCCAATGTGCCACGATCCGATGGTTTGCGCCTCCGCTTTGCACTATCACCGCGCCGCCACTGGAACTGCCATCGGGAAAGAAGTCGATCTCATCGCCGGAACCGGCAGTCTGCACAGAAAAAGCGATCCCTTTCGGCAGCACGCGGGCGGGACCGTCCGGCAAGATCGCATAGCGGTTCGCCGCCCGGTTCATCACGACGCGCGTTTTTGCGCCGGAAGAAATCGCAGCCTGGCGTGCGGTCCGGAAATCCTGGGCAATGGCCCGCGCCGCAGCTCTGGCCTGCAGGCCAGGTCGCGAGGCGGCGAACATCGGCAACACGGCGCCGGAGATAAGCCCGACAATTGCCAGCACGACCAGCAATTCAAGCAGCGTGTATCCGGCCTGGCGCATCACAGCGCCAGATCGTTGATGCTGAGGATCGCGGTCAGGATCGACGCGATCAATCCGGCCACCAGTGCACCCATCAGGATCGTCAACAAGGGCACAAGAAGTGCGAGCAAGCGTTCGATCGAATGGCGGATTTCGCGCTCGTAAAGCTCCGCCTGCCGCAGCAGCATTTCGCCCAGTGCCCCCGTCTCCTCGCCGACACGAACGAAATCCAGCGCGAGCGTGGGAAAAGCGCCCGTCTGCCGAAGCCGGGTCACCAGCGCTTCGCCTTCCTTTAGCCGCGCGGCGGTTTCTCCGACGGCATTGGCGATCACGCTGTTCGAAAGCGTGTCGCGCGTGATCAGCAGCGCCTGAGGCAACGCGACGCCGTTCGTCAGCAACGCGGAGAGCGTCCGGCTGAACCGTTCGATCTCGATCTTGCGGACAAGATTTCCGATGATTGGCAAGCGCAAGACCAGGACGTCCAGGGTCCGCCGAACCGCTACTTCCTTCATCGCGCGACGCCACGCAAGAAAGGCCGCTAACACACCGGCAATGATCAACCACCAGTAGCCAGTCACGAACGTGCCGGCCGCCATCACGATTTCAGTCGAACGCGGCAAGGCTTTTCCCGACGCCGCGAACATCGGGGCAAACTCCGGAAGAACGAATACCAGAATGAAGACGACGGAAAGTCCAGCCGTGCACAGCAGGATCGCCGGGTACAGCAGCGCCGACATCACCGTCTCGCGGATGGCCGAAGCGCGCGCGAGGTAATCGGCGAGCGCACGTAGCGTCTCTTCCAGATTGGCGCCCATCTCGCCGGCGCGCACCATGGTGACATACGATTTCGGGAATACATTCGTCGCCTCGAGCGCGTCGGCAAGACTCGAACCGTCCTGCACCGACGCCAGAACCGCAGTCAGGGGACCGCGCAGGCTTCGTGTCTCTTCCAGTTCGGCAAGGATCGTGAGCGCGCGATCAAGCGGAAGGCGCCCCTGCAGAAGCGCGCTCAGTTCGCGGGTCGCGACAGCGATCGCGCGGGCCGAATGCCCACGCACCGGGACGGCTCGGTCAAGCCATACGCGCCAGTCCGCTGTTCCTGCGAGCGAAGCGGAGATCGGGAGATGCCCCAGAGCGCGAACCTGGGCTACCGCATCACCGTACGAATCCGCATCGAGCACACCGCTGGTTAGCGTGCCAGATTCCGTGACGGCTCTGTAGCGGAAGCTCGCCATGATCAAACCGCGCGTGTGGCGCGCAGCACCTCCTCGACGCTCGTCTGGCCGGCCAGCACCTTCTTCATGCCGTGCAAATGCATGGTCCGCATCCCCTCCGCGATCGCGAGCCGCCGGACCTCACCGACGTCGGGATGCGCCAGCACGCGAGCCCGGATCGCATCGCTCATCGTCAGCACTTCCACGATGGAACTGCGGCCGAAATAACCTGTGTCATTGCACTGTGCGCATCCTTTCGCGCGGTAAAGTGTCGGCGTTGCGGCACGAGCGAGCGGGACGATCTGCATCTTCTCGGCAAACCCGGGCAGCGCCTCATACGGTTCTCGACAATGTGGACACAGCGTTCGCACCAAACGCTGTGCGACCACGCCGTTGATCGTGGAGGTCAGAAGAAAATCCTCCACTCCCATATCGAGAAGGCGCGTTATCGCGCTTGGCGCGTCGTTTGTGTGTAAGGTCGAAAGTATGAGGTGACCGGTGAGCGCCGCTTGAACGGCAACTTGCGCGGTCTCCAGATCGCGGACTTCGCCGACCATCATGATATCGGGGTCCTGCCGCAGGAAGTTTCGCAGCGCGCCGGCGAAGGTCAGCCCGATCTGCTGTTTGACCTGGACCTGATTGACGCCTTTGAGTTGGTACTCGACCGGATCTTCGATCGTGAGGATCTTCTTCTCGCGTGTGTTGAGTTCCAGTAGCGCCGTGTAGAGCGTTGTCGTCTTGCCGCTGCCCGTCGGTCCTGTGACCAGCAGGATGCCGTGCGGCTGTTCCAGCAGATTGCGGATCGTGTTGGCAATGTCCTCGTCGAATCCCAACGCGGCGAAGTCTAGCTTGAGCCGCCCTCGGTCCAGAATGCGCAGCACGACGCTTTCGCCATGGATTGTCGGCATGGTCGAAACGCGGAAATCGATGTCCTTTCCACGCACGGCAAGGCGGATGCGTCCGTCCTGGGCAATGCGGCGCTCCGCAATGTTGAGCGACGCCATGATCTTCACGCGGGACACGATGGCGGCGGCGAGCCGGGCCGGTGGCGATTCCACATCCTGCAGCACGCCATCGATCCGGTAGCGGATCAGCAGCTCGCCGTCCATCGGCTCTATGTGGATATCGGACGCGCGCGATTCCACAGCCCTGGTGATCAGCAGATTGACAAGGCGGATAACCGGCGCCTCGCTGGCGCTGTCTTTGATACGATCGACGTCTTCTTCCGCGCTGACGTCGTTGCGCGCCCGCGTTTCTTCGGAAATCTGCAGGATTTCGGACTTCCCGCTTCCGTAAAGCCGATCGAATGCCGCCTCGAAATCGGCGGGGTGGGCAACGCTGCGATAAATCGGTTTGTCGGCCGCAAAGCGTATCGCTTCCGCAGCGTGGTCATCGAGCGGATCCACCATGGCGACCGCGAGTGCGTCGGCGCGATCTGCGAGCGGTATGATCTGTGCTTCTTTCAGGAACGCATGACTGAAGCGATCTTCCAGGACAGGGTCCGCGGGATAATCGCCTGGCATAGCCACGGCGAGATCGAGGATCGCCGCCAGAGCGCCGGCAATGTCGTGCTCTGAAACCAGGCCGAGGCGGGCCAGCACCCGTTCGAGACGCTCACCGCTCTCGCTTGCCAAACGCGCAGCGCGATCCAGACCGACCGGCGCAAGCTTTCCCGTCTCGATGAGGTACGCTGCTAACGCCTCGCGCGCCGGATGCGGTGTGCTGCCCGCGGACGCGAGGGTTCTGACCTGTGCAACCATGGTCCATTTCCACCGCCGGGTTGGCGGCTCTGGCAAAGGCCAATGCGTGACGACCGAACGAGCGCGTTTAAGAGACGAGCCCGCTCACGATTATGCCTTTTCCCAGACGCCCGAATAGACCGGATTTCCGTTCAGCAAATGGGCGCTGACGTCGGTCAGGCGATAACCATCTTCCGGCTTCGTACGATATTTCTCGCGGAAAAGCGCATCCGTCATCTGGTGATGCGCCTCATACGGCGCGGAACTCTTCTCGAAAGTGGCGGCGAAATAAGACCGGCCGCCATCGGAATACCCGGAAATATGGCGCGGCTGAAATCCCAGAGCCGCCAACGCCGCGCGTTTGTCCATGTATTCCGGGCCGGTCAGTGCAGCAAAGCTTTGCCAGCCGCCGGCTTCCCCGCGTTCCCAAACGGCGGCATAGCGTGGCCCGGATAGGGTGGCGGTACCGTCAATATGAGCGATGCGATAGCCCCGGGAGGCAAAATCGCCCGACGTCTTTTCGAATTGCGCAAGGGTCATCGTGTGACGGGCTTCCCAATGCGGTCCGCTAGCCAGCTGCCACACCGCCGAGTGCCGCAGTCCGCCTTTTGTCTGGAAGGTCGACAGACGCCGCAAACGGTATCCGCGGGCCGACAATTTACCGGCCAGACCGCGATAAGCATCGTCATCGAGCGAGTCGTATGCAGCCCAGGCCGTATCGTTCGAACGAAGAGAGATCGTCGCGTAGCGAAGCCCGTCGGTTGCCTCGTCGGGGTGGATCAGAAGCGCCTGCAGGCGTTGCGCCGTCTCCGGTACAACACCCGGGCGGTTCAGAACTGCATCCACGCCGCGCGCCCAAGCGCCGGCACCAAGTTCGGCACTCCCGGCAGTGGCCGCGAGAACCGATCCAAGCCGTACGGCCGCGCGACGCGAGATTGTCATGGTTGCCCCCTGTCCAGACGCTCAGGCTAGCAGCAGATTAACCGGCATTCCAGCCTGACGCCTGCCACGGCACGTCCCTGTTGATGCGATGTTAACCGCCCCGATTTTCAGAAGCCACAAGCTTCCACGCGCCTGCGCACCCGCGCTATTTTGGTCTGGGAGCGTACAGAATGATCCGGGTTGCCGTGGTTGAAGATGAAAGCTTGACGCGCCGCGCGATCAGCCTCGCCCTGCGCGATCAAGGTTTTGAAGTTCACGAAGCCGTGGATGCTCACGCCTGCAAGTCTTTGCTCCGTTCACAGAAAATCGACGTAATGCTGCTCGATCTCGGTCTTCCCGGGCTTGACGGGCTCTCCTTTGCTTCGGAATTGCGCGATCGGGGCGACATGGGCCTCATCGTCGTCACCCGCCAAGCAGCGCCAGAGGCGCGCATCCGGGCACTGGACATTGGGGCAGACGATTACATGGTGAAGCCAGTCCATTATGGGGAACTCGCAGCACGAATCCGCAGCGTAATGCGGCGCTGCCAGCCAGGCTTCGGCCGCCGCAAAAGAATCGGTCGCTGGATGGTGGATATGGAGACCCGCACGGTATCAGAGGGCGAGACAAACGCGTCGCTCACGCGCGGGGAATTCGAAATCCTGGCCCGGCTGATCGAGGCAGGCGCCAAGATCGTAAGCCGTGATGATCTGCTTGCTGCGGTAAGCCGCAATCCGCTTGAGTCCGATCTGCGTTCTGTGGATGCTCTGGTCAGCCGCATCCGGCGCAAGCTGGGCGACCGCTTGGAGGGGGAAGCACTCATCGTGACAGCGCCCGGTTTTGGCTACCGGCTCAATCGTCCCGCCGAAGAACTCTGACATGCTGATAGGCCGCAGTGCGGAAAAGCGGCGCCTGAAAGCTTGCTTGGCCGATCCATCGACCGGGCTGATCCTCGTGCAAGGACAATCGGGCGCCGGAAAAACCGCGCTGATCGAGACGGTACTCGGCGAAGTACGTGCGGATGGCGCCATTGCTGGCTATGGCAAGTATGCCGAGGGCGCTTCCTCCAGCGCCTTTGCGCCGATCCTGCAGGCCTTGTCGCAGACTGTCAGCAAGGCGCTCGATCTGCTTTACGACCCCCTCGCCGGTACGGCCTCGCTGCAAGCGGTTCTGAATGAAGAGCAATCGCTCCTCGCGGCGGCCGGTTTTGAGGCTCTACAGGCGCCGTCGCCAACGGTCTCTGCGCAAGTCACCAGCGAAAGCGCGGTCCGCATCATCGACGCCATCGCCCGGGTCATGGGTTGGCTTGAGGGATTTGGCGTCCCCATCATCTTGTTCGTCGACGACTGGCATAGAGCGTCGGCAGAAGCGCAACGGTTTGCAGCGCTTGTTTCTCGCGTCGGCGGTCAGCGCTTATGTACCGTCATTCTCGCGGAACGAATATCTAACCGCACGGCCAACGCCATCCGGCACAAGGCCGAAACGATCACTTTGGGTCCGTTAAGCATCGAGGATCGCACGACGCTTCTCGATGCGGCTTCGGGCGACACCGGTGCGGGCTCCGCGATAGCGGAATGGCTGGGCACAGGTGGAAGCGGACTGCCGCTCGATCTCCTCGATGCCGCACAAGCGCTGCAGGAGCGTGAAGCGCTAGCGATTCAAAATGGCCGCTGGGCAATCGATACCACGCGCGCCGCAGCAATCGATCGCGCAGATTTCTCCGACAGCATCGTCCGGCGGGCTCGCGCATTGCCAGCCGGTGTTCTTGAACTTGGCGTGGCACTGGCTTTGTGGGGGGATGAAGCCGAGCTTCAGACGATGTCCGAAGCTCTCGATCAGCCGTTCGCACATATAGCCGACGCTGCATCCGCTCTGGGCACGGCAGGATTTGTGAAAGTGGCCGACGGCACGACGACGTTCCTCCACGACAGACTGCGTGCAGCCCTTCTGAACGCTGTTGAGCCAGATGTACGCGCGACTTTGGCGGCCATGATGGCCGAGCAGCTTCGGGAAAAAACCAACAATAGGTTGCCCGATCTGACGCGAACGATCTTGCAGCTGCGACTCTCCGGCGGATTGCAAGATGTGCGGCCGTCGATTTGGCGCGATCGTTTTGCGCTTGGTGCACAGGCCGCGAGGACCGTTGCCGATAGCAGCGCGGCAAACGATTTCGCCGAGGCAGCATGGGCTCTACAGCTGCGCGAAACTTCCCCCGACATCGGGACCAGCAGGTTGATAGTGCGGGAAGCCCTCTTCGCTGCGGCTACACGGCACGATCTGGCCACGATCGAGGAACGTGCGCGCATTCTTGTCTCTCTGGCGAAATCGCGAACGCAGCTTGCCGAGGCGTATGAGGCCGCAATTATGGTTCTGCGCCTGGCTGACGATTACGAACAGGCGTGGCGCTGGTCAGTCGAGGCCATGGGGCGGATGGGCCTGAAACTTCCGGCAGTGGCGAAGCTGCATCACGTCATCGGGGCCGCCGTGAACTGGCACATCGGATTTGCGCTGCGGCGGCTTTGGCGCCCTCTGCGCCAGGACGACGAACTGGATCCCTTGAGCAGACTCTCCAACATCGCAGCACTTGTCGCATTCGAGCGTCAGCCGTTGCAGGCGATACTGATTGCGTTGCGGGCCGCCACCCGCGCGCGCCGGTTGGGATTGCAGGATTCCATATGGGTGGCGACAGATGCGTTCATTTGCGCGACCCTCAAGGACTACGACCGCGCGGCAGCGCTCGGAACGATGGCAGCCGCTCGGCCTTCGAAATTTCTCAAGAGCGGCACGCTTTATCGCGCCACGCATTTCGGCGTGGTCTGGAGGCAACCCTTTGCTACTCTTCGCGCGGCTTGCCGGTCGACTTACAGCATCGCGATGTCCGAGGGCGATCTGGCATCGGCGGCGCTGGCCGTCAGGGCCGACGCGTTGGTGGCCTGGCGATCCGAACCGACGCTCGCAGATTTTCTGCGCTCGCTAGCCGAAGACGAAGAAAAGGCGGAGCGCCTCGGCGACGGGAGGGCACTGGAGGCCATTCGCCATTCGATGAATTTCGCGCGCGCGTTGCAAAGTCCTCTTGGCCTTCCCGCCCTTTCCGATAAGGCGCTGCGCGGTAACGTCGCCACGGCGCCCGCCGAGTGGGCCAAAAACATGCCGGTTGTGCGCATAGAAATTCTTGCCGTGCGTGAGGATTGGGCTGCGCTCGCCGACCTTTGCGAGAACCTGAAATCCCTGCGCAACACGATGAGTTCGCACCCGGGTGGCGTCATTTGGCGCTTTTACGACAACGTCGCCCGTCTCAGGATCGGGCTGAACATGCGGCGTGGAGACTTGCAGTATCTTCGCCGCGTGGCCGCGCTGAATCCGACGGATCATCGTGGCAAGGTTGTTCTGCTCGAAGCGGAACTGCTGCGCCTTGGTGGAAAACGAGACGCTAGCCTGCGAAAATACGCGCTGGCCGTTGAGATCGCTGCCGGTCTCGCGTCACGGTTCGAGGCGGGAGTCATTATGGAATGCGCCGCCTCCGGCGCGCGGATTTTGGGCGACGAGGACGCGGCCGTTCGCCACCAAGCAGCAGCGCAATCTGTTTGGCGAGGCTGGGGCGCAACAGCCAAAATCATTCCCTCCGATGAGAAGCGCGTGCCGCAGGACCACGGGTTGGAAGTCCGGCTCGCGGAAGCGGAGTCGCAGGTTGTTGCTGCGGTTCGCGCCGATCGCGCGAAGTCCCGGTTTCTCGCCGAGGTCGGTCATGAACTGCGCACACCTCTGCAGGCGATGCAGGGTCTGTTCGATCTTGCTGCCAGCGACGATGCTTCGGTCGATGTCGGCGAACTTCGCGATGTCTTCAGCAGCCTGAAAAGCGTTGTCGACGACCTCACCGACCTTGGTGCTCTCGGCGCGGACGCACCACTTCGCCTGAGCGCAACCGATCTATCGAAGCTTGTGGAATCCGAAGCGGCACTGTTCGGCACGATCGCTCGACGCAAAGGTCTTACATTCACAACTGAGGCGGAGTGGGACCCGGGTGTATGGCTGCGGATCGACGGCGCACGGGTTCGTCAGATCGTGCGCAATCTTCTGTCGAATGCGGTCAAATATGTGGATCGCGGCACGATTACGCTGCGACTTTCTGCGCAAAAGATCGGAGAAAACGCCTTTTCCATTCTGATCGCGGTCGAAGACACCGGTCCCGGACTGCGCGAAGCCGATCTCGCCAAGTTGTTCGAACCGTTCGAACGCAGCGGCCGCGATGACGACGAGGGACTGGGACTCGGCATGGCTCTGTCGCGGCGGATAGCGCAGCGAATGGGCGGCACACTCGTTGCGGAAAACCGGCCACAGGGTGGCGCGCGTTTTGTCTTCTCCTTCACGGCAGAACGCGCAGCCGGCGCCCTGCCCCAGATGAGCACGGCACCTGCGCGGATATTGTTGGTGGAAGACGTGGCATTGAACCGCCGATTGCTTGCGACACTGCTCAGAAGCAACGGCCATGAGGTTGTGGAAGCGGCGGAGGGTGGTATCGCCCTTGGGGCGCTTGCAGAAAGCCCATTCGACCTTGTCATCCTGGATCTTGGACTTCCCGACATGAATGGGTTCGATGTTCTCGCTCGCATGCGGGCGAAAACGCTGGTCATCGTCCTCACGGCATCGGCAGCAGAAGCGATCGATGCGCGCGCGCTTCAAGCCGGTGCCAAACTCGTTCTGCACAAGCCGGTATCCGCTGCAGAGTTGCGCGAAGCTATCGCGAATGTGATGCCGCATACCTCGTTCACGCCAGAGCAAGCGCCGCCCGCCTTGGCACAGGACCTGTACGATCTGTCGCAGGAAGCGCACCGCGAAATCCGCAGCCGGGCGATCGAGCTCGTTCGCCTCGCAGCAGAGGCGAACAGTCCTCAGATTGCGAAGCTGGCCCACCGGTTGGCCGGCCTCGCGGCACAGTTTGGCGAGACACAACTTGCCGAGGCGGCCGATGCGCTGGAAAAAGCCGGCGCAAACGACAGAGCGCAAGCGCAGGCGGTTCGTGAAATGGAAATCGCGCTTGATGCCCTCGCACCAGTTGCGCCCTGATCCAACTTTCTCATGAAGAGCTGGATGGGCGAACCACGCCGTGGTTCGCCCGCTCACTTCAGATGAAGTTCGACGTGCTCAGTCCGCTGAGGTTCGTGCCACCCGTCACGTCGAACACGAGATCGTGCCCCGCCTGATAGCCAGCGGTACCATTGGCGTCCACCACGAGGATTGTGTGTCCGCTTAACGTGCCGCTGTTCGCGGTAAACAGAACCGCCTGATGCGAGCCAAGATGGCTCGCGTTCACCGCAGCCGCCAGATCCGTGTCGAACGTTGCCGTGGAGAGCGCGCCCGTGTTGATGGCTGTGGCGACGCCGGTCACCGCAAAGGTCAGATTGAACTGATCTTCGGCAGTGTTGAACCCATGTATGACGTCATGGGTCGTGCTCGTGGACTGCGCGGTGGCGGCATAGACAAAGACATCCGCGCCGCTCCCGGCGGTGATGATATCCGCCCCGCCGCCGCCGATGAACTTGTCGGCGCCGCCCCCCCCGGTCAGCACATCGTTGCCTGCACCACCAAGAAGGGTGAAAGAACCTTTGGTTTCGGCCGAGCCGTTGAAGGTCAGGGTGTCACCGCTGCCAAGGGCCGAACCGTCGACCGTGACGGTCTGTCCTGCTCCGGCAGTGGTGGCTGCGGAGACCAGCCTGTAGCTATGACCGGCGGCTAGGCTGATCGTCGCAACGTTGGATAACGTCGTTGCGCTTAGCACTACACCAGCCGAATAGTCGCCGTTCAGCGACACGATATCGGCGCCGCCACCGCCATTGATGGTGTCTGCAGCGGTGAACGCGGCCCCCATGTTGATATTGTCCACGCCGGTGCCGCCGTGGACCGTGTCGTTGCCGCCTTTCGAGAGATCGTAGGTGTTGGTACCACCGTTGCCGGTGAAGAAATCGTTGCCAGCCCCTCCGGTGAGAAAATCGTTGCCGGCACCTCCGGTAAGATAGTAGCTGCCATTCGTTTCTGCGCTCGCATCCACCGTCAGGGAATTTCCCGCCGCGAGCGCCGATCCGTCGATCACCATGCTTTGGTTGGCGGCCACGGTCGCGTCATTCGTTACAAACTTGTAGCTATGCCCCGTGGCAAGTTCCAGGAAATCGACGTTGGTGAGGGTTAGAGCCCCGAGTGTCACACCGGCGGAATAGTCGCCGTTGAGGAACACTGTATCGTCACCGGATCCGGCACCGCCATCGATCTGGTCGTTAGCGGTCAGCGTCGCTCCCATCGTGATCGTGTCGCTGCCGTCGCCACCGTGAACGACATCGTTTCCGCCTTTGGTGAGATCGAAACTATCCGCCCCAGCGTTACCCGTGAGTGTGTCGTTACCGGCTCCGCCTTTGAGCACGTCGTTGCCGGCACCACCGGTCAAGACGAACCGGCCATTGGTCTCCGCGCTGCCATCCACCGTCAGTGTGTTCGCCGCTCCAAGAGTCGAACCCTGAATGGCGAGAATCCCGTTCGCTGCGACAGTCGCGTCATTGGTCGTCAGATTGTAGCTGTGGCCGGCCGTGACCGTGATGAACTGAATGTTGGTCAACGTGGTCGCACTGAGCGTGAGGCCGCCGGCATAGTTCCCGTTGAGTACAACCCGATCTGTGCCGGCGCCCGGCCCACCGTTGATCCGATCGGCGGCCGTAAGCGCTGCTCCCATGTTGAACGTGTCGTTGCCGGCACCGCCATTGACCGAATCGTTGCCGCCGCCCGCCAAATTGAAAGTGTCATTCTTGGCGCCGCCGACCAGTACGTCATTGCCGGCACCGCCGGTGATCACGAAAGATCCGTTGGTTTCGGCACTGCCTATGAAGCTAAGGACACCGTTGCCGCCAAGGGCCGAGCCATCGACGGTGAGAGTCTGGTTGGCCGCGACTGTGGCATCTGCCGTTGTAAGTTTATAACTGTGTCCGGCGGCCAGTACGATCTGTTCGACGTTGACCATTGTGGTATTGGTGAAGACTACGCCGGCCGAATAATCTCCCTTCAAGGAGAGGGTGTCGGTGCCGGTGCCTCCGTCGAGCGTGTCGGTTGCGCCGAAGTCCTTGCCGAACACGAACGTGTCGTTGCCACCGCCACCGCTCATGACATCCTTGCCACCATGGCCGCTGTTGAGGATGTTGGCGTTGTCGTCGCCTGTCAGGGTGTCGCTGAAAATCGAGCCGGTCAGGTTTTGGATGTTGATGAGTGTGTCGCTGCCCGCTGCTACGGTGTTTTGCGCCGAACCTTGCAGGGTCAAATCGACTGTAACGCCGGACGTCGCAGATGCGTAAGACGCGGTGTTGTTGCCTGTACCTCCGTCCAACGTGTCGTTGCCGCCGTTGCCGGCGAGCGTGTCGTCGCCGTCACCGCCGTTGAGCACATCCGCCTGGTCACCACCGCCCAGCGTGTCGTTGCCACCCAGACCGTCGATCGTCAGCGTGTAGAGCGTATTGACCTGGGTCGTACCATTGAAGTCGATCACATTATTGGTCGCATCGCCGGATATG
>DASXDS010000013.1:0-7053 GCA_036490455.1 Rhizomicrobium sp.
AGGAAGAGCAGTTCGGGATCGAGGGCGAGGGCCCGTGCGAGACCGGCGCGCTTCTTCATGCCGCCGGATATCTCGGATGGATATTTCGGCGCGGCGCTTTCCGCCAAACCGACCATGGAGAGCTTCACCGAAGCGATTTCGTTCATCAGCTCCTGGGACATCTTGGTGTATTCGCGCATCGGCACCTGGATGTTTTCGGCGACGGTCTGCGAGCTGAAGAGCGCACCCTCCTGGAACAGCATGCCCCAGCGGATCTGGAGCTGCTCCAGCGCATGGCCGCTCAGGGTGCGGGGATCGACCCCGAAAATCTCGATCTCGCCTTCGGCGGGTTCGATCAGCCCGATGATGGAGCGCAACAGCACGGACTTGCCAGTGCCGGAGCCGCCCACGATCGCAAGGACTTCGCCGCGATAGACGTCCAGATCGACGTGATCGTGCACCACGTTGTCGCCGAACTGGTTGGTCAGTCCGCGAACACTGATGATGACGTCTTTTTTCTCGTCGGCCATCGTCAGATCTTCAGCAGCGAGAAAAGGATGGAGAAGCCGGCGTCGAGCACGATGATCAGGAATATGGATTCCACCACCGACCGCGTCGTGAGCTTGCCGACGCTGGCGGCGTTGCGCTCCACCTGCAGGCCTTCGTAGCAGCCGACCAGCGCGATCACGAACGCAAATACCGGCGCTTTGATGATGCCCACCAGCACGGTGTTCACGTTTATCGCTTCGTGCAGCTGGCGCATGAACGCCGGGAAGCTGATGCCCAGATCGAAGTAGCACATCAGTGCGCCGCCGATCATGCCCATGATGTCCGCGTAAAAGGTGAGCAAGGGCAGGGTGAGCATGAGGCCGATGATGCGCGGCAGCACCAGCACATCGACGGTGTTCAGACCCATGGTCTGCATCGCGTCGATTTCCTCGTTCACCTTCATCGTGCCGATTTGCGCGGTGAACGAGGAACCGGAGCGGCCCGCCATGATGATCGCGGTCATCAGGCCGCCGATCTCGCGCAGCATGCCGACGCCGAGCAGGTTGATGGTGAAGATCTCGGCGCCGAAACGGCGCAGCTGATCCGCGCCCTGATACGCGAGCACGATACCGATCAGGAACGAGAGCAGCCCCACGATCGGCAGGGAGTTGATCCCGGTCTCTTCCACCTGATGGGTGAACGCGATCCAGCGCAGCTGTTTCTGCGGACCGATGACGTAGATCGTCTCGACCGTGATGTTGCCGAGATAGCCAAGCATGTCGCGGCCTTGGGTCAGCGCGTGGATCGTGCCGCGGCCTGTCCGCTCCAGGAATGCGTTGAAGGTGTGCCGGTTGGGCAGGGTGACTGGCGGTGCCGAGTGGTCGCGATCCAGTGTGTGCAGCAGAGGGGCATACACTTCCGGCAGGTGAAACTCGGTTACCTTCGTCCCGGCTTCTTCGAACTCGCGCTTGGCGCGCAGCAACAGCCATGCGCCGGCGCTGTCGAGCTTTTCGATCTCGCTGCCGTCGATCTCGGCCTGTTTGGCGCCGCCGGCATTGACCGTGCGCAGCTTGGTATCGAGGTCCGCGGTTTCGTGCGTCAGCCACTTCCCGCCGACGATCAGCCGGAAGGTGCCTCCGCGTGATTCCGTGCGGAACCAGGCGTTCTCGGTCGAATCGTTCGCTGCAGACATCCCAATGAGAGTTTAGACGGGTTCCGGCCCCGGATGACAGGGACAACAGTCACAGGAACGCGCTTTGGAGGCCAGTGTGAAATTGCTAACGTCCAGCTCTTGCGGGAGGCAATGATGGCTGAGCGGGCTTTGGTATTGGGCGGCGGTGGACCGGTCGGCATCGCCTGGGAGATCGGGTTGGCGGCGGGGCTGGCCGAACAGGGTATTGAGCTTGCCAAGGCCGGCCGGATCGTCGGCACCTCTGCTGGGTCGTTTGTCGGGGCACAATTGGCGTCCGGCCGGTCTCCGGCCTCGCTGGTGGCGTCGCAGGTCGAACAGGCCCAGCGCGACGCGGCGCGCAAGGGCAGCGGCAAAGCTCCCGCGTCGGCACCGGACCTCTCGCCTCTGATGAAGTTCATGGCCCGTCGCCCGGCCGACGAGGTGGAGGCGCAGGCCCTTCGCGTCGAGATCGGCGCCTTCGCCTTGGCCGCGAAGACAATGCCCGAGGAGGCGTTCATTGCCAGCTTCGGTCACGTTGCCTCCGGCAAGGAGGGTTGGCCCACCGGTTACGCCTGCACCGCGGTCGATGCCGAAGACGGACGCTTTGTGGTCTGGGACGAGCATTCGGGGATCGAGCTGGGCCGGGGTATCGCGTCCAGCTGCTCCGTGCCCGGCATCTTTCCGCCGATCACCATCAAAGGCCGTCGCTATGTCGATGGCGGCATGCGTTCGGCAACGAATTTCGACCTCGCGAAGGGCTGCGAACGGGTGCTCGCCGTCGCCGTGCTCTCCAACGCCGCGGTCGATTTCATGCGCGCCCGCATCGAGGGCGAGGTCGAAGCGCTCCGCGCGTCGGGCGCCAAAGTCGAACTGGTCACGCCGAACCAGGAATGCCTGGACGCGTTCGGGCTGAACCTGATGGACGGTTCACGACGCGGCGAGATCGCGGCTGCCGGGGTCCGCCAGGGCCGCGCCGAAGTGGAGAGGCTGCGCGCCTTCTGGAACTAGCCCGGCGCCAGCGAGCCGGTGATCGACGCGCGCTGCGACAGCTCGATCCAGTTGCCGTCGGGATCGCGGATCATCGAGATGCGGGCTGTCTCGCCCAGGGTGCGTGGCGGGAAGCCCTCGCTTCCGCCATGCGCGATGGCATGGGCGTGCTCGGTGTCGACCTTGAAGACCTGGAACGTGATGTAGCGCCAGCCTTTGCCGTCGAACACGGCGTCAGCGGGCACATCGGCTGCCTGTTCGAACAGGATGACCGTCTCGGCTGCTTTATAGGCCGCGCCGGCGGGGTAGGGGATTTCCGGCAGAGCCAGGGTCTCGCCATAGAACCGCTTGTGGGCCGCCACATCGCGCACCTTCAGCCGGATGCCGATCTGATCGATTCCGAGTGTACCCGGCGGCACGAGGCTTACAGCGTTTCCGTCCGGATCGACCAGCGACCGCGGCGCGGAAAGTCTTTCATGTGCAATCAGCACTTCGGCGTAGCCGCTTGGCGGCCGTTCGGGCAGCGCATCGCGGTAGTGGTTGATCTTCAGCACCGAGCCGTTGATGTCGTGGCGATGCTGCTGCAAGCCGCGCGAGATCGGCAGTACGTGGTCGAACCTGGCGCCGGCCTGTTCCTGCCAGAAAGCGAGCATCGGTTCGAGGTTGTTGGTGTTGAGCCCGACATCGACGCGCGGTTTGGCCAGATCCATCGGTTCAGTCCTCTTTGTCCGCTTCCGGCCGCGGTGCAACGCCGGACGGTTGTATCTCGGGATGCGCCGCCCGCCACGCCGCAACATCGTTCTTCAGCCGGTCGATCTCATTATCCGGATCGTGGGCAGCAGTCAGGTCGATGCCGAGATCGTTGTTTCCCAGCATCCGCCGCGCCAGCCGCACGCCGATCGGCGGGCGGAAGTGGATCAGGTCGATGTAGCTATTGCTGCCGGCCGGACCGATCGTCTCGCGCGTCAGGTCGTTCAGGGTGAGAAAATCGAACAGAGAGACCTTGCCACGGCAACGCACGTTGTGGCGTTGCACGTCGTGCAAAACCTCATGTTTGAAGGACAGGAGCCCATCCGCGTTATTCGCCATGTAGCGCGCGATCATGGCGAAATGATCCGGCGGAAAGAACAGATAAGCGCGGACGCCGGTGTTGCAGAGCGCGTCCAATGCGAGGTTGAACTCGCGCCGCGCCGGTGCGCTCCATGCCATTTGCCGCCCATAGCGAAAAGCCAGGTCTTTGCGAAACCCGGTCTGCGTCATGCGACTGTAGGCCGTGAAGAGATCGGGCCGGTCGCTCGCCGGTTGTCCCGATTTGAGTTGTGCCAGCAGATAAAGACTGAGCGCATGCATGCCCAGCGCGCCGCCGCTCAGATACCGCGTGGTGAACAACCACAAGCTTCGCCGCGGTGTGGGCTGCCCGCTCGCCGTGACCGCAAGACGGAGCTCGTCGAACCCGGAGCCCGCTCGCGCAACAGCGGCCGTGCTCGCGAAAGCGTCCATCGACACGAAAATCGCCCGGACCGAGGGCTGCGCGGCGCTGTCCTGGATCAGCCGCCGCGCCTCGTAAGGCGAGATGCTCGACAAGCCGTAATCGAAACTGTGCAGATGCAACGCAGGATCGAGCAGCGTCGGATCGAATCCCTCGCGCATCCGGCTCGACCCGGCGAACACGGTGTCCGGCTTGATGCTGTCGAGCCATGCGGGTTTCAGGACGCGCTCGAAGCCGGAGACGGTCTGCAGGCTTTTTCCTTTTGGCGTCGATAAAAGGTAAGCGTCGGCAAACGCGTTGAAGGCCACCATCGCGACGACGGCTGTGACCACGACCCCAAGAAACCAGCCGAGATAGGCACGCCCGCTCATTTTCAGAACTGAAAGTAAATGAAGGGACTGAGATTGGAGAGCGCAAGCATTGCGCCGACGCAGAGCGCGCCATAAGCGATCGCACCGCGCCGGCTCGGCTGCCAGCGCCACCGTCCGATGTCGCGCACCTGCGAGGTGCCGCGCGGCGGTTCCAGCGCCGGACGGTAGGCCCACAGGATCTCCATGCTGTTGGGCGCGAACCACACCACTGCAAACAGCACGACGAGTGCTCCCGCCGCGAGCGGCGAGAACGAGACGAGATGGGACGAGCCGCCGCCCACAAGTCCGCGCATCACATTGCCTGCGCTCGCGAGATCGGGCGACCGGAACACCACCCAGGCGAAAGTCGTGGCCGCGAAAGTGATAAGCACGCTCGCCGCGTGCGATGCCCAGGCAAGGTTCTCCGGCGGCCGCCATCCGAAGCGACCGGCGACGTTGCGCCACGCGTGATTGATCACGAGATAAGTGCCGTGCAGTCCGCCCCACAGCATGAAGGTCCAGTTCGCGCCATGCCAGAGACCGCCGAGCAGCATGGTGATCATCAAGTTCACATAGCGGCGCACGCTGCCCTGCCGGTTGCCACCGAGCGAGATGTAGAGATAGTCGCGCAGGAAGGTGGACAGCGAAATGTGCCAGCGGCGCCAGAACTCGATGATGCTCGCCGCCTTGTAGGGCGAGTTGAAGTTGAACGGCAGCCGGATCCCGAACATACAGGCGCTGCCCAGCGCCATATCGGTATAGGCCGAGAAATCGAAATATATCTGGAACGCGAAGAACAGCGTGCCGAGCCATGCATCGCCGGGACCGAGCGCCACGCCGTGCTGCGCGCTGCCGAAGATCGCATCGGCGAACGGCGCCAGATTGTCGGCGATCAGCGTTTTCTTCGCGAGTCCGATGGTGAAAAGTGTCGCTCCGGCTGCGATGTCGGTGTCGCGTGTCTGAGTATCCCGACTCTCATGAAACTGCGGGATGAGATCGTTGTAGCGTACGATCGGGCCTGCGATCAGATGCGGGAAAAACGCGACGAACAGCGCGTAATCGAGGAACGAGTAGAGTCTCGTTTTCCCCTGCGAAGCATCGACCAGATAGCTGATCTGCTCGAAGGTGAAGAACGAGATCGCCAGCGGCAGGAAGAAGTGCGGCAGGGCAAAGCCCGTTCCGAACAACGCATTCGCAGTGCCTACGAACAAGTCATCGTATTTGAAAAGCGAAATCAGCCCGAGGTTGAATGCAAGCCCTGCGAGCAGCAAGACATGGGTTGACCACCCCTTCGCATGTCGGCGGGTGATCTCGGATCCTATCGTGTAATTCACGATCGTCGAGCCGACGAGCAGCAGGATAAAATCGGTGCGCCACCACGCGTAGAACAGATACGAAAGCAGCAGCAGGTAGGGCCGCCGCGCGCGCGGGAAATAAGCCTCCAGCAACAGGAACGCGCCGACCGCGAAAATCAAAAAGGCGATATACGGATAGGAGTTGAAGGGCATCGGTGGCGGCGTTGAATAGCGGGCGGCACTCTTGACCGAAGCGCCGGGGCGGGCAAGCTCGCGTCGGATAACAGGAGAGAGCAATGGGCCGTCTGGAAGGCAAAGTCGCGATCGTCACAGGTGCCGCCAGCGGCATCGGCCGCGCGAGCGCAAAGCTGTTCGCTGCCGAAGGTGCAGCGGTCGTCGCCGTGGACCGCGCGAAGGAGATCGAGGAGACCGGCAAAGCGATAACCGAGGCCGGTGGCCGCGCGCTCGCGCTGACGGCGGACGCTTCATCGGAAGACGATGTCGCACGCGTCGTGGACACCGCGGTGAACGAGTTCGGCAAGCTGGATGTGATGTTCGCCAACGCCGGTGTCAGCGGCGGCGGCCAGCGGCCGTTCTTCGAGCTCGACGCGGCCGACTGGCGCGCGATCCTGGATGTGAACCTGATCGGCGTCTTCCTCGCCATCAAACATGCCTCGCGCGCGATGATCCCTCACAAGAAGGGTTCGATCGTCTGCACCGCGTCGGTTGCCGGTATCCGGTCCGGCGCCGGCGGCGGACCTTACAGCGCGAGCAAGGCGGGTGTGATCAACCTCACGACGACGGCGGCGAACTATCTGACCGGCACCAATGTGCGGGTGAACGCGATCTGTCCCGGCATCATCGAAACGGGCATGACGAAGCCGATCTTCGATTACGCCAAACAACGCGGCACCGCCGACCGCATCGGCCAGCTCAATCCGCTGAAGCGCCATGGCGTACCGGACGAGATCGCTTACATGGCGCTGTTCCTCGCGAGCGACGAAGCCTCCTACGTCAACGGCCAGCACATCGCGGTCGATGGCGGGTTGACCAGTTCGATGCCGGTGACGGGCCGGATCGGCCGCTGATCCTGTCGCCGCGGCGGCTGTCTTGAGCGGCGCGGGCCGCAGGCGCAAGCTTTCCGCCAAAACAACAGGGAGAGGTGCCATGGGCCGCATGCAAGGGAAGGTTGCCGTCGTCACGGGCGCGGCGAGTGGGATCGGTAGAGCGAGTGCGTTGCTGTTCGCCGCCGAAGGTGCCGCAGTCGTAGCGGTCGATCGTGCAAAGAACATC
>DASXDS010000017.1:0-92689 GCA_036490455.1 Rhizomicrobium sp.
CCGGACATGCTGACGAGCTATCTGAGTGCGCAGGTCCGATAAGCCGGTTCGCGCCGACGAGCCGATGGGCGGCGACCTTCCCTGAAGCCGCCGTTACTTGCGCACCTTGTCGAGTTCGTTGGCCAGCACCCGGGCTGCGTCGCGCGCCGATTGGGTCTTCTCGCGCTGGTTGAGGGCACCTGTGTCCTGGTCTTTAAACAGCCTGTCGAGGGCCAAGCGGCTGTTTTTGCCCGGAAGTTTGAATTTCAGCGGTTTTGGCGCCTCGCCCACAATCCCGTCCTTTCAATGCTATCGAATTCTAAATTATCGGTAACGATTATCACGTCAATGAACGGGCTAGTCATGCCATTGCGGCGTGCCGTCGCGGCGTCCCTCAGCGTGGTAAAGGCTTGCCGTCGAGCCACAACCACCGGCTGCGATTGAAGTCGCGCACGTTTTCAATCCAGCCTTTCACATAGGGCGCAACAATATCCTGGGTTGTGCGAAAGCGTGTTGGAATCCAAGGATAATCCGCCAACGCGATCCGCTCTGCAGCCAGCAGAATTCGTCCGCGCTCCTCGAGATCGGTCTCCTGCTGCGCCTTGTCGAGCAACGTATCGAATTTCGGATTGTCGTACTTGCTGAAGTTGTTGCCGCTGTCGTGGCGCAGCAGGTCGAGGAAGTTGGTAGCGTCGTTGAAATCCGCGAACCACGATGCGCCGGCGAGATCGAATGTGCCTTGCTGCAGGTTACGATAATGCACGGCGGCATCGACCGGCACGATTTCCAGGTCGATGTAAATCTGCTTCAGCATGGCCTGCATGACTGCGGCGATCCGTTTCTGATCGGGATCGGCGATCGTTTCGAACGCGAGGTGCAGCCGGTTGTCTGTGCCGAAGCCGGCCCGTTCCATAAGCCAGCGCGCCTTGGCAATGCGATCTGCGTAGGGCAGGTGCGCAAAGTCCATCTCCGCGCCGCCCGGAAAATTCGCGATGCCCGGGGGTAAGAAACTGTAGGCGGGCGGATCGCCCAACCGCAGGACCTTCTCCGTCATCACTTCGCGGTTGTAGGCAAGGTTGAGGGCGCGGCGCACCCGCACATCGTTGAGCGGTGGATGCCGGAAATTGATCGCGACATAGGAGAGCCCGAGAAACGGGATCGTGTGGAGGTAAGGCGCCATATGCGCCCGCATCCAGCCGAGTTCGGACAGCGGCATGGGCGTCTGGGTATCGAGTTCACCGGCCCGCAACCGGTCCAGCGCAGCGGCGGTGTCCTGTGTCGGCCAGTAGTTCACGACATCGATGTGCACATGCGCGGCATCGTAGAAGCGTGGGTTCTTCACCAGCGTGATACGGTCGTTCGGCACCCACGCCTTCGGCACATAGGCCCCGTTGCCGACAAAGTTCTCCGGGCGCGACCAGGCAGCGCCTTTTGCCAGCACGACCTTGCGTGGCAGGGGATAGGCGGTGTCGTGGGTCAGAAGCTCCGGCAGGTAGGGTGCGGGATGTTCGAGCGTGACGATCAGCGTCTTGTCGTTTGATGCTGCGACGCCCAGCGCGCGGGGCGGTCTCGTGCCGGTGCTGATCGCATGCGCATTCTTCATGACCCACAGATTGTACGCATAGAACGCGCCGGTCTTCGGATCGAGCAACCGCTGCCACGCGAACACGAAATCCTGTGCGGTGACAGGCGTGCCGTCGGACCACAACTGGTCGCGCAGATGAAAGGTCCAGGTTTTGCCGTCCGGCGAGGTCTCCCAACGGAGCGCCGATCCCGGAATCGGCCGCGCCGCCGGATCGAGTGTCGTCAGACCGGTCAGCAGATCGCCGACGATATTGGACTCGTTCAGCGCATCGATGAAATGCGGATCGAGGCTCTTGGGTTCACCACCGTTGCCGCGATTGAGGACTGTGGGCGCCGCGAGCGCCGGCATCGCCAGAAACAAGGCAAGCACGCAACCCGTAAACCCGACGACGCCCCGCATCCTCGGAACGTTACTGCGGCTGGACGGCCTCTTTCCAGAGCCAGCGCGAGCGGTTGAAATTCCGCGGGTTGGCAATCCAGCCCTTCACCTGCGGCATAATGATGTCCAGGGTCTGCCCGAAGCGGATGGGGACAACGGCGTAATCGTCGAGCGCAAGCTGCTCAGCCTGTTTCAGCAACTCACCGCGCGTTTTCGCATCGACGGTGTCCTGCGCCTTTGCCAGAAGGGCATCGTATTTCGGGTTCGAGTAAAGCCCATAATTGTTTCCGGAGCCGGTCTTCAGCAGATCGAGGAAGTTTGTCGCGTCATTGAAATCCGCCACCCAGGCTGCCGCGGCTATGTCGAAATTGTGCTGCTGCAGATTGCGGTAGTGGATCTGGCTGTCGGTCTGCAGGATGTCGATGTCCACGTAGATCGCTTTGAGCATCGCCTGATAGGCGGCCGCATAGCGTTTGCTGTCCGGCATCGTCGTCGTTTCGTAGCTCAGCTTCAACCGGTTGTCCGGTCCGTAGCCCGCCGCGCGCATCAAGGCTTGAGCCTCTTTGATACGCTCGGGATAACCGAGCGATCTGAACGCGAAGTGCGCGCCTTGCGGGTAGTTCGCGACCCCCGGCGGTACGAAGCTGTAAGCGGGAGGATCGCCCAGCTTGATGATCTGATAGGTCAGCTCTTCGCGATTGTAGGCGAGGTTCAACGCCTCGCGCACGCGAATGTCGTTCAAGGGCTTATGCTGCACGTTCAGCGCGATGTAGAAATTGCTGAGGTTGGGGATGATGCTCAGTTCCTTCTTCATGTTCGTCCGTAGCCAGTCGATCTTCACCGCGGGCAGGGTATAGAGCGTGTCGAGATCGCCGGAGCGCAGGCGGTTTATCGCTGCCACGTTGTCCTGTGTCGGATAGTAGTTCACGGTCTGAAGCCGGACATGCGCCGCGTCGTAGAACTTCGGATTCCTCACCATCGTCAGATGGTCGTTCGGTACCCATTCCTTCACGATGTAGGGTCCATTGGCGACGTAGTTCGCCGGCTGCGACCAGGCGTTGCCAAGCTTTTTCACCAGATGGCGCGGAACCGGCCACGTTGTCTGATGGAGCAGATATTCGGGAAAATAGGGCGCCGGATGCTCCAGCGTGATGACCAGCGTCTTGTCGTCGACGGCCTGTATGCCCAGCGCAGACGGCGGCAGCTTGCCGTTGCTGATCGCCTCACCGTTCTTGATCAGCCAGAGATAATAGGCATAGGGCGCCGCGATTTTGGGATCGATGAGCCGACGCCAGGCATAGACGAAATCCTGTGATGTCACCGGGAGCCCGTCCGACCACACGGAATCGCGCAGATGGAACGTCCAGGTCTTGCCGTCCGGCGACATTTCCCACTTCGTGGCAACGCCAGGCATGGGGTCGCCATTGGCGGCGTCCGTCGTCAGTCCGACGATCATGTCGCCGACCAGAAACGCTTCCCATTGGTCATCGATGAAATCGGGATCGAGACTTTTCACCTCGGCCTGGTTGCCGCGATTGAGGGTCGTCAAATTCTGACCGGAATCGTTTCGCGGCGCGCAAGCGCTCAACAGAACGATCGCCGCCGTTATCGCGAGCAGTCGTGAAAAGCCGTTTTTCGCCATGCCCCGTCGTGCCCAGCCAAACGCGCACCCTCTCGCGCTCCGCCGGTCCATACCCTAGTCTGTTGCGGATAAGCCCCCGCGAATCCTGGGATATTAACCAGAGGCCGATAAACAAGACATGAACTCGCGCGCCATCCTGTTCGGGATAATCCTTGTCGCCACCGTAATGGCGCCTGCCGCCGCCGATCCCCGCGGCGATCTGTTGAATGCGATGAACAAATGCGTGGCAATCGCGGACGATAAGGCTCGCCTTGCCTGTTACGACGCCCTGAAACCGCAGCTGCAGGCTGCGCTCGCCGAACCGGCGGCGCAGGTGGCCAAGGAGGAAGGCACATCGTGGTTCGGGCTGGACCATATCTTCGGCAGCAGCAACGAGACGCCGCAGACCGAGCCCAAGCAGTTCGGCGCCGACCGCTTGCCACCGGAAGAACAGGCGAAGGTCAATCCACCACCGCCCCAAGTCGCTGCGGCGAAGGAACTCGACAGCATAACCGCCACGCTCACCGACTACGCGCTGACCCCGACAGGACGCTTCATCGTATTCCTCGACAACGGACAGGTGTGGCAGGAAATTGAAGGCGATACTGCCACCGCGCATTTCAAGAAAAATCCTAAGGAAAACATCGTCACCATCAGCCGTGCATTCCTGGGCAGTTATGCGCTCACGCTTAACGATCTAAACCAGAGCTACAAAGTCAAACGGATGAAATAGCTGTCAGACCGGATCGTGTTCGGCCACCAAATGGCCGGGCGCAATCTCGATCAGTTTCGGCTGGTATTGCACGGCGTCGGGATCGTCGATCAGCTTCGATTTCAGGAAGGTGAGCTGGGCCCGGGTGTCTAGCGGCGATGGCAGATCGCCTGAAAGCTTCAGGCGCGGTTTGTTGCGCTCTTTCTTCGGATCGGGAATCGGTACCGCAGCGATAAGCGCGCGGGTGTAGGGATGGCGCGCGTCGCTGTAGATCGCGTCACGACCCGCAAATTCCACCACACGGCCAAGGTAAAGCACCATCACCCGGTGCGAGATCTGCCGGACGACCGAGAGATCATGACTGATGAAGATAAGCGACATACCGAACTCGGATTGCAGCTTGACGATCAGGTCGATGATCTGGGCCTGGATGGATACGTCGAGAGCACTCACGGCCTCGTCGCAGATCACGAGCCGCGGTTTCAGGATCATCGCGCGCGCGATCCCGACGCGCTGGTTCTGGCCGCCGGAAAATTCGTGCGGATAGCGGTTGATCCATCCCGGATCGAGGCCGACACGGTCCATCATCTCGCGCACCTTCCCAACGACGTCGGCGCGGCTGAGTTCGGGACATAAGGCACGCAGCGGTTCGGCGATGGATTGGCCGATCGTCATACGCGGATCGAGGCTCGCGAGCGGATCCTGAAAGACGATCTGAAGTTCCTTGCGCAGCTTGCGGGTCTGTTCGTCGTCCGCAGCGCCGAGATCCTTGCCGCACCACACGATCGTGCCATCCGTCTTGGGCAACAGCTTCAGCACGGCGCGCGCGAGCGTGGACTTTCCGCAGCCGGATTCGCCCACGACGCCGAGGGTTTCGCCCTGGCGCAGATCGAAGCTCACCCCATCGACGGCGCGCAACGGCTTGGTGCGACCGAACACGGCGCTTCCGTTCGCGACCGGAAAATGGACCTTAAGGTCTTCGACACGCAGGATATTCGCATCGCCGATGACCGGAACAGGATGAGCGTGGCCTTTGCGGTCCGGTGCATCGAGGCGCGGCATCGCGTCGAGCAGCATCTTCGTATAGCCCGTTTTCGGCTGGTAGAAGATGTCGTCCACCGGACCAGCTTCCAGGATGTCGCCATTGCGCATCACTTGGACCTTGTCTGCGATGCCGGCGATCACGCCCATATCGTGGCTGATCAGCGCGATGGCGGTCCTGAGTTCGGTCTTCAGATCGCGCATGATGTCGAGAATCTGGGCCTGCACCGTCACATCGAGCGCGGTCGTGGGCTCGTCTGCGATCAGCAGGTCTGGGCCGCAGATCGTCGCGATCGCGATCATCACGCGCTGGCGCATGCCGCCGGACAGTTCGTGCGGATACTGATCCATCCGTCGCCGCGCCTCCGGAATGCGAACGAGCTCGAGGATCTCGATCGTGCGCCGTTCAGCTTCGCTGGCTGGCAGGCGCTGGTGGATGCGCAGCGCCTCCATCACCTGCTGTCCCACCTTCATGTGCGGCGTGAGACTGGTCAGCGGGTCCTGGAAGATCATGGTGATCTTCGAACCGCGATAGGCGTTGAGCCGGCGCTCGCTCAGGCCGAGGATTTCCTCGCCGCGATATTTCACGCTGCCGGTGGCTTTGCCGTTCGCGGCGAGCAAGCCGATGGTGGCGAGAAACAGTTGGGTCTTGCCTGAGCCCGATTCGCCGACGACGCCGAGGCATTCGCCTGCGTCGATGGTGAAATTCGCGTTGCGCACCGCATGCACTTCGCCGTCGGGCGTCCAGAAGCGGACGTCGAGGTCTTTCACTTCCAGGATCGGTGCGGCCATCTAGCGATCCTTCGGGTCGAGCGCGTCGCGCAGACCGTCACCGATGAAGTTGAAACAGAACAGCGTCACCGCCATGAACAGCGCCGGGAACAGCAGCAGCCAAGGCGCCGTCTCCATCTGGTCCTTGCCTTCGGAGATCAGCACGCCCCATGAGGTCAGCGGTTCCTGGATACCGAGGCCGAGGAAGGAGAGGAAACTCTCCGACAGGATCACGGATGGGATCGTTAGCGTGACGTAGATCACCACTGGTCCCAGCACATTGGGCACGATGTGGCGCGCGATCATCCCCGCCGTACCGACGCCAGAGGCGCGCGCGGCTTCGATGAACTCTTTCTGCTTGATCGAAAGCGTCTGACCGCGAACGATCCGCGCCATCGTCAACCACTCCACCGCTCCGATGGCGACGAACAGCAGGATGAAGTTGCGCTTGAACACCACCATCAGGACGATGACGAAAAAGATGTAGGGCAGCGAGTAGAGGACATCCACGACCCGCATCATCAAGCCGTCCACGGCTCCCCCGACATAACCGGCGATCGCGCCATAGGTGACCCCGATCATCAGGCTCACGAAGGTGGCGACGAGACCTACGGCCAGCGATATTCGCGCGCCGTACAGAAGGCGGATGAACAGATCGCGGCCGACCGCGTCGGTTCCGAACCAGTGCGTTCCGCCGGCGTGGCAGAGCACCGAGCGGTCGGGCCACCAGTCCGGTGCACAGGACACCACATTGTAGTCCTGCGCGTCGTAGCTGTAGGCGGAGAGAAGCGGCGCGAACACCGCCATCAGCGTGATGATCGACAGGATCACGACGCTGACGACGGCGGCCCGGTTGCGCAGCATGCGGCGGCGCGCATCCACCCAAAGGCTGCGACCCTTGATGTCGAGCGCGCGCTCCATCATCTCTTCGGTGCGGCCAACGGCGCTCATCGGTATCTCACGCGCGGATCGAGCGCGGCATAAAGGATGTCCGCCAACAAGTTCAGCAGGATGATGAATGTCGCGTAGAAGATGATGACGCCCATCACCAGCGTGTAGTCGCGATTCAGAGCGCCTTGGACGAAGTAGCGGCCGATGCCGGGTATCTGGAAGATCGTTTCCACCACCAGCGAGCCGGTCAGCATGTAGGCCGTCGCCGGGCCGAGATAGCTCACCAGCGGCAGTAGACCGGCGCGCAGCGCGTGCTTCACGACGACCAAGCGGTTCGGCAGGCCCTTTGCGCGGGCGGTGCGGACATAGTTGGAATGCAGCACCTCGACCATGCTACCCCGCATGAGCCGTGAGATCACCGCAATCTGCGGCAGCGCCAGCACAATCACCGGCAGGATCATGTTGCGAAACGCGCCGTCGTTCCAACCGCCGACCGGCAGCGAATAATTCGTGCCGAAGAGCGTGATGCCGTAGACGCCGAAGATGAGGGTGAGGACAGGCGCGGTGACGAAAGTCGGGATGGTGATGCCGAACATCGCCAGTGTCATTACGCTGTAATCAGACCATCGGTTCTGATTCAGCGCCGAGATCGTTCCCAGCGATACGCCGAACGCGAACGCGATCAGCATGGCGGCGAAACCCAATCGCGCGCTCACCGGCAGGCCATCGCCGATCAGCTGCGAGACCGTGAAGTCTTTCGTCTTGAACGAAGGACCGAGATCGAAATGCGCCAGACGGCCGAGATAGAGGAAATATTGCTGATAGAGCGGCTTATCGAGGTCATAGGCCGCCTCGACATTGTGCCGGATCTCCGGCGGCAGACTGCGGGCGCTGTCGAACGGGCCGCCGGGCGCAACGCGCATCAGGAAGAAGGCAAGGGTGATGATGACAAACAGCGTTGGGATGGCGCCCAGGAATCGCCGCATCGCGTATGAAAACATCTCTGCCCTGGCCAGCCTCGATGCGTCGGAGTCGTTAACTTGACGGGGGTTCAACGCTTGTCAATCGAACATAGCCGCGACGCGTCCATATCCGCTGCCTGTTTCTTTAACGCAGCAATGGTTGAAATATTCGAAATCCGCTTTGCCCCAATCAACGGCATGGCGAAACCGGAATAGCACCGATAGAACGAATCAGGTCAGGGCGTTCCAAGCCAAGTCTGCCAGCGCGCCTCGATGCGCGGCCCGTTTGCCTGCCACCACACATCGTCGACCGCAAAGGCAGTCGAGAAATTCTCCGGCGTAGTCGGCAGAAACGGCCGCATTGCGATCTTCAGGTCCGGGTTTCGCCCGACGAAGGGCAGGGAAGATCGCCGCGCCGGTCCGTATGGCACCCAGTCGGAGACGGCCGCCAGCGGCTGCGACGCGGTCGCGAAGCGCAGGAAATCGAGTGCCTTGGACAGGTTCGGATTTCCCTTTGGGATGCCAAAGACGTCGAGTTCGTAAAGTTGGTCATCCCATATCGGCGCGATCTCTTTGCGATGGATGGTCGCGTCGTAGATATCGCCGTTCAGGATCGTGCTGAATGCCGCGCGCCCGTCGCTCAGCATCTGGGCCGGCTCGCTCGTCGCGTTCCACCACACGGTGGTGGAACGGATCGAAGTGAGTTTGAACAAGGCGCGGTCCACGCCCTGCGGTGTCGAAAGAACTGCATAAACATCTCCCGGCTTGACGCCATCGGCCAGAAGCGCGAGCTCCATGTTGAACTTCGCCGAACTGCGCCGCAGTGCCCGCGGACCGGGATATTTCTGGACATTGAAGAAGTCGGCGAGGGTCTTCGGTGGGTCGGCGCGAAATCGCGACGGCGCATAGGCGATGGCCTGACTGTAAACCACCGTGCCGACCCAGCATGGTCCAATTGCGTTCTTCACGAAATCCTGTGCCGCCGGTGCGCCGTTCGCTCCGGCCGGCAGGATGCGGGGATCGATCTTCTCCAGCAGGCCTTCGCCGCAGGCCTTGATCGCGGTGGGCAGTTCGAAATCCACCACGTCCCAACTGTACTGCTTCGATCGCTCCTGTTGCCACAGGCTGTCGAGTTCGCCGTCATACAGTGCCGTGCGCACATCGATGCCGGTGCGCAGGGAATAGGGCCGGAAGAAAGCGTTGGCCTGCGCCCGCGAATATTCGCCTGCCCAGGTGGTCACAGTGAGCACTGGCGCCGGTCGCGTTACGATGACGTAACCGATGATCAGCAAGACCAGAGCGGCGATCCCCAGAATGATCCGTGTGCTTCGTTTCATCTCTGTCAGGGCCCGAACAGGTCGTCGAAAACGCTCTTCTTCTTATTCTTTGTCTGCGTATCCTGAGGCAATTGTTGGGGCTGACCGCCTTTCAGGAAATTTCCGAACGTATCGGGAAGCGGTGGTGCGCTGCCGAAGATGTCTTTCACCATATCGCTGACGGCGCCCGCAACGTCGGCGCTGTAGGCGAGGTTCTGCCAGGGTCCGTGAGCGCGGAAGGGAAACTCGATTCCAAGCGTCTTGTTCGCCGGCAACATCGCCTTGGGCTTCACGAAGAAATCGAGCGTCCGGTTGCCGAGATCGACCGTGCCGGCGCCTGTCGCGTGAAAATCGGTTCCCTCCAGATGAAAGTCTTTCGTGGCGAGAACGCCGTTCGCGATCACGAAGCTCCCGCCCATCACGGAGAATGGCGTGGCCGCATTCGCGTTCACCACATCGCCGTTCAGGGCAGAGCGGATAAGCCGCGCCACGCCGGATACGTCGATCCCAGCGATCTCTCCGTTGACGATCGTGAGTGCGCCTTTGCCGGATAGGTTGCGCATGATGGCGCCGTTGGTGTCGCCCTGCGAAGTTACACTGAAGACGAGCGTGCCGCGGCCTGCGAGGCGTTGCGCATTGAGGGCGTCGTTCAGGAACGGCCGCATGGAGACAGTGTCGAACGACACGGCATTCTGGAATTGCGGAACCGGACCGCGCGCATCGAGCACCAGCGCCGCCTTGCCCGTCCCGCCGTAGAGTGCCATCGGACTCAGCGCGACATTCAGCAGGCCGTCGTTCAGCGTCGCAGCCAGATGCGTCTTATTGATATGCAGACCGCGGATCCTGAGTACGCCCGTATCGATCGTCAGGTTTGCATCGAACAAATGCAGCATCGTCAGATTGATCGGCTCTGCGCTCCAGCCGTCGGCTGTCGCGGGGCGGTTGCCGCCTTGCGGCGATGCGGGTTTGGCTTTGGTCCGTAGGTAGCGGTCGAGATCCAGCCGGTCGATCACAACGTCGCCACCAAGTGCGGGACGGGCGCCGTGCAGATCGGCGTTCAGCCGTCCGGTAACCGTCATTGCATCGAAATGCAGGCTTTCTTCGGGCAGGGAGATCGCATCGCCGCTGGTTTCGATCCGGCTATCCAATGACAGCGTGCGGAAGCCGTCATTGTCGGGAAGATGCACACCGAACCAGTCGGCGACGGCGCGCAGATTGGTGGTGTCCGCCTTCAACGCGCCCTCGATATCGCCGCGCGCGGTCACGTCGCCTTTGAAGCTGGCCTGCAACAGGTCGGAGGTCAGCGAACATTCGACTGCGCGGATTTTAGCGGCCGGAAGCGGCGCCAGGCTGGCGAGCCGCGCCTCCAGCGATATCCGCTTGTCGCGATAGATCAAATCGCCGTCCAGCGTGACCGGCCGGTCGACCGAGACCAGGCCGATGGTCAGATTGGCGTGTTCAGCGGTGTAAGTCTGGCCGGTTGCGGTGCGATATCTGATCGCACCATCGTCGATCCGGATGTCCGCGAATCTTGAGCTGAACCCACTGCCAGTGCGTCCCGGTTTGCCGCCGCCACCGGTGCCGGCGCGCCCCGGCGTGAAGGTCCAGTTTCCTGACCCATCCGCGCGGCGCTCAAGCGCAATGACCGGCCTATCGAGAACGATCTCCGAAATCTCGACCTGCCCTGTCAGCAGTGGCAGAAGCCGCACACCGACATCGATGCTGGCGATGGCCGCCATGGGCGTTTGCGCGCCGGGTGGGTTGGCAAAGCTCACGTTCTCTGCGTGGACGCCGGGAACCGGAAATAGTGTGACTCGCAGGGGTCCGCTGATCTTCAACTCGCGGCCGGTGCGCGCATAGGCCGCCCGTTCGATCCGCACGCGATAGGCATCGGCCGGGATCAGGAACGGAACGACGATCGCGAGCAGCAACAGCACGCCCGCGCCGACCAACCCATATCTCAGCAGCTTCGCCATGCTTCGCCCAATTTAGCCGGCGGACCATAGCCGGAGATGCCCGAAACCGGGAGACTCACCCGGCCAGAACGCGGGCCGAGGAGAACGCAATCTCCACCTGCGTCCCACCTTGCGGCACACTCGTGATGCGGAAGCTGCATTTGTTAGCGTCCGCCAGCGCCTTGGCAAGCGGCAGGCCGAGACCGGCGCCTTTGCGGCGGCGCTGCAAATCGCCCTCGATCTGGCCGTAAGGCTTCATGGCTCGCGCGAGTTCATCTTCCGTCATGCCGATCCCGGTGTCGGCGACCCGAAGCACCACGCCGCCATCCCTCGTCGCTGCGCCCGTCACCTGCACCGCGCCGCCTTCCGGCGTGAATTTCACGGCATTGGACATGACATTGAGCAGAAGTTGCCGCATCGCGCGGGCATCGGCGACCACCGGCGGCAACCGCGACGGAACATCGATCTCCAGCGCGACGCCCATCTCCGCAGCCTGGAGGTTCAGCATGCGGCCGCATTCACCGGCGATCGCGGCCAGCGAGACGGATTCGAATGCGATTTTGAACTGACCGCTGGAGAGTCTGCCGAGATCGAGCAGGTCGTTGACGAGCGCCAGCAGATGCGCGGCGCTCATATGGATATCGTCGATATAGCCTTCGTAGCGATGATTGCCGAGCGGCCCAAAGCGGCGCTGCTGCATGATCTCGCTGAAGCCGAGGATGGCGTTGAGCGGATTGCGCATCTCGTGGCTGAGGTTGGCGACAAAATCGGCGCCAGCTTTCGGCCTTGCGTGTTCCACCGGTTCGGGCGACGTCTTTGCAGACGAAGCGGCTTGCAACACCTCGGTTTCGAGTGCGCGCCGTTCGGTGACGTCGTCGATCCGGACGATGACCTCCGGCATATCGTCTCGCCGTTGCGCAAACAGGCGAACGGCGCGCGTTTCGCGCTCGACAGTGATTGTGAGGGAGCGATTGGCGCTCCCCTGTGTAAGCGCTTGCACCACGAGTTTCGCGAGGCCGTCTGCCGGAATTGCGCGGACAAATTCCTGCGCGGTCATGTTCGCCTCGATGACCGCGCCAGTTGCGTCGAGGGTGAGAAGCGCCACCGGCGCGGACTCGAACAATGCCGCTTTGCGCGCAGTGGCAGGATCGGTCTCCGGCGGCAGCGTTTCGACGATGCACACCAGCACGCCTTCGCTGCCGTCGAACAGCATGGCGTCCTCGGCCCGTACCCGCGCAAGCAAGGGAGCGCCGCTGGGCGCCAGCACTGTTTCACGCTCGGCGCCGCCGCGCAGGCCGTTGCCGAGTTTCGCCTCCGGACTGCCGTCCAGGAAGCGGTACTCGATCAGATCGAGCGCCGATCCCGCGTCCCAGAAACGAACCGCTGCCGCGTTGCCCCACACGATGCGGTTGCGGCGCGGATTCCAAAGCCACGCGGGCTTCTCAATTTCCGCGAACCGCCGGGCAAGCGTCCGCGCATCCTCCGGCGGAGGAGATTGCGCCTGACCGGAAAGCTTGTCCGCCATTGTCCCTTTTCCCGCCGCCCCGAGGCTGGCCCAGTGGAAATCTAGCACGGGCGGGAAAATCCGGCCCCGGATTGGCGCTTCTGACCGGCGAAAACCTGTGTATTGGCTTGCATTTAGAGGGACGCGACCATAGTTTCCGCAGCCCAAAAGCGCGTGCAGTTGTAGCTCAGTTGGTTAGAGCGCCGGATTGTGGATCCGGAGGTCGGTGGTTCGAACCCACCCAACTGTACCAGCCTCATTCGGGCCGTCGTTCCGTATCGCCTTCGATCCAGTCAGGCGGCAAAATCGTCGCTCCAGCCCCCGGAGTTCTGACAGGCGAGGGGGCCTGAGAAGCTCTTCTGAGATCAGAGCAACCAGACTGCCCGCAGCTTGCGCCAAGCCTTGAATCGCGTCGCCGCGGATTGGGTCATCTTAGCGCTGGCCGCGGCCTGCATCCAAAGCTGCGAGATCGTCCGCAAGTTCGCGTTTGTCCCGCTTCAGAAGTTTGTCACCATCATTGAGGCAATAAAACCGGTACGAAGCGATGAATGCGATGCGCATCCGTCGATAACGGGCGTCCTTGGACTCACCGCGATCTGCCTTATTGTTTCATAGACGTCCTCAAACAGAGCTCAGCCTCTCTTCACCATGGATGTTCTCAACCAAAATCCACGAAATGATCGAGAACAAACCGCGCGTGTTACCGCGGCCAGAACGGTGTGACCTTGTGCCTTTGGCGTGCAAGTCGGGACCATCGCTCCCGTATTGACCGCGTCAGCGGTCTACGACTGGCCGCCGCGGCCCCGTAGCTAGCAGCGATCTTCAGCGACAAAACGCAACGCCCGTCAGAGGAGACCGAAAGAAGGCCACGAGGAGGCGCGCTTTGAGCTTGCACTGACGTGTATGTTCCTGCTATGTTCCGGGGCAGGGGGATCGAAAAGTCGGCATCGAATGGAAGCCGTTGCTGCAATCCTGCATGCAGACTTGGACGCCTTCTATGCCTCGGTAGAGCAGATGCTCGATCCGAGCCTGCGGGGCAAGCCGGTCGCGGTCGGCGGTGGCGTGGTGCTGGCCGCATCCTACGAAGCAAAGGCTTTCGGTGTCGCGAGCGCGATGCCGGGACGGCGGGCGCGCGAACTCTGCCCGCAACTCATCTTCGTCGAGGGCCACTTCAGTGAGTACCAGCGCCTCGGCGATGCTGCGATCAAGGTGCTGGGCGACTTCACGCCGGCCGTGGAGCGCATTTCGATCGACGAGGCCTTCGCCGACGTCACCGGCTGCACAGGACTTTTCGGTCCACCCGCCGAGATCGCGGCGGCCGTGCGCAGGCGTGTGCGTGAAGAACTCGGTCTCGCGATTTCGATCGGCGTGGCCCGCACCAAGCATCTCGCAAAGATCGCCTCGCAGGTTGCGAAGCCCGACGGCTTGGTGGTCGTCGATCCTGCACGCGAACTCGACTTCCTCCACGCTTTGCCCGTCGATCTGGTCTGGGGTGTCGGGCCTGCAACGAAAGCGAGGCTTGCCGGCATCGGTGTCACAACAATCGGACAACTGGCACAGAGTTCGCCGAGGGCAATGGAGCGGCTGCTTGGACCGGCCGCGGGCAAGAAGCTCATCGCGCTCGCGTGGAATCAGGACCCGCGCGCGATTCAGGCAGGGCGGCGTTCGCATTCGGCAGGCGCGCAATCGGCGCTTGGCCGCGGACCTGCGGTAGAACAGGTCTTCCGGCCCGTTCTGCTCCATCTCGCCGACCGGGTCGCGACGCGACTCCGCGCGAAATCGCGTCCGGGCCGAACGGTGACGGTGCGCGTGCGCTTCGCAGACCTTCGCGCGGTCACCCGTGCGCTCACATTGCCCGCGCCGATTTCCTCGACGCGTGCGCTCGCGGAGATCGCGACGGAGCTCGTGCGGGGCGTGCTCATAGACCATCCCGGCGAGACGTCGATCTCGCTCCTTGGCATTTCCGTGTCGCATCTTGCCGACTGCCCGTCCATCCAGCTCGACCTGCCGTTCGGGCTCGATGACGAGCGTCTCCGGCCGGGCAGCCGCAGAGGACTCACGCGCGGCCGCGCCGATCGCGCGATCGATGCCATTCGCACCCGCTTCGGCTGGGAAGCGGTCGGTTATACCTCTGCCGCTCTGGGCGCGATGCGCTCAGTCCCCGACGAATTCCGCACCCTCGCCGAGAAAGATCTTTAGGCGGCAGGCCTTGAACGATCAATTTAATGCGCTGTCGTTCTTGTAACTGATTTTCGATCTTTGGATGCACTCGATAATGCCTCATTCTCCCGCTGCTACAGCACAATCCGCCGTTGGTCAGAGAAACGCCTGCAAAAAATGACTACAGTGAGAGAAGGGCCGGTGAACGCTACCGCAGAACCCTACGATGCCGGATGCGGTGATATTCGGCGCTGCTTTTATCGTTTGGGGAGGCGGGCTTCAGGAACATGCCGGTGGAGCTGATTGAGCCGGCCGCACAATCTCTGCCGTGTTCAGGCAGGTACCTGGACAGGTTTATTCCCCGGACGAGAACTGAGTGCCAGGGACAGGGCATTCTTAAGATCGTCGGCAGGCGTTGGTTTCTGCAGCACGGGAATCCCGGCGAAATCCCCGTCTACAATCGCGCGCTCATATCCCGTCAGGAATATGAACGGTATCGCGCGTGCCTTTAGTGCTCTTGCAAGTGGAAAGACCATCTCGCCGCCAAGATTCACATCGAGAATTGCTCCGTCGATAGAATTTTCCGACGCCGCTTTCATCGCTTCCTTGAGGCCGACGCACGGACCCACCACCGCGTAACCCATCTGGTTGACGATTTCGCTCGTGAGCATGCCAACCAACGCTTCGTCCTCTACAACAAGAATATGCACTTGTTTTCCTTCCGTCGGGTGAGCGGCGATATCTTGCGTGGATATTTCCTCATGGTGTGCGACAACCGAAAGTTCGATGCGGCACTGCAAACCTTCGTGCCGCCATTCGAACGCGGCGGTATCGCCCTTCTGCTTGTTCAGGCTGGCTTCGATGATACGCGTGCCGAAGCCCTTCGTTGCGGGAGCGGCAACTGAGGGACCGCCTTTCTCCGTCCACACCATCTTCAGCTGACCGTCGTTGAGACTCCAGGTCAGATGTATCGTCCCGGGCGCCACCGACAGCGCGCCGTATTTGGCCGCATTGGTCGCCAGTTCGTGGATGACCAGAGCTACAGATTGTGCCTTGTCGGCGGGAAGAATGATGGAAGGTCCCTCAGCGACAGCCCTGGCCACTCCACCCGTTTGATAAGGCGCGAACTCTTCGGCGACCAGGCGTGCAATATCGGCACCTTGCCACCGCGATTGTGAGAGCAATTCGTGCGACAGCGCGAGAGCCCGCACACGTCCCTCCACGCCGAGGACGTATTCGTCAACCGTCGAGGCGCGGCCTAACCGGACAATCGACTGCACAACCGCGAGTGCGTTTCGCGCCCGATGATCGACCTCGCGCGCCAGTAAAGTCTGCTTGCGTTCTGCTTCTTTTCGCTCGGTGATGTCGATGGTAACGCCGCTTACGCGATGCGCATTGCCCGTACCGTCGAACGTTGCAGCGGCCACCACCATGCACCATCGCACTTCGCCTGTTGGGCGGATGATGCGAAGTTCGGCCTGGAACGTCGGGTCGGACCTCGTCGCAGCCTTTAGCGTGGCGATGAGGCGCTCCCAGTCTTCCGGTTGGAAGAACGATCGCACCAGCGCGTCCGACGGCACCGTCGCACCGGGGGCCAGGCCGAATATCCGGTACTGACCTTCGTCGATGGTCCAGCTGTCGTACTGAAAATTGTAATCCCACGACCCCATGTTGCCGGCAGCCAGTGCAAGGCTGCGCCCCTGCTCGGTCTGAATCAGCCGGGCGGCGACCGCCTCGAGCGCCGCGGTGCGCTCCACCACACGGGTTTCCAGTTCCCGATTGAGGTCCTCCAGCATTCGTGTCTTGCGATAGAGGTCGGCAAATATCCGAACCTTGGCGCGCAGGATCTCCGGCACGACCGGGACCGGTACATAGTCGACGGCGCCGGCATCGTAGCCCCGCAGCGAGTCCGCTTCAGAAATGTTGATCGCCGAAATGAAAATGATCGCGGTCTGCTGAAAGCGCGGGTGATCGCGGATCATGCGGGCAAGTTCGAAGCCGTCCAGTTCAGGCATGCAGACGTCGATGAGGATGACAGCGACATCGGTCTTCAACAGGACTTCCAGCGCCTCCTTGGCGGAACCCGTCTTGATCAGGTTCTCGCCCAACTCGCCGAGCATGACTTCGTAACTGAGAAGTTTCCCCGGCTGGTCGTCGACCAGCAGCACATTGATCTTGCTGTTCGCGTTCACAAGCGCTCCTAGCGATGCAGCCACATGCGCAGCGCCGAAAGGAGCTGCTCCGTATTGACGGGCTTGGCAAGATAATCGGAGGCGCCCGCTTCCAGACACTTCTCGCGGTCGCCCTTCATGGCTTTTGCAGTCAGGGTGATGATGGGCAGTTTTTTGAAACGCGGATTGAGACGAATCCGGGCTGTGGTCTGATAGCCATCCATTTCCGGCATCATGATGTCCATCAAGACGAGCGAAACGTCGGACGCATCCTCGAGCAGGTCGATCGCTTCGCGCCCGGTCGTCGCCGTCAGAACCTTCATGCCGCGCCGCTCGAGAATACTGGAAAGCGCAAAGATATTGCGCGCATCGTCGTCTACCAGCAGTACCGTCCGGCCGACCAAGTCCTCATCGGAGCCGTTGAGCCGCTCCAGCATGCGCTGCTTGTCTGAGGGCAAATCGGTGATGATGCGGTGCAGGAACAGCGCCGTCTCGTCGAGCAGCCGCTCGGGCGATTCGACGCCCTTCACGACGATGCTGCGCGCCATCATATGGAGCTGGGCATCTTCCTCCGCCGAAAGCTCGCGGCCCGTGAAGACGATCACCGGGATGTCGGAAAGCCCGGCCTCCGAGCGCAGCCTTTCGAGCACGTCGAAGCCCGTCATATCGGGGAGACGCAGGTCAAGCACGACGCAATCGTAGGGTTCGCTGCGCAGAGCCGAAAGCGCCGCCATTCCGGTGCTGGTGTGGACGATCTCGATGTCGTCATGGCCGAGAAGGGCTTCTATGCCGATCTGTTCGGCCTCGTTGTCTTCCACCACGAGCAGGCGCTTGCGGCGTGGCTGAGCGTATTCCTTGATGCGCGCCAGCGCCTGCTGCACGCCCTCGGTCGTCGTGGGCTTGGTGACGAACGAGAACGCGCCGCGCGATAAGCCGTGCTGGCGATCTTCGTCCAACGTCACGATCTGCACCGGAATGTGGCGCGTGATCGGATTGTGCTTGAGCTGGCTCAGCACATTCCAGCCCAGCATGTCGGGCAGGAATACGTCGAGCGAAATTGCGGTCGGCCGGTATTCGAGCGCGAGTTCGAGAGCATCGTCGCCGCGCATCGCGACCAGGACCTTGAAACCCTCATCATGGGCAAGATCGACGAGGATGCGCGCGTAGTGTGGATCGTCTTCGACAATCAGCAGCACGGTATCGCCAGTGGCAATTTCGGCCCGGTCGTCCGCGACGTGCTCGACGGTGCGCTCCGGCAGAGCGTTGAGAGCGAAGGGACGTTCCATCATCGCGCCACTCGTGGTGCGCCCTGCAACTGTCGGACCGGCGTAGCGAACCGGCAAGTATAGCGTGAACACACTGCCGGAGCCGGGTGTCGAACGGAGGTGGATTTCGCCGCCGAGCAGGTTGGACAGCTCGCGGCTGATGGCGAGGCCAAGGCCGGTGCCGCCATATTTGCGGCTGGTGGAGGCGTCGGCCTGCTGGAACGCCTCGAAAATGATCTTCTGCTTTTCGAGCGGGATACCGATGCCCGTGTCGCTGACTTCGAACGCCACGACCGAAGGCGATTGCGACAGCACTGCATTGTCAGAGCTCCAGCCGCTCGTCACTTGGGAAACGGATAGCTTCACACCGCCGCGCTCGGTGAATTTGAAGGAGTTGGAGAGGAGGTTCTTGAGCACCTGCTGCAGACGCTTGGAGTCGGTGGAGATGGTGCGGCCCAACCGGGGATCGATTTCCACTTCGAATGACAGCTGCCGGCGATCCGCCTCATGCCGGAACGGTCTCGACACCGCTTCCGTCACGCCGGAGAGACCGATTTCTTCCGCCTCCACCGTGACGGTGCCCGATTCGATCTTCGAGAGGTCGAGGATGTCGCTGATCAGGTTGAGCAGATCGGTTCCCGCGCCGTGGATCGTGCGGGCGAACTCGACCTGCTTGTTGGTGAGGTTGCCGTCCGGATTTTCGGTGAGCTGCTGACCGAGGATGAGGATCGAGTTGAGCGGCGTACGCAGCTCATGACTCATGTTGGCGAGAAATTCGGACTTGTATTTCGACGTGAGAGCAAGCTCCTCGGCCTTTTCCTCCAGCGCGCGGCGGGCCTGCTCGATTTCCTGGTTCTTGCGCTCCACCTCGACATTTTGTTCGGCGAGCTGCTGTGCTTTCTGTTCCAGCTTTTCGTTGGTCTGCTGCAATTCGCCTTGCTGCGTCTGCAATTCGCCGGCGAGCTGTTGCGACTGTTTAAGCAGGCCTTCGGTCTGCATCGTTGCCTCGATCGAGTTCAGCACGATGCCGATGTTCGCGGTGAGTTGCTCGAGGAAGGCAATCTGCAGATCTGTGAAGTTGCTGAGAGAGGACAGCTCGATCACAGCCTTGACGTTGTTCTCGAACAGCACCGGCAGCACAATGATGCTGCTGGGCGCAATCTTGAGCAGCGCGGAATTGATTGGGGGCGCGTTGTCGCGAAGGCCCGTGACGAGCAGGCTGCGTTTGTCCAGGGCGCATTGGCCGACGAGGCCTTTTCCGACCTCGATCCATTTGGCGTGGCCATCCATCTCGTCATCGGCATAGGAGGCGAGGAGGCGAAGCTTGCCGTCGTCCTCGCCCTCCATTTGATAAATCACGCCAAGCTGCGCATCGACGAGCGGCGTCAGTTCGGAGAGCAGCAGGCGCCCCACGGTCACGAGATCGCGCTGTCCCTGCATCATGTTGGTGAACTTGGCAAGGTTGGTCTTCAGCCAATCCTGTTCGGTGTTGCGATCGGTGGTGAGGCGCAGATTGCCGATCATGGTGTTGATGTTGTCTTTGAGCTCAGCCACTTCGCCGCGCGCATCGACCTGAATGGATCGCGTCAGGTCGCCCTTGGTCACGGCGGTCGCCACTTCGGCAATAGCGCGCACCTGGGTGGTGAGGTTGGCGGCGAGCAGGTTCACGTTGCCCGTCAGGTCTTTCCACGTGCCGGCGGCACCAGGCACGTTGGCTTGACCGCCGAGGCGGCCTTCCACGCCGACCTCGCGTGCCACCGTCGTCACCTGATCGGCGAAGGTGGCGAGAGTCGCTGTCATATTGTTGATGGTTTCGGCAAGTGCGGCGACTTCGCCTTTCGATTGCACGGTGAGGTTCTGCTTGAGTTCGCCGTTCGCCACGGCAGTCACCACCTTCACGATGCCGCGCACCTGCTCCGTGAGGTTGGCGGCCATGACGTTCACCGTGTCGGTGAGATCCTTCCAGGTGCCGGCAACACCGGGCACCTGCGCCTGACCGCCCAGCTTTCCTTCGGTACCGACTTCGCGCGCCACGCGCGTCACTTCGGCCGCGAACGCATTCAGCTGGTCCACCATCGTGTTGATGGTGTTTTTCAATTCGAGAATTTCGCCCTTCACGTCGGCCGTGACTTTGCGGCTCAGGTCGCCGCGGGCCACGGCAGTCGTGACTTCGGCGATATTGCGCACCTGCGTGGTGAGGTTCGCCGCTAACAGGTTCACGTTATCGGTCAGGTCCTTCCAGGTACCGCCGACACCGGGCACCTGAGCCTGCCCGCCGAGGCGACCTTCGGTGCCGACTTCGCGCGCCACGCGCGTCACTTCGGCCGCGAAGGAGCGAAGCTGCTCCACCATAGTATTCAGCGTGTCTTTAAGCAGCAGGATTTCGCCGCGGACATCCACGGTGATCTTCTTTGATAAGTCGCCACCTGCGACCGCCGTCGCGACTTCGGCGATATTGCGCACCTGAGCGGTCAGGTTGCCTGCCATGAAGTTCACGTTGTCGGTGAGATCCTTCCAGGTGCCGGCGACGCCCGACACCTGTGCCTGACCGCCCAACTTTCCTTCGGTGCCGACCTCACGTGCCACACGCGTCACTTCGGCTGCGAAGGCGTTGAGCTGATCGACCATCGTGTTGATAGTGTTCTTGAGCTCTAGGATTTCACCTTTCACGTCGGCCGTGACTTTGCGGCTCAAGTCACCACGGGCCACAGCTGTGGTCACTTCCGCGATATTGCGCACCTGTGTCGTCAGGTTCGCCGCCAGAAGGTTCACGTTGTCGGTCAGGTCTTTCCAGGTGCCCGCCACGCCGGGCACCTGCGCCTGACCGCCGAGACGGCCCTCGGTGCCGACTTCGCGCGCCACACGCGTCACCTCGTTGGCAAAGCGATTGAGCTGATCCACCATGGTGTTCAGCGTTTCCTTCAACTGAAGGATCTCGCCGCGCACGTCCACGGTGATCTTGCGGCTCAAGTCTCCGCCTGCGATGGCGGTCGCCACTTCGGCGATGTTGCGGACCTGCGCCGTCAGGTTGCCGGCCATGGAATTCACGGAGTCGGTCAGGTCCTTCCAGGTGCCGTCCACACCGGGCACCTGTGCCTGGCCGCCCAGCTTGCCTTCGGTGCCAACTTCGCGCGCGACGCGGGTCACTTCCGAGGCGAAGGAATTGAGCTGGTCGACCATCGTATTGATCGTGTCTTTCAGCTCCAGAATTTCGCCGGATACGTTCACGGTGATCTTTTTCGACAGATCGCCGCGCGCGATGGCGGTCGCCACTTCGGCGATGTTGCGCACCTGACCTGTCAGATTGCGCGCCATGGAATTCACGGAGTCGGTCAAGTCGTTCCAGGTGCCTGCCACACCGCGCACGACAGCCTGGCCGCCGAGCTTGCCTTCCGTGCCAACTTCACGCGCGACGCGCGTCACTTCCGAGGCGAACGCGTTGAGCTGGTCCACCGTGGTGTTGATCGTTTCCTTGAGCTGGAGGATTTCGCCTTTCACATCGACGGTGATCTTTTTGGACAAGTCCCCGTTGGCGATAGCGGTCGACACCTCGGCGATGTTGCGCACCTGCGTCGTCAGGTTCGCGGCAAGCAGGTTCACGTTGTCGGTGAGGTCCTTCCACGTGCCGGCGACACCCGGCACGTTGGCCTGACCGCCAAGCCGGCCGTCGGTACCCACCTCGCGCGCGACGCGCGTCACTTCCGACGCGAACGCGTTGAGCTGATCGACCATGGTGTTGAGCGTTTCCTTCAACTGAAGGATTTCGCCCGACACGTTCACAGTGATCTTCTTCGACAGATCGCCGCCGGCGATGGCGGTCGCGACTTCGGCGATGTTGCGGACCTGATTGGTCAGGTTCGACGCCATGAAGTTCACGTTGTCGGTGAGGTCCTTCCAGGTGCCGGCGACACCGGGCACTTGCGCCTGGCCGCCGAGCTTGCCTTCGGTGCCCACCTCGCGCGCGACGCGCGTCACTTCCGAGGCGAAGGAGTTGAGCTGGTCCACCATGGTGTTCATGGTGTCCTTGAGCTCGAGAATTTCACCGCGCACGTCCACGGTGATCTTGCGGCTCAAGTCGCCGCGCGCCACCGCGGTTGTGACTTGCGCGATGTTGCGGACCTGGTCGGTGAGATTGCCGCACATCGCGTTCACCGAATCGGTCAGGTCTTTCCAGGTGCCGGCCACGCCCGGCACCAGCGCCTGTCCGCCGAGCTTGCCTTCGGTGCCGACCTCGCGCGCGACGCGCGTCACTTCGGACGCGAACGAGCGCAATTGGTCCACCATCGTGTTGATGGCCTCCTTCAACTGCAGGATCTCGCCGCGCACGTCGACGGTGATCTTCTTCGACAGGTCGCCGTTAGCGACGGCGATCGTGACCTCAGCAATGTTGCGCACCTGATCGGTCAGGTTGTTGGCCATGGAGTTCACCGACTCCGTGAGGTCCTTCCAGACGCCGGTCACTTCTTTCACTTGCGCCTGTCCGCCGAGCTTGCCTTCGGTGCCCACTTCGCGCGCGACGCGGGTCACCTCCGACGTGAAGACCGATAATTGCCGGATCATCGTGTTGACGATGGTGGCGGAACGCAGGAATTCGCCCTGCAAAGGGCGTCCCTCGACGTCGAGATGTACGGTTTGGAGAAGATCGCCCTTGGCCACGGCGGAGACCGCGCGCGTCACTTCCGTCGTCGGCCAAAGAAGATCGTCGACAAGGGTGTTGATCGACGACTCCATCTCGCCCCAGGCGCCTGCGGAGCGCCCGAGTTTTACGCGGTACCGGGTTTTGCCCTGCCGACCCACCATCTCGCCGACACGTTCGAGCTGTTCGGCCATCCGCTGGTTGTTCGCAACGATTTCGTTAAAAGTATCGGCGATCTTGCCGGCGAGTCCGACGTGATCGCCGGACATGCGAACCGTGAAGCTGCCATCGCGCATGGCTTGCAGGGCGGTCAGCAATTCTTGCAGGTCGAGCCCTTGGAGCTCGTGCAGCTCCGCACCTTTCGTCCGGCCAGCAGGCACCGAAACGCCGTTGGCGATCAGACCGGACGGGGGCAGGAGGCCGGGTGGCAGAGCGGGTTTCTTGCGCGATTTGGATGCACCGGTCCCGCGTGCGCTCATGCGAATCATTCCTCAGAAGAGAGAGCCCAACCCCGTTAGAGACTCCAAGCCTGAGATGCAGCTTCAGCCAAGCGCGCTGGTCAGTCCGGAAAGTTCCCTAACTCCTTCAAACGCATATCCTGGCGATCGGTTCCTCAAGGCGATCGGTTCCTCAATAAGAAGTCCGGTGTCGCCGGCTGCAAGTTTCAAAGTCAAAGTCACGTATCGCAACTTGGCGAAAACACGTGAGTCGTTCGGTTCATCGCTGGTTTCTGAAGGGAGCTGAGGCGAACCGCTCACTGGACGCAAACGCGCGGTGGCTGGGGAATTTGCGAAACGGCCCGCTATCTCCCGGGCGCTGCGATTCTGTCATCGACGTCAGATTAAGGTCTGCTCTCATGGCGGCCCCGCAGTTACACAATTCCACGCGATCGGTTTCCATGCATTTCGAAGCGTATGCGAAGATTCATGGTCAACTCGCGATAGACGCCTCCGCGATTTCTTTAATAAAAACATCATAATGGCCGTGGGGACGCAATTTTGAGGGAATTTCCGAAGACTACACTTCGGGTGCTTGTCGTTTTTGGTTAATCCTGTATTTTCACTGCGTCGTCGAAGCGTGTCGGGGGGAGCACCATCGCCGGGGGCGGGCGCGTTGCGCCAAACGCGGCCGACGTTTTCGTATTCCCACTGACAGCACCGCACGAGAATCAGGATTGACCGATTGTCTCTGTCGAAGGGGCCATTTGGTTTCGGACGCAAGTAAGCGACTGGCGCGGGAGCTGCCAGCGTAGGAAGCGGCGCGCTGCGCCCAAGGGGAGACTATCCGATGTCGAGCATCACTGTCGATTTTAGCCAGTATCTAGCGGACACCACCCTCAACGGCCCCTTCGACGCCTCGGACACGGTCACACTGGCGGATACGTCCACGGTTCTGGACGGGTTGAGTGCCAGCGTCATCGCCGGGTTTACGACCAACAATGTCGATATCCTCAGCGCCACCGATGGATCGCTGACCTGGAACGAAGCCCAGTTCGCGGCGTTTGCCACCGGCGCGGTGATGATCGACACCGACACCACCGCTGTCCTGGCCGACACCGGCGCCGACATCGCGCTGCTGACAGCCACACAGATCGGGAATCTTGCCGCGCAAGGTCTTGCCGCAATCGATCCGACCGACGGCGTCCTGACGTTTTCGGTTGCCCAATTCGACGCGCTGGGTGCGATCAACGTCGACGCGAGCGCGACCTTCACCATCGCCGATACAGGCGCGACGCTTGCGGGTTTGAGCGCGGGCGAAATCGCTGCCCTCGGCTCGCTTGGCGTGGATTTTCTGCATGCGACGGACGGTGCCTGGTCGATTTCGATTGCCCAGTACCAGTCGCTCGGCACGGTGGAATTGACGGCGGCCGATACTGTCACGCTTGCCGACACCGGTGGCGCGCTTGGCGCGCTCACAGCCTCCGACTACGCCGGGTTCGGCGCAGCCGGGATCGATGCGATCAGCTCGACGACAGGCTCGTTCTCGCTCTCGCTGGCCGATTTCAATGCGCTTGGCCCCGTCACCCTGGACCAGGCTAACACCATCACCCTCGCGGATACGGGGGCAGCGCTTGGCGCGCTAAGCGCCGGCCAGATCGACACGCTCGCCGCGGGCGGGATCGACGTTTTCAATGCCACGGACGGCACACTGTCGCTCAGCATCTCGCAATACAACGAGACTGTGACCGACCAGATCGCGCTGACGCCTGCCAACACCGTTACGCTGGCCGACACGGGCGCCAATCTTGCGGCCCTGACAACCACGCAGATCAATGCGCTGGTCAACGTCGACGTATTCAATGCGACCGATACCAACCTCACCTTAACTGCCGGCAAATTCGAAACCATCATCGGCGACAACATCGCGCTTACTGCCGCCAACAATGTGACGATTTCCGACACCGCCGGCCATCTCGGTTCGCTGACGTTCTCTGCGCTGGCCGGACAGAATGTCGATCATCTCGACGCGACGACGGCTTACACTACGCTCACGGTGGCCGATCTGACGGCGCTTGGCACCGTGACGTTCACCAGTGCGAGCAGCGTCACACTGACCGACACCGGTGCGGATATTGCCGCCGTCTCCGATTTCGCGATTTTCGCCGCTCACGACGTCGACACACTCGACGCCAGCGACAACGCACTCACGATCTCCGAAGCGCAATTCCAGGGCCTGGGCACGACGACGCTCACACCCGCCGACACGGTGACGATCTCCGACACAGCGGCCAACATAATCGCCGGCGCGAGCTACGCGTCGCTCGCGGCAGCCGGGGTCGATCTCCTGAACGCGACCACCGCGATAAGCGTCACGGTCAGCGACATCACCAATCTTGGCACTGTTGCCTTCACGGCGGCCAGCACCGTCACGCTTGCCGATAGCGGGGCCAATATCGCGGCAGTCGCAGATTTCTCGACGTTCGCAACTCACGGCGTCGATGTCATCGACGCGAGCGACAATGTGCTCACCATTTCAGCCGCCCAATTCGGTGCGCTTGGCACGGTACAGCTGACGGCAGGCGACACAGTCACCATTTCGGATACCGCGACCGAATTGTCCGGCCTGACCTTCTCCACGCTTGCCGGCAAGAACGTCGATTTCCTCGATTCCTCCGATGCCTACACCACACTCACCGTGGCGAATGTGACCGCGCTTGGCGCCGTCCATTTCACCGCGGCGAGCAACGTCACGCTCACCGATAGCGCCACCGACATCCAGGCCGTCGCCGACTTCACCACCTTCGCCACCCACGGCGTCGACACGATCAAATCAAGCGACAATACGCTGTCGCTCTCAGTCACGCAGTTCACCGGTCTCGGTACCACGCACCTGACCGCTGGCGATGCCGTGACGTTGGCGGATACAGCCGCCAACATCGATACCTATCTCGACGCGGTGGGCACCCAGGCCGCTCTGTCGGCCAATGGCGTGGATACGATCCATGCCACCGGCGGCAGCCTGTCGGTCGACGTGGCGGAGTTCTCCGTGGTGCACGGCGGCGGAGCCGTCTTCGCCAGCGGCGACACGGTCACGCTGGCGGATACCGGTGCGAACATCGCAAGCCTCGATTTCAGCACATTGAGCGGTGCGGGGATCGATAGCGTCGATGCAAGCGACAACGCACTGACGATCTCGCTCGCACAGTATCAGGCTGCGATCGCCGATTCCGTCGCGTTTACCGCCGGCGATACGGTGACGATCAGCGATACGGCGTCTGCGTTCGAGGGCCTTACGACGACCGCGATCGGTGATCTCGCCAGCAACAACATCGATGCGCTCTCGGTTGCTTCGGGCGGCGACCTCGATTGGAGCGTCGCGCAATGGCAGGCGTTGCCGGGCGGCGTGTCGGTCAGTGATGCGGGCTACGAGCTTGTTGTCGACGACAGCGAAGGCACTGTCGAAGCCCTTACGGGAACTCAACTTGGGGCGCTGGCGGCGCAAGGAGCACAGCTGCTTGCATCGACCGGCGGCTCCCTCAATTTCACCGTCAGCCAAGCCGAAGGGCTCTTGGGGACGGGGCTTGCAATTGCCTCCGGAGACACGGGAACGCTGGCGGACACGGGCGCGACTATTGCCGGGATGACGGCCACGGAAATCGGCCAGCTCGCAACTGCCGGGTTCGACGCCATCGACGCGTCGGACAACACGCTTTCGCTCACGGTCGCACAATTCCAGGCGCTTGGTACCGTTCTGCTGACCGGCACCGACGCCGTCACATTGGCGGACACAGGCGCTCACATCGCGACTTACCTCGATACCATCGGTGCGAGCGCGACGCTGAGTGCGAACGGCGTCGACACGATCGACGCGACGGACAACACGCTTTCGGTCGACGTGGCCGGCTTCGCAGCGGCGACCGGCGCGGGCGTCGCTTTCACGGCCGGCGACAGCGTCACCATCGCCGACACCGCCACCAACCTCGGCACACTGACGTATTCCGCGCTGGCCGGACAAAATGTCGATTTCCTGAATGCGACGTCCGCGATCAACGTCACGGTTCAGAACATCACCGACCTCGGCAGCGTTCATTTCACCGCCGGCAGCAACGTCACGCTGAGCGACACTGGCGCAGATATCGCCGCACTTTCCAGTTTTGCAACGCTCGCCACACACGGCGTCGATACGATCGATTCGTCCGACAACCTGCTCAACGTCTCGATCACACAGATGAACAGCCTCGGCACGACTACGTTGACGCAGGCCGATACCGTTACGCTCGCCGACACGGAAACGAATATCGAGGGCCTCAGCGGCCCGACGATCCTGAGTTATATCAACAAGGGCGTCGATTTCTTCCACTCGGCGAGCGGTGTGCTCACTGTCAGCACCAACCAGCTCGCGCAGTTCATCCATGATGTCGGCACCGGCAACCCACATGTCGCGGACTGGGAGCCGCGCGCGCATTTCACGGCATCCGATACCGTAACCTGGGAGAGTACCGGCAACGACATCGCGCTAAACGCGCCGGATGTCCTTCTCGCCGCTATGAAGGCCGGTGTCGATTTCATCGATGCCACCGACGATGCGCTGACCCTCGACGCCGGGCAATTCCTCGCGGTGACCAGTGCCGGCACGCATTTCACCGTCGCCGACGACCTCACCCTCTCTGACGACAACATTGATCTCGGCAGCTTGTGGAGCGCCACGGGCCTCAACACCCTGCTGTCCGCCAACGGTGTCGACACGATCACCTCCGATGACGGTTTTATCAACATCACGGCCGCGGGCGTGGCCGGCGTCGAAGGTTCGGGCGCGGTGCTCGATTCCGGCCTGACCGACACTCTCGCCGACACCGGCGCCGCCATCGCCGCACTGACCACCAGCGAGTTGTCCGGCCTTTCGTCGATCAACGTGACCAACATCGACGCGATCGATGATACGCTGTCGATTTCGCTCGACCAATATGACGCTGTCGTCGGCGACTCCGTTTCGCTCACCGCTGGCGACAACGTCACGGTAACCGGAAACATCAACGGTCTATCGACCACCGAAATCGCGGGCTTTGCGACGAACAACGTCGATCACCTGCTCGGCACCGACTTGGGCAACCTCATCATCTGGACGGTGGCGCAGTGGAATGCGCTTGGTACCAGCGTCTCTGTCGACAATGCCAATCACGCAGCGCAGTCCAACGAGGTCTTCGATTCCCAGGCCAACCTCAACGCTGTCACCGCTGCGCAGATCGCAAACTTCGTCGCCGCCGGCGCGGAAGTATGGGAGGTCGATCCTTCGGGCACGGGCACAGTGACCTGGGATCTGACGAAGCTGGCCGCGATGGGAAGCTCCTTCTTCGCCTCGGCCTTCACGAGATTCGTCATTTCCGACACCTCAACCAATCTCGAGGCGGTGAGCGACTTCTCGGGCTATAGGGCTCATGGCGTGGCTGAGATCAGCGCCAGCGACAACGCTCTGTCGCTCACGGTGGCGCAATTGCATAGCCTTGGAGTCGTCTCGGTCGACGCCGCCAACACCTTCACCCTGGCCGACACCGCCGCAAATCTGCAGACCTATCTCGGGAATTTCTCAGCGTCGAACCTCACGTCCGCCCTCGATGGGGCCGGTGTGGACTTCATCCATGCCACCGGCGGGACGCTGACCGTCACCGCGGCCGAAGCCTTAGGCGTCGTCAACTCGGAAGGTACGGCCTTCACGTCCGGCGACACCGTCACGCTGGCAGATACGGGCGCCAACATCGAAAGCCTTTCGGCGAGCTATGCCGCGCTCGGCGCGCATGGCGTCGACATCATCGATGCGACAGACAACGTGCTTACGCTCAACGTGTCTCAATACACAGCGCTGACCGGAGCCAGTGTCGCGCTGACCTCCGGCGATACCGTCACACTTGCCGATAGCGGCACGAATCTGTCCGCGATATCAGCAACGAACATCTCGGCGCTCGCCAATATCGACGTCGTCGATGCGACCGATGACACGGTGAGCTTTTCCATCGCGCAGCTCAATGCGCTTGCCGGAAACAACATCGCGCTCACGGCCGCCGACACCGTCACGCTGTCCGACACGGAAACCAATGTCGAAGCGCTCACGGCCGCGCAATTCACAGGCTACGCGGCGCAGGGCGTGGACATCTTCGATCCGGTCGCAGGCAGCCTGAATCTGAACGCCGGTCAGGTCGCTGCGGTCGTCAACAGCAACGCCATGTTCCGTGGCACGGATACTGTCACGCTGGTCGACACCGGAGCCAACATTGCGGCGCTTACGGCGACCCAGTTCGGCCTTCTGTCCTCGAAGGGCGTGGACGCAATCGACGCGACGACCACGCTGAACATCTCAGTCGCCCAGTTTCAGGCCGTTGAAACGGTCCTGCATTCGGCGACCCTCACACTCACCAATCCGGCGGTGCTGGCCGACACCAACACCAATCTCGACGCGCTGACCACAACCGAAATCGGTCAGCTCGGCACCGACAATTTCGCGAGCATACAGTCCTCAGGCGAATTGGATTGGACGCAGGCGCAGGTCACCGCGCTGAACGGCCTGGCGGTCAATTTCACCACCGGCCTCTTCTTCGTGGCCGACACAGAAGCCACGATCGAAGGGCTCTCGACCGGCACGATCGATGCCGATCACAGCGCCGGCGTCTCGACCTTCCACGCCACAGACCACGACATCGTCAACCTCACTGTCGCCCAGGCGCAGCACATCGTCGCCGACAACATGTCAGTGGCAAACGGCACTGTGACGGTCACCGACACCGGTGCCAACATCTCAACGCTCACGACGACCCAGCTCAACGGATTCGGCGCTGCGGGGATCAACGAAATCGCGGCCACCAGCGGCGACATCGTCTTCACGGTGGACCAGCTCAATGCCGATAGTGTCGACACGATCAAGGCGGCTGGCGGCCATTTCCAGCTCTTGGACACGGAAGCTCATATCGAAGGCAATCTGCTCAGCGATTTCACGCGTTTCGTGAACCAGGGTATCGACCAGGTCAGCTCTGCCAATAGCGACACGCTGCAATTCAGCGCCGCGGAAGCGACGCTATTCGAAACGCACAGCGTCACGGTGCTGGGCAGCGAGGGCGATCTGGTGGATACCGGCGCGCACATCAATGCGCTGACGGTCGCCCAGATCACGGCACTTGCCGGCACCGGATTCTTCCAGATCGACGCGTCTGACAATGCCGTGGCGCTGAGCGTCGCCCAGTTCAACGCGCTCGGTACCGTCGCGTTGACGGCTGGCGACACCGTCACGCTGTCGGATACCAGCGCGAACCTGGGGACGCTGAATTTCTCGACACTGGCCGGCAAGGGTGTCGACACACTTCATTCGACAGATGGCACGTTCACGCTCAGCGTCGCCAACTTCAATGCGCTGGGCACCGTGACCTTCGACTCTGCGAACACGGTCACCATCAGCGACACCGCCGCGAACATCACCACCCTTAGCTTCTCCACGCTGGCCGCCAAGGACATCGATGTTCTCGACGTGACGACTGCGTTCTCGCTCAGCGTCGCTCGCTACGAGTCCATGGGTGGGGTTACGTTCTCGTCCGCAAGCAATGTCACGCTTTCGGATACCGGTGCAAACCTCGCCGCGCTGACCGCCGTCCAGATCGGTGCGCTGGCTGGAAACGGGATCGACACGCTGGACACCTCGGACAACGTGCTGACGCTAACGGTTGCACAGTTCAACGCTCTGGGCACGGTGGCGCTCACAACGGGCGATACCGTCACGCTTGCCGATACCAGCGCCAATCTGCTGACGCTCAATTTCGCGACGCTCGCGGCCAAGGGCATCGACGTGCTGGACGCCACCGATAACGTACTCTCATTGAGCGTCGCGCAGTACACAGCGCTTGGCACGGTGCAACTCACCGCCGGTGACACCGTCACACTCGCCGACACCGGTGCTCACATCGCGGCGCTTACCGCCGTGCAGTTCGGCGCATTGGCTGACAACGGAATAGACAAGATCGATGCGACCAACAACGTCCTGTCGCTCAACGTCGCACAGTTCGGCGCGCTCGGCACGGTCACCCTGACGGGGGCGGACACGGTCACGTTGCTCGACACCGGCGCCAATCTCCAGACGCTAAACTTCTCGACGCTCGCGTCAAAAGGTGTGGATATTCTGGACGCGAGCGACAACGTGCTCACGTTGACCGCTGCGCAATTCGACGCGCTCGGCACCGTAAGCTTAAAGTCGAGCGACACCGTGACCCTGGTCGACACCGGCGCCAACATTTCTGCGCTGACCGTAGGCAATTTCAATTCGCTGGCTGCCAAGGGTATCGACATTCTGGACGCCAGCGACAACGCTTATTCGCTGACCGTGAACCAGGTGAACGGTTTGGGGAATCTGACCCTCGCCGCAAACGACACCGTCACAGTGCAGGACACCGAAGCCGCGATTCAGGCTGAAACCCAGGCGCAGATCCAAAACATGGTGACTAGGGGCGTGGACGTCATCCATGCCACGAACGCCATCGACAATATGTCCGTAGCGCAAATCACGCCGTTGCTCGGTTCGACGACGACGTTTGCCGCGGGCGACACCGTCACCCTGCTGGACACAAGTACCAACATCCAGGCGCTCAGCGCGGTGCAGATCGGCCAGCTCGCTGCCGCAGGCGTGGACAAGATCAACGCGACCGACAACATGCTGACGCTAACGGCTGCACAGTACACCGCGCTGGGCTCCGTCGCCCTGAACTCGGGCGACACGAATACGATTTCCGACGCGTCCGTGGGTATCGATGCGCTGACGACGAGCCAGATCGCCGGATTGTCGGCCGAGCACATCAGTGCCGTTCACAGCAGTGACTCCGTCTTTTGGACCAAGGCACAGTGGGATGCACTGCCCGGGAGCATCGCAGTTACGGCATCGCAGCACGTCGAGTTACGCGACGCGGTCGCGAATATCGAGGCGCTGACGGTCACGGAGATCAACACCTTCGCGGCTGCCGGTATGAACGTCATAGCCGATAGCGGCAACACCGAATTGGACTTCAGCGCCGCACAGACGGCTGCTCTGCTCGCTCACAATGTGGCTGTAAGCAATGGATCGGCCGCCGTCGTCCTGTCGGATACCGGCAGTGCCATCGACGCTCTGACCGCCACGCAACTTGGAGAGCTTCAGACCGCCGGGTTCACCGCGATCAACTCGACGTCCGGCGATGTCGTTCTCAGTCTGGCGCAGTTCAACGCGCTCGGTGCGGTTGGTGTCTCCGTGCCGGCTGGCTCGGCCTTCGAGGTTTCCGATACCGAAACCAACATTGAGGGCCTTACCAATTCGCAACTCCACACTCTGAACAACGCCCATGTGAGCGTCATAAGCTCGCAAAGCGGTAGTCTGAACATCGCCACCGGCCAAGTGGGCGCATTGCTTGGCACAAACACGCATTTCGACTTTGCCAACGCCGTAACGCTCGTGGATTCGGGCGCCACCATTGCCGCGCTCGGTGCGGTGCAGATCAGTGTGCTTGCCAACGCTGGCATCGACGCCATCAACACCATCGACAATACGTTAACGCTCTCCGCCGCGCAATATGAAGCATTGGGAACGGTTGCGCTTTCCGCTGGTGACACCAATTCGATCTCGGATTCGACGAGCAATCTCGCTTCGATGTCGACGAGTGTGATCGCCGGGCTCTCGGCCCAGCACATCAGCTCCATCGCTTCCACTTCGAACTTTGCCTGGAGCAAGGCGCAATGGGACGCTCTCCCAACCGGCATCACGATCACGGCCGCGAGCCCGCCGGGCGTCGAGTTTGTCGATTCGCCGGCGAACATCGTGTCGCTCACGGTAAGCGAAATTAACGCCTTCGCGACTGCGGGCATGACGGAAATCATGGCCAATGTCACCGGGGAGCTGGATTTCAACACCGCGCAGACAGTGGCGATCCTTACGCACGGGATCACCTTGTTCAACGGCAACGGCGTCATCACGATTACCGACACCGGCGCCAGTCTTGCCACGCTTACCGGCGGCCAGATCGGTCAGTTGCACGGGATCGGCTTTACCGCGGTCGATGCGAGCGACGGCGCGGTCACCTTCACCAAAGTGCAGATCGACGCGCTTGCAGCGGGCAGCATCGCATTGACGCAGGCCAACACCGTCACGATGACTTCCGCCGAGGTCAATATCGAAGGACTGTCCGCGACCACATTTGCGAATTACATTACGCAGGGCGTCGATATCTTCCATTCCAACAGCACAATCCTGAGCCTCAATGAAAGCCAGGTCGTTGCGGTGATCGATGGCGGCGGCCAGTTCAAGGACAGCGACGCCGTCACGCTGGCCGACACGGCTGCCAACTTGCAGAATCTGACGGCCACGGAATACGGCAAGCTCGCGGCTGGTGGCATCGACATCATCGACATCACGTCGGGTGCGCTGTCGCTGAACGTCGCAGACTATCGGGCGCTTGGGTCCTTCACCATTGTCGGGGGCTCGGTCGTCTTGACCGATACCGGTGCCGCAATCGCCGGGCTGACCGCTGCTCAACTTGGCGCTCTCACCGGCACCGGCATCACGCATGTCGATGCGACCGATAATGCGTTGTCGCTCAGCGCGGCACAGACGACCGCCATCCTTCACCAAACCGGCAGCGGGTCCGTGACCTTCGACAACACCGACGCGATTACGGTGGCCGATCTTGGCGCCAATATCGGAAATCTTTCGGTGGCCGACCTCACGGCGTTGGCCACGAACGGCGCCGGACACGTTACGATCGACGCCAGCGACAATCTGTTGAGCATTACTTCCGCGCAGTACAGCGCGATCGCTAGTGGCGGCATCAATCTCACAGCGGCCGATTTCATCACGCTCGCGGATAGCGGTGCCAATCTCGCACTGCTCACGACGGCGCAGATCGCGGCTTTCGCCGGGGTGATCGATGCTATGCATGCGACGGACGGCGCGGTGTCGTTCTCGGTTGTCCAACTGAACGCTTTGAATGCAGCGCAAGTCGCGTTGACGGCGGCCGATACCGTCACGCTGGCGGATACAGAGGCGAATATCGAGGCGCGCACGGCCGGCCAGATCACCACTTACGCCGGACAGCATGTGGATTTCCTCCACTCGACCAACGGCACGCTCAATATGAACGAGAGCCAGGTAGCCGCGGTGGTCAACAGCCAGGCTGCGTTCGCTGCTGGCGATATAGTCACGCTATCGGACACCGGAGCCGATATTGCGGCGCTCTCAAGCGCCCAGTTTGCGCTGCTGGCGGCGCGTGGAGTCGATCAGATCGATGCCAGCAACAACGTGTTGTCCCTCTCGGTTGCTCAGTATTCGGGCCTTGGCTCCACGACGTTGACCCAAAGCGACGCGGTGACCATCTTCGACGCCGGTGGACACATCGCGGGGCTTACCGTGGCCCAGTTCGCACAGTTGGCGGCCAACGGCATCGATCATATCGATTCGAGCAACAATGTTCTTTCGCTTTCTGTCGGGCAGTTCGAGGCTCTGGGCAGCGTCACGCTCACCCAGACAGATGTTGTCACGCTCAAGGATACGGGCGCCAATCTGGCCGCTCTCACATCCACTCAGATCAGTGGCCTCGCCGCAGCGGGAATCGATCAACTAGACGCTTCGAACAATGCCGCGACGTTCAATCTTGCCCAGTTCGAAGCGCTCGGCACGGTCAAGCTCACCACAGCGGACGTCATCACGCTTGCGGATACCGGTGCTGCGCTGGGCGCGCTGAGCGCAACTCAAATCGGAGCTCTGCAGGCCTCGGGCATCGACCGGCTCGATGCCACGGACAACATGCTGTCGCTGTCGGTGGCCCAATTCCATGCCCTTCATCAGGTGACGTTGACCGCCGCCGATGCGGTAACGCTGAGCGACACAGGCGCCAACATTGCGACTATCGGCGCCGCCGGCATCGGCGCCCTCGCACAGCAAGGCATCGATACGATCGACGCCACCGACAATGCGATCACCTTCACGCTGGCGCAGTACAACGCACTGGGAACGGTGCATTTGTCGGTGGACGATGTCGTGACGGTGAACGGGACAAACGGCACCGACCTCATTCAAGGCCAAGCGGGCAGCCAGATCCTGAACGGCGGTGCGGGCGACGATGTGCTGTTCGGCGGAGACGGCAACGATACGCTCGACGGCGGTAGTGGCAACGATACACTGAACGGCGGGACAGGAATCGACACCGTGACCTATGCGGATGCCACGGTTGGCGTGACCGTCAATCTGGTCGCTGGCACCGCTACCGGCGGCGCCGGCACCGATCTGCTCTCCAACATCGAAAATGTCGTCGGCTCCAACTTCAACGACACGATCCAGGGCGGAAGCGGGACGAATGTGATCGACGGCGGTGCCGGCAACGATATCCTGATTGGCGGCGGCCGTTCCGATACGCTGACCGGCGGGGCAGGCGCCGATACCTTCGTGTATCAGGCCGTGTCTGATTCTCCGACAAGCTCCCACGATATCATCACGGATTTCAGTCACGCGGAGGGCGACAAGATCGACGTGAGCGAAATCGCGACCTTCACGTTTGTCGATCACTTCACCCACCACGCCGATCAGCTCGCGGTGATCAACGCGGGCGGCGGCATCTACAAAGTGGTCGCCGACGTGAATGGAGATGGCGTAGCCGACATGACGATTTTTGTGCACAGTTCAACGGCGCTGGTTGCAGGCGATTTCATCCTTTGATTTCGGAAAACGCGTCCGCCGTGTCGACAACACAGAGGAACGCCGGGGCAGGTCCCCGGCGTTTCGTCAGACGGCTACCAAACGCTCTCTCTTTTGAGGCCGGTCTCTCTGAGCTTTTATCAACGGCCGGCGATTGCCTTCAGCCGTTAGGCGAATTGCTTGACGATCCGGAATTGCGTCTCGCATCGACGCTGATCCGCAGTGAGTGGCAACGGATTTCTGATCAGTAACTCAGGCTGCATTGTCGTTGACGACCGGCAGTCGCTCGCCCATGACCACCCGGATCTGGTGCGTCTGTCCGTCGTCTGCCAGCGGAACGCCGGCGGAGAAATCGCCGGACTTTCCGTCGAGCGAGACGCTTGCGACACCGGTGCTGCGTTGCGCCTTGTTATCGACGACGACCTTGTAAGTCGTCGTGCCGTGCCGGATTTGAACTTCGAACTGCGGCCAATGGCGCGGGATGGACGGTTCGATGAGGAGCCGGTCGCCTGCGAAGCGGATTCCCAGGATGTATTCGACAGCGGTGCGATACATCCATGCAGCCGATCCCGAATACCAGGTCCATCCGCCACGTCCGACATTGGGTGGTGCCGAGCAGACATCGCCGCACGCGACGTAGGGCTCAACGCGGTAGCGTTCGACCTCCGACGGAGTGCGTGCATGATTGACCGGGTTGAGCATGGCGAAGAGCTCGGCTGCACGGTCGCCATTGCCCATCATCGCGAATGCGATGACGCTCCACAAAACACCGTGCGTGTACTGGCCGCCATTTTCGCGGATCCCGGCGGGATAGCCCTTGATGTAGCCTGGATCGTGCGTGCTCGTGACGAATGGCGGTGTGAAGAGCGGCATCAGCCGGTCTTCTGGACGAACGAGATATTTGTCCACCGCTTCCATGGCGCGGGTGGCGTGTTCGATGGGCGCAGCCTTCGAGATGACGCTCCAGGCCTGCGCGATAGAGTCGATGCGGCACTCACGGTTCGCGGCCGATCCTAATGCGAAGCCGTCATCGAAGTATGCGCGGCGATACCAATCGCCGTCCCAACCGTGATCCTGAAGCGCCTCGCGCAGCGCCGTCATATGCACAAGCCAGCCTGCCACGCGCGTCGCGTCGTGCCGAGCTTCGGCGTAGGGGATGAAGCGCGCCAACGTTTCGTGCAGGAACCAACCGAGCCAGACGCTCTCCCCTTTGCCCATCTCACCGACGCGGTTCATGCCGTCGTTCCAGTCACCGGTGCCCATCAGGGGGAGCCCACGCGCGCCAACCGCCAGTGAGGCGTCCAACGCCCGCGCGCAATGCTCGTAAAAGCTGGCGCTCTCGTCACTATGGTCAGGCTGAAAGAACGCATCGTGCTCCCCTTCGCGAAGCTGCGGCCCAGTTATGAACGCCAGGTGCTCATTGAGCAGCGCGATATCGCCGGTGGTTTCTATATAGTGCGAGGCGACATAAGCGAGCCAGGACTTGTCATCGGAGATTCGCGACCGGATGCCTTTACCGCTGTCCGGCAGCCACCAGTGTTGTACGTCGCCTTCTACGAATTGCCGGCCTGCGGCGCGTAGCAAATGTTCGCGGACCAGAGCGGGACGCGAGCGGCAGAGCGCCATGCCATCCTGAAGCTGGTCGCGAAAACCGAAAGCACCCGACGCCTGGTAGAAACCGGCGCGTCCCCAAATCCGGCACGACAGCGTCTGGTAGAGCAGCCAGCGGTTTACGAGCAGATCCATCGCAGGGTCCGGGGTCTTGATCTGCACCGCGCTCAACGTGTCGTCCCAGTATCTCTTCACCGCAGAGAGTTCGGCGTCGAAGTCCACCGTGCGATATTTGGCAATGAGAGCATGTGCTTCATCCTTATTCGCGCCCCACCCCAAGAGGAGGACGACCTCAGTCTCTTCTCCTGCTGCGAGGCTGAATTCGGCCTGCTGCACGCCACACGAATCGAGCCCCGCGCCCACGCGACCCGACAACGATTCAGGGTTGAGAAGAGCTGCCGGTTTTTCCTTTGTGCCGTTGCGGCCCAGAAACTCGCGACGATCACCGGTCCACACGCTTTGCCGGCCCAGCATGTCGAGGACGGCGACCTGGTGCGGAGAATCCGCGTTCCACAGATTGCGCGCGTAGAGCGCGCGCGTCTGCGGATCGACTTCCGTCGTGACATACGGCAAAGCCGTGCCGCGAAGCTGTCCTAATGCCCAGTCAGCGTAGTATGTAAGCGAGAGATTGCGCGTGCGATCGGAACTGTTGGAAATTTTGATGCGGGAGATTTTGACCGCGTTCGCCAGCGGTGCGAACTGCACCATGTCTACCGCAATGCCATGCCCGCGTGTCTCGAAGCGGGAGTAGCCTTGGCCGTGCCAGGCCAGATATTGCGTCGAAGGATCAGCGATGGGCGAGGCTGTCGCCGACCAGAGCATGCCACTGTCGAGGTCTTTCAGATAGATCGCTTCGCCGGATTCATTGGTGACGGGGTCGTTCGACCATGGCGTGATCTTGTTCTGCTGGCTGTTGATGGCCCAACAATATCCTGCACCCTCGGCAGACACCAGAAAGCCGAACTTCGCGTTCGCAATGACGTTGATCCAGGGCGCCGGTGTCGGCTTTTCTGGCTTTGTCTCGATCAGATATTCACGGCCGTCGCTCGTGAAACCTCCAAACCCATTGGCGTTGATGAGCGGTGGCAAGTGCGCCGGCGGTGCGGACGGTGTCGTCTTTATGACATGACGATCGGCGATCGCGGGTTTCGCGTCTTCGTCGGCGGCGGTGAGAATGCTCAATTGTTCGGCCAGCGCGCCCCGTCGAGCGCTGAGGTCGACCCGCGCCACCGCCCGCAACGCATTGCAGGCGTTGCGTCCGGCGACATCACCGCGCACCAGATAGATGCGGCCCGGCGGACTGTTCTGATCCTGTGCCCGTTCGTTTGTGTGGACGATCTTGTCGAGCGCTTTCTGCAACTCCTGTGCGTAGGAGGAGGCGCGCTCGTTCAAGATGACCAAGTCGGCAGGAAGCCGGCGAAGACGCCAGTAGTCATGTGCCCGGATAAGTTGCCGCACGAACGGAAGATGCTCTTCCTCGCTGACGCGCACCAGAACGATTGGGAGATCGCCCGAAATGCCGAACGGCCACAAGACGTTTGCAGGCGGTGCCGCGAAGTCAAGGATTTCGCGCGGGGCGCGCAACGCTGCGTCGGCATAGATCACGTAGTTTGCCAGCAACTGGAAGAGATGCGATTCTTCTCCGACGAGGCCAAGATATTGGATCTGCGATTGTGCATGGGTGGCGGCCAGCGTCGCCGCGCGGCCGAATGCGGTCGTTTCCTGATGCCGATCGATGAGGTTCTCGATGTCTTCACGCGTCGATGCGGCCATCGTCCAGAAAGCGATGCTCACCGTCTGTCCGCGCGGAATCTGCACCCGCCGGCGAAGTGCGAAGATGGGATCGAGAACGGCTCCGGCACTGTTCGAAAGCGGCCAGCCGCCCAAGATGGCGGCGGGGGCGCGCGCTGTCCGATTGCGAGCAAGGAATTTTCCACGGTCGGTTTCGTACTGCACGTCGCCAACGGTTTTGCCGTCGACAATGCTCAGATGTGCTGCCCAGATCGCAGGGTCCGACGAGCCGCGCGGCCGCCGGTTTGCCACCAAAGCGCCGGTCTCGTGAAGATATTCCGTCTGCACGAACAGTTTCGAAAACGCCGGATGCGCGTCGTCATCAGCTGGGCGCGCCAGCACCAGTTCCATGTAGGACGTGACTTCGATTTCCCGCAGCCGCGTTCCGCGATTGGTAATGGATAAACGGCGGACCTCGGCATTGTCTTCCGGCGAGACCAAAACCTCCATGGCGGTGACAAGCGCACCATCGGTGCGGGTGAACGTCGCGCGATCTTCGGAAAATGCCGCTTCATACGCGTCCGCCTCGGCCCCCGCCGGCTGGTAGCCGGCGGACCAGACCTTGCCGCTCGTCAGATCGCGCAGATAGATAAAGGAGCCCCAGTTGTCGCGTGTGCTGTCCTCTTGCCAACGGGTGACAGCCAGACCGTTCCAGCGGCTGTAGCCGGAGCCTGCCGCCGTCAGCATGACGCTGTAATCGCCGTTGGACAGGAGATGCGTGCGCGGGATCGCCGTATGGGGGGAGGAGAACTTGCGCGGCGCGCGTGGCGTGCTGTCGTAGATTGTGATGGCGCCGGTTGCCATCTCCGGCGGCAGTCGAGCGACGGATACGTCGCGTGGCATACGCTCCTGCAGAAGCAGTTCGGCCGCCTTTACCATAGGCTCGGCGTGAAAACGTTCACGCATGGCGCCGTCGCAGAGCACGTCGGCAATGCCCAGAATCATCATGGCTTGATGATGGGACATATACGCCTGGATGATAACGTTCGACGCGTTTTCCGGCAGGCGCGCACGGGTGTAGTCGATCGCTTCGTACCAGCCGTAAGAACCCAGCGCGCCGATTCGCGTCAGGCGATCGAGATTTTGCCAGGCAGCGACGGGCACAATCATCGCGGCAAGGCCCGAAGCATAAGGGGCGATCACGGTGTTTTCGCCCAGTCCCCGCTTGATGCCGAGATCGGGTACGCCGAACCCCGAATATTGGTAATTCTGATCGCGGTCACGTGCGTTGTACTGCGATTCCGAGATCCCCCAGGGAAGCCCCAGGTCCGAGGCGTAGCGTATCTGCCGTTTCACCGCCGAACGGTTGCTGAGCGCCAGGAGGCTGCCGCGAGGCTCATGCATGATGAGAGACGGCATGAGGTATTCAAACATCGATCCGGACCAAGATTGCAGCGCCGACGACCGCCCCAGCGGCGTCAATGTTCGGCTCAGACGAAACCAGTGGCGGGTCGGGACGTCGCCTTTGGCAATCGCAAAGAAGCTGGCAAGCCGTGCTTCCGATGCCAGAAGGTCATAGGCATTTTCGTCGAGTTGCTGATCGTCGATCCGGTAGCCGATGCTGAGCAGCTGCCGGTCCTTATTGTAGAGGAAGCCGAACTCCATCTCTTCGGCGAAGAGCCGGCACGTCTCCGCGATCTGCATGAGGCGCCGGTGGAGTTCGTCGCCGATGCCGTGCCCCTGCAATTCCGTCATATCGCGCAGATGGCTCTTCGCCCAACTGGCCAGCGCAGCGGCGGCGTTGTGCAAAGCGGGGTAGGCGCCGCCTGCGGCACCGACATCATCCGCCAGCGCCTGTGCTTCGGTTTCAATCTGCTGCAAAAGCTCGAGCCGTTTCGAGTCGTCCTCGTAGGTGGAGATATGCGTTTCTAAGTTGGATAGGGCTGCAACAACCCGCTGCCGCATCGGTTCGGCGATTCGCTGTGGAATGGACATGCTCTCATGCAAGAGCACCAGCGTGTCGCGCAACCCGCTCAGCTGCGCCTGCGCCAGAGGTCGGGCAACGATCTCCGCGCAGGTATTTTTTACGACGAGCATGTCGCCTGCGAGGTTGCCGCTGTCGACCGTCGAGACGTAGTGCGGTTCCAGCGTTACCAATGTTCGGGTGTCGTACCAGTTCAAAAAATGCCCGCGGTATCTGGCCAGCTTTCGCATCGAGCCAAGCGTCTCTTCCAGCCGCGCGATCGTTTCGACGGTGCCGATCCACCCAAAATCGCGCGCCGCCAGCACGCAGCAGAGATAGAGGCCGATGTTGGTGGGGGAGGTGCGGTGTGCCACAGACGGCTGCGGCGTCTCTTGATAATTGTCGGGCGGCAGCATGTTGTCTTCCGCCGTCACGAAATGCTCGAAGAACGACCAGGTGCGCCGCGCCGCCAGCCTAAGCGCGTCACGGTCCGCGTCCGGCATGTCGAGATGGGGTTCGACGCGAGGAGACTGACTAGCCCAACGCGCTATCAGAGGCGAAAAAGCCCACAGCGCGAGAAAAGGGGCGCTTCCGATCAGATTGTGCGGTTCGCGCCAGACGATCGCGGCAACGGCGGCCGAAGCGAACAGAAAGCTTCCCAGAAGCTGGAACGCAAGTGCACGGCCGGAGCTTTGGCGCCGGCCATAGGCCGCCTGCGCGAAAGTCACCCACTCCAGCAACTTTTTCCGGCTGATGACGAGGCGAAAGACGGTGCGTGCAATCGCATCGAGCGCGAGGTAGGCGACACGTGCCAGAAACGCGATCGTGAACACCAATTGTGTGCTCGCGAGAACGGCGTCGCGCGCGAGATTGCGCAGATGACTACGACGCGAAAACCCGCGCCGCGTCGGAATCACGCCGCTGAAAATCGGCAGAAATGGCGGCAGTGCGATCACCAGAAAAAGAAAGACAGTCCAACTCATGGCTGCCCGCACCGGCAAAAGCCAGCCGAACAGCAGTGCAAGAAGAAGTGCCGGCGCGGAAAGCGAACGGCGCAGATTATCAAGCATCTTCCAGCGACCCAAAGCTGGCAATTGCGGCTTGGCTTTGGCGGACTTCCGCGTGCTGGCGAACCCGAAGATCCACGGCAGCAATTGCCAGTCGCCGCGTACCCAGCGGTGTTGGCGTGATACCTCGACGTCGTAACGCGAGGGAAATTCTTCTACGACTTCGACATCGGATGCGAGTGCAGCGTGGGCAAAAGTGCCTTCCAAAAGATCGTGGCTGAGCACGGCATTTTCTGGAATGCGCTGTTCCAGAGCGCGCTCGAAAGCCTCGACATCGTAGATACCTTTGCCGACGTATGATCCTTCTTCGAACAGGTCCTGATAGACATCGGAGACCGCGAACGCATAAGGATCGAGGCCATTCGGGCCGGAGAACGCCCACTGGAACAGAGAGCTCTCGGTGCCGATCGGTAGACTGGGGCTAACACGCGGTTGCAGGATGCCATGCCCCTCCGTCACGCAGCCGGACGCCGGATCGATGCACGGGGTGTTCAGCGGATGCGCCATTTTCCCGATGAGCTTCAGCGCCGCTCCGCGCGGCAGACGGGTGTCCGCATCGAGCGTGATCACGTACCGGACATTCTTGATGAGCTGGCTTGCGCTGTCGTCTATATCCATAAACGACGTGCCGCGGTTGCCGCGCAAAAGGAGATTGAACTCGTGCAGCTTTCCGCGTTTTCGCTCCCAACCCATCCAGGCGTCCTGAGCCGGATTCCATTGACGATGGCGATGCAAAAGCAGGAAAAGCGGCCAATCCGGGGGCGAGTTAGGATAGTGTGCGTTAAGCGCCGCGATTCCATTGCGTGCGGCATCCAACAGCGCCTGATCGTCGACACGATGTTCCGTGCCGCTGTCGGTCCAGTCGGACAGCAGGACGAACTGAAGGCGCGCGTCGGAGTTGGACAAATAGTGCACTTCCAGGCGCTGGATCTGTTCGGCAATGCCGGCTTCGTGCGTCAGAAGGACCGGAACCACCAGAATTGTCCGGTGTTCATTCGGCACACCGTCTTTCAGGGCCATGGCGGGGAGTGTCTCCGGCCCTAACCTTCGTGTCGCGATCCGGTTAACGATGGCAATGGCGAGATCGGATGCCGGCAGCAGCGCGAGTAAGCTCAGTATCGCGAGCACGAGATTGGAAAGACCGTTACCGGTTTGGAGCGCGACAATGAGCCCCGCCAGCGCCATGGTGAGGAGGACAATCGCGGATAGATAGCCTGCGAGACCGCTTGCGGCAGCGGCACGCATGAGGCGTTGCCGGACAGATGGCAGGTACCCGATACGTTTTTCAAAGGCACGCCGGCCTTTGCCAATGAGGTAGAAGCCGACATCGGCTTCGCGTGGATTCTCGGCCAACCGTTCCGCAGCCAGCGCTTCATGGACTGCTCTTTGTGCAATCTGCATTTCGTCTTGGGACGAATGTAGCGCGAGGATTTCGACGGCGCGGCGATAGCGGTTGCGCGTCGCGAAATCCATGCGTGTGTAGTTGGCTGTCGTCCCGAGCGCTTTGTCGACGAGGCTCACTTCTTCGAAAAAATCGGCCCAGTCGATGTTCGAGACGAAGCGCATCGCCATGATGGTGTTGCGAACAGAAATGTCGTCCGCCGACTGCAACTGATATTCCCCCTGGACAACGGCCTCGCTGGTTGTGCCCAAGTCGGCCAAGCGGCGCTCGATTTCCCTGAGGATACGATCGCTGGACGCACCATTGTCGCGCAGCCGCTGCTCGAAGCGGGCCAGGAAAGCCGGCGTGATTGTCGTGTCGTCGAGCAGGTCCAGTGCGGCACGTTCCGGTTCTTCGCGCGCGAGAGCCGCAACGATCTCGTTTGCGGTTTTCTCCGCACGGTCCGCGTCCGCCACGCGCGCCACAACGGTCGCGATCAGCCGCGCCAGATTCTCCACAAGGATAAGGCGAAGCGTGATCGCGACGGCCCAAAGCTCGCCGATCGTGAGCGGGCTTACGTCCTGATAAGCCTTGAGGAAGCGCTCAAGGCGCTCAAGATCGAGCGCACTGTCGGTATGCGCGATAAGAGCCCAGGCGATGCCATACACACGCGGATAACCGGCCAGCGGCCCCTCAAGGAGCTTGGGCAGTTCGCGGTAGTAGCGAGCGGGAAGGTCCTTTACGACTTCGCGCGCCTGCTCTTCTATGATGTAGAAGTTGTCGAGAAACCACTCGCCGGCTGAGGTTATCGGTTTGCCGACCTTCGCGGTCTGTGCCAGAGCGCGGTAGTCTGTCACGAGCTGTTGGGCGTTGCGTTTTAACCGCCGGGGAAGCGTGACCGGCCTGTTAGAACTGGTACCGACCCGCTGTGCCTCCGCAAGACTTCGCGCATGCTGCTCCAACCGATCCGTGCTGAAGAGCTCGGAGTGAATGGGCTTTTCGCCGATTTTGGGGTGCAGATCGATTTTCACAAAGTTCTGCTTACCCTTCCAAACAGCTCTGGATAAAACGGCAAGCCCCCGCAGAAGTTCCGCAGCCTTGAGCCAGCGGCAAGCGCGAATATTGGAGGGGTGACCGAGGTTAGCCGGCACGGCGCCTGCGCTCCCCTCATTGAGCATCCTGGTGACGCGTCACCCCAAGCCCAAAACGGCGTCCGTACATTGCCTGGAGCCAGCCATGGCGACTTCTGCCACCTCCTATTGCGGGCGGAAGCGTCAAGGCCTTAAGGAAAAGGGATGAACCACGCGATCCCTCAACCTCTGACTTCCATAAACGGAGTTACCGACGCTCTTGCGAGCGTGGGCTACATTTCGACACCTGCGATTTCCACCACGGTTTACCTAGCGGCACATTTGCGAAAGCCAGTACTGGTCGAAGGGCCCGCGGGCGTAGGCAAAACCGATCTCGCGCAATCGCTGGCGCGCGCGCTTTCCTTCCCGCTGGCGCGCCTGCAGTGCTACGAAGGCCTTGACGAGACCAAAGCGCTCTATGAGTGGAAGTATGGCAAGCAGCTTCTCTACACTCAGATTCTCAAGGAGAAGATCCACGAGCTGACGGAAGGCGCCGACAGTCTTGAGGCTTCGCTGAAAAAGCTCGGAGATTTTCAGGATGTGTTCTTCAGCCGCGACTTCCTCGAACCGCGGCCGATCCTTCGGGCGATGGAGCAAACCTCAGGCTCCGTCCTGCTGATCGACGAAATCGACAAATCGGACGAAGAGTTCGAAGCACTGTTGCTCGAAATCCTTTCCGAATACCAGGTGACGATCCCGGAGATCGGCACGATCGCGGCTGTGGTGCCGCCGCTCGTGATCCTGACCTCGAACAACGTCCGGGAGCTCGGCGACGCCTTGAAGCGCCGCTGCCTGCATCTGCACATCGGCTTTCCCGAACAGATGCGTGAGCAGCGTATCGTGCGGGCGCGCGTGCCGGATATCAGCCAGACGCTCATCGAACAGATCGTTCGGTTCGTGGACCAGGTACGCAACGAGAAGCTTCGCAAGCCGCCGTCGATCAGCGAGACGGTCGATTGGGCGCGCACGCTTGTCCTGCTGCATGCCAACGCCTTAGAGCCGAAGCTCGTGCAGGACACGCTGGGCGTTCTTGTGAAGCGCCAGAGCGACGTCGCGGAGATCATCGACAAAGTCGACGAGTTGCTGGTCCAGGTGCATGCACCCGGCTCGGGCGGCTAGACCGTGGAGCGGGTTCTCGCTGCTTTTGTGCGGGCGCTCAGAGCTGCAGGCTCGCCGGTTTCGACCGGCGAGACCATCGATGCGATGAAAGCGGTCGCTTTCACCGGCTATGGCGATCGGCAATTGCTGAAGAACACGCTCGGTGCTGTGCTCGCAAAGTCCGAGGCGGAAAAGGGCGTCCACGACGCTTTGTTCGAATTGTACTTCAATCGCGAGGCACCGCCCCCACCCGACGGGCAGGAGGACGATCGCGAGCCAAGCACGGACAACGAGGGCGATCTCGATGCCGAAGCGCTGATGAATCTCGCTGCTGGAGGCGGGCAAGGCGCGGCGTATGCAATGGAGCAGGCCGCCGCCGCAGCCGGCGCGGAGAACATCCGGTTTGCGACGCAGATTCCGCACTACACGCAGCGAACGCTGCAATTGCTCGGGATCGACCGTCTCGACGTGCGCATCCTGGAGCGCCTGCAACAGCAAGGCGAGGGAGAGACGGATCAAGCGACGGTGGCCATGATGGCGGCGCGCGAAACGCTGCGGAAACTCGCACGCCAGCAGGTCGCCCGCTATTTCGAGATCTACGGCAAGAGCGCGACCGAGAATTTCATGAACGATATCGTCGCCAATCGCGCCATCGACAGGCTCGACCCGCATGACCAAGCGCGCATGAAGACGCTGGTCGCGAAGCTGGCAAAGCGGCTCGCTGACCGGCATTCGCGGCGCCGGCGGCTCAAGGATCGCGGTGCTTTGGACGTCCGCAAAACTGTGAGGCGGAGCACGGCCCATGATGGCGTGCCGTTCAACCTTGCCTGGAAAGTGAAAAAGCGCGACCGTCCGAAGATCGTGATGCTGTGCGACGTCTCGGGGTCGGTCGCCCGCTATGTCGGCTTTCTCCTGATGTTACTCTACGCGCTGCATGAGAAGGTCGCCGATCTCCGCGCCTTCGCATTTTCGGCCCATCTCGCCGATGTCGACGCCGATCTCCGGGACAACGATGTCGACGATGCGATGATCCAGATTCTGCGACGTTGCGGTGGATCCACCGATTACGGCAAAGCGATCGAAGAACTCATGGAGGAGCACTCGGGCGTGATCGACCGGCGCACGACGGTGCTCATTCTCGGTGACGCTCGGTCGAACTACGGCAATCCGCGTCTCGATCTCTTCCGCGAACTCGCCGATCGTTCGAAGCGCGTCGTATGGCTCAATCCCGAGTTGCCAGCGCTGTGGGGCTATGGCGACAGTTGCATCCTGCAATACCGGCCGTTCTGCACGACGCTCAGTCATTGCGCCACGGTTGCAGACATCGAGCGCGCCATCGACGACATCCTCAAGGCCTACGACTGAACGGTTTCGCCGTTACTCATCGAAGCCAACGAATACCACGGCTTCATCGACCGGTTTACGCCGGGAGACAACGGCATTTGCCGGGAAGCTGTCATCGGGATAGCCCAGGGCGACGCAAATCATGATGACCTGGTCGTCCGCGATCTTGGCATGCTCGCGCACGACCGGCGATTGCATGATCCCCTGACTGTTGACCACACAGCCGAGACCTCTGGACCATGCCGCGTTGACCAGCGCGTTTACGACGGCGCCGCAATCGAACGGCGCGATGTCGCCGCCGTGGATCGAGCGATCATAGGTTACCACGATGGAAACCGGCGCATCGAACTGGCGAAATCCGCGCAACACCCAGTCCTGGCGCTTTTCCTTATCATGCCGTTCGATGCCCATGACCGCAAAGAGCTGCTTGGCGATTTCGATCTGACGCTCGCGGTGAGCACCGGCGTATTCGCCGTGGCTGCGAAATTCGCGCGACGACGGCACGCCGGCGAGGTTGCGCTCGGTGTTGCCGGCGCGAATGCGATCGAGCGGCTCGCCGGTAATCACATAGAAATTCCAAGGCTGGGTATTGAGCGACGATGGCGCCCGCATCGCCATTTCGATGATTTCCCGAATGACGGCCTTCGGCACGGGATCCGGTTTATAGCCACGAATGCTTCGCCGTCCGAAAACCACTTCATCGAATTCCATGTTGACCTTGGGTAATATAAGTTTCGATACGACAAGTCTTACCGCAGGCTGTTCCGCCGCTCTACCTGTGCGAGAGACATCTTTCGCCGGCAAAAGCTGGCTGGCTTTTCCCGCGTTGTCTCTCCAAGATAATGGATAGTGCTTGATGGAGGACATCATGAAAATCGACAGTACGACCGCGGCAATCGTGACCGGAGGCGCGTCGGGTCTGGGCAAGGCGAGTGCCATTGCGCTGAGTGCCGCGGGCGCCAAGGTCGCAATCTTCGATATCAACGCTGAAGCCGGGGAGAAGGTCGCGAAAGAAATAGGCGGCATCTTCTGCAAAGTCGACATCATGAGCGAAGAAAGTGCAGTGGCGGGATTCGATCGCGCGCGTGAGGCGCACGGCGGCGAACGCGTCCTTGTGCATTGCGCGATGACCGCGCGGCGCGGCAAGACTCTTGCCTTCGACAAGGAGACGCGCTGCTTCAAGCGGACGTCGACGGAGGACTATGCCTATGGTGTGGCCGGCATTCTGACTGCAAGCTATCGCATGGCATCGCTTTCGGCGCTGGGGATGTCGAGCCTCCCACCGCTCGAAGATGGTGAGCGCGGCGTTATCACGCTAACGGCCTCCGTCGCGGCGCAGGACGCGCAGATCGGTCAGGTGATTTATGGATCGGCCAAAGCCGGTGTGAACGGTCTGGTGCTTCCCATGGCGCGCGATCTGATGGACCTCGGCATTCGCGTGAACTCGATCATGCCCGGCATTTTTGCGACCCCGCTGATGCTTGGCGCACCGCAGAACGTTATTGACAGCCTCGGCGCCTCGGTTCCATTCCCGAAGCGCCTGGGCAAGCCGGACGAATTCGGCAGTCTCGTTCTGGAGTTGACCCGCAACACCTACTTCAACGGCCAGTGCCTGCGGCTCGACGGCGGCATCCGTATGGCGCCGCGCTAGCGGTGTGCTTGCGATCAAGCACGGCGGATAATTTTGAGAACACACTCGCATCAGTCAGAACTTGGATGGTGGCAAACCGCACGACGCGCTGCCGATCCCCGACTCCGCCGCTTTGTGCACGGGTACTTCGGGAGTGTGGGCCATCTGCCGAGGGCGATCCGGGAATGGCATCTGCCCACGACTGAAGTTCCACTGCTGCTGAATTTCGCGGCTCCGCACCGCCAGCGCTTAGCCGGGGAACGCGAGGAGTGGGTTGAACTGGACGGCAGTTGGGCCGTCGGGCTCAGGGACTGTCATCAGCTCACCGAAGCACGCGGAGAACGGCACTTCATGGTCGTGCGGTTTACCCCGCTCGGCGCGCATCTGTTCCTGAAAGTCCCTATGCATCTGCTCGCGGGCCAATCGATTCCGCTGGCAGCATTCGATTCGTCGCTCTCCAGACTCGTCATGAGCCGCGTGAGTGCCGGGAAAAGTTGGGATGATCGCTTCACAGCTGTTGAAACACTGATCGCCGAGCGTGTTTTGAGCGCGTCCGTTTCCGGCTCGGCTGCATGGGTCTGGAACCGGCTTTCCGCTGCCAATGGGCGCATAGCACTCGGTCAACTCATGTCCGAGATTGAGTGCAGTCAGCGCCATCTAATCAAGGAATTCCGGACCTACGTTGGGCTTTCGCCCAAGATGGTCGCGCGACTTTTTCGTTTCAATCTGGCGATACGCACGCTTGGCGGGCTTAGTCGCAGTAGGGCTGGCGAGGATACCGGCAAACCTTATATCGAGGCCGCGAGTCCACGAGCGGCCGGAGGTGAAGAAATCAGTTGGGCGGAAATCGCGACCGGCGCCGGCTATTACGATCAGCCCCATTTTATAAAGGAGTTCCGGCACTTCGCTGGATCGACGCCAGCAGACTTTCTGCGACGAACTGTGGACGTTGGTTGAGACAGCGGATCGACTCTCGATCAAATACCTACAATACGCCACGCCGTGGGTTCCTACTAATGCTGGTGAAAACCATAGGCAGCAAGTCATGCAAGCACCGCCGATAAGCCACACCGAGATCGAAGCGCGGATCGCTCCGCACCTGGATGAACTGCTGAGGCTGTGGGCAGCAGAGCAGGGCGAGGCCAAGGGGCGCGATCTTGCTCTGATGGCGTCCGCTCTTCCCTTTGCGCGGAATGACGTCATGCATGTGCTGGATCTTTGCTGCGGGCCGGGCGATGCGGGCCGCGCCATCCAGCGCGAATATCCCAACGCCCACGTTGACGGTGTCGATCGTGATCCCTTCCTTGCCGCGCTCTGCAGGAGCGTCAATCGGCAATTGGGCATTCCTGGCGAGACCATTGTGGGGGATCTCAACGAGCGGGATTGGCACGGCGAACTGTCGACAGGATATGACGTGGCGGTTATCGCAAACGCGCTTCACTGGTTTGATGGCGCAAGCGCGGACAGGCTGCTCGGGGAGGTGCGCGGGCTTCTTCGTGACGGTGGTGTGTTTCTGCTGGCCGAACCCGTATGGACGGCGAAACCATTCGATGCCGGGTTCGAAGCCTGGAAAGCGACCTTGCCGCCACGGTACACCCGGGAAGCTTGGGAGCGGCTCTGGTCCAGCGCACGCGCGATACTGGGATACGACCCTGTTTCGCTCTGGGGAGCCCGTCCAACCGATCGTTTGGGCGATGAAAATATAACGGTCGCCGGTTGGACCGCACTCCTGGACGCCGCGGGCTTTGAAAGCATTGACGTGCTCTTGAGAGATGCAGACGGAGTTGTCCTAGCTGCCTTGAAGCCGGATCATAACCTGCGAAGAACGCAGCGGCTGGCGCCCGTTGGCCGGCGCCGCTAACAGCCACGGCTAATGCATTTCAGGGCTTAGCATTATGGTGATGCGGTTTCGGTCAGCCAAGCGGGCATACGCGGCCGTCTTGCTCAGGCCTAAGACCATGGCGATCCCAGACAGACCCTCGCGTGTGTTATCCAGCGGAGACGCAACGGGCTCCTCCGGCTTCCATCGTGTCGGGTCAAAGGTCGGGCCTTCGTCTTCATAGGTCAGGCAGAGGATGCCGCCCGAGCCCGCTATGCGCAGCCATATCGGCCGCTCGCACTCTCCTCCGTAGCCGTATTTGACCGTGTTGGTGAAAAGCTCCTCGAACACTACCCGGGCGCGGGCTACGATGTCCGGCGTGATCTCCCACCCGGTACAAGCCGTTTCTATCGCCTGCAGCGCCGTCTGCAGGCCTCTTGTCGTAGCGGGGAAATCAAGGTCAACTTCTTCTGCCATTGGGTACCCGCGAAAGGAAACCGATGCCGTCTCGCATCATGACCCTGAAGACCGCCGGATGCGCCCTTTTTTTATTGGCCGCGGTCGTTCCGCAGGCCGCGCAGGCGGATGAAGCGATCGGGCAGATCAAATCGGAAACGGGTGCGGTTTCGGTGGAACGAAAGAGCGGGAATAAGCCGCTCGCGATCGGCGACCACGTCTTTCAGTCCGACACGGTGATCACCGCCACGAACAGTTCGGTGGGCATCACCTTCAACGACAACAGCATGATGTCGCTGGGACCGAACAGCCGCCTGGCACTGGATCAGTTTGCGTTCAACACCACGACGCACGGCGGCGTGTTCAACGCGAGCCTGCAAAAAGGCACGCTGGCGGTGAAGTCCGGCCAGATCGTACGCCAGACACCGGAAGCCATGCACGTTCGCACTCCGGCGGCACTTCTGGGCGTGAGAGGCACCGAGTTCGTGGTCCGCGTGGACGGGAAAAACTGACGATGCGGGCCTGGGGCACTTTTGCACTGCCTGCTGGGGCGATTCTGCTTGCGGCCTGTTCCACCGAACAGGTGGTCGTGCTTCCCGCCGCGGACGGACATATCGGCGGCGTCGTCGTGGAGTCGGGCGGTCAGAAAGCCGTCCTCGATAAGCCTTATGCCTCTGCCGAGGCTGGCTCGGGCTCGCTGCGACAGGAAACGGCCGATGCCACGAAGGTAGGAAAGGATTACGCCAGCGCGCTCGCTGCGCGCCCCATTCCGCCGAAGAGCTACATGCTCTATTTCGAAAACGACAGTGACGAGTTGGTGCCGGAATCGCGAGGTGTATTCGGCGAGATATTCGCCGAGATTGCGCAGCGCAAGGCAGCAGAGATCGTCATCACCGGTCATACCGATCGGGTGGGCACGCCGGAGTACAACGACAAGCTTTCGCTCGATCGCGCCAACGCCGTGGCGCAGCGTTTCCGCGACGATTTCGAGAAGCACGGTATAAAGTCCGACGCAATCACGACCGCGGGGCGCGGCGAGCGCGACCTGCTGGTGCAAACGGCCGATCAGGTGCCGGAGCCACGCAACCGCCGGGTCGAGATCACCGTTCGTTAGCCGTTCCAGCGGAGCGTAAGAATCGCGAGATCGTCCGACGCTTCGGCTCCAGCGACAAAGCGATTTACACCGGCATGGAGACCTTCCGCGATCGCTTTCGCACTCGCATTCTCCGAAACGCCAGCGAGGATGGTTCTGACCCGTTCGCTGCCGAGCAGTTCGCCGGTTGCCGTCATGGCTTCGCCGACACCATCCGTCATCAGGCAGAGAAGGTCGCCCTTCTCAAGCCGGATCGTTTCCGTCGTATAGGGGAAGTCTTCGACCACACAGAGCGGTGGCCCGCCCATCGAAGCAATATGATCCGGCGGTCTGCGCGGGCGCAACAGATAGGGTGGTTCGTGCCCGGCATTGCAGAACCCGAGTTCGCCGGTCTGAAGATTCAGGATGCCGGCGAACAAGGTGATGAACAGCATCTCCGGATTGTCGCGCGAGATTTCCGCGTTGGCCTGGGCAAGGATCGTCCCGGCCTCAGTTTCTCCCCGCAACGCCCAGCTGTGGCAAAGGGATTTTCCCAGCGTCATGAACAACGCCGCCGGCACGCCTTTTCCGCTGACGTCGCCGATCGAGAAGTACAGACGATCCCGGTCGATCTTGAAGAAGTCGAAGAGGTCTCCCCCGATCTGACGGGCCGGAACGATCAGCGCATGTAGATCGAAGCGTCGATCGCCGGCGACGCTCGTCACAGTGGGTAGCATACCCATCTGGATGCGATGCCCGGCCGCCAGCTCACCTTCGGCCCGAGCCGACGCAATTTTGCGCTCCTCGAGTTCGCGGCGCAGGCGGCGGCGCTGGGTGTCGGCCTCGACGAAGCTGCCCGCAAGAAGGGATACGAAAATGAAGGCATCGCCGATAGCGGGCGTGGCGACGTCGACCAAGGCCAGCGATTGGCGCCAGAATCCGATCCCGAGGGCTGCGAGGAGCAGGAGCGGGATTATTCCCACAAACACCTGCCACCTGAGGCGCACCAGCGGCAGCATGACGATCAGCCAAAGCCCGAGAAGGAGCGCCAGCGCCGGCTCGGCATAGCGGGCCCAGTTCGGCCGGTGCGCCAGCCGCCCCTCGAGGACGTTTTCGAGCAGTTGGGCGTGGATCTCGGCGCCCGGCATATAGCCGACCGGCGTTAGCCGCTGGTCGATCGTGCCGAGTGCGGTGATGCCAATCAGAACAATCCGCTGCGCAAGCGCTCGGGCATCCGTCCACCCCGACAGCAGATCGACCGCCGAAACGAACCGTCTGGGATCGTGGGGGGAGAAGTTGACCCAGATGCTTCCGTCCTTCTGGGTGGGAAGCGTCAGCGGGCCTACGCCCAGCCCCAGCACGTCACCGTCGCCATCCGGGTAAAGGTCGATCCATGGCGCTTTGGCCGCCAGCCGCAGCATTTCGAGGCTCAGCGAAGGCGCCAGCCGGCCTGATACCGACGAGACCATAGGAAGCCGCCGAAAGAGCCCATCGCTGTCCGCGTCGATCGACAGAACGCCATGTCCGGCGGCGGCATTATCCAACAGCGGGATGCTGCGCAGAGCGGCGTCAAAACGCGGCAACGGCACCCCCAGTTTGAGCGCACCGTTGCCGGCGACCACGCGAAAAGGGGCCAGCGGTCCGCTGTCGGGCTCCCCCTTTGCAAGGCGCAACCCGGCGACCCCGATCATGACCGGGCCCTTGGCTATGGCATCGCGCAGAAGACTGTCGTGGCTCGGCAGCCGGCGAATGGCCGCCTGTAGGCTGGCGGGCATCGCGCTGGCATAGCGCAGCCATTCCTCCGGCGACTGGCGATCGCGTTCGGGCAAGATCAGATCGAGGCCCAAAGCGGCGGGATGGCCGACAAGGATTTTTGAGATCAGTTGCGCATCGATCTGGCGTGGCCACGGCCATTGGCCGACCGCCCGTAAGCTGCGCTCGTCGATTGCTACAATCACGACGGGGCTCGTGTGCTCGAGGCGGGGGAAGGTGCGTTCGTAAAAATCGAAGAGCGCAAGACGCGGCGCATGGGTGAGCGCGGGAAATCCACCCTGGATCGCGACGAAAACGATCAGTGCTGCCCAAGCGGTGCGCCGGCCCCAACCTTTGAAGAGAAGGTTCAGGCGCTGCATTGTGGATGTCAGAGTTCGATCACCAGACCGTCATATGCGGTCCATATCCGCAATGGCTGGCCCGATCGCGTGATCTCTTCGAAGCGAATCGTCTCGGCGAGAATGGAGTCGATTTTCTCATCGTTATAGACCGGTTCGTGGTGAAACAAGCAGAGCTGCCGAACGCCCGCCATCTGGCACAACTCGACCCCGATAACGTTGCTCGAATGACCCCAATCCTCTTTCACGGAAATGGAGTCGGCGAGCGAGTACATCGCGTCGAAAACCACGAGGTCGGCATTGCGGAAGAATGCCGCCGCCCGTTCCATTTCCGCGCTGTCCTCCGGCTTGTGCTCCGAATCGGTCGTGTAGACGAACGACCGGTCGTCCTTCTCGATGCGATAGCCGTAGGAGTCGTTGCCGTGCAGCTGTTTGGTGCCGGTAACCACGCTGCCCGCGATCTCATAAGATTTGTCCGGCTCGAGCGGGACGAACTCGATGGCCGCGGCCAGCGCCTCGAACTCCACCGGAAAGCACGGTTGGTGGTTCTGCCCGCGAATGGCCTGCTCGACCTTCGGGTGGCAACTGTAGATGCGAATCCGGTTTCCGGGAATGAACGCAGGCACGAAGAATGGAAACCCCATGATGTGATCCCAATGCACGTGGGATATCAGAACATGATAGGTTTGCGGGTTCGCCGGACCGTGTTTTGCGAGCGCAGAGAGCGAGAATTCGCGCGCACCCGAGCCCAAGTCGCAGAGCAGGTAGTCCGAGCCGCCGGTGTCCACCTGAACGCAAGCGGAGTTGCCGCCATAGGTCCGCGACTCGGCAAAGCTCAGTTCGCGATCGCAAAACGCCAGCGCTTTCTCTTCCGTGTCGAGATTCTTGCCCGCGCCCTTGACGAGTGCATTGACGACCTTGCGTTGCACCGCCTTCGCATTGAGCGGCGTCGGAAGCGACCCGCGCGTTCCCCAGAACACGATTTTCATGGCCGCCTCGATTTCAGGATACGGGAAGGGAGTTGATGGCGTCCGGCGCGAGCTTTTCGATAGCTTGGCCGACCGTCTCGAAGAGCGGGAAGACAAGATTGAACCGGCTGATGGTGAAAATCTCGAGCAGCAGCGGTTGCAGGGCGGCGATGCCGAATGCTTTGCCCTCGGCTTTGCTGGCTCTGAAGACGATCATCAATGAGCGCAGCCCGGCGCTGCTGATGTACTCGACACCGGCGAGGTCGAGGATCAGCGCAGTCCTTACCTTGGCCAAGGTCGCCGAAAGCGCGTCTTTGAATGCGTCCGCGTTCGACAGATCGATTCGTCCGGCCACCGCGACCAGCGCGGAGCCGTCTAGAAGCCGCTCGTCATAGTTCATCGGATTCAATCGCCCCCGCGGAAGCCCCCGGCAGGAACGCTACCGGAATTCCCAGAAGCGATCCAGACAGTGGCGGTGTGCTGCAAGTGCTGCCTTAGACTGCGCTACTCGTTGTTTCGCGTTCTGTGGGTCAGGATGAACTCGCGGCTTTGCGCGCCCACTCCCGCCGATAGAATTCCGCGTCGTCCGCATAAGCCGTCAACAGCAATTGACGTGATCGGGGGGAAAGTTGTGCCATCGCATCGCCGCCCGAGCGGTTCTTGGGAAAAAGCTGCCGGACATCGCAGATATCGATGCTCGTGCCGAACACGCTTCGCGCGAACGACTGCAAATCCGCATCCAGTGTCTCCTGAAATCCGATGGTCGTAAAATCCACGAGGGCACCGCAAACCTGCCTGAACTGGAGGCGCCAGTGCTCGTCGAAATCGCGCAGGGCCATATCGGATGCGATCGCTTCCGCGAACTCGTTCACGGTCCAGACGGACCCGGCTGGGCGCCCTACAAAGACATTGAACCGCTGCCGCTGCGGCGAATTCCAACCAAATTTGTTGGAGAACGCCGACACAACCCGATTCACCGGTTCCCGCAAAACGCAGAACCGCACGACAGCCGGATCGGTCAGCATCGCCATGAACCGTCTCAGACCGATCTGACCCGGTGTCTTCAGGACGTTGTGGCGGCGCGCATGAATCTGGTTCGTCGTGGCGTAGCGCAATTCGAGTCCGAGCCGGCGCGCGCATTCCATGTTCAGCGTGGCCTTCGTGGTCGAACAGCCGCATTTCGGGTTGTTGAAGAATATGAAGTTGAATTCTTCCGAGACGTGGACCGTGTAGTTGAATTCTTGAAGGTTGCGAAAATTGCGGACGAAAAGCGCCAAGCCCGTTTCCGCGTGCCTTCGAAGAGGTCTTTCCAGCGGCATGGTGGAATTACGTATCATCGGGAAGATCGAACTGCTCCAGCAGCTGACGGTATCGTTCCATTGTGTCTGATGCCCGCGGCGCCAACGGAATGCTATCGTGTTGTGTCCGGTGCGAAAAATGTGTCTCGCGGCGTTTCAATAGGTCTTCGTTCGTCCCGAACAATGTGCCTTTCGCGGGAACCTGCAAAACGTCGAACGCGCTCAGCATGCACGGATCGAACGTCAGATCGACGGCATCGCAAATCTTGCGCATCGTGCGCTCGGGATCGGAGACGAGATCGGCATGCCGGACAATCGTCCGGATAGCTCCGTCACTGTTGGCCATGAGCCGGTACATCAGCGCCTGGTTTTCCCAGACCTGCTCTTCGGGAAAGCCGTGGTATCGTCGCGCGCTGAGGAACACATCCTTAGGGTGCCGAACCACGGAGAAGGTGCGCGAGTTGGGAAAGCTCTGTTGAAACACGCGCCAGTACCAAACAACGAAGCTATCCAGGTCGTCATCTGAAAAATCTCGCCAGATCCGCGGAACTCCAATCGGCTTGTGCATCCAGTTGCGCTTGGGTGATGGGAACGCCAGCAGAAACGCATTGCGTACGAGGACGGACGCATCCGCAGAACAATCGTTCCGCCCGTAGCGCGTAAGTCCGGAGATCTGTTCCAGGGCGCGCCACGTGGTGAAGATCAGATTGGCGGTTTCGCCGACCGCCTCAACTTCGGGGTGAAGGCTGAAGGCGCGAAAAACAACTGACGTGCCGGAGCGGCTATGTGCGATCAGCGATATGGGCGAATCCACGTTCCGTATGTTCGGCAAGGCGAAAACTCCGTCAGTGGGGCCGCTTCAGGCTTATCAGGGAAGGGCAGACGGACATACGCGATCCAGATGCGATATAAAGTCGGTCAGATTTTTATCCCAGCTGACCTGGCTCGCCCGACGCGCTGCACGCAGCCCAAGGCTGCGCAGCTTGGTCCGATCGAACGCCAGTTCATACAGGTGATCGCAGAACAAACCTACGATTGCCTCTTCGTCCAGATCCGCCGGGACAAGAAGCCCATCGACGCCATGCGAAACGATCTCCGCCACAGCACCGACGTTTGTCGAAACGGCGACGCATCCCATGCGTTGGGCTTCAAGGATAGTAAGCGGCACACCCTCAAAGCGTGAGGTCAGGATCACGACATCGGCCCAAGCGTAGAGCGCATCAAGCTCGTCCGACGTGTGAGCAGGCGGTTCGATCCCGACTTCGCAAGAGGCGAGTTCGACACTCGAATCTTCTATGACGGACTTGCCGATCAGGCGCCACTCGATCGCTTCAGTCCGCGTCCTGCGGATAATTTCCGTCAGCCTGTCCAGGCCCTTTTGCCGGTCGAACCGACCCAGGAACAGAATGCGCAATGGTCCTTCGTGGTGCCGTCGGGCTTTGATTGCGCGCAATGCCGCACCGGGTGCTGACGCGTAAGCCGGGGCGTTGCGGACAATGTGGATTTTCGCGTCCGGAACGGCTTGTCCAATGCACCACTGACGCAACTGATCGGATATCACTAAGAGGCCGTCGTAAGCATGTTCGTAAGAAAGCGCGATATGGGTGTTGCCCAGAGGTTGACCACTCGGCATTCGTTCCGTGAGATGCAAGCCGACGTAGGTTTTGATCCCAAGCCGGCGGAGGCTTGCCGCAAGAGCGTGTCCGGCAAAAGAATGGTTGTTGAGAACGACGTCCATCCCCGCGACCAGTCCTAACGCATCCCGTATCAGAGGCCGGTCTCCGAGCTCGCTGGTCCACACGCCAAAATGGTGACGTTCAGGATGGGTGTATTCTGCTTCAGCCATCGCCAGGAAATTGACGCTGTCGAATATCTGGATCGCCTCCCGGGTCAGATGCGCGGGCTGGTCCCACATGAGGAACAGATGCGGCCGCCACCCCTTCTTTCGCAGGGCAGAGGCATAGTTGCGGATTCCCCTTTCCACCCCGCCAAAGGACGATAGCGGAAGGATAAATCCGATGTCGCGGCCAGGGGGCTTCTCGTATGGCAGTGTGGGACCACACTGCAAAAGCGTTTCCAGCGGCCGAACGCCATCGCGCGGCGTTCTCGTGTCGTCGCGCCATTGCGCCGGCATCGTGCCTGCTCGCGCCTGACAACGCACTCTCAACGTGTCGATTTCTTCCAGAAGATATTCGATCGGCCGGGGCAAATCGGCCAAGCCGGCAACACCGGCTCCAGCCGGCAATGTGATGCGAATGGTGGCCATGAAAGGCTCTGGCCGTTCCCCTGCGATAGATGCGAGCCAGTTGGGGAGCAGATCGCAAACAGCCTCCCGCGCGATCTGTGTCTGCAGGAAGAGCAGGGATGATTGCGACGCGGCACCCGTCGCAACCCCTTCGTCTGCGCGCAGGGAAAAATCGGCGGCGCCTCCTTCTTCAAACGACACAACGACGCAATGCATCCGGCGCAACAGACGTTGCGCATGCCAGAAAACATTTCGGAGCAGCCTGTATTCACAGAGCATGGCAACCGCCGGTTCGGCGGCAAAGCACATCACCGGCGGGAAATAGACGGCAGCCGGTGAGTCCAGGCTTTCGATGAACCGCCGTCGGCTTTGTTCGGGTGTCACAACCTGCCGACCAACGCCTCCGAGCGGGTCCGCCGTAAAGCATATTTCCTCGCCGGCATCGAGATAGCATGCAAACGCAGGCATCTCCTTCTGGGCGAGAGCTATCAAAGAATGCGGTTTTGGTATGCGGCCGGGCTTGGTGCGCAATTGCGCCAGAAGCCCGTCGCGTTTGCGTTCGGACTCCGCGAGCATGCTTTCCATGCGTTTGCGGTATTGAAAGCCCGCCCGCGGCAGATGGCGGCCGGCAAATCCCGCCGCGATGGCCTGAAGCCAGAAATCCCAGTCCTCGAACCCTTCGCGCATCGTCTCATCGAAGCGGATGCCCGCCGCAAGCAGGTCGCGGCTGATCAGACTTCCGGCTTCGCAATTGTTTTCGATCAGATGCATGAACTTCGAATATTCACCGCGCGTCGATGCATTCTTCGGCACGCCGAACATGTCGAAATCCGGGTAGATCCATCCGACATCCGGCGGGCTTTGCCGCAGCAGGCTGAAGGCGCGTGCCAAAAATTTCGGATGCAGTCTGTTGTCGGCATCCAGCAAATAGACGGCTTTAATGGTCGGCCACGCCTGTAACGCCCATTCGATACCGGTGTTGCGGGCGGCCGAGAGACCACCATTTGCACGTTGTATGTAGCAGACACGGCCAGGATGTTCCCGCGCGAATGTCAGCGCGACGGCTCGTGTTTCTTCGAATGGACAGCCATCGTCCACGACTATGATTCCGATGCCGATGTCTGCCTTCTGATCAATAACAGAGGCGAGGGCTTCGGCAAGAAAACCAGGCTGCTTGAATACCGGCACAATGACGGCGATATCGATCTTATCGATCATGGAAGACCGGAGCGAGCCGGCGGCCACGGTCATTTGAATGATACTTCTTCTATCTTGTGTTGCGCGGTTTTCGAGAGTTGCCGGGCAGCACCGATCCATTGTTGGAGTTTGTCCGCGTCGGCAGGCGTCATTTGTAAGGCTGTCGCCACGATGGTCGGCAGAAGGCGGAGCAGGACGAGGACGAGCCGTCGATCCGCATCCGCAACAAGCTTGCAACCGATCGCGACGCCCTCGACGGTAAGCCCGATCCGAAAGAATTCACCATGGCGATCCTGCTGCGAACCCGGCCAATGCTGGAAAATCTGCCTTTTGCCGGCGCCGCCTTTGCGAAATTCCACACTCAGCAACCCCTTCGCCTGGGTGAACTTGAACCTGACAACGGGTTCGGACCGCGTTCCGAATTCAAGACGGTTTATGCTCACGTCGAACAATTCGTAGGTGTCCGTCGCGTTATGTCCGTTGAGTTTGAGATCGGCAAAACGTGGAAGCGCCTTGAGATCGGCTGCGCCAGGCCATGCTTCCCGCGCGGTCGGCCGCTCGAGCTTATCGGCGTCAGGGACGCGGTTGCCGACAATAAGATCGAGTTTGCGGATCTCGAACGCGCCAAATTCGGCCGCTCGCCGCGTCGTATCCTCGATGCGCAGGATAATGTCAGCAGTGTCGGACTGCGAAACCGGAAGGGATAAGCCGAACGACATCGTCTTCTCTGGGAAGTGGAAAGCGCGCCAGCCGGTGGAGACGCTTTTTCCATTGGAGTCGGCGACAAGTTCGAAGCGCGTATCGCTTAAATCTCCAACCCCAGCCCCGAGTTCGATGCGGATAGCACCAACCTCGCGCAGAGAGACATCCGGGACAATCAAGAGCGAAGAGCCTCCGCGCAGTTCTGCCCGGATCGATCCTCCTTCGCTATTGCGTTCGAACCGTAGCCTACCCCGAGCTGATACGCGTTCGAGACTGCTGGATGAAACCGATAATGCCGCGCCGTCGGGCGGAGACGCACGGCCAATGGCGTTCCATACCCAGTGATCGGCCTGCATGAACCGCCCGCCCGCGGGTGCTACCCAGATTCTGGCGGCCAAAAGCCTTTCGTCTGGCCGACCGGCCTCATCCCGCACCTTTTCGTCAGAAGCCGACAACAGCAGTGGAGAATGTTCGTTGTTGCTGCTGGAAACTTGAAGCTCCGCCGTTTCGCGAATGGGACCAACGGGGATAGGCAGATCGAGCACGTTCCAGCCCGGATGCAGTGCGCTGCCAGGCACTTGCCATTGGCCCAGTACACGGCCGCTCTCGGAACCCAGCAGCAAGACGGACAACTCGCTGGTGTCCGCAGGAACTGGAGCAGCGACATGTAGCGCTATACTCGTAATCCCTTCGGTTCCTACAGGAAGCGGTTGGCGAAGCGGACTCGAATGCGCCAGCGCAATCGTTCGGTTGTCCAGAGATGGCGCCGCTGTCGCAACCAACCGCGGTGTGGCCGAATGCTGATAGCTCAGGGACCGCATCAACCCCTGCATCGCGTCTCTCGTTTCTTCGTATTCGATGCGGGTTGTCACCAACGCCCGCTGAAGTTCGGCGCAGCGGTTTTCGATGCGCCTGATCTCTGCGTGGCAGTGCACCATGACCTGTTGCGCCGCCTCCTCGAAGGAGTTGGCAGTCACGACGGGCGCCGGAGAGGCCCCAGCCGCGTTCCACAATTGCGACAGGCAGCCAGCGTCATCTTCAGAAGCGATTATTGCGAGCACATCAGAAGGGGGCTGGTGCACCTCTATTACGTCCTGACGCCCGAGCTCGCTTTCCTCCCGAAACAGGTACGTGCTGCCGTTCGCATCGACTTCGGCGAGGAGAACCGGGATGGACCATCCGGAAAAACCCACCGGTTGCGCCAGACGAAATTTGCTGGACACGACGAGAAGCGGCCCACCGGAAAAATTCCGCGCCATCTCGTGCGCATGCATAAACATTCGTGGACGAGATTTTGCCGACGGCCAGCTTTCTTTCATAAAGATCGACTCAAAACGGCTGTGTCGGGGGAGAATTGAGTATTTGCCGTATGTTAGGCGCGGTTTGACAGGTCGGCAATCCGGCATTTGAGGCAGCAGTCGCCGGTGAAGCCCCACCCGCGTGTCTCAGGCGACGGATTTCGCCGTGCCCCGCCTGAGCAAGGATGCGAAATCACCCGGGCTTGCAGCGAGGGCGGCTTCGTACTGTTCTGCATAGAAAGCAATCCAGCGGTCGCGAAATTGGGCGACGCTCTCGCCTGCTTTACGCACCGGTCCGGGCTCGTAAACGGGAACAAGGCGGCCGTCACGCTGCGTCATTTGATACCAGCCAGTGCGGCAGTGCGCTTCGTAGGCAATGATGGCAGCGCCGGCAGAAAATCGCACAGGAATACCGTGAATTCGGATTTCGACCGCCGCGGCGTCAGAAAAGAAAGGGCCGTCGGGCGATAGCAACACTGGCCTTCCTGCCGTCAGGGCTTTAACGGCCTTAAACGCCGCGAGACGGCCGCTGACCTGTGAATCGGCACCGTGTCCTCCAATTTCGGTAAGATGGAGGGTGTAGTTGTTGGGTACAAACGTCTTGAAAAGGGCGAGGGCTAGCTTTGCGAAGTGATGGTGAAAGGTACTGAGAAGAAGGCCTTGTGAAGTGTCCATGTTGCGGAAAAACACCCCGCACTGTCCCATATCCACCAAGGTGGGAAATCCTTTGTTGACGCTCTCGCAGAAGAGCTGAAGGAAGGGATCGTTACCAGATGTTCTACGCAGGAGCCTGCCCGCGATGTTCGAGTCTCGAAAAATGTGACCGAAACTGACAGTGAGTCGGGCGTCGTCCTCCCAACGGTCCGACAATTGGCCGCCTTGATATTGTCCAAGGATCTCCAGGAGATTTTCCGACAATTCACAGCGTGACGCCAATGCTTCTGCGCGCTGAAAAAGACTTCCGGCCGCAGGGTCCTCCCATCCTTTGTATTTTATTCGGAACAGGTCCCGCTGCCGGGCGTCATCGACCTTGAATGCATGAAGGTATTCCTGGCGCGCGAAACGCACCGGCGGCGTGCGGGAATCGAGCAGCCATGCCTTTAGTTCTGACAGGCTGGCTTCCGGTTGGGGTTTATGACGGCACATCTCCATGTAGTCTGCGACGCTCGAAAGATGGCCCAGTGCAATATCGCGCCGCTCCCAGATCAAGGCCGCCAGAAGGTCAAGCCTCTGGGCTTCTGCGAAGATGCGTTTGAGAACCCTGATCTCTACCGGACTTGTGAGAAGGCGGTCGGCGGATGCCATTGCGGCGTTGAACTCTCCCGCCGCGAGAGCTTGTTGAACTGCCGCGATCTGCCTGCGTCGGCCCGAGAGGCCAGCCTGTTCAAGCATGCCCGCTTTCCGATCATGAGCGGGAACGGTCCGGGAATTCATCGCAACCGCATCTCCACGCGCTCATGCTGAAGCTGTCGAAGCTTCCTATCATGGTGTTCCGATGTGCGGCAAACCAACGGCGATTGCATGCTGGACGAGGGCAGGGCAGAGACTCTACGGTTCTAATTGCGGCATGGCCGGCACGGTCAATGTCATCAGGTTCCCTACTCTGCCTGAATTGAAGGCCGGAGAATGCTGTGAGCGATTCGGACAGACCTTCCCCTTACGAGGGCCTTCCTCGTGCATCATTCTGGCGCACCGGCGTGCAGGCATATCCCGCAGAGGCGATCGCCGACCTGTACCGCCCGAAATTCCCCGTCACGCCCTCGACCAAAATCGCCACTGCGGGAAGCTGTTTCGCCCAACGTATAACGCGGAATCTCCGCGAGCGCGGATTTGGTATTATCGACCGGGAGCCGGCACCGCCTGGGCTCACGCCGGAAGCGGCGGCGAGTTTCGGTTATGGCCTCTATTCGGCGCGCTACGGCAACATCTACACGGCGCGGCATCTTCGGCAGTTGGTTGCAGAAGCGTTTCGCGCGTTCCGCCCCGCCGATGCAATATGGCGCAGAGGTGACCGATATCATGATGCGATGAGGCCCTCGGTAGAGCCGTTGGGACTGCTATCCGCCGAAGCGGTATCGGACCATCGCCAATATCATCTGCGGCAGGTCCGGCAGATGATCCTTACCGCCGAAGTGTTTCTCTTCACTATGGGGATGACGGAGGCATGGGAGCATGCGCCGTCCGGAACTGTTTATCCGACGGCGCCGGGTGTCATTAGCGGGTGCTACGATCCAGCGATCCATCAATTCAAGAATTTCCGTTTCCAAGAAATCTATGCCGATCTCCGCGCCTTTTTTAAGTTTGCGAAACGCCACAATCCCGGCTTGAAAATTATCCTGACGGTATCCCCTGTTCCAATCACGGCGACGGCGACCGGGCACCATGTGCTCTCCGCTTCAATCTATTCAAAGTCGGTGCTGCGAGCGGTCGCGGGACAACTTCAGGACGAAGAGCCGGACATCGATTATTTTCCGTCTTATGAGATCGTCATGAAAACTTTGTACGAAGGCCGTTTCTTCGAAGAAAATGCCCGCACCGTGCGGCCCGAAGGGGTTGCCGCGGCGATGGATGCTTTTCTTCCGGCGAACGATGGAAAGGACGGGCAACGCTCACCACCGCGGGCGGTGCAAAAAAAAACCGGGTCGTTTGTGCGCACCGTTGAAGATGTACAGTGCGAGGACGTCCTGCTCGACAAATATGCGCAATGACCAAAATCTGCCTGATCGGTGATTCGCACGTCGGCGCGTTGCAATCGGGCTGGCTGGCGATGAAGCATGCGTTCCCGGAAATCGAACTGACGACGTTCGGTGCGCCGCGGACTGTGTTTGCCGGTCTGGACGTTCTGGACGGCGTATTGGTCCCTGCGACGGAGAAGCTGAGCGCGTATTTTCGCCATACCACCGGCGGACAGGTGACGATCGAGAACAGCTACGATCGCTATCTCGTTTGCGGTATCAGCTGGGCTATCCGCTTCCTCTTGCCCTCGCTTGCGAAATTCCGTGCCGAGGATCACGTCAAGAGCAAGCGCGTTCCACTGTCGAGCGATTGCTATGCGCACGTAGTGCTGGGGTTGATGCGCAACTCGCTTTCGATGCAGGTGCTCACGAAGTTGCGGCAGATTACCGACCGTCCCGTTACTATGATTCCTGCGCCTATGCCGAGCGAAAGAATACCGGCGCCCATATATGCGTCGCTTTGCGCGTCCGGCGATGCCGGGAAGATTGCCGCTCAGTTCAACGCGGCGGCGGCTCTCCTCGCGGGAGAATGCAATGCCGGTTTCCTCGAGCAGCCTATGGAGACGCTGAGCAATCCGCTCCAGAGTCTGTATCTCTACAAACGCGGATCGGTTCGGACGTTTGGAGGCAATCTCGACATAGAACAAGGCGAAGATGACTATCAGCATATGAACGCGGCGTATGGCGAGATCGTATTGCGGGCCGCCTTTGCAGCCAGGAATGCGGAAGTCGATCCCTGATCGATTGTCAGTTGGTTCTGTGCGTGCGATTCCATTCGCGCTCGTAAAACGCGAAGTCAGGAAACCGCGGTGCACCGATGGCCTTTGGGCGTTTTCAGGATGTTGAACGGACGCGAGTGAATATCGGACATGCTGGTATAGCGCAGCTCTTTCCCAAGTTTGCGTGCGCTTGCCAGATTCAGAGTCACTTTCGTTGTCGAACACCCAGCCTTGGGATTGTTGAAATAGATGAAGCCGAACTCTTCCGAAATGTGAACGCTGTAGTGAAATGCATTTGCATCGGAAAGTTCTGAACGAAATCCTCCAGCATCATCGCGACTGCGGCATCTCGGCGATCGTCTCAGACCGGTCCTCGGGCAACGAAAACCGGGAGAGGAGTTGGCGGTATAGGTCCATGGTTTCTTCGGCGGCCGGATCGTCGGGGACGGCATCCCACTCATCTTTGTGGGAAAATCCGCCGCTGCGCCGTTCGAGAAGCTGCTCGCGAGAGCCGAACACCGTTCCTGGTACCGGCACGTGAAGAGTCTCAAAGGCCTGCAGCATGCTTTCGTTGTAGGGGAGTTCAACAGCTTCCGCGATTGCGCGCACAACTTCCGCGGGCCTCGAGTTGAGATCGGCATGGCGAACGACGATCCTGAAATTTTCCGTGCGGTACGAAATGATGCGATACATCAGCGACAGCGTGCGCCAGATACCCTCGGCGGGAAACTTCCAATACCGCCGTGCGCTCAGGAACACGTCCTTGGGGTGACGCACGACCGAGAAGTTCTTCGAGTTCGGAAAGCTGTTCGTAAAGACTTTCCAATACCATTCGACGAACTCTTCGGATTCGGTCACCTTGAACTCCCGGTGAACACGCGGAATGCCGATCGGCTTCTGCATCCAATAGGGTTTGTCCGACGGAAAGATATTGAGAAAGGCGTTTCGCACGAGCCCCGCCGCGTCTTCCGCATAGTCCTTGGCATCGATATTGCCGTACCGTGTAATTCCCGAAATTTGTTCGAGTGCGCGCCATGTCGTGAAGATGAGATTGGCCGACTCCCCGACCGCGTCCACGCCGGGATGGGCCGCGAAGGCGCGGAAAAGGACGGAAGTACCTGAGCGGCCGTAGCCGATGAGGGAGATCGGAGCCCGGATATTTTCGCTGTTGGGCATTTGAATGGGTCCTTCGACGCGCGCCCGGTTGTCGATGCTTCACGGCGCAAAATCAAGACTCGCCGTACCCGAAGAAAGTAGGCAGATTTACAGCCGCGACGATGCGTAGAGAGCCCATCATCGTCAGGAAAGAGATCGATGACCCAGAGCCTAGCGAATAGAAGCCTGGACTGGCTGGCCGACTTCGTCGGCCAGGACTGGAAAGGCGATGTCCAGTATTACTCCGCCTCCGAGGGTGAAATGGACCGGCGTTGGACCGCGATGATCTGGCCTTTCGTCCAGGATTGCGATTTTCGCCATTGCCTCGATCTCGCCGCCGGACACGGCCGCAACACCCGCAAGCTTCTTGAGCTTAGATCCTGCCGTAAGGTCTATGTCGTCGATATCAATCAGGACAACATCGATTTCTGCGTGGCGCGATTTCAGGGTGAACCTCGGGTGGTGCTTATCCGCAACGATGGTGTCCGGATTCCGGAGGTGGCACCCGGCAGCATCACAATGTTCTACTGTTTCGACGCGATGGTGCATTTCGATTCCGACGTTGTGCGTAGCTATCTCGCCGAAGTTCGCCGATTGCTCGAGCCCACCGTGGGGCGGGCATTTCTCCATCACTCCAACTACATCGGCAGTCCAGGCGGCGACTTTCACGACAGTCCCCACTGGCGGAATTTCATGAGCATCGAGCTCATGGCACATTATGCAGCCAAAGAAGGGCTGGTTGTGGAAAAACAACGAAAGATCGATTGGAATCGCGACCAGAATTACATCGACGCCTTCACACTTTTGCGGCTTGCCTCCTGAGCGTTTGGCGTTGGCCGCTGGCGCGGACCAGTCATTCTTCGAAGAGATAGCAGGAAAAATGGACACGAAGCTTTTGATCGGTGCCGCCTTCGAAACGGGGCATGGAGCCGGCGAGCCCGTGATCGATCCACGCACCGGAGCAGCGATCGCCGAGATTGCAGAGGCTTCGACCGAACAGTTGAACGCTGCTGTCACAGCCGCGGCGGATGCTTTCGAGACCTGGTCGCGCGCAACGCCAGGCGAGCGTAGCCTGATGCTGCTGAAACTGGCGGATCGCATCGAGTCCGAAGCCGAAACTTACGCCGGCCTGGAATCGCTCAATTGCGGCAAGCCATACCATCTGGTGCTTGCCGACGAGATTCCCGCCGTGGTCGACTGCTTCCGCTTCTTTGCGGGTGCGGTGCGCACCATGCATGGCCCGGTGGCAGGCGAATATATCGCGGGGCATACCTCGATGATCCGGCGGGACGCGATCGGCGTCGTGGCCTCGATCGCCCCGTGGAATTATCCGTTGATGATGGCGGCATGGAAACTCGCCCCCGCGCTCGCCGCGGGAAACACGGTCGTCCTGAAACCGTCGGAACAGACACCGCTGACCGCTTTAAAGCTGGCACGGCACATCGCGGAGATTTTTCCAGCAGGCGTCGTCAACGTCGTGACGGGGCGTGGTGAGACGGTGGGCGCGCCGCTTATCAACCATCCGAAGGTCGCGATGATTTCTTTGACGGGCGACGTCGGGACTGGGCGGAAAGTCATTGCGGCGGCGCAAGCGACGCTGAAGCGCACCCATCTCGAACTCGGCGGCAAGGCACCGGTGATCGTATTCGCCGACGCCGATCTCGAGGCTGTAGTGGCTGGATTACGCGGATTCGGTTTCTACAATGCCGGGCAGGATTGCACGGCAGCCTGTCGGGTCTACGCGGATGCTGCCGTGTATGACAAATTGGTCGCCGATCTCGGATCCGCGGCGGCGTCGCTCAAATTCAATCTGGCAGATGACAGTGAGAACGAAATCGGTCCCTTGATCTCCATGCGACAACGAGATCGGGTCGCGGGCTTCGTCGACCGCGCGCGAGCGGACAAGCATATGGAGCTGGTGACCGGTGGCACGCGACCGGAAGGCGACGGCTTCTACTTCGCGCCGACCGTCATCGCCGGTGCCTTGCAGGACGATGAGATCGTACGCCGCGAGGTCTTCGGTCCGGTGATCTCTGTTACGCGCTTTACCGACGTGGATGAAGCCGTGACGTGGGCCAACGACTCCGATTACGGACTGGCGTCATCCGTATGGACGCGCGATATCGGCCGGGGGATGGCGACGGCGTCGCGTCTTCGTTACGGCTGCACTTGGGTCAATTGTCACTTCATGTTGACCAACGAAATGCCGCATGGTGGACTGAAACATTCGGGGTACGGCAAGGACCTTAGCATGTACGCGCTGGAGGACTACACGGTTGCGCGGCATGTGATGATCAACACACTGTAATCGCTGCGAAAAACTGACCACGTTTTCCGCAGACCGTGCTCAAATCGCCTGCAGGATTCAGTGTGTTGTCGCTCTTCAAGCAACTGTTGCGCACAAACAACGCCCTTTCGTTGACGGTTCCATGACGAAAATTCAACATGCGCCCGGCGCTCGGGGGATTTCGTCATGTTCAAGTCGGTTGCCGCATTGTGTCTGTCGTCCGCTGCGGTCGTGCTCGGTTTTGCCACTTCACCCGCAAGAGCCCAGGATCAGCCACAACAAGGCGGGATCGAAGAAGTGGTTGTCACGGCGGAACGCCGCGAAGAAAAGCTCAGCAAGGTGCCGGAGAGCATCAGCGCCTTCACCAAGGAGGATATGGAGCAACTTAATATCAAGGATATCAAAGACCTCATCGACTTCACGCCGGGCGTGACCTTCAACCCGGAAAGCAAGAACATCTCCATCCGCGGCGTAGATTCTACCGCAGGCGACGCGACCACCGGCATCTATATCGACGACACGCCGATCCAGCTTCGCGCATTGGGCTTCGGCTCAGACAATACGCTCCCCGCCGTCTTCGACCTCGACCGCGTGGAAATCCTGCGCGGGCCGCAGGGCACGCTGTTCGGTGCGGGGTCCGAGGGTGGCACGGTGCGCTATATCACGCCGGACGCGAGCCTCACCGATTTCAGCTTGTTCGCGAAGACCGAGGTTTCGACCACCGACAACGGCTCGCCGAGTTATGAAGGTGGCGTCGCCGTCGGTGGACCTATTGCCGACGACAAGCTCGGCTTCCGCATCAGCGGCTGGGGCCGGCATGACGGCGGCTGGATCGACAAGGTTGATTACATGACCGGCGACAAAATCCAGTCCGACAGCAACTATGTCGACACGTATGTCGCGCGCGCTTCGTTGCTGTGGCAGGTGACGGACGAGCTTTCGATCTCGCCCAGCGTCTTCTATCAGAATCGGGATCAAAACAATCTGGACCAATACTGGGTCGGTCTCTCCAACGCTGATCGCGGTACCTACAAAACCGCGACACCGGAAAACATGGCCGACAAGGACTGGTTCTATCTGCCGGCGCTCAAGCTGGACTGGAACAACGGCGAGGTAGAGCTGATCTCCAACACCTCCTACTTCGAGCGCCACGAGCGCGTGCAGGACTACAGCGCGACGCTCTATGACCTCTCTTATTTCCAGCAATCGGTGGACTTCGGACTCGATCCCGATTTCGCGACGACCTGTACGGGCGGTATCTGCGCGCCCATCGCCAACAAGATTGCGAAAAATCCAGACTTCGTGGGTGCGCCGCTTCTCGGTCCTGAAAGCATCGATCTGCCCGGCTTCGGCCACTACAAGGCGGTAAACAACATCACCAACAATCAGAAGAACTTCACACAGGAAGTGCGCTTGCAGTCCTCCGATCCGAACTCGCCGCTGACCTGGGTCGTGGGGCTGTTCTATTCCGAGCAAACGCAACTCAGCGTCGAGGAGATCAACGACCCCCAATTGCCGGCGCTGACCCAGTATCTGTGGGGCGACTCAATGCTGGATATCTGGGGCGAAGACCTGCTTCCCAACGGCGACGACTACATCAACCATACCAACGCGCATGAACGGCAGGTGGCGGGCTTCTTCAACGGCTCCTATGCGGTCAACGACAAGGTGAAAATTCAGGCGGGATTGCGCTACGCGTCGACCCACTTCGACTTCACCAACTTCTCGGATGGGCCGCAGAATTTCGGCTTCCTTTCGGTGCCGGGCGGTCACAAGGACGAGATACCGTTCACCCCGATGGCGAACATCTCCTATCAGATCACGCCGGACGATCTCATCTACGGGACGATCTCGAAAGGCTACCGTATCGGCGGTGCCAATCCGCTCTTCCCGGTTGCAGCTTGCACCGAGATCAAGGTCGAGCCGACATCCTACAATTCCGACACGGTGATGAACTATGAGGCCGGCACCAAAGACCGCTTCTTCGACGGCTCCCTGCAGCTTTCGGGCAGCGTTTATTACCTCAAATGGAACAACATCCAGCAATCGGTAACGCTGCCGTCCTGCGCTTTCCGCTACACGGTCAATCAGGGCGCTGCCGAAAGCCGTGGCTTCGACATGCAGGGCGAGTGGCTGGTGACCGACGGGCTCGACATCGGCTTCAGCCTCGGCTTCACCGACGCGCATTACACCGCCACCATTGAGTCAGCTACTCTGACGCTTGCAAACGTCGGGGATAAGTTGCCGGGTTCTCCATGGACGTTCTCGGTCAACGCGCAGTATCACACGAAAATCGCGGAGCAAGACGCCTATTTCAGCGTGCAGGACGAATTTCAGAGTCGCGAAGAGGGCCTGATTCCAGAGCGCGATCCGAACACTTCCATATCCGACTCGGGATTGGTCCCCCAACCGCAAACCAACGTCGTCACCCTGCGGGCCGGCGTAGTCCTGGATGCCTTCGATGTTTCGCTGTTCGCAGACAACCTCTTCAACAGCCATCCGCAACTCGATCTCACACACCAGGACAGCTCGACGCTGCTGTTCGAGGCGTCGACCTTGCGGCCGCGCACGATTGGGATAACGGCGACCTACAGGCAGTAGGGTAGATTCAATGCCTGGCGCCATGATCGGCCAGCCGGTCGTAGCGCGTTGGCATCTTCCATGGGTAGCCCGTGACAGACACGCCCGTCGGCCTCAAAAGCAACTCCCTTTCCTTTCTCGAGTCGCTGGTTATGGGCGTCGCGGGCGGCGCGCCCGGCTACACCATCGCCGTCACGACAGCAGCGCTCCTAAGCGTTGCAGGACCGCTCTCGCCCGGCGCGCTGGTGATCTTCGCCGTGCCGATGCTGGGCATCGCCGTTGCCTATCGCGCACTCAATCGGGCCGCGGTAAGCGCCGGAGCCGCCTATCGCTGGACCAGCGTGCGGTTCGGAAAGTTCTGGGGCTTCTTCTCCGGCTGGGCGCTGCTCGTGGCGTCGATGATTTTCATGGTGACGGGAAGCCTGCCGCTGGCGACCGCAACGCTCGATTTCATCGATCCGGCGCTCGCCAACAACGTGGTCCTTAGCGCCGCGATCGCAAGCGCCTGGTTTCTCGTGATCGCCATCGTCCTGATCGTCGGCATCGAGGTCACCAGCCGCGTGCAGATGGTGATGACGGGCTTTGAACTCGTAATTCTTACCGCGATCGTCGTCGGTGCATTCTGGCATGCGGCGGCGGCCGGCCCGGTCAATCCGCCTTCGCTGTCGTGGTTTGGACTCGGCTACAGTGCCTCGGGTTTCGCCAACTCGGCGCTGATCGTCGTGTTCTTCTATTGGGGTTGGGACGTCACCTCCAATCTCGCGGAGGAGACGCGCGACGGTCATCTGAATGCCGGGCACGGCGGTTTTCTGAGCGTTCTCGTCACCATTATCTACTACATCGCATTCGTCGCCGCGGCGCTTGTCCTGTTCAAGATCGCCGACGCGCAGAACTTCAACGCCAATATCATCTACAACATCGCGGTCGCCGCCGGGTTCGGCCGGGCCGGAGCGTTGCTCGCCTCCTGCGCCGTGATCCTCTCGAGCATCGCGACGCTCGAAACGACGATGCTGCAATTCTCGCGCACGCTGTTCGCTATGGGGCGCGACGGTGCCATGCCGCGCAGCTTCGGCGTCGTTTCGCAGCGCTCACGCACCCCGGTCCTGGCGATGCTGCTGTTGATCGGTATGGGATTCATTCTGCTGTGGGGCTCCAGCTTGATGCCCACGATCAACTCGATCATCCAGGACGGCGTTCGCGCGGTTGGGGTACTCGTCGCCTACTACTACGGGCTGGCCGGATTGGTGGCGTTCTGGGTCTTCCGCGACCTGCGGCACGAGCACTTCACACGCTGGCTCTGGCTCGCGATCTACCCCGCCTTGAGCGGTCTGTCGCTCATTCTGCTCGGCATCTATGCAATGACGACATTCGACCGGGTGACGAACATCGTCGGCATCGGTGGTCTTGTAGCCGGAATTGTTTTTTTTCGCCCGCGTCGCTTTGTGCTTTCGGGCGCTGCCTAGATTTGCTTCGGCCAACAGCAAAACGACTGAAATATACAGAGCCGGCGACGCCAGCCGCGCTCAACGACCGCAAGGCGTCTCAGAAGTGCCTCTCCGGAAATTCCTCAGTTCGCTTCGGAAGCCTTGTCCTGCGTTTTCGCATCAAAGTCGCTGGCGTCATGACGTTCGGGTAGCTGGCTGGACGGCTCGCCCCAGCCGCGGTTGACCATGCGTCCGCGCTTCACTGCCGGACGTTCGGCGATTGCGTCAGTCCAGCGTTGCACGTTCTTGTATTCCTGGACCTGCAGAAATTCGCCGCCCTCATAGAGCAGCCCTTTGGCCATGCTGCCGTACCACGGCCAGATCGCCATATCGGCGATGGTATATTCGCTGCCCGCGACGTACTCGCTTTCGGCCAGCCGCCGGTCGAGCACATCCATCTGGCGCTTTACTTCCATCGCAAAGCGGTCGATGGCGTACTCGATTTTCATCGGCGCATAGGCGTAGAAATGTCCGAAGCCGCCGCCGAGGTAAGGTGCGCTGCCCATCTGCCAGAACAGCCACGAAAAGCACTCGGCGCGCGTCTTGGCCTCGGTCGGCAGGAATGCGCCGAATTTCTCGGCCAGGTGCATCAGTATGGCGCCCGACTCGAACACCCGGATCGGCTCCGGGCCACTGCGATCCAGGAGAGCTGGGATTTTCGAGTTTGGGTTCACCGCGACGAAGCCGCTGCCGAACTGATCGCCCTCGTTGATTCGGATAAGCCAGGCATCGTATTCCGCGCCGCTGTGGCCGAGTGCAAGCAACTCTTCCAGCATCACGGTGACCTTCACGCCGTTCGGTGTGGCGAGCGAATAGAGCTGCATGGGATGCCGCCCGACCGGCAGTTCCTTATCGTGCGTCGGTCCGGCGATTGGGCGGTTGATGTTCGCGAACCGGCCGCCGTTCTCTTTGTTCCAGCTCCAGACCTTCGGCGGGGCATATGTGTCGGTCATTTTCAGGCTCCAAAAATGTCTGATGAACGCAGCAGGGAAGGCCGGCGCGAGGCCATGATGGGCCGAGACGGCGCCGAGTTTCAACCTGGACCGATACCGGGTCAGGAGCGCCGGGTACCACGCACAGCCGCAAACGGCTTGCTGTTGCGCGTCAATTCGCGCAACACGGACTTTCCGGCGACGAGGCTGGCCGCCAGCTTTGCGATAGCGGTCGCATCAAGTCCAGCTTCTTCGTATTGCTTCGCCATGTCGCCGTGGTCCTGGAAGCGGTCGGGCAGGGCCATGTGCCTAACCGCCAACGAAGAGCCCAACAAATCCCTGCTGCTCAACAAATGACTGACCTGGGCGCCGAAGCCAGCGACCGCGCCTTCTTCGACGGTGATGAGCGCGGAATGATTGCGCGCGAGAGTCTCCACCAGCGGTTCGTCGAGTGGCTTGGCAAAACGCGCGTCGGCAACAGTACAACGGATGCCTTGCTGTTCGAGCAGGTCGGCCGCTTGCAGCGCCGCCGCAAGGCGCGTGCCGAGGCTGAGGATCGCGATATCGTCGCCCTGGCGCAGGATGCGGCCTTTGCCAATATCGAGAACCTGTGGCGTCGCCGGAAGAGCGACGCCCGTTCCTTCGCCGCGGGGATAGCGGAAGGCGATCGGACCAGTGTCATAGGCCGCTGCTGTCGCCGTCATGTGAACGAGTTCGGCCTCATCGGCCGGGGCCATGATCACCATGCCGGGCAGGCAGCCGAGATAGGCGAGATCGAAACTGCCGGCGTGCGTTGCGCCGTCCGCACCGACCAGCCCGGCACGATCGATGGCAAAGCGCACTGGTAAGCCTTGGATGGCGACATCATGCACCACCTGATCGTACGCCCGTTGCAGGAACGTCGAGTAAATCGCGCAGAATGGCTTGTATCCTTCCGAAGCCAGGCCGGCTGCGAACGTAACGGCATGCTGTTCAGCGATGCCGACATCGAACATCCGGTTTGGAAAGCGCTTGGCGAATTTGTCGAGACCGGTACCGGACGGCATGGCGGCGGTGATCGCAACGATCTTTCGGTCCTGTTCGGCCTGCCGAATCAGCGCTTCGGCGAACACGTTCGTGTAACTTGGTGCTGCCACAGCGGTTTTTGCCTGTGCGCCCGTTGCAATGTCGAATTTGTTGACCGCATGTCCCTTGTCCGCAGAGCGCTCGGCAGGCGCATAACCGTGCCCCTTGTGGGTCAGCACATGCAGCAGGACGGGTGCTGCTTCTTCGCGATCGCGGATTTCCTCCAACGCCCTGACCAGACCTTCGACATTGTGTCCATCGATGGGGCCAATGTAGTGCATGCCGAGATGATCGAAGAGTGTGCGCTCGTCGGCCTTCTTGTCCCGCAAACCATTCAAGTAAGCATTCAGGGCACCGGTTGCCGGCGCGATCGACATGTTGTTATCGTTGAGGATGACCAGAAGGCGAGACCTGAGCGCACCGGCATTGTTCAGTGCTTCATAAGCCAATCCAGCGCTCATCGCGCCGTCACCGATCACGCTGACGACATGAAAGTCTCCGCCTTCTAGATCGCGCGCCGTCGCGATTCCCAAAGCAGCGGAGATAGATGTTGATGAATGAGCGGCGCCGAAATGGTCATACTCGCTCTCGGACCGCTTCGTGAATCCGGAAAGGCCGCCGCCTTTGCGTATGGTGCGGATGCGGTCGGCTCGTCCCGTAAGAATCTTATGTGGATAGGCTTGATGGCTGACGTCCCAGATCAGACGGTCGCGCGGTGTGTCGAACACGTAGTGGAGTGCCACCGTCAATTCGACGACGCCCAATCCCGCACCGAAATGCCCGCCGGTCGACGACACCGCGTCTATCAGCTCAATACGCAATTCCTCCGCCACCTGGCGCAGCTGCGCTTTGTCCAGCCGCCGTAGGTCGGAGGGGACTTTGATCTCGGCCAGAAGAGGACGCGTGGCAGAACTCGGCATCGCTATGGTCTCGAACTATAATGGTTGAACGCACGAGAACGGCAGAGGGAACTCTGCTAGTTGTCGCGTTCCAGCAGAAAATATGGCGTCTGTCTCAAGATATCGGCTTCTTTTCCATAGGGACGTAAACGCTCCTGGGCCTGATCTGCGAGGGCCTGAGCCTTGGCGCGTGCCGCCTCGAGTCCCAGAAGAGATATCACGGTCGCCTTGTTCTGGTCTTTGTCCTTGCCCACTGCCTTGCCGACTTTTTCCGTGGAGCCGGTCTCGTCCAGCAGGTCGTCGGTGATTTGAAACAGCAACCCGATATCGCGCGCATAGAGGCGCAGGCGTTCTTCGTTCTTTTCCGTGGCGCCGGCGAGGATTGCACCTGCGACGCAGGAAAACTCGATTAACGCACCCGTCTTCAATCTTTGCAACAGCAGGATTTCATCGAGGCCGAGCGCGGTTTCGCCGGCCTGCATGTCGATCATTTGGCCGCCGATCATGCCGGCACTTCCCGAGGCTTTCGCGAGTTCGAGCACAAGCCGGCTTCGAACGGCGTCGGAAGGATGAGTGGCCACCGTCGCCAGGATCTCGAAGGCAAGCGTCAGCAGCGCGTCGCCTGCCAGGACTGCGGTGGCTTCATCATAAGCGCGGTGCGTAGTCGGGCGTCCCCGGCGCAGGTCGTCGTCGTCCATACAAGGCAGGTCATCGTGGATCAGGGAATAGCTATGCAGAGCCTCGACCGCTGCGGCTACCCGGACCGCACTCCGAGGATCGGCACCGAAAATCGCAGCGCTGTGCAAAACGAGAAAAGGGCGGAAGCGTTTTCCTCCTGCGAATACGGCATAGCGCATCGCCTCCTGCACCCGTTTGTGCAATCCATCAGGTTTGGGCAACAGCACTTCCAATGCGTCGTTTGTCGCAGCGCTGGCGCGTTTCATCGCCTCGGTCACCGGGATAAGATCGTTCAAGCAAAAACCTCAGAACGGCGGAAAGGACTGCCATAGTCGTTCCCTAAGGCCATTCCAAGTCCGATTTCCTACGTGCGTTTGCGGTCCTGTGCGCCTTATATCCTTGTTAGGACCGTGGGTTTCGCGAAATTTGGTTGCGATGCAACAACAACTTATCGACACTGTTGAGCGATAATGTTAGCCGTCGCATTCACCGGGATGTGGCGGATGGAGTTATTATGCGTATCGTCCTAGCCCAGCCTCGCGGTTTTTGCGCCGGGGTCGTCAGAGCGATCGATATCGTCGAGCGGGCGCTCGATCGATTCGGTAGTCCCGTCTATGTGCGCCATGAGATCGTGCACAATCGCCACGTGGTGCAGGATCTGCAAAGCAAAGGTGCGCGGTTTGTAGAAGAAGTGAGCGAAATTCCAGATGGCGCAATGACGGTTTTCAGCGCACACGGCGTCCCAAAGAATGTGGTGAACGACGCGGCGGCCCGCAACTTGCCGGTGCTGGATGCGACCTGTCCGCTCGTGTCGAAAGTCCACAACCAGGGCCGGCGCTATGCCGGTGACGGCCGCACGCTGATCCTCATCGGCCACGCCGGTCATCCTGAGGTCGAAGGTACGATGGGACAGGTCGGTGCGCCTACCTATCTTGTTTCGTCGGAAGCGGACGTCGATGCATTGTCGATCCCCACGGATGCACGCGTCGCCTACGTCACCCAGACGACGCTCAGCATCGACGATACGAAATCCATCATCGCAGCCTTGCAACGGAAGTTCAGCGATGTGGTGGGGCCGGATACGTCGGACATCTGCTATGCGACGCAGAACCGGCAGGTCGCCGTGCGTGAATTGTGCAAGATCGCGGATGTGATTCTCGTGGTCGGCGCCAAGAACAGTTCGAACTCCAATCGCCTGCGGGAGATCGGTCACGAGATGGGCGTGCCGAGCTACCTCATCGCCGATGCGAGCGAACTCGATTTGCGCTGGCTCGCGGGGAAAAAGATCGTCGGTCTGACGGCCGGCGCCTCTGCGCCGGAAAAGCTCGTGCAAGAGGTGATCGATACCCTGCGCAGCGCCAATGGCGACGTAGAGGTCACAGAGATGGACGGCAAGAAAGAACACATCGCTTTTCGTTTGCCGGCCGAATTGAGAAACTGAAGTTTTGCCGCGGTTCGCGGCGCAGGAGCAACAATAGTGGGTATTCCTTTTAAACAAGCCGCCCGAATCGGAAGCTACGCCGTCAAGCAGCACTTGGTGGGACGCAAACGCTATCCCTTGGTGCTGATGCTGGAGCCATTGTTCCGCTGCAATCTCGCCTGTGCCGGATGCGGGAAGATCGATTACCCCGACGAAATCCTGAACCAGCGCTTGTCATACGAAGAGTGCATGGAAGCGATCGACGAATGCGGTGCACCGGCTGTGTCCATCGCCGGTGGCGAGCCGCTGCTGCACCGGGACATGCCGCGCATCGTCAAAGGTTTCCTGGAACGCGACAAGTTCGTCATCTTCTGCACCAACGCACTGCTGCTCGCGAAAAAGATCGACGACTACGAGCCGCATCCCAATTTCAGCTGGTCGATCCATCTCGACGGAGATCAGATTGCGCATGACAAATCGGTCTGTCAGCCGGGCACCTACGAAAAGGCTGTGGCAGCGATCAAGCTGGCGGAGGAAAAAGGTTTCCGCACGCAGATCAATTGCACGCTGTTCAACGACGCCGATCCGGAACGCACCGCCAAATTCTTCGATGAGATGATGGCGATGGGCGTGGACGGGATCACGGTCTCGCCGGGCTATGCCTATGAACGCGCGCCGGATCAGGAGCATTTTTTGAACCGCGAGCGCACCAAGCGGCTGTTTCGCGACATCCTGGGTCGCGGCAACGGCGGCAAGAACTGGTCCTTTACACAGTCCCCGCTGTTTCTCGATTTTCTCGCCGGCAATCGTACCTATGAATGCACGCCGTGGAGCATGCCGCTGCGCTGCGTCTTCGGGTGGCAAAAGCCGTGCTACCTGCTCGGCGAAGGATATGCCAAGACGTTCAAGGAACTGATGGACGGCACAGATTGGGAAAAGTACGGCGTCGGCAAATATGAAAAGTGCGCCAACTGCATGGTGCACTGCGGCTTCGAAGGCACCTCAGTCGTGGATTCCATAAAGCATCCGTGGAAGCTGCTGCCGGTCACGGCGCGCGGCGTAAAGACGGAAGGTCCGATGGCGCCGGAAATCTCACTCGCCAACCAGCGGCCGGCGGAGTTCGTGTTTTCCGGCCATGTCGAAAAGAAACTGGCCCAGATACGGGCAACCCAGGCCAATCCCAAGAAGGTTGTGGCAGCGGAGTAAGGCCGCGAAGGCGGCGTTTGCGTTTCGTCCGGTGCGGATGAGCGCCGGAATCTGGCTCGGCTGTTTCAGCACGGAAGCGAGCACGGCGAACAGGTTGACACCGCCATCCACATCGAGGGCACTCGTGGTCGCCGGCGGCAAAGCATCGGCTGCCGTGTCGGAAATAACCCGCAGTGCGGTGAACGGCAGTGCGTGCCGGGTTGCGACTTCTGCTGCCAGATCGGATTCCATATCCACGGCCTCCGCATTGCTTGCCATCCATAGAGCCTTCTTTCCTTGCACGGTGGTGGCCGGTCCGCGGACGCCCGCGATGACTCCCTCTCTGGCATCCGGCAGCAATCGCTGAAGCTCTGACTGCCACCGTGCGTCGCAGGAAAATTGCATACCGTTTCCCAGAACGCCGCTTGCAACGATACAATCGCCGATCTTCAGCTGCGGCGCCAGCGCGCCTGCGATGCCGATGCTGATGACGCCTTGAATGTTCGAAGTGAGCGCGGCCTCGATGCGCTGTACCAGCTGGCTACCATCTCCGCCGATTGCCACGCGAATGCCCGCGCCGGATACGATCCGCGCTTCGCGCTTCATTCCGACGACGGCGAGAACGCTCACAAACCGTATGCCACGTGATGGGAGTTGCTGGCTTTCATATTGCGGTAGCGCGCCATCGCCCAGAGTGGAAAGAATTTCGGATAGCCGTGATAGCGCAGATAGAATACACGCGGGAATCCACCGCCGGTGTACTGTTCCTGACCCCACAAGCCGTCTTCCTGTTGGGTCTCTTTCAGATAGGCGATCCCGCGCGCCACGGCGGCGTGATCAACCTCACCGGCTGCCATCAGACCGAGCAGCGCCCACGCGGTTTGCGAGGCGGTCGATGGCGCAGGCTGATATCCGGAATAGTCCAGCTTGTAGCTGTCGCAGTCTTCGCCCCAGCCACCATCTTTGTTTTGGATCGACACCAACCACTCAACGGATTTGCGGATCATCGGGTGTTTTGGATCGACTGGCACCGCGGAGAGGCCCGCCAGCGCCGACCAGGTGCCGTAGATGTAGTTCACACCCCAGCGGCCGAACCAGCTTCCGTCTTTCAGTTGCACGCGCGCAAGATAATCGACCGCGGCCTTCATGCGCGGGCTATCGGCCGATTCGCCCAGTTGCGCGAGCATGCCGATGCAACGACCGGTAACGTCTTCCGTCGGAGGATCGAGCAACGCCCCGTGATCGGCAAAGGGAATATTGTTCAGGTAATGGTAGCTGTTATCGGCATCGAACGCGCCCCATCCGCCGTTCTTGCTTTGCAGACCGACGACCCACTCCTGCCCACGCGTGACAGCTTCGCTGACATCGGTCGCCGGTGTGATTGTTCTGCTTGCTCTTTCCAGTGCCATGACGACAACGGCGGTGTCGTCCAGATCCGGATAGTGGGCATTGTTGTACTGGAACGCCCATCCGCCGGGTCGAACGCCGGGACGCTTCTCCGCCCAATCGCCGGCGACGTTCAGAACCTGCAGCGGCTTGAGCCACGCAAGCCCGCGCGTGACTGCCTTTTCCCGTGCGTCACCTTTGGCTTCCATCAAGGCATGACAGGCGAGTGCTGTATCCCACACTGGCGAAACACAGGGCTGGCAGTAGGCCTCGTCATCCTTGATCACCAGCAACTTTTCGACCGAGAGGCGGGCGATGACGCGGTCAGGATGATCGGGTTTATAGCCTAACGCGTCGAACATCATCACAGAGTTAGCCATTGCCGGATAGATGGCGCCGAGCCCGTCCTCGCCGTTCAACCGCTCGGTGACGAAACTGATGCAGGCGGCAATTGCGAGCTTGCGTAACCCTTGCGGCCATATCGGGTCGATTCGTTTGAGCAACCAGTCGATTGCGCCAAAGAACGCCGACCAGGCGCGGTTCTGATGCGCGGCGCGCATTGCGGCGTGCTCGCCCTTGGATCCGAATAATTCAGGAACATGAATGTTGCGCGCGTTCCTGGCGACCGGCTTCAACGCCTGGAGCACCAGCAGTGGAACAATCACCGTGCGTGCCCAATAGGACATCTTCGACAAGTGGATCGGAAACCAGCGCGGCAAAAGGATAAGTTCAGTTGGCACGGTTGGCGTGTTCTGCCATGCCTCGTCGCCATACAGCGCGAGCTGGATGCGGGTGAACACGTTGGCCTTGCCGGCGCCCCCGCGCGCCAGGAGGGCTTCGCGCGCCCGCAGCATATGTGTTGCATCGATCGGATCGCCGATCATCTTCAGCGCGAAATACGCCTTGACCGTCGCACTGATGTCGAAGGCGCCATCGTGATAAAGCGGCCAGCCGCCGTGATCGCCCTGGACGCGACGCAAATAGATGCCGATCTTCCGTTCCAGTTCGAGATTCGGGATCTCGCCCAGATAATGGACCAGCAGCACGTATTCCGACGGAATGGTGGCGTCGGCCTCGAGTTCGAACACCCAATGTCCATCCGGCCGTTGTTGCGCGAGCAGGGCCGCCGCAGCTTTGTCGATCGAGGCTTCGATCTCGGCGCTGTCGATGCTCAACGTCTGATCCATCTCGACACTCTAAACGGTTGTCGGAAGCGCGAGTGCCGCGGCCCGCTGGCCGGAGCGCACCGAACCCTCGATTGTGGCGGGCAGGCCGGTATCCGTCCAATCGCCCGCCAGGAACAGATTTTGCCACGCGGTTTCGGCACCAGCACGCTTTTTTGCCTGCTCCGGCGTCGACGCAAACGTCGCCCGCCGCTCCTTTACGATCTGCCAGGGCGGCAACTCCGGACCGAGCCGGTGTACCGCTGCCACGTCTCGCCACAGCGTGTCCGCCAGCGTTTCGCGGTCCTGGTCCAGGATCGCATCTGCGCCGGAAATGGTGACCGAGAGGCGATCATGAAACGCGAACACCCATTCCGCAGTCCCGCCGATGACACCGGTCATCAGTGTCGCGCCGGGCGGCGGGGCGACGGCAAAATGCGCGTTGACGATAGCGCGAAACGCAGTCGGAACCGCGATATTTGGAAGCAGTTCGGCTGTGACCCATGAAGGCGTCGCAAGCACCACGCGATCGGCATCCAGGATCGCAATGTCATCGTCGGCCAGTTTCAGCGAGGTCACCCGTCCGTTTGCGGTGACGATTTCCCGCAACCGCGATCCGAAATGCACACTCGCGCCTCTGATGCCAAGATAGGCAAGCGCCGGATCGATAAACGCGGCACTCAGGGTGGGTGAGGCGATGCGTGGACGATAGGCGCGCCCACCCTTGGCCAGAGTCTCGCGGATGATCGCGGCGGCGAGACCGGCAGATGCCGTTTCCGGCTCCGTATTAAGTGCCGCGAGCAACAAAGGATGCAGCAGTTTTTCCCACACCGGACCCTTGCAAACGATTACTTCGTCGATGCGTTTTTCTGGTGTGGCAAGCAGCAGCTTGGCGAGCGCGAGGTATTCGCTCAGCGAACTTCCGGGCACACGGCGCGAGGGCGCGAACACCCACCACGCCAGCGGGCCATCATTCGCGCGGATGGTCCAACGAGCGTCGCTGCGAACGTCCATGAAGTCGAAGCTTGCTGTATCTGGTCCCGCTAGTTTGTCCGCGGCACCGATGGTACGGAGATAGTCCAATGTCGCGTAGTTGCCGGAGAGAATCAGGTGATTGCCGTTGTCGATCACCTGATCGAGAACCGGATCGACATAGGAGCGGCAACGGCCGCCGGCCTGTCCGGTGCCTTCGATCAGGCGCACGCGCGCACCACGTTTCGCGAGCGCAACCGCTGCCGAAAGGCCGGATAGTCCTGCCCCGATCACATAAACACTGCCGGCGTTCAAGCGAAAAGGCCGTTCGCGGCTACAATGGCCAGCAGCTTCAGCTTGCTCAAAGACACGCGGCGGCGCGGCGGTGCCCAGCCAAGCTTTTCCGTCTCGCGCAGGATTTCGGAATAGACTGCACCCATCAATTTCGGTGTCCGAACGCGGCCTTCCGGTTTCGCTGCCATCACGCGGTTGGCTTCGTCGTAGTGACGGTGCGCCAGGGCAGCCATTGCGCGGCAGACCTGATCGATCCGCGGATCGGCAATCGCGGCGACCGGGTTGCCTGTTACGACGCCGGCAACCTCAAGATATTCGCGCGGCAGATAGAGCCGGTTGATCGCGGCATCTTCATCGAGATCGCGCAGGATATTGGTAAGCTGGAGCGCACGGCCAAGATGGAAGGCGAGGTCGAAGCCCGGCCCTTCCCCCATCCCGAACACCTTGATCGAAAGCCGCCCCACCGCGCTCGCGACGCGATCGCAGTAGAGATCGAGCGTGGCCAGATCGGGCGCGCAGATGTCGCTCGCGACATCCATGTCCATCCCGTCGACAACGGTCAGGAAGTCTTCCTTACGCGGACGGTATTGCGTCACGACAGTTTTCAGGAACGCAGCGCGGCCGCCCTTCCCGCCGGCGTAGAGATCGGCGAGATCGCCGCGCCATGCATCGAGTGCGGCATGCCGCTCCCGGCGCGTACCGACACCCTCATCCGCGATGTCATCGACCGCGCGGCAGAAGGCATAAATCGCGAACATACCCTCGCGCTCGGCCTTCGGCATCAGCCGCATCGCTGTGTAGAACGAGCTGCGCGCCGCCTTTTGCTGGATCGCCTGGATTTCCGGCGCCGCTGTCGTCAGTTCCGCAGTCGTCATCGCTTCCCCTCTGCGAGACTCAAGGTCCGTGTCGGTGTCAGGCGCGTTACGCCAAATCGCGCCAGCGACTGCACAAGCAGTGGGACCAGTTCGGCTTTCGTGTGATGTACACGTTGGCTGAGCGGGTCGTTACGCACCAGCTTGCGGCACAGGTCTTCCGCGAACTTTTGGATGACCGTCACTTCCAGCGCCAGTCGCGCATCGCGGATTTGGCGGGCAAACGGACGAGCGATCGCGAGCAATGTCATGGTCCGGCGGGTCAAATCCTGCAGCAGGCGCCTCAGCGCCGGGGAAGCTGTTGCCGCATCCAACGCGCTCACGTCAACCCCTGCGGCTGCCATGTCGTCCTGCGGGAGATAAACCCGGTCCAGCGCCCAATAATCTTTCTGGCAGTCCTGCAGATGGTTGATAACCTGAAGCGCGGCACACAGCGCGTCGTTCGCCGGCCAGGTGTCACGCGACTCGCCATGCACATCCAGAACGAAACGCCCCACCGGCATCGCCGAGTAACGGCAATAGTCGAGCAGCGAATCCCACGTGGGATAACGTCGTACGGTCACGTCGCGGCGAAATGCTTCGAGCAGATCCAGCGCATGCTGCGGTGCGAGATTACGGTTTTTCAGAACATCCCGCAGCTCTGACGCTTCCAAAGCCGCATCGCTCCCGCCGATAAGAGTCGAGCGAAAGGATTCGAGCAGCGCAAGCTTTTCGTCGGGCGCAGCCTGCGCGTTGTCGGCGATGTCGTCTGCCGCGCGCGCGAAGCGGTAGAAGGCGAAGATCGCGGAGCGGTTGCGCGGTTGAATGAGAAAGGAGGCCACGGGAAAATTCTCATCGTGGTGGCCTTTGCCCGACGCTAGGTCTGCCGCCTCCGAAACGCCGCTCACGATTTCACCATGGCCTGCGCCCGGCCTTTCCACATTCCGCCCCTGCCTTGCCAGTGCTTGATCGCGGAGTCGAGTGTGAAGAGCGCATAGACGAACCCGATCGCCGGCAGCGCCAAGCCCCAGAATGGCGAGCGCTTGTAGAACCTCAGCACCGGCCAGAAGCTCGTGGCCATCAGCAACCACGCCAGAAGCCCAGCGAGTCGGCCAATTCCTGAACCGAAAATAGCCATCACTGGTGGCGCAACGAAGATCAGGCCGAGCGCGGCCAGCGTGCCCACCAGAATGAGCCGCGAATATTCGAGTTGGGCATACGCCGAACGCGCAACCATCCGCCGGATTTCCTCCATGTTCGCGTAAGGGCGAATCGAGAGGGATCTGTCGGTCAGGCCGAGCCAGATAGGCCCTTGCGCCTTTATGAGCCGTGCGATCGCGCAGTCGTCGATGATGGCGCTCCGCACGGCGGCGATGCCGCCGGCGCGTTCGAGCGCCTCGCGTGCGATCAGCATGCATCCGCCGGCGGCCGCTGCGGTGTGAGACTTCGGATCGTTCACCCGCGCGAAGGGATAGAGCATTTGGAAGAAATACACGAAAGCCGGAATGTAGAATCGCTCTGCCGCATTTTGGCATTGCAGGTGCGCCATCAACGAGGTCAGCACCAATCCAGCGCTTCCGGCACGCGCAACCAAATGACGAAGATTGTCCTGCGTGTGTTCGATATCGGCGTCCGTCAACCACAGATAGGTCGGTTCGCCCCCCGCCTGCGCGATGCCCTGCGAGACCGCCCACAATTTTCCCGTCCATCCCGGTGGACGCGGTGTGCCGGAGATGACAGTCAGCCGCTCGCTGCCGGGCAGATTTCGGGCGATCTGCGCCGTACCGTCGTCGCTCTCGTCATCGACCAGGATCACGCGAAACGGACCGGGATAATCCTGTGCCAGCAGGCTACCGATGGACGACGCGATCACATCGCCTTCATTACGCGCGGGAACGACGGCGGTGACGGCTGGAAATTGCGCTGGATCTGGCGGAGTGTTGCGATCATCCCGTATCTGCGCGGTCCAGTAGAAGCCATGGCCGATCAGCAGGTAGAGCCAGATCGCCAGCGGCAGAAACTCGAAGACGGCAGCCCAGATCATTTCAGATATCCGGCATCGTGAAACCAAGTGAGAGCATCGTCCAGCGCGGCACCGTAAGGGCGAGCGCGAAAACCCAGTTCGCATTCCGCTTTCGCCGAACTGAAAAACATGTGGTGTTTCGACATATCGAGTGCATCGACGGTGACGAACGGCTCGCGTCCGCTCAACCGCGCATACGCTTCCGCGGCATACGCGAGCGGATACAGCGGTCCGCGTGGCAGGCGCACCTTCGGCGGTTTGCGTCCCGTGCGTGCCGCGATGGCTGCGAGCATGTTGGCCAAGGAAGCGTTCTGACCGCCCAGAATGTAGCTCTCCCCGATGCGGCCTTTTTCGAGCGCGAGCAAGTGGCCCGACGCCACGTCATCGACGTGTACAAGGTTGAGACCGGTATCGACATAGGCTGGCATCCGCCCCGACGCCGCTTCCACGATGATGCGACCTGTGGGCGTCGGCTTGATGTCGCGCGGTCCGATTGGGGTGGAAGGGCTGACGAGGACGGCCGGCAGACCTTCCGCCACCATCTCTTCGACCACGCGCTCGGCCGCAACCTTGCTCTTCTTGTAAAAGCCGATTGCGGTTTCGACGGTGGCGCGATCTTCCTCGACGGCGTCACAGCCCTGCTTCGGCTTCAGGGTCGCCACGCTGCTGGTATAGACGATGCGCTCCACGCCGGCGTCACGCGCGGCCTTCATGATATTGCGCGTGCCTTCACGGTTGTTGCGCACAATCTCTTCCGGATCGCGTGCCCATAGCCGGTAGTCCGCCGCCACATGAAACAGGTGGCGCACGTCCTTCATCGCAGCGGCGAGCGAAGCGGGATCGCGCAAATCGCCCTCCGCGATCTCGCAATCGATGTCGGCGAAATTCGTTCTAGGGCTGGTTTTGCGCGCCAGCACACGCACGCGCGGGCCACGGGCGGCGAGCAGGCGCGCGACGGCGGAGCCAACAAATCCCGATGCTCCGGTAACCAACACGCGATCCGTCACTTTGGGCTCGCCGCGGCACGCTCGCGCTCCAGCCAGACCGCGTTGCTACCTTCCACAATCTGCCAGCTCAACAACACGGGGATACCGAGCACAATCTCCCGTGCACGCTTAAGCAACGAGATCGCGAGACCAGCTTGTGGCGGCAGGCCGAACAACGGCAGCAGAAGCATGTAACCCGCTTCCTGCACACCGATGGCGGCAGGAATGAAGATCGCGGCACTACGAGCAGCGCACAACAAAGATTCCACGATGACCGCATCGGCGAACGGCATGCGGGTGCCGATCAAATGCAAGGCCAGCCACGTGCCGAACGCACTAGAAAGCCATCCCGCCGTGTGGATCAGAAATCCGCCGAACATACGCATTGGTGCGACGTGGATCGCGTCCAATGCGTGATGCATTGCGCTCATCCCCGCTGTCGCAGCAGGCAGAAGGCGCTGCGAAACGCGCTCAAGAAACGAAAATCCGCGCCGCTGAAGAGCGAGAAATCCGCCGGCGAGGACGAGGGCGGCCACAATACCAGCGGCGGTATCCCGCACGATTGGCAAACGGAGATCGGCAAGCGGATGATTGAGAACGAGCAGCAGCAATCCAGCCAGGATGAATAGAATCTGCGCAATCATCTCCAGGGTCATGTCGACGACCGTGCCGGCAGAGGCGACAGGTGCCGCAATCCCGCGGACGGCGGCCGCGCGTACGCCGATCACGAGACCGCCCAATTGCGAAAAGGGCAGGATTTCGCCGGCTGAGTCGCGCACTGCGCGCGCCCACGCGTAGGTCACGGCTTTTCGTCCGGTGTAAGGCGGGTCGAGCACCAGCCACGCCGTCCCGAGCAGGACGAAGTTTGCAGCGCCGTAAAGACAGAGCGTCGCGAACCCGCTCCACCCGACAGAGACCGCAGCGGCCAGGACTGCTCCAATACCGACATGGAAGGCCAGCCAGATCGCGCCGAACAGTCCGGCGAGCCCGGCCAAAATGGCGCCGGTCTTCATCACGCGACGATCATGCAGGTGCAGTCGCAGGCGTGCGCATGAACCGGCGTGCGAGCCGCACCATGCGCGGCACAAAGCGCGGACGCAGCAGCCGCGGATCGTACACCGCCAGCCTGCGATCGTTCTCCGACAGGCAGGTGTCCATCAGTTCCGACACCGAAATGTCGATGCCCAGATCCTTGGCGCCATTGACGGTGAAGTTGTTGTCCTGGGTCTGCTCGGTCCCGATGTCGCCCGCGATCCCGATGCGTTCCCAGATCAGGAACGCCCAGACCGCACCGATCTTCAACGCAAACCACGGCCTGCGCCACAGCGGCATGTTGCGGCGATGCCAGGCGACCCAGTTCACGAAGAACAAGATATGGCGCCCTTCTTCGCGCATCACCGGCTCGAACGTGTCGACCAGTTCGGGCGGGAAGAAGCCCGATTTCTTGGCGGTCTCGAACAGGCCGAAAGCGAAAAAGCTGTCGATACACTCACTGTAGCCGGTGACCATGAACGACCACTCGGTATCGCGCGGCCGCGGATAGGACGGCTCTGGCTGCAGCCGGATGCCATAAGCCTGCACCATGTTGTGCAGCACATGCTTGTGCCGCCGTTCTTCGAACGCATCGAGCGCGATGGCGTCTTTCAGGAGTTGGTCGTTCACATCGGCGCCATAGGAACCGACGTTGATGCCGGCCTTGCCTTCGGTCTGGACCGCGATGTCCCAGATCGGCAGCGATGTCAGGCGCGACAGCGAATCCGCCTCGAGCTCCGGCCAGTCGATCACAGCCGGTCTGTAAGGATCGTGCGTCGTGAGCAGCGTGCGGCAGAACAGGTTCTTATGCGCATCACTGCCGAGCCGGATCGGGCCGGGCGCGGGGTCGCACCCCGCGTCCAGCGAAATATCCGGGAATACCAAAGCCTCGATCGTCACAGCGATCTCCTTTCGGGAAGTATAGCGATCAGAGAAAGTCGGAGAAACCGCCAAGGGCGATGTGGGGATTGCGGGCGGCGGACACCACAGCCGGATCGATAAGGGCGGCAAATTCATCCGCATAGCGGTAACCGGGGGCCGAACCTTCGAAGCCGCCACTGGTCGCGGGGTGAAGGTAAATCTCGGAAAGTCCCGCGGGTAGGTGGTCGATGATCGCCTTAAGCCGGGCTTGGTGCATGGCACCGGACCAGGCGAGGCCGAACACCGCGTCCGGAACTCGAACCCCGGCTTTGCGGAATCGAGTTCCGAGGTGCCGTGCGAAGGGCGCGGTGATGAAAGAGACGGAATCATTGCGCCGTTTGTGCCCGGTGCGAGCCAGCACACGGCCAGGCTCCAGCGGCACGCGCAGCGCGCGCATTCCGTATGTGCGCCCGATTTCCAGAACCGCGTCCGCGATTGAAGGATGCAGGTGGAAATGCTTGTGCGCGTTCACATGGTCGAGCGGCAGGCCGGTCGCGTGGAACGCCGAGAATTGCGCCGCGATCTCGTCCTCCATCTGCCGCCGCACCGACTTGCTGAAAAACATGGCAGCGCCGGCGCGGGCCATGTCTGCACGGAAGAGGCCATTGCGTCCGACAAGATCGGGGATAATCGAGGGCGGCAGGATAGGGCGGCCTTCCACCAGCACGATATGCAGACCGGTTCGTAGCGACGGCATCGCCTTTGCGCGCCTGACAGCATCGCGAGCAGCCGGCGCGGCCACCATCAGGCTGGCGGCCGTCAGGATGCCGTGTCGGTGCGCGCACTCCACCGCCTCGTTCACTTCGGTAGCAGCCCCGAAGTCGTCGGCCGTAACGACGAGCTGTTTCTGATCAGGCGGCGTGGCGGCGCTCGCGCAGAAACTGAAAGAACTCGACGCCCTCACGCAGGCGGCGCTTCATCATGTCGCTCGACCGCACCATCTCACCCACGATGGACGCAATCTTCGACGGCCGGAAATAGAAGGCGCGATAGAAAGACTCTAGTGAGTCGAAGATTTCCTTGTGCGACAGGTGCGGGTAATGCAGCGGCGCGATCTGAATGCCGTGCTCGTCCACCAGCTCAGCATTCGCCGCATCCAGCCAGCCGTTTTGCAGCGCCTGATTGTACAGGAACGTGCCCGGATAGGGCGCCGCAAGCGACACCTGGATCGTGTGCGGGTTGATGCGCTTGGCGAACTCCACCGTTTCGTGGATGGTATCCGTCGTTTCGCCCGGCAGACCGAGAATGAAGGTGCCGTGGATTTGGATACCAAGCTCATGGCAGTCCTTGGTGAACCGCTCCGCCACCTCGATACGCATGCCCTTTTTTATGTTGTGCAGGATCTGCTGGTTGCCGGATTCGTAGCCCACAAGCAGGAGCCGCAGACCGCCGTCCTTCAGTACTTCGAGCGTCTTGCGCGGCACGTTCGCCTTCGCGTTGCACGACCACGTCACACCGAGCTTGCCCAGTTCCTTCGCGATGGCTTCGGCACGGGGCAGATCGTCGGTGAAGGTGTCGTCGTCGAAGAAGAACTCCTTCACCTGCGGGAAGACGGCTTTCGCATATCTGATCTCTTCGATCACATGGCCGACGCTACGGGTGCGGTAGCGATGGCCGCCGACCGTCTGCGGCCACAGGCAGAAGGTGCAGCGCGATTTGCAGCCGCGGCCGGTGTAGATCGAGATGTAGGGATGCTTCAGATAGCCGATGAAATAGTCCTCGATCCTGAGATCGCGCTTGTAGACTGGCGTCACGAAGGGCAGCGAGTCCATGTCCTCGATCATCGGCCGGTCTTCGTTGTGGTGTATCACGTCGCGGCCGCTGCGCCACGAGACGCCCTTGATGTCCTTTAACGCGATACCGTCGGCAACGTCCTTGATGGTGAAGTCAAACTCGTTGCGCGCCACATAGTCGATCATCGGCGCTTCACGCAGCGAACCTTCGGCATTGACCGCAACCTTGGCGCCGATCAGGCCAGCCAGGAGTTTCGGGTTGGCTTCTTTCAGCGCCTCGATCACGCGTACGTCGGATTTGAACGACGGCACAGAGGTATGGACGACGACGTGATCGAAATCCTTTGCCTGCGCCAGCACTTCAGCGAGGCCGATGTTGTGTGGCGGCGCGTCGATCAGCTTGGAGTTTTCGACCAAGGCAGCCGGCTGGGCGAGCCAGGTGGGGAACCAGAACGACTTGATCTCACGCTTGGCCTGGTAGCGCGAACCGGCGCCGCCGTCGAAGCCGTCGAAGGAGGGAGCCTGAAGGAAAAGCGTACGCATGTCTGTTTTATGCTTCCTGAATTGCGCCGGTGCGATCAATCCTGAGGCGTTGTCCGCGCCATTCGACGGCGTTGCCAAATAGCGAACCGAGGAAAACGCCCATCGATAAGGCATCGCGGAGCGGTATGAGCCAGGACGAACCGGCTTCCGATCCGACTATAGCATCCATCGCGAGCTTAAGACCAATGCGGACCGCAAGCAGCAGACAGAAGACCATCACAGCGGTGTGGGAAAAACCGAGCAGTGCCGCGCCCAAAAGAGCGAGCGGCAACGGATGGGTGACGAGACTGCCCAGATGACCCGTGGGGTTGAGCATGCGAACCGTGCGCGCCCAGCGCAACTCGTGCCGCATCAATTCGGAGAGTGTGGATTCGGCATTGCCGTGCTGAACTGCGAGAGCAGGGTAGGCGATATCATAACCGGCGTTGCAGACAGCACGGCCGATCTCGAAATCATCCGCAAATTGGCTGGCGAATGCTTCGAAGCCGCCGATCTTGTCGAGAGTTTCGCGCCGCAACGCGATCGTCGAACCGAAGCATGGCTTAACCAGGCCAGCCGAAATTCCGAACGCCGCATTGGGAAGAAACTGATAATTGGTGCCCATCGCCACGATCTGGGACCATAGATTGTCGGTGGCTCTGCCCGAATAGAGACAGGACACCGCGCCGACACCCGGCTGCGCACACGCGGACGCAATTGCGGTGAGATAGTTTTGCGGCACGGTGATGTCGCTGTCGGCCAGCAGCAGAAGATCGTGCTTCGCTTTACGCGTAGCGTTGATCACGTTCGAAATTTTCATGTTCGTGCCGTAGAGGCGCGAGTCGATTACGACTTCGATATCGCTTTGCGGAAACCGCGCGCGCAATTTCTCGACAACCGGTAACGCCGCATCCAGCGGATCGCGGACACCGAACACCACCTGCACCGGCATCGGATAGTCCTGGTTCAGGAAGCTGCCGAGCGCTGCCTCCAGCCCCGGCTCCGCACCGTGAAGAGGTTTCAGAACCGTAATGGCTGGGAAAGGCTGTATCGGCGCATGAGCGCCTTTGCGGAGCATGACTCCAGCCATAACTACGGCCACCGCAGCGTAGCAAAGGCCACCCGCAGCTACGGCCAACAGGCCCCAGCCTAGAAAGTGTGGTAACATCCAATCTCCATCGGCGCTCGGCATAGCAAAATCGAGCGGCACCGGGAAATATGTTGAGATCGACAGCGCACCCCAAAATACTTGGAGTTCCCTCCAAAGTCTAACAATATCCTGAGGTTTCTGGACGGATGATTTTTGCGCGCCGATTCGTGGCTGCTTGGAACAATGTGTCCAGGGCTGACCTGCGAACAGGCCAGCAATGCCTGAACCGCATGGATGTCCCGGACCAGCATTCATGATCCTTAATATCCGGGCCCGCAGAAACGCGTCGTTACACCCGTTATTTACGTTTTTAACATTAGCTCA
>DASXDS010000045.1:0-32037 GCA_036490455.1 Rhizomicrobium sp.
TCGACGGCAGCGCGGGGAACGATGTCATCGCACCGGGGAAAGGCAACGACGTCGTCACGGGTGGCGATGGCGCCGACACGATCAACATGGGCGCCAATCTGACGGCGGCGGACGCGATCGACGGCGGTGCGGGAATCGACAAAGTCGTGCTGAACGGCGACTACTCGCACGGCATCACCTTCTCCGCGACCACGATGGTCAACGTCGAAACCCTCGAACTGGCACAGGGCCACAGCTACACGCTGGTGATGAACGCGGCGACCGTCGCCAGCGGCGCGACGCTTGCCGTGACATTGGACACCGCAAAGACCCCCTCCCCCACCGATGTGCTGCATTTCAACGGTTCGGCGGTGACGGACGGCGCATTCGATATCACCGGCGGCGCGGGAAACGACGTCATCGTCGGTGGCGGGCTCAAAGACACCATCATCGCGGGCGCCGGCGACAACACCATCACCGGCGGCGGCGGCGGCGACAGCATCACGGCCGGAACCGGAGCGGACACGTTCGTCTACCAGTCTGTTTCCGACTCCATCGGCGCGACGTTCGACACCATTTCTAGCGTCAATTTCTCGAACGACCGTTTCGATGTCATGCAGCCGGTGAGCGGGATCGATCCCACCCTGACCACGGGCACCCTCACGCTATCGACTTTCACCATCGATCTTCAGAACGCGATGAAGAACGTGCTAACGGCACACGACGCGGTCCTGTTCGAACCGGACGCCGGCTCGTTCAAGGGCCACGTGTTCCTCGTGATCGACCAGAACGGCACGGCCGGTTATCAGGCGAGTGGCGACCTCGTCATCCAGCTGAGCGGAACGACCGGCCAACTGACGGCGGGCGACTTCACCTGAGCCTCAACCGCCGGGACGCGAATAGGTGCACGTGATCGTCACGCTCACCTTGCTCTGGCAGGTCTTGCAGAAGAAGCCGGGAAGCGGCGTGTCCAGCGCCGCGCTGGCGAGTTGCGCCCTGGTCGCCAGAAGGCTGTAGGGATGCATCTGCCGGCGCACGTCGCAGCGCTCGCACCGGACTACGACGAGATATTCCGCATCGCAGCAGTCCACGAGCGTCTTCGCTTCGCCCTGGAATTTGCGCGCCCGTTTCAATCCGGCCTCCTGTACCGAGAACAATACAAGAACATCGGATTGGCAAAGTCGATCGGCGATATTATACTTCCCGTTCCCAATCGCTGGGGCTAGGCTGCGATGAATAGTCCGATCCAGCCATCCCCTGACGGTCTCCGGCCCGGTCGGCTTTGGAGCCTGTGCGACATCATGGAAAAGCTAGAGGCCGGAGAGTTATACGTGCATCTCTCAGAGATGCGGCGTTTCCAGACCCGGATCGAACTTTCGACCGGCGCATTGCACGGCAAACCATCGGAGAAGCATTCAACCTTCATAAAGAAGAGTTGCGCGGGGTTGATGAAACAGCTTCGCCTTATTGGGGCTACAGGGACGCTCCGCAATGTCGCAATCCTCGCGAAGAAAGCGGAGGGGGCAAAGTTCCGATACGAGGAGTTCGACCGGCGCTTTAAGGCGATTGATGAAATGCTCCGGGACGAACTCTCGGAAATGTTGTTATTCGCGTTGGGGCTCAACGATGCAAATAGGTATCGCAATCCGCTTAGTGGCTGGGAGGAGATTGTAAAGAAACTGCCGTCCACGTTGGGCGATATCGAGGAAGCGCAGAAATGCTTCGCGCTGTCTCGATACGCGGCATCTGTGTTTCACAGCGTGCAGGTCGTAGAGTTCGGCCTCATCGCCTTGGGCGAGGAGATCGGCACAACCGACCCGCATTCAGGCTGGACCGCTGTTACGAACAAGTTGAACACCATCCAAAAAACAAAACACGGCGACCGCTCTGCGTTTGAAAAGAAATACTGGTCCTTCCTTGAACAGATCACCGGAACAGTGGAGGCGCTGAAGAACGCATGGCGAAATAAGGTCAGTCATGCACATGGAAAATTGGTGCTTATGACAGCCGACTTCTCACCGGAGATCGCCGAAGAGATTCTAATGGCAACGCGCGCGTTTATGCGCCGCCTTACGACGGACGGGCCGCTGGCTTCGCCGGAACAACCTTCTTGAACGCGCGCTCGAAATCTTGCGGATCGTCGCTGGTCCCGAGTTTGCGCGCTGCCTCTTGCAGACGCTTGCGCCGCTCTTCGTCTGATATGGCTTCCTTCTTTTTCGGCATGTCGCGTTACTCAAATGCGCGCTCCAACAGCGCGAGAATGAGCCGGAGCTTATCCCGGCCCTTGCGAAAGTCACGCTCTTGCTTCTTGCCCACGAGTCGTTCGGTAGGTCAGCCGCCTGCCAGCGGTGCCCTTGAGCGCCTTCACGGCGCGGGCCTCGTCATCCACGCCGAGCTTGGCGCGGTTCGAATAGCGGAAATCGAACTCGTTCAAGTACCGTTGCAGGTGTTGGACGCCGCAGTGCTGGTAGGTTCCGACCATGCCCCGCTTGAAGATGCTGAAAGTACCTTCAACGGTGTTGGTGGTCGCATCGCCGCGCACATATTCGTCCGAACTGTGGTTCACGGTGTCGTGGCTGGCGACCCAGTTCTCAATGCCGAAATACAAGATCGACTCGTCGGTGTGGAGACGCGCCTTGGGCGAAACGTGGTGCTTCACAACGTCATGAATGTCAGCCTTGCGCAGTTCCGGCATATACAGCGAGCGCAGGCGACCGCCGCGCTCAACAAGCGACACAACGGCGTATTTGTGGGTGGCTCCTACCCGGCCTCCGGTGTAGCCCGGCTTGCGCCCGTAATAGGTCTCGTCCACTTCAACGTTGCCGCCATCGCCGCCCATTGGGTCAGGGCGTCCGGTCGGACGGAACGCCTCACGGATACGGTGCGCCATGAACCACGCGGACTTGAGGGTGATCCCCAAAGTCCGGTGCAGCTGGTTCGCCGAAATGCCTTTCTTCGAAGAGCAAATCAGGTGGATCGCCGCCAGCCAGTCGCGCATCTGAATGTGGCTGGCCTCAAAGATGGTCCCCACCTTCACAGTAAAGGGCTTCCGGCAGGCGTAGCATTTGTACAGCCCAATCCGGTTGCTCTTGCCCTTGAGCGCCCCAGAACGGTCCACAACGCCGCAGTGCGGGCAAACCCGGCCATCGGCCCACAGATGGGCCTCCACGAAGGCATAGGCGGCAGCCTCATCGTTGAACTGGGGGGCGGAAAAAATGGACTTGGACATGGCGTAACTCCCTCTGACTCTTATCTAATCATTGAGGGTGGGAACGTCAAGTATAATATCGCCAGTCGATCCGCTATATCTTGCGGTGTCGCCGGACGGCACGCCCCCAAATACCGCACCAAATCTGCGGCAAATGGCAAAGCTTCGTATGCGCGGCTAAGGCGAATCCGCTACACCGTTGCGGATGCGGATCATCGAAAACACTCAGGATTTGAAGGCTCTCGTGGCCGATCTGGCCGGCGCGCCCTACCTCGCGCTCGACACGGAATTCATGCGCGACCAGACCTACTGGCCCAAGCTCTGCCTGGTGCAGGTCGCCTCACCCGAGCATGCGGCGATCATCGATCCGCTGGCGCCCGGCATCGATCTCACGCCGTTCTACGAACTTCTGAAAGAGCCCGGCTCTGTGAAGGTGTTCCACGCCGCGCGGCAGGATATCGAAATATTCTATCTGCAGGGGGGCGTGATCCCCGATCCGCTGTTCGACACCCAGGTCGCGGCGATGGTGTGCGGTTTCGGCGACGCGGCGTCTTATGAAACGCTGTCGCGCAAACTCGCGCATGTCGAAATCGACAAGTCGGCGCGGTTCACCGACTGGAGCCGTCGTCCGCTGTCGGCGCGGCAACTGGAATATGCGCTGTCGGATGTCACCCATCTGCGCACCGTCTACGAGGCGCTGGCGAAAGAACTTGCGCGCACCCACCGCGAAAGCTGGGTCGAGGAAGAACTGTCCGCGCTGAAAGATCCCGCTCTCTATCGCCTCGATCCGGATCTGGCATGGAAGCGCCTCAAGGCGCGCACGGGGAACAAGCGTTTTCTCGCGATGCTGGCGACGCTCGCGGCATGGCGCGAACGCGAAGCGCAGGCGCGCGACATCCCGCGCAGCCGTGTGATCCGCGACGAAGCGCTGCTGGAGATCGCCGCGCATCCGCCAAGCGACGCCACGGGGCTGGAGCATATCCGCGCCGTGCCGAAGGGATTTGCAGCGTCGAAACTGGGCAAAGGGTTGCTCGAAGCGATCGAAGCCGGCCGTCACGCCAATGCACCGGAAGGCATCCCGTCCGAACGCCCCCGCCGCAAACGCGAGCCGTCGGCCGCCGCGATGGACTTGTTGAAGACGCTGCTGCGCCTGCGCGCCGAAGAAGCCCGTGTCGCGCCGCGGCTGATCGCAACCTCCGACGATATCGAAAGCCTTGCGGCGTTCGAGGACGACGATGTGGCCGCATTGCATGGCTGGCGCGCGGATGTGTTCGGCAAAGACGCCATCGCGCTGCGCAAAGGCGATCTCGCGCTCGCACTGGAAAACGGCCACGCCGTGGTCGTCGAACTCGACGAGGAAGACGCCTGACTTGGCTTAGATCACTGTCAGACAATCCTCTGCCGATGTCATCCCGGCCGTAGCGCAGCGAAGCGCCGGGACCTATTGCACCGGCAAGTTGGTGTCCCGGATAGGCCCTCAAGCTGCGTTTGTTGCTCGATAGGTCCCGGCGCTCCGTTCCGCTGCGCTTCACTACGGCCGGGATGACATCTTTTGTGCGCTTGGAGCACAACGACTCAAAGCATCACCTCGATCAGCCGCGGTCCGCGGCTCTTCATCGCCGACGCGAACTGCGCTTCGAAATCGGCGATGTTGTCGACGCGCGTAGCCTCGACGCCCATGCCGCTCGCAAGCTGCGTCCAGTTCAGTTCCGGATTGTGCAGGTCGAGCATCGACAGCGCCTTGGGACCGGGATTGCCGGCGCCGACGCGCGCCAGCTCGATGTTGAGGATCGCATAGGAACGGTTGGCGAAGATCACCGTGGTGACGTCCAGCTTCTCGCGCGCCTGGGTCCACAAGGCCTGCAGCGTGTACATCGCGCCGCCGTCGCCATGGATGCAGACCACCTTGCGCTGCGGCGCGGCGACCGCGGCGCCCGTTGCGAGCGGCAGCCCCTGCCCGATCGAACCGCCGGTCAGCGACAGATGATCGTGCGGCGCCGCCGTCGCCGTCGCCAGCGCCGTGCCGGCACCGGACGTCGCGCCCTCGTCGGAGAGGATCGCGTTTTCCGGCAGATGGCGTGCGATGACTTGGCCGATCGAATATTGATCGAACTTCGACAGCGCGCCGTCGGGCTTCTTCAGTTCGGCGATATTGATCGGCTGCTTCGGCGCGCCGATCGCTTCGGCGACGGCTTCGAGCGCCAGCGTGCCGTTCTCGTGCGGATGCGTGAGATAGAGTATCTGTGCGCCCTCCGGCGTGCACCAGCTCGGCTTTCCCGGATAGGCGAAGAACGAAACCGGCGGCTTCGAGCCGACCAGCACGAGCTGTTCGACGTCCTTGAGAAATTCGACGATCTGTTCGGCGAAATACGGAATGCGTTCGACCTTCACGCGCCCCGCGCCGCGCTGCAGCTTTGCCGTGAAGGTATCGCACAGGATGCGCGCACCCGATTTCGCCGCGATGCGGCCCGCGGCCACGAGGCCGCGCTCCTTGAGTGCTTCACCGCGCACCAGAACGGCGGTGCGTTTTCCGTTGCCCAGTGCAGCAGCGACGCGGTCGATCGCATCCTCGCCCGGTTTCGCGAGTTGCGGCGTGGCCAAAGCCGGCGCAGGTCCTTCGGCATCGTTCCACGCGGTGTCGGCCGGCAGGATCAGCGTCGCGATCTGTCCCGGCGGCGAGAGCGATGCGGCCACGGCGCGCGCGCCATCGGCGGCAACCGTCAGCGCGCTCGGCGAGGAATGCACCCAGCCGGAGACCGGCCTCGCAAAGCCCTGGATATCGGACGCGAGCGGCGCATCGTACTGCAAGTGATAGGTCGCATGATCGCCGACCACGTTGACGATCGGGGTCGCGGCGCGGCGCGCGTTGTGCAGGTTCGCCAGACCGTTCGCGAGGCCCGGCCCCAGATGCAGCAAGGTGCAGGCCGGTTTCTCTGCGATGCGACCATAGCCGTCCGCCATCCCGGTCACCGCCCCTTCGAACAGTCCCAGGACCGCGCGCATGCCGTCGACCTTGTCGAGCGCGGCGACGAAATGCATTTCCGACGTGCCGGGATTGCTGAAGCAGACCTCGACGCCCGACGCGACGAAAGTACGAACCAGACTCTTCGCGCCGTTCATTTTCGCGTGCGCCATGCCTGCTCTCCCGTCCGATCCGGACGGATTAAAGCATCAGACCGCGGTTCACCCAAATGGGCGGCTAGTTCTGATTGACGGCCCGTGGATCGGCGCTGCCGGTGAAAAGATCGTCCGGTTCTTCGCCGGTGTAAGGATCCTCATCCGGCGACAGCCCGTCTGTCGGGTTCGGCACGTCGAACCCGGCCGGCGGAATGGCTTCCAGGAAGCCGGCCGCTTTCAGTTCGTCGACACCCGGCAGATGGCTCACGCTTTCCAGACCGAAATGGGTGAGGAACGCCTCGGTGGTGCCGAAGGTCACCGGACGGCCCGGCGTGCGCTTGCGGCCGCGGATTTTCACCCAGCCGACTTCCATCAGCGCGTCGATCGTTCCCTTCGACAGCATCACGCCGCGGATGTCTTCGATTTCGGCGCGCGTCACCGGCTGGTGATAGGCGACGATGGCAAGGGTTTCGATCGCCGCGCGCGACAGACGCTTCTGCTCCGGCTGTTCCTTGCGCAGCAGGAAGGCGAGATCGGACGCCGTGCGGAATTGCCATTTGCCGGCGACGCAGACGAGATTCACGCCGTGCGTTTCATAAGTCTTCTGCAATTCGCCCAGGAGTGCGTTGACGTCCACGCCTTCCGGCAATTGCTGGCCGAGTGCTTTCGCATCGAGCGGTTCGCCGGCCGCGAACAGCAACGCTTCGACCATCCGCAGATGTTCGGGATCGGTCTTTGGCGCTTCTGCGTTGGGCGTTTCCCCATTTTCGGGTTTGTCGGTGTGCATCTCGTCTTCGATCTTAGCAATCAGCCGGGCTACATGGCTCATGACAGGGCCTCCGCAGGGCGGTCTTTCACATATACTTCATCGAACGGCTTCAACTGACGAATTTCGACCTTCCCGTCGCGTGCCAGTTCCAGACAGGCAAGCAAGGTGCTCGCCAGCGCCGAGCGCCGCCGCGGGCCGCCCGACCAGTCGAACGGAAGCAGCCGCGAGAGCCCGCTCCAGTCCGAAATCTTTCCCAGCATCCGCTCCAGACGTTCGCGTGCTTCTTCGATGAGCATTACCGGAGCATGTCTCGGCCGGTAAGTCGCGCCGCCAAGCTTTTTGACCCGCTGCGTGGAATAGGCTGTGAGCAAGTCGTAGAGCGAATCCTTGTAGGTCCGGAGCTTAACCACGTTCACCGGCTCCGGCGCGCCGCGGGCAAACACGTCGCGGTCCAGCCGGTCGCCCGCCATAAGCCGCGCCGCGGCATTGCGCATCGCTTCCAGCCGCTGCAACCGCCAGCGCAGCCGCGCCGCCATTTCATCTGCCGTCGGCTCGCCGTCGGCGGTGGGCGCCTGCGGCAGGATGAGCTTCGATTTCAGATAGGCGAGCCACGCGGCCATCACGAGATAGTCAGCCGCGAGTTCGAGGTTGACGCGTTTCGCCTGTTCGATGAAGCCGAGATACTGGTCGGCCAGCGTGAGGATGGAGATCTTCGCGATGTCGACCTTCTGCTGCCGCGCCAGCGCGAGCAGCATGTCGAGCGGCCCTTCGAAGCCGTCGACCATGACGACCAGCGCTTCCTCTGGTGAGGCCGCCTGGGCTTCGAACTCTTCGAACGTCTCGCCGATTTCGCTCATGCCGCCACACCCAGAAGTTCTGCGAGATGCGCCTCCGCCGCCGGCGCGTCGAAGGCCTCCGGTTTTGTCAGATGCGACAGTGCCGTTTCCGCGCGGCGCAACGACAAACCGTCCAGGGAAGACGCTTCGTGCGCCACCGCGCGCATCTCATCCATGTTGCCGTTGCAGTGAAGCGCGATGTCGCAACCGGCGAACAGCGCTGCCTTGGTTCGTTGCCCGAGCGTGCCGCTGAGCGCGTTCATCGACAGGTCGTCCGACAACAGAAGCCCGTCGAACCCGATCTCACCGCGGATCGCCTCTTTCACCACGCGCGGGCTGATCGTTGCCGGCCGGACCGGATCGATGGCCTCGTAGATCACGTGCGCCGTCATCGCCATCGGGCAATGCGCGAGGCTGCGGAACGGCACGAAATCCGTCGCACTCAACGCCGCGCGCGACACGGCCACCCGCGGCACCGCCAGATGGCTGTCGGCCGTGGCCCGGCCGTGACCGGGAATGTGCTTCATCACTGGCAGGACGCCACCCTCCATCAGGCCATCGATCGCTTCCCGGCCGAGATCGATGATTGTCGCCGCGTCCCGGCCCAGGGCCCGGTCGCCGATCACATCGCTCGAACCCTCAACCGGAAGATCGAGGACCGGAAAACAATCTACGGTGATTCCCAGCTGGAAAAGATCGTTCGCGATCAGTCTGGCATGCAAATACACAGCTTCTCGCGCCGCTTCCGGGGCGGTGTTGTGAAGATCGGCGAACCGTACCGCAGGAGGCCGCTTGGCCCAGGCAGGCGGTTTCAGCCGCGCAACCCGGCCGCCTTCCTGATCGATCAGGACCGGTGCCGCATCGTCTTCAACAGTCTCCCGTAAACTTCGAACCAGTTCAGAGACTTGGGCGACGTCCTTCACGTTCCGGCCAAACAGGATGAAGCCCCACGGCCGGGCCTCGCGGAAGAAGGATTTCTCCTCTTCCGTCAGCGACAGCCCGGCACAGCCATAGATCGCGCGGGTGCGCGCCATCAGGGCCTGGCCGGGAGACAGCCGCCGCCAAGCCGGCCGCACAGTGCCGACGCAGCATCCCTGTCGGGGAAGGAACCAACCCGCAGCCGGTACCAGGTCCCCTTGGCGCCGAGATCCACCTTTTTGATGTTGGGCGTGAAGCCGCTGAGCAACGTGGGGTTCCTGGCCTTGAAGGTATTGAACGCGGCCGCGGCATCCGCCTCGGATTTGTAAGAGCCGACCTGGACGACATAGCCGCTCGCGACCGGTGCCGCCGTGGCCGCTGGCGCAGGCGCTTGGACCGCCGCTGGTGCGGGTGCCGGTTTCGCCACCTCAGGCTTGGGCTTGGGAGCCACCGTCGCGGTCTGTACCGGTTTGGCCGGTTCGGCTGCTGCCTTCGGGCTCGCTTTCGCCGGCGCGACGACCGGCGGCGTCAGGGATTTCGGCGGCGCTGTCGCGACCGTTGCCACCGTCTTCGTTTCGATTGTGACCGGCGCCTTCTTCGGTTCGGCCGGCGCAGTCTTCTCCATTACGGGAGCCGGCTTGGGCACAATGGTAGGCGCCGCTGCTTGCGTTGCCGGAGCCGTCGTCTTCGAAGGCGGTGCCGGTTGCGTGGACGGCTTCAATTCCGGCGCAGCCTGCGCGGTCTCCGGCTTCGCCTGCGCGAAGGGCGCCGTCGTGGGCGTAGCCGGTTTGGCAGCCGGGACCACCGACGGTGGCGGCGGTGCGGAATCCGCATCCTCGTCCGACGGCGCCGGCTGCTCGTAGATCTTGAGGCCCTTGTAGGGCGTCACGGTACCGCCGGCATCGGTCGGCGCGACCCTTGCGGGACCGGGACTTGCGTTGATGATGCGCGGCGCTTCCGAATGGCCGCGCTGAACGCCTTCGGTGTAGGCAAGATAAACGACGCCCGCGAACGCCGCGAGCACAAGCAAAGCGATGACGATCAGGAGCGGCAGGCGTGAGCCTTCGTCGTCCAGATCGTCCTCCGCTCCATCGAAGACGCGAATGTCATCGCCGCGCGGCTCGTACACGCCGGGTTCGATCTTCGCCATTTAAGCTGCTCCGCCCAGGTCACCGAATCTCATTTGGGGAAATCTACCACTGGCGCGCCCCCGAATCATGGCGCGTTTTGGCACCTACAGCGCAATTTCGGTATGTGTGACACGGGCGTGTTCGGCAAGCGCAAAGCGGTCCGTCATGCCTGCCACATAGTCTCGAACGACCGCCAGGGTGATGGGATCGCCCGGCTCGCCGCATTGTGCCGCCCAGTCGTCCGGCATGAGATCGGGATCGGCCGCGAGCGCCGCACAAAGTTCCGCCAGCACGGTTTTCGCCTTTCCCATCACGGCCATAACGTGGGGATGACGATACATCCGGGCATTGAGGAAGGCCTTCAGCGCGACAACATCCTTTTCCATCCCGGCTGAGAACGCGACGAGCGCGCGTCCATGCGTCCGCACTGCCGCTGCCGACACCGGCTTCGCCGCCCGCAGCCGCGCCGCGGTTTCCTGCAACAGGTCGCCGATCAGCAGACTGATCAGTCCACTGACCATTTCACCGATCAACCGCCCGAGTTCCAGATCGCGATGCCGCTCGCGAACCGACACCACAACCGCACCGGCGAGCGGCGCGTCCGCGAGGTCGTCTACCGAGAACAATCCTGCGCGCAGGCCGTCGTCGATGTCGTGGTTCACATAGGCGATGTCGTCCGACAGCGCAGCCACCTGCGCCTCGAGCCCCGGCCAACTCTGCAGATCGAGCGGCCATCTCGCGTTGAAGTTTGCGACCGGTCCCGGAAGGCCGGCTGTGCCTAGCGGTCCGTTGTGTTTGACGAGCCCCTCCAATGTTTCCCACGTCAGGTTGAGGCCGTCGAAATCGGCGTAGCGGTGCTCAAGCTTGGTGACGAGCCGCAGCGCATGCGCATTGTGATCGAAGCCGCCGGCCGCAAGCGTCGCGGCGTTCAGCGCCTCTTCTCCTGCATGTCCGAACGGCGTGTGCCCGAGGTCGTGCGCCAAAGCCACGGTCTCGGCAAGGTCTTCATCGAGCGCCAGCACGCGCGCGATCGAACGGGCAATCTGGGCCACTTCGAGCGAATGGGTAAGACGCGTGCGGTAGTAGTCGCCTTCATGCTGCACGAAGACCTGTGTCTTGTGCTTCAGCCGCCGGAAAGCAGCGGCATGCACGATCCGGTCGCGATCGCGGCTGTAGCACGTGCGCGTCGGGCTTTCGGGCTCGGCAAAGAACCGGCCGCGGCTGTCGCGCGGGTGGGTGGCGTAGACCGCTTTTGCCGCCGGCGGCTCATAGATCGGAGGGATCAGGTGGTTGGCGGGACTCACGCTGCCATTCTACACTCTTCCAACCCGCGCCCGCGCGCACTACATACGAGCCATGGATAGCGAAACCGCCCTGCCCGTCACCGTTTCCGCCAGCGCTGCCAGGCGCATCGGCGCGATCCTGAAGGCGGAACCTTCACCGACGATGCTGCGGCTGGCCGTTACCGGCGGCGGCTGCTCCGGGTTCCAGTACAGTTTCACGCTCGACGACACGCGGCTGGACGACGATCTGGTGCTGGCGCGCGGCGATGCGACGGTGCTGATCGACCCGGTGTCGCTCGATTTCCTCAAAGGCGCGGAGATCGACTACGTCGACGACCTGATCGGCGCCGCGTTCAAGGTGAACAACCCGAACGCCAAATCGTCCTGCGGCTGCGGAACCAGCTTCTCTGTCTAGTGCAGGTTTGAAAGCGGGATCACACCGTCCCATTGGGTCGGGCCGCTTCGATCGATCGTGGCCAGCGAGCCTTCCGCACCAAACCGGTAGCGCAGCCGGACCAGGATAGCGTTCGACTCGGCCGTCTTGGTGTTCGCCCGCTCGTAACCGGCCGAGATGCTCAGCGGATAGTCGTGCGAGATCAGATATTCGAGATCGGCATCGAAATCGTGCACGTGACCGGCGCCGCCTTGCGTGTAGTTGTACTCGACGTTGAAGCCGAGATCGCGCGCGATATAGAACTCCAGTCCCGTGCCGGCGTACCAGCCCTCGATCTGGCCGTCGAACGCGCCGCCTTTGATGCGCAACGTCGTGTTGTACAGCAGGTACCATTCGCCGAACGCGCCGTAGCTCGCGACGTGACTGTTCTTCACGCCGCTCGGGTTGACTGTGCCGTAGCCGCCGCTGACGCCAAATTCGCCGACATGATCGCGCCAGAAGATATTGCCCTCGCCATTGTAGAGATCGAAGGCGCCCGTTTTGACGTCCGGGCTGACATGCATGTAGTCGCCGCCCAGCTGCAGATTGAGATGGTCGTAGGAAAACAGGGAATCGAGGCCGACGGACCAGACATCGTTCGGCACCGCGGACCGCGTGGCGGTCGCATAGCCGACATCGAGAAGATGAGAGGAATCGGTGTCCGCCAGCGCGGCAACCGGCGCAAGCGACACCCCCGCGAGCAGCAAAGCGGCAAATCTGGTCTTCATGAAGCCCCCTCGATGACGGCCCGAGAAGTAAACCAAACGGCCCGCGATTGCGATGCTGTAGCGCCTGGATTGCGCCTTTTCAATATCGGCCCATGGGCGTTAGAAGTTCCTTACCTTCGGATGGAATCTGGCCCGTGAAAATTGCGACCTGGAACGTCAATTCGGTGCGGGCACGGCTCGAAACCGTCACCACCTGGCTGAAAGAGGCCGAGCCCGACGTCGCCTGTTTCCAGGAGATCAAGACGACCGACGACACCTTCCCGCGCGAGGCGTTCGAATCGCTCGGCTACAATTGCGCCGTACACGGACAAAAGAGCTACAACGGCGTCGCCATCCTGTCCAAGGTGCCGCTGGAGGACGTCACCCCACGGCTCCCCGGCGACGATGCCGACGATCATGCCCGCTACATCGAGGCGATCGTTCCCGGTGAGAACGGCATGGTGCGGGTCGCCTCGATCTATGCGCCGAACGGCAATCCGATCGGGACCGACAAGTTCACCTACAAGCTGGGCTGGCTCGGCCGGCTCGCCAAACACGCCGAAGCGCTGCTCAGCCTCGAGGAGCCGGTGTTGCTGATGGGTGATTACAACATCATCCCCGAACCGCACGATGTCTACGACGCAAATGCCTGGCTGAAGGATGCGCTGTTCCAGCCGGAGTCGCGCGCCGCGCTCCGCCGCATCGAGTATCTGGGCTACACCGATGCGTTCCGCGCCTGTCACAACGAGCCAAACCAGTACACCTTCTGGGATTATCAGGCCGGCGGCTGGCAGAAGAACAAAGGCATCCGGATCGATCACATCCTGCTGTCACCGCAGGCGACCGACCGGCTAAGAGCCTGCGAGATTGACCGCCACGTACGCGATCGCGACAAGCCGTCGGACCACGTGCCGGTGTGGTGTGAACTGGACGTCTAACGCAGCCCCTCGGTAGCGTCGCGTTCGAACAGTGCCTCCAGGCTCGTCAGGTTCATGCCGTGCTTCAGGTAGTTGTACGGCGTGATGTTCATCGCCTTGATCAGGCCGCGCGCAATATCGCCGTTCTCGTCGAGATCGAAGTCCAGCACGTTGATGCAGCCGGTGTCCTGTTCGAACGCGCTCGTCGCGTTGACGCCGGCGCCGCACACCCAGCTCAGGATAATGCGGTTGATGCCCTCATGCGCGACTACGAGTGCGGTGTGCCAATCGGGCTCTTTCAAGAGCCGCTTGATCGCTCGTGACGCGCGCACCAGGGCAACTTCCGGATCCTCTTCGCCTTCGCGCAAGGGACGCCGTTCGCCGTTGGGCGGACGGTGCTGCATCATTGCGATCAACTCGGCGCGGCTTTTCACCGGCGGGAATTTGCCGTTGGTGACTTCGACCAGGTCTTCATCGATCTCCAGCTTCGGCGGCCTGGCTTGCGCGGCAAGCACGTTCTCCGCGGTCTCGCGGGTGCGCGGATAGCCGGAGCAGACCGCCCGGTCGAAGGTCACATGCGCGAAGGCGTGCCCGGCGACCTGGGTCTGCAGGCGGCCGCGATTGGTGAGCGGCACCACATTGATGCCGCCGCTCGCCACCACATGCCTGGCGAGATAGTCCACATGGCCGTGGCGCATGAGATAGATGCGCCGCCGCGCTTTCGTTCCGGGAAGCGTGCTCATCGTCGTTCAGATCGCGCCTGCGGTTTGCAGTTTTGCGATCTCGTCGCCGCTGAAGCCCCACGCTTTCAGCGTCGCATCGTTGTCCGCGCCTTTCGGGCCGCTCTGGATTTCCGGCACGGTGCGGCTGAAGCGCGGCGCCGGCGCCGGCTGCACCACGCCATCGATCTCGACGAAGGTTTTGCGCGCGACGTTGTGCGGATGCTTCGGCGCTTCGTTGATCGAAAGAACCGGCGCGTAGCACACGTCGCTGCCGAGCATCGCGGCATCCCATTCGTCGCGCGTCTTCGTCTTGATGACGGCGGTGAGCTTTTCCTTGAGCGACGGCCATTGCGCGCGGTCCATCTGCGCCGCAAACGCACTGTCGGTAAGCTCGGCGCGTTCGATCAACTCCTTGTAGAACTGCGGCTCGATCGAACCGAGTGCGATGTACTTGCCGTCCTTGGTCTCGTAGGTGTCGTAGAACTGCGCACCGGAATCGAGCAGGTTCTGGCCGCGTTCGTCTTTCCACGCGCCCATCGCCGTCATCCCGAAGAACATGCTCATCAGCGATGCGGCGCCGTCGGTCATCGCGGTGTCGATCACCTGCCCTTTGCCGGATTTCTTCGCTTCGAGCAGGCCGCAGACGATGCCGAACGCCATGTAGAGCGCACCGCCGCCGAAATCGCCGACCAGATTGAGCGGGGGAACCGGCTTCCCCTCCGCGTGACCGATCGCATGCAGCGCGCCGGTGAGCGCGATGTAATTGATGTCGTGTCCCGCCGCCATCGCGAGCGGACCGGTCTGGCCCCATCCCGTCATGCGGCCGTAAACCAGCCGCGGATTGCGCTTCAGGCACACATCGGGACCGAGGCCGTTGCGCTCCATCACACCCGGGCGAAAGCCTTCGATCAGCGCATCGGCGCCTTCGATCAGCTTCAGCGCCGCTTCGACCGCTTCGGGCTTCTTGATGTCGAGCGCCACCGCCGGGCGGCCCCGATAGGTGATCTCGCCTTTCGAAGGCGTCCTGCCGCCCTTGCGATCGATGCGTACGACGTCCGCGCCCATGTCCGAAAGCAGCATGGCGGTGAACGGACCTGGGCCGATGCCCGCAAACTCTACGATTTTGATGCCCTGCAACGGTCCCATTGGCTCCATCCCTATTTGCGCCGCATTCGTTCTATAGTGCGGCCACAACATTAGACGTTGGATTGTCATTGATGAAAAGACGCAACACGCTGGCTCTGGCAGCCCTGCTTGTCGCGGGCATCTCGAGTTCCGCTACGTCAGGCGATGCAGCGCGGCCGGTTTACAAGATCGACAGCGTGACCGCGTCGCCGGACGGTCCGCACAAGCTCGTCATAGACGTGAAAGGTGCCGTGCGCACCGGCGGCTGGGACAGTCCACGTCTGCGGGTCAAGGAGATTTCCGCCCCGCAACCCCAGATGATCGTCGTGTTCGTGGCGATCCCGCCGCCGCTCGCCAGCGCGGTCGTCCAATCGGTCCTGCCGGTGGAGGCCAAGATCACCGTGCCGATGCCGAAGCCGCATGTCACCGTCGTGAAGGTTGCGGCCGAGACCAACAGCATGACCGCCACCATCGGTCATTGAGACTTTCCGGCCGCGCCCGGCAGGCGTAATCTGGCCGGCATGGATATCGATATCGTCTCCGACACCGTTTGTCCGTGGTGCTTCATCGGTGAGCGCCGCATCGCGCGCGCCATGGCGTTGCGCCCCGAGATCGACTTCAACATCAACTGGCGTCCCTATCGCCTCGATCCGACGATCCCGCTGGAAGGCGTCGACCGCCGCGCCTATCTGAAGGCGAAGTTCGGTGACAATCCACGTAGCAAGGCGATGGGCGAAGCGATCCGCAGCGAAGGCGAATCCGAGGGGATCGGCTTCGCGTTCGACCGCATCGAGAAATCGCCGAACACGCTGAACTCGCATCGCCTGATCCGCTGGGCGGCGACCAACGGGGTTCAGACCGACGTCGTGCAGCGGCTGTTCGCCGCCTATTTCGAAGAAGGCCGCGACATCGGCGACGTGTCGGTGCTGGAGATGATCGCCGGCGACGCCGGCATGGACGCGCAACTGGTGTCCGAACTGCTCGCCTCCGATGCCGATATCGCGCTGATCGAGCGCGAGGATCAGCTGGCGCACGAGATGGGGATCAGCGGCGTGCCGACCTTCATCTTCAACAGCCGTTTCCTGATCTCCGGCGCGCGGGAGACCGAGATCCTGGTCAAGGTGATCGACAAGGTGCTCGAGTCCGAAGATCCGACCGAGCAGCCGGATGCGAAATCCGAAGACGAAATGGAAGACGAATAATCAGGCCGCGTCGGCGACCACGCGGTTGCGGCCGTCGCGCTTGGCGCGATAGAGTGCCTGATCGGCACGGTGCAGCAGCTTCTCGGCCGTATCTTCCTGCCCTTCGGACACCGCGATGCCGATGCTGATCGTTATCGGCAGCTTGGTGGGCGGGCGGCTGATATCGAACATCGTCTTCTCGACGCTCTTGCGCAGGCGCTCCGCAACCATCAGCGCGAACGACATGTCCGTGTCGGGCATGACCACGACGAACTCCTCACCCCCGTAACGGCAGGCGAGATCGATGCCGCGCACATTGGCGCTGATGCGCTTGGCGAACTCGCGCAGCACTTCGTCGCCGATGTCGTGACCATGTGCATCGTTGACCGACTTGAAGTGGTCGATATCCAGGATGCAAAACGCGAGCGGTTTGCCCGACGCGACCGCATTGCGCACCAGCGAGTCGAGATGGCGGCTCATATAGCGGCGGTTGTGCAGGCCGGTGAGCTGGTCGGTGATCGCCATCTCCAGGCTGAGCTGCACGTTGTGGCGCAGCCGGTCGGCATAGCGCTTCTTGCGAAGCTGGGTGCGTACGCGGGCCACCAGTTCGTTCTTGTCGACGGGACGGGTGAGGTAGTCGTTCACGCCCATTTCGATCGCCTGGTTGAGCTTGCGGCGGTCGCCTTCGCTGACCAGAACCAGGATCGGCACGTGGCGGCCCTCCGGCAGCGAGCGAAGCTGCGAGCAGAGCCTGAGACCGTCGAAGCCGCGCATGCCGAGCGACACGACGATCAGATCGAAATCGCCGCCGCGCACCCGCACCAGCGCTTCCTCGAAGGTATCCACCGAGGCGAGCTCGTGGTTGGGCTTCAGCGCCTCGCAGAACCACGTCACCGATTCCGGCCGGTCCTCGACGATCAGGATGCGGCCCGTCGGGTTCGCGTCCATCAGCGTCTCAGCGGGATCGAGAAGACCCATGCTCTGGCCGGTTGCTTCGCGCATGCGAAGCTCGTCGGTCATCATCTTGAGGCGGACCAGCGAGCGGACGCGCGCAAACAGCGCCGCGTCGTCGACAGGCTTGGTCAGGAAATCGTCGGCGCCGGCTTCGAGACCGGCGACACGGTCGGACGGCTGGTCGAGGGCTGTGACCATCACCACCGGGATATGCGCGGTCGCGGGATTGCTCTTGATGCGGCGGCACACTTCGAAGCCGTCCATGCCCGGCATCATCACATCGAGCAGCACGATGTCGGGCGCACCCGGTTCCATCTTCGCCAGACATTCGAGGCCGTTGAACGCGGTGAGCACCTCGAAATATTCCGCCGAAAGCTTCGCTTCCAGCAGCTTCACATTCGAGAGGATGTCATCGACAACGAGAACCCGCGCGGTCATGGATCACCCGATGAAGCGGCGCACTGTGTCCAGAAAGCTGGTCACGGAGATCGGCTTGGAGATATAGGCCTCGCAGCCGCCCTGACGGATCACCTCTTCATCGCCCTTCATGGCGAAGGCGGTGACCGCGACGACCGGAATGGCCTTCAGCGAATCGTCTTCCTTCAGCCATTTGGTGACTTCGAGTCCCGACACTTCCGGAAGCTGGATGTCCATCAGGATCAGATCGGGGCGGTGTTCGCGCGCGATGTCGAGCGCTTCCATGCCGTCCTTGGTCTGAAGAATGTTGTAGCCGTGCGCGTCCAGCAGATCGTGAAAGAGCTTCATGTTGAGCTCGTTGTCTTCAACGATCAGGACAGTCTTGGCTTTGGCGTCCATGACGTTACGATCTCCCAATCGGCACCTTTCCGGTGCCGAGACGCGTGCGCCGGGCAGAGTCGCCGCCAGCACATCGGTAGTATTAAGCGCCAACTCTTAACGCTCTCTTGATGTTATCCCCCAGGAACCGGGGTATCGGCCGATTTTCGAGGCGGCAAGGCAGGTTACCGCATTAAACATTGGCGATGCGCTGGAGGCAGTCCCGGTAGGTCCGGCTGAGTCGCAGGACGGCTCCGGTGTTCAGCGTCAGTTGGGCATCGCCCTGACCGAGCGGTTCGATCGCGCGGATGCGATCTGCTGCAACCAGCGTGCGGCGATGGACGCGCACGAAGCGGGCGGGATCCAGTTGCGCTTCGAACTTCGAAAGCGTCTCGCGGATCAGGTGGACGTCGTCTCCGGCGTGCAACGCGAGATAATTTCCCTGGGTCTCGATCCAGTCGATCTCTTTGGTTGCGACGAAGCGTGTACCGCCGCGGGCCTTCACCGGGATGGTGGACAGAAAGCGAAGCGGCGCGCGGGCCGGTGCAAGAGTGTCCTGCCGCTCCGCGCGGAACCGCAACAGATGGCCGATCGCAAGCAGGCCGGCGACGCAGAACATGACGAGGGGACCGTTTGCGGTCAGCTCCTGCGGCACGGCCGTGAAGAACGGGCGGTGTTCGGATGCGAGGAAGCGGTCGGCGAGCACACAGGAAAGTAGGATGAGACCGGCTGCAATGACGACAGCCGCGACCGCTTCGACGGCGGCCCGTTGCCACCAGTCCTTGCCTTCGACCGGATAGCGGCGGACCACCGCGAGAATGAACGGCGTCGCCAACGCCCCGATGGTGGCCGCGCCCGCGATCCGGCCCAACTCGACACCCCAGGCAAGGCCGTGCGATCCCATGATGTTGCCCGGTTCCAGGGCCAGCAGGAATGCGAGCCAGTAGCCGAACCCCAGTGCCATCTCGCGCCCGCGCAGAACATCCGCCATGCAATCCCTCGATGAAAAATCCCGGCTTTCGCGCGTTTTGTGACGAGTCGCACCCATCGCGGGGCGATCCGGCTTGCCGCTCGCCACCGGCCAAAACACATGTGTAGCGGATTTGAAGTAGGAACTTCTCCGATGGGATGGAAGTGCGTCATCGCAGCTCTGCTGCTGGCGTCCTCTGCGGCCACCGCCGCGCCGCTGGCCCGAACAGAAACCGGCACGGTCGAAGGCACAGACGAAAACGGCCTCTCCGTCTTCCGGGGCATTCCGTTCGCCGCGCCGCCGCTGGCCGGCCTGCGCTGGCGCGAGCCGCAACCGGCCGCCGCGTGGAGCGGTGTGCGCAAGGCGACGCGGTTCTCGCCGGCCTGCATGCAGACCGGAGTCTCGATGCCGGGCGAAACGCCGCCGCCGGTGAGCGAGGATTGTCTCTATCTGAACGTCTGGGCGCCCGCCGGAAAGGCGAACCTCCCTGTGCTGGTCTGGATCTATGGCGGAGGGTTCTTCAACGGCAACGGCGCGATGCCGCTCTACTGGGGCGACCGGCTTGCCCGGCACGGCATCGTCGTGGTGACCTTCAACTACCGGGTCGGACCGTTCGGCTTTCTCGCCAATCCCGAGCTGACGCAGGAATCGCCACAACACAGCTCCGGCAATTACGGCTTCCGCGACCAGATCGCGGCACTCGAATGGGTGAAGCGGAATATCGCGGCGTTCGGCGGCGATCCGGCGCGCGTGACGATCGCCGGCCAGTCCGCCGGCGCGGCAGCGGTCAGCATCCTGATGGCGTCTTCGCGGGCGAAAGGTCTGTTCGCCGGCGCCATCGCACAGAGCGGCGGCCTGTTCGAGCCGTTGCAACTGGCGCCGAACTACCAACTCGCGAATGCGGAGAAAGAGGGCGTGGCGTACGCCACCTCGGTCGGCGCGCATTCGCTGGCGGAATTGCGCGCCCTGCCGGCCGCAGCGCTGCTCAAGGGCAATGCCGGCGCAATCTCCCATCCGGTTCTCGAACCGGTCGTGATGCCCCGCGCGCCTTACGATGTGTTCGCGGCCGGCGAACAGAACAGCGTGCCGTTGCTCGTCGGTTCGAATGAAAACGAAGCGCGCTCGCTGATCGCCGATCTCGATACGGTGACGGCGGCGAATTATGCGGACGGAATTGCAAAACATTGGGGCGCCCTGCCCGCGCCGCTTGTCGATGCCTATCCGCACGCGACCGATGCCGAAGCAGTGGCGGCGCGGCTCGGCTTCGAACGCGATCTGCGCTTCGGCTGGGACGACTGGGCCTGGGCGCGGCTGCAGGCGAAGAGCGGCAAAAGCCCGGTCTTTGCCTATCGCTTCACTCACACGCCGCCGTTTCCGGACAACTCCGTCTACGCCCATTGGGGGCCGAGCCACTTCGCCGAGCTCTGGTACGTGTTCGATCATCTGAACCAGTATCCGTGGAGATGGACGGCTGACGATCGCAAGCTCGCCGCCACCGTGGCGTCGTACTGGACGAACTTCGTGAAGAGCGGCAATCCCAATGGCGCCGGTTTGCCGCCCTGGCCGGCATTCACGACCGAGGCGCAGCAGATGCAATTGCTCGACGAGCCGATGCAGAGCGGCGATGTGCCCGATCTCAAATCGCTGCAGGTGTTCGATGCGGTCTACGGCAGTCTGCGCGGTGGCACGCCGCCCTGATCCGCCGGCGCGGCATGTGTTGGAGCATCGGGCCGGCAGGCCGCGTCGAACCTGTGCATCACAAGTGCTGCGAGCAGGATGGCGATCGGCAGGAAACACAACGCGGCGAAGAACGCGATCGCCGCAGGCGTGATGCGGAAGCGCAGTTTCCTGCGTCCTCCGACCCGTTTGGCGATGGTGCGATAGCGCGGCAAGGACAACCTCTCGCCGGACGACGGTCCCCGGACGCACGCGGCCGGGGACCGTCGGACCGGTTGGCGTCAGAGCGATTTGGAGAGACCGACGAAGTAGCCGCGGCGCGGACCGAACTGCGGCGCGCCCACGCCGACACCTGTTCCGTCGCGGATTTCGTATTCCTTGTCGAACAGGTTGATCACGTCGAACCGCGCCGTGAGATCGCCGGCATCGGCGAGCGTGAACACATGGCTCACGCCCACATTGACCTGCGTGTAGCCGGGTACGTGATCGCCGTTCGGCGTCGCCCCGTCCTTGCGCAGGCCGGAGCCGTACAGCAGATCGGCACTGAACCGCGTGCCATCCCACAAATACGACGCGCCGCCGGAGACCGTCTCGATCTGCTGATGGTCCAGCGGAATGTAGTGCGTCGCGATATAGCTGAGATCGCCCGGATCGAACTGGAACTGGCTCGATACGATGTCCTTGCCGGCCGCACGCTCGTATGCCGCGTTCAGATAGGACGAGAACGGACCGCTGTCGTAGGTTCCGGTGAACTCCAGACCGTATTGCCGCCCGGTGAGATAGTTGAACGGCGTGAGGATGATCGGCGCGCCGAACTGCCCCTCGTCGATCATGTTGTGCGAGGCCTTGTAAAAGCTGTCGAGACCCGCGACGAGGCCTTCCGCCAGTTGCTGGCTGATCCCGACGTCGTAATAGTCAGCCCGCTCCGCTTTCGGCGTGGAGTCGACCAGGCTTTGCGGCGCTGCCGTCGTGTTGGCGAACAGCGCAATGTCGGTCGTCGCGATCAGTTCTATCGGCGGCGGCGAGAAGTAACGCGAATAGCCGGCGTGGATGGTCGTCGTGGCGGTGGGCTGCCACACCGCATTGACGCGCGGACTGAACTGACTCTCCTTGTCGAACGCGCCGAACGAGTCGAAACGCCCGCCGAAGTTCACGGTCAGCGTGTCCAGGACTTTCCATTCGTCCTGCAGATAGGCGCTGAAACTCCAGGCGTGCTTGGTTCCATTGTCGGCGATGGAAAGCGGAACGTCGCTCGTCTGCACGCCAGCAGCGTTGACCGGCAGCACCTGCGAGGTGGTGTTGCTGAGCAGATCGTCGGCCTGGAAAATGATGCCGCCGCGCACCGTGTGTGCATCGCCCGCATGCCAGGCGCCTTCGAGCTGGGTGCCATAGGCGACGTCGCGCTTGTACGCGAACTGCGAGACGCCGTTATAGAGCAGATCGCCGAGCCCGTCGGGTTTGAAGGTCAGGCTCGAATAGCGCCCATACACCGAGCCCTGGAAATCGAACGCGCCTTGCGAATGCAGGTAACTCAGGATCCCGTAGTGGGTGATCTCGTCCTGGTTCTCGTTGAGCTTGTCGCTGGAATACGCGGTCTGCCCGTTCGCCTGCAGCACGGCGAGGCCGCTCGCCGGATCGACCGGTCCAAGGCCGGTGATCCCGTCGAGGCCCGATGGCTGCAAGCCGCGCTGGTTGGGAATCTGGAACTGGTCGTGCGAGGTGCCGAAGATGCCGGTGATGCTGCTGTTCGAATCCAGGATGTCCTGCAGGAACGCGAAGCCATGATACTGGTTGGTGCGGTCGTGCAGCGGGTCGGCGCTGCCGTCCGGCGATTCGATCCCCAGCGTGTTGGTGAGATAGTCGCCGGAGACGAAATAGTTGAAGCCGCCGTCCGAGCCGCCGTAGTCGATGCTCGGCGTGATCTCGCTGTGGCTGCCGCCATAGACGCCAACTTGCCCACCCGGTGAGAACAGGCCGCTCTTGGTCTGCAGATCGATGATGCCCGCCGTGCGCAGGCCGTATTCGGCCGGCAGCGCGCCGGTGATCAGCTTCACGGAATCGGCAAGGCGCGGATCGAGCGTCTGTCCGAAAACGGAGATGCCTTCCGGGATGATGATGCCGTTCAGGCGGTATTGCAGGCCGTTGTGTTCGCCGCGGATGTGCAATTGCCCGAACGAGTCCTGCGCGGCGCCCGGCGCCTGCAGGATCACCTGATTGAGCAGCGTGTTTTCGCCACCGGGCTGCGCTTCGATATTCTCCGAGGTGATGGTGTAGGTCGACGCGCCGACCTGGGTCTGGATTCCGTTGCGCGCCTGGGCGAGACGGTGGGCAGTGACGACGACGGTCTCGACGCCGCCGGATGCATTGCTGTCGGAAACCTGCGCGAAGGCGGGTTGCGCCAGCAGGGCTGCGGCTGCAGCGCCTGCCGACAATACGGTACGATACATGAGCTATGGCTCCACGAATTGATGAGGGCGCGGACCGCGCATGGCGTTGTCCGGCTGTGACGACCGCCGCGCGCGGCTAAACCCCGCGCGCAACCGGTCAGGCGTTCAGAGGTGTGGAGTCAGGCGTGCGGCGGACCGCGGCTTTCCCAGCTGTGGGAAAGCGGCTCGGCGATGACAGGCGCCGAAGAAACGGCAGACGCGATGACGACGCCGTCGCTGGGAAGCGAGAAGACCAGCAAAGCCGGAAACAGAAACGCGCCGGCATGTGCGACCGCGTTACAAAGCGGACAGTCGTCGTCGCGCGCGGGCACGCGATTGTGATGACCCGGCTGCGGTGTTTTCTCCGCAACGGCAGCAACTTCGGCGCTGGCATCCGGCGCGATCTCGATCGCGTAACCGGGACCGGGACCTGCGAGATCGTGGATATGGGTCGCGGCGACGTAGCTCTGCAGGCTGAAGGCAATCAGGCAAAACAACGTGAAAAGCAGCCCGCGCCGCGCCGCGAACGGCGAACCGCGCTGTGCCTTCGTCCGATGTTGGCGGATTGCCTGCTTCAAAATCCCAAAACCCTCGCTGCGCCGCATTTTCGCTGCGCAGCAACGGATTGGCAAGCGAAGCGATCAGCGGTGGTGTCCTAATTTGACTTCCGCCGGGCTCGGATGCGGCGAAGTATGTCGCGCATCTGCCGAAACTGTACCGGCAATATGATGAACCAAATCACATAGTTGACGGTCAGCATCGCGGCACCGCTCAGAACGTAGATCAGGACTATAAGAACCGTCCTCATCACTTTGCCCTCTGCTCCGCCACGATAGCCGCTCTCACCGCATCCCGTGGCCCGTTGATCGGCGGCACATGCAGCACGGCATAGAACCGCCGCTTGGTGCTTCCCTCCACCTGGGATGACCACGCATAGGCCCGTGTAGCGCCGCTAGGGCTGTCTTTCAGGTCGAACACCTGCACGGCACCGTTCCAGACTGTCTGGCCTCGGAAGCTTTCATGCACCGGCACGGACTGAACGTGCGTGGCGATGCCGCCGTGTTGGGACTCGACGGCTTGCTTGAGTTCGGATGGGGCGACTTCGGTCATTAGACTGAGACACTACTTCGATTGGACGGGACTCAGCGCATATGTTAGATGATGGCCGCCGCCGCGCAGCCAAGGGAACGACCCTCGACATGCGCGGCATTGGCTATGATTTTTTTGTGCGGTCTTTGCGCACAGTATATCACCTGCCTTCCTAGCCGGTTGGTGGATGACGGGCGTGACCCGCCTGAAAGGGCCACAGAGGCTTGCACCGCTTCTGTGGCCCCAATCTTTACGAAGCCTCCGTGTCGATAGAGGGCTCGTCCGTGTCGTTCGCCGCTTCGTCTGCGACATCGGTAGCAGTCACGTCGGTGCTCACCTTACGCGACTTGCTCGGCTTCTTGACTCCGTACCATTCGACAAGTCCGAACAGGTCGGTGTTTGGCAGCCGCACGAATACCGCGCTGTTCTTACCCAGCGAGATGCGTATTGAGTTCTTTTGCGCATCGGCGCCGCTCGTTCCGAAATCGAACGAGCCTTGAGTGAGAGCGTCGTGGATTTCATCCACGGATGCTGGCGATGGTGTGTTAGTGGCCTCGAAGCGCCCAACGAGTACACTACGCACTGCTGCGGAGAACGGCTTGTTGAAGAAATCTCCCGCCATCCAGCGCTTCACCGTGCTCCGCACGCTCGTCGCGGTATTGGTGAGCGCGCTGGATAGACTCAAATCACCAAACCGCGGCGGCTGATCATTCAGCTTGTCGGCTTCGTTGACGAATGTCTTGAGGCGGAGAGCCTCAGCTTCGTGAAAGGCGATCTTTTCGAGCGCCCGGGTAGTCAGTGTGTCGTCTGCCATGGTTGCACCTCCTTGGCGATGCGGGAGTCATAACTGTTCCCATGGTTCCGGCGCAAGACATATTTTCGTCCCTAGCAAGATTTTCCAGTGATTGCCATTAATGCTTTGATATTACTTATATTATCGTTTGGCGTGCATTCAGAGGGAAGAAAACGAAGCTTGCGGGCATCGTCAGGGATGACGATGGAGGCAGCGGAAATGACAAGGGCTGCGGTTGTAGTAGGCCCCTCGGGAAGTCGTGGCCTAACGGACTTGGCGGCTCAGGTTTGCCAGCCTCTTAGCCCGCGCGGCTGCGATCCTCGCCACAGACCTTTCCCAGCCTGCGGGAGGCGGTCGATGCGCCGCGGACCCGTCCGCAGCGCGAGCTTGGCGAAGGGCCTGAAGGGATACCCCCATCGCGTCGGCCAAATCCCGAAGGGTGATTGCTTCGAGTAATTCATCCGTGGCCTGCTTAAAGTTCATGGCTTACCGTCTTGTATATGCTTCGATATACGTGTATATAATTGCATATACAGAACGTCAAGAGAGATTGCCATGGCCAACCGCCTTTCCATCGAACGCCGCAGCCAAATCATCGGAGCCTTGGTTGAGGGCAATTCCATCCACTCGGTTGAGCGCATGACCGATACGCACCGCGACACCGTCATGCGGCTTGCCGTTGAAGTCGGCCACGGCTGCGAAAAGCTTATGGACGAACAAATGCGCGGCATTCAGAGCCGGCGCATTCAAGTTGACGAAATTTGGTCCTATGTCGGCAAGAAGAAGCGCCACGTGAAGCACGGTGACGACAAGAGCCAGGTTGGCGACCAATGGACGTTTGTGGCGTTCGATCCCGACACGAAGCTTGTCCCGGCCTATCACATTGGCAAGCGCACGAAGTACCACGCCACGCTGTTTATGACCGATCTGGCGGAGCGGCTTGATAACCGCGTGCAGATTTCAGCGGATGCGTTGCGCTCATATATTGACGCGGTTGAAGTGACGTTCGGTTCCGATGTTGACTTCGGGCAGTCAGTTAAATTCTATGAAGCCGAGCCTATCGGACCCGGGCGGTACAGCCCGCCCAAGGTTGTCAGAGCCGTGCGCCACGTTGTGGCGGGCAATCCCGATCAAGAACACATTTCCACAAGCCTCGTAGAGCGCCAGAACCTGACAATGCGCATGTCCATGCGCCGGTTTACGCGTCTTACGAACGCCTTCTCAAAGAAGGTTGAGAACCATCGTGCGGCGGTAGCACTCCACTTCGCGCACTATAATTTCGTGCGCCAGCACAAGACTCTGCGGATTACGCCTGCCATGGCGGCTGGCGTTTCTGATAGGATGTGGTCTGTGCAGGAATTGGTGGAGCAGACTTCGCAATGATGTTTTGGCTTATTGCGGCAACTACGGCTGCGGTCACCGTACCAGGATTTTCACCACCGCCGCCACACATGCACTATGAGATAAGGATTATCCCGAACCCGCAGCATATGAGTCGGGTTGAGCGATTGCAGAAAGCTTGTGATCTATCCAAAGCAGTAATCAAGCAAACGCAGCCCCGGAAGGGTACGGTGCTAGAATTTGATCTTTCCGTGCTGCGCCTGATGAGCTGCGGAGCCCCAAATTCAAATTAGGACACTACCGATCAATCCGTCTGTTTCGGCAGGATGTAGAGCGTCACGCTTTCGGCCGGCACCGTTACGTGCAATGCGCCGCCGGCCCAGGTCATCGGCGGAAGCTGCGCCAGCTTGTTGGCGGCCGTGAGGCGGTACGCTTTCACGCTGCCGCTGCCAGCAAAGTTCTCGACGTTCAGTTTGACGTCGGTATTGCCGCTCAGGACCTTGCTGATCACCATCACGGTCATCGCGCCGTCGCTGGCGCGGAGCGCGGCGAACGCCGAGAGGTTGTCCGGGTTGGGCACCTTGGCGGAGATGCTGGTGTCGCCAAAGGTGGACCCGTTGCCGTCATAGTTGCGATACATCTGCATCGCCTTGAAGGTCGGCGTGCTGGGATCGGGAGTGGTCCAGCGGGTCGCCATGTCGAGCCCCTGCTGGCCGAAAATGCCGTAGATGTCGGCCTGTGCCGTCGCACCGTTGGGATCGTTTTCCGCGCCCCAGTTGTATTCGGTGATCGCGACCGGCGTGCCCGCGTAGTAGTCGCTCGCGATCCAGCCCTTCATCCGCGGAATCAGATTCACCTTGTCGTCGATCCAGCTTTCCGAAACGTAGTTGGGGTCCCAGAGCTGGCGCGTCGAGCGGTTGCGCATCAGCTTGGTGGGCGTCGTCACCTCGCTGGCGGGGTCGCTCTCGTTGAACTCGCCGCCTTGCGGATAGAAATGCACGCTCACCACATCGACGGGATGGCCGTGCGTCTTCCACTGCTGCAGGAGCCACGGGATGTAGTCCACGCCGCCCTGCACGCCCTGATGATCCGGGAACGACGTGTAGCCATTTTCAGGGGCGACCTGCTGGTCATAGCCGCTGTAGGCGTAGGCTTCCCAGCCCCACTCCTCCGGCGCCACGACCTTTGCGTGGGCATCGAGCGCTTTGATCTTCGCGGACATCGCAAGCACCTTGTCGCGGTACTCGGTGGCATGCGGGCCGACGGGATGAACGTCGACATGGGTCGAGTACCAGATGCTGGGCTCGTTATCCATCAGGTAGTAGCTCACGCCGCCGCCGGCTGACGGTCCCCATTTGCCGATCAGGTGCGAGATCCAGCTCTGCTCGGCGTTTGCGTTGTCGGCGACATAGGCATCGTTGGGATCGTTGCCGGTGAGCTGCGGACCGCAATTGCCTTTGCTGTTTTTCGGTCCAAGACCATCGCCGGCGTCATGGTCGAACGGATCGACCGCGCACTGCGCGCCATATTTCTTCACCGAAAACGACGGCAGGATCGCGCGGTTGGGGCCTAGTTTCGCGACCCATCCGATCAGCGGGACTGTGAGCATCGGCTGGGCGCCAGAAAGTTTGGCGCCCTGGACGAACGCGTCGGCTTCCTGCCCCTTGCCGGCCTTGGGCTGTGGATAGCTCTCGTAGAAATAGTCCGCATCGAGGTTCTGCGCGTTCTGCTTCCAGTTGTAGGTGCTCATGTTGTTGCCGCCGGAGCGGTTCAGCGGCGCGTTCAGCGCCTTCAGCTCGGCCGGCGTTGCAAAGGCGACGCCGTAGATCAGCGGGTTGATCGGATGGCGGCCGATCAGCGCGTTGATCTTCACCGTGACGGCGTCGTTGGCGTGGGCCGTGCCGGAGCACAGAAGAGCGGCGGCGCAAACGGCCGAAAGCCAGACTTTCATGAACGATCTCCCCGAGGCGTGGCAGAACCCTAGGCGGCGGCGTAGAGCCGGTTCAAGTGAGACCAGTCACAGCGCCGGGCGATTCGCGCCGGATGCTCTCGCAATCGCATGCCGGAGCCATAGACGTTTCATCGTATTTTCTCTGGACTTTTACGATCTGGCGGGCCGCGGCGCGGCGGTGTATCCAGTTCCCATGCCCGCCATGAGCATCGCAACGGCCCAGACGGTGGCCCTCAAGAGCCTCGCCTTCCTCGCGGAAGACGAAGACCGGCTGGAGCGGCTCTTTACCCTGACCGGCATGGATGCGGACACCTTGCGGGCGCAGGCGGACGAACCCGAGACCCTCGCCGCCGTGCTCGATTTCCTTTTGGGCGACGAGCCATTGCTGATCCGGTTCTGCGAGAGCTCGGGGCTGGAGCCGAAGAGCATCCATCTCGCCAGCCACGTCCTGGCCAACGCGTGAGCCGCACCTACACCGACGCCCTCGCCGTGCCGCTGTCCCCAAAGCGGCCGCTTCTCATTCTCGACGCCGACGAGGTGCTGCTGCGCTTCGTGGAAGGCTTCGACCGCTTCCTGCGGGAACGCGCATTGTTCATCGACCTCACGAGCTATCGCCTGCACGGCAACGTGAAACGGCTCGACGACCGCACTCCGGTGCTCGATGTCGAGGTCACCGCGTTGCTGGACGAGTTTCGCGTCGATCTCGACTCGCTGTTGATGGTCGATGGCGCAAAGGAGACGCTGACCGCCCTCGCCCCGCTGCTGCAGATCGTCGTGCTGTCCAACGTCGTGCCGGCGCAGGCCCAAGCGCGGCTGCGCAACTTCGCAAGGCATGGCTTCGATTTTCCGCTGGTGACGAATGCCGGTTCCAAAGGCGCACCCGTCAAGGCGCTGGCCGGCCATGCCGGACGCCCGGCATTCTTCGTCGACGACATCCCGCAGCATCTCGCCTCGGCGGCGAAAGAAGCGCCGGAGGTGTTCCGCATTCACCTGATCGGCGATGAGCGCCTGAAGCCGCTGCTGCCGCCGGCCGAAGACGCTCATCTGCGAGCCGGCACCTGGGCCGATGCGGAAGCGTTCATCCGGAGTAAGCTCTGACCATGCGGTACGGCATCGACCTCGGCGGCACGAAGATCGAGATCATCGCGCTCGGCGATGGCGGACGGGAGCTGCTGCGCGAGCGCGTGCCCACGCCGCAATCGGCCTATGAAGACACCATCCGCGCGATGCGCGATCTGGTGCTGGCCGCCGATGCGAAGCTCGGCGTCAAAGGCACGCTCGGCGTCGGCATTCCCGGCAGCATCAGCACCAACACGGGATTGGTGAAGAACGCGAACTCCACGCGCCTGATCGGCCATCCGCTGGACCGCAACCTCGCCGAAGCGACGGCGCGGCCGGTGCGCGTGGCGAACGATGCGAATTGCCTGGCGCTGTCCGAAGCGAGCGACGGCGCAGCAGCCGGTTTCGACGTGGTGTTTGCGGTGATCGCCGGCACCGGCGTCGGCGGCGGCGCGGTGGTCGGCGGCCGGGTGCTGAACGGCGCGCACGGGATCGCGGGCGAATGGGGCCACAACGGTCTGCCGCGCATCACGCCGGAAGAACTGGCGGCTTCGCAGCGGTGCTATTGCGGGCGTGAAAACTGCATCGAAAGCTGGTGCTCCGGCCCGTCGGTGAGCCGCCAATATGCGGCACTCACGGGCCGCAATGTCCCGGTCCACGAAATCGTGCTGGCCGCGCGTGGGAGCGATGCGGATGCGCTGACGGTGATGGAAGGGTTTTACGACCGCTTCGCGCGCAGCATCGCAACCCTGGTGAACGTGCTCGATCCGGACGCCATCGTGCTGGGCGGCGGTCTCTCCAATATCGACGCGCTTTATGACGAACTGCCGCCGCGCGTGGAGCATCATGCTTTCACCACCGAGGGACGGATCAACATCGTGCGCAACAAGCACGGCGATTCCTCCGGCGTGCGCGGCGCCGCGTGGCTGTGGCGCGAAGACGAGGCTGCGGCACAGGCCAGATGAGCGCGTTCTGCCGCGACTGTCTCACCGACGCCGCCGAAAGTACCAAGCGGTGTGCGAAATGCGGCAGCCGGCGGATCCTTGCCCATCCCGAGCTGCACCAGCTCTCCATCGCGCATCTGGATTGCGACGCATTCTATGCCGCGATCGAAAAGCGCGACGATCCGAGCCTCGCCGACAAACCGGTGATCGTGGGCGGCGGCAAGCGCGGCGTGGTGTCGACCTGCTGCTACATCGCCCGCATCGATGGCGTGCGCTCGGCGATGCCGATGTTCAAGGCGCTCAAGCTGTGTCCGCAGGCCGTCGTGGTGAAGCCGCGCATGGCAAAATACGTCGAAGAAGGCGGCCGCGTGCGTGCGCTGATGCGCGATCTCACGCCGCTGGTCGAACCGCTGTCGCTGGACGAAGCCTATCTCGATCTCACCGGCACGGAAAAGCTGCACGGCGTGCCGCCGGCCAAGACGCTCGCAAGGCTTAGCCGGCAGATCGAAAGCGAGATCGGGATCACGGTGTCGGTCGGCCTCTCCTACAACAAGCTGCTCGCCAAACTGGCGAGCGATCTCGACAAGCCGCGCGGTTTCGCCGTGATCGGGCGCGGCGAAGCGGTCTCGTTCCTGCGCGAAAAGCCGGTCGGCTTCCTGCGCGGCGCCGGCGCGGCGCTGCAGGCGAAACTCGCCAAAGACGGCATAACGCGGATTTCGCAGCTCCAGGACACCGACGAAAAGGTGCTCGCCAGGCGCTACGGCAACACGGGGATATGGCTGCACCGCATGGCGTTCGCGCTCGACGACCGCAGCGTCGATCCCAGTGGCGAGATGAAGAGCGTGTCGTCGGAGACGACTTTCGAATTCGATATTTCCGATGCGCACGAGCTGGAGAATATCCTGTGGCTGCAGGCCGAACGCGTCTCGGCGCGCGCCAAGGGTTATGGCATCGGTGGGCGCACCGTGACCCTCAAACTCAAGACCGCGAGCTTCAAACTCATCACCCGCAGCCTTTCGCTCGAAGCGCCGACCCAGCTTGCGGACCGCATCTTCCGCATCGCGCGGGAATTGCTGAGGCGCGAAGCCGACGGCACGTCCTACCGGCTGCTTGGCGTCGGCATCCATCAGCTTCTGCCCGCCGATCAGTGCGATCCGGACGAGCTGGTGGACGACGGCGCCGGAAAGCGCGCCAAAGCCGAGCATGCGATGGACAAGGTGCGCGCCAAATTCGGCGGCGAAGCGGTCGCCAAAGGCCGCGGCCTGGGCGGGCGCAAACACGACGTGCTGTCGCCGAACCGGCGCGGGACCTGAAAGTTCCTTATCGTTAGCGATTTGTTAGCCGTAATTTCCCGCAGACCGGTTCCCTGCGCAACGTTACCGCGCAGGCGGCGTTCATTGTCCATGATCGATCGCGACGCCAGAGCCCGCATGCTCCGCCGCGCACGCCGTTACCGGCGCATGGCGCGCGACGCGCTGAAAGCATCGTACGCCTCGTTCACGGCGCGGGCCTCTTTGCTGGTGATCGCGGAGGAATGGTACTCGCTCGCACTGATGATCGAGAACTCGCTGCCGGCCAAGTAGCTGCAACTATCCTGTCATCCCCGGCGAGTGGCCGCGCGAATAGCGCGGCCGCGAGGTTAAGGGGACCAAGGATAAGCCGCATCCGTGACACTGACAGATCACCGCTCCAACGACGCAACAAATGGCTTAT
>DASXDS010000054.1:0-39510 GCA_036490455.1 Rhizomicrobium sp.
GGAAGGGTATTTCTAAGATGACCGCCCCCTTCGATCTCAAAAAATTTCTCACCGACCAGGAAAACAAATCGTTCCTGCGCTTCCTCACCTGCGGCAGCGTCGATGACGGCAAGTCGACCTTGATCGGCCGGCTTCTCTACGACTCCAAGATGCTGTTCGAGGACCATCTGTCGGCCCTCGAAAAGGACTCGCGCAAATTCGGGACCACCGGCGAGGATATCGACTTCGCGCTCCTCGTCGACGGGCTCGAGGCCGAGCGCGAGCAGGGCATCACCATCGACGTCGCTTACCGCTTCTTCACCACCGACAAGCGCAAGTTCATCGTCGCCGACACGCCGGGCAACGAGCAGTACACCCGCAACATGGCGACCGGAGCCTCGAACTCCGATCTCGCGGTCGTGCTGATCGATGCGCGCAAGGGCGTCCTGGTGCAGTCGCGGCGTCACACCTACATCGCCTCGCTGCTCGGCATCCGTCACGTCGTGCTGGCGGTGAACAAGATCGACCTGGTCGACTATTCGCAGACGGTGTTCGACGACATCGTCGCCGACTACACGGCGTTCGCGAAGGATCTGGGCTTCGCCTCGATCGTGCCGATCCCGATGTCGGCCCGCTTCGGCGACAACGTGATCGAGCGCTCGGCCAACATGCCCTGGTACAAAGGCGTGCTGCTGCTCGACCATCTGAACACCGTCGATGTCGATACCGCCGTCGCCGACAAGCCGTTCCGCATGCCGGTGCAGTGGGTCAACCGCCCCAATCTCGATTTCCGCGGCTTCTCCGGCACGATCGCGTCGGGCCGGGTGAGGCCGGGCGACACGCTCGTCGTCGCGGCTTCCGGCCGCACCAGCACGGTGAAGTGCGTCGTGACCATGGACGGCGATCTCGACGAAGGCATTGCGGGCGAAGCGGTGACGATCACCCTGGCAGACGAGATCGACATCTCGCGCGGCGACGTGCTCGCGCCGGCCGCGCAGCGGCCGGAGGTCTCCGACCAGTTCGCCGCCCACCTCCTCTGGATGACCGAGGAGGAGATGCTGCCGGGCCGCCAGTACCTGCTCAAGATCGGCGCCAAGACTGTGCCGGCGACCGTCAGCGAGCTCAAACACAAGGTCGACGTGAACACGCTCGACCATTCGGCCGCCAAGACGCTGGCGCTGAACGAAGTCGGCTATGGCAATCTCTCGCTGCAGCAGCCGATCGCGTTCGATCCCTATCTGGAAAATCGCGACACCGGCGGCTTCATCCTCGTCGACCGCTTCACCAACGGCACCGTGGCCGCGGGCATGATCGATTTCGGTCTGCGCCGCGCGACCAACGTCCACTGGCAGGCGCTCGACGTTGACAAGGCGGTGCGCGCGCAGATGAAGGGCCAGAAGCCCGCCGTGCTGTGGTTCACCGGCCTGTCCGGCTCAGGCAAGTCGACGGTCGCCAACATCGTGGAGCGCACGCTGCTTTCACAGGGGCGTCACACCTACCTGCTGGACGGCGACAACGTCCGCCACGGCCTCAACCGCGATCTCGGTTTCACCGATGCCGACCGGGTGGAGAACATCCGCCGCGTCGCCGAAACCAGCAAGCTGTTCGTGGATGCCGGGCTGATCGTGCTGGTGTCGTTCATCTCCCCGTTCCGCTCGGAGCGGCGGATGGCCCGCGAGCTCCTGCAACAGGGCGAGTTCGTCGAGGTGTTCGTCGACACCCCGATCGAGCTGTGCATGCAGCGCGACCCCAAGGGCCTGTACCAGAAGGCGAAGGCGGGCGAGATCAAGCACTTCACCGGGATCGACAGCCCCTATGAAGCGCCAGAATCGGCCGAGATCACCCTCAAGACCGCCGACCACACGGCCGAGGCGCTCGCCGATCAGATCGTCGGGTACCTTCGGAAGGCCGAAATTATCCTTTGATGGTGAGGCCGGTAGTTGCGGATTTGCAACGCCGGCCGCACGTTTTTCGCATGCCTTCAGGCTTGGGGATCGATTGCATTGCAGCCGCGTTAAGCGTCGGAACCCGCAGAAAAGGTGGGTTCGTGGTTGACACTGCCCAACCAAACCGTAGAGTGCAGCCGTTAGATCGCTGAGGGAATCCACAATGCGTAAAATCGTTTCTGTGCTCGCCGCTGGCGCGCTTCTTCTGACCGCGTCGACTGCAGCGCTCGCCGATACCGTGAGCGAAGGTGCGCTTCCCGCTGCCGATCCGCATCCGGCTGCGACCGAAACCACGTCCGGCTTTGCCGGCATGTCGGCCGGTACGACCGCTGCCGTTGCCGCTGTGGTTCTCACGGCCGTTGTGGTTGCCGTCGCCGCGAGCTCCAGCAGCTCCTCGACGTCGCACTAACAGCGAAGCGTTAATCCGATACGCCGTCCGCGATTCGCGGGCGGCGTATTTTTTTGCCCTGAGCCGGGGTCGGGCCGCTGTGGATCAGCCGCCCATCACGGGGCGCAGGACCTCGATCGTCATCGCGTCGTAATCCGGCGAGAAATGCTGGATCGACTGCCACACCACGCCGGTCACCGGGCTCACCCAATAGACGTTGGCGAAGGTCCAGTTGAGCGCCGGGGAACTGCAGGTTTCGTCCACCCGCATGGTACGAATCTGTTTGCCGAGGCTGGTGACCGCTTCGGGGCGGACGGCTTGCGCTGTGCAATCGATCACGACGCCGAACAGATTTTTGTTCGGGAAATCGCCGACCCAGCGCGTCTTCGCCATTTGACCGGCCTCGCGCGGCAGCACGGCGTCGCCGCTTTCGCTGTGCAGGTTGGGGAGATCATCGGCGAGGCCGCCGGTCTGCACCAGGTGGCCGTTGTGCAGCACGACCACGACATTGCCCGCGCCGTGCCACACCTGGTCGCCGCTCGAGGTTTCGGCCAGCACCAGCATCTCCTCCGGCCCGTTGCCGATATGAGCCGCGATGGAAGCGTTGGGAACGGCGGCAGCCTGCTGCAGGGTGATCTTCGAAACCGGCGCGCCGCCGAACACGGACTTCGCGCCGGCAAAGGCCGACGAGAAATCGAAATCGCTGTCGGAACTGATGCAGCCCGACAGCGCGCAGGCCGCGGCGAGAACGCCAAACGCGAAGCCGTTACGGATTCGTGACATCATCGGTGTGCCTGATGATTTCGCCATAGCTGGTCCGCAGCGTTTCCTCATAGAGCGAATCGTCGTTCGCGAGCCGCTGACCGCCGTCGCGCGACAGCGAGCGCAGCGTGAGGTCCTCGACCGTCGTGCTGTGCGCGGGGATGCCCCATTCCAGCGGGATACGGATGATGATGCCTTTGTCGAAGCTGCCCTCGCCGAACTCCTTGAACGGTACGTTGGTGAAGGTGGCGAATGCACCGACTTCGACGCCGGTGTCGAAGCGCCGCGTCAGCTCGAACGTTCCGCCGTAGTCGCCGGCGAGATAGCGGCCGGCATGGACGTTGAAGTTCAGGCCGTACCACGGAGACTGGTAGTAGATCGAGATATGGCCGGTCGTGACGTTGTATTGCCGCAGGTCGAGCAGGCGGTCGAAGCCGCGCTGCCACACGTGATAGAGATCGGCCCCGACGGCGATGCGCGAATCCTCCGGCCGCCAGATCATCTGGCCGCCCGCGCCGGCGAACATGTCTTCCAGCAGGCCGGCTTCGACTTCGGTGAAGATGTCGGGCGAGATGCGGTCGCGATAGGCGAGCATCATGTACCCGATGCCGGTTGCGCCTTTCATCAGATATTCGTCGATGTCGCTGCGCACATGCGGCAGCACACTGGTGTTTACGCCGGTGACGGTGAAGTTGTTGTAGAGGTTGAGGTCCAGCTTGGTCGACGCCGTCAGCCCCGGCAGGATGTCGATATCGGTCAGGCCCGCGAGATAGATCTGATACTGGTACGGCGCATTGGGATCGAACACGCTCTGGCGATAGCGCGGGCCGATCGACCAGTGGAACAGCGGGAAGATCTTGTCGTTGCCTTCGTCGAGCAGCGGATTTTCGAGATCGGGATAGGAAATGTCGACCGCGTCGCGCACTTCCGCAGTGCTGCCGGAAACCGTCGCCACGCGTTCCAGCGCGCTGCGCGCCAGGGTGAACTGGCGCAGCGGCCTGCCGTGTTCGGTCACGATCAACCGGAAAATCTCAACCTCAGGCGGCGCCACCGCCATCAGGATGCGCCCCAGCCGTCCGGCCGCTTCGGCCTCGGAATAGTAGCGGCGGTTCTCGTAATAGATGAGCGCTTCGGCGCCGCCGAGATACGCCGCGCGGATCGTGATGCCCTGCTTGTCGGCTTCCTTGGTCAATTGAACGCGCGCGGTTGCGGGGTCGTTGCCGGCTGCGCGCGGCGGCGGCGGCGCGGGCGATACGGCGTCGGCCATGATGATGCCGTCCTGCGGATGCTGTTGCGCGCCACCGATGCGGAACGATGCGAGCTGCGCGTTGTGGACCGCAACCGGCGTCGGACAAACCGTCACGTCGCCGGTAGGATCGGAGAGATTGGTGATCGCGATCGTACTCAGATCGTGGCGCGTGCCGTAGGCGGCGCGTGCATAGAGGGCGCAGTTGATCGGTGCGCCGGCGCCTTGCGACACGTTCACCATCAGGGTCGAGCCGCTGACTTCGAAATCGTGGACGTTCGGCACTTCGCTCATCAGCGTCTGTGCGAGTGCGAGTTCGCCGGGATTGGCCGGCGGCGGCGCGGTGAATGCGGTGTGGATGGTCTCCAGCGATCCGTTCGGATTGATCGCGGCGTTCAGCGCGGCTTCCTGCTGCTGCGGATCGCGTACCGTGGGCGGCGTCGCGACGGGATCGATGCGGAACGGCCAGATCGGCTTGGTCGGATCGATCGACACGCTGATGAGCCCGGTCCACGCCGTGCCGCGCAGCCATCCGGCGGTCAGCGAGACGACGCGGAACAGGTGATAGGAGACGCCGGCATCGATCGGCGACTTCCAGGTCGCGTTCCCGAACGCGACTTCGCGCTTATATTTGTCGGGGTTGTATTCGGCGAGGAGATCGAGCCCGTCGATGGGCGTGTGCCAGATGACGCCGCCGAACAGGCCGACGTTGCGGCCGTGGAAGAAGTTGCCGAAATTGACCTGACCGCCCTGGCCGGTGAACGGCGCGCGGTTGTTGAACGACGGAAACAGCAGCGCCAGCGGATTGCGGAAGGCGGGAATATCTGAAAGCCGGCCCCAGCCCATGCCGCCGCTGACATCGAAATCGCCGATCGTCTTCGAGGCGACGATATATTCGCTGCCGTAGATGCCGGTGCCGATGATGTCGCGGATGCCGAGCGACACTTCCGGCATCACTTCGCCTTCCTGGAAGAAGCGCAGCTTCATCCCGAAGCTGCGGTCGTAATAGCTGCCGGTGGTGCCGAAATCGTCGAGATGCGAATAGCGGAACGAACCCTCGAGCCAGGGCAGCACCTGAAAGGTGAAATTCACCCGGTAAGTCTTGGGCTCTGCGGCCACGGTCACGGCGATCTCGCCGTCCGGGTTCATCCGCGCGCTTGGCGTTTCGAGGATGCCGACTTCGCCGAAGGTGTCGCGCCCGAAGATCGTTGGCTGCTGCTGGTCGTCGGCCAGCGCCGGTGTCGCCAACAGCGCAAACGCGGACCCTGCCAGCGCAAGACGGCGTACCGGCGCAAGCCGGCGCGCGCGCCGTGCACAGTTCCACAACCGTCCTTGCCCGTAATTCGACACCGGCTTCCCTGATCAGACGCGCGTTCGTGAAATCGCTTAAGTTCGCCCAGCCATTCGTGCGATTCGTCCGGGAAGTCCCCGCCGCCAGACCGCCCTTTCTAACCGTGAAGGGCGGCTATGACGATACAGGTCCCGTAAAAAGTCGCATCTATTTCAACGGTATACCGGAGCTTCGCGGGGTGGGAAAAGGGCCCGGTCTACCGCAAGAGCCCCGATTGGGTATTGTTAACATTGCGGCCCTGGAGAAGGGCAAGAGGCAAGGCATGCGGATCCTGGTCACCGGCGGCGCCGGGTTCATCGGCTACCACGCAAGCCGCGCCCTGCTGGCGCGCGGCCACACCCTGGTCGCGCTCGACGAACTCAATGCCTACTACGATCCGGCGCTGAAAGAGGCCCGTTTGCGGGAACTCGGCGGGGCGGCGAACTGGCGGTTCCACCAGGTGGACATCGGCGACGCGGCGGCGTTGAACGCTGCGACCGGAAGCGAACGCTTCGACGCGATCCTGCATCTCGCGGCGCAGGCCGGGGTGCGCTACGCGGTGGAGAACCCCGCTGCCTACACCCGTTCCAATCTGGTCGGGCATCAGAACGTCCTCGAACTCGCGCGCCGTAGCGGCGTTGGGCATCTGGTCTACGCGTCGTCGAGTTCCGTCTATGGCAACGACACGCCGGCGCCGTTCCGCGAAGACGCGCGCGCCGACAGACCGGTATCGTATTACGGCGCGACCAAGCGGGCCGGCGAATTGCTCTCCTATTCCTATGCGTCGCTCTACGGCCTGAAGCAGACGGGCCTGCGTTTCTTCACCGTCTACGGTCCTTACGGCCGGCCCGACATGGCGTACTGGTCGTTCACCGATGCGATTCTGAACGGACGGCCGATCCCGGTGTTCGGCGAAGGCAAGCTCCGGCGCGACTTCACCTATATCGACGACATCGTTGCCGGGATCGTCGCGATCCTTGAAACGCCGTTCCAAACGACCGAGGCGGCGCCTCATCGCCTCTACAATCTCGGCAACCACCATCCCGAAGCGGTGCTCGATCTCATTCGCGTCATCGAGCGCGCGACCAACGGCAAGGCCGACATCCGGTTCGAGCAGGGACCGCCCGGCGATGTGAACGAGACCTTCGCCGACATCGGGCGCGCCCAGCGCGACTTCGGCTTCGCGCCGAAGACGCCGCTGGAGCAGGGGATAGGATTGTTCGTCGAATGGTTCCGGCGCTATCACCGCGCCTGAGCGTTACTCCTCGCCGCCGCCGTTGCCGTTCTGCTCCTTGCGGCGGTTCATCCGTTCCTGGATCACCGTGCGGCAGGCGTCGGAGAAGCTGTTGAGATTCTGCTTCATGCAGTCGCGGCGATCCGGTCCGAATTTTCCGGCGCAGTATTTCTGCATGTCGTCCCGGCACACGGCGAACGGTCCGGCGCCGCCACCCGCGCCGCCGCGCGCATTCGCCAGCGCGGTCTTGCATTCGACGGAAAGCTTGTCCGCGTTTTCGCGCAGGCACTTCTTGCGCTTGTCCGCATTGGCGCAATATTTCTGGATGTCGTCCCGGCAGGCGCGGCCGATCTTGACCGGCTGCTGACCGGTTTCGTTCGGGGTGCTGACGGTCGTGCTATTGGTGTTGTTGTTCTGCGGTTTGCAGGCGAGTACCGGCAGACAGAGAACAACTGCAAAAAGGACGGAAAAACGTTTCAAGATCGGCTCCCGTTAAACTTGCGCTGGTATGCGGCGCACATTAATCCAAATCGGATGACTTGAGCGTGGGCGAAGAATTACATCCCGCGATGACAAAACGTGCCACGTCCGGTTTCGTTCAGGATTTCAAATCTTTCAGAATGGCCTTCAGGCCGGGCGCAATGTCCGGGCGGGACAGGCCGATGGCGATGTTGGCATGGAGGAAACCGAGCTTGTCGCCGCAGTCGTAGCGCGCGGCCGTCGTCTTCACGGCATGGAATGGCATGCGGCCGATCAGCTTCGCCATGGAGTCGGTGAGCTGGATCTCGCCGCCGGCGCCGGTCTCCTTGCGGTCGAGCTCGGCGAACAGCTCGGGTTGGAGGATGTAGCGGCCGATGATGCTGAGCGTCGACGGCGCGTCCTTGGGATCGGGCTTCTCGACCACGCCTTTGACCTCGGTGATATTTGCCTCGCGCCGGCCCGGCGCGATGATGCCGTATTTGTTGGTCTTCTCGTGCGGCACCTCTTCCGATGCGACCACGCAGCCGCCGTACTTGTTGTAGACGTCGACCATCTGCTTGAGCGCGCCGGGCGTGCCCCACATCAGATCGTCGGGCAACAGCACCGCGAACGGTTCGTCGCCGACCAGATGGCGCGCGCACCACACCGCATGACCGAGGCCGAGCGGGCGCTGCTGCCGGGTGAAGAACATCGTGCCGGCCTCCGGCACCGATCCTTCCAGCGCTTTGATTTCCGCCTGCTTGCCGCGTTCGGCGAGCACAATTTCGAGTTCGTGCACGTTGTCGAAGTGGTCCTCGATCGGCGCCTTGAAGCGGCCGGTCACCATGATGAACTGCTCGATCCCGGCTTCGCGCGCTTCTTCGATCGCGTATTGGATGACCGGTTTGTCGACGACCGGCAGCATCTCTTTCGGCACGGTCTTGGTGGCGGGCAGCGAGCGCGTGCCGAGACCTGCGATCGGCAGAACGGCTTTGCGGACGGGACGTGGAGACATGCAGGACCTTCGGTTTGCGGCTCTTTCGCACAACGCAAGCCCCCGCGCCACCGCCTCATCGGAGGGTGTTTAAGAAGGCGGTCGCGATGTCGCTGGCGAGTGGTGATTAGGCTTTTGTTCCGGATTTGACCCTCTCCCCCATCGGGGGAGAGGGCAGGGTGAGGGGGTATCTAAACGCACTCCGCCATAACCATTCCGGCACGAGACCAAGCGCCGCGGTACGCTCCCGTGCATGGCTGTTTGGCGTAGACACCCCCTCACCCGACCCTCTCCCCCGATGGGGGCCTGTCGCGTAAACCAAGATCGTGATTCCTTTTAGGATCGGGAATCGGGGAGGTTGTGATGGCGGTTAAGCGGACAGGCGGTGCGAGTTTTGTGGAAGCCCTGATGCCGAAAGGCTCGGGCAGCAACGCGGTGCTGGACCGGCTTCTGGAGTTGGTGAAGTGGTACCGGTTCGAAAAGCTGCTGTCGCACCTTCGGGATGAACAGGGACCTGGCCGGCCTGGCTATCCGGTACTGGTGTTGTTCCGGGCCTTGGTACTTCAGTCGCTCTATGGTTTGTCGGACCGCGAACTGGAAGATGCTCTAAACGACCGTTTATCGTTCAAGCGTTTTGCGGGACTGAGCTTCGAGGATCCCACTCCCGATCACACAGTTCTGAACCGTTTCCGCAACCGGCTGGTAGAAGAGAAGCTGCACGAGAAGCTTTTTGCCGAGTTGGACCGGCAACTGGAGAATGCAGGCTTGATCCTTAAACGCGGCACGATGCTGGATGCGACATTGATTGCAAGCGTGTCGGCCCCACCGTCGTTCGATACACCATCTCAGGATCCCGACGCCCGCATCACAAAGCGCCAGGGCAAGCCCGGCTTCTTCTTTGGTTATAAGGCGCATGTGGGTGTCGATGAGGGATCGGGCCTGATCCGCACGGTCATTGCTACCCCTGCCAACGTCAATGACACGACCCCAGCTGACGCATTGATCCGCGGCGACGAACGGGTCGTGTGGGCCGATGCCGCCTATGACACGCATGCAAGACGAGCCTGGCTCAAAGCTCAGGGCAAGAAGCCACGCATCGCGCGCAGGCCCAACAAACACCACCCGGAATTGCCGCCGCGCCTGAAGCGCTACAACCGTCTCATTGCCCGGCGCCGGTCCGCTGTCGAGACCACCTTCGCCACCCTCAAACGCCGCATGAGGCTCAATCTCATCCGCTACATCGGTCTCGCCAAAGCAGCCGCTCAGATCGCTATGGGCGCTATCGCCTTCAACATGCGCAGATGGGCCGCGATCGCTGCGTGAACCGCAAGCGAGCCCGCAGATCGACAATCCATTGCACCCCCAGCCGCAAAATCCGCTCTAACAAGCTTCAGACGCTAATTACGCAACAGGCCCGATGGGGGAGAAGGAGAATCGGTGAGCGATAGACACCGCACCCCAACCCGCGTGAAACTGCCTGCATCGAATCCCCGGGGAGGGGTCATGCGCGCGCTGTTGTCGGGCCTCGCACTATTTGCGTTCGCGGAGGTGGCGCATGCCGGGAGCGATCCCGGCGTAGTCCTCAGAGCGGTCGTAGCCGCGCTCAACAACGACGATCCGGCCGGCGCCGATACGCTCGCATCCCAGGCGCTCGCGACGGGCATGCTGTCGGAAGAAGATCGCGCCCGCGTGCTGCTCAACCGTGGACTTGCGCGCGAGAAGCTGCAGCGTCCCGGCGACGCGCTCGGCGATTACGATGCCGCGCTCGCGCTCGACACCTTGCAGCCGATGGACAAGGCGCGCGCCCTGTTCGATCGGGGTGTCGTCTACGACGAGATGGGCCGGGACGACGAAGCCATCGCGGACTACTCCGCGGCGCTGAAACTCGATCCGGATTTTGCGGCCGCGCTCAACAATCGCGCCAATGTGTGGCGGCGCGCCGGCCGGCTCGACGACGCGAAGCGCGACTATCTCGCCTCGCTCGCGGCCGGCAATCATCAGCCGGAGTTTTCCGATTACGGCATGGGCCAGATCGCGGAAGCCGAGCACGATCCGTCCGCGGCGCGCGACTGGTACGGCAAGGCGCTCACGGCCAATCCGGATTATGCGCTTGCTATCCATCGCGCCGCGGTGCTCGGCGATACGCCACCGCCGCAACTGAAGCCGCTGCTGGTGGCGGAAAACACCACCGCGAAAAGCGATCCGCCGATCCGCCTGCTGCCGCCGGCGCGCGAGACGACGACCTATGCCGATGGCGTGCAGCAGGCGACGACGACAACCGCGCCACCGGCACCGCAGGCCGATCCCGGATTGCGTCCTGATATCGGCGATGCGATTTCGGATGACGCCAAACCCGCGCAGATCGCATCCGTCGAACCGCCGCATACGCCACGGTCGGCAGCACGCGCCGCAGGGGGCGGCGGGCTGGTACAGCTCGGCGCAATGCGATCGGAAGCTGACGCGGCGGCGACCTGGGGCAAGCTGGTCAGTCACGCGGGCGGCCTGCTCGACGGCATGACGCCGCAGATCATCCTGGCCAATATCCCCGGCAAGGGCCGGTTCTACCGCCTGCGCAGTGCACCCGGCAGCGGCGTTTCGCCGGGCGGCCTTTGCACAAGGCTGAAGGCGCAAGGCCTCGACTGTTTCGCGGTGAAATGACGCGCGTTGCCGCGTCCTGCCAAACCTGATTTTCTGAAGGCCAGCACACAGGAAACAGGGCAGAACCAATGGTCGGGATCACCGCGTACGGCGCCTATCTTCCGCGCCGCCGCCTGCAACGCAAAGCCATCGCCGAAGCGAACAAGTGGTTCGCACCGAATCTGGTGGGCGGCGCCCGGGGCGAGCGCACCATGGCGAATTTCGACGAGGATTCGGTGACCATGGCGGTGGAAGCGGGCCGCGATTGCCTGCCCGCGACCGATCCGGTGAAGGATCGCGCGGGAATCGACGCGGTCTATTTCGCCTCGACCACGCTGCCGTTCGCCGACCGGCAGAACGCGGGCATCCTCGCCGCCGCGCTCAGCCTGCCGGAGACCATCTCGTCGTTCGACGTCGCCTCATCGCAGCGCGCCGCGACCTCGGCGCTGATCGCAGCGCTCGATGCGGTGAAGGCCGGCCGCGTGAAGGCGCCGCTGGTCACCGCCGCCGACAAGAAGAAGACGCGCGCCGCGTCTTCACAGGAAATGTCGACCGGCGACGGCGCCGCGGCTGTCACGCTCGGCAGCGAGAAGGTGATCGCCAATTTCCTCGGCGCGCATTCGGTGACGGTCGATTTCATCGATCACTTCCGTGGCGAAGGCGACGACTTCGACTATGGCTGGGAAGAGCGCTGGATCCGCGACGAGGGCTACACCAAGATCGTGCCCGCTGCGCTGAAGGCGCTATTCGAGAAGACCGGCGTGAATCCGGCCGAGATCACGCAGTTTATCCTACCGTGTCCATTCGCGAAGATGGACCAGACCTTGGCGAAAGCCGCCGGCATCGATCCGGCGAAAACGCGCGACAATCTCGCGAGCAATGTCGGCGACACGGGCACGGCGCATCCGCTTTTGATGCTGGTCGCCGCGCTCGAAGACGCCAAACCCGGCGACAAGATCCTGGTCGCGCAGTTCGGCCAGGGTTGCGACGCGCTGATCTTCGAGGTGACGAAGGCAATCGAAGAGCTGCCGAAGCGCGGCGGCTTCAAGGGCGCGCTGGCGCGGCGCAAGGAAGAAACCAACTACATGAAGTTCCTGGGCTTCAACGGGCTCATCGAACTCGAAAAGGGCATGCGCGCCGAAGTCGACAAGCGCACGGCGCTCACCGTGCTCTATCGCAAGAACGATATGCTGCTCGGCCTTGTCGGGGGCAAGTGCCGCGTGTGCGGCACCGCGCAATATCCCAAGACCCGCATCTGCGTGAACCCGAACTGCAAGGCGGTCGACAGCCAGGAGGATTACGGCTTCTCTGAGCAGCAGGGCACCATCCTGTCGTGGTCGGCGGACTTCCTCACCTACTCGATGGACCCGCCCAACCACTACGGCATGATCACTTTCGCCGATGGCGGCCGGCTGATGACCGACATCACCGACGTAGAGCAGGGCCAGATCGACAGTGGCACCAAGGTGCGCATGGCATTCCGCGTGAAAGACCGCGACGAGAAACGCGGCTTCGTGCGCTACTTTTGGAAGGCGGTGCCGGAATGAACGATGTCCTTAACGAACTCGAAAGCGTGACGCGGCGCGCCCGCGATACGCTGGGCGCATTGCAGCGCCGCGCGATGCGCGCCCCGCGCCCGGCGCCGCCGCCGTCGCTCGCCTATCTGGCGCTCGCCGCCGGCGCCTTCGCGCTTGGCGCGGTGGCCGTTGGCGCGCTCGCGATCGGCCGCCTCTCCATCGGCAGCGCACGGATCAAGAAGCTGGAAGTCGACGAACTGGTGGTGAACAAACTCGAGATCAAAGAGCAGTCGCCACCGCCGCCCGGCGACACCGACTAACAATCACCCTCGCCCCCGATAGGGGGAGAGGGCCGGGGTGAGGGGGCCGCCGCAGCCCGCGACCCGCCCAACATCGTCGCAAGACGACTCCGCAATCGCGTCTTTCGATGACGCTTAAAATTCCCTCTCGAAGATTGGCGTCGTCTGACGACGGTCCGCATTACTTGCGTCTTATGAAGCCCCCTCACCCGAACCCCTCTCCCCCTGACGGGGGCGAGGGACGATCGGGGCCGTATCTTTTGGCTGCCGCGGATCGTCTAGAATGGGAGAGCAGGAGGACAGGATGGCCGATCCGCTGACCGACGATACCGCGCGGACGCTGCGCAAGCTGTGGTTCGATTTCCTCGACACCATCGGCCCGATCCGCCCGAAATTGCATGCCTATTGTTTGCGGCTGACGGGTTCGGTGTGGGATGCGGAAGACATCGTGCAGGACACGCTGCTGCGCGGCTTCGGGGTCATCGGCCGCGGCGACATGAATCCCGGCCGCGATCCGGACGGGCATGCGCGGCGCTGGTTCGACAAGCCGGAGGCATATCTGTGCCAGATCGCGACCAATCTGTGGATCGACCGCATCCGCCGCGCCCGCCACGAGACGCTGGAGGGGGAGATCGATGCCGGATCGGAAAGTCCGGGCACCGTCATAACCCGGACCGCGGGTGCGGCGCTGTTTCAACGCACCTCGCCGCAGGAGCGCGCTGCCGTCGTGCTGAAGGACGTATTCGACTTCAGCCTCGAGGAGATCGCCGCGCTTCTCTCCACCACCAGAGGCGCCGTGAAGACCGCGCTGCATCGCGGCCGCGGAAAACTAAACGAAGGTCAACAGGCCATGCCGCACCACAATCCGCCCGCTTCGCCAGAGTTGGTCGATCGCTTCATCGCCGCGTTTGTGGCGCGCGATGTGCCGGCGGTCACGGCTTTGCTCTTGGACTCCTGCACCTGGGAAGTCCAGGGCGTCGGCGGCGAGCGCGGCAAGAAGACGATCTGGCTCAGCGTGGTGCTGCGCGACGGTATCGCCGGCGCGCAGCACGTGATCGACGGCGAGCACATCGCTGTCTTCACTTTCACAGTCGACGGCAAGCGTTATATGGGCGGCGTCCTTCGCTTCGAAGAAGTGGACGGCAAGATCTCGCGCATCGTCAACTACGGCTACTGCGGCGATACGCTGGCTTATGTCGCCGCCCAGCTTGGCCTCGCGCCGTGGTCTGCCGGCTACCATCAGCGGGGCGCGGTTCTCGACGGCATGATTGCCGGCGCGCAATTGCCGTGGGATTCTGCGGCACTGTGATAGCGTCGCCGTTGGAGGGATCGCTATGATGAAATTTCTCGTCGGCACATGGCCGACCGAAGAGGGTTCGAAGAACCTGCCGCCGTCAGCTGACTTCGCCGCACAGGCCGATTGGTTCCGCAACAAAATCGCCGACGGCACGATCGATGTTTGCCATCACGCTCCGGATCGCGCGATTTTCATTTTCAACGCCGAGAGTCCTGCCGCTCTCGAGGCGCTTCTTGACTCGATCCCGCTGAGCCGTCTGATGAATCGCAGAATCGAACCGCTGAGCGATTTCTGGACCCACACAGCAGGCGTGCTCGATTTTCTTCGCAAGGCCGAAACCAAAGGCCGATCTGGCACGGCTTAACAGGAGGGAGTGTCACGGTACGATATCGTTCGTCCTTGGTCGTGATGTTGGGGTTCGCGTTAGCTGCTGCAAACGTCCGCCCTGTTTCAAGCGATGAGCTGCCGCTGCGCATTACCGCAAAAAGTGCATTGGCCCATCCAGATACCTACGACGGAAAAACCGTAACAATCGAAGGCACCTTTGCGATTGGCCCGGAGATGCAAGAGGTTTTCGATTCTGACGCCGGTTATTCCGCAAGAGACAGCCGGGAGTGTTTGAGCGTCGCGCTTACCACGAGGCTTGGTCGCCATGTTTACACGTGGTCGGGCAAGACGGTTTCTATCGTTGGAAAATTCCGCTCTCACATCTGCCCGCAGAACCACATTTGTTTGGGGTACTGCAGCGAAGCCGGGATCGAGGGCATTTCAGTCGAGCGGAATTAATAGGTCGGCCGCAGTTCGATGCGGCGGTTGAAGGCGCGTCCCGCTTCGGTGTCGTTCGGGACCAGCGGATGATAGTTGCCGAGCGTAAAGCCGTTGAGGATGCGCTCCCTGGCGATACCGCGGTTGCGCAGATAGGCCGCGGCCGCTTCCATCCGCGCCGCGCACAGTTTGAGGCTGTCTTCAAGCGAGCAACGATCTTCGCCGAAGCCATCCATGACCACCTTCAGGTTCTGGTGTTCCTGCAGCACCGCTGCGAGCGCATCGAGATGGGCGTTGGCTTCGTCTCCGAGTGATGCAGCGTTTTCCGCGAAGTGCAGCCGGTAGATGGCCTTGGCGCCGCCGGTGACGTGGTGGCGCAGCATGCGTTCATAGGCCGGCCACATCGCTTCCCAGATGTCGGACGCGAAGCGTTCGGTTTCGTCCTGTGGCGTTCCTTCGATTAGCCGCGTCAACCGCCCGAGCCAGCCCATGTAACCGGCCAGCGCCATCACGCTCCAGCCCGCGCGCGGGCGCTTCAGCGTCAGGATCAGACGGCAGCGGCCATCCTCCTCGAACAGTTCGAACAGCAATCCCATGTCGAGTTCGAGGCGGTGCGGCGGGGCGAAGGCCACGATCTTTCCGCCCCAAGCGGCGCCGCTATCTTCGAACCGGTAGGCGCCGCCTTGTCTTGCCTCGAACAGGACACAGGGCCACAGCCATTTGGCGATCTCGCCGGTCTCGGTGAGCGCCTCCCACACCAGCGCCGCCGGATGCGCGAAATCGCGCACGAAGCGCAACGTATTGCGATCGACGAACTCGCCCAGCATGGAGTCGTTGGCGGGGCCTCGCGGAAATATTTTGCTGCTCATCGCCAACGCCTCAATACACGGGCCGCAGTTCGACGCGGCGGTTGTAGGCAAGCCCGGCGGCGGACTCCGACGAGACCAGCATGTGCGCGTTGCCGCCCGAGGTCAGGAACATCCGATCCGGTACGATGCCGCCGCGTTCGAGATAGGCCGCCGTCTCTTCCGCGCGACGCTGCGCGAGCGCGAGGCTCGCTTCCTGCGAACAGGGATCGTCGCAGAAGCTGTCGAGTTGAAGGTGCAGGGCCGGTTCGGCCTTCAGGAGCGCGCACAGCGCATCCAGCGTCTTTGTCGCTTCGCCATCCAGTGCGGTGCTGCTTTCGGCGATGCACACGATGGATGAGCATGCGCCCAACCTCGTGCGGATAGCGTTCGAACACGAGCGTGTCGCGATCGACGAACCGCCCCAGCTGCAGCTCATCCCTCTCATGACTTACCCTCCGACTTTCTTTTTCCGCTTCGCCATCGCATCCAGGTGCCGGCCCAACGCATCGAGCCGCGCGTTCCACACCCTGCGGCATTCCTCGATCCACGCATTGGCGTCGTCCAGGCCTTTCGGATCGAGGCTGTAGACGCGCCGTTGCGCCTCTTCGCGCACCTGCACGAGATTGGCGCGCAGCAGCACCGACAGATGCCGCGATACGGCGGGCCGCGACACCGGAAAATGCGAGGCGATCTCGCTCGCATTCATGTCGTTCGCCGCGAGCATCGAAACGATGCTGGCGCGGACCGGATCGGCGAGGGCGGAAAAGGCTTTCATGCCACATGTGTAACATTGTAGTTACGTAACAGTCAAGTTACAGAATGCATCTCGGACGTCACACCGCCCAATTTCTTAACGCCTGCCGCGTGATGATTTGGCGCGCCCGGTTTTTGCGGGAAGCTGTCTCGCTTCCGGCACAAAACTCTGGCAGCCTTGGTTAAACAGCCAGACGGCGAATCCGGCGTACACAACGGACGAAACGCACATGCAGCACTTTCCCCCTCCGCGTCAGCCGGACCCTTATGGAACCGCGGTCAGCGGCCTTGTGCTGGGCGTGCTCGCCGTCGTCGCGTTCGCCGCCGGTGCGCTGTTCAGCGAATGGCTGATCGGCTTCAACCGCCGCCGTCCATCCTTGCGCCATTTCCGCGAAAGCGAGCCGGTGATCCGCTTTGCCACGCCTGCGGCATCGGAAGAGTTCCCGCAAGAAAACGTTTAGGGTCGCGCAGAGGCGCTGAGACGCAGAAGAGCCGGGAGTTTTTCTGGCGCGCAAATTCAGTTTGAACGCTCGTTTGTTGGGATCGCGCGGAGAACGCGGAGAGATCGAGCGCTTCGCCGGTGTCGCGTTCCTCGCTTCCAATATTCCTGGCGCGCGAAGCGCGCCGACAAAAATCGTCTGGCTTCCTGACCTCGCTCCACACCGTTGAGCTTCGCTGCTCTCCGCGGTCTCCGCGTGAACCGATTCACCGCTCCGCTCTTGCCGGACTGAACTCTTGCCCTCTGCGCCTCTGCGCGAATCCAATTCAGCGCTAGACTCCCGGCATGGATTCCCCCGACGTCATCGTTCTCGGTCTTGGCGCCACCGGCAGCGCGGCGCTCTATCAGCTTGCAAAGCGTGGCGCGCGGGTGCTCGGGATCGACCGTTATGCGCCGCCGCATATCCACGGCTCCAGCCACGGCGATACGCGCATCACACGGCTCGCGATCGGCGAAGGCGCACATTACACGCCGCTCGTCCGGCGCAGCCACGCGATCTGGCGCGAGATGGAACGCGAGACCGGCGCCAAGCTGATGACGCAGACCGGCGGCCTCATCCTATCGAGCGCCGCGAAGACCTCGCACACCCATGTCGAAGACTTCTTCGACAACACCATCGCCGCCGCAAAGCAGCACAACATCGCGCATGAGCGCCTCGACGCGTCCGAAATCCGCCGCCGCTTTCCGGCCTTCGCGGTGCGCGACGACGAGACCGGCTATTACGAGCCGGAAGCGGGTTACCTTCGTCCCGAAGCTTGCGTGGAAACCAACCTCGCGCTCGCGTGCAAACACGGCGCGGCGATTCACTTCCATGAAAAGGCGTTGCGCTTCGACGCGGCGCCGGATCATGTCACGGTCACGACGGAGCAGGGCGTCTACAACGCCTGCAAACTCGTTCTCGCCGCCGGGCCATGGCTTCCCGAACTGCTCGCGCCCGCACATGCGGCGCCCTTCAGGATCTATCGCCAGGTGCTGGTATGGTTCGATGTGGAGGGCAGCATCGCGCCGTTCGAGCCGCAGCGTTTTCCCGTCTTCATCTGGGAATTGCAGGGCCTGGATCAGGGGCTCTATGGCTTTCCGGCGATCGACGGGCCGCGCGGCGGCGTGAAGGTCGCGACCGAACAGTATGTCGCGACCACGACACCGGATGCGGCCGCGCGCGATATCTCTGCCCAGGAGATCGCAGCGATGCACGCGACCTATATCGCGCCGCATTTCCCGCGGCTGAGCCCGCGCGCGGTGAAGGTGGCGACCTGCCTCTACACCGTGACGCCTGACGCCGGCTTCGTGGTCGACACCCACCCGGATTCGCAGCGCGTGATCGTCGCCTCGCCGTGCTCCGGCCACGGCTTCAAACACTCAGCCGCGCTCGGCGAGGTGCTCGCCGATCTCGTTGAAACGGGACAGGCGCGCGCCGATATCTCCGCTTTTCGCCTGTCGCGCCTGCAATCGCCGGCGGCCGGTCACACCGCCTGAGCGGCGGCTCTGGAAAAAAGCCAGCGCCATCCCCAGAATGACAGCCGTGTAAGGGGAGCGCGCGCCATGGGGAACTTCGTCAATATCACCGCTAACCAGGTCAATACCGGTGGGGACGGTCAGGTTCTCGGTGCCGGCGACGTGCTGTTCATCGAAACGGGCATCACCGTTGCCGGTTTGAGCAGCGGTTCGAGCACCGGCGCGGCCTGGAATGGCGTGCAGTGCACGTCGACCACGACCGGCATCACCGCGACGATCGACGGCATCGTTCTCGGTACCTACGACGGCCTCTCGGTCGACACGGTGGGCAAAAGCAACATCACGGTCGGAACCACGGGCAGCGTCACCAGTCTTCTCGATACCCACACCGGTTCGCATCCCGGCACGGGTATGTATCTGGGGGGTGGGCAGAACACCGTCGTCAACAACGGGCAAATCAGCGGTCCGTCGGTCGCGCTGGAGATTGCAGGCACCGGGTCGAACTCCATCGTCAATACGGGCCTCATGTCGGCCGGAGAGGAGAGCGGCGTATATGTCATGGGAAGCCTGAACTACATCAAGAATACCGGCACGATCTCGGGCGGAGTCGACGCGATCGAGGTTCAGGAAAAAACCGGCGCCACGATCGGCAACGTCATCGTGAACGGGGGAGAATTAAGCGGCGACACAGGTATCGACATTTCCGGCGTGTCGGGCGTGACCGATACCGTCATCAACAGCGGCAAGATCGACGCTTTCAGCGCGGGGGTAGACGACGGGATCGGAGGAGGCGCTTTGGCTCTCACCAACAGCGGCGTGATCATGGCGGGTGTCGTCTGCGGCTCGGATGCTGTCGATACGATTCAGAATACCGGCAGTATCGTGTCGGAGAGCGAAGCGATATCGGAAATGGGGGAAGGTGTTCTTTCGCTCTCCAATTCCGGCACTGTCTCGGGCCAGGATGGAGGCATCTACTTCGACTCGGATATCGCGAAGTCGAACCGCATCCAGAACAGCGGCACCATCGAAGGACAAACGGCGGCGGGCATCGAGGCGTTCGGCAGTTCCGCAATCACGATCGCCAATGCAGCGCATGGCGTGATCGAGGGGGAGAGCGGCATCGTTCTCGGCGTCCAGGGATTTCCCGGCCAGAACGCCAATGTCACGATCACGAACGCTGGCACGATTCAATCGGACGGCAATAACGACGATAGCGGCAATCCCAACTTCGGAATCGAAGAGGCCGGTGGGGGCTTTCTGACGATCCGCAACAGCGGCACGATTACCGGCGGGATTGCGGTTTCCTTCGCCGGCATTTTGGGGAGCCTGAGCAACACAGGCGACATTGCCGGCGCTTCGATCGGCGTGGATTCGGAATCGTCCACCGCACTCACGATCACCAATGCGGGTCACATTTCCGGCGATCGGGCGATCGTCCTCACCGGGGTGATCGCCATGGACAATTCGGGCCTGGTTCAGGGAATTTCGGAGGGTATCGTTGTGGATGACGCCACCATCACGAACTCCGGACACATTACCGGCGGCACCGGCATTGTCTTCAACGGCGCAACGAACCATACCGATGTGCTCGACAACAGCGGCACCGTCAGCGCGACCTCCGGCGCCGCGATCGCCGAACTCGGGACAGCCGCCCTGCGCATCACCAACAGCGGGCATATCGCGGGCGGCGTGACGTTCGGCGCGACGGATAGCGTCTATAACGGCACGCTCGGCAGCATCTCCGGCACGGTGACCGGCGGCGCCGGCAACGACACCATGAAAGGCGGCGCGGGAGACGAGACATTCGTGGGCGGTGCGGGCAACGACCTGCTCAAAGGCGGTGACGGCGACGACACGCTGAACGGCGGCGCGGGCGCCGACAGACTGGTGGGCGGCAGCGGCAACAACACCTTCGTTTACACGAACGTCGCGGACTCGCGCAGCGGCGCTGCCACCCACGACACGATCGCTGGTTTCGACGCACTCAACGACACCTTCGATTTCGAGATTGCGGTAACCGGTGTCGACAACGCAGTGGCCGGCGCGCTCAACAAAGCGACCTTCAACACCGACATGCAGTCGATCCTGGCGACGACTCTCAAGGCGCATAATGCTGTCATCGTCTCGGCGAACGGCGGCGATCTTGCGGGCCACGTCTACCTGGTGGTCGACGACAACGGCAATGCGGGCTTTCAGGGCACTGGCGACTATGTGATCGAACTCAGCGGTGCGGCCCATCTGGCCAGCCTGAGCACGGCGAATTTCATCTAGCCGGCGCGTTTGCCTTTTTCGAATTTCTGGTATCCTTGCGCCCGGAAACGCGAGGAAATCCGCCATGCCGTATGTCACCGGCCGTGTGATCCACGATGCCGATTCGCATCTGATGGAATTGCCCGATGTGCTGGACGCTTTCATCGATCCGAAATTCCGCGCCGAATACGACGCGCTGCCCAAGCTGCAGGCCAACCGGCGCGATGCCGGTTGGGTGAAGAAGGCGCAGGCGCAGCACGCGAGTGCGGATTTCCGCGACGGGGCGGACGGCAACATCCTGCTGCGCAAGAATTACGAGGCGCTGGGCTCGTTCCTCAAACAGGACAGGCCGCGCGCGCTCGACAATCTGGGCTTTGCGAGCCAGCTGGTGTTCACCACCTGGTGCCTCGGCAATTTCGGGCTCGACGATGCCAACGTGCCCCTCGCCTATGCGACGGCGGAAGCCCACAACCGGATGATGACGGATTACTGCGCCACCGACCGCCGCTTCCTCGGCACCGGTTATGTGCCGCTGTCCGATTTCGAACTGGCGCAGAAGACCGCGCGCGCCGCGATCGACATGGGGTTGAAAGCGCTGCTCATCCCGTCGAAGCCCCCGAAGGGGCATTCGCCGAGCCACATCGCGCACGATCCGATCTGGGCGATGGCGCAAGAAGCAGGCCTGCCGATCCTGTTCCACGTCGGCGGCGAGAAGAAGCTCGAGGCCGACTATTTCGAGAACGGCAAGCCGCGGGTGAAGGATTTCCACGGCGGCGAGGAGAATTTCACCTCGGTCTCCTACATGCCTATCCCCCATTCGGTGGAGCTCACGCTGGCGGCGCTCATCATCGACGGCGTGCTCGACCGTTTTCCGAAGCTCAAATTCGGCGCTATCGAACTCGGCGCCTCGTGGGTGCCGGGCTGGATGCGCAACATGGATTCGGCCGCGATGGCGTTCGTGAAGAACGAGGAGCGGTTGCAGAAGCTTTCGCTCAAACCCAGCGAATATGTGAAGCGCCAGGTACGCGTGACGCCGTATCCCCACGAGGATGCCGGCTGGATCGTCGCCAATACGAGCGACGAGGTGTGCCTGTTCTCCAGCGACTATCCGCATGTCGAAGGCGGTCGCAACCCGCTGAAGCGCTTCAACGACAGCCTCGCGAACACGCCGCAACACGCGGTCGATCGCTTTTACTGCGACAACTTCATCGACCTGATGGGCAACGGCCTGGCGGAAGATCTGCGCCGCCCGAAACATCTGGAAGCGGCTTAACCTCATAACATAATCGCTGTCATTCCCGGCGACTGGGCGCGCGCAGCGCGGCCGGGAGGTCAAGGGAACCCCAGGATTAGCCGCATCCGAGGTGTTGACAGTTGAATAATATCTGGCGCGCAGAGACGCAGAGCCACAGAGAAGGTGTAGCGATGATGATGAAGCAGCGCTTCGTGATCGGATTTTAATCGTCGCGCTTCGCGCGCCAACCATCTTCAAACGTCCGAGCAAGGCCTACAGCAGAAGTAAGTTCTATGCCTCTGCGCCTCTGCGCGAAAAAATCGAAGAGTGTAGATGCGGCTTATCCTGGGGTTCCCTTGACCCCCCGGCCGCGCTTTCGCGCGTCCAGTCGCCGGGAATGACAAAGTTTTGGAAGGTGGAGGCAAATCTAAATATACGCGCCCATGTCCGCCCATTCGGGGGCGGCGCGGGTGCGGCTGCGGTGGGTGATCATGGCATCGTGCAGGTGGCGCACTGTGCTGCTGCCCGTCGTGAAGAACAGGAACGGGAAGAAACCGTGCAGACAGCACGCGATGCCCGCCGCGATCATGCGGCCTCCGAACGACAGCGCCGTTGAGAGATGCTGGAGATAGCTCTCGCCGACGGAGCGCGGATGGTCGAGGAACAGCTTGCGGAGCATGCTACAATCCTGTGCTGTGCGAGCGGCTTCATAATCCGCCGCTGCGCAAAACGCCACCCGGGAAACGCGCATCTGCCATGCTGCCTGTGATCGACATGTCGCCTTTGTTCGGCCGCGATGCTCCGGCACGCGACGCGGTCGCCCGCGGCATCGAACGCGCCTGCCGCGATACCGGCTTCTTCTACGTCTCCGGCCACGGCATTGCGCCCATGCTGATCGCCGAACTGGAATCGCTGGGCCGCGCCTTCTTCGCATTGCCCGAAGCGGAGAAGATGGAGATCGCGATGGCGAAAGGCGGCCGGGCATGGCGCGGCTTCTTTCCGGTCGGCGGCGAGCTCACCTCCGGCAAGCCCGACATCAAGGAGGGCCTCTATTTCGGCAGCGAGCTGCCGCCATCCGACCGCCGCGTGAAAGACGGCCTGCCGCTGCATGGCGCCAATCTGTTTCCGCCGCAGCTGCCCTCTTTGCGCGATGCGGTGCTCGCCTATCTCGATGCCGCCACGCGCACGAGCCACGCGCTGATGGAAGGCATCGCACTGTCGCTTGGCCTCGACGCGCAATATTTCCGCACGCACTACACTGCCGATCCGACCATCCTGTTCCGCATCTTCCATTATCCGGCCACGACCTACGCAGACGAAAGCTGGGGCGTCGGCGAGCATACCGATTACGGCCTGCTCACCTTGCTCGCGCAGGACGACAGCGGCGGGTTGCAGGTGAAGGCGCGCGAAGGGTGGATCGAGGCGCCGCCAATTCCGGGGACGCTCGTGTGCAACATCGGCGACATGCTCGACCGTCTGACCGGTGGCGCCTACAGATCGACGCCGCATCGCGCCCGCAACGGGAGCGGCAAGGGGCGCATCTCGTTTCCGTTCTTCTTCGATCCCGGTTTCGATGCGGAGATCGTGCCGTTGCCCGGGCGCGCGAGCGCGATCGCCGACGACCGCGAAACGCGTTGGGATCAGGCCAGCGTGCACGATTTCCGGGGCACCTATGGCGAGTACCTGCTCGGCAAGGTCTCGAAGGTGTTTCCGCAGCTCAGCCGCGCGGTGATCTGAACGCGCGTTGAGCGTGTGCGACACGGCAGTTCAATCATGACCCTAAGGCAACATGTCCCTATCTGGGACAGCCTCGGATGCGCGACAGTGCGGCCGGCCCCTCGTCCTCCCCGTGCTTTCCAGCGAGCGCGAAACGCTAGGCCGCCGTCCGGGCCTCGGGGAAGATGCGCAGGAAATTCTCCGCATAGAACTTGTCGCGCACCGTTTCACCGCGGCCGCCCAGCGCCGTCTCGAACCGCGCGATCGGATTGCGTCCGCCTTCGATGTGCGGGTAGTCGGTCGAGAACAGGTAGAGGTCCTCGTTCGACTCGTCGATGAACTTGCCGACCTCTTCGAACACGAACGGCGTGAACGCCATCTGCTGGGTCAGCTGTTCCGACGGCGTGCGGGTGAACGCCTTCAGGTTCGCATCGGTGCGGCCCCAGTGCTTCGCCACCCAATCGAGCCGCGTGAGCAGCGACGGCACCCAGCCGGCGCCGAGTTCGACGCTTGCGCCGCGCAACGCCGGATTGCGGTGGAAGACACCGTCGATCACCATCATGGTGAGGAACGTCTCCGGCCTCTGGTGCAGCACCGCGACGTCCTTGGTGCGCAGGTTCTCGCCGCCGCCCAGCCAGTCCTTCGTCGGCGCGCGGCCGTTGTTGCCCCAGGCTTTCGCAAGCTGCAGCGGCGAGCCGCCGACATGCAGCACGAACGGCACGCCGGCCTCCGCCAGCTTCGCCCAGAACGGATCGAAATCGACATGGCCCGGCGAGCGTTCGCCCGGCGCGCGGTGCGGCACCCACACCGCTTTCAACCCCGCTTCGAACACATAGTCGAGCTCCGCGAGTGCGAGCGCCGGTTCGTCCAGCGGCACGATCGCCACGCCCATCAGCCGTTTGTCGTCGCCGCAGAAGTCCTTCATGTGCCGGTTATGGGCGCGTGCCGCGCCGTAGCGCAGCTTCGGATCGAGCTTCGAACTCGGCGAGAACGGTTTCGCCACACTGTGGGTCGCGAACACCAGCTGCTTTTTGAAGCCGAGCTTGTCCATCGCTTTCGACCGTTCGCGCCCATCGAAGGCGCCGAGCGCCTGGATCTCCTTGGACTTCTCGATCAGGCCTGCGCCGTCGAGATCGAGCAATGCCGCGATGTGCTCGTCGCTGTGCCGCCCGCCGCGCGCCATCAGCACCGCCACTTCCTCGTCAGTGACGATGGAGGCGCTGTAGCTCACCGCCGGCATCTCGTCGCGCAGATCGGGATCGGCATATTTCTGCAGGAAGTCCGGCAGCTCCATGATGTGGCTATCCGCGTCATACATCGCGCGGCCGGCGGGTGCGTAGGTCATGAGAGCCTCCTTAAAAAAAGTTATACCTTTTCTTTACAAACTTGGACTCAGCCATCGGGACCGTCGAACTTTCGCTCTGGAAAAAGTTCGACAATTCGTGTGCCGATCTTGGGCAGATCGTCCGTGAATATCCAGAGGTCGTATCCCATCATTGGATTATCAGCTGAACTGTCCCACGCCTCCCAATTTACCAGCGTTTCTCGATCTGTTGGAAACTCGGTGACTTCATAACGAACGCCTAATTCATTCAAGAGTGTCGAAACCGTCTCAAGCTTTCGTTTCGGCCATAGACCGAAGTAAGTTGTACGAGGCTCGGATTCTGGCACTGACGCGCTCCAGTTCGGTCGTAAGGGGGGAACACTAATCCAATCGTAGAAGGGCCACGAGGTCGGACTAGCAGATAAAACAAATACCGGTGTCATCCCGGCCATAGTGGACCCCGCACTTGTTGCGGGGGAACGGAGCGCCGGAACCAATTCCCCCACAGTGATGGTAGAGACGTGCGAACGCCGTTGGACCAACTTGCCTGCACGATGGCTCCCGGAGCTGCGCGATGCTAACGCATCGCTTGTCCAGGATGACAACGGAGCCTGATTTCAAATAGCGACTTACGCGTTCGTATACGACGGCCTAAACAGCATCGCGGTGCGGACGAAGCCGACGATCAGGCTCGAGAGCGCACGCAGGTCGGCCGGCATGTTTGCGCGCCACACGTCGAGCAGCAGCGCCACGCGCACGCCGTCCGTCGCGTTCAGCACCTCATGCGGATAGGTGTCGTCCCACAGAAGCGTGCCGCCGTCGTCGAGATAGTGCGGCTCGCCATCGACCCACAGCACCGCGCCGAGCTTGCCATCCGCTTTGCGCGGCATGGAGAGCCCCAGATGAAACCGCACCACGCCGCGAAACGGACCGCGATGCTCCGGAATATGCTTGCCCGGCGCGAGGAACGAGAACGAAGCCGACAGCACGCTCGGGCACTGCGCCAGGATCGCCGCCGTCCTCGGGCAGCGCGCCAGGTTATGCTTCCATTCGCGGCCATACGCTTTCAGGATGAACAGGCGCCAGTCGCGTCCGTCATTGGCGGAGATTTCCTTCTGCTCTTCCATCAGTTCATGGAAGCGCGGAATCGCGGCGAGCCGGCCTTCGCTGATCCCCGCCGCCTCGTCGCGGATATCCTGCCAGTTCTCGCGAAACAGGTGCGCCTGCGGAAAGAAGCGCCGCTCGCTCAGAACCGGAGCTTCCTGGATGCGGCGGTCATAAAGATCGCGCACGGCATCGGCAGTGCGGTCGTAAAGTGCAAGCGACAAGAACGATCACCCAAAATCCGGTCGAGCAACACACAAAACATAGGGCGCGGAACCGCACCGACAAGAAACAACTTTGCAACAAAACGTTCAGGCGCCGCCGTAGCGCCCGATGATGGGCAAAATTTCACGTGGGCGAAAGCGGATTTTTTCGCGCTCGCGACACCAAACCGTTGCTGTATCGTGGCCGCACTCCTGCGTCTGTTTCACGTTGTTCCGGTTGGTTTTTTCGCGGGTTCCGGCAACGGCGCCGCGCTTCGGCCGTTTTCGGGTCACACCAAGACGGAGGACCGTAATGGGTCAGAACAACGACAACCGCGAACACGGCGATCGGCAAGGTCATCAGGGCGGACAGCCGAACAAGTCCAATCCGCAGGATCAGCAGCGCCAGCAACAGAAGAGCGGCATGCCAGACGAGAACATGGGCGGCAGCAAACACGGCGACAAGACCGCCAACAAGGGTTCCGAAGGCAGCCACAATCAGAAACGCTGAACGTGGATAAATCTCGCGCACCATTCGAATCGAATGGCGGCGTATCGCGGAAAGCGCAGCTCCGGCTGCGCTTTCTTTTTTACGTGCGCTTCCCCGCGGGCTTGCCGGGCGAATGCGCGGCGAACGCGGCTTTAGAACCAGCCAGCCGGTAGAGCGCGGTGTGCGGTTCGGCCAGCGCCGCTTTGACCAGCGCGGGCTCCTTCGTTTCTTCGGCCGCGTCGTTGCGGAATAGATCCTGCCTGACACCCCACAGGCGAAGCGCCTGCGGCCGCGACGTGGTCGCAACCACCGAATCGTAGAATCCGATCCGTGTACGGAAGACCTTCAGCGCCATGGCGCGCGCCTCTCTGGTGACGGGCTGTTAACCCGCCGGAAAGCATGGTATTTCTTGAGTATTCGCGTCATTTCCCGAGACGATACAGCAAGATGCTTTTCGCGCCATCTCCGGCCGGTTGTCCAATTCCGTCTGACGGGCACGCGCGCGCCGGGGCCGAATGAGCACCGAGAGCAAGGACGCGCCGAACCGCACCAAGCCGGAGAAGCCGAAGAAGACCTCGATCGTCCGGAAAGACCCGAGCGGCTTCTGGTCCAAGCTGCGGCGCCGCACCTACAATGTGTTGGAGGTGGGCAGCACGGCAAGCCGGCTCGCGATCGCGTTCGACATTTTCCTGGTTTTGCTGATTTTGGCCAATGTCGCCGCCGCGATGATCGAAAGCGTGCCGGAATACGGCACCGCCTATCATGCGCAGTTCACGCTTTTCGAGATCGTATCGGTCGCCATCTTCAGCGTCGAATATCTCATGCGGTTGTGGAGTTCGGTGGAAGACCCGCGCTATTACGGGCTTGGCCCGTTCTGGGGCCGGGTCAGGTTCGCTTTCCAGCCGGTGGCGCTGATCGACTTCCTGGCCGTCGGCCCGAGCCTGGTCGGTCTGTTCTTCGGCACCGCCGATCTGCGCGCGCTGCGGGTGTTCCGGCTGCTCAGAATCCTCAAGATCGTGCGCTATTCGCCGGCGCTGACCACGCTCACCGACATCCTGGTCGCGGAGCGCCGTGCGCTGCTCGGCACGCTGCTGCTCCTGATGTGCGTGATGGTGATGGCCGCGGAGGCGATGTATCTGATCGAGGGCGCCGACAATCCCAAGATGTTCGGCAACCTGCCGCAGTCGATGTACTGGGCGATCACCACGCTGACCACGGTCGGCTACGGCGACAACTATCCGATCACGCCGCTGGGCAAGATCGTGGCCGGCATCACGATGATCATCGGGCTCGGCCTGTTCGCGCTGCCGGTCGGTATCGTCGCGACCAACTTCGTGACCGAGATTCATCGCCGCGATTTCGTGGTGACGTGGAGCATGCTGGCGCGGGTGCCGCTGTTCAAGGATCTCGACGTCGACATCATCGTGACCCTGATGGGCTATCTGCGTTCGCAGGTGGTGCATGAGCACGCGATCCTTGCGCGGCGCGGCGCCGTGGCGGAGCAGATGTTCTTCATCGTCTCCGGCCGCGCCCGCATCGAAGATCCGGGGAACGACGGGCCGCCGCAGTCGCTCGGACCCGGCGATTATTATGGCGCAGGACCGCTCCTGAACTCCGAAGCCTATGACGTCACGGTCACCGCGCGCACGGAGATGCGCATCCTCACCCTGTCGCACAACGATCTGGCGGTGCTGGTGCGCAAATATCCACGTCTCAAGCGCCAGATCCTCCAGCCTCTGCCACCGCGCCCGGCAAAATCCAAACCGCCGCCGGAACAGGCGTAAGGCAACGTGTCAGTTCACTTCAGGCTCAAAATATAGGCACGCACCAATTCCACCGCGTCCTTGTCGCTCAGGGTGCGGCCGATCTGGGGCATCATAACGCCGGGTTCGGTGCTCGCCATGCGGTAGAGCAGGATCGATTGTTCCGGATGGCCGGGGGCGATCGCGAAGGGCAGGCCGCCGGAGCCGATGCCGGCCGCAACCGGACGCTTGCCGATGCCGCGTGCGCTCGGATCGGTTTCTTCATAAGCGAGATAAAGTCCGCTGTTGCTCGCGAGACCGGCGCGGTTGTGACAGTGCGCGCAGTTCACGTCGAGATAGGCGCGAGCGCGTCCGTCCAGCGGCGCGCTCGCATCGTCCCAGCGGGGCAGCACCGGTACGGCGGATGGATCGGGCGCGCCGTGCAAGAGGCGGAGCCGCGTCCAGTGCGCGAGCTGGTTCTCCGAACCGTCCGTATACGGATAAGTCCGGTTCAGGTTGCGCGCCTTGGGACCGATCGGCGTGACCGCGCCGTTCAGCGAATGGCATTCCTTGCACTGGTTGACGTTCGGCACACCGTAGTCGATGTGCTGTGCCGCGCCGTCCTTGTCGACGAACGAGACCGGCACGCGCGCACCGGCACGCTTCAGCACCGCCTCAGTCTGCGCATCGTTCCACACATAGGTGAGCGCAACCCATCCTGCCGGCTTGTGGATCAGAAGCCGCGTCTCGATGAAGCGCAGCTTCGCATCGGGTGCGCGGAAATCCGCCGGATACGCGAAGGTCTTGATGAGCGCCGCACCGACCGGAAAATCAAGCGCCCCTTCCGCGCGATAGTTCACGGCCACACCCGGCGGCAGATAAAGGTAGCGGAATTTCTCCGCGTAATCGCTGAACAGCGTCGTGTTGAGGGTGTAGGGCGTGAGGCCGGCATTCGGCTGCCGCGCCGACGCATCGGCGAACAGATGATAGGCATCGAGCGTCGGCGCCGGCGCATCGGCGATCAGCGCCGCGGCGTCGACGGGCGTTGGCGATTGTGCAGCGGCTGTCCAGAGCCAGAACGCACCGGACACCGCCGCGAGCACTGGCAAAATCTTTGAGAACGGCAAACGCAACTTTCACCTCCCCCGTGTGGGGAGGTCGAATTGCGCAGCAATTCGGGTGGGGGAAGATCGTCGAACACCGCGGCCCCCACCCGGAAATTCTTTTCGCTGCGCTCGCAGAATTTCCGACCTCCCCACAAGGGGGAGGTGAAAGGATGACTGCATCACGGGGATGCCTGCGCGATCGTCACCGGCGCGGGTTCGGCGATCTTGCCGCCGTCGAGAGTTTTGCTCACCACCGGCTTCGCATCGATCGGCTTGGCGCCTTGCGCCTTGAGGCCGAGATTCACCACCGGGCCATCCATAATCGAAAGGCGCACATCCTCGCTCATCGGACCGCCGCCCGGCTTGGCGTAGCTGGTCACACCGTCCCACATCACCGGCGGCAGGCCGCCGAGCGCCTTCGCAAGCTCCGGTCCGCCGGGCCACACCGGCGCGAAGCTGTTGCGGCCGAGAGTGTTGTCGTGCACCGAGATGTCGCGCGGCAACGGATTGTAGGCCGGGTCGGTGAACGCGTTCTGGTACGACACCAGCATCACGCCGGCGCTGCCGTTGCCGTCGATGTGGTTGCCGAACACGTGCACGTCGCGGTTCGCCATCACCATCACGCCGGTGCCGGTCGGCACGCTGGCGACGGTGTTGCCCTTCGGCGCGAAGTTCGGCGTGTCGTTGTCCACCACCTCGTTCTTGTAGACGCGCGTCGAGTGGCCACCCATCTGCGGCAGGCCGGGCAGGTCGAACACCAGGATGCCGCCGGCGTTGTGGGTCGAGACGTTGTCGTGCACGTCGGCGTTGAACGAGTTCTCGATCTCGATCCCGGCGACGTTGTATTCGGCGCGGCTGTTCTGCACCACGATGTTCTTCGACTGGCCGACATAGATGCCCGCATCCGAAGCGCCGCGCACCGTGACGCCGTCGATCAGCACGTTGGACGAACTGACGGGATAGACCCCGTAGGAACCGTTCTCCGCCTTCGGTCCGCCGGTCCATTCGACGACCAGGTCGATCATCCTGATCCCGTCGGAGCCTTTCGACTTCACGCCGTTGGCCTTCGCGTTCTGCATCGTGAAATCGCGCACCGTGTCGCCGTTCGACGTGATGAGCAGGCCCTCGGCTTCGCCTTTCTGGTGGTCGAAGGCGATGATGGTCTTGCCCGGCCCGTCGCCTTGCACGGTGACGTTGGCGACGTCGAGCGACAGCCCGTCGGACAGCTCGTAGCGGCCGGCCGCCAGATGCACGACGTCACCGGGCTTGGCATCGATCAGCGCAGTCTGGATCCGCTCCTGCGCATTGCCGCCCGGCGCGACCTCGATGGTTTTGGCAACCGCCGGCGATGCGGCCAGCACGAGCGCAGCACACCCGAGCAACGCGGTCCTCATGAATCCCTCCCTCTATTTTGCGCCAGCCTGCGGCGCGCGGGAGAAATTTACAATATTACTCCACCCCTCCACGCGAAGCGTTGGAGGGGTGGTTTGGAGATCAGAACCGCAGGTTGAAGCGGGCGCCGGCGGTGAGGGCGAGGGGCGTCTGGGTGCCGGTGCGGGTCGGTGCATTGGAGTCGGCCATCGCGAAGCCTTCGACGCTGCCGAGGCCGTCCAGCACCGGCGCGTCGTAGACCGCTTCGAGCCGGTACTCGCGATAGCCGCCGACGCTCCAGGTCTGCGACACGGGCGCGAGCGCGCCGGTGTCGCGATCCACCACCTGGATCGACTGGTACTGCAGCGCGCCGTTGTCGACGTGCAGCGGTTGCGCGAGCGAGAGGCGGACCGAGTCGAGTGCGCCGAATATACCCAGCTTGTTCGCGGCCAACTCCCACGCGGTCGAGTCGAGGCCGCCTTTGGTCAGTGTGAGCAGCGACTGACCGAACGATTGCGCGCTGGTGTGCGCCGAGGTGGCCGAACCGGAGAGCGACCAGCCGCCGCCGAGCGAACCGTCGAGCCCGACAGTGGTCGCATCCGTCTTCGAACCGCCGGCGAGATCGAACGCACCGCCGCCCTGTGCGCCGAGCAGGCCGTCGCCCTCATCGAACTGGGTATAGGACGCGTTGAGCTTCAGCCCGTCGGCGATCTTGTACGCCGCGCCCGCAACCGAGGCCGTCGCGCGATAGGTCGCGAGCGGCATCGTCTGCTGCGGTCCGAAAGTCGGATCGATGTATTCGTGATCGTCCGATTTCTGCGTCACGCCGAAGCTGAGGTCGAGGCCTCTCACCACGGTGATGCTGCCCTTCGCATAGGCGCCGCCCGAGGCGAGGCCGAGGATCGGATCGACGCCGCCGCTCGCCGGATCGAAATCCGAATGCAGCGAAAGCGCACCGTCGCCGAAGAACGCATGCGCCGCGTTGCCCTGGCCGAAACGGAACGCAAGACCCGCGTCGCGATTGGTGGCGACGAAGTCGGACTGGAACGGGCCTTTGCCGCTGTCGATCTCTTCTTGGGTCGATTGCGTCGCGGTGAAGTTGAGCGACCAGCCGTTGCGCTCGACCTGCATCGACTGCGCGTTGAACCCGAGCGACGAGCGGCCGTTCGCCCAGTCGATCATCTCCTGATAGAGATAGGACTGGAACGGGTTGCTGTTGCCGTTGACGCTCTGGTTCTTGCCGACGAGCAGCGAGCTCAGCGGGATCTCGAAATCGCGATAGGTGAGGCCGATCGTCTCGAACGCGACCACGTAGGCCTTGCTGTTCTGCCATAGCTTCAACTGGCCGGCGTTCAACGCGGACGCTTTCAGCGACTTCGCAGACCAATTCGGCAGGATGTTGATCGAGGGCGCGCCGGTGTAGTTGGTCGGCTGATAGACCATGAGGTTGTTGAAGTTGAGCGGCGACTGCGACGCCTGGATATCCAGCATGCCGTAGCCATAGACCGGGTCGACACCCGGCGCGCCGAGATCGTCGGCCGACTGCAGGATGATCTGCACGGTTTCCGCCGCATGCTGTTGCAGCCACGGCCAGCGCGCCTGCAACAGCGCGACCGCGCCCGTCACCAGCGGCGCTGCGAACGATGTGCCGCTCAGGCGGATCGTGCCGCCGTGATTGTCCGACACCAGCATCAGTTCGCCCGGCGCCACGATGAAGCGGTATTTGAGCTTGTTCTGCTCCAGGCAGATCCCGAGCAGCGTGAAGCACGACTCGCCCGGCGTGTTGGAGAAGGACGAGATGGTGTTGTTCGGGTTCACCGAGCCAACGAGGATCAGGTTGTTCGGCACCTGCAGGGTCAGGAGCCACGGCACGTTCGCCGTCTGGGTGACGCCTTCATTGCCGGCCGCCTTCACGACCACCAGGCTGTTGGAGCGGTTGCTGAGCAGCGAGCCCGACAGGATGTCCACCCACTCCGGCGACAGCACCGTTCCCGGAACGCCGAGCGAGGCATTCACGACATGCGCGCCGCTGGCGGCCAGTGCCGAGATGCCGGACGCGACGTCGGACCAGCTCGCGGTGCCGGTCGCGTCGAACGGGTTGTAGAGATGGATCACGGAGTTCGGCGCAACGCCCATCACGCCCTGTCCGTCCTGCGCGCCCGCGATCAGGCTGGCCACCGCCGCGCCATGATCGTTCACATAGAGCTGATAGCCACCGACGAATTGCAGATTGTTGACGTCCGCCTGGCCGGCATTGACGGTGGCGTCGAGCACGCCGACCACGACAGGATTGGCGCCCTGGATCTGCGAAAGCTCCGGCGACCAGTGCACCGCGGGCATCCACCAGTCGAGATGATCGACGCCGGTGAACGACATCAGTCCGTCGTACCAGTCGAGGAAGAACGCCGAGCGCGTGTCAGCGCTCACATTGGCGAGCGACGACGGATCGTTCGGATCGATGCCGTATTTTGCGAACATCGCGTCGGCGAAACCGTCGTTGAAATCCTGGCCGGTGGCCTTCTGCACTTGCGGACCCCAGAACGTGGCGCTCTGTGCGAAGAAGGCGTTGAGCTGGGCCGCGAGCTGGGTGTAGTCGGTCGCATTGGCCGCCTGCAGGTTCGACCACGTGGTGTTGAGCGTACCCCATTGCGGACCGGCGCTTTGCCAATATGGCAGCACCGTCTTCCAGAACGGGTTGGTGGCATAGGGACTGATGTTGCCCCAGAACGGATCGACCGAACCGAAGAACGGATCGGGTGTGCCTTCGAACGGATCGATGTTGCCCCAGAACGGCGTGACATCGCCCCAGAACGGGCTGATCTTGCCGTAGAACGGGTTTATCTTGCCGTAAAACGGATTGATCTTGCCGTAGAACGGATTGATCTTGCCATAGAACGGATCGATCGACTGTCCGTCGCTTTCCGTATCGGCCAATGACAGCCGCAGCAAAGGTGTCGATGATGCGTCAGCGGTGCCGCTCAGCACTCCTGCAAACGCAACGCCTGCCAATAACAATTTCCGAAACATTTATCCCCGCCCAGCACTCGCAATGTGCGGGCAATGTGACCGGTGGCCTTTTAATCAAAGGTAAAATCAATCCCGCGCACTTACGGTTCGCAAAGGCGCGCTTAATTTTTGCTTACCGCGGCTCCCGTGTACGGACCGTTCTTAACCGTGATCAGGAGGCGAGTACGCGGTGTGCCGGCTTCATCATCCGCTCCGGCGGAAGATGGACCTTCGCCGTCGTGCCGGCGTCGAGCTCGCTCATCAGCGAGAAGCGACCGCCGTGCATCTCGACCAGCGAGCGCACGATCGGCAACCCGAGCCCGATGCCGCCATGCGAGCGGGCATAGGCGCTTTCCGCCTGGCCGAACGGTTCCAGCACCATCGCGAGCTTGTCTTCGGGAATGCCCACGCCGTTGTCGCTGACGAAGATGTCGGCGCCGCCGTCTTCCGCACGCGCGACGCGGATGCGGATATCGCCGTCCGCGCCGGTGAATTTCACCGCGTTCGAAACGAGGTTGACCACGACCTGGCGCAGCCGCTTGGCGTCGCCGTGCACCCACACGTCGTCGCCCGCTTCGCGGCAGACGCTCTTGCCCGTCAGGTTGCTGCCCTGGAACTCGTCCACCACGCTGTCCACCACCTCATGCAGCGAGAGATTGTCGTCGGCGAGCACTTCGTTGCCTGCGTCGATGCGCGCCATGTCGAGGATGTCGTTGAGCACCGCCAGCAGGCTGCGGCCGCCGGTGTTGATGTCGTTCGCGTATTCCTTGTAGCGGGCATTGCCAATCGCGCCGAACACTTCGTTGGTGAGCATCTCGGAGAAGCCGATGATCGCATTGAGCGGCGTGCGCAGCTCGTGGCTCATATTCGCAAGGAAGTGGCTCTTGGAGATGTTGGCCTGTTCGGCCTGGCGCTTGGCGAGGCGCAGCTCTGCCTCGACCGCGGTGCGCCGTTCGATCTCGCTGTCGCGCTCGCCCAGGGTCCGGGTGAGATCGGTGTTGGCCTTGCTGATCACGTCGCGATGGCGGCGCAGCACCATGTGGCGCCAGCCGATCCAGGCGGCAAATGCAAAGCCGGCGAGGAACAGCGTGATGAAGATGACCCGCTGCATCGCCGCGCGGGATTCGCGCAGGCTGATGTCGCGTTCCAATTGTGCGGATTTAAGCTGCGCGATTTCGAGCTTCTGGTTGGTGAAGTCGAACTGCGCTCCCATCAGCGCCAGGTTGGCGGACGCCGCGAGCGAACGGCCCTGGTCGTCCAGCCGCTTGAACGCCTCCAGATGCGCCATCGCGAGCGGCAGATTGCCTTTCGCGCGATAGACCTTGTAGGCGATCTCGTGCATGTCGCGATACGGCGCGATCGTCATCGCGAGATCGACACCGTGGAACGCCTTGTCGAGGTCGGCGGCGGCCGCGTCGAGATTGCCGCGCTCGTATTCGACTTCCGCTTCGACCCCGTAGACGAAGGGCGCCTGGCCGCCGTCATCCTTGCCGAACGCGTGCAACGCGTCGTGCGCCGCTTTCATGGCGTCGGCGAATTTGTGCTGCTTGGCGTACACGGCCGCGAGCGTGTTGAGGATCTGGCCGGTGAGGAACGGGCTGTCGAGCTTCTTGCTGAGATCGAGCGCGCGCTGGAAATTCTTCGCCGCTTCGTCGTAGTGACCGAGCTGCAGCTGCGCATAGCCGACATTGTTCGAGGCGGAAAGCTCCAGCGCCGGATCTTCCGAATAGACCTGCGAAGCGCGGCGGTAATAGCCGATCTCGCGATCGAATGCGTGCGCCTCGTCGTAGATGCCGCCCAGCCCCTGCAGCGCGATCGACTGGCTGCGCGCCACGCCGAGCTTGGCGAAGATGTCGTGCGCCTTCTGGAAGCTCTTCAGGGCGAGGGCGATGTTGCCGTTGTTGTCGGCGATGCGGGCGAGCGAAAGCGCGATGTCGCCGTCGAGCTTGGTCGTCTTGCCGTCGTTTGCGGCGATCCTGATCGCCTGGTCCAGGGCCGCGCGCGCGTCCTTGACCTTGTCGAGCCGGGTGAGCGCTTCGGATTCCAGCCAGAAGCTCGTCGCGACCGCTTCGGAGCGGTGCGCCGACGCGGGCCATGCCTGCGCGATCGTAAGCGCTGCCTTCGCCTTGCCGAGCGCGGCCTTCGGGTCGGTCATCATCGCCTTCTTGGCGTCGGCGATCAGCGCGTCGTGCGGCGTGGGCGCCGCCTGCGCATGCGCTTCGCCGGCCGCATTCACGGCCGCGAGGACGCAAAAGGCAAAAGCCAGAAGCGGGTTCTTCCACATCGGCTGCGAGAATGTCCGAAGTTTATTGAGGAACGCTTAGGAATGCGGTGAACGACCGGTTAATTGCCGCCTATTCGGCAGGTTCCCGCAGGATTTTCGCCATCCCGCGAACGGGAAGTCGTGCTCGACGTGATCCGCAACGCGGCCAGGGCGGTGACGTAGCGCCGACGCCGGCCCTAAGACAGTTTGCGCCGGGCCTGCGCCTCGGCCAGCAGTTCGAGAAAGCGGAAGCTGCTCTCGCGGCCGGGCTGTTGCCGCCGGTCGGCGATCGCCGCGCGCGTTTTCCGCCAGACGATTGCGACCGCGTGGTGGAAGAAGTCGTCCGCCACGTCGAACGCGACCTCCTTGCGGAAAACGAGGATGCCGAGGCCGTCGAGCGTGTTGATCAGCGTGAAGACGGCAATCCAGCGCTCGCCAAGTTCGTTTTTCAATTCCTGCCAGTTCAATCCTTCCGGCAGATCGTTCAGCGCGCCCAGGCCATCCATCAGATTGTGCGAGTACAGCATCTCGACCAGTTGAAGCGAGACCTGCGTGGCGCGCGCCTTGGCGGCGACCCGGATTTGCCACGCCCCGAAGATGACGCCGCCGACTACGGCGACGGTCGTTGCGATATTGAGCGCGAGCGCTATGTCCACGCCAAACTCCCATTCAATGCGTTTGAGAAAAATCGTTTCTTATTGACAATCAGGACTCAATTGCACGCCACGCCCATCGCGATCAGGTGATCGCAGGCCGCTTCGGCCAGATCCTCGTTCTTGCGCCCTTCGGCGACGACGCCGGAGTCGACGTCGACGTCCTGACCGTCGATGCGGACCATCCGGTAATAGCGGATGGCATCGTCGCGATGGCCTGTCGCCGCATAGGTTCTGGCGATGTTGAATTCGACATAGGGATTTTTCGGGTACTGCTGCGCCTCGGCCTGGAAGATCTCCATCGCCGCGGCGTATTGGTTGCGCTTGTAGGCATCGAGACCCGGCGTGCCCGGCTGATCGCCGGTCTCCGTGGGCGAGAGGCAGCCGGCCGTAAAAAGACAGACGCCGATCGCGGCAAACAGGGATGACTGGCGGCGCATGATGTCCTCGCGAAACCCGGCGGGCCTGATCGTAGCATCACCTCGCCGCGGAGACGACATCGTCATTCGAACGCACTGAAGGAAGGCCCGGCGCAGACCGGGCCTTCCCGTGCGCGGTGGCTCAATTACAGCTTACGCTCATGGATGTCAGGTGATCGCAGGCCGCAATGGCGAGCGCCTCGGCCTTGTTCGCTTCGGTGATCGTTGTCGGATAGGTTTCCCGGCCGCTCGCCAGCACCATCTTGTAGTAGCGGATGGCGTCGTCGCGATGGCCGGTCGCCGCATAGGTGTCGGCGATGTTGAACTGGACATATGGGTTGTTCGGATACTGTTGTTCTTCCGACTGGAAGGTCTGCATCGCGGTCGTGTAGTCGCCGCGCATATAGGCGTCGAAACCCTTGGTGCCGGGCACGACGCCGGTCTCCGTCGTTGTGGTGCAGCCTGCCGTCAGGCCGCACAGAAGCACCACCGCCGCGGATGCGGCGCGTGCCGAAAAATTCAGATGCATTGGAATGTCCTTCGCTCCGTTGACCGGTGGGACGAAACGTCCTGTCCGGATGTCGCCCAACGCGACGGCGAACATGTATTGCGGAACGGGAACGATGTATTCAGGCCGATTGCGACAGCTTTTGGCGGATTGCGACGGGTGCACTCGCGTTTGTACGGCTATCGATGCAAATGCGCATTACTGGTGACACGCGCGCACACCGGCGTGCGAGCGGTGTGATCGGTATTACACTAGGCAAGGTGGTGCGGGATCGTCACATGAGAGGACTTAACGTGCAGGGCTTCTCAATTTTATCAGGTCCTCATCGCGCGGCTTATGATTACCGCCACCCCAAGTATTTTCGATTTCACCAGCTCTCGCGAGATCGACGCATATATCCTTGACGTTCGTTTCCCGCAGCATGAACGCTTCAAGCAGTCTGACCACTACAGCGACGAATTTTAAAGAGCCGTTCCTTACCAGCGCTGCCTTCAGGTCGGTCGAGGCCAGTACTTCTGTTCTTCAACAATGTCATCGATCGTCGCTTCCTGAACCCTCGCGTCATGACCGGCGAACAAATCGGATGTACTAGATCGCGATTCGCGTTTTTTCTCTTTGGCATTGGCCCGGTTCTTAGCATGAGCACGAATCGCGGCGTATTCGATATCGCGGAATGCAATCAGGCCGTCGGGACTTTTGGTGGCATAAGTGATGAAGAAATGCGGACGCTCTGCCGCGGCTTTATCGATCTTCGTCGAAATGACGAAATCGAAATTTCCGGCTGCTTTGAAAGTTTCGCGAAATAGCTTTTCGACCGCGGCGCCGCGTGGAAGTGTCGGGTCCAAACGATCGCGCCAACCGGAACCGCCCAATATTTCGTTGAGCGAGGCGACAATGTCCTCGTCATCACTGTTAGAAAAGCGATTAACAAATTCATACATGAAGTTGATCACGACCTCGCATTTCGAGCGTTGAAATAATGGTCGAATCTTGTCGAATGGATAGCCGGTCCATCCTGTCGGATCGATGAAGATCAATGGAAACGAACTACCTATGAAATTCTGGATTTCGCTGACCGCGTTCTCGAATTTGCCGCGATAAGTCCTTATCTCAAACATTTCTTCCGGTTTGTGGAAGGGAACTGCCGCTGCCTCAAGCTGCGTGAAAGCCTCCACATTTGTCTCGGAAAAGAAACAGCGTATTCGCCGTTGTTTGCCACTACGCTCGAAAATCTTCTTCTGTGCGTCTCTCAGCACCGTGATGGCTATCATGAATGAAGAATCGCCGAAATTCTCCGTCTTGGTTTCCCAAGGCCCAGAGAAGCCGTCGACGTAGGTGATATCAGAGAACGTTAAAACCTTGAATGCGAGCGCCTCTAGGTATCTTTTGAGAATGAAATGTTTTGCCTGGGTTTGCTCGCGACCGGCATACGGATCGCTCACTTCTCCTCCGTTCTATTCTGCAGCCATCGCCTCAATGCGGTGTGTCTTGGCAATACGCGGATATTGATTCCACTCGCGGCCGCACAAAGTGCGACCGCCTGACTTGGGGCGCACACCGCCCCACTGTTTAAAGAAGAATGCAACCTTGGCCGCTTGGCACTGATCGCGCAGATCGATAGCCCATTCTTCCGCCATCGGACGCGCGCGCGGCCCGCTCTCGCCACCCACAATGGCCCAATCGATACGGTACCGGCTTGTCACCACCCCACAT